>JBATOI010000001.1:0-18099 GCA_049290875.1 Thiolinea sp.
GATAGCGATTCGCCACTTGTCGCCCGTGCTGTTCAAAGCTGCGCCCATAGTTGAATTGAATCGGACGGTGCAAGGCGAAGGGCAGCTTGCTGAACTGGTCATCTAGCCAGAATTCATCATGCCGATGGTGGCTAGTGTGAGTGAGATCTTGGGCTTGGAGGTTCATGCGTGCACCTCCGACTGATTCACACCCAAAACCGCCATCAAGCGCGGCATCCAATAACCCACCCGCTCCACCCGCTGGGCATAGTGAGCCTTGCCAAAGTAATCACGGGGTAAACTGACATACGGGCAGCAAGTGCCATCCTGTTGAGGGTTCTCGGTGTAACCCAAGACCGCCAACCGCCGTTGTTCTGCATAAGTCATGGTGGAGTAAGTCATACCTTGCCCCCTTTGCGTACCAGTTTTAGGGTAGGGAGCGCTGTTTCTGCAGGTGGTTTGGTATACGTGCCGTTGATATAAGCGTTGATCTCTGAGAGTTTCCAGCGGCTAGCGCGTGTACCGCATTTAATGGGCGCTGGAAATACGCCGCGCTTGATATTCGCGTACACCGTACTGGGTTGACGTGCGGTCAATGCGACCACATCCGACATGCACAACAGGCGGTCATTCGCTTCAAGCATCGGAAATGAAGAGAGCACCGTCAAAGGGGGCGGATTCACTGTCTCAAGTGTTGGCGCGGATTTGCGTTTCATACTGCACCGCCTTCAGCCTTGAGGCCGAATACATCGCAGAGGAAACCCAAAGCTTCAGGCAGGGTGTCGAAGTCAGCGGTTTCTAGGTTGATACCGCGCTGGGTTTGGCGGTGGTAAGCGACATCGACAAATTCAATCTTATGCGGGTGATTGTCGACTTGACCTTGATGACAGCCCACCACCACCCACGCGACTAATACGCCGCTTTGACTGAGGGTGATGCCGGTCGGTGTTTGGGTGAATACCAGCGTGCCAGCTTGTGGCAAGCCAGCCGGTGCAGGGGTCTGTTTCCGTGCAAGGAAAGCAGGCGCACTTAGAGCGATTGCGTTCATGGTGTTACTTCCAAGTTTGATTTTGACAGGTGACGAAAATTGTCGGGTTCTGTCATCGCTCACTTGGAAGATTGCGACGCGCTTATTTCGGTTTATACCGTGTTGTAGTCCACGCGAACCCGACGATAAACCGCCGATGCTGGATTCTACAGGCATAAAAAAGCCCGCTGCGCTGAGGCGGGTTATTTGCCGCCAAGTGTGGGGATGACAGTCCCTGAATATTGCCTTTGCAGTATGGAACAAAGTTTGGGCAAAACACAAATCTATGTTTTCGCTTAAATACTGTTTAATTATCGAATAAGGTGATAATTGAAATTCAACGGGGTTTAAAGCTGGTATATACTCGTTCACGTCATAAACTCCTTCATGACAAACTTCCTGTTACAAGTCCGTGGTTGACTCACTCCCAAAGCCTGCTAGCTTGCCACTAGCGGGCTTTTTTATTGTTGGAGTTAGGCCGCCGTTGAATAGCGCTTACCCCATGCTAAGCGCTCAGCACGCCGTGCTTTCCCCTGCGCTTGACGCTCCCGAAATGGGGTCAGAATGTGGGTCAATTCCTGCTCCGGTGTGCGGGTATTGCGTTGAGCGCGCTCAATCAGCCATGCGGCAAGGTCGCCAGTCAGGGTTACTTTTGCATTAGCTTGGCTCATTTTTGGGTTTCTCCATTCGGTTTCATTAAACGAACAATAAGCGAACTATTGGCTTAGCGTCCATCGCGAAATTTCGCAGGGTCAGGCGTTTTATCCTGATTATTCTTGAACTTCCTTGAGCTTCCTTGAGCGTCCTTGAACACTAATGAGCAATAAGTGATCAATCGGAAAAAGCGAATGGTTGACTAGCTGACTTGGTTATTTCGCCAGCCTTCAGGGTCACGTAACCACGCCTCAACATCGGGTAGCCACCAACGGACAGAACGCGCGGATAAAGTACGCCGTTTAGGGAAACGGTTTTGGGTTTCTAGGTTGCGAATGGTGTTATCAGAGAGATTGACCCGCGCCCGCAAATCAGCACGGTTGATGTAGCGTTGATTATCGACAGTTGAAGCCATGTTGAGCACCTTTGCACGTATTGAATAAACACGACTCAACCCTAAAACAAAACAGAGTTGCTTAATAAATAACACGGTTCATTGCTTATGTTGACAATAACACTACTAGATGTTGACAATGCCACTAAGAAATGTTGACAAAGAAAGGTAAGATATGACTGAGAACCTAACCGGAAAACGTGCTACAGGAGGCGATATTCGCCAATTCATCTTAGAGCAGGTCAAAGCACACCCGCATGACATCGCCACGCTCAGCGCTCAGCAGTTTGGTATTTCTCGCCAAGCGATTAACCGCCATTTACAGACACTAACCCAGCAAGGCTTGCTGGAGGTCAGCGGTGCGACTCGCAATAAGCAATATCAGCTCAAGGCTATGGAAGTATTCACAACGACTTACCCATTAGCCAACCTTGAGGAACATAAAGTATGGAGTAAGGAAATAGCGCCCCGCCTGCTTAAGTTTGATTTGCCTAAGAATGTCATGACCCTTTGGGAATATGGCCTTACTGAAATGCTCAATAATGCGATTGATCACTCTGATGGAGCAGTGGTCAGCGTGCGCCTTGCGATTTACGCGACCTATGCACGGCTACAAATAGCGGATGATGGCGAGGGTATTTTCTCAAGAATCAGCCGTTTGCTTAACCTTGATGACGAGCGCCACGCAGTGCTTGAGCTCTCCAAAGGCAAGCTCACCACCGACCCCGCCAATCATTCAGGCGAAGGGATTTTCTTCACTTCACGCCTCTTTGGTCACTTCATTGTTTCATCAGGTAGGGTTTTCTTCTCGCATGATTTGCACGCACCGGAAGACTGGATTCTTGAGAAAGAGGCCAGTACGAGCGGTACGTTTGTTGAGTTAGAACTAAACCATAACGCCATGCACACGATCAAGGAGGTATTCGATACCTACGCTTCCGGTGATGATTATGGCTTTGTAAAAACGGTCGTACCGGTGCGCTTAGCCCAATATGGCAACGAGTCCTTAATTTCTCGCTCACAAGCCAAACGAGTTCTAGCGCGTGTAGACCGTTTTAAAGTGGTGATTTTTGACTTTGAAGGCGTTGAATCTGTGGGGCAAGCCTTTGCCGATGAGATTTTCAGAGTCTTTAAAAACCGCCGTCCTGAGATACAAATTCAGTACATCAAGGCCAATGCAGAGACTGAGGCTATGATCTTGCGAGCGCTTAACCGCCCTGAGCTTGAATAGCCGCTTCCTGTTCATGCGCTAGCACTTGCCCCGCTGCTGTTCCATCCAGATTGAAGCGTGAACCGCCTTTAACGATGTTCAGCAAATAAGCTTTATTGCGCGTGTGTTGGTGTAGCAGCTTTTGCACCACGCGCTTAGAAGCTGGCAGGGAATGCTTAGCAATATGCTGGAAGATTTGCCGTTCAATCCCTAGGGCAAGTGGACGCTGCTGTAGCCACACTGGAAAGGCGTTCAAGCTGTCATTTACTTCCCTAGCGCGTAGATCACTAGGACTGTGCAGGGGTTTAGGTTTGGGCTTAGCTTTTGGCTTGTGGGGGCGCTTTGGCTTGGTGTTAGGTCGTAGGTTTGCTTTAGGTTTGCCAAGGCTGGCAGTGGGCAAAGCATCACGCTTGATGATACGTTTGCCGGTGCGCTGTATGGGTTTTTGCGCGTTATCCGTGGTTTCTGAAACAGAAACCGGCTTGCGTTTAATGCTCAAGGTGGAGCGTGGTTTTTCGGTCATGCGGGTACTCGCAATTAGGGCAAGGTTTTCCGGTTCAGCCGGTGTTCTATGCGCTAAGTGTAGCAAGCTCCCCTTGTACTGGCGAACTACTAATACTTATACCAGTGAACTACTAATTTTCAGCCGATTAGTAGTTACTGCTATTTCAAAGGCTTAGCCGGTAAACCATCCCACCTTATCCCACTACTTCCCGCTATATCCCATTTATTTTTTCAATAGCTAACGACTCACCTAGGTTATTAACGACGGCTTAGCATCCTCAGCAAAATACATTGACCGTCGTTATTGAGGAACCCATGTTATGAACAGTGCTTTTACCAACAACCCCCACTGGCCTGAAACAGTAACCAGCATCCTCTCTGCTTTGACTGATACATTCAGAACCAAGGGAATCAATGCCGAAGAGAGTCAGCAACTAGCAGAGGCCGCTACGTGGCGGCTAGTGAATGACTTCGGCGGTATGCAAATGTATTTACCGACAGGCTCAGCCGCCAAGCGCTCAATCCGTGACGCTATCATCTATCGCCAAGCTCAAACCAAGCAATTCACCACCAACGAACTAGCACAGCAATTTAAACTTTCCTCCAAGCAGATCAACGAGATTCTACGCAATCAGACTGAGCAGCACGCCAAGCGGCCTTAGCGGCTGCGTGCTCTTCCCGTGATTTAGCAGCGCTATTCATTTCTAGCACGATATTGAGCGCGGCTCTTACAGCCGCCAACCGCCCTTCTAGCAGACCTAACAAACCCAATAGATCAACGTCCCTAACATTCGCGCGTGTATCATCAGGTTTTCCACCCAACGCCCCCGATAAAGCAGACATAGAGCGTTGTGCTTTATCAAGTTCCCATTCCGTCCACTCAATCAGTGATCTTTCGTCAACATCCCAATTCTTGGCATACGGGAAATGCTCAGCTTTGAATAGGTCAAATATAATAAATTCACGCTGCATCACTCACCGCCTTTTACTGTTGTTTTAAAAAGGTCTACACCATTATTAAATGGCATTTAAGATTAAGTGATTCTATCAAACCCCAACATTACCCCAATTCACTACCGATCACGCCTAATCGGGATGACTTGCGCGCCCTGCTCCAGCGCGTTTAAGTAATCACTCCACCATTGCATCAGTTCGCGCCGTTCTTCCAAGTAGTCCGAATGGTTGTAGGCCGCCCGAATCAGGTCTTTTTCAGAGTGTGCGAGCGCGGATTCAATCACCTCACCCCGCCAGCCGGAAGTATTGAGAATAGTTGAACCGGTTGCACGTAAACCGTGAATAGTCAGCTTGCCCTTGTAGCCCATCCGGTAGAGCGCTTGCAGCATGCCATTCTCGCTAATCGGCTTACCTTGATTGAGTGGGACAAACAGATAACCGCGTTGACTGTGCAGCTTGAGGCGTTCCAACAAAGCCAGAGCTTGATTGGATAGTGGGACGGTATGCGCCCTGCCCATCTTCATACGTTCAGCGGGTACATGCCACAGCCGCGCCCCCATATCGAACTCTTCCCAACGAGCAAAGCGGGTTTCGCCGGTGCGCGCCAAGGTGTGCAGGGTGAAGAGTATCGCCAGCTTGATAACCTCTCCAGATTCATCATGCTCCAAGGCTGCCAAGAAAGGCCGGATTTGTTCAGGCTTGAGGTATGGATTGTGCCGCCGCTCAGCGGTGGGCAGCTCCCCTTTTAGGTTAGCGGCTTCATTGTGCATGACCAGCTTACGCACCGCTGCATAGCTGAGAATGGAGCTTATACGCTGATGCAGCTTCTTGGCCGACTCCACCGCGCCCCGCTCTAACACTCGACTCACCACCTCTAACAACATCGGAGCGGTGGCTTCCATCACTGGCACAGCGCCAATATAGGGAAATACATCTTGCTCTAATTGCCGCATGATCTTTTCAGCATGGCCGACTTTCCACTTGTTCATGGTTTCAAAGCGGCTTTTGTGCCAAGCCCGCGCCACGCTTTCAAAAGAATTGGCCTGCGCTCTTAAAGCGGATTGTTGTTCCTGCTGAGATTGCCGCGCTTGTGCCTTGCGCCGTTCAACAGGACTAAACCCCGCCTTCACCTGCTTTTTCGCCTCAGCCGCAAGGGTTCTCGCTTGCGGCTGCGAGATAGCCGGATATGCCCCCAAGGTGAACCGGCTATCTTTTCCGGTATCGGGATTCAGAAAACGCATACGCCAAACCTTGTACCCACTTGGCATCACTTCCAGATAAGTATTATCACCAATCTGGATTTTATAGGGCGTGTCTTTGGGTTTGGCGTTTCTTAGTTTTGTGTCGGTTACTTTCATGACATGTTCCACAGGATGACTTTCAGGGTAAAACTAACATCGCTTTTACCTCCTATTCTAGCCATCAGATAGGGTCATTTTTCAAAACAGGGACATGAAATAGGACATGTTTAGAGTTAATGTTGCTTAAGTTATTGTTTTATATGGGTTGTTCGATTCTCGCTCTCGCACCAAATATAAAGCCTTGAATCTTAACTGATTCAGGGCTTTTTGTTTTTAGGCTGTATCGCATATCAAAATTTTTCTGCACGAACCAACAGCCAAAGTCGCATTTTATATTTCCAATCAACCCGTTCCATTTCTCGCATTACATAGGCTTTTAAAGCTTCACGGGCTGTAATGACATAAGCCGCTTGGTCTAGATTGAAATCAAGCAACAAGGTTTGCTTCGATTCTGCTGGCAAATCGGGATTGGGAATAAAGTGCAGTTCCACCATAGTATTCCATTCGGTATCATCAGCTGATGAAATCCAGTCATCTTTAGTCGTATTTGCTTCAAGTATCCGTGATAACACCAAGTCGATAAACTTGTTGCGCTGATAGCAATAAGCCCTGACATGATAACGCCGACTGGCATAGACTAAATGGTTAGGTGAAATGGTGAGATGCTCAAAGCCCCCCCATTTGGCATGATAATATAACTCCAACACTTGCTGTGTTTGAATGGCACCGATAACAGTACGAATCACCTGCTTATCCAAGTGGGGTCGAAACAAGGAGTCTACATCTTCCACCGGTAAGTGCCCCCACTCTTCATCCTCCCAAAAATGATTGGTTAACGAATTGCCACGCAAATAATTAAGGTAATGACGCGGTTCTTGGCTGATGTAATGAGCTTGAAAATATTTACTCGCCTCATGCCGTTTGCTCGCTGGGTTATAAACCATATTTCCTGGCTGTTGCTTTCGATAGGAATCAATAGTGGTTTGTGCATTTTGACGAGCAATACCAAAAGTTTTGCCAAGTTCACCAGCAGTAATCCCCGCACCCCAGTATAAGCAAGTTTCAATATAGGCGAAACGCCTTATCATGTCTCGTTTCATGACACTTAAGAATTTCCTATGGTTAATTAAACTATACTATACTATTTTGCATAAAAATTGCCCTTAAGGAAGTATCATGTTACGAATCCGCCTACAACTTTCCAAGCAAGAGCCATTACAACAGTACGATCATCTTGATCTTATCCATGATGCTTTGGTCAATGCGTTGATAGCAGCTGGAGCCAACAATAGTGATGTTATCGGGTATCAAGCAAAACCTTGGACGTTTGCACCTTTAGGTTGGCATAGCGGGCATGTTGGGTTGGCGCATGGTTTGGTTGTTTCCACAGCAGATGCGAGGTTGGCTCGAGTACTTGACCGCCTTGACCCTACTCAGGTTTTCAAGCACCGCAGGAATGATGCCAATGTCAACTTTGCTGACGCTAATTTACTGATTGAGCCTGACCCTATTCTGCCACAGCAAACCCAACTGGCTTGCCTGATGTTATCTCCTTTGGTGTTACATGATGAAAGCCATACCGGCAAAAGCAAACACTGGTACAGCAACCTAAATGACCTTGCGAACTTAAGCCAGATCATCAACCGAAAGCTGTCTTTTGTGGCGGGGCGAGATGTGCACCTGAAAATCTATCCAGACTTGTTATACCTACGGCTTAACCCTGAACACTCTGTACTGGTCAATCTGAAAACCTTAAAGAACAGGCACAAAAGCTTTGTGATCGGAATGCAGGCTCCATTGGTATTAGAAGGTAGCGAGGATGATTTGCGGCTGGCTTGGTATGCAGGCATTGGTGAGAAAACTCGTAGTGGCTTTGGGTGTTTGGGGCTGGCTGAACAGGGAGTTGGGCGATGAGTAACTGGAAGCAGCGGGCTACACAAGCAGCAGAGGCCGTTTACCGGGAATTTCTCGAAACAGTAGTGGAGAAACATGTACTTAAAGATCGGGTGTCACAAGAGTTTTCACCTTTTTGGATATTGTCAGATAAAAAACTGAAAGCCATCACTGCTGGTCAGGAGAAGCATCCTCGCCCGATACGCTTAATGACGCTGAGTGGCAAAGGGGGCTGGTCGGATGATGCCGAAAAGCGTGTCCGTTACTTGCACAATACCAATATCACCCTGCTTGACCATTTGTTATCGGTGGTGCGTGGAGCCTTGATGCTGGCAGCACTCGATTGGCTGGCACGCAACCCGGACATGGATGAAGATTTTTTGTATCGCAAGCTACGCCTGATTGCTGCTTTGGGATTCATGCATGACATCGACAAGGACTTGAATCTGGGCGGACGCATTCATTCGGTCGACGATGTTAATGATGGGCAGGTTGCCGAGAGAATGCAGCGTTATGGATTGGACAAATACCTTCAACAGGCTGGTATCGAACTGACACCCGGACAATTGTTGTACCTGATCGACAAGGTAGAAGCACAACAGGCTAACCGGCGTTTACCAGACGTACTACCCCCTGTGTATGCAGACGGGACATTGCCCTTATTTGTACGGTTGGCGGACAAGCTGGACGGCATTTTTCTGGATGCTGACCCCGAAAAGCCATCTGACCAGAAAGGTATTGGTGGTGTTCTCAAGCGGTTGGCGGAAGACCGCAGTTGCATCCGCAGTGAGGCGTTGCGACGGCTTTTTACCAACGGACGTGTCGTGGATATTTACGACCCGCACCATCCTTTTTTGCTGGATGCACTGCAACAACAATTGGCCTTGTATAGCCGTGAACTGGTGGGTGCGCCGCCATTGCTGGAAATTCATCATGATGGACGCTTGCTAGTGCTGCTGTATGAAGAACAGGCGGACGAGGTGATTGAGCAGGCACTGGAATCCGTATGCTCAGCCCTGCCATTCCGTTTACGCATCAATGTGAATGATCGCGGTGAACCGGAATTGCTTAATGGACAACCACGGCACAAGGAGCTTGTCGCTTATCTAGCGAGTGCTAAACACAGTGACATTAAAAATGTGCTGCTGATTAAGGCGAATGATATTAACCATGTGTTCGATCCTTTGAGTAATTTGATGGAGGATATGGCGTTATTGCCCAATTTGCCCACAAATTACAACAAAAATATCAGCTTGTATGACTCTGACCAAGCTATTGAAGGCAATGCCGGAATTTGGTTACGTCGTGCCGCCCATGCTGCTTTGTTGCTGAATCTGAACCTAAACGATACACCTAAAAACTTCCCGGATTATGCTGCCAGAGAACAGATGTTCCTGCGCGTTTTGCCGGAGCAACCACCTGAGTGGATCAATAGCGTTTCATACGCACATGGCAGGCGGGTTTTACTGGCTTTATGGGCAGTTACATTGGCAGCGGAAGATAGTGAAATCAGGCAAGAAATTTGGGGTGAGGCCGGTTTGTTGCAGCAATGGCTGGAAGGAACGGATGAAATCCCGGCGTTCCGGCAGTTTATCCCCTCAGACGGTGAACAGGTCAGTCAAGCAGTGCGGGCTTATTTCCGGCAACGGTTGGCGGGTTATGTGGTCGTGACAGATACGAGCGGGGTGGAGTCTGATAGTGGGCAACTGGAATATTGCCATTTCACCGCCCAGCCAATACCTAAAGGTCAAGGCATTCTCATTCGGAAAAATTTGGGACTGGGGAAATTAGGAATAAAAGCCTCAGCTTTCAGTGGTCGTGATAATCGTCCAGAAGGTTTGAATGATGGATCACATACCCTAATCAGTCCTGTTTCGCTGGCAGAGTACAGCCTGCGTGCCGATCTGTACAAGGCTGCACAAGGTAATAAAGAAATCGCTATGCCCACGTTTTTGTCTTCGCCCACTACCTTGGGATTGTTCGGCGGACTGGCACTGGATGGAGACAACAGCATCCGTACTGTGGCCTTGCGAGACCTAACTAGTGTTGAGGTGGGGCGACTGGATGATTTGGTGCAGTACAAAGGACGCTGCCGCATTGCACGGTTTGAATCCTTTGCAGGCAATACTGCCTCGCAAGTCTCAGAACTTTATTGGTTGCTGCAAGGTGTCATGCGCTTGGGTCGTCCGATACATATTTTTCGGGGATTGCCGGTACATAGTCGAGCCTTTTTTTATTTCGATGCCCTGCCCGAATGGTTGGGTGAGTTGCTGCATGAGGGCAAAGACCGGGAATATGCCCGCGAATTAAGGCTGGAGCAGATCCCCCGTGCGTTGGAACGGTTGGATCTGGCGCAGAAGATTTTAGGTACTTACGGACTTGGTTATGACGTGTTGCGTCTATATGCCGCGCCACGTACCCGTTTTATGGCGCTGTGCCGAATCTGGCTTGCCTTACAGGAAGAAAAGATGGTGCGACGTGAAGTCACAAGCACCCTGCTCACAGAATACTTTGCATATCTCAAAGGTGAATCAATGAACGCAATGAATAAATCAGACAAGGTACTGGTGGAGTTTGCCCAACAAGCGACTCGTATCCAGTCCAATCGCGGCCCTTCCGCAACTCCTCGTAAACAGTTGCAGGTGTTAGCGTTATGCCTCGAATTTATGACGGTGCAACGCAAACATGGACGTTTGCAAACCGAAACCGAAGCAGATCGGCTGGCACTAAAGTTGGGTGTGGCAGGTTGGCTAGAAGAAAACCTGACACGACGCGGGGATGTGGCTGCAAAAAGTCACTGGCAAACCAACAGTTACAAGGATGCATGTCTGGAAGTGGCAGCATTCTTTATCGACACCGTGTGGTCAGAAGCACTGGATCAGCGTATTCCCAGCTTAGAACGTTTGCGCAATATCAAGAGCATTTACCGCATGGCTTTTATCCAGAGTTACCAACCAAAGCCGAAAGAAAAAACTGACGCTGAGGATGAACTTGAGCCAGAAACCGCACAAGGCGACTTATTTTAAAACAGGAGTGTGACATGAACACAATGCAGGAATTTGAAAATTATCTTGGCAATATTGACGACCTTTTTGATAGCAGTTTCGGCGAAAAGGCAAATACCAAAGACAAGGAATACATTCATCCCAAACTGAAAAATTTAGGTTCGGTCAGTTTAGTGGTGGTGCGGGAAGTGATTGCACCGTTTGTTGTGCGCAACTTTGAGGAGGGTATTACTGATATTGAACTAGGGGAAAACCGTGAGCCTCATGTGCGTGCTGTACCCAATAAATTCAAATACCCGGAGCGTGGGCGTGGTCTGCAATTGCTGCGCCTATTCAAGACTGGCGGGACGATGCCGCAAAACAAAACTCAGCCACGCAACGCCAAACAAAAGCCTGAAGAGTTTTATGACCTCAATACCTTGGTGTTTGGCGATTCAGCCGTGCAGGACGGGCGAATCTTGTCTGTAAAAGCGGGCGTCAATTATTCCGATGCCATCAGTGTGTTACCCAAGGAATTGTGTGTGGGCGAAACCTCGCATATCAGTGCAATGGAATCTGGCACTTTGTATGACGATGAACGCCAAGAGAGCAGCGTTCACCTGTTCAATCGCCATTTTGTGTTGCCCGGTACTTTGTTGGTACAGGTGCTATCTACTCGTGGTCGGGTTTTGCCACACATAGGGCTGGATCATTTGCTCCTGTGTTTGGGGGTAGCTGGAACGTATGGTGGGCAGACATCCATTACCGGCACTAATATCCGCACTCACCTAGTTGGGTTATACGGTGATGCCTTCGAGCAGGCACAGACATCGCCTTACGAATTGCTTAAAACCCTACCGAAAGAGCCGCAGGCACTGACCCAGAATGTTGCAACACTTAGCAAACACCTGCATGAACAATTGAGTGCCGTACATCAGCTCAACATGGATGCGTTAGCCATCACGGCTTACCAACACCAGTTACTGGATCGTTTCGAGCAAGATTTCAATGGTCTGAAAAAAGACTACCAATATGCCAAGGGCAAGCTGGATGAGTTCTTCAATGGCTGGTTCATCAAACCAGAAAAGAAGAAAGCCTCATGAGCAAGGTCAAAGCTATTCCGATTTGTGCGGAAACTCTGACGCCATTTGTATACCACAGTACGGCTGTTCCCAATGGTACTGCTACCTTGCCAGAAATCATTGGCGACCGTGCGCTGGCCTTCGGGTTGGCGGCGGCGATGGGTATGATGCGTGCCAGTGTCACCTTGCCACCCAAGGATTACCGACAGCATTTGCAGATTATGCCGTGGCGTACCTCTGTGTTGACCACCAATAACCCCAAACTGCTGCCACCATTAGTGCGTCGTTTGAATGTGGATACTGAAGGTGGTTTTCCTACGTCGCTACAAGAGACAGTCAATAAAGGCAATCTGGCGACATTTTTCTTGACTCAGGAAGTTCCACCGGGTGTTGAGTTCTCAGGTGTTATTTTTGGGCTAGATGGTTTCGATCCATTCAAGATGGCTGGTCGGGATGAGTTGGTCATTCGTGTTGGTTTGCATCGCAATGGAATGGTGAAACTCAAAGCAGTGAAAGAAGTACGAGAGATTTTCCTTAACGCTGCCACTGCTAGGCTGTTTCAGCAGAAGTTACCTGTTGCACGGTACTTATTGCATGAATTGCAACTGACACCCTGTCTATCCAGAGATGAGGCTGAAGCGCATGTGAGTCAGTGGAATTAAAAGAGGAGGATACATGACCAGCGTTACGATTCGTCGTCATGCAGTTCGCAGTTTGGATAGTGGACTGTCGCCCTTGCAGCATGATTTATTGAATCATCCCGCCAAGGTACGGATTGCGGATGCGCCTACGGGTGCGGGTAAAAGTTATGCCTTTCAGCGAGCAATGTTGGCTGGGCAACGGATTCTGTTCATTGTTCCAACCCGTCGATTGGCACAGAATCTTTTGCATGGTTTGCGTGGCTTCCTTGAAACCCAAGGATGGGACAAAGAAAAGCGAGACAACAAAACTGCTTTGTGGAGTTCTGATGAAACGAATCGGCTACTGGATACGGGTGCAATAGGGGAAAAACAAATCACGGGCTATCGCATCCGCCAAATTTACGAGTTGGATGATACCCGTGAAGGTGGTGAAATGATCATTGCCATCCCAGAGACAGTGAGTGCCATTTTATTACGGCATCGGTTGGATTTAGGTTTGTCCGACACCAGTCCGCTGGATTTTTTAACGCAATTTGATCATATCGTATTTGACGAGTTCCACACGATTGATGCGCGTGGTTATGGCATGGCTGCGGTTTTCGCCAAGCTAGCGTGTGAGTTTGTTAGCACTCGGGCGAAGTTGAGTTTTCTCTCTGCCACGCCACTGGATATTCAGCCAGTATTACATCGGCTTGGTATTCCAGAGGAGGCGACTACGCGCCTGAGTGAGCACGTGGTTAGTGGCGAACACATAGAAAGCGAGGATCGCATTGTCCACGGTGATGTGAGGCTGTGTTTTGTGGATATGCCCGATATGTACAGCTTGCTAAAAGATCATGCAAGCTTGATCGAAAATCAAGTCGTCAAGGCACAACGCGGCTTGGTGGTCGTGATTTATAACAGCGTCACTGAACTGCAATTACAGGTTAATCGGTTGGCTGAATTTTTTGACCAACTGGGTATTTCTCGTGCTCAGCGTTTATTGGTAAATAGCATCGACGATAGTGGACGCGGTGCTATTGCAGAACGGCAATTTACGACTGGAAAGCAACATAATCCAAATGATTTCAAAGTATTGGTGGCTACTGCCAGTGTAGAAATGGGGGTCACTTTTGATACTGATTTGTTATTCATGGAACCGGGATTTGAACCACTGAACTTTTTACAGCGTTATGGTCGGGCAGCACGTGGGGATTTTGCAGGAACAGTCTTGGCACGCTGGGACGAAAACCTGAAAAAATGCCTTATTTGGCTACCGAAGTTATTGCGTTGGGCAGTACAGCAAGATAATCAGCTTTGCATGATTGATGATTTATCAAGGACGCTGAAAGGTAGCGTGGCACGTCGCTTCACTGTTGAAGACATGGAACTGGATAATTACGGTACCTTGCCGCAACGTACCTTATGGCTGGCGGGATTGTATTGGTACATGTTGCAACAGCAACAGGGTTATAACCGTTATTTTAAACAACGCTTGTTTGAACACAGCCCGCCACAAACAGGTAAAATTGCTGCGTTACTCAAGCAAGTAGAAGGATTACAACAAGATACATTGTTCGATCGTTATGCGCGTCTTTGGATAAAGCAATTCAAGGAGCAGGCATACAGTTTGCGAACCATTGGGCGACGGATCAAAGTAGTAGAACCGCATGGCGGTAGTTACAGTATTCCTGAACATGTGTTGTATCGTGCTGGGCATCGGATTCTGGAAGAGTGTTTTAGCCGTATCAATGAACAGGGTGAGGAAGAGATTCAACTCAATGCACCATTGGATACGTACCTTACTGAAAGCAGTGGTTATCTATCGCGTCCTGCCAAACGGCTGTTGTTTCCTTATAAATCTCCAGCGTCTGTAGCTAATAAAAACAGTCGCAGTGATGATGATCTGGTGCAAAGTTGGTGTGAAATATTGGTGGATAGATCTGGCGCGGGAGCAATAGCTTGGCGCAAATATCCAAAAGCGATGGCAGCCGCAGAAGAGCTGGTGAGATTAACTCGTTTGGTACTCTTGGATCAGGCCAGTGAAGGTTGGGAAACTGTGCATGGTGTTATCGGATGAATAGTCCTTTAATCCCCCAAGCATTTAATTGGGTGCAGGCCGAAGCCTTCTACCAACGTGTCGAGCGCCTCAATCTACACGGCTTACACTTCCAACACATTGAGCTATGCGAGCGGCGGGCATGGATGTATTTGCACAAAGTGAACTTTGCCCAGTGGTATTCACGGGTGCAAACCGGAACTGCCTTGCATGAAACCAGCTATCAACGTGATCACTCAGTACGTGGCTTAATCGGCTTAGCGCCGGATCGAATTGATTGGGAGCAGTGTATTGTGTATGAAAATAAAGGCACGGGTGGCGCGGTGGAGGCGTCTAGCAATCAAACTGCATTTTATGCCCTGATGCTTTCGATTAGTACGGGAAAAACATGGCAAGCCTATACGCATGTGCTCAGTTCGCGGCGTAAACGCGAGGTTTATTTAGACGAATCCCGCTTAACCAAACTTTGGCAAGCCTCCGAGCAATTAGAACAACTGAGCACGCAAGATCATGTCCCTCCTGCTCCTAAAATCCCTTTGTGTAGTAGTTGCTCACTCGCTATTTTTTGTGGGCATGATTAAGGATTAAAGACATGGAAACCTTATTTATCGCCCGTGATGCGCAGCTCAAACAGCATGAAAATACCCTGCAAATTAAACTGGGTGACACGGTACGCTCACTCCCCATTGAGAAGGTTGCGCACATTGTACTGCTGGGCGAAAGTCGGCTTAATTCGAGATTATTAGGTTTGTGTGGCAAACATGGCGTGCGCTTGTCGGTGTTTGATTATTATGGTTATTTTAAAGGCGCGTTTGAGCCTTATGATCATAACCCGGCTGGCAAAGTTAAACTTAAACAAGCGGAGCTATTATTAAATGATCCGCAACGTTTGAGTGTGGCACGCGAGATTTTAAGAGGTGCTGCGCTTAATCGCATCGCGAATCTTAAGTACTATCAATATCGCGGCAACGAAGCGGTATTACCTGCTATTAAAACCATGCAAACCTTATTCACTAAACTCAATACGGCGCCTGACACCAGCACTTTAATGGGTATTGAAGGCAATTTGCATCAAGCGTATTACGCGGCTTGGAAGTCTATTCACCCTGATTTGGATTTCGGTAAGCGGGTGCGTCGCCCGCCGAATAATCCGATTAATTGTTTAATCTCGTTTCTCAATCAACTCACTTACACCGTGGTGCGCCATGAAATCAGTAAAACGCATTTGGAAGAAACCTTTAGTGTGCTGCATGCGCCGGGCTATGGGCGGGCTTCTTTAAGTTTAGATCTGGCTGAACCATTTAAACCCGTGTTGACGGATATGTTGATTTTTCGGATGGTGCAGCGGCGCATGTTAGATAGTAGTTGGTTTGATCAGCAAGAGGGTGTTTGTTTATTGACTGAAACGGGGCGGCGTCATATTGCTGAGCAGTTTTCGTTGCGTTTAGAGGAGCAATATCAAGATCATACGTTCCGGTATTGGATTTATAAAGAGGCTTTGATGCTAGAGCGAGAGGTGTTGGGCGTGAGTGAGTATGAGTCGTTTAAAAGGAGGGTTTAGATGTTTATGTTAGTGACTTATGACGTAGAGGCCAAACGGACTAATAAATTTAAGAAGCTACTACGGCGTTATTTAAATCATGATCAATTTTCGGTGTTTACCGGAGATATTACGGAGGCGCAAGCCATTAAATTACATCGGGATTTAAGCCAATTAATGATTCCCGAAGATCGAGTCACAGAAATTAGTTGTGCCAATCGGCAAAATATTGAAGTGCATCATTTAGCGAAAAGTGAATTGGGCAAGGGTGAGTTAAAGCGCACGCCACTCAATGATCATCGTCGCGATTTTGCGGTTTTATGAAAACTTCGACCGCCCATGAAGTATTTAAGCCCCACCTTTGATGTACTTTTATCTGAGATTCATGCTAGTTTTTCTACACCTGCTTCAGTGGTATTTAGCTCAAAATGCACTGAAATCAGGGGTTACGAATCCCCATGTGGGGTTATGAGATTGACACTGATCTTATTGTTTTGGCATTTCGCTATGTTACGAATCCCCATGTGGGGTTATGAGGTCAATGTATTGCCGATCATGCACCATGCTTTGCACAGTTACGAATCCCCATGTGGGGTTATGAGTGCATTTCCGAGCACAGGCACACAATGCGCATTAAAGTTACGAATCCCCATGTGGGGTTATGAGGACTAGGGTTCTTGCGAAGGTGTGCCACGATCAGCATGTTACGAATCCCCATGTGGGGTTATGAGATTTCATTCCTCACTATTAAAATTAAAAACCTAATAGTTACGAATCCCCATGTGGGGTTATGAGGACAGCATTATGGAGGCCACCGGATTAGGCCGGACGCGTTACGAATCCCCATGTGGGGTTATGAGTAAGAAGGCATAACCGACTCCCTTTAAAAACCCTATGTTACGAATCCCCATGTGGGGTTATGAGATTTATCTAAATCACTTTTATTTAGTTCACGATTCATGTTACGAATCCCCATGTGGGGTTATGAGCTTACAACAACAGATCGCCATGCGGTAGCTTTTACGCGTTACGAATCCCCATGTGGGGTTATGAGGCAGAGGATGAGGGACGTACCCTCTGCCAGTGCAGGTTACGAATCCCCATGTGGGGTTATGAGAGCGCCCAATGCTAGTGGCCTCCTTGTCTATCCGGCGTTACGAATCCCCATGTGGGGTTATGAGTGCAAAAAAACCGATTTCACCTAGGTAATGAACTACGTTACGAATCCCCATGTGGGGTTATGAGTAGCAAGGCTAAAGAATTATTTCTTGAATACTCTGCGTTACGAATCCCCATGTGGGGTTATGAGAGTAACGGGGACGCTTTGGCAGTTAAGTAATAGCTGGTTACGAATCCCCATGTGGGGTTATGAGCCATGTGAGCCGAATCCCCAGCCGCCCTGCCGCTTCGTTACGAATCCCCATGTGGGGTTATGAGAGCGTATCTGGTACGAGCACATCCAGCAGCGCGTGCGCGTTACCAAAGAAGCCTTATATTCCCTTCCTTGAGGTAGGGGATATAAGGCTATCGGCGGAACGCCGATTAAAGGGGTCTATCCTGTTGCTCAATATATTGTTTAAGGACTGATAGAGGCGCACCACCGACACTTCCAGCAAAGTAAGAAGGCGACCACAGAGAACCTGATTTTTTGCATATCCAGTGTTCACGAAGATAAACAAATTCTTGTTTCAGTTTTCGGCTGGAGACCCCTTTGAGCGAGTTAATGAGCTTAGAGAGCTGAACTTTAGGCGGGTAATTAATTAGCAAATGCACATGGTCACGCTCACCATTGAACTCGGTAAGTTCCGCTTCAAACGCGCTACAAATCTCTTTAAAGATGGCTTCTAAGCGCTGAAGAGCGACCTCATTAAAGACTTCCCCCCGATATTTAGTGATAA
>JBATOI010000002.1:0-79490 GCA_049290875.1 Thiolinea sp.
CAGAACGCATTTAAAGCGTTTAGCCCGACGCACCATTTGCTTTTCTAAGTCGGTGGACATTCATGACAAGGTCATCGGCGAATACATTGCCAGACACTTCTTCAACTAATTAAATACACGACCAAAAATGGCTACGGCGCGCTGCCTATTCGGGGTTTTGCCAAAGTCGTTGGAGCTGATAATAGTAGTTTCCTGCGTTCTATTTCAGCTCTAGCTTTAGGCACGATTATTTCGCTCGCGGGTCTTATCATCGGTGGCGGAGCTGTTCTTTTTCATAGCGCTTTTAACTGATTTGCTATCGTTTAAATTTGTTCTTGGCACATCATTATTAGGTTCGATTGTGTAAAGCCCCACCGCCCCCCGGCGTCTCCATCACAAATACATCCCCCACCTGCACCTCTATCTGATCATTCTCCTGCAATTGCACCCATGTACCATTCGCCTTCACAACAGCATTCCTCCCCGATAACCCCGCTCCACCTCCATTCAAACCACGCGGTTGTTTAATTCGATTTGAGCTTAATACTGTGACGGTCATTGGTTCTAAAAAACGTAAATGGCGAATCAAACCATTGCCGCCCTTAAACTCTCCATCCCCACCTGAATGGGGTCGAATCGCAAATTTTTCGACGCGCACCGGAAAGCGATTTTCCAAAACCTCAGGATCAGTAAGGCGGGTATTGGTCATATGGGTATGCACCGCACTTGCACCATGAAAGCCTTGTCCCGCGCCCGCGCCACCACACAAAGTTTCATAGTTTTGGTAGTGTTCATTGCCATACACAAAATTATTCATGGTGCCTTGTGAGCCTGCGAGCACGCCCAATGCGCCGTATAAAGCTTCGGCGATCGCTTGGCTGACTTCGGTATTGCCCGCGATCACGGCGGCGGGATAGCGCGGATTGATCATGGAGCCTTCGGGCACGATGACTTTCAGGGGTTTCATGCAGCCTTCATTGAGCGGAATCGGTACGCCAACCAAGGTGCGAAACACATATAACACTACTGAACGACACACTGCCAAAGGCGCATTATAATTGCCGCTGTCTTGTGTGGATGTTCCTGTGAAGTCGATTTCGGCGGCTTGTTCGGCTTGATGAATGCGAATCGCGACTTGAATGCGTGCACCATTATCCAGCTCATAGACAAAACTCGAATCTTTCAGCACGCCCAACACGCGGCGCACACTGGCTTCAGCATTGTCCTGCACATGCTGCATATAGGCTTGTACCACCGCTAAACCAAACTGCTGCACCATACGATGCACTTCGCGCACTCCGGTAGCGTTCGCGGCTACTTGTGCGGATAAATCCGCGATGTTCTGGTCAATATTGCGGCAAGGATAGCGCCCAGAGCCGAGTAATTCGCGGGTGGCTTGCTCACGGAAAACGCCTTGATCCACCAGCTTAAAGCTATCAATCACGATGCCTTCTTCGTCGATATGGGTGCTATCGGGCGGGGTGGAACCGGGGGTTTTGCCGCCAATATCGGCATGATGACCGCGTGAAGCGACCATGAAAATCAAGTCTTTAGCATTCTCGGCGAACACGGGTGTAATTACTGTCACATCCGGCAAATGCGTGCCGCCGTTGTAGGGATTATTCATCATAAACACATCTCCGACCTGCATCTTGCCGTGATTGAGCTGCAAAATGCTACGCACACTTTCACTCATTGACCCCAAATGCACCGGCACATGGGGCGCATTCGCCACCAAGCCACCTGTAGGGTCGAAAATCGCGCACGAAAAATCCAAGCGCTCTTTAATGTTCACCGAATGCGCAGTGTTGGCGAGTGTCGCGCCCATTTGCTCAGCGATGGACATGAATAGATTATTGAACACCTCCAGCATCACTGGATCAGCGGTTGTGCCCAGCGCTACTTGCTGTTCACGCACTTGGTGGCGGCTTAGAATTAGATTGCCCGCTGCATCCATTTCGGCTTGCCAACCTGCCTCAACAATCGTGGTTCCAGTGCTTTCACTAATAATCGCAGGGCCTTGAATCCGCTCGCCTGCCTGCATGCCCTCACGTTTAATCAAAGGCGTTTTCTGCCAAGCACCTTGGCTAAACAGAGTAACTTCAGTTGTAAAAGGAGCTTGCGCTTTAAGTTGAACCTGAGCATCGGTTCCTGTTGAGCCAATCGCTTCGGAAGACAATAATTCAATCACCAATTTGCCTGTTGTTGGCACAAAGCCAAAGCGCGTTTGGTGCAGGGCTTCAAAATTGCTTTGCATCTCCGCAGCGCTAGCAAAATTCACCGGCAAAGTCTGATCGCTGCCGTCGTAACGCAAATGCGCGTGCTGCACTAGACTAATACTCTCTGCTTGAATACCTTGAGCTAATACTTCAGCCCGAGTGAGTTGGTTCAACTGCGCGAGCATTAATTCGGCCTCGGCTATTTGGCTTAAAGCCTGCCCAAATTGTACTTCACGCAAAGCACGAACATCCGCCAAACCCATACCAAATGCCGAGAGCACGCCTGCAAAGGGATGAATGAAAATCCGCTCCATACCCAAAGTATCCGCTACCGCGCAAGCATGCTGCCCACCCGCACCACCAAAGCAATTCAAGGTATAAGTGGTGACATCATGCCCGCGCTGCACCGAAATTTTCTTAATCGCATTCGCCATATTTTCCACAGCAATGCGTAAAAAACCTTCGGCGAGTTGTTCAGGGCTTAAGGCTGTGGATTGAGTTGCTTGGGCAATGTCAGCGGCTAAGGCAGTAAATTTCTCACGCACGATTTCACGATCTAAAGTCTGCTTGCCATCTGCACCAAACACCGCTGGAAAATGTGCTGGCTGCAATTTGCCGAGTAGCACATTGCAATCAGTGACAGTCAAAGGCCCGCCACGCCGATAACACGCTGGCCCCGGATTCGCGCCCGCACTTTCCGGCCCGACCTGCAAACGTCCATCGGCAAAGCGCAAAATCGAGCCACCACCTGCCGCCACGGTATGAATATCCATCATCGGCACGCGCATGCGCACACCCGCGACTTCGGTTTCAAACGAGCGCTCATATTCGCCCGCATAATGGCAAACGTCGGTCGATGTGCCGCCCATATCAAAACCAATAATCTGCTCAATTCCTGCCGCACTCGCGGTGCGCACCATGCCGACTACGCCACCTGCAGGGCCAGAAACAATCGCATCTTTGCCTTGAAAGAGTGCTGCATCGGTAAGGCCGCCATTCGATTGCATAAACATCAAAGCATCACAGCTATCCTTGCCCAAAGCGTTACTCACCTGCTCCACATAACGGCGCAAAATCGGCGAAAGATAGGCATCGACCACGGTCGTATCACCACGTGATACCAATTTGATTAAAGGGCTAACTTGATGGCTGGTGGAAATTTGGGTAAAGCCAATATTTTGAGCCAATTCAGCCACACACTCTTCATGCTTTGGATAGCGATACGCATGCATAAAGGCAATCGCCACCGAGCGAATGCCTGCCTCATAAGCAGCTTGGAGTGCCGCTCGTGCAGCAGCCTCATCCAAAGCTACCAGCTCCTCACCTTGTGCCGAAAAGCGTTCAGGAATTTCAGCCACCCGCTCATACAACAATTCAGGCAGTACAATATTCAGGGCAAAAATATCGGGGCGATTCTGATAACCAATGCGCAGCAAATCACCAAAACCTTGCGTAATCAGCAATAAAGTGCGCTCACCTTTGCGTTCTAATAAGGCATTGGTGGCAACCGTAGTGCCCATTTTGACTGCTTCGATACTGTGCGCAGGAATAGGCTGCTCCGCGCTTAAACCCATTAAGTCACGGATGCCTTGCACGGCAGCATCTGCATAATGTTCGGGATTTTCAGAGAGTAGTTTATGAGTTTGTAATGTACCGGAAGGTGTGCGTGCAACAATGTCAGTAAACGTACCGCCGCGATCAATCCAGAATTGCCATTGACTGCCTTGCTCTGAAGTTTGTGTCACGCTCATAGCGACTCTCCTCGTTGTAATCATTAAAACGCTATATAAACATTGACAAAATGTCAACGTAATATTATCGTTTAATCAAGCGTTTCTAGCAAAGCGCTCCCTACAAACTGGAGGAGAGAATTCATGCGTCAGCCGAAACTATTGGCTGCTGTTGGTGGCTTATTACTGAGTTTAAGTGTTAGCGTTCAGGCAGCCTCTTGGAATATGCCTACGCCCTATCCTGATACTACTTTCCACACCATCAATGATAATGAATTTGCCAAAGCAGTAGCTGCTAAAACCAATAATGCTTTAGAAATCAAAATCCACTCAGCTGGCTCGTTGTTCAAACACCCTGAAATCAGCAAAGCAGTGCGCAGCGGTCAAGTGCCGCTTGGTGAGTTCTTTTTATCCTTATTAAATAATGAAAATGCCGTATTTGGTGCCGATGCTTTACCCTTTTTAGCGACCAATTACGATGACGCGAAAAAGCTGTGGGATGCTCAAAAGCCAATTGTTACGGAACTATTCGATAAGCAAGGTATGATGGTTTTATACTCAGTTGCTTGGCCGCCGCAGGGTTTATATAGCACCAAAGAAATAAAAACGGTTGATGACCTGAAAGGCTTAAAGTTCCGCTCCTATAATGCCAGTTTAGAGAAGTTTGCCACTGCAGTAGGTGCAGCACCCACTCAAGTAGAAGCGCCTGATATTGCCCAAGCCTTCACTACAGGCCGCGTGGAAGCGATGATTACCTCACCGTCTACAGGGGTCGACTCCAAAGCTTGGGATT
Organism: Thiolinea sp.; assembly: GCA_049290875.1. Lineage (GTDB taxonomy): Bacteria > Pseudomonadota > Gammaproteobacteria > Thiotrichales > Thiotrichaceae > Thiolinea. Next base: position 4,722 of record JBATOI010000002.1, read on the forward strand.
TCTTGAAATACTACACCGATATTCAAGCTTGGATTCCAAAAAACGTGGTGGTCGTGAATAAGCGTGAATTTCAGCGCCTCGATAAAGCCGTACAAGATTCGATTTTAGCCGCTGCTGCAGAAGCCGAAACGCGCGGCTGGGACATGAGTAAAAAGGAAAATACCGATCAAGTTGAAGTCTTAAAGAAAAATGGCATCAATGTGATTACCCCGAGTCCTGAGCTGATGGATGGCTTGAAAAAGGTCGGGGCCACCATGCTTGAAGATTGGAAAAAAGAGTCTGCGGAAGCTGGTGCGAAACTGTTGGAAGCTTATCAAAAGTAATCACTTCGCCTTTTCCTCACTGAGTACCTTCTCACGAGGGAAGGTACTAGGAGACTCGCCATGCGTGGATTTCTTGATGGTTTGTATCGTTTCAGTGGCGGCCTTGCTGCCTGTTTTATCGTTGCTATCACCGCCCTTGTATTTCTCCAAGTTATTCTGAATTTGATTGATCGGCTCGCCAAATTATTCACTGGCACTGCGATTGGTTTAACAGTTCCTTCCTATTCTGACTTCACCGGATTTTTCCTAGCGGCTTCTGCCTTTTTAGCACTGGCTTATACCTTACGCGCAGGCGAGCATATTCGCATTAATCTGATTACTAGCCGTTTGCCTGCCAATATTCAGCACATTTTTGAATTAATCACTGTGGCGATTGGTTTAGGTTTAGCACTGTTTATGACTTGGCATGTGGGCGTGATGACTTATGAATCTTGGGCTTTTAAGGATATGTCTTCGGGAATAGTGCCCGTACCTTTATGGATTCCGCAGGCAAGCATGGTGCTGGGCTTATTGATTTTAGCCATTGCTTTCGCTGATGAGCTGGTCAATCTACTTAAAGGCAATGCACCTTCTTATCAAAAAGATAGCAGCGATATTCTGCAAAGCGCAGGCGGTGAATAATGAATGAATTGTATTTAACCGCGTTTTTGTTAGTGGTCTTAATTGCCTTATTAGGCTCAGGTTTGTGGGTGGCCTTGTCTTTATTGTCGGTCGGTATGATCGGCATGTATTTATTCACTGACGCTCCTATCGGGCAAATTATGGCTACCACCCTTTGGGGCAGCAGTAATTCATGGGCACTGGCCTCCTTGCCTTTATTCATCTGGATGGGTGAAATTCTCTTCCGCTCACGGATGTCAGAAGATTTATTCACTGGCCTCGCGCCTTGGCTCAAACGCCTTCCAGGCAGCTTATTGCATGTGAATGTATTCGGCTGTGGGCTCTTTGCTGCAGTGTCTGGCTCCTCCGCGGCAACCGCCATGACAGTCGGCAAACTCACTATCCCTGAACTGAGCAAGCGCGGCTACCCTGAACAAATGATGATTGGCACCTTGGCAGGCTCGGCAACTCTAGGCTTACTGATTCCACCGTCGATCATTTTGATTGTGTATGGCGTCGCAACTGAGCAATCGATTGCACGCTTATTTATCGCGGGCGTGTTGCCTGGAATTTTATTAATGCTAATGATGACTGGTTTTGTGGTGCTCTGGGCACTCTTTAATGGCAAGCTCCTGCCGACTGAAGCCGAAACTTATACCTTCAAAGCAAAACTGTATCATTCAAGACGCTTAATTCCAGTGTTTTTACTCATTGCCGGTGTCATCGGCTCAATCTATGCAGGCATCGCTTCTCCCACCGATTCAGCAGCAGTGGGTGTCGTACTTGCGCTATTAATTTCTTGGAGCTCCGGCTCACTCAATAAGGAAAGCTTTCTAGCAGGCTTAATGGGGGCAACCAAAACCTCTTGTATGATTGCTTTCATTTTGGCTGGCTCAGCCTTCTTAACCATGTCCATGGGTTTTACCGGCATTCCGAAATTACTCGCCGAATGGATTGGCTCACTGCACTTATCAACCTACACCTTGCTGTTTGCCTTGGCCTTGTTTTTCGTCGTACTCGGCTGCTTTTTGGATGGCATCTCGGTAGTGGTTTTAACCACCTCGGTTATCATGCCCATCATCACCCAAGCGGGTATTGATCCCTTATGGTTCGGTATTTTTCTTGTGATTTTAGTTGAAATGTCGCAAATTACTCCGCCGGTTGGTTTTAATCTGTTTGTATTACAGGCGCTAACGGGGCGGAATATCTGGGTCATTTCTAAAGCTGCCTTTCCCTTTTTTATGGTGATGGTGCTAGCTTTATTAGTGATTACTCTATTTCCACAAATTGTCACTTATTTGCCGAATAATATGTAGTTATGAGTGGTGTTGATGGCTAAAAAACCGCAAGTACCCGTCCCTGATTTACCATTTACGGGAGTTCCGCCGATTGTATCTTCAGCCCATCTAGTGTCAGAAGAAGGCTGGCAATTGAGCGAGTTGGAGTATGCCATGACCATGGTTTATAACGCTTTTAGCCGCTGGATGGTGCATTGTATGGTCTCTTTGGGCTATAAAGATTTTAATCCCATGGATGTACTAGTGCTGCACAATGTGAATCATCGCACCCGCGAAAAGCGTTTAGCCGATATTGCCTTTACCCTGAATATTGACGACAACCACACGGTCAATTATTCGCTGAAAAAACTCATGAAACATGAGTTGGTCGAAAGCCGCAAAGTGGGCAAAGAAATGTTTTATCAAACTACGACAAAAGGCCAGGAAATCTGCTCCCGCTATCGGGATGTGCGCAAAGCCTGTCTCATTGATGCTGCGGATGCTACTGGCCGTAATTTCGATGAAATTAGCCATTGCGCTTTAGTATTGCGGAGTTTATCGGGGCTTTATGATCAAGCTTCTAGAGCAGCATCCTCTCTGTAGAAAAGCTAGTTTGTCCTCATAGGGTAACTACTTAAAATTCTAAACTACCCCTAGAATCGGTTATAGTCATGCTATCAAGGAGATCGCATGACTATAAAAACTTTATTCTTCGCAAGCTTACGTGAGCAAGTTGGCCAAGCCCAAGCCCAAGGCCATTGGCAAGCAGGTTTAACACCGCTACAACTTTGGCAGCAAGTCACGCAAACCGAATTTCCTGAGCATATTCTAGTTGCACGCAATCAAGAATATTGTGATGCAGATACACTCTTAAGTGATGGTGATGAAGTGGCTTTTTTCCCGCCAGTCACGGGGGGTTGATATGATTTCGATTGAAGTCACTGAAGTTGCTTTTGATCCTTGGCAAGCGCTTCAGCAGTTTCAGCAACAGCCTGCATTTAATGCCCGACTTAGTGGTGCGAATGCGGTCTTTGTGGGCACGATGCGTGACTTTAATGAAGGCGAGTTAGTGCAAGCGATGCGCTTAGAACATTATCCGGCGATGACGCATAAATACTTGCAGCAGTTAGTCGATAAGGCAAGTGAAACTTGGTCACTCGACCATGTCCTCTTAAAACATCGAGTGGGCGAATTAGTCCCGAGTGAACCGATTGTATTAGTCGCCGTGTGGTCAGCACATCGGCGAGCGAGCTTTGAAGCGTGCCGTCAAATCATGGAAGACCTCAAGCATCAAGCTCCGTTTTGGAAGCAAGAGATTTTAAACGATGGCAGCACGCGCTGGGTTGAAAAAAATACAGCTGGTTAAAGTGCCTACACTAAGCCGTCGTCAATTTCTCCAACTCAGCTTAGCATGCGGCTTAGGCTTGACTTCACGCCTATCCGTTGCAGAAGATAAGCAGTCTTTTTTCCTACCTGCCGAATACGCTAAACATCAAGCAACTTGGATGGCTTATGCGGTGCGGCATCGCTTCTGGCGCGAAGATTTCATGCCTGCAGTACGGAAAAACTTAGTGCTAATCGCAAAAACTATTGCTAAGTATGAACCGGTTTCTTTATTAGCAGGCCCAAAAGAATTAGTGCGTGCTCGTGAATTATTTGCTGACGCGGTCAGCTATATCGAGCGCCCACTGGATAGCCTGTGGATACGTGATAGCGCGCCAAGCTTCTTATTGAATCCTGCGGGGCAACTGCGTGCTGTCAATTTTCACTTTCAGGGTTGGGATAAGCCACAAGATTATGAGCGAGATACTCGGCTAGCGAATTTTATGGCCAAACAACTCCAACTGGAGTTAATCGATACTGACCTCAAATTAGATGCAAGCAATCTGGAGGTTGATGGAGCAGGAACTGCTATTCTCACAGAGAGCAGCGTGTTTTATGCCGGACGCAATAGCCAACTAGCTAAAGTACAGATTGAAAATCGCCTACAGCGTTTAGCTGGTATTAAAAAAGTCATCTGGCTGCCGGGTGATCCGCAAGGCCAACTAGCACAGCGACGGACTGACTATTACGCCCGCTTTGTGCAAGCAGGAAGCGTATTAGTCAGTCATGAACCTAATCCTGACTTCAAAGAGCATGCCCTTACGCTCCAGCATCAAGCCATCTTACGAGCTGCTACTGATGCTAAGGGGCAACGCTTAAACGTAGTCGTCGTCAATAAGCCACCCAGTGTACGTAGCCAGTTTGTCAGCAACAGTTTTGCAGCCAGTTACTTAGGCTTTTATCTCTGCAATGGTGCAGTGCTATTACAGGAATTTGGCGACCCACGGACTGATAATGCAGCACGACTAGCTCTAAGCGAGGCCTTTCCAGAACGCAAAATTGAACTGCTCAATATCGATGCATTAGCTTCAGGTGGTGCTAGTATTCACTCTGTAACTCGCCAACAACCCAGTCTTTAAGTGAGATGCCTTTATGCAACTAAGCCAGCCAGATAATCATGAAAATACATTAGGTCAGCCCATTGGCTTTCCAGTACCTAATTGGCAAGCTCGCCCCACTCCCCAAGGCATTCCATTAGCGGGTCAATATTGCAGCCTTGTACGCTTGGATATGCAGCATGCGGCTGACTTATTTACGGCTTATGTGGCAGATCAGGAAAATCGTATTTGGACTTATCTGCCTTATGGCCCGTTTGCTGATTTAGAGAGTTTCAGCGCTTGGCTTAGCAAACAAGCGATCAGTACCGATCCTTTGTTTTATAGCGTGTTGGATAAAACCGGAAAAGCTGTCGGTGTAGCCAGTTATTTGCGGATAGATCCGGCCAATGGAGTGATCGAAGTCGGACATATTAACTTCTCGCCCTTTTTACAGAGAACACAAGCTTCAACTGAGGCGATGTATTTAATGATGCGCCACGTATTCGACGATCTAGGCTATCGACGCTACGAATGGAAATGTAACGCCTTAAATCAGCCTTCCTGCCAAACCGCGAAACGCTTAGGCTTTAGTTTTGAAGGCATTTTCCGCCAAGCCGCCGTGGTGAAACAGCGCAACCGTGATACTGCTTGGTTCTCAATCTTAGATAGCGAATGGCCTGCTTTGAAGCAGAAGTTTGAGACTTGGTTAGCGGCTAGTAATTTTGATGCGACAGGGAATCAGCTGAAAAAGCTAGAGTCCAGTTAAGCTTTACCAAAAAGCTTTTGCCAAAAACTTGGCTGATTTGTTAGTTTAGTAGTGCTCAAACTAGCCCCAGCATGAGAAATAGCGGTAGCTTCGATTGCAGCTGTGCGTAACTTTAAAGCATGGGGAGCAAGTATTTTACCTAGAAAACTAAACTGACCACGCTCTAATAAAATAAGTGAGCCATCAATGTTTGCGGCAAGACAAAATGGCGGCCATTTACTGTAAACAATATAACTTAAATCAACCATAGCTATTTCAATTTTGAATTTCTTTATCATTCGTTGTGGACGCTGCTCTTCATCTAATAAATGCATAGTTGCTTGCACAGGAGTTGAGCTAAAGCCTTGCGTCATGATTAACTCATAATTGAAAAGGCCACTAGTGACTTCGCAGATGAAACTACACTTCAAAGTTTCTTCATCAAATAGAACATCGAAAGTTTTAGCTTTGATGAAATACTTATTCTCTTTACGTTGATAGATAGACTGATCAATTCCACGCATTTTATTTTCATGAAGCTTCTGCAAAAAAAGTGATTCGGACAGGTAAGCCAGAACGGCTGCTTTTCTTGCTAATACGAATATTTTTGCCTGATTTAGCTCAGCTTGCAGACTAGTCGCAAGTACTTGATAAGCTTGTTGATAATTTTTTAAAACATAAACATCTATAAGCCAATGGAGAATATATTCATCCGCGTACAGATTTATATATCCAAATCGATTGGTTTTTAGTAAAGAGTCATCGCCAATTTGTTTATTACCTCGCATTAACCCAGCCAAGTACTCATCCTGTGAGCGTAAAGTTTGGTGATAAATAAAATGGCGATCTATAGTCAAGCGCCCTTGTTCAAACAGCTGAGTAGGCAAGATACCTCGGCTGTGATTGTTTGCATCGAACTCGACGGTTGTGGCATTGGGCAAGATATACTTTCCAGAGCGCAACTCGTAGTTATGAATATGAACCCGTTCAACAGGAGCGCGGAGATTAAGCAAGCTTTTTATATGATCACTTTTCTGCCCTAGCGTCACTTGTTTAAAAGGAAAATCTCCAATGCCTCGCTCAGCATCAGGTATATCCATCAACCACTGAAACATACAGACATCAAAGTCAGCATGACCTGCTAGGAAATCTTTAATAGTTTCCGTAAAATTAGCTGCACACCAATACTCATCTATATCTAAAAACATTAAATGGGTAAAATCTTCTTTTAAAGTTTCTTGATAAATCTGGGTATAAATATAAGCTTGAAAATTAACATCTCTAGCTCTGCACTCCTCCATTTCTTTATCAGCTAAACTAAAATGCAAGCGCTCTCCGTAAATTAACTTTAATTTTTCTAGAATTTGCAGTGAGTTATCCGTGGTGTCGTTAACACGAATATCCAAAACATCAAAGCCAAAGTGCAGATGGTGATAAACCCACAGCGGCAGATAAAAACCCTCATCTTTAGCAATCGCAGCAAGCTTGATTTTGAAATTTTTCGCCACAGTAAAAACCCTTAGAAACTTAGTATTAGCATAGCTGTTTTGTTGTGTCTTTTCGATTAGCAATCTTGCAGGTTTTGATTTAAAACAGGAGTGAGCACCACTCAGCGTGTTAAAGTTTCCAAGGTCTTTGGCCTTGGTAGCGCCCTTTTGCTAAGGTGTTTTTTTGTAACTAGGAGTAAGTTTTAAATGCAATTTATGGTAGAAAATATGAAATGTGGTGCTTGTACCAGCGCCGTCCAAGCCAAGTTAGCCGCCTTAGAGGGCGTTGATAGCGCGGTGGTTGATTTGGCAACGAAAACAGCCACCGTGCAAGGCTCAGTTGATGCAGATATTGTGATTGAAACCTTGACTGAAGCAGGCTATCCCACTGAGTTAGTCGATTAAATGGCTGAAACAGTACGCCTATCTATTGCGGGCATGATGTGTGCGGGCTGCGTCAGTTCTGTAGAGAATGCGCTGCAAGCCGTTGCTGGAGTAGAAACAGCCCATGTCAATCTAGCCGAGCGTACTGCCCTAATCGCGGGTACAGCCAAGCCTGAAGATCTAGTTTCTGCGGTGAAACAAGCCGGTTACGATGCAGCCATCATGCAAGGCCGCCAAGCCGAAGTCGATAAACAAGCCGCTGAGGAAGTCTATTATAAAACTCTGTGGCGGCGCGTTTGGGTAGCGGCACTTCCGGGCGCTTTCCTAATGCTTGGCGAGATGATTTTGCAGGTATTGCCGCCGATGCATGGCTCAGGGCGCTGGTTCTGGCTGGTGATGGGTTTGATTACTTTAGGCGTGCTAATTTACTCCGGTGGGCATTTCTTCCGTGGTGCTTGGCAGCAGCTTAAGCATCATTCCAGCAATATGGATACTTTGATTGCTTTGGGTACAGGCACTGCTTGGGTCTATTCCATGCTAGTCGTGATCTTTCCTAGTGCCTTCCCTAGTCTTGCCCAACATGCTTATTTTGAAGCCGCCTTGGTAGTGATTGCCCTCGTCAATCTTGGGAATGCACTGGAGATGCGTGCACGCGGGCGTACTACGGCTGCGATTAAACATTTAATGAATCTCCAGCCGCCGATGGCGCATGTACTACGCAATGGTGAAGAGCTGGACTTACCGCTTGAAGAGGTCGGTTTACAAGAAACTTTGCGCGTGCGCAGTGGTGAAACGATTCCCTTAGATGGCATCGTGCTCGAAGGCCAGTCGCATGTGAATGAAGCTATGCTCAGTGGTGAAGCTTTGCCCGTGGCTAAAGCCAAAGATAGTAGCGTGACCGGTGGCACTCAAAACGGTGAAGGCAGCTTTTTAATGAAAGTCAGCCATATTGGTGCTGATACGGTGCTCGCAAAAATCATTGACCTGATTCGCCAAGCGCAAAGCTCCAAACCCGCGATTGCGCGCCTTGCCGATCAAGTAGCCTCGGTCTTTGTACCGGTGGTGGTGTCGATTGCAGCTTTAACTCTCCTGCTATGGTTATGGCTGGGGCCAGAGCCGTCTTTAAGCTATGCCTTGGTCACTGCGATGACCGTGCTAGTCATCGCCTGCCCTTGTGCCTTAGGCTTAGCCACACCGATTGCGATTATTGCAGGGACGGGCAAGGCCGCTCAAAATGGTATTCTGATTCGTAATAGTGACGCACTTCAGCAAGCTTCCAAACTCGATACGATTGTATTGGATAAAACCGGTACGCTCACCGAGGGCAAACCCACACTCACTAACATCTATCCTGCTCCTGATTACGATAAGAATACCGTGCTGCAAATGGCTGCCTCCTTAGAAAAAGGCTCTGAACATCCTCTAGGCCAAGCACTGCGCACCGCTGCTAAAGCAGAAAAGTTAAAAGATTTAAAGGTAAAAGATTTCAGCAGCCTCACTGGGCATGGTGTACAAGGCAGTATTGCGGAAGAAAGCTACTTCATTGGCAATACGCGCTTAATGCAGCAACAAAATTTAAGCTTAGAGGCTTGGCAGACCCATCTGCAACAACTGGATGTAGCAGGACAAACGCCGGTTTTTCTCGCCAAGCAAAGCCAAATTATTGCGCTATTCGCTATCGCTGATGCTTTAAAAAGCGATGCTTTAACCAGCGTGCAAAACCTGCAGGCACAAGGTTTAGAGCTGATTATGCTCACAGGCGACCGGCGCGAAGTCGCAGAAACTTTAGCGGCTCAACTCGGGATTCAAACGGTGCACGCTGAAGTCTTGCCAGCCGATAAACTGGCGGTGATTAAGCAGCTACAGCAGCAAGGCAAAACGGTAGCGATGGTGGGTGATGGCATCAATGATGCACCCGCACTGGCGCAAGCCGATGTCGGCTTTGCGATTGGTGCAGGCACGGATGTGGCGATTGCCGCTGCTGATATCACCTTAATCGGCAGCTCTTTAGCGGGGATTGAGCGGGCTATTCGTATTTCTAAAGCAACTATTAAGACCATTTGGCAGAACTTATTCTTTGCCTTTGCTTATAACGTGGTGGGTATTCCAGTAGCTGCTGGTGTGCTGTATCCCCTGTTTGGGATTTTGCTTGACCCAATGCTAGCGGGTGCTGCGATGGCTTTATCCTCAGTCACCGTCGTTTTAAACGCCAATCGCTTGGCACAGCTGAAACTTTAAGCCTGAGCCTTCACCCAGCTTTCAATTTCAGCTAAAGATTGGGTATAAATCCACTGTTGAAAGTCGCCAAATTGTGCAGCGCCTTGCGATTTTAAGCATTGCATGCGCTGCCCTAGTGCTTGATTTTCTATGCCAGTCCAAGCTTTCACTAAGCCACCATTGAATTTCTCACGCACGACTTGCCAAACCTCCAACTCCTGCTGCATCGCTAAATATGCAGTTTGAAATTCAGGGAAAAACCTAAAGGCACGCTCTAATAACGCCGTTTTAGTTTGTCTTCCACCTTGCTCTCGTACTGACTCCCAAGGATAAGCGGGCAAATTAGGCTGCGTTTCCAACCATGTTAGCAAAGCATTATAAGTAGGGCGCTTGCGGTCACGAATACGCGCAGCATGATTGCGATTTTCGAGTAGATAGATATCTTTATTAAAGAATGAGGATGAGACTGCATACTGAAAAATATCGTCTAAACTATCGAAGCCTGCTAAAAAACGCTCTGCATCCAAATCCGCAAAGGCCAAAATCGGACAAATTTCTTTGGATAGGCAGATTTCCCCAAAGAGGTGATTATCCGCTTTAAATAAAAAATGCAGGCCATCATGCCCGTACTTAAAACCCATTTTATGGTAGAGTCGCCCGATAATATTACCCAAATCATTCCACGAAAAATAATGCAGCGAAATAGCAAAATTTTCACTATTCGAGCCAATTAAATCGACTTGAAACTCTTGATAGGCAAAGGAAAATACCTGCCCATTCTGTACGATTTCCTTGGGCTGGAAGCGCTCTTGTAAATAGCTTGCAAGCTCAACGGCTAAGTTCGAATGATCAAAAAGAATATCCAAATCGCCAAACGACTCTTTGTTGCGATAGGCAGGAATCGCCGCCATGTTCCGTGTGGGGAAATCGGCTTGTAACTGAGTGAGCACGTCTGTTTTTAAGACTTCATATTCAGCACGCTGGTAGCGACGTACTAGGGTATTCTTGATAGCTTGGCCACCCATGAGAACCTCAAGTTTAACGCTTGGAATAACTAGTTAGTTTAAGTTGAAATAGCAGTCAATGTTGCTATTCAGCCCGATGAAAGGCTTGGTAGTCTGCAATAGACAGACTAATCTTGAAGCATAGCCCCAAGGAAAAGGTCAATGATAGATTGTAAGCATCCCTCCGTATTATCACCCGAAGCTTATTTAATGAATGAAAATGAGCGTTTAGAAACCACCAAGCAAGAATTTGTGAACGGGCATATTTATGCCAAGGAAGGCTCCAGCCGTAATCATGACTTGCTTGCGATGAATTTTGCAGGACTGTTGTTTACGCAATTACGCGGCAGCGGCTGTCGTGTCAGTCAGGATATGAAAGTACGCATTCAAACCTTACATGAAGAGTACTTTTACTACCCTGATGTACAAGTTTCGTGTGAGCGTGAATTCAATAATTACTACAACAATGTCCCTTGCTTGATTGTAGAGATTTTGTCATCTAGCACGGCCCGCATTGATCGCTCAGAAAAGTTCGCGGCTTATCGCTTATTGCCATCTTTGCAGGAGTATATTTTATGCTCACAAGATTCACCTATCGTCGAGATTTATCGGCGCGAGCATAATTGGGAAGTAGAGTATTTTGTAGCAGATGAAAGCTTCCAATTAAATTCAGTGAAAGCGGAATTTAAAATCAATGACCTGTACGAATTCATCCTAGATGAGCCGAATGAGGTTTAGGTAAAGCAGCTTTAGTACTTTACCTAGACCTTAAAGCTTAGAAATCGCCTTCGGCGCCTCGTTTCATAATATCAGTGATAATTTCTTGGACTTTTTTTGATTCAGCTAGCAATTCAGGTGGTAAGGTTTTGCCACCATAAATCATCATGTCCATATCGAGTGAATACAGATTATATTTACCCTGTTTGTCTTGAACCATCGCTACCCGACACGGCAAATAAGCTGAGTAGGCATCGCTGTAATCGACCATTTTCATTGCCGTTTGTGGGTTGCAGAATTGGAAAATTTTTAGGAAACGCTGATCTTGTCCAGTTTCTAATTTGACCTGTTCAGATAGCGGTAACTCACCGACCGCTTTGATATTGTGCTCATTCGCGACCATTTTCATACTTTGCTCGGCATCGGCAGGCGTAACACCCTCCGCCAGTGGATATTTAACAACAGTTGCATCTGCCGAATTGCCAGTTTCTTTCAGCCGCTGCCACATAGCCATATAAGTGGCTTTCGCTTTGGGGTCGAGTTGCGCTAAAGCAGCTTGCTCGGCAGCCATACCACTCATTTGTGCGAGCATGTTGCCGTATTTATAGTAAGCAAATGCCCCCGCTAATAAAGCGAATAATCCAATCAGGGCAAGCATATTGCGGATAAAATTCATAAACTATCCTCGGGTTAGCAAAGTAGATAAACAACCCCATCATGCCTAGCAGCTTTTTGGGCATCTGCTGTTATGACATGGCTCCTCTCCTAAGGCGCATAACACACAATAAGTTGTTGGTTACTAAGTACCTTAAAGCCTTGTATAACCTGCACTTCTGTTGGATGCAATCTGCTAAAAGTAATAGCTCCAAGCAAACATTATCAAAAGGCTATTTTTTAGCCTTAAATTCCCGCTGTTTATAGGCAGCAGCAAGCTTACGAAGTGAAGCTCAATGAGCAGAATAAAATTGTATGGATTGATACCGTCAATAGAGTCACTCATACCACGGGAACCCGCTGTGGGTATATTCCAACCTGGCATCACTATGCCTTTTAATTTTTAGTCATGAATTAAATGAACTAATAAAAATTGAATATTATTATTTAATTAAGATGAGTTTAATGATTTTGGATGAAACTGACTTGTACGGCACGTCCCCCGTCGAGCTGTGCTGACGGGGTATGTGCCCGAAGATCGGGAGCCTCTCCTCCTAACCCATCCATCGTACAACAAAGTTTTTTGTTAAAAAAGGGTTAAGTTTTCTCTAGTATCAAAAAAATTTATGTTTTCGATCAAAATAAAAATTTCATGCGATTTCATGGCTAATAAAAAAAGCCATCTTAACTATTAGTTAACAATGATTAAATTTTATGAGCCTTCCGTAACCATGAATAATTCCCTACAGTAGCACTCAAGATTAAGACGACTGCATGTAAGGAAGTTTGATGCAAACACGGAACACGACAAATTCTTATGGCTGGGTTTCAATCAGCCTTCACTGGATCATGGCACTCCTATTAATAGGCATGTATTTTGTCGGTGATTACATGGTTGAACTCACCTATTATGACCCGCTCTATCACACTTTGCCGTTTTGGCATAAAAGCATTGGCCTGTTATTAGGGTTCGCACTGTTATTCCGGTTGATTTGGAACTTTAGCAATCCTAAACCGGCGGCTATCAAAAGCGCCCCAAATTTCACGCATCTGTTAGCGAAACTCGGTCACTTGGCTTTATATGGCTTGTTGATCGTTTTGATTATTAGCGGCTATTTAATTTCTACTGCTAAAGGTCAAGGGATTGAAGTTTTTGGCTGGTTCGAAATTCCAGCACTGCTAGCTGACAATGAACAACGCGGCGAAATTGCCGGTGAAGTTCATGAAATTGCGGCCACTTTATTTATGTTGTTAGTTGCCGTTCACGCACTAGCAGCGATTTTTCACCATGTTTATTGGAAAGATAACACCCTAACTCGCATGTTAGGTCGTTCATCAAAATACGAAGGATAACCACCATGAAACGTTTATTAGCCAGTTCAGTATTAGCTTTAGGTTTATTCGGCAGCACGGCGATTGCCCAAGCTGATGACTATAAAATTGATAGCGAAGGTATGCACGCTTCCATTAATTTCCGCATTCAGCATTTAGGTTATAGCTGGTTATATGGCCGTTTTAATGGCTTCGATGGCACGATTAGCTATGACGAAGCCAAACCCGATGCTTCCAAAGTTGAAGTGACGATCAAAACGACTAGCGTTGACAGCAACCATGCTGAGCGTGATAAACATATTCGTAGCGGCGATTTCCTAGAAGTTGAGAAATTCCCAGAAGCGAAATTCGTGAGCACTGCTTACAAACCGAATGGCGATGGCACAGGCACTTTAATGGGTGATTTCACTTTGAAAGGTGTAACCAAACCTTTAGAAATTAAAGTGCGTGAAACTGGCGCTGGCAAGGATCCTTGGGGTGGCTTCCGTCGTGGTTTTGAAGGCAATGCGAAATTCGCTTTAGCCGATTACGGCATTACGACTGACTTAGGCCCCGCTTCTAAAGAAGTTGAACTGATTCTGTCATTAGAAGGCGTGAAGAAATAAGCGTTTAAGCTTATGCCAGTTGAGGTGCTGAAATAGTGCCTCAACCGCTTAGCAATGTCGCCAGATACACCTAGCAGGCCAGTTTGCTCAGAAGAACCCCCAGCATTTGATAACACTGGGAGTTTTAAATAAGCCATTAGCAAAGACCTAAATTAAACTTATTCAGCGGTTTGCAAAGTACCACGCCGAATTTGATCACGCTCTAAAGATTCAAACAGCGCTTTGAAATTCCCCTCACCAAAGCCTTGATCTTGTTTACGCTGAATAAACTCAAAGAATACCGGCCCCAATAAAGTCTGCGAGAAAATTTGCAGCAATAATCGCGGCTGACCATCGGCAGTAGTACCATCGAGTAAAATACCGCGCATTTTTAGCTCATCGACCGGTTCACCATGATTCGGTAGGCGTTCTTCGAGCATTTCATAATAGCTGTCATTCGGTGCTTTCATCAGCGGCACACCCGCTTGGCGCAATAGATCAACACTCGCCAATAAGTCGTCTGAAAGCAGTGCAATATGCTGAATGCCTTCGCCATTGAATTGCATCAGGAATTCTTCAATCTGCCCTGTGCCGCCGCGCCCTGCTTCTTCATTCAAGGGAATGCGAATTAAGCCATCCGGTGCGCTCATTGCGCGTGAAGTTAAGCCGGTGTATTCGCCTTTAATATCGAAATAGCGAATGTCGCGGAAGTTGAACAGCTTCTCATAATACGCACCCCAGAAGGCCATCCGCCCGCGATACACATTGTGGGTGAGATGATCGACCACCTTAAAACCATGCCCTTGCGGATGACGCTCTACGCCTTCAAGCCACTCAAAATCAATATCATAAATCGACTTGCCCTCTTCAAAGCGGTCGATTAAATATAACGGCGCGCCGCCAATGCCCTTGATCGCAGGCAGACGCAACTCCATGGGGCCGGTCGGAATTTCAATCGGCTGCGCGCCCAACTCTAAAGCGCGCTGATACGCTTTATGTGAGTCTTTAACGCGGAAGGCCAAGCCACAGGCACACGCGCCATGCTCAGCCGCAAAATAACCGGCTAGGCTTTTGGGTTCGCGATTGACAATGAAATTGATGTCGCCTTGGCGGTAGAGCAGCACATCTTTGGAACGATGCTTGGCAACCAGACTGAAGCCCATTTTTTCAAATAAAGGCTCTAACACATTCGGGGTGGGTGAGGCGAATTCGACAAACTCAAAGCCCATTAAACCCATTGGGTTTTCAAATAAATCAGACATGATCAAAACTCCACAACAATAAGATTTCGTGACAACTAAGCGAGAACTTATTTTGCGAAAGGTGGACTGACCGGACGCCCGCGTATGCTGCGTGCGAGGTGTTGTCCCATGATCAGGTGGCTCATTTAAAGTTTGTAAATAGTTGAGTAATAAAAACTACTGCTAGTTATACATCAAAAGTAGCTGGATGGCTAAGCTTAAAACCTGCCATCAAAGCAACCAATGCTGGTGTGGGTTGCCCATCACTGGTTAGGCGCTTGATTAAATGCTGCCACTGAGCTTCCGGCACGACTAAGCGCGTAGGAATAATTGCCTGATTAGGCAATGAAGGTAGTGCCTGTAAAGCTTGTAGCGGTGCATTCGGCTCAGTCATGTCAGAGTGTCAGCGTCCAGAGTTTTCAGAGTACAGAGTAATGGGGACAACACAACACCGAAAACCAATATTGACGAAACGGATGTCTTGCCTGAGGGGGTAGCGCACAGAAGAACGGACGCGCCTCCGAAGGTTGTCGAACGCCCCGCCGCGCAACACGCAAACGGCTGGTTCACGATTTGGGTCAGTCCGTTGCCGCCATGCGTCTGTGCCAACCACAGGATAGGGGTAGTCAGCATGTTCACTGCGCGTCCATTCCCAGACATTGCCGCTCATGTCTTCACAACTATAGGGGCTTGTTCCTTGCGGATAGATACCCGGTGTCGTCACTTGCCCAATCGTCATGTTGTAATTCAGATGATCATCAGTAATTGAATTGCCCCAAGGGTAACGCCGCTGCGGTTCAGGATTGTTTTCCAAGCCACCGCGTGCGGCTTTTTCCCATTCGGCTTCATCAGGCAAAGTAATGTACGAATCAAGAAACTTACCTTTGCCATGTAGATATTCAGTCAACCAGCGACAAAACTGCATCGCTTCGTGCTGCGATACCCAGACAACAGGGCTGTTAGCTGCGCCACGTAGAGCATTGGCCTCACCCAGCTTAAATTTCGTGTCATCCACAAACTGCTTGAACTGCGCCACTGTGACCGGATATTTCGCCATCTGATAAGCATAGTTCAAATTATACTCACCTGCTGGCGTTTCTGATAACAGCTCTTCACCCTCTTGATCGTACTCGCCCTTACCCATCCAGAACTTGCCTGCGGGAATGGGTAGAAACTCCATTTCTTCCACTGTCATGATTTCAGGGCGTGGGTCGCCGATGATGGCGAGATAGCGCCCGATGGCGGCGCGTTCAATGGCTGGCAAATGTGGCGTTGTTAAAGCTTGCAGCAGTGCAGAACGGATGCGCTCCAACACCTCCAACTCCCAATCAGAAAGGTCGTCAGGGCGCACGTTCAGGCTTTCCGCCATAATTTCAGCCGCAAGCCGTAACCCCCACGCCATTGGCTCATCAAAACGGTTATGCCGTTCTGGGCAGAGTTTATCCAGTAAATCCCAAGTGGAGCTAGCATCTTTCAGGGCATTAATCCCACCCGACAATACCACCACTTCGCGCCAGCGGTCAGGGTCTTCCCTGCCTAGTTTGGCGGCAACATCGTACCACTTGCGGCATTTAGGGTAATCTGCAAACAAGGCTTTTTCCCCACGTCGGAAATAAGCAGCGGCTAAATATTCCTGAAAGCTACGATGGGGGAAGGTGTAAACCGCGCATTGATCATTTGCACCTGCCCGTTGATACAGAATGCCGACTCTATCCCGCAGGTAATCACAGATTTCAGTCTGGTCAATTTTCTGGTTACTACGGCGGGCTTCATCAAATAGCTCATAAATCAGGTCTTTTTCTGCAATATCAGCCGTATCCTGTTGCTTTGCGTCTTGCGCAACATGGGCACGAAATGCCAAGCGCTCCAAGACTTTACGAATAGCATCCTGCCCAATCTTCAAAAATTCAGCGAGACTGTGTTGTTGCAAACTAGCGGCTTTTTCACTGTCTTCGGCCTCAAAGCGCTTCTTTTCCCAACGGTTCACTAATAACTCTAGCAACCTTTCGTACAATTCTGCCCGACGCTCTGGCAAGTCGTAGTGATAACCATCGAGATAGGCAATCAAACTTAACAGCAGTGGGCGCTTTGCCATATCAGCCAGTGATTCACGCTCAAACACAGCGGCTTGTAGCTTATTACCACGGTTAATGGCCGCCTCATCATCGAGGGTTTTCAGGCTACTATACCAACGCTGGATAAAGCGAATAATCTGCCCACGGCTGAACGGTGCTAGATGCGAAACCGCAAAGCCACGTAACTGCCACTGTGGATCACGATAAGCATACGGGCGGCAGGTCACTAATAGACGGCAATCCGCGTAACTTTTGGCAAACCCCTCAATACAAGCCACCAACTGCTTACGCCTATCCCCTGCTTGCGGTACTTCATCCAAGCCATCGAACATCACTAGCACCTTACCGTCACGCAAGCGTTGCTCTAAGATGTCGATATAAGCTTGATGACCGATGCGTTTCAACCAAGCCTGCAAAAAACCCATCAAGTGACAGGTGTTACCGGTTTCATGGGCAGCAGGAAAATGTTCATCGACAGAGAAGTCACGCAAAATAATTCTGAGAGGAATTAATCCGCCATGCACCCACGGCTGGCGAAGCTCATGCTGCTCGGTTTCGTCTTTGCCCTCAAGCTGGATATCCTCGGTTTGTGGATTGCCTTGATCATCAGGTAAGGGAGCAGTCAGCGTATTCAGATTGAACGGTTGCCCCAAAATCTCACCGGACAAACACAGCCCTAAATAATTGACGAAAGCACTTTTGCCACTACCGGGGTCGCCGGTCAGTACCAGCCGCTTATCACGGTTCAACACCGCCACTGCGGAAAGTGCTTGTTGTTGACGTGTGTCGGACTGCTCACTCTTTACCTCTTCGCTGCTATGGGTGAGCAAAGCGGTGTAAACTGCATCAAGTTTCAGCGGATTGGCATTACTGTTGTCGTCCAAACCAATCAGGGTCAGCCATTCCAAACCAGCACAATAGGCCATCACACAAGACAAATAACCGAGTTCGCGCCGCTGGACTTCCTCTGCGCTTAAGAGCGCACCATGAACCGTGATATTTTGAAAGTTGAAGGTGCCGCCGTGAATAACACCCGCCGCAATACCTTTGTCAGCCTGAGGCATAATCACTCCTCAATCTTTGTTGTTAAAGTTGAAGACACCGCCATTGATCACACCTGCTGCGACACCGTTTTCCGCCTTAATATCCCCCTGCACTTGTACAGCCGTTTGCTGCTGAAAGGCCGGATGCTGCTCCACAGCCGTCCACAAAACGGCCTCCAAATCCTTTTTAAAAGCCGCATCCAAAGGATTTTGTTGATACTGCTGCACGGCTTGATTTACGCCTGGCTGACCAAGCAACTGGTCTTTTAACTCAGCTAGCTTCAGAGTGGCATTCACCGCCAGCCCCTTAATCGCCTCCAGAGCAGCATCATTGCCCCCCATAGCAAAATAAGTGACTAACGTACTAACCACCGTAGGAATATCAATCAAATTAGCCATTAAAAACTCCAAATAGGTTATGCGGTGTATAGATTGTAAGCTACACCTAGCTTGAGCGAGTACAGAGAACATACACTTTTTCAATAAATAGATGTGTATACTTAAGGCATAAACGCAGTGAGTACTAGCCTATGGATAATCAACACCTACGCACCAATATTGTTTTAGACAAACAGCTGGTTGAAACCGCTCTACAAGCCACTGGCCTCAAAACAAGGCGGCAATTAGTCGAATATGCATTGCGCGAATTAGTTCGCCACCATCAACAGCGCAAACTCTTAGACCTAAAAGGCAAAATTAAGTGGGAGGGCGATTTAGCAAGCATGCGAGAAGCGCCATGATTTTAGTCGATACGAGTGTCTGGATTGATTTTTTTGCGGGGCGCGATTTGCCGCAGGTACACCTACTAGAATACTTAATTCAAACCGATGCTGATTTAGCTTTATGTGGAATCATTTTAACCGAAATCTTGCAAGGCATTAGTCACGACAAACAACACCAGCAAGTGCGCGACTATTTAGAGCCTGTATTGCGCTTAGAAATCACAAAACCTATCTGGCTTGAAGCAGCAGAGCTTTATAGAAAACTACGCAAAAAGGGCATTACGATCCGTAAAACCAATGACTGCATTATTGCCGCTACTACTCTACACTATAAGGCTTGCTTACTGCATAATGATCGAGACTTTGCAGCAATCCAGCAGCATTATCCGCTGAAAACTAATTGTTTAATGACTAACTAACAGCCAAGCGACTAGGCAATCAACCTAGTCACTATTAATCAAGCTTTCGATAGGTTTTCTAAAACCTCAATTTATCGACCTAAGCCGCATCCATCTGAATCACCTGCTCAATCAAGCTCAATTCAGCAATCGGGATATGGCAGAGAATCGCATGCCCGGTTTCAGTCTGTTGCAAAGGCGGCATTTGTGTTTCACAAATTGCGCCAATCTTGCGCGGGCAACGCGTTTGGAAGGGGCAACCGGGAGGTGGATTCACGGGTGAGGGTAATTCACCCTCCAAGACAATATGGCGCTTTTTCACTGACGTATCGGCAATCGGAATCGCCGAAAGTAGCGCTTCCGTATAAGGGTGATAAGGCGGATTGAAGATTTCATCTGTCGTGCCCTGCTCCATTATGCGCCCGAGATACATCACCACAATCCGGTCTGAAACATAGCGCACTACCGACAAATCATGGCTGATAAATAGCAGTGTGGTTCTCAGGTTACGTTGAATATCAGTGAGTAGCCCGGTGACAGCCGCTTGCACTGACACGTCCAAAGCAGACACGGGTTCATCGGCCACCACCACCGCAGGGCGACCCGCGAAGGCACGCGCAATCCCAATCCGCTGTTTTTGCCCACCAGATAATTGGCGCGGACGCCGCAAAGCAAAATCGCGGGGCAGCTTGACCAAATCCAGCAACTCTAACACCCGCTGGTTTACTTTATCGGGGTCAGATTCAACATCGAACTTTTTAATCACCCGCGCAATTTGTGAACCGACTGTGTGACTGGGATTTAAGGTATCGAAAGGGTTTTGGAACACCATCTGCAACAGTGCCACCGTTTGCGCTTTACGTTGCTGCACCGGCGTATGGCTCAATTCCAGACCATTGAGCGTCACTTGGCCTTCGGTGGCTTCTTCTAAACCCATCAAAACTTTAGCGAAAGTACTTTTTCCGCAGCCTGACTCACCCACAATCGCGACCGTTTCCGCCTCGTGCGCAATCAGATTAATATCTTCGTTCGCCTTCACGTATTGAACTTTTTTGCCCTTGATCAGCGCCATGATTGAACTGTCTTTCAGCTCGTAATACTTTTTCATGTGCTTGACTTCAAGCACGACTTTGCCAATTTCCGCCTGTTCGCCACTCAAACCTTGTGGGTGATAATTTTTCCAATCAATCTCCGCAAAGCGTTCGCAACGTACCTCATGGCGTTCTTCGTCTGGCACCGAGTGCATACGGATGCCGCCTTGTTTATCACAACGTCCACCTGCAAAGAAATCACAGCGCGGGCCAAAATAACAACCTTGTGGACGATTCTGCGGCAAAGGCAATTGTCCACGAATCGGCACGAGTGGACGTGAATTTTTATTCGTCCCCGGCAGCGGAATCGAAGCAAACAAACCACGGGTATACGGATGGCGCATTTCATTGAACACGGTTTGCACTGAGCCAGCCTCAACCGCCTCGCCCGAATACATCACCGTGATCCGATCACAGGTCTCGAGAATCAGGCCGAGATTATGCGAGATATAAATCATCGAAGTGCCAAATTGCTTAGCAATATCCTTAATCAGCTGCACAATCCCTGCTTCCACCGTCACATCCAGCGCCGTGGTAGGCTCATCCAAGAGCAGCAAAGCAGGCTTGGATAATAAAGCCATCGCAATCACCACGCGCTGCTGTTGCCCGCCAGAAATTTGATGCGGATAAGAATCCATAATCCGTTGTGGATCAGGGAGCTTGACGGCGGCGAGTATCTCAAACGAGCGCTGCTTGGCTTCGGCTTCGGTCACATTTTCGTGATACAGCGGCACCTCCATCAACTGCTCACCAATCTTCATAGAAGGATTGAGCGAAGCCATGGGCTCTTGGTAAACCATGCTGATTTGCGAGCCGCGCACACTGCGCAGCTCTTCTTCATTCATGGTTTGTAGGTCGCGCCCATTGAACAGGATTTGCCCGCTTTTCACGTGCCCGTTTTTACCCATGTAATTCATAATCGCGAGCGCTACGGTGGATTTACCACAACCTGATTCGCCTACTATGCCAATCGCTTCGCCCGGCATCACGGTGAGATTAAAATCAATCACCGCCGGAATTTCACCCGCCCGCGTGTAATAGGAAATATTGACATTTTTGCACTCCAAGACCGGAGTAACTGCTGTAGTGTTAGACATACGCCTACTCCTTAATCTCGTAATGAAACTTCACGTAAACCATCGGCTAGCAGGTTAAAACCTAGAATCAACGAGGCCAGTGCTGCCGCAGGTAAGTACATTGAGTGACCCGCAAAAGCGCCTAAAGGTACAGCCTCTTTCAGCATCAAACCCCAATCGGGATCAGGTGGCGGCAAGCCTAAACCTAAGAAGCCCAAGGTCGCAATCGCCACCACGGTATAACCTAAACGCAAACAAGCATCGACAATTAAGGGGCCACGCGCATTCGGCAGCAACTCGACCAACATAATGTACCAAGAGGATTCACCGCGAGTTTGTGCGGCAAAAATATAGTCGCGGGTTTTCAAATCGAGGACTAAGCCACGCACAATCCGCATGATTTGTGGGGCTGATGCAAAGGTCACTGCCACCACTATCGTCCAACCGCTTGCACCAAAAGTAGCCACAACAATAATGCAAAGAATAATGAAAGGAAAAGATAAGAAGATATTGGCAAAGAACGAGACGATTTCATCCGCCCAGCCGCCCATATAACCCGCGACTACGCCCATCAGCATCCCAACCACATAGGCCACGAAAGTTGCGAAGGTAGCCCAGATCAACACCTTCTGCGCCCCCCAAATAATCCGCGCGAGAATGTCGCGGCCTTTGTGATCAGTCCCTAGCCAAAACGTACCGCCGTCAGGAGCAGCGGCGCCGATTTTTTGGAAAGGCAGCATAATTGCATTCGGGTCATATAAAGGCAGAAAAGGTGCAAGAATGGCCATCGCCACCCAGAATAAAATAAGAAATAAGCCCACCATGCCAATCGGCGATTCCCGCATCAGCGCGAGGGCTTTGAAAAAGCGTTTGAATCCCGAGTCGCGTTGGGGCATTTCATTGGTGTTTAATTTTACTGCATCACTCATGACTCTGCTCCTAGCTAAACCGAATCCGTGGATTCAGTAAGGTATAACCAATATCGGAGATAAACTGCGAGAAAACCGCGACGAACACTGCAACCATCACGCAGGCTTCAATCACATAAATATCCCCAAACAAAGCAGCATCAACGAGCAAATAGCCGAAGCCTTTATAAGCAAAGAACACCTCAACCACGACTAAGCCGGACAAGAGCCAATTGAGTTGCAAGACAATCACCGTGAAGGGAGCAATCAAAGCATTGCGCAACGCATGGCGCATAATCACGCGCTTATAAGGCAAGCCTTTGAGCACCGCTGTACGGATATATTGCGAAGTCATCACTTCTGCCATCGAAGCGCGTGTCATGCGGGTGACATAGCCGAAATCGTAAATGACGAGCACCATCACCGGCAGGATTAATTCTTTCCAGCTAAAGCCATTCGTCATGCTGGATGTGCCCGGCAGTAAATGCCAAGTGTAAACAAATAAGCCGGTTAAAAAGGTGGCCGTGGCAAACTCCGGCACTGAGGTCGTCAGCACCGAAACCACTGAGATAGCTCGATCCTGAAAGGAACCCTCCTTCATGCCAGCCAAGACGCCTAAAGTGAGTGATAAAGGAATCAGAATAATAAAAAAGACTAGGGTCAAAATACCGGTGTTTTTTAAGCGATCCACCAGCAATTCAGAAACGGGGGCTTTGTACTGTAAAGAATCGCCAAAATCCCCGTGTAAGGCGCTGCCAACCCAGTTCGTATAGCGAGTAAAAAAAGGTGAGTTATAGCCATTTTGATCCAGCCATAATTCACGTTGCTCAACCGAAGAATAAGGCCCCAGCACTTTACCAGCGACGGCCATTTTATCGGATTCAAATAGGGAAAATAGAATAAACGACACGACCAACATGATCAGCAGCATGGCTAATAGCCGCTTTGCAGCTAAAACGATCATAGGCTAACACTCCCTTCACAGCTCGCTGCCCTCCCTCTGCTAGGTCATGCAGTTACGCCGCTGACTGTGGTTTTTGGTGGTAAGACCAAAAGCCCGCTAAAAAGCGGGCTTCTAGTTAGAGACTAAGACTTAAGCATCAAGCCAGACCTTATTATAAGGCGTGCTGAATTGATGGTATTGAGTCGGATGCGCTTTCAGACCCTTTACCTTATTCGTGGCCACAAAGAAATTCGACTGCCATAGCGGCTGCAAAATCACCGCATCGTCTTGCAGGATACGCTGTACATCTTTCATCGCTTCTTTGCGCTTAGCGACATCAATCAGCGCTTCGGCTTTATTCAAAGCCGCTTCAAACTCTGGATTGTTGTAATTGGTTTCATTCCAAGGCACACCCGCACGATAGGCTACGCTCATGACCATTGTCCCTAGAGGGCGGTGTGTCCAAGCAGTGATACCAAACGGCGTTTTGTCCCAAATTTCCCAGTATTTAGCGGCAGGCATCAAATTGATATTGATCTTAATTCCGGCCAAAGCACATTGCTCTTTGAGAATCTCGCAAGCTTGCTGCTGCCAAGGGCCATTGGTATTACCACAATCTAAAGTCAGCTCGACGCCATCTTTATAACCGGCCTCTTCCAGCAGCTTCTTAGCTTTCTCAATATCTTGCTTGAGTTTGGGTAACTCTGCATATTCAGGATGAATCGGACTGACATGGTGATGCTCGCCGACTAAGCCCCCCTTACCTTGGTAAATGGTTGTGATGTATTTATCCGCATCGACACAAGCTTGCACCGCCTGACGCAGCTTTTTGTTGTCATAAGGCTTTTCACTAATCCGCATCCGAATACAGCCGGTTTGCGCGGTTTGTGCTGGATAAATCGTGGAATTCGGCACACTTTCTGCTAAAGCATACGAGGCAATATCAAATTCATAGATCAGATCGACTTGGTTAGAGGCGAAGGCAGCTAATTGCGCAGTCGATGCTGGACCATGGTCGATATATTGAATTTCATCAATATAAACGTCACCGCCCCAATAAGGCTGATCAGAACGTTTCAACACAGCAATTTCACCGACTTTGTACTTGTCTAACTTATAAGGGCCAGTACCAATCGGATTCTTGATTAAATCTTTGCCGTCTTTTTCAAAGTTACGATGCACAATTGCGGTTGGGTAGTTGTAGAGATTCTCAGGAATCGCCAGTTGTGGCGTACTCATTTTGAGCTTAACAGTGTAGTCGTCGACCTTAGCAACCGCGCCTTCAATCATCTGCTTGGTCATTTTCGGCTTGCCGTCTTTATCCTTCTCGCCAGTATCGACATCCTTCACCATAGCAGAGAATAAACCGACATTCGAAGAGCCTGTCTTCGGATCTAACCAACGCGTAAAATTGAAGACCACATCATCTGCATTGAACTGGTCGCCATTGCTCCATTTCACATTTTTACGCAGCTTAAAAATCCATTCAGTTAGATCGGCATTCGCTTCCCAACTCTCAGCCAACATCGGGCGGGTAATATTGTCAGGGCCAGTAATCGTCAAATATTCTAAAAACTGCCGCGCTACATTCGACTTTTCTGTCCAGTCAAACAGCGCTGGATCAGTGATCTCTTGGACGGGCATGGAAACTCTTAATACCCCCCCTTTTTTAGGTGTTTCTTCTGCTGCCATCGCTGCAGGCATTAACTTTTCACCGAGAATCGTTCCAGCCACGGTATAGGCAGCCACTGCCGACATACCTAAAAGCGTAGTAGTACGTAAGAATTCACGGCGCGAAATTTTTTTATTGTCAAGGTCAGCGATAAGCGATGGAATCAGCGGGTGCTTATCAGCTTCCGGAAATTTAGACATAGGATTCTCCAGTTCAGCTTTCAGTGGATTTAATTGAAAAGTGGCAGAGCAGAGAGAGAGATGGCCTCGATGCTACTCCTTTAAAATTACAACTTCAAGAAAGCAAAAAGCGCAGCATTTTAATTTGCTGCATCGCAAAAAAGCTAAGATATCAAGTTGCTTAATGCTAATACTTTAAGCTGACCACCTACTAGTAAAACCACAGAAAAGTTATATAGTGAGCACCACCACAGAGAACTAAAAACTTGCAGAAGGAGCAGTTAATGGCGAATAACCAACATTATTTAAATGGCCAATGGTTAAGCGGTGAAGGCGAATTACTGCAAGTAGATAATCCTGCTACGGGCGCACTCATTGCCGAATTTAATCTCGCCAGCGAAGCTCAAATCCTCGATGCTGTTAAAGCAGCTAAGCAAGCGCAAAAAACTTGGGCAAAACTAGCCAGCTACGAACGCGCTGCTTATTTACACAAGCTCGCTGATCAATTGCTCTTGGATGCGCCAATTATAGGCAAAATCCTTGCAGAAGAAGCGGGCAAAAGCCTAGCGGATGCAGAAGCCGAAGTACGTTATAGCGCAGACATCACCCGCTATCATGCGGAGTGGAGCCGAAAGATTGAGGGCGAAATCATTCCCAGTGATAGCCCGACTGAACAGCTGCTGTTAATGCGTGAGCCACTGGGGGTCGCAGTCTGTTTGATTCCTTTTAACTATCCGATTTATACCCTCTTACGTAAACTCGCGCCCGCGTTGGTTACGGGCAATAGCGCTATTGTGCGTCCCAGCAATCACACACCCTGCTCTGCTTTAGCGCTGGCTCAGACTGTAGAAAAAGCAGGCTTTCCAGCAGGCGTAATCCAAATTGCGGTCATGAATCATGCGGCTTGTGAGGCAATGTGCCGCCAACCTGAGGTGGGGATTATTTCGTTAACAGGCAGTGTTGAGGCAGGGCGACAAATCCTTGATTACAGCAAGACTAATATCACCAAAGTATCCTTAGAATTGGGCGGCAAAACACCTGCGATTGTGGCAGATGATGCCGACTTAGAAGCAGCCGCTACTGCTATTGTAAGCTCCAAGACCACTAACTGCGGACAGCTTTGTACGGCGGTTGAGCGAGTTTATGTGCATAGTTCTGTTTATCCGCAAATACTGGTTTTACTGCGTAATGCGATGGAAGCACGCCAGTTTGCGAATCGTTTAGAGCAGCCTGAAGCAATGGGGCCGTTGATTAGCAAGGATGTACAAACTCGTACCCATGTTCTAGTGCAAGCAGCTTTAGCGGCGGGTGCTGTCTGTGAAGTGGGTGGCTATTTGCCAGAAGGTGAAGGCTATTTCTACCCTGCGACGCTGCTCAGCCATGTCGATCATTCGATGACCGTGGTGAAGGACGAAACTTTTGCACCTGTACTCTGTGTCATGCCTTATCAAGATATGGATGAAGCGCTAGCCTTGGCCAATGATCATCAATATGGGCTAGCTTCCGTACTATTCACCAATCGCTATAAAGATGTCATGCGCGTTGCCAGCAGCATTGAAGCGGGAGAACTGTACATCAATCGTACACCCGCTGACCCGTATCAGGGCTTTCATGCGGGTTGGAAAAAATCGGGTTTAGGCGGTGATGATGGCAAACATGGCATGTTGGAATTTACGCAAACACGGATGGTCGCATTGAATTTCGCTTAAACAAAGCGTGCCTAAGAAGAGAAATAAAGCATGAAAATCACCGAGCTACAAACTTATATCGTCGCCACGCCCGCCCCGCATATTGGCGGGATGTATTGGATTTTGGTGCGCTTAAAAACGGCTTGTGGGATTGAAGGCGTAGGCGAGATTTACTCGGCGACTTTCCACCCAAAAGCGCAAGTGCCGATGATTGAGGATGTGTTTCAGCGCTATTTGTATGGGCATGATCCGCATCATATCGAGCGTTTTTATCGGCAGTGCTATTCCAGCGGTTTTACCCAGCGCCCTGATTTGAGCATGATGGGTATTGTCAGCGGCTTGGAAATGGCCTGTTGGGACATTATTGGCAAGGCTGCCAATCTGCCAGTTTATGAGCTGATCGGCGGCAAAGTGAATGAAAAACTGCGCTGCTATACCTATCTTTATCCGAAAAATGCCGCAGGCGAATATGATTACAGTGATCCGTATTTGGCGGCGGAATCGGCGGCGGAGAATAGGCAAAAAGGCTTCACCGCCGTGAAATTTGATCCAGCGGGACCTTATACCGCTTATTCGGGGCATCATCTCTCTTTAGAAGTGATGGAGCGCTGCGAACTATTCTGCAAGCTGATTCGTGAAGCGGTGGGCGATCAATGTGATCTGCTATTTGGCACACATGGACAAATGACTCCGGCCTCAGCGATTCGTTTAGCTAAGCGTTTGGAAGCTTATGATCCCTTATGGTTTGAAGAGCCTGTGCCACCCGGTCAACCTGAAGCAATGGCAGAAGTCGCTCGCAAGACTACCATCCCGATTGCAACCGGCGAGCGTTTAACCACTAAATATGAATTTGCCGCACTCTTGCAAGCGGGCGCGGCGAGTATTTTGCAGATGAATCTAGGGCGTGTGGGTGGCATTTTAGAAGGCAAAAAGATTGCTAGTATTGCGGAAGTCTACTACGCGCAAATCGCGCCGCATCTTTACAATGGCCCCGTCGGTGCAGCCGCGAGTATTCAATTAGGCGCTGCCACACCGAACTTTTTAATTCAAGAAAGCATAGAAACCTGGGGCGGTTTTTATAGCGAGATTCTGCATAAACCGATTGATTGGCAAGATGGTTATATTATTCCACCCACTACCCCCGGTTTAGGCATCGAGGTGAATTGGGAGGTGGTGGCGGCCAATAGCCCCTACACGGGCGAGCGCCTGCACCTGCAAATGTACCCTACTCCTTACGACGTGAAAGACCATGCTCCAGCCAAAGGTTGAATACGATTACATCATTGTCGGCGCGGGTTCAGCAGGCTGTATTTTAGCCGAGCGTTTGAGTGCTTCGGGTGAGTTTAGCGTATTGCTGCTGGAAGCGGGCGGCACGGATAATCATCCATGGTTTAAGATGCCAATGGGCTACGGCAAACTCTACTACAACCCGCGCTATAACTGGATGTATTACACCACCCCACAGGCCGAGCTAGGCAACCGCAATCTGTATGTGCCACGCGGCAAAGTGCGCGGTGGTTCAGGGGCGATTAATGCGATGATTTATGTGCGTGGCGCGGCACGAGATTTTGATGATTGGGCGGCTGCGACAGGCGATTCAGGCTGGTCATCTGCGTCGGTTTTGTCTTATTTCAAAAAACTCGAAACCCACTGGAACCCCGATAAGACTTGGCACGGACATGAGGGTAAGATTCATGTCAGTTCTTTGCGCGAAGGCATGCATCCCGTCTGCGAAAACTTCCTATCAGCTTGCCGCGAACTCAACTACCCCGAAAACCCCGATTTCAATGGTGCTCAGCTTGAAGGTTTTGGCGTTTACGATGTGAATATTGAGCGCGGTATTCGTGACTCTAGTTCACGTGCCTATTTGCAGCCTGCTTTGCAAAGACGCAATTTGGCGGTGCGCACTGAAATCATGGCAGCTCGTGTTATATTTGACGACCATAAGCGGGCGATTGGTGTGCAAGTGGGCACGGGTAGAGACCCCGAAATTTATTATGCTCGCAAGGAAGTGATCATCTCAGCGGGCGCGGTGGAAAGCCCGAAGCTGCTGGAATTATCCGGTATTGGCGATGGAGAGCGCTTGCAGAATTTAGGTATTCCCGTGGTGCAACATTTGCCGCAAGTGGGCGAAAACCTACAGGATCACTTATGCGCGAGTTACTACTACAAAACTAAGGTTCCGACCCTCAATGAGCGCTTTCACTCACTGTTTGAGCAGGCCAAAATGGGCTTGCAATATGCGCTGTTTAGGAAGGGACCGTTAGCTTTAAGCGTCAATCAAACGGGCGGCTTTTTTAAAACTAGCCATGAATTAGCCCATCCCAATATCCAGCTCTATTTTAATCCCTTGTCTTACACCATCCCCAAAGACGGCAAAGTCGCGATTAAAACCGATCCTTATCCGGGGGTATTACTGGCGATTGCAGCGTGCCGCCCGACTAGCCGTGGCAGTGTGCATGCAATAAGTGTTGATAGTACCGATAAACCCGCCATCAACCCCAACTTCCTCAGCACCGAGCAGGATATCCAAGAAGCCATTGCAGGCAGCCGCTTAATGCGTCAAATCGTGCAGAGTACCGCCTTGCAGCAAGTGATCACCGAAGAGACGATTCCGGGCACGCAAGTGCAAAGTGATACGGAAATGTTAGAATTTTTCCGCGCTAATGCTGGCTCGATTTACCATTTATGTGGCAGTTGTGCGATGGGCAAAACGCCAGAAGATTCAGTGGTCGATAGCCAGTTGCACGTGCATGGGGTGGCTAGTTTGCGGGTGGTGGATGCTTCTGTATTTCCGAATGTGACTTCGGGGAATATTAATGCGCCGGTGATGATGCTAGCGGAACGGGCGGCGGAGTTGATTTTGCAAGCCCACTGAGCACTGACTATTTTTCAACACCAGAAAGATCAACACAATCAGAACTGACTGTCTGATTGCTGATATAAGCATCTGCTGCCACTCCAGCACTCCGTACCTGTGCTTGTAATTGCAAGGCCTGCTCTATCTCTAAACCATGCCCAACAATAATCGCGGCTTGCTCATTGCTGTAGGGTGCTCCACTGGCTACCGTATTGAGCAGCTTAAATTTATAACTAGGATAGGCCGCCCGAAATTTCTGCAAGCGTGCCAGTGCTTCTGCACGGTTGTCATACCCAGACCCCACAATCACATTACGTGTACCTGCTAGGCAAGGCTGGAAATAGCTATATAGGTTTGGGGTCACTAGTGGCAAACTGCCGCCTTTGCTGGGCGTGATCGAGTTAATATCAAACTGATTAGGTAAAGGTAGTTGATCAACAGGTGGCACTTTGGAGGTAGGCAAATTAAGGACTGGTTCGGTCTGGTTAGCGTTCAAGTCCTTACCACTCGTTAGATTATTCATGGGAAGACTATTTGAGCTAGGCTCTCGCTTCGTCAAGGAGTTGGAGCTAGGCTCCGAATAAGGTGGATCTGAGACTGTATTCAGCCAGAGACTAATTGCCAAACCTAACACCACTAAAGCCCCTGCTGCTCCTAACAACCAAAACAAAGGCTTACGCTGTGTGTTAGCAGGCGTCTTATTCAAATCAGCCATCCCTGCTGGCGGCTCAGTGGTTTTCTCTAAAACCTTTTCTTGTTTAGCCTCAGGCGCTTGACCACCCGCTTCAGCCACCGAAGCAATGCCACCATACTGGTTTTTAATCCCACGAATCAGCTGTTCAATATGGTAATTCAAGTCCCGCCCTGAGCGAATTTCAGCGGCATTCCGAAACGCCAAAGGCTGCAAGCTAGGCGGTAACTCAGCCTCAAGTGGCATACGCGCCTGTTCTAGCAGCACAGGAACCACAGGAATTTGCCGTTTCAAAGCGGCTTCAATTTCGATGCGTACAAAATCGGCTGGGTCATCTAAACGGCGCAATCCTTGAGCATTTTTAACATTCAGCCACTCATTCCCCATCAGTGCTAACATTAGCTCGGATTTAGCAACCGCTTGATTCAGGTATTCGCGAAAATCAACTCCCAAGGGAATGGCATCTACATCAATAAACACCGAATCAGAGCCAAACACCGCCTCTAAGCGTTCAGCGAGCATACCTGCAATATAACCAGAATCATCGCGTCGATAGGAGATGAAGATACGTGGCATCGTCTCAAGCCTTTATGTATTTGCTAACGCTTAATTGCTATTCGCTCACCAATAGCACAGTCCGTTCAAACGCTTAGTTATTAAAACGACCTTCCTTTGAGCATAGACTATTTTAAGGCAAACTCGTTAGCTAAATGCCCTAGTTATTACTCGCTGAGTTACACCAGTTTTTTCGGAGCAAACTCCACCGTGACATTCACTGAGCCTTCGGCTTTGCCGCTGACAAAGAAACCCACCTCCCCGCTAAGGGTAACGCCAAATTCCAGTGTTACCTTTTCTACATTACCCAATGCAGAATCTTGCAAGGCTTTAGCGGCAGTGTTGGACATGGCGCGGATTACGTCGCTGAGGTTATTTACTGCTTGGTGGGCTTGGTTTGCTAAACCTCTGGTAAGGTCACCTTTGCGTTCAAAGTCACCGTCGCGGGTGACGGGCTGAGTATTTGTAGTTACATCGGTAAGGGTAATGTTTTCATCCACCTGCACGTAGACCCATTGCCCCTTATCCAGTTCCACTGCCTTGAGCTTTGCCATTGCTTTTCACCTTTTGTCGTGTAGAGTTTTCATACTATCATAGTTCTTGTTTGCTGCTATAGAGAACCTCCTTATGCCGCGCCGTATCGCTTTGATTGTTGGTGTCAGTCAGTATGATGAACCAAGCACTAGGTTGCATAACCTTATCGCACCTATCAATGATGCCCAGAGAGTGTATGAAGTACTGGCGGCCTATGGCGGTTTTGATGAACTCTATCCATTACCGCTGGCGAATGGCAAGGTAGATAGTTCAGGCTGGGTAACAGCGCAAGAACTTCAAGCCAAGCTACATGAGGTTTTGAACCCACAGTTGGCGGACGAAGTAGAGCTGGTGGTGTTCTACTTTTCTGGGCATGGGGTAAACCCCGACGGGCAAGTGGCGTATTTGTCTGCCAGTGACAAGCCGTCAGCGGTTGCCATTTCCAATATCGCCAAACTGGCACGAAACAGCACGGTCAAAAATATTTGTATCTGGCTGGACTGCTGCCACAGCGGGGAAATGCTGGAATTTTCTGATTTGGAAAACAAGGGCTTTTGTGTGGTGGTGGCCTCCCATGCCGATGGGGAAGCCCTTGCGCTTGACGGGCGTAGCCTGCTGACTGATTTGCTGTGCAAAGCACTGACACCAGGCGGGGATAATGGGCAGGAAATCCGCGTGCTGGATTTTGTGCAAGCCATTGAAGCGGGGCGCAAGAATTTGCCGCAGCAGGTGTTATGCCGTTGGGGCGACACCCCGTTCACGCTGACGCAACTCAAAAAAGAGCAACGTACAGCCGCTGAACTTGAGAAAAACTATAAATCAGCACAAGCCCTAGCGGCACATGCCCAAAGTTTATGGACAAAAATAGAGGGTTTGAGAAAAGATAAACAAACAAACTGGCAGCATCATATCCATGACTTACGTTGCGTTATCCTGTATGCCTTAGAAGCTCAACGGAATCCTATCCCAGAGGGCAAAACAGCGATTGACCCGCACATCTTAGAAGGTCTAGCACAAATTAATGCACATTGGTTATTGCCTAAACACGAACAAATACCTGCATTAAATTTAGGCGCTCGCGTTACCGCTGTAGCCTGTAGCCATGATCCTGATGGTCAATACATCGCCAGTATCTCGGCGGGGACTATCCACTTATGGAATAGACAAACAGGACAACTCCACCACATCCTACAAGGCCATTCAGCATGGCTAACTGTTGTTAGCTTCAGTCGAGATGGTAAACAAATTGCTAGCGCTTCAGGTCAGAGGGCAGGTTCAGGTGAAGTATATGTTTCTGATAAAGACTACAGTGTGTGGTTGTGGGATACCAAAACGGGGAAGCTCCTGCATACGCTAAAGGAGCATACTGGCGATGTGACCGCCTTGGCTTTCAGCCAAGATGGCAAACAACTCTTTAGTGCCTCAACGGATACCACCGTGCGGCAATGGGATACAACAACCGGACAAGCTCTTAAGATCTTGAGCGGGCACTGCGCTGAAGTGACTTGTGCAGCTTTCAGTCTTGATGGCAAACAATTAGCCAGTGCTTCCTTGAAACAAGGCTACCACGACTTCTCGGATGCAGGGTATCCGTACATACCAGACAAAACTCTTATTCAGCTCTGGGATATGCGAACCCAACACCCCCCTACTGCCATACGTGAATTTACAGGCCATGTCGGTGAAGTCACTTGCTTAGCGTTTAGTTCAGATGGTAAACAACTGGCCAGTGCATCCACAGACACTACAGTACGATGCTGGGATACAGAAACGGGTAACCATCTCAAGATTCTGCAAGGACACGCCAGCAGAGTGAACGCCATTGCCTTCAGCCCTGATCAGACAAAAATTGCGAGCGCATCAGGAGATGCCAAACTCTTAAACTTTTTTTCCACTGAAAAACCTGATAACACGATACGGATTTGGGATGCAAAAACCGGACAGCCTCTCAATACGCTCATAGGCCATACCAGTGCTGTAAACTCCCTTGCTTTCAGCCATGATAGTATCAACCTAGTTAGTGCATCAGGAACAATCGCTCCCTTGCGCTCAAAATCCAATAGCGACAACACCATACGCTTGTGGAATGTACAAACGGGGCAGCCCTGCCACCCTTTACCAGACCATGCAAGTGCACTCACCAATGACGACACAGGACAGCAATGGAATACGCAAATAGGTCGCCCCTTCAACACCCTGCAAGGCCATACAAAAGCCGTGACCTGTGTCGCTTTTAGCCCTGACAACCAGCAACTTGCTAGCGCATCCGATGACACGACGATAAGACTATGGGACGCACAAACAGGTGATGCTTTACAGACTCTACAAGGCCATGTAAACCCCGTTCGCTTCATTAGCTACAGCCCCGATAGCAGAAAAATTGCCAGCGCTTCTGTTAAGAAATTTTCGCACCGTGATCCTTTAGGCTTAGAGCCAATAGAAGAAGATACTGCGGTACGGTTATGGGACACACAAACAGGGGAGTTACTTAACAGCCTACATGGCCACTCCGCTACATTAACTGGTCTTGCTTTCAGTCCAGATGGTAAAAAACTGGCTAGCACCTCAGAAGATAAGACGGTGCGACTATGGAGTACACAAACCGGAGAAGCTCTCAAAGTACTTATAGGTCATTCAAACAGAGTGAACGCTATCGCTTTTAGTCCTGACAGCCAGCAACTTGCCAGTGCATCCGATGACACCACTGTATGGCTATGGAACGCACAAACAGGCAATTTACTTAGAACCTTACAAGGTCATGCTAACCTAGTCACCTGCGTTATTTTCAGTCCGAATGGTAAGCAGCTAGCCAGCGCATCAGAAGACAAGACGGTGCGGCTATGGGATGCACAAACAGGGGAATTACTGAGCTACTCACGAGATTATCCAAATACTCCTATATTACCAACTACGCGACCACTCACCACAGGATCACCTCGCTCAAGCACAGTCATTTCCATGATGTTTAGCCCTGACGGTACAAAACTCGCTATTTCGTCCTCATCTCACAACCTAATAGAACTATGGGATGCGCAAACTGGTCAAGTTATTCAAACCTTAAAAGCGCAAATAACCGATATTCACACAAAAAAGCCTCAAGCAACCATGCTAGACACTATCGCTTTCAGTCCTGATAACCAATATCTTGCTGCTATAGCAAGGAATGGCTCATCAAATGATAGTATGATTTTAGTATGGGATGTCCAAACTGGGCAGCGCTTTAAACATCTTTCAAGCGGAGCATGGTCAGTCGCTTTCAGTCCTGATGGCAGACAAATCGCTAGTGGCTCTAAGGATGGTACAGTCAAATTAAGATTGTGGAATCCAGCTAACCCAGAACCCATACTTAGCTTGTTGTATACTTTCAAGCCTAGTGAAGTCGCAGATGCCTTAAAATTTCTCTGGCATCTCGAACTAAACGATGACAATAAATTCTCCCCCCATGATCCTAAACCGGCTATTTTCCCTAAGCATGGCTATTACATCACTTGGGATGAACATACCGAAAAACTTCACTCGCTCCTAGATGCTCCAAGCCCCAAAGAAACTAAAATGGATCAACTGATACGCTGGCTAGAAGAAGAGCGCAAAGCGTTCCACGCATAGAATCCCTCTATGCAACACCGGAATAATCCAATGAATATGCTAATCCAAGCAAACTTACCCGAAAACCTACTGGTAAAAACACAGCAACTAGTGCTAACAACCTTGATGACCTCCTCGCTGACGCTTTACGCCGCTATCTGGAGTCTCATTCGGAAGAGCTTGCCGAAAAATTCATCCGAGAAGATGTCCAATGGGGCTTGTATGACAAGCACTGATCCAGTCATCCGACTGGTTATTTGCGATGCTGGACCGATTATCCATCTGGACGAATTGGGTTGCCTCGATTTGCTGAGTAATTTTGCCGGAGGTGTTGGCTATTCTCAAAAGTATTCCGACCCATTCCACCCTACACCTTCGAGCCTCCTTGTTGCGGGAAGTGATTGAACAGGTTGAAACCTTCCAGCAAACATGAGTTCCCGACTCGCCGAATGGCGACGTTTCATCGGTGATGCTTTGCCCTACCAAAAAACCTGCCCGAATTTACCTGCCCCCGGCGAAGACCACTGCATAGATCCGTATACAGGAAAGTGAGAACACCTCGATTCCCATGCTAGAATCGTCCCATATCACCCACAGGAATTTCGTTATGCGCAAACAACGAATTACTTACACTTCTCCCTTGGATGCACTGGTCGCTGTCAGTAAACGCCTGAGCCTCTATGAAAACCAGCAACAGATGGACTCTGAGGTCTTTATTGACCGTTACCGTAAGGGGTTAATACCGGACGATACTCTCTTTGTGGAATGGTCAAATGATTATCAACATTACCTCGCATTACATCAGCAATTAACAGGACTACTCCGTGCGGCTGCATGAGTTGTTAGAAGACTATCTGAGTTTGATAGAAGCTGCCGTTGTAGCGTTACCTGTCTATGCAGAAAGCTATGTTGAGGAAATCATCACATCGGAACGGATAAATCTACGCATTCGCCTACGTTTCGAGAGTGGTAACCTGCTTGAAATCAATGAAGCGGTGACTGTGAAAGCGGATACGCTGGCGGCATTAGGATACCGCTACCATTGCCAAGATAAAAATAATGTATTGATTTTTCGATACGACGACACCCCACACTTCCCTGACTTACCCAATTTCCCACATCACAAGCATACGTCGGATTCTGTTATTGCTCACCACAAGCCGGAATTACTGGATGTTTTAAACGAAGCAGCCATTCAGGTTAGGTAGATCTATATAGTGAAGGATGAAGACACCACCAACTGGTTGTTAGCGCTGCCGAGCTGATTATCACTTATTTGTCTAAGCCAAAAAGTCATACATTAGGCATCATTGGCGGTTCGCCTATGCGTGAAATGAAACTCACCACCACCTTGGTGTTTGATAGGCATTTCGAGCAGGCGGGGTTTCGGGTGTTAACCGCCAACAGGTAATAAACCGTAATAAATTTGCTCCATACAATAGGTTATGCCGCCTGTTGCAGGTGTAGTGCCGCCCGTTTGCTAATATATAAAACTTCAATACCCAGCATATTACCCAGTGAATCATAGTCAACCAGCATACCGGGCTTGAGTTCCTCAGTTTTTTCCACTTCACCTTCGGCAAGCTGGATGTAAAGTGCATCGGCTAAGGGATCAAATTCAATTTTCATGGTAGTGTTACCTTCAGTCAAAATAAGCCGTGACAATCGTGACGGGGGCTTTGGTTTCATTGTAAATAACCCGCAAGCGTTTGAAACCCTTTTCTGGAATGTCAAGCCGCGCATGAATCAAGCTGGCATCTGCTCTGGCGCTTTCCATGCTAGAATCAACCCCAGAATGCTACCCATTTTTCATGCTAGAATCCAATTATCAGCAGCTTAATCCCAGTGAGACACATACATGCGACCTTCAGAATTATTGGATACTTACAGGGAATTCATCCGTCAAACAGTTATTGCACACCACGCACTTGCCCCACGCATTTTTGGCTCGGTGTTAACAGGAAGTGATACAGAAAGCAGTGATTTGGATATATTAGTAGAGCCTACCCCAGAAACTAGCCTACTTGACCTCGCCAAAATTGAATGTGCATTGCGGCAGAAATTAGGTGTCAAGGTTGATGTGTTGACTCCAGACTTTTTACCACCTCATTCCCGTGATGAAGTGCTAAGAACGGCAGTTATGTTATGAAAATCGGTAAAAAATCACTACGAACGCCTGACTATCTAAAGCATATCATTGATGCTATCCAACAAATTGAAACCTATACTGCAGACATGATGCTGGAAGCATTTATGGAAGGGCGTTTAACCTTGGATGCAGTGGTACGCAATATCGAAATTGTTGGCGAAGCGGCCCGGAACATAACAGAACACGACCCTCTATTTGCGGCAGAACATCCCGAAATACCATGGGATGCCATGTACACCATGCGTAACCGTTTATCTCATGGCTATTTTTCTGTAGATGCACGAGTCGTTTGGCAAACGGTTCAGCAGGATTTGCCAGAGCTGAAACATCAAATCAGGGCGTTACTCCACCCTACCCCAACACCGAAAAACTACTATCCTGATTAATCTCGCGATTACGGGAATAGAAGCCAATACTCACAGTACGACCTAAATACTCCATCGTATATTGCACAGGGTCTTGATCATGATCCTGCCCTGCTTCACAAGCTGTGATTAGAGTCGCCATCATCTTGCCCGCCACTGCAGTATTTTTGAATTGATTGCCACTGGTGCCAATCGCGATGTAATAGCCGGGAATATCGGTTTTGTCATAGATCGGAATCCAATCTTCAGTCACATCATAAGCCTCGACGACACCACGCACTTGATTCGGAATCCCCAACTCCGGTAAGCGCTGCGCCATGCGGATAATCTGTGTCATCGCGTGCTCAGTAAGATTACGATCCATCTCATCCGCATCGACCCATTCTTTGGCATCACAATCGGGATCTTCACTCCCCAGCAGCAGCATGCCCCCACTGGCAGGGCGGCTATAGGTAGCAATATCGCCATCTGAAGTAATCATACCGAGCTTGGCGTAATCAAAATTCTGGGGAGGTGTGACATAAGGAATTTCTTGGCGGAGCGCGCGCGTACTCATTTTCATGCGTTCATTTAAACCGACTAACGCATTGATTTTCGAGGAATGGGGGCCGCCTACATTCACCACCACAGGCGTATCAATCTGCTCGCCCTCTTTGAGCGTAACCCCACAAACGCGCCCATTAGCTTGGCGAATTTCCACCACCTCCGCATAGAAACGAAATTGCCCACCAGCCGCTTCCACAGCACGTTGGAGATTATGCGTAGCCAGTTGTGGATCATTCACATAACCGCCGCGAGGCCAACGTACTGCGCCTTGAATTTCACCACCTGTCGGTTCAGCGAATCCGTCTTGATCAGGGCGCTTGGCGGGAGCGTATAAGCGTAAATCGGAACCCGGCAACCAAGCTTGAATTTGTTCAGCATTCAATTCCTCATAGGGAATGCCTAGTTCATTAGAGAGCTGCATGGCTTTTTCTAAGTAGCCATTATGTTCGGTTTTCATCACTAAGCAGCCACATTCGCGAAACTGAGCCAAACCAGATTCGTCCTCAACACCTACATATTTCGCCCAATCCCGCCAATAATGATAACCTTCATAAGCCATTGCAGTACCATCTAAGGTTGAATAGTAGGTACGAATAATAGCGCTGGAATTGGAGGTCGAACCAAAACCAGCCGCCCCTAGTTTTTCCACACTCAGGGTTTTCCAGCCGCGACGCGCGAGCTCTAAACCAATCGCTGCGCCGATGATGCCAGCACCAATAATAATCGCGTCATACTGTTTGCTCATGCTGCTAATCTCCTTGCTAGGTGCTTGCGGCTCAGGGTGAGTTTTGGTTTTAAAATTTTTTAACATCAACATACATTAGTGTTTGGACTTGTCAATACAATAGTGTATGTTAGGCAACAGAGAGAGTAGAGAGAAAGGCATGAGCGATGAAAACCGCGCTAACCTTGAACGTCAAGACTGGATTAAGGCCGCGTACACGGTTCTCACTCACGAAGGTGTGGAGCGTGTACGCGTCCTAACTCTAGCCGAGAAACTAGGGATTACGCGGGGTAGTTTTTATTGGCACTTTAAAAGTCGTGACGAATTACTGCAGGCTTTGATTGAA
Organism: Thiolinea sp.; assembly: GCA_049290875.1. Classification (GTDB taxonomy): domain Bacteria; phylum Pseudomonadota; class Gammaproteobacteria; order Thiotrichales; family Thiotrichaceae; genus Thiolinea. Next base: position 43,857 of record JBATOI010000002.1, read on the forward strand.
GCTTGGCAGCAGAAAAACACCGGCGAATTGTTAGCCGCCTGTGCAAGTAGTAAGGATTTCACTGATCGCATGCTGGCGATTGCGGATTGTTGGACTAATGAAAACTTATTCGATCCCGCTTTAGAAACGGCGATGCGTAATTGGGGTCATCATGATGCAAAAATCTGCCAATTAGTGCATGAAGAAGATCAAAAACGTCTTCGCGCTTTCCAATCTATGTTTGAAGAACATGGCTGTGAGCACACAGAAGCGATGATTCGCGCTCGTGTTTTTTATTTTACGCAAGTTGGTTATTACGCATTAGAACTGGGCGAAGCTTTGCCACAGCGCTTAAGGCTGTATCGCGAGTATTTTTGGGTATTCACCGGCGAAAAGATTGATGAAACCCGTTTCCAGCAGTATCTAAAAAAGACATTGCCGAAAAATTCGGAGTGAAGCACCACCGTTACACTCTGAGTTGCGCTCAAGCTATTCCATAGGAGAGTGTATTGTATGAGTCAAGACCCAGCAGCTTCTGCCGAAACCGCCGCCTCCAAAGCTCGCCCACGCCGCACCGGCAAACAGCGCCATGCAGAAGCTGGCTCGCACTCGCAGCTCCAGCAATTGCCTTGGCAAATCCTCAAAAATCCCTACAAACCTATCGAAATTATCTACCAAGAACAGCTTGAGCTAATTCACGATGCGTCTATGCGTATTCTTGAAGAAGTAGGCATGGATGTTTTGGATGAAGATGCGCGCGAACTGATGGCAAAATCGGGGGCAATCGTCACAGCGGGCAGTAATCGGGTACGCTTTGATCGACATTTGATTATGGGTTATATCTCCAGCGTGCCCGAAAGCTTTACGCTGCACGCGCGTAATCCCGCTCACAATCTACAAGTCGGCAAAAACTTCACTAACTTTGGCACCGTTGCTAGCGCCCCCAATTCCAGCAGTATGGATGGCGGGCGGCGGGCAGGGAATAAAGCAGACTATCAAAACTTTCTGCGCTTAATGCAGAGCTTGAATATTCTGCACTTTACAGGGGGTTATCCGGTCGAGCCTGTGGATATTCACGCTTCAGTGCGCCACTTAGATTGCTTAGCGGATTGCGTGACCCTAACCGATAAAGTCTTCCATGCTTATTCTTTAGGACGGCAACGCAATCGGGACGGGATTGAGATTGCGCGGATTGCGCGTGGTATTAGTCACGAGCAACTGGAGCAAGAGCCTAGCCTGTTTACGATTATTAATACCAGCTCACCTCTACGCTTAGATCAGCCGATGCTGCAAGGCATTATGGAAATGTCGGCGCGCAATCAGGTGGTGATGCTCACCCCATTTACTTTGGCAGGGGCGATGGCTCCAGTCACCGTTGCAGGGGCGCTTGCTCAGCAAAATGCTGAAGCCTTAGCTGGGATTGCCTTTACCCAAATGGTGCGGCGTGGCTCGCCAGCGGTGTATGGTGGCTTCACTTCTAATGTGGATATGAAATCGGGTGCACCCGCCTTTGGTACGCCCGAATATGTAAAGGCCGCACAAATCAGTGGGCAACTGGCACGTCACTATAAAATTCCGTTCCGCTCTTCTAATGTTTGCGCTGCGAACACGGTTGATGCCCAAGCGGCGTATGAGTCGACGATGGCTTTGTGGGGTGCGATTATGGGTGGCACGAACTTTCTCATGCATGGCGCGGGTTGGCTGGAAGGCGGCTTATGTGCATCCTTTGAAAAGATGATAATTGATGCTGATCTGCTGCAAATGATGGCAGTGTATTTACAAGGCGTAACGGTAGATGAAGCCAGTCTTGCGCTCGAAGCAGTGAAAGATGTTGGCCCTGGTGGGCACTATTTCGGCACTGCGCATACCATGGCACGCTACAAAGATGCCTTCTATGCACCGCTCATTTCAGATTGGCGCAATTTTGAGACTTGGCAAGAAGCAGGCAGCCCGACGGCTTATGAACATGCGCATAAGCTCTATAAACAGGTTTTACAAAATTACGAACCACCCGCTTTGGATGCTGCAATTCGCGAAGAATTAGATGCGTTTGTAGCACGCCGCAAGAGTGAAGGTGGTGTGGCTACAGACTTTTAAGATTTGAGGAAACCTTATGAAATCCCATGTACGAGTAGCCGTGATTGGCGGTGGTGTGGTTGGCGCAAGTGTACTCTACCACCTCACTAAATTAGGTTGGCAAGATGTAGTACTGATTGAACGCTCTGAACTGACTTCAGGCTCCACTTGGCATGCAGCAGGTGGCTTCCATACCCTGAATGCTGATACCAACATGGCAGCCTTGCAGGGTTATACCATCAATCTTTATCGCGAATTAGAGCAAATTTCCGGCCAAACTTGCGGCCTACATCATGTGGGTGGCATTACCTTAGCGACCACACCAGAGCGCATGGATTACCTCAAGGCCGAACGCGCCAAGCATCAATACATGGGTTTGCATACCGAAATTATTGGCCCCGATGAAATCCGCAAACTCTCGCCGATTACCAATACCGACGGCGTGATCGGTGGCTTATACGACCCACTGGATGGGCATCTTGACCCTTACGGAACCACGCATGCCTATGCAACAGCCGCCAAGAAACAAGGTGCAGAAGTCTATCTGCATACGCAGGTCAGTGCTTTAAATCCACGCCCTGATGGTAGCTGGGAAATTGTCACCAATAAAGGCACTGTCATCGCTGAGCATGTCGTGAATGCGGCTGGTTTATGGGCGCGTGAAGTCGGGCGCATGGTCGGCGTTGAGTTGCCACTGCATCCAATGGAGCATCAATACTTAGTCACCGATGAAATCCCTGAAGTGTATAACCACGGTTCTGAGCTACCGCATGTGATGGATCCAGCGGGTGAAAGTTATCTGCGCCAAGAAGGACGTGGCTTGGTGATTGGTTTTTATGAGCAGCGCTGTGATCCGTGGGCAGTGGACGTGACCTCTTGGGATTTCGGGCATGAACTGTTACCCAATCAACTAGACCGCATTAGTGAATCCTTAGAAATTGCCTGCCATCGTTATCCGGTGTTAGGCACAGCAGGCATTAAAACCATTATCAATGGCCCCTTCACCTTCGCACCGGATGGCAATCCTTTAGTCGGCCCAGTGGGCGGTTTACGCAATTTCTGGTCAGCTTGTGCGGTGATGGCGGGTTTTAGTCAAGGCGGTGGTGTGGGTTTAACGCTGGCGGAATGGATGGTGCAAGGCGAACCAACGCGTGATGTATTCGCAATGGATGTCGCACGCTTTGGCAAATTTGCGACGCGTGCTTACACACGCCACAAAGTCACCGAAAACTACCAAAAGCGCTTCTCGATTTCCTTCCCGAATGAAGAACGCCCCGCTGGGCGTCCACTGCATACCACGCCGATGTATCCGGTGTGGAAAGCACAAGGTGCAGTCTTTGGGCAAGGTTATGGCTTAGAGCATGTCAATTATTTCGCGCGCGAAGGCGAGCCGCGCTATGAAACCCCCAGCTTTATGCGCTCCAATGCCTTCGACACCATCGGCGCAGAATGCCGCAATGTACGCAATAATGTGGGCATTAATGAGATTCACAATTTCAGCAAATTCAGCGTTACGGGTACAAAAGCCCGCGAATGGCTAGATGGGATGATGGCGGGCAAGATTCCTGACAGCGGACGCTTGAGCCTTTCGCCCTTATTGAGTCCGAAAGGTCGCATCATTGGCGACTTCACCATTAGTTGCTTGGGCGACAATCATTTCCAGCTCACTGCTTCTTATGGTGCACAAGCCTATCATCAGCGTTGGTTTGAGCAGCATTTGCCAGACACTGGTGTTGAGATTCGCAATATCTCCTTGCAACGGATTGGCTTCCAAATTGCGGGGCCGAACGCGCGTGCACTCTTGAGCAAAGTCAGCCATATTGATCTCAGCACGGCAGCCTTCCCGTTTATGAGCGTGCGCCAACGTGAAGTCGGCTTGACCGATGCAATAGTGCAGCGCGTGAGCTACACCGGCGATCAAGGCTATGAAATTTATGTCGATAATAGCCAGCAGCTCGCGCTCTACGAAGCGCTTTCTGAAGCTGGACAAGCGTTTAATCTCAAGCCTTTCGGGATGCGTGCGATGATGAGTTTGCGCTTGGAGAAAAGCTTTGGCTCGTGGCTACGTGAATTTAAACCCGATTACACCCCACTGGAAACCGGTTTAAGTCGCTTTATAGCCTATACCAAACCCGCTGATTTTATTGGCAAAGCATCAGCCCTTGCCGAAAAAGCGCAAGGTGTAAAACGTAAGCTCACCACCTTTATCCTTGAGGATACCGACGCAGATGTCCATGCCGATGAACCCATTTGGCATGACGGCAAAATTGTCGGCTCAGTGACTTCGGGTGGCTATGCACATTGGGCGCAAAAATCGGTGGCGATTGGTTTCTTACCAGCGGAATTGATTCAAGCAGGTACTCAAGTCGAGATTGAACTGCTGGGGAAAAAGCGCCCTGCTAGCGTGATTACTGAAGCTTTGTTTGATCCACAATTGACTTATTTACGGGCTTAAATGACGCAAACTATCACGCTGATTTCCTGCTTAGGGGAAAATACTTATCCGATTGCTGAGCAGCTTGCCGCCTATTTGACTGAGCAAACGGGTATAACTGTGCAGTTTGATCGCAGCACCCCTTGGCTCGCAGCGAGTCAAAAACTGGCAGCAGGCGAGATTCACATGGGTTGGATTTGCGGCCTGCTTTATACCCTGCAACAAGATCAACAAGCACGCTATCAAGTGCTGGCTAAACCGATCTTCGCGGGGCATGAAGAGCCGCTGTATTTTTCATATTTAGTGGTGCGGCGTGATGCTGGGATTCAAGCGCTGGCGGATTTGCAGGGTAAGCGTCTGGTGATTAATGACCCCGACTCTTATTCGGGCCATCATGCTTTGTGGGCGCATTGGGCAAAATTGGAGCATGCGCCACCATTTGCTAGTGTGCTAGAAAGCGGCTCGCACTCTAATTCGCTGCGCATGGTGGCGAATGGCGAGGCGGATGTGGCGGCAATTGATTGCACAGTGTTCGATTATTGGCTAAATACTGAGAAACCTGAAATGCAAGCAGCGCTGAGCCAATTACGCACGCTTGAGAAGATTAATCCTGCACCGACTCCGCCGCTGGTACTGCATCAATCGGTGGATGCAGCGACCACGCAAACAATTCGCCAAGCCTTATTAGCTTTGAATCAATCGGATTGGTTAGAGCGCTTCAAGCAGGCTGGTTTGAATGGCTTGGTGGCAGCGAGTGATCAGGATTATGATTTTATGCGGGTGAGTTATCGGCTGAGTGTTGGGTTTCGGCAGTCTTAAGGTGATTGGTGTCGGTGACTTGTACTTGTCCATTCATCAACATGGGTAAGAGCCAGTCGCGCAAGGCGGTTAGCTGCTGATTTTCTTTCTGATTATTGAGAACAAGCTTATTATTTTCTGCGATAACATCATCATAGGCTTTCAGTAGTAGTTTATCGGGATAGGCTACTTGCAATGAAAACAAATCGTTTTTGGTTATTGAACCAAATGTTGTTCCCTCGCTATTTCTTCGGTCAAATAAACGTTTGAAATATTCCATTACATAGAAAAGATATGCATCGAATCCGTCTTTACTGTTAAGTGCAGCCAAACCGCGACCAATACAGCAATCAATATCAGCAATATTCATTGTACCAACGGGTGCGCGGACACTCAGCAAAATATCGCCTGCTTTTGCTAACCTGCTGGGTTCAGTGGTGTATTGCCGAATATTTGGAAAACGCATTCCAAAATCTGTTGAGCCTTGAAAAAATACAATACCTTTTCCCGCTTCGTTGTAACTGCTCCCCTCAGGGGATTGCCCCATGGTGATATTTGCAATTTGGTGAAGCTCTTTCACTTCCCACCCCGCTGGAATCTCCCGCTTCAACTCCTTGCTATACAGCATCTTTCCGCCTGATGATTTATACGGCTTGCCGTTTTCATCGGGCGCTCCCTGAGCGAAGTCGAAGGGAAAATCGAATTGCACAAACCAGTAGTCGTAGAGGGTTTTTGCCATTGCTTCGAGTTCGGTGTTGATGCGGTTGTTGATTTCGATTTTTTGGTCGATGGAGGAAAGAACGGCGGCGATTCTTTCTTGATGATCTCTACTCGGTAATCTTAGGGGAAGTTTGAAAAGGATTTTTGTATTTAAGTTTGGCATAGTGATGCCAACGGCATGATTTATCAACCATTCTTTACTTTCTTTTGTGCTTAAAAAATACGTTAAAAATCGAGAGTCAACATTGCCACCCGGACGGATTAAAATACAACCCGTTCCACAAAAAAACCCATTTTCAGCATCACTAATCAATGCTTTTTGGGTTATATCGCCCCTTCTGCTGTAAACAATATCCCCTGATTTGACCAAGTGCTGTGAAAGGCGTTGTGCATCTTTATCAGAGATACGAGCTATACCTGTAAGGCTGACTCTATTTTCCTTCATGTTGGTTGGCATTATGCACGGGATGCCATTTTCAACGTAATCAGAAGCATGTAATTGGCTACCGAATGGCCCGGTCTGAATTAATCCATTACTTTCAGAAACCACTTCACCCAAAGTTGTCCGATTCCATTTACTCATAGCTGAGGCTCACTGGTTGGGTTTCGAGTTGGTGGGATTCGGCGTTCGCCGAAGAAGAAACCCCTCCTAACCTCCCCTTGTCAGGGGAGGAACAAGAAAATCGTGCGTCTTCACCCCTCCCCTGATAAGGGGAGGATGGGAGGGGTTTCTTAATCGTCCAACAAGCTGTTGGACAATTGCCAAGTGTAGATGAAGCCAATTGTGCAACAGCCTGTTGCACTAATGGAAAGTGCGAATCTAAATTGTGCAGCAGGCTGCTGCACGATTGACGTAGCGATGAATTATTCATACTTCAACCCCGCTAACTGGGTTTTAATTTCAGTTTCCAGCTTGCGGGATTCGGCAAATAGGGTGTCGAGGTTGTCGGTGAAGCCTTTCATTTTGCTGGCGAATTCGGCGGCGGTGATGTCGGTGTATTCGATCTTTACGTCGAAGTATTGCCCCGCGCTAAACGAGTAGTTTTTGGCTTTGATTTGCTCGTAACTGACCACCACCGAGAAATCATCCACTGCTACTTTAGCGTTGAAAGTGTCGATAATGTGCTGCTCTTCCGCCAGCGTGAGAACCGTTTTCTGGTTTTTGCCATCCTTCACGGTTTCGCCAAGGTTGGAGGCATCAATCAGCACCACCTTGTCTTGGTTGCCCTTGTCGATGAACAAAATCGAGACATTCGTCCCCGTGGTCGCAAAAATATTGCTGGGCATCGACACCACGCCCGCCAGCATTTTCTGTTCCACCAAACGCTCCCGGATGCTTTTATCAATGCCGGATTGCGCCGTAATAAACCCGGTCGGGACAACAATCGCCGCCCTGCCCTTGTCTTTCAGCGAATACATAATGTGCTGGATAAACAGCAAATAAATCGCCATTTTATCCTTGGCTTTATTCGGCACCTTCGGAATGCCCGCAAAGAAACGCGCCTTGTTTTCCTTGGTATCCAGATCGTCGCGGAAATCGCTGAAATCCATCTTGAACGGCGGATTGGAAACAATGTAATCAAATTTCGCCAGCTCAGCCCCATCCTTGTGATAAGGCAACGAAATGGTATTGCCCTGAATAATATTCGGGATGGAATGCACTAGATTATTGAGGATCAGATTAAGCCGCAACAGCCCGGATGACTTCTGCGAAATATCCTGCGAATAAATACTGCAACGGCTTTCCCCAATTGCATGGGCAAGGTTCATCAGCAGCGTCCCCGAACCCGCCGAGGGGTCGTAGCACTTGACGTTCATCACCTTACCGCGAACCTCGGTGGGCACAAGAATCGCCGCCATGATCTTGGCGACCGCGTGCGGGGTGTAATATTCCGCGTATTTGCCGCCGCTGTCCTTGTTGTAATCCTTAATCAGGTACTCAAAGATGTCGGCAAAGAAATCAAAGCCCTGCGTAAAAATATGTTCAAAGCTGAAATTCACCAGCTTGTTGATAATCGCCTTACAGAAATTGTCGCGCTCACCGGGGTCTGAAATGAACTGGCTGAGTGCATCAAACAGGCGGATTTGCGCCCCCCCGCCGGTTTTCACCGAGAAAATATCAATGTTCACGATAGCAATCTGGCGCAAGGTATCATCAAACAGTTTGGCGAAATTATCTTCATTTTGCCGCGCAAACAGATTAGAAATCAGGTGTTCAGGGCGCAAATACGCCGTGCCTTCGGGCAGCAACATGGTCAACATTTCATAATCGTCAATGTCGAGACTGGCGATGTGCTGTTCCCAGTTTTGCGCGTTGGCAGTGGCTTTATCAGCTTTTTTCAGCTCATACGCCAGCTTGTCGCACAAGAATTTGTACAGGAAAACCTGCGTGATGATTTTGAATTCATTGCCGTCATTACCCAGCCCGTAAGCGGCACAGATGTTTTTCAGGTTGTCGATCAGTTCGGTGGTGCTTTTCTTGAAATCGAGGGCTACCAAGGGGTTACTCCGTTAAATTCATCCAGATACTCTTTCACGACCAGCTGGTTGATGTAGCGGGTGCTATCGGGGGTTAGCTTGATGTTTTGCGCTTGGTGGAATTGTTGTACCACGCTGCGTTGCAGCATACGCTCAAAATAGCGGTCGTTGTCGAGGATGTTCCTGTTTTGCATCACGCTGTCATCGGCTTGTTGCTTCACCAGCCGCAGCGCCTCGAAAATGCGCCGCTCATTATCCGAGATTGCGCCGTTCTCGACCAGCCGTTTGTGGACGCGCACAAATTTGATGTCGCCCTCGTACTTGGTTTGCAGCAAACGGTTTTTGCGGTTGATTTCCCGTACCTTGTCCTGAATTTTGTTGAGGGTGAGCATATTGTGCTTCATCTCTTCTTGGCTGACTTCCTTGAGGTTGCGGTTTTTGAACAGGCGTTCCAGCTCCTCTTTGAGTTCCACGAAAGCGGGATCTTTGGGGTCGAAATTGCTGGTCATGGTTTCGCGGGCGCGGCGCAGGGCATCTTTCAACTCATCCGCCAGCTTGAGTTCTTCCTCCCCGATTTTGACGAATTTGAACAACACCTCTTCCAGTGCCATGTTCAGCAAGCCGCTGGTGTCGGACTGGTTTTCAAGGTGGTCTTTGAGGTTGAGCATCGCCAGATGATTATCAACTTCGTTGTACAGCGCGTTGATTTGCGCGAACGGTAAGCGTTGCAATAATTCGTTGAAGCCAAACAAGCGGCACAAATTGTACAGGCTGCGGGCATCCGCCAAGGCTTTTTTGAGTGCCAGCACTTGCGCCCGATCTTGGATTTCCGCGATTTGGCGCGAGAACAGTTCTTTGTTCAGGGTATCGTACTGAAACAGCACATCCTTGACCGCTTCCAGCTCTTCTTCAATTTCCTCGGCGGATTTGAACAGTTTGGAGTAATGCTCCATTTCATCGCCCAGTTCGCTTTGTAGCTCATCGAAATAGGCTTTATTGGTCTTGTCGAATTCGCTACGAATATCGGCAAAATCCACCACATAACCGTAGCGGTGCTGCTTGTAGGTGCGGTTCACGCGGGTCAGAGCTTGCAGTAGGTTATGGTCACGAATCACCCGCCCCAGATAGAGTTTTTTCAAGCGTTTGGCATCAAAACCCGTCAGCAACATATTGTAGACAAACAGCAGGTCGATATGCCCCGCCTTGAAATCCTCTACCCAAGTATCACGTTCTTCCTTCGAGCCAATATCATGCAGAATCAATGCGGCAGTTTTTGCCTTGTTTGCCATTAATATGCCTGCATCATAGCCACCCGGCATTTCCGCGACGGACTTAAAGGCATAATCCGCCTGAAACTGGTCAAACATTTCTTTTGCCTGTTCAGAGCTATCGCAAATCACCATACCGCCAATGCTCGAATCATTCAGCGTGGTGCGGCTTTTTTCAAAGTCACGCACTATGTAAGCGAGCATGGGTTTGACAAAGGCGTGATGCGCGTAGATTTCCTTGGTGGAAACCTTGCCCTTTTCAACCTCGATTTTTGCCAGTGCCTCCTGCAAAGCAAGCTGGTAGTTGGTTTCAATCGCCTCACGGATCAAGCGCAAGGTGTAACCATCGGCAATCGACTTGTTGTAATAATACTTGTGGATGTAATCGCCAAACAACGCTTTGGAATTGATGTCTTTACCCAGTAAAGGTGTACCCGTTAGCCCAATCTTGATGGCGTTTTTGTCCGATTGCTCAAGATTCGCCAGAAAGCTGCCTTGCGGGTTATAGCTGCGGTGAACCTCGTCCAGAAAGTAAATGCGCTGAATATTGACCGCATAATCCTTCACGCGCATCACCTCAGAATCATCCTTGAACTTCTGGATATTGACCACGGTAATTTCCAGCTTGCCGGTGTCATTGTGAATCGCGGTGGTTTGCTTGATATCCTGCGCGAAGGCTTCGCGGGAGTTGATCGCATGAACCGTTAAGCCCCGGCTGATAAATTCGCGGGAAGCCTGCTTGAGCAAATCCAGCCGATCCACGATGAAATAAAACTTCGGGATAACTTTTTGTTGCTGGAAATAGTCCACCAGATAGCGGGTGCTGTAATACGCCAACGCGGTTTTACCGCTGCCTTGGGTGTGCCAGATGATACCCTTGCGCTTGCCTGCATTAAGTTTTTGCTCAATCGCTTGGGTGGCGAACAATTGCGGGTAACGCATCACCTGCTGTTCCCAGCCGTTTTTCTCTTTCACATAGGCAATGGCATAACGCAAGATAAAGCGTAGGCGTTCACGGCTCAGTAGCGACGTACACAAACGGTTGGTGGGAGTAGCTGGAGATTTATTGGTGAGGAACTCGGGGCTGTTTTTGATAATAAGGCTATTCGTATCTTTGAGTACCGCATTTTCTGTCGCTTCATTTTCGGGTTTTAATAAAGCGGCAATGTTAAGTGCTTCCTCTTCACGGAAATAGTTAAACATGGCTTGTTGGTAAGACGTTGAAGCGTAAAACGCACCCTCCAGCGGCTCAGGCGAATCATTGTCGTATTCCATATTATTAGAAAACAGCATTAACTGAGTGATATTGATGAAACGCCGGAATTTCTTATTCTGAAAACGCGCATTGATGCGACTGCGTTCCGCCAGCACCCCATCGCGGTTATGCGGCTTTTTGACTTCAATGAACACCAGCGGCAAACCATTAATTAACAAGGTAATGTCGGGACGAAACTCATCATCGCCATTCTTACAAGTTAGTTCAGTGACAACATGGAAGCTATTCTTGTCGAAATGCTCGAAATCAAGCAGGCGTGTGCCAGAACCTTGGATCAGCCGATCATAAAAGGCTTTGCCCAAATCCTCATTCGCCAATAGCAGACTCACATCTTCAAGCAAGCGCTCAATATCTGGAGTTTCCAGCTCTGGATTAATTTTGCTAATTGCTGCACAAAATAAATTGGGGAAAATATTAGTATTTTCATCCCATTGCGCATCTTTCAAAGACAGGTAGGTATAGCCAAGCCGCGCTAGGTGCAAAATAGTCGGTATTTTGACCCGTGTATCCTCATTGAAGCGCATAGAATATTTATGCCCCTGCCCATTTAAAGCTTGCTTTTATCAACAAGCCACAAGATGAGCAAGTAAATTAAGACACCGGCAAAAAGAAAATAGTTGAATTCACAACGGATGCACCACACCTTCTTTCGGCTTCCACGCATAGCGTTTAAATAGCTCAAAATAATTGGCAAATACATAATGCCCATTCTCTTGCAGAATGGCTTCGCACTCTTTTTGATACGCTGCCCGCAATTGATACCAAGGCATGCCCGGATATTTGTGATGCACCGAATGCAGGTTATTTTGCAAAAATAAATGGCTTAAAAATCCATTCGACTCCACTATAATCGTGCGCTGCTCAGGTGTATCCACTGCTTGATGCTCAGCAAAAATCCGAATCGCAGTTAAAGAATAAGAAAAATAACAAGCGGCTAAATACAAGCCAATAGGAAACTGCCAATAAATCAACCAAGCTAACACGCCTGCCAACCAAGGCAAATACGCCAGCCAAGCATGAATCGTGTATTTATTCCCTGCCCTCAGCTTATTAAATTCTGCCCACAAAAATCCACTAATCCCTAAAGCTGGCCCAATGAATAGGCGCCCTAATAAGGTATTATTGATAGTGTGTAAACGCTGCACCCCTTTAGACATCACCGCCCAATCCTCAGCCGAGAGATAAGCTGATTCGGGATCTTTGCTGGGGTAAGTAATATTTTCCAAAATATGATGTTGGCGATGCGTGTCGCGGTAAATAATAAACGGCAAATATAAGGCTAAAGGCGGCGAGGCTAATGCCTCATTGAGCTGTTGCGAAGCGGTGGGGTGATAATGAATCACTTCATGCTGCAAAGAGCCATGGAAACTGAGTAGCACAGTTAAGAGTGGAAATAGCAGCCAAATAGGCAGTGAGGCATGCAACAAAGTCAACATGCCCCACACAAAATAACAAGCGATCAATAAGCTTAAGGTCAAATATTCTATTTTTTTAGATTCCGCTCGCATTGCGCTTACCCCTAGAATTCTCCATTTAATTTTAGGGGTATAGTGACTTGCTGCCTAGGAGACACTATTACACATTTGTTATTAGTAAATAACTAAACTAGTATTAATTCACTAAAGTGCACAAATGTTTATAGTAAACAGCAATGAGATAGCAATGACTACACATAAACGCGAAACGGGTGAAATTTTTCAAAAACGCTTGCAGCTTTTACTACAGCGTTCTGGCTTGAATAAAGCGCAGTTTGCGGAGTCGATTGGTGTGAATCGCTCAGCGCTGGCTCAGCTGCTGTCTGAGCAATTATTACGCCTGCCACGTGCCGAGACATTGAGCAGCATTGCCACTACTTATAATGTAAGTATTGATTGGCTATTAGGGCTATCACAGGATGAACATGTGAGCTCTGCGGTGTCTTCGACCATGGAAATTGAGCAAGTCACCCATGGGCAACATACCAAACTGGGGCAATGGCATCGAGATGCCATCGGCTACAAAATCCGTTATGTGCCTTCTAATCTTCCTGACTCGCTCATGATAGAAGAAGTGATTGTGTATGAGCGCCAATATACTGAAGTGCCTTTAGAAATTCGCAAACTCGAAACCAACTCTCAGCTCGCGTATAACCGCATCAATGAATCTGAAATGGAAGTTTGTATGCCCTTGCAGCGCCTGAAGTCGCTAGCACAAGGCGTCGGCATTTGGGAGGAATTACCTAAAAGCTTGCGGCGCCAGCAGCTTGAGCATATTAAGCGCTTATTGGATGATCTCTACCCTACTTATCGTTTATTTCTCTATGATGGCCGCAAAACCTTTTCTGCACCTTTAACCGTATTTGGCTCACAACGGGCGGTAATTTATGTGGGCGATATGTATGTGGTGATTAATACTTTGGAAGAAATTCGGGCTTTAACGAAACATTTTGATCGGCTGATTCGGAATGCCGAGGTGAATCCACATGAGAGCGCCGAGTTTATTCAAGCGCTCTTAACAAAATACTTATAAGCGGCTATAAATTTTTAGACTGTTCTTTCAAATACTTAGCAAAGTCTTTAGCGATATTGGGATGACGCAAACCATACTCAACATTCGCCATCATATAGCCCAACTTAGAACCACAATCATGGCTTTTGCCAGTTAAATGGAAAGCATTGACTTGATATTCGCGCATGAGCAAAGCAATTGTATCGGTGAGTTGAATTTCATCACCTGCGCCTAACGGAGTACGTTTTAACCAATCCCAAATATGGGGAGACAGGACATAACGCCCGACTACCGCTAGGTTAGAAGGCGCACTGTCGACATCAGGTTTCTCGACAATCGCGCTCATCGCGACTGAGGAGCCTGGCTCCAAGGTGTGACCATTAATATCCACTACCCCATAAGATGAAACTTTTTCCATCGGCACAGGTTCAACCATGATTTGGCTGATGCCAGTTTCATCATAGAGGCGCAGCATTTCTGCTAAATTGTCAGTTTTTAAATTGCTAGCTGCATCATCAATCAAAACATCGGGTAATAACACCGCTACTGGCGAATGCCCAACCACTGGATGAGCACACATAATCGCATGCCCTAAGCCTTTCGCTTCGCCTTGGCGCACATGCATGATGGTGACATTTTTCGGGCAGATTGAACGTACTTCATCTAGTAGTTGGCGCTTAACGCGCTTTTCCAGCATAGTTTCCAATTCGAAGCTAGTGTCGAAGTGATTCTCAATCGAATTTTTACTATTGTGGGTAACTAACACAATCTCGCGAATACCTGCTGCTACACATTCATTGACGATGTACTGGATGAGCGGTTTATCAACGACTGGTAACATTTCTTTAGGAATGGCCTTGGTAGCAGGCAGCATGCGTGTACCCAAGCCAGCAACCGGAATAACCGCTTTTCGAATTTTATGTTTGCTCTGCTCCAGCATAGTAGTTCCTTCAATTCTTCAAGATTTTAAATAATTTATTAATTAGTGTGTCGCAACGCATTGTACAAAAGTTTTATTAACGACAAATAGCGACCGCATCAGCTTGGCAGAGATCCATTAAATGGCTCGGGCATAATTCAATTTCTAAGCCACGCCGCCCGCCACTTACAAAAATCGTTCCGAAACTGAGCGCAGACTCATCTAAGACGGTAGGTAGCTTGCGTTTTTGCCCTAAAGGGCTAATGCCACCGAGTAAATAGCCAGTCGTGCGTTCCGCTTGCTTAGGATCAGCCATTTCAGCTTTTTTTGCACCCACCGCTTTAGCGAGGGCTTTGACATCGAGTTGCTGCATGACCGGTACGATGCCCACTGCCATTTTTTTCGCATCACCATCTAAAGCAATCACTAGGGTTTTGAATACACGTGCTGGCTCTACCCGCAAAGCTTCAGCCGCTTCTAAGCCATACGAACTGACGACAGGATCATGGTGGTATTCATGCGTTTGGAAGGGAAAACCGGCTTTACGTACTGTGAGAATGGCAGGTGTCATGGAAAGATTAAATCAAACTTCTCATAATGTTGTTTATTATGCTGCATTTGCACAAAGAATGCTGAACTATTGAGATTGAACGCACAGAGGATAAAATTACCTGGATTATGTTGCCATAATCCAGGTCAACGACTTAGGGTCGATATGTAGAGAGAGATTAGATAGTACACAAGAAAGTGTAAGCTGGGGTTTACACTTGCTGATTTTTTCAAACCCTAACTCAATCAATATCAAATAACTCACCATACTGCTTTAAGGCATAACGATCCGTCATACCGGCAATGTAATCCGCAATCGCCCGCGCTTTTCCTGTTGCACCCTCGATATGTTCATATTGTTTAACTAAGGCTTGGTATTTGGGAGGCAATAAGCGCGAATCTTGTAGATAAGCCTGAAATAATTCGCGCACAACACGCTGCGCCCGCCAAGACATACGATATACCGTAGGATGAAAATACAGATTGTCGCGCAAGAAACGTTTAAGCTCATTTTTTGCGGCCCACATGCTAGTGCTATACTGCATCAAGGGCTGAGGTTGTAGACGTACTTCCTCTAAATTTTTGACACCCGCTGCAGTAATCGCGGCTTGGCTAGTTTCAATTAGGTCAACCACCATGGCACTGATTAAGCGCCGCAAGGTTTCGCGCACTAAGCTGCGACCTTCTAAATGTGGATACTTAGCCAACACTAACTCATATTGCTGCGCAAAAACGGGGACTTGTTGCATTTGCTCTAGGCTAATCAAGCCAGAACGCAAACCATCTTCAATATCATGATTATTATAAGCAATCTCATCAGCTACATTAGTGAGCTGTGCTTCTAAAGAGGCTTGGGTTTTATTTAAAAAGCGTTCCGCTACATCACCCAATTGCTGTGCGTGTTTGACTGCACAATGCTTTAAAATGCCTTCACGCGTTTCAAAGGTGAGATTGAGGCCAGCAAAATCCGTATAGCTATCTTCCAGCCAATCTACGACGCGTAAAGATTGTAAATTATGTTCAAAGCCACCATAAGCTTGCATACAAGCATTCAACTCATCTTGGCCTGCATGCCCAAAGGGGGTATGGCCTAAATCATGAGCGAGCGCAATCGCTTCGGTGAGATCTTCATTCAAACCCATGCTACGCGCCACGGTGCGGGCAATTTGGGCAACTTCAATAGAATGGGTTAGACGGGTACGATAAAGATCACCTTCATGATTGACGAATACTTGAGTTTTGTATTCAAGACGGCGAAACGCTTTGGAGTGAATAACCCGATCACGATCACGCTGAAATTCCGAACGATAGTGAGGTGCTACTTCTGGGAAACGCCGCCCCCGCGTAGTTTCTGGTTGGGCAGCATAAGCAGCAGTACTCATGTTAGTTAGCTCCTAAAGCTCACGACGCAGCACTCGCTTCAGTGCCTCTGCATCAAAGTCAGCTGTTACCACAGATTCGCCTAAAGACCGCATCAGAATTAAACGCAAACTACCATCCAATACTTTTTTGTCCACGGACATATAGCGCATAAAATCTTCACCACTCATCGTAGTGGGCGGATCAACTGGTAAATGTGCTCGCGCTAATAAATGGCGAATATATTGCACATCCGACTTAGCTAGCCAACCCATTTGCTCGGATAACTCAGCAGCCATCACCATCCCAGTCGCGACCGCTTCACCATGCAACCACTGCCCATACCCCATGGCAGCCTCAATCGCATGTCCAAAGGTGTGACCAAGATTTAATAAAGCACGCTGCCCTGACTCGAGTTCATCAGACGCCACTACTTCAGCTTTATGTTGGCAAGAACGATAAATCGCATCAGTTAAAGCGGCTGGATCCCGGGCTAATAAAGCATCCATATGGGCATCAAGCCAAGCAAGAAACTCAGGATCACGAATCAATCCATATTTAATCACCTCAGCCAACCCTGAGCTAAGCTCACGATCTGCCAAAGTGTTTAAAGTATCGGTATCAATAATCACGGCTTGTGGCTGATGGAAAGCCCCAATCATATTTTTACCCAATGGATGATTGACGCCAGTCTTGCCTCCGACTGAAGAATCAACCATCGCCAACAAGGTAGTAGGTACTTGAATAAAGTTGACCCCGCGCTGGTAACTAGCCGCTGCAAACCCCGTCATATCACCGACTACACCACCGCCTAAAGCAATCAAAGTAGTTTTACGATCTGCTTTAGCTTCCAGTAAATGAGTATAAATTTGATTGAGGGTTTCGAGGTTTTTATAGGCTTCGCCATCCGGCAAGATCACAGCTGAGTGCTTATAAGAGCTTAGTGCAGCATTCACTGGCTGTAAATATAAAGGTGCAATGGTTTGATTCGAAACGGTAACAGCGCTTTTGCCCTGCACATGCGCAGTCAATAAGCGAGCTTGCTGTAATAAGCCTTGGCCAATGTAAATAGGATAACTGCGATCACCAAGATCAAGGTTGAGTGTTTGCATAATGCACATCCTGTAGCTGGCTTAACTTTTGCGCAATCAGATTCACAATATGAGCTACTTTTTGCTTACCGGTGGGCATAATCAAATCAGCCACTTCTAAATAATAAGTTTCACGAGCCTGTAGCAAATTACGCAAAGTCTGGAGAGGATTATCGGTTTGCATTAATGGGCGATTTTTATCATGATGGATACGATTATAAAGCTGTTCAGCTGAAGCACGTAGATACACTACTTTGCCTGAAGTTTTGATGGCAGCACGATTAGCTTCGCGCAGGATGCTCCCACCACCAGTGGCTAATACAATTCCATGCAACTGAGATAGCTCAGCTATGACCTGCTCTTCACGATCGCGAAAGCCTTGCTCCCCTTCCATTTCGAAAATTGTCGGAATCGGTACTCCAGTACGCGCTTCAATCGTCTTATCAGAATCGTGAAATTCTAGATTATAACGACGCGCCAATTGCCGACCAATGGTCGATTTGCCTGCCCCCATGAGGCCAACTAAGATGATATTGTCTTGCATGGTGGAGTTATGCCAGCAGTGAGCAAGGGAATCAAGCCAAATTGCATAGCTTGACTCCCAAAAACAGTAATTTACTTAGATTTGCTATCCACAATCCTCGGTGTGACGAAGATTAAAAGCTCGCGTTTTGTGTCGCTACGATTGGTATTGCGGAATACCTGACCCACCATCGGTAAATCACCTAAGACGGGAACCTTAGTCGAACTCTTAATACGGTTTTCTTCATGTACCCCCCCTAAGACGACGGTTTGGCCATTTGCCACTAAGACCTTGGTTTGGATTTCACGGGTATCAATACTTGGAATATTGTTATATACCTGCCCGACCGTATCCTGATTAACCTTCAAGTCCATTGAAATATGCTCATCTGGAGTAATTTGTGGAGTTACTTCCAAACTCAGCACTGCTTTCTTAAATGAAGTACTGGTGTTACCAGCAGAGCTCGCTTCTTGGTAAGGAATCTCCACACCTTGCTCAATCACCGCTTTGGTTTGGTTAGAGGTAATAACCCGTGGTGTAGCAATAATTTCCCCCTTACTTTCGGCTTGGAGTGCAGATAGCTCTAAATCCAATAAGAAGTCAGACGTTAAAATGGAGAAACCAAACTTACCCGCAGCACCGGCTGCTGGCAGATTCACACTCAGCCGATCAGTTAAACCAGGGAGCTTAACTTGACCTGCCGTACCTGTTGAGCTAGTCGCTAACGAGTTATAATAAGTATCCGTTGATGAACTTAAGCCAGCACCTGCAATACCGCTAGAGCCGCTATTTGACCAGCTTGGAGTTACGCCAAAACGTGCGCCCAACTGCTTACCGAAGGAATCATTAGCAATGACGATGCGCGATTCAATCGAAACCTGTTGTACTGGCACATCTAACACTTTAATCAGATCGCGAATCTCAGCTACTTGGCTAGCCGTATCCTGAATTAAAAGCGTATTAGTGCGGTCATCAAAGGAAACGCTACCTCGTGAGGATAATAAAGAATGGCTGGTATCACCTTCAGCAACTGTTCTACTTTTAATTAAAGTAGCCAAATCTCCAGCTTTAGCGAAATTCACTGGCACATACTCAGTGACTAAAGGATCCAGCTCGGTTTTACGCTTAGCCAGCTCAATTTCCTGAGCATCTTTCGCATCCAACTCGGCATTAGGTGCAACCCAAATCACATTCCCATTTTCGCGCATCCCGAGATTTTTGGATTCTAGCACAATATCTAAAGCCTGATCCCAAGGTACATCTTTGAGGCGCACCGTAATATTGCCATCAACACTATCACTCACTACGATATTTTTGTTGGTGAAGTCTGCTAATAACTGCAGAACAGCGCGCACTTCAATATCTTGGAAATTTAAAGAGAGCTTTTCACCTGTAAAGGTCTTTTTCTTTTTCTCACCCAGCTTTTCTTTCTTAGCTGCCTTAATTTTATCAATATAGACGGTATAGACGTTTTTATCGCGCTCGGTACGGTAAGTAAAATCTTCACTGGCCATAATACTCACACGGCCATTCATACCACGCTGGGAAATCTGAATATTGGAAACAGGTGTTGCAAAATCTACCACATCTAAGCGTTTTTGCCAGCTCATTGGCACATCTACATCTTCTAAATTCAAACTTAGGGTATTCGCAACCTTATCATCGGTAATTTTAGTTTCGCTGTCTGGCAAGGTAATAATGACACGCCCACCACCGTCCGGCTCGCGGCGAAAATCCACTGAACGCAAGCCATAAATAGATTCAGCTTCCGCTAAAGCACTCACAATGGGCGGCTTTGGCGTTTTTCTAGGTTGGGTTGCTGGTTGTGTACTTGGCTTGTAAACCAAAGGCTGGGTGACTTTAGGCGGCGGTGGCAGCTCTTCGACCTTTACATTTACAGTCGGCGCCACTTGACTAACATTTTGTGCAGCTGGATTTACTGACTTAGGCCGAGCAACTGCTGGCTCTGAACCTGGCTTTTTATACCAGTCATAAGAGTCATCAGCTTTAAGCTGAGCAGCAGATGGCGCCGGTTGAGCTGCTCTTACTGTAGCCGTACTTTTGCCACCGTTAGGTGAAAATAATAGCACCATATCATTGCCATTACTTTCAACAGTATAATCAACCAAAGAATCTAAATTAAAAACTAAGCGGGCTTGACCTTTATTGCCAGCCGCTTGTACCGTATTAAGTACACCACGTTTAGTATTATTATGGCGAGCCGTAGACGCAACCTCAACACCCGGAAAGTCAAACACAATCCGTGGAGGATTCTCCAGCACAAAGCCTTTAGGAATAGCCACCGGAGAGGAAAAGTTAAGAAGCACCTCAACTTTACCTGCAGCTGCTTCGTTGATGCTAATATTTTCCAGCTGATTATTAGCAGCTGCTGCTACTGCCGCCCACGAAAGGCACGATAACAATACAACATTACGCGCAGTGGTTTGCTTTATTATTTTCATTATAGCTAACCTTAATCAATAAAATTATCAGGGCTGATTTACAGTAGAAATAGCCAATTCATTATCACGCTCTTTATAACCACCGAAACCATTATCTACGATTTCAGCTAGCGACAACCCCACGTCTTTAATACCAGTAATTTTCCCACGATTATTCCCAATATAATTACCAACTTTTGCGCGGTGGACAGCGCCATCAGGAATTCTAATCAGAGCCCATAATTCTTTCTCTTTAAAGACCGTGCCGACCATACGCAAACTATCTAAAGGAAAACTTTCCAAAAATTCTGGTACTCTATTTTTATCAATTAAGATTGACTCTGGAATTTCTGCCACTGTTTTTGCCTCTAAAACCGCACTATCAAATGGATCTGCATCATGCCCAGGATAAATAAAGCGGACATAAGGCTTGATAGCTGGAATCGGTTCAATCGGCGCTGGGGGGCGAGCCTTGATCTCACCCATGTAAGCATGTAAATCGGACATATTATCCCCACAACCCGATAACATTAAAACACTCGCAAGCATTGGCAAGCTTAATAGTGGTGATCTTTTTAAATTATTCTTATTCATCATCATTCTCCGCATGCTCATCATTTCTTTGGAGCAGCTGCTGGAGCTATTGCTGCTTTATCAGCTGGAGCTGTCTTTAAATCACTATCTTCTAAGTAGCGATAAGTCTTAATTAATGCCTCCATCCGTAAACGACGGGGGCCATCAGCTTCAACTGAGTTTTTAGATTCGGCTGGCGCACTCTTGTTAACCTCAGGCAACAGATTAATATTGTGAATCGTAACAATCCGCGGCAAACCAGAAATATCACTTACAAACGTAGCTAATTGTTGATAAGTTCCTAAAGCAATTAATTTAATAGGTTTTTCAGCATAGAACTCTTTAAGTACTTCAGCTAAGGGTTCAAATAATTCAATTTCCAAACCATTTGAGACACCTTTCTCAGAAATATCCAAAATCAAAGCGGGAATTTCTGTACCACTTGGCAGCTGCTGCATTAAAGTACCAAATGAATGCTGCATTTCTTCAAGCTGCTTTTCATAAGCAGCTAGCTGGCCAGCACGTTTCTGTTTAGTTTCAAACGTAGCACGTAGCTCAACTTCTTTGCGCTCAAGACTATCTAGCTCTTCAATACTTCCTGTGATCACTAATTTGTAGCCCACAAACAGAATCAAACCCATCAAAGCAGCAATCACCACTGCTTTCAGGGGCCAGGGCACATTACCTGGATCTTCGGCGAGATTGTTAACCTCCTGCAGATTCATTTTTTTCCTCCTTGTCCTGTTGTAGTAATTGTTGGACATCGAGTTTGAAATCGCGCAGTGGTGTCGGACGGCCATCTTGGCGTGCAACCGAGATAATATTTAAATTAGAAGAGTTCAGCCATTGCGACCTATCAAGACTATCCATATAAGAGGAAACACGTGCATTCGATTCTGCTTTGCCCTCCACGTGTACAACCGCTTCACTCTGCTTTAAGGTCTCTAAATACATACCTTGTGGCAAAGCAGTAGCCATTTCGTCAAATAAATGCACAATCGCTGGGCGTGTACTTTGTAAAGTCTCAATGATTTGCATACGATCTAATAGGGCTTGTTTAGTTGAGTCTAGTTTTTTAATTTGCTCAATTTGCTTATCTAAATTAGCAATTTCATCGGTTAACACTTTATTACGTGATTCTTGGTAGCCTACTGCTGTACGCATATAAGTATGTACAGCAAAAACCATTAAACCTGCTAGGGCTACAGAAGCACCTAATAAAGCAAAGAATTGCTTCTTTTTAAGCTCGCGTTCTTTATCACGCCAAGGTAATAAGTTCAAACCTGCCATTTAGTCTAATCCTCGCAGTGACAAGCCTGCTGCAATCAGCAATGCTTGCATATCGTTAGTGAAGCGCACGGGACTGACTTTAGAACCGAGACCAACATGCGTAAATGGATTTACTACCTTAACAGGTGTACCAATAACTGATTGAATTTGTTCATCAATTCCTGGGATACGGGCACAGCCGCCTGAAATCAGGATTTGACTGACACTTTCACGCTGGCTGGATGCATAATAGAACTGCAAAAAGCGATGCAGCTGACGCACCATATTGTCTTTAAAAGGATCTAGGACTTCAGAGATATAATTTTCTGGTAAATTACCCTCTTTCTTTGCTAAACCTGCTTCTTGCCAAGTCAAACCATAGCGTTGCATGATTTGTTCGGTTAGTTGCCGCCCACCAAAAGACTGTTCACGGGAGAAGGTTAAGCGGCCTTGCTCAAATACCGTGATACTCGTCATCGTCGCACCGAAGTCGACAACTGCGACTGAGGGATATTGCTCCAGCTCATTAGTCAGCGTACGCAAGACTTTTTCCAACGCATGTGTTTCTGTGTCGACAATATCGACTGTTAAACCCGCCATTTCAGCAGCAGCAACCCGCACCTCGACATTCTCAGAGCGTGTACCTGCTAGCAGGATATCAATCATATCGGGATTCGACATGGAAGGACCTAAGACTTCAAAGTCGTAGCTCACCTCTTCCATCGAATAAGGGATATGTTGATCAGCTTCTAAGGCAATTTGAGCTTCCATTTCCGCTGTGGGAATCGAAGCTGATAGAGTGATGATTTTATTAATCGCCATGGAGGTAGGAATAGCTAAGGCACAATGCTTCAAGCGTGTACGGCTTTCGCGTAAAGCACGGCGGATAGCTTCTCCAATCGGTTCCGGTTCGATAATATCCTTTTCATTGGATACACCGTCGGGTAACGGAGCGACTGCATAACTTTCGATTCGATATTCACGGCCTTTTTTGGACATTTCTACCAGCTTGATAGCGGAAGAACTGATATCGATACCGAGTAGGTTGGGTTTACGGCTATAAAATGAAAACACGGCGACTCACTATTTATAATTATTTTTATTATTCAAGTTTCATAGCATGGTAGCGTTGTATCTAAAAATAGTCTACTCTGGCTGGGTTTATAGCGCGTCGGTTTCAGATGAACGGGGAAGACGAAATGCACCATAACAAAGCTGGCCTCAGCCTATTATAACCTGCACCGACACCCGTCCAAGTCTCGATATATTTACCGTCTGACCATCGCTTAACTACTAGAAAAATAGACTCAGGTTAATACGGGCACTATGCGTTTTTTCATCAATTTAATGACTTATTTACTAAGCTCTTTTCTTAGTCTTGGCACTGTTGGCTTAGCTATCTTGGCTGGGCTGTATTTCATCTACTCCCCTCAACTTCCTGACAGCGAAGATCTGCGCAAAATTGATATCCAAGTTCCTTTGCGCATCTACTCCCGCGATGAACGCTTAATTGCAGAATATGGTGAGAAACGCAGTCGACCAGTTAATTTTGATGAAATCCCCGAACGCCTCCGCCAAGCTTTTATTGCGATTGAAGATGCGCGCTACTACGAACATCAAGGCATTGACCCGAAAGGCGTTGCGCGTGCGATGTACAATGTCGTCTCTACAGGTCGTAAATCGCAGGGTGCTAGTACCATTACTATGCAGTTAGCACGTAATGCGTTTTTAGATAATGACAAAACCTTCGCACGTAAGTTTAAGGAAACCTTATTAGCGATTCGCTTAGAGCAAACCTTATCTAAAGATGAAATACTGGAAATGTATTTAAATAAGATTTTTTTGGGTAATCGTTCTTATGGCATTGCAGCAGCAGCAGAAACTTATTATGGCAAACAATTAGACGATTTAAGTTTGGCACAAATGGCGATGATTGCAGGTCTGCCCAAAGCGCCTTCACGTTATAACCCGATTGTGAATGAGCCACGTGCGATGATCCGGCGCAATTATATTTTGCAGCGCATGGCTGAATTAGGCTTCATTAGCCAAGCTGAATTCCAAGTAGCTGTTAAAGAGCCAAACACCGCTTCTGTGCATAAAACAGATATTGAAACTTATGCGCCTTATTTAGCGGAAATGGTGCGGGCGGCTATCGTGGAAAAGTATCAGGAAAAAGCTTATACCCAAGGCTATGATGTTTACACCACCCTCGATTCACAGGCACAAATTTATGCAACCGATGCCTTACGTAAAACTTTAGAAGATTATGACCGGCGACATGGCTATCGAGGCGCTGAGGATCATATCAATTTAGAGGACTTTCCGAGCCAAGACGAATTACTAGACAAATTATCGACTTACCAACAAGTCGGCGATTTACACGCAGGGTTAGTATTAAAGAGCTCTAAACATGAAGCTTCAGTACTATTAATGAATGAGAGCATTATCACTTTACAATTAGAAGATGTTAAATGGGCGACTAAATTTGTTAGTGCGAACCGTCGAGGCGGCACACCCAAGCGTGTTTCTGATGCTATTGTTGCAGGCGATATTATTCGGGTACGTCAGCAGGTTACACCTAGCAAACAAACCGAAGGCGGTGAGGATAACCGTACAAATGATCAAACACCTGAAGTCACGACTAATAGTAATTGGCAGCTCACCCAAATCCCGACGGTGGGGGGTGCTTTAGTTTTAATGGATCCACATAATGGTGCCATTCGAGCCGTCATGGGAGGGTATGATTTCTATCACAGCAAATTCAATCGTGCCACTCAAGCGCTGCGTCAACCTGGCTCAAGCTTTAAACCGATCATTTATTCTGCCGCACTTTCACGTGGCTTCGCGCCTACCAGTATTGTGAATGATGCACCAATTACTATTCCGGGCAGCAATTGGCAGCCAAAAAACTTTGGCGGCTCTTATATTGGTCCGACGACTTTAAGTGAAGCTTTGGCTAAGTCGCGTAATTTAGTGTCGATTCGCTTGCTACGTGACACAGGTATTCCCTACACGATTAACTATGCAACACGCTTTGGCTTTTCTAAAGACAATTTACCGCCTAATTTGACCTTATCTTTAGGCACTGGCGTCACCACTCCAGTACAAATGGCCACTGCTTATTCGGCTTTTGCCAATGGCGGCTTTAAAGTAGATGCGCATTTCATCAATCGGATTCAAGACAGCAATGGACAAGTTTTGTTTGATGCCACCACTGAAACCCGCCAAGTCTGTGGCGATGACATCAAACTCTGCCCGATTAGAAAACCTAAAAAACCTGATAAAAAATTAGCCGAACAACCTGAACTTGAAAAGACAGAAACTAAAAACGACAGCGACAGTAAACAGGCCACAATCGCTACTGAAGCAACCGCTGAAGAACCTGAGGTACTCGACTATGAAACCGAGCCAGGTAAAATTGCGCCTGCCGCCCAGCGGATTATTGATTCACGCACGCACTATCAAATCGTGGGCATGATGCAAGGTGTGACTCAATTCGGGACGGCAGCAGCAGTTAGCCGAACCCTACAACGTAAAGATATTGCCGGTAAAACAGGCACTACCAGCGATCAACGCGACTCTTGGTTTTGTGGCTTCACCCCCAATTATGTGGCCGTTGCTTGGTCTGGATTTGACGATATGGCAGAGCTAGGTGAAGGCGAAACTTCTGGCAAAGTAGCAGTCCCTATGTGGATTAGCTTCATGCAAAAAATCTTAAAAGATGTACCTGAAAAGAAATATAAGAAGCTTGAAAAGCTACAATTAGTTAAAGTGGATGCTAAGACAGGTTTACTGGCTGATGATACTAGCCTTGAAGTGATTGAAGAAAAACTCGTAGCCCAACCCGAAGCCGCCAAACCAGAAACTGAGCAAGCTAAAACTGAGAGTTTTGAATTTACGAGTGCTACTAATGAGCAACAGCAACCCCAAGCAACTGCGCGCCAGACCACAAATCCGCCTGCGGCAGCCCCACGCAAACGTGAAGTCGTTGAAATACCAGAACAAATTTTCTAAATGTATATTGAAAAAAACCTCCGCCAGCTAGTCGCTGACGAAACTGCACGCCTACTTTACGAAGAAGGCTATCGTGATTATCGAATCGCGAAGCAAAAAGCGGCGCAACGTTTGGGCGCAGATACACATGCGAAAAATCAACCGAGCAATGAAGAAATTGAGCAAGCTTTGCATGAATATGTGCAACTGCTAGATCAAGACGAACACCAAGCCACTTTACGCCTACATCGGGAAATTGCTTTAGAAGCCATGGAGTTTTTAGAGCCGTTCCAGCCATTTCTAACGGGCAGTGCGCTGGATGGAACTTCAGGATCCTTATCAGCAGTCACTTTGCATTTATCAGCTAATCGTGCTGAAGACGTGATTTTCCATCTGGAAGAAAAAAATATTCCTTTCCAAATTCAAGAACGTAAAGTGAAAGCAGGTAAGAAACAGGATTATTTCCCGCTCTTACGCTTATATGTGGACAATGTGGAAGTGGAATTGATGATTTTCCCTGATGATGGACATGCCAGTATGTCGGCTTTAAATTCAATGACTGGCAAAGGCATTAAGCGCGCTGACTACAAACGCTTACAAGAAATGCTAGCTACTATGCCTAATTAGCAGCTTTTCCCGCTTTGCCAAACTCATGCACTGCATCCACTAATACATTTACATGATCAGGATTAATGTGCTGATGAATGCCATGGCCTAGATTAAAGACATGGCCAGTTGGATGGGGGAAATCACCAATAATATTAGCTACTTGTGTACGAATCGCTTCAGGCGAAGCATACAATACACAAGGATCCATATTGCCTTGCAAGGCAACTTGACTCCCCACACGTTGGGCTGCTTCGGCAATATTAACCGTCCAATCTAAACCTAAAGCATCACAACCAGTAGCCGCCATGGGTTCTAACCACTGTGCGCCACCTTTGGTAAACAGAATGACGGGTACACGACGCCCTTCTGCTTCGCGCTGCAAACCATCCACAATCTGCTGCATATAGGCTAAGGAAAATTCGCGATAGGTACTAGGGGTCAGTGTGCCACCCCAAGTATCAAAAATCATTACGGCTTGTGCGCCTGCTGCAATCTGTGCATTTAGATAGCGTGTCACCGTTTTAGCTAATTTCTCTAATAGCAAATGTAAAGTACGCGGGTCGCCATACAGCATCCCTTTGACTTTAGCGAACTCTTTGCTCGACGAGCCTTCCACCATATAAGTGGCTAGTGTCCACGGGCTACCGGAAAAACCAATTAAGGGCACTCGCCCCTGTAAATCACGCCGAATAGTACGGACAGCATCCATCACATAGCGCAATTCATCTTCGGGATCAGGGATGGGTAGAGTATTAATCGTTGCACGATCTTGGACTGGACGCTCAAAGCGCGGGCCTTCTCCTTCAGTAAAATATAAGCCTAAGCCCATGGCGTCAGGAATAGTCAAAATATCTGAAAAGAGAATCGCAGCGTCTAAGTCAAAGCGCTCTAAAGGCTGGAGAGTGACCTCGCAAGCAAGGTCTGGATTTTTGCATAAATCCATAAAACTGCCTGCACGCTTACGGCTAGCACGATATTCAGGTAAGTAGCGTCCAGCTTGGCGCATAATCCAGACAGGAGTGGTATCAACCGGTTGTTTGAGTAGCGCCCGCAAAAAACGATCATTCGTGAGTGGAACAGCGGTACTCATGGGGACAACTCCTAATACAATATACATCTATGGATGCAGGCGAGAAACAGCCAGCGGCAGATTAGTAAATCAACCGCCTAAGCTAGACTTGATGAGGCTGCTGACTTTGCCCATGTCAGCACGCCCTTGAGCTTTAGGTTTGACCCAAGCCATAACCTTGCCCATATCTTTCACTGAAGCAGCGCCCGTTGCAGCAACTGCTTCAACCACTAAAGCGGCAACTTCTTCATCACTCAGTGCTTGTGGCAAGTACTCTTGAATCACATTGATTTCAAACTGTTCTTGCTCGGCCAACTCTAAGCGACCCGCTTCAGTATATTGGCGAATGGATTCCCGACGTTGCTTGACCATTTTGTCTAGCACTGCCAATACAGCTATATCATCTTGCTCTTGGCGTGTATCAACTTCTTGTTGTTTAATCGCAGCTAAAATCAAGCGAATAACACCTAAACGTGCCTTATCTTGGGCACGCATGGCATTTTTCATAGCTTCAGTGAGTTGCTCTTTTAGAGTCATAGCAGGTCGCCAATGAATGGAGCGGTGATTAGTAGAGTCTTACGCGACGATTCAAATCACGAGAAATACGCTTCAGATTACGCTTAACAGCAGCAGCACGCTCACGCTTACGGATAGCCGTTGGTTTCTCGTAGAATTCACGTGCACGAACTTCAGCAACGACACCTGCTTTTTCGCAAGTACGTTTAAAACGGCGAACTGCAATTTCAAATGGCTCTGAATCTCTAACTCTTACATTTGGCATGGACAATCAATCTCAAAATTTAAACTATACAAATGGATGCCATACTAAATGGCATTTTCAGTAAATGCGCGATTATACCGGCCTAGCCAGCAAATGCAAAAGCTACTGGAGGATTTTCGCTGATTTTTTAGGTTTTTTCGACAAACTGACCATACAAAATCAAAGAATGTCCGGTAATTTCAAAGCCATGCTCACGGGCAATCTCTTTTTGGCGCTGTTCAATTACTTCGTCGCAAAACTCAACAACCCGCCCTGTACGCACACAAACCATATGATCGTGATGCTCTTCGGTGGATAATTCAAAAACGGCTTGCCCACTCTCAAAATGATGACGAGTCACCAAACCCGCTGCTTCAAACTGAGTAAGCACACGATAGACGGTAGCTAAGCCGATATCGCCACCATTCGCCAATAAAGCTTTATAAATATCTTCAGCACTGAGGTGGTGATCCGTTGAGCTTTCAAGCAATTCGAGTATTTTTACTCGTGGCTGAGTGACTTTTAGGCCTGCTCGCTTAATATCTTTTCCTTCCACCCTGCACTCTCCACGCTGAATGATCTATGATGACACTCGCTTTTCTATAGTATACAGATCAAACACTACCATGAAAAAACGACTTATTACACTGACTATGCTTGCGCTGCTCCTTTCTGGCTGCGGGCTTTATCGCATGAATATTCAGCAGGGTAATGTAATTACTCAGGAAGAACTATCACAATTACGTCCCGGCATGAGCCAAGCTCAAGTTCAGGACATTTTAGGCACTCCACTGCTCACTGACGATTTCCGCCAAAATCGTTGGGACTATGTGTTTTATTTAAAAGAAGGAAATAAAGAACCTAAACGTAGTGGCATCACCCTACTTTTCAACCAAGCTGGGCAAGTGGTTGATATCAAACAAGACAAGGTTGCTAGTTAATCATTAAAGCTACCCCCTTCTCTTTAGTGTGAGGGGGATAGACTTAAAACCTAAGCCTCTTCACCACTACCCTTTTTCATTTTCTTACCTTCAGCTGCACGTTGTTTACGGACTTCTTTAGGATCAGCCAATAAGGGGCGGTAAATTTCAATCCGGTCACGCGCTTTTAAAGTAGTATCAAGCGCAGCCAACTTGCCAAAAACACCCACAGCCAACTGCTCCAAAACCAAATCGGGATAGTGTTTTAAAATCCCGCTAGCTAAGATTCCATCTTTAAGCGTTGCACCGTTTGGTAACTCAGCCTTAAACAATAGTTGCTCATGCAGCAGTGGGTAGACCACTTCAATGACCAATAAATCTGTTTTATCCATACACTTCTTTCGCCCGGATCACAAAAGAATCGACCAAGGTATTAGCCACTTGATTGAAAACTGGGCCAATCGCTAAGCCGATAAGCCTATTAGAAAACTCAAAATCCAAATCCAATGAAACTTTACAGGCGCCAGGCTTGAGCTCATCAAAGCGCCAGAAACCGTGTAAATGTCTGAACGGGCCATCAACCAGGCTCATTTCAATCACTTTGTTTTTCTGCATACGGTTTTGCGTGGTAAAGCTTTTATTCAGTGCTCCCTTAGCAATCTCGATAGAAGCCTTAACCTCATCGCCATCCCGATCCAGCTCCTCGGAGCTACGACACCAAGGCAAAAACTTCGGATAATCACGAATTGCATCGACTAACACAAACATTTGCTCGGCCGAATACGGGACTAGAGCGCTACGACTAATATGCGCCATGCAACCTTCCTTTCATTAGGGCTTAAGACCGAATCTAGCAAACGTTCATATTCGTGGTAGAACGCGCTATCATCTAACAGTTCCGTTATTATTGTAATTCAAATGACTAAGCAAAAGAAAAAATCTACACCCGGTGATAAAACTATCGCGCTGAATAGAACAGCTCGTTTCGAGTATTACATTGAAGATACCTATGAGGCTGGTCTGGTGCTCGAAGGCTGGGAAGTTAAGAGTATCCGTGATGGCAGAGTGCAACTTAAAGAGAGCTTCATTCAGTTTAATAAGGGTGAAGCCTTCTTGTTCAATGCCCTAATTACGCCGCTGCTATCAGCGTCTACGCATATTATTCCTGAGTCCAAACGCACTCGGAAGCTGCTGCTACATGGACACCAAATCAGTCACTTACTGATTGATGTGGATCGCAAAGGCTATACCGTCGTGCCAACAGCAATGTATTGGAAAAATAACAAAGTAAAACTGGAGATTGGTTTAGGTAAAGGTAAGCAGCTGCATGACAAGCGCTCCACTGAAAAAGAACGTGACTGGAATCGTGAAAAAGCTCGGGTGATGAAGAAGTAAGTGTTATGACTCAGCTACTGGATCAACTCTGTATTGTCATGATTCAAACCTCGCATCCGGGCAATATAGGCTCAGCGGCACGGGCGATGAAAACTATGGGCATCCATGACCTGAGATTGGTGAACCCAACTCGCTTCAACTCACCAGAAACTAAAGCACTCGCTTCGGGCGCGGATGATATTTTAGAAAATGCCCGACTGTGTAGTACGTTGCAAGAAGCTTTAGCCGATTGTCATTACGTAATTGGTACCAGCGCCCGCAATGAACGCAGCTTACGCTGGCCACAGATGGATGCACGTGAATGCGGACAGTGGGTCGCTGAACATTTACCTAAACAGAAAATTGCACTGGTCTTTGGGCGCGAGCGCACCGGCCTGACTAATGACGAACTAGAACATTGCCAAGCCTTGGTGCATATTCCGATGGCCTTTGACTTTTTCTCGCTGAATATTGCCGCTGCTATTCAAATTATTTGCTACGAATGCATGATGGCGGTACGCCAAACCGCAAAGCCGTGTGAAGAGGCAAACGCTAACGAACTCGACGAAGAACCGGCTACAGCAGCGGCCATGGAAAGTTTTTTCACGCATTTAGAAAGTACTTTAGTCGAAGTTGAGTATTTAGACCCTGAGAATCCACGCTTGCTGATGCGCCGCTTACGGCGGCTATACGGCAGAATTACCCCGACCCAAAGCGAAGTAAACATCCTGCGCGGCATGCTGGCTGCCTTTCAGGGTAGAAAATTCACCCGTCGATCAAATTCATGAATGAAACACTTGCATCACGAAAATAGATCGAATAGTATACGCCACATCCAACGTCGGCATAGCTCAGTTGGTAGAGCAACTGACTTGTAATCAGTAGGTCCTCAGTTCGATTCCGAGTGCCGGCACCAAATTTAAAGCCTTGTAAATGAATAATTTACAGGGCTTTTTGCTTTCTGGGATTTAACCAAGAATCGGTAATTTTCCGTTTATCTATACCCTGCTCTATACCTTTTGTGCTCCGTAGGGCATTTAGAAAGTACAGAAAATAAATATTCAGGCATAAAAAAGGCCGGGTGATTCCGGCCGGTTAGGTAGTGCTATGAACGCTCAAAATATCATCAGCGCTCTATCCAGATGTTTGATTTAGTCGTTCACCTATACAGCGCGCCCCCCCCCCTATTAAGGATACAAGTACACTAAGTACACTAAGTACACTAAACGCACTGCGCCGGAAAATAAAAAAGCCGGAACATGTCCGGCCTTGGTGAGCGTTTAAGTACAAGGTTAGGCTATAACTGCAAGCTTGGGTGATCCCGAATTGAACACGGGTGGATGAATAACTTTACTCGCACTATCCGACTTAATCGCCTTGAACGGTTCAATGTATTTTATTACCACGGGATAGCCCTTACTACTGCGCTGCTTGCCTACTTCGGCCTTGATTCCTATCTGCCTAAACGCTGGCGATATGCGCTTAATAGCTTCTGTTAAACCCTTGGCAGATCTAGGCCATGACTCGCCGTCGGTGTAATGCTGGACTAGTACATCATACGCATTCTTTGCCGTGGTGAACTCTGCCCCCAATGGGTGTTTGTCTAAGTAAGCGATCACCGCCGATGCAACAGGCGAACTGTCCAAGGTTCGATAGATTGCCTCTTTACGCATCGCGTTGTAATCCTGCATAAAAGCATCCGTTGGATTCTCTACGCCACGCGCTGCATACACAGCCGCGCCCAATAAGCAAAAGTCAGCCATCCTAGCCTTTTGTTCAATCTGGATACTAGGCAGCAAAGCCAACGATTGAGCGAACAAATCTAATAGCCCCGTGAAAATACTAGCTTCCTTGTCAGCTAATAAAGTATCAAGTTCTGAATCGGTTTTTCGGTCTTCGGGTTTTAGTGGGTCTAGCTCTAAATTAATCAAGCGGTCTACCAAATCTTGACGGGTCGCGAGTGTACCTATTCCGTTCATAATCACAGGTTTTTTTGCTGACAGTGTGCTTTCCTCGCTGTCCTTAAACAGTTGACGCTTAGCAAATCCGCCACCTGTCGCCAGCACACAGAAAGCATCCTGCATTTCCTCCGTGAGGTGAGAAAGGTTTTCATAACTGATTAGCAGTGAATTGCAGGCTGCAACATAAATATCCTCTACTGCTTTTGGCTTAGCGCGTAGATTAACGGTGTTAGGGTCAATAAAACGCTTCAAGGTACTTTGCGCTCTGGATTTGCCGCTACCTTGTTCAGTATTGCCGATTTCTGCAATAGGGTAAGCGGTATCAGTACGCCAGCATTCGAGCATCCAAGCCAAGAGCATATTCTGGGATTCCGTCGGGCAATTAATCAGTTTGAATAGCTCATCTACGCATCCTGTACCAGCCGCCAAAGGTACGGGCAAAGATTGCATGGTCTTGGTACGCTTGAAGGCCACGCACTGCTGATTATCAATATGCCAGCTCCCTGCTTCGATAATCACGGCCTGCCAAGCGTCATTACAGAGATCAAGCGCATAGGCGCCTTGTGGTGTGAGTCCGGCTCTGAGATATACGGGCTTTTGCTCTATCTCTTGCTGTGCTGTGCCATATTTAGCGATCCCTGATAGCGCTAAGATTGCATCCTTAATAGGCTCTGATTTGGGCAGAATGTGGGCTTCACGGTACAATTCAGCCGCTACCCACTCCTTAAAGCCACTCGACTCTAATAACCAAGTCTCCCAATGTTCGCCCACGCGAATTCGTGCATAGGCTTCTTTATCCGAATCCATAAACAAGGTGGAGCGGGATTGTACAAACTCGACTATTTGCACTGCTATCGACTGGTCATCAT
The DNA here is from genome assembly GCA_049290875.1 of Thiolinea sp. GTDB lineage: Bacteria > Pseudomonadota > Gammaproteobacteria > Thiotrichales > Thiotrichaceae > Thiolinea. The sequence goes on from JBATOI010000002.1 coordinate 77,652, forward strand.
AGCCGCCGCTCCCTTGTGGTCGCTGTGCTTTGACGGCTTCATCAAAATCACGCATTACCACGCACTTAGAGCGCTTGATCTCTTGGCGATACCGCGCATAGTCCACCATATATCTAAGGCTGCGAGTGCTGCTAATACCTCCGTCTCAAAGACAGCTCCAGCGTCGAGGCTTAAGCGTGCAATTGCTGCTTTGATCGGGTCAGCAGGTGCAGCGCTGTAATCTTCGGTAATCGTTAAGGCGTTTAGTGCGTCCGTGCTCATACGTTTGCCCCTGTTAATAGGTCATTAAAATCAGCTTTGGTGGTGGTGTTGGGAATAATCACTTTAGCTCGGCACGCTTTAGCCGCTTCGCGTGCTGCCTCGACACCTGTATTCTTTAAAGTGCTATCCGTCGGCCTAATATCGTTGTCAGCCGCAATGATTAAGTCAGCCTTAGGGTATTTGTGGCGTATGAGCAAGCCAACATGCGTTAAGTTGCTAGCGGTAATAGCTATCGCCACGGGTCGGTCTGTGGCGTGGTGGATGGTTGCACCTGTGGCGTAGCCTTCGCATAGGTAAATTGTTTCATCAGGTGCGTTCACATTGCCGATGTGGTGGAAAAAGCCTTTCATCCCCCCCCTGAATACGCTTCGTTCCATCGGGATAAATGTACTGGACACCTTGCACCCTGCCTGCAATATCACGTAACGGGACAAGTAAAGCGCTCTTGTGTTGGCGTAAACCGTAAGACCCTACTTGCTTTGTAGTGAGGTAAGGATGATTAGGCTCAGCAGGTCGTGCTGACTCCCAGATTTTGCGCTGCTCTTCGGCCTTGCGTAGAGCTTTTCGGCCTGCTCTGCTGCAATTCGCCTAGCTCTTGCCGCTTGCCCTTCGATTAGTTCAGCTTTTTGAGTATTGGATAGCTTGCCACCATAGCGCCAAGTCTGCTTGATCCCTGTACGCCAGTCGCCAAAGACACCAAACGGTGAAGGAGTTGCATCAACATCGAGTTGATACCAGCCGGTGAGGTCGCCTTTGTTGCCCGACGCACTAAAGCGCTTGATCGGGCAACCTTTACCGATACCGGTGTGTTCAATGCTTGTGGGCGCAACCCCGAAGGCTTGCAAGATTGCAGTGTGAAAACTGCCCGTGATTTCATTCAGTGAGTGTGTATAATGCATAGTGTCCGCGCCGCCCTGTGGATAAATTAATAAGCCCTGTTAAGTTACCGCCTAACAGGGTTTTTGCTTTTGGGGACAGCTCCCCCTTCCCGTTCTGTTTCATGCCGCTTGTTCCTGTTTAGTGGGTAGATTGGCCAGCCATTCATCAACTTCCGCTTCTACCCAATACACGCGCCCCCCATGTACGCGCCGAAGTGGAAACTTACCCTCACGCTCCAGATTCCAAAGTGTGCTACGCGCTAGCTTGATTTTTTCTGATCTCAGCTCTGCATAAGTCAGTAATCGGGTATTGCTCGACATGTTTTGTTCTATTCTGTAATTGACAGGTGAACATAGTGGCGCGCAAAACTCTGATTGTCCTTAAAATCATCTGAGTGACATCCGGTGAAAGAAATCCAGCTTTCAAGTGGCCTACCCTAGACATGGGTAACAAACGATTAAACGTGAATTAATGGTCTCATTTCTAAATCCATCATGCCTCTACCCTCTTCCGTTTAGCATGTGCTAAGCGCTCAGGATTGCGTTCATTATGCCAAGCATCCTTACAGCTACTTTTGCAGAACGTATGCCATTTATTCGCTTTGGTGAACGTTGTCCCACACTGTGGGCAATCAATCACCGCCCCTACTTTCGCGAGTTCTGCACTAGCGTAAACCGATGATTTATCACTAGTTTCACT
>JBATOI010000003.1:0-1771 GCA_049290875.1 Thiolinea sp.
CTTTCGAGAATTTCTCTGACGAAATACCTTGGGTGCTCCTTCGCGCGCCCTCGTGAGGCTGCGTCGGAACTTGAGACCAAAACCATGGGCAGCCACCATTGACTGCGCGACCTTGATCCGTTTGCCTTTGAATTGCAACGCGCATTATCGCACTGCAACATAACCAGGCTGAAAAACCACAGCAAATCATCCAAAGACATCTTGCAAGTCACATCGGAATCTCCCGTTAAATTTGCCCAAACGCAGCTTGAACCACCGCACACGACTGAACAGAACCACACGGGTGCGACAATCTGCCAAGCAAAAGCACTGCGCTATACACGGCACCCACCCGTTGTGACTACAACCTTTTTCGATAGTCTTTACGCCACCAACGGCATTTTTTATTGAGCATGACAGCTACTGAATTGATTGCACCCAAACTCGTCAGACGCCTCGCCTGTTGGGTGTACGAAGGCATGCTGTTGTTTGCCGTGGTGTTCACTGCCGGGTACTTGTTTTCGACACTGAGTCAGACGCGCCATGCGCTGGACAACCGCAACCCCATTCAAGCCTTTCTGTTTATGGTGCTGGGCATCTACTTCATATGGTTGTGGGCCAAAGGCCAGACGCTGGCCATGAAGACTTGGAAAATCCGCGTGGTCGATGCAGTGGGCAAACCCCTTACGCAACCACGCGCCTTGTTGCGTTACGTGCTGAGTTACCTGTGGTTTTTGCCACCACTTCTGGGTGCTTGGCTGGCTGGCGTCACCGGGCCACAAACCTACGTGCTGATCATTGGCTGGGTGTGTATTTACGCGCTGCTGTCGCGTTTCCAACCGCAGCGCCAATACCTGCATGACATGCTGGCGGGTACCCGGCTGGTCAATGCCGATTGACCCACGTCACCCGTTTCTCGCACACGCCATCGGCCAAACTATCCATGCAAACTGACACCCCCGTCAACCCACAGAAACTGCGTACCGGCTGGCGGCGCATGGCACATGCCTTCGGCTACTCATTGGCCGGGCTGCGCGCAGGCTGGGGTGAAACAGCCTTTCGACAGGAGGCAATGGCCTCCCTGGTGATGTTGCCAGCAGCCTGGTGGCTGGGCAACACGTGGGTCGAAGTCTCGTTGCTGGTGGGAACGGTCTTGCTGGTCATGATCGTCGAATTGCTCAACACCGGCATCGAATCTGCCATTGACCGCATTGGGCCCGAATGGCACGACCTGTCCAAACGCGCCAAAGACATGGGCAGCGCTGCCGTGCTGCTCAGCCTGTTCCTGTGCGGTGGCACATGGGTGGGCGCCCTGTGGGCCAGGCTGGCCTGATACCGCACGACATTTGACAACCTCTGGCCCAACATGATGCCCACTCCCACACACCTTCCCGCGTTCTCTCTAAGCGTGTATTGCGGTTCGCGGCTCGGCACCAACCCGCTGTTTGAAGCCGCTGCGACTGACGTCGGCACCTGGATTGGGCAGCACGGCGGAGAACTGGTTTACGGCGGTGGCAACGCAGGGCTGATGGGTGTCGTGGCTCGCGCCACACTGGCGGCAGGTGGTACCGTGTACGGCGTCATACCCAAGGCGCTTATGGACCGCGAATGTGCGCTCACCACCTGTACCGAGTTGCACGTGGTGGACACCATGCACGAGCGCAAAGCCATGATGGCCGACCGTGCCGATGCATTCCTGGCACTGCCCGGCGGCGTGGGTACGTTTGAAGAACTGTTTGAGGTGTGGGCCTGGCGGCAACTGGGCTACCACTCCAAGCCGCTGGGTCTGCTG
>JBATOI010000004.1:0-128022 GCA_049290875.1 Thiolinea sp.
AGTGTTTCGAGGTTCATGATCGTTTTCATCCTAGGGATCATGAACAGGTTACGCCACGCCGTCAGGCTCATTTTATGCTGGAATCTCGCACACGCTTCAGGCTCATTTTATGTTGGAGAAGGCTCTAGCTTGCCCGCATTCGGCACTAACTTTAGAGTAGTACCGGGGACAGGGATACCCACTACCCCCGAGCGCTCTGCTTGGAAATGGCAATCAGTCGCCATCGGTGCGGTTTCTGTCGAACCCCAAGAGGACACTAACATGGTTTCGCAGCCCGGTATGCTAGCTGCTAGTTCCTGCATGGCCGTCCATAAATGTTGGGGCAGGGCAGCACCAGCATAGAAGATGTAACGCAGATGACGGAAGAAGTTTTCACGCAAAGCTTGATCTTCCCGCAACAGTGGAATCAGCATGTCATAAGCACGGGGCACGCTGAAATAAACCGTCGGTGAAATTTCTCGTAGGTTCTTGACCGTTTTTGCGAGTAAACCGGGAACAGGTTTGCCCTCATCTAAATACAGTGTGCCCCCGTGAGAGAGCACCATATTGAAATTGTGATTGCTACCAAAGGTATGACTCCAAGGTAGCCAATCGACTAAGACTGGTTTTTCGGTTTTTAAGAAAGGCCAAGCTTGCGCCTTGGCTTGCTGGTTCGAGCAGAGCATGCGCTGAGTATTGATGACAGCCTTAGGCGCACCAGTAGAGCCTGAAGTAAACAAGAACTTGGCAATCGTATCAGGGGTGACTTGCTCGAAAGCCACTATGACTGCTGCTTCGTCTGTTTCTAATAAAGTATCTGCGAAGTGCATAGCGGTTTCAGGGAGAACTGCGCTATTGCCACCCGCTAGCACTACACCCTTGTGTAGCTCAGCGATATGATTTAAGGCAGGTACAAAATGATCAATCGGGTCGGCATAAATCACCCCCGGATTCATCAATTTAATGTTTTCTTTGAGCTTGGCATGATCTTGCGAAAGCAAGGAGTAGCCCTGTGAAATCGTACAAGAGGGCACACCAATATGCATCGCCGCTAACATTAACAAAGCATGTTCAAGCGAGTTATCGGACAGAATCACCACGGGGCGTTCTGCCGATAAATTTTGTCTTAAGAGCCAAGTAGCGAGCGCTACCACACGCGTCCGCACTTCGCTATAAGTCAGCTTCTGCCATTCACCGCTGGCATCACGTTGCGCAAGAAACAGTTGCTCGGGAGTTGCCTTAGCCCAATGTTCGAGCCAATCACCCACACAACGGGTATAGTTTTCATCAAAGGGAAGGCCGGAGCGCAGCCATTGCGTACCGTCTTCTCGTACTTCCTGCTGTACACTGGGTGGCGCATAAATACGCCCCATGCTTTGAGTTTCAACAACCATCGCAATGCCTCCTTTGCATCTGTTTTTTGCGGCTTACGGCTTATTCTTAGGGTTGAATTAACTTAAATTCGCCCGCTTGGACTTGAATCAATACCCGACCCCGATTATCCAAACCGAAATGGTTTTCTGGGGTCATGGTATAAACGCCGTGCACACCGACAACATCTTTAGTCGCTTCAAGCGCATCGCGTAAACCTTGGCGGAATTCAGGTGTGCCGGGTTTGCCTGCTTTAAGTGCGGTCGGTACGGCAGCTTCTAATAAGCGGAAAGCGTCATTGGCATGGCCTGCAAACGAAGTGAAGCTCTTTTCACCATACTTTTCGTTGTATTGCTTAGTCAGTTCCTGACCGGCTTTTTTGGAAGGATGATCATCGGGGATTTGATCAACAACCACGACTGGGCCAATCGGCATGATGACATTCTCAGCGGCTTTCTGTGCGACCTTCATGAAAGCAGGGCTAGCCGCCGCATGCGTTTGATAGATTTGGCCTTTGTAGCCGCGCTCAATTAAACCGAGTTGTGGCAAAGCAGCGGGGCTGCCAGAGCCGACCACTAACACCGCATCAGTTTTAGCGCTAGTCAGTTTCAGAATCTGCCCAGTGACGGAAGTGTCGGTGCGGTTGTAGCGCTCAATCGGATCGAGTTTGATGCCAGCTTCTTCTAAAGGCTTTTTCAGTGCTGTTAACCAGTCTTCGCCATAGGCATCCGAGAAGCCAATGAAACCTAGGGTTTTTATGCCTTTAGCTTTCATGTGCTCCGTTAAAGCGCTCGCCATGACATCATTATGCTGAGGAGTACGGAAGACCCAAGTATTTTTTTCAGCAGGTAGATTAGTCGGTGCTAAGGAAATTTGCGGTGTTTTGGTTTCAATCGCGACTTCAGTGACTGCCAAAGAAGTTGGTGTGACTGAAGAGCCAATCAGCACATCGACTTTATCTTCTGAAGTTAATTTACGTGCATTTTTGGTCGCTGCGGTGGGATCAGTCGCATCATCTAAAATGATGTAATTGATTTTTTCACCAGCAATTTCAGTGGGCATGATGGCTAAAGCATTCTTTTCAGGAATCCCTAAAGCAGCGCCAGGGCCTGTAGTAGATAAGCTCACCCCGACATTAATATCAGCGATAGCAGCCTGTGCAGATAAAGCTAAGCCTACAGCGCAAGCTAAAGCAAGTTGGTTTAATTTCATGGTCTCTCCTCCAAAATTAACAACACTTAGGTAGATAACAAGTCTTGGTGTTTACCACCCAGACCTAAATAGGTTTCGATCACGCGTGGATCGTCACGTAATTGCGTAGCGGGGCCTTCCATTGCAGTGCGCCCGTTTTCGAGGACATAAGCATAATCAGCTACTTGCAAAGCAGCGCGTGCATTTTGCTCAACTAATAAAATGGAAACGCCCCGCCGCCGTAGCTCGGCAATAATACGGAAAATCTCGCGCACGATTAAAGGTGCTAGGCCAAGGCTTGGCTCATCCAGCATCAACAGGCGCGGCTTCGCCATCAGCGCACGTCCGACCGCGAGCATTTGGCGCTCGCCACCGGATAGGGTTCCGGCTTGTTGAGTACGACGTTCTTGTAAGCGTGGGAATAGCTCATACACTTCCTGCATCGTGGCTTTTTCATCTCGATGCCCGGCACGATGGCGTTGGAAAGCACCCAGAATTAAATTGTCTTCCACTGACATTTCACTAAAAAGTTCGCGTTTTTCGGGAACAAGAATTAGGCCGCGCCCGACTAGATGCTCAACTTCAGGCTCGGCTTCGAGGATTCCATCAAATTGAATCTCGCCTTTAGAGGCTAATAAGCCAATAGCAGCCGAAAGTAGGGTAGTTTTACCCGCACCATTCGGGCCAATCACCGTGACAATTTGCCCTTCGCCGACGTTCAGATTAATGCCGCTCAAGGCTTCGACTTTGCCGTAGGAAGCAGAGAGGTTACGAATCGCTAAGACGGGCTGCGTCATTATTAGACCCCTCCTAAATAAGCTTCTAAGACAGCCGGATCTTTCTGCACATCTTCGGGTAAGCCTTCCGCAATTTTCTCGCCAAATTCCATCACGACCACCCGATCGACTAAGCCCATGACGAAATCCATATCATGTTCGACTAAGAGAATTGCCATGCCTTCGGCTTGGAGCTTTTTCATTAAATCCCCCAGGGCTTGCTTCTCGCGATAACGCAAGCCTGCGGCGGGTTCGTCGAGCAGTAATAAACAAGGATCAGAGCAAAGTGCACGGGCAATTTCTAAAATACGCTGCTGACCTAAGGCGAGGCTACCCGCTTCCACATTTAGATAATCACCTAAGCCGACGCGCTCTAATTGACGCGCTGCTTCTGCGAGCAAACTGGCTTCTTCAGAGCGCTCAGTATGTGCAGCGGCTGCAAATACACCTTTAGCACCCCGCCTATGTGCACCAATCGCGACGTTCTCAAGTACTGTCATCGTGGGCAATAATTTCACATGCTGAAAAGTACGGCTCATGCCCATACCCGCAATAGCCCGTGAGTTCATGCCAGTGATATTCTGCCCTAGGAAACGGATCTCGCCCGAAGTGGGGGTATCCACCCCTGAAATCTGATTGAACATGGTGCTTTTGCCTGCACCATTTGGGCCAATTAGCGCCAGAATTTCTCCCGCATGTACGGTCAAATTCATTTTGTTATTGGCGATCAAGCCCCCGAATTTGCGGGTGACTTTTTTAGCATCCAGAATCACTGCACCGTGGGTGGGTAGTTCGCGACGTGGCAAGGCGGCTGCATGCGGGTCAATCAGTTTCGGCTGCTTTTTGACAGGCACTAATTTAGTTAAAAAAGGCCAAATGCCATCGCGTGCATATTGCAGCATCAGGATCATCATGAGGCCGAAGATAATAGTCTCGAAATTGCCGGATTGACCTAAGATTTGTGGCAGCCAATCTTGCAACCACTGCTTGAGCACAGTGATCACCCCAGCACCGATTAAAGCCCCCCAGACACTCGCTGCACCACCGACCACTGCCATGAATAAATATTCAATACCGCTGTGTAGGCCAAAAGGTGTCGGGTTGACTAAGCGCTGCATATGTGCGTACAGCCAACCGGAAACACAAGCGAACAGGGCAGCAATTAAAAAGATGGTCATGCGTGAACGTAAAGTATTCACACCCATCGCTTCGGCCATCACGCGCCCACCTTTGAGAGCGCGAATGGCTCGGCCTTCTCGAGAATCCAGCAAGTTGCTCGTGGCTAGCATGGCGAGGAGCAGGAAGCATAAAATCAGATAGAAAATCTCCTGACCTTCATCTAAAACCCAACCAAAAATCGAAATCGGAGGAATACCCGATAAGCCCGTATGACCCCCTAAAGTTTCCATCGTGCCAAACAGAAAGTAGAGGCTAATTCCCCAAGCAATCGTGCCGAGCGGTAAATAATGACCAGACAGACGCAGGGTGAGAGCGCCTAAAATAAAGGCCACGCCTAAGGTAATCACGATGCCTGCAATTAGACCTAACCACGGTGAAGCATTAAATTGAGTGGTTAAAACCGCAGTAGTATAAGCGCCCAAGCCCACAAAAGCGGCTTGACCGAAACTGGTTAGACCGCCCACACCCGTCAGGAGCACTAAGCCCAAAGCGACTAAGGCATATAAACCAATGTAATTCATTAAAGTGATATGGAAAGCGGGGAGTACTAAAGGTGCAGCCACCGCGAACACGAGGAAAATACCAACTAAAATCCGTGGAGAGAAAGCGTATTTCATTCTTCATCCTCCACATGGGTACTTTTCAGTGAACGCCAGAGCAAGACCGGAATAATCAGTGTGAATACAATCACTTCTTTATATTCGCTCGCCCAAAAGGAAGAAAAAGCTTCCAGCAAACCGACCAGCAAAGCACCTAGAGCGGCTAGCGGATAACTGGCTAAGCCCCCAATAATCGCTGCAACGAAACCCTTTAGGCCAATCAGAAAGCCAGTGTCATAGTAAATCGTGGTGATCGGGGCAATCAAAACCCCTGAACATGCCCCAATGAGGGTGGCGACTAAAAAGGTAATCTTGCCAGCCAGAGCAGGGCGAATGCCCATTAAGCGTGCGCCGACTCGATTGATGGCGGTGGCGCGTAAAGCCTTACCGTAAAGTGTGCGTTCAAAGAAAAGATATAAAGCAGCAATACAAGCTAGCGAGGTGAAAACTACTACTAAGGTTTGACCTGAAACGGTTAAAGCGCCTAAATTGAAACTCGCATCACTAAACGCAGGCGTGCGTTGGCCTTCTGCTCCGAAGAAAAGTAGACCTAAACCCACCATCGACAAGTGTAAAGCGACTGACAGAATCAATAGAATCAACACCGAAGCATCCGCCAAGGGCTGATACACCAAGCGATACAGCATAGGCCCCATTGGCACGATCACCGCTAAGGTCAAAAGCATCTGCACGAGCATAGGCAGTTTGGCTAAAGGCAATAAGAAAAGGATGGCGAGCAGCATCAGCGGATAGGCCAAATTCCATAATAAAGTTTTGATGAGTTTGTCATTGCGCTTTGTGCGTACTGCTTGGATTCCATCTAACAAGGAAACGGCCAGCCCTAAGACAACTAATAACCAAATAGTGGCGGGAGCAACGCCTGTTTGCAGCGTAGCCATTGTCAACGCACCATAGGCTACAAATTCACCTTGGGGGATAAAAATAACTCGTGTCACTGCGAACACCAGTACGAGGGCGAGCGCTAAGAGCGCGTAGATTGCACCGTTGGTAATACCATCTTGCCCGAGAATTAATGCTATCTGTAAATCCACATAGACCTCCTCCTGTCGTATGGATCGCGTAGCGCGCTATCGAATGATCCACAAACTAACAGCTAAAAACTAACTTGTCAAACAGTTGTTTTATTAATTAGTTTGTACTAATTTGTTTAGTTAGTAGTGACTTATCACTGACTAGTTTCGAGTAAACTGAGCGCTCAGCGAATAGGCTGGAGCCAAAACCACTTAGGCTTGGCAAATAAATGACCGAGGATCAAGCAGCATGAATCAAGCAGAAAATCAGCCGATCTCAGAAGCTGATAGCAATAATCTGGTGGAGAGTGAAATTTTGCGCTTAGCCCGCGAGCACCCTGAATTAGGGCAGGCCGCTGTAGCGGTGCGCTTACAGCGAGTGGGCTTACAAATTTCGGCTTCGGGTGTGCGTTATATTTGGCAAAAATATGGCTTAGAAACAGCAGTCAAACGCCTACAAGCTTTGGCAGCTGAAAATGAGGGTTGCTTAGAAATTTTGACCACCAATCAGCGCCGCTACTTAGAGCGCGGTTTGCTCAGTACTCGACTGGCTCAAGGGGAAGCAGCTGAAGATGAATCGGCTAATTTATTAGAGTCTGAACTTGAACCTTTAGATCGTCGCCGTATTATTCTGAATGCTGCCGCCGAACTCTTTTCTACCCAAGGGTTTGATCGCACTACGATTCGCGATATTGCCGGGCAGGCGGGTTTATTACCTGGTTCGGTCTATCACTATTTTTCTTCGAAAGAAGATCTGTATATGGCGGTACACCAAGAAGGTTTTCGTTCGGTGATGTTGCAATTACAAGCAGCAGTGGATGAGGCTAGCGCTCCTTGGGAGCGCTTGAAGCGGGCGTTTACAGTGCATATTAATGGCATGGTCGGCGGCTCGGCGATAGATCGTTTAACAGGGCATAGCCTCGCATTGACTGGGCATCCACGTTTATTGGATATGATTCGAGCGGATCGTGATGCTTATGAGGATGTGATTAAAGCACTGATTACTGCTTTGCCACTTAAGCCTTCCGTGAATCGTACCTTGCTACGCTTGCAGATTTTGGGGGCGATGAACTGGGTCTATGTCTGGTATCACGAGGGCAAATTGAGCCCTGAGCAAATCGCCTCACAGATGATTGATATGCTACGTTTGGGCGTGGAGAATCAAGCTTGATTCATGCCTTCTGTGTCAGTGCTGCTAATACTTCTTTGGTATGCTCACCAATGGCGGCTAAATTAGGATCACTTGGAAACAAGGGTTGACCGTCGACTTCGAGTGGTAAACCCGGTGCACGATAGGCTTGGCCAGTTTCGCCATCGACTGAGTTGATCAAACCATTGGGGCGATTCACATGCGGGTCATCGTACATTTCGACAGGGCGTGACACGGGGCCAAACGGAATCCCTTGCTGCTCTAAAATGGGCGTGAGTTCGGCATAACTGTGCGCTGCTACCGCTGCTTCTACCATAGGAATCGTCCATTCCCGATTATTGATTTGATCCATGCGAGTTTGCAGGCGCGCATCAGTGAGTAAATGTTCTAAACCCAATAGTCGGCAAACAATTTCCCAATGCCCTGTGGTAATCGCACCAATGAAAATCGCTTTGCCATCTTGAGTGGTGAAAATGTCATAAATCGGCCAAGAAAATTCACGATTCGGCATTGGTGGCGATTCAGTGCCTTCCAGATCAAATTGCACCATATGTTGCATGACTAGCAGCAAACAGCTTTCAAATAAACCAGTGCGAATTTGATGACCTTGCCCATCTTGCTGCCGTTTGAACAGAGCGGCTAACACGCCAAAAGCAGTGAACAAGCCGCCGGTAATATCGACGGTTGAAGAGCCAATCCTGAGCGGGCGACCTTTGGGGCCAGTCATATACGCCATGCCGGTCATCATCTGTACCACTTCATCCATCGCAGTACGATTTTCATACGGGCCTTGGAGGAAGCCTTTGCAGGAAGCGATGATCAGAGCAGGGTATTTTTCTTGAAGTTGAGCAGGGGCTAAGCCCATTTTTTCCATGGAGACATCGCGGAAGTTTTCTAAGAAGACATCGGCAGTGCTAATCAGTTGATGCAGTGTGGCCAAACCTTCAGCTGTATGGGTATCTAATACAACGGATTTTTTACCGCGATTGAAGCTGGGGTAAAAGCCGCGTCCCATACCGGTGAGTTTACGAGTTTTATCGCCGTCAGGTGGCTCGATTTTAATCACTTCTGCACCGAGTGAGGCTAGGAAAAATCCAGCTGACGGCCCCATGATCATGTGGCTAATTTCCACAACACGTATGCCTGCTAAGGGCTGATAGCTTTGCTCCATCATGATGTTCACTCCTCCAATTCGGCATGCCTGAGCATTTGTCTAGGTCTTTAGAGTGTATCCCAAAATGCACTACTAGCGCTTGGAGATTAGACAGCGACCCCTCCAATCAGGGGAGAGGTGCTGTTCTGTAGAGCTAGGTTATTTTTTCAAAGCCTTGCGCACGCCTTTACCATAATCGGCATGAACCTGGTCAAACAAAGCCAGTTGCCGATCAATAATAGCTTGGGGCACGCCTTTCATGGCTTCCGCAATATTCTGAAATAAGCGCTGTTTTTGTTCATCATCAAACAAATTAAACAAAGCCCTAGGCTGGCTGTAATCATCCACTCCACTACCTTCAGCAGCACGATGATCGTGGCGATCCATCACACCGGTTAAATCTAAGGGTGGTTCTTTAGTGCGGGGTGCTTCTACTGGGCCATTGAACGAGTTCGGCTCATAAAAAGCATCAGGATTACCCGTCGCGAGGCCGTGATAATTCATTGCACCATCTTTGTGATAATGATGCACCGGCACTTTAGGCTGATTGACTGGCAAGGATTCGTAGTGCGTGCCTAAGCGATGCCGGTGTGCATCTGCATAGGAGAATATGCGTGCTTGCAGCATTTTATCGGGCGAGAAGCTGATGCCACGCACAATATTCGATGGGCTAAATGCGGCATTTTCAATTTGCGCAAAGTAGTTGTCCGCATTACGGTTCAATTCCATCACCCCCACTTCAATCAGTGGATAATCACCATGCGGCCACACTTTGGTGAGGTCAAACGGGTTGTAAGGTGTATTTGCGGCTTCGGCTTCGGGCATGACCTGCACGAACACAGTCCATTTTGGAAATTCACCGCGCTCAATCGTACCGAATAATTCCTCTTGATAGCTTTCGCGGCTATTGCCAACTACTTCTTTGGCTTCAGCATTGGTGTAATGGCGATGACCTTGCTGGGTTTTGAAATGGAATTTAATCCAGAAACGCTCGCCTTTTTCATTCCACAAGCTATAGGTGTGGCTGCTATAACCATTCATAAACATGGGAGCAACTGGCAAACCACGGTCTGACATCAGAATCGTGACTTGATGCAAGGATTCAGGCGATAAAGACCAGAAATCCCACATCGCAGTTGGGGAGCGTAAATTAGTACGCGGATGACGCTTTTGGGTATGGATAAAGTCAGGGAATTTCACAGGATCACGCACGAAAAAAACCGGCGTATTATTGCCGACCATATCCCAGTTGCCTTCGTCGGTATAAAACTTGAGAGCAAAGCCGCGTACATCGCGCTCTGCATCCGCAGCACCTGCCTCACCCGCAACGGTAGAGAAACGAGCTAGCATCTCGGTTTTTTTGCCGATTTTGGAAAAAACACTGGCACAAGTGTATTGGGAAATATCTTGTGTGACCGTGAAGGTACCGAATGCGCCCCAGCCTTTTGCATGCACAACCCGCTCAGCAATGCGCTCACGGTTTTGATGGGCGAGCTTTTCGAGTAGGTGATAATCCTGCAGCATTAAAGGGCCGCGTGGACCTGCACTAATACTGTTTTGATTGTCAGGAACAGGTGCTCCAGCGGTCGTTGTTAAAATTGGCGTGTCGCTCATATCAATATACTCCTGTTGGTTGATGTCCTGTAGCTTATTTAGTTTAGCTACTTGCAGCATGCCACATGGCTTATTTTATATAAAATAGTTTATTTTGATTGAATCATGCTTAAAAATAGATTGATAGTTTAGGTTAAGCAGTCAACACACTCAACATACATGCTGCCCCTAGCTGGTCAGCTAAGCAAATAGTCAGGCATTTAAGCCAACCTTTAGCCAACCTCAAGCATGCTATAAGCTAAACTTCCTAATTATCTTAAGAGGAGAGTACTTATGAAAAAATCACTCAAGTGGACTAAGCCAGCGTTTAAAGACATGCGTTATGGGTTTGAAATCAATCTGTACATCATGAATCGCTAAGCCTTGTTCGTCTTAGTACTTGGTTCTGCTGCGGGAGGTGGATTCCCGCAGTGGAATTGTAACTGTCCGATGTGTGCGGGTGTACGCAATAGCACGATTCCAGCCCAAGCACGCACACAGTCCTCGATTGCGGTGTCCACCGATAAAATTCACTGGGTCTTAGTGAATGCCTCCCCGGATATTCGCACCCAAATCAATACCCTGCATCACTACCTACAGCCTGCCCGTGCCTTGCGTGATAGCGGGATTAGTGCGGTTTTACTCGCCGATAGCCAAATTGACCACACTACCGGGTTGTTAATTCTGCGTGAAAGCAAACAGCCGCTGGATTTGTATTGCACCGATAGAGTGTATGAGGATTTAGCCACTGGGTTTCCGGTGCTGAATATGCTTTCGCATTATTGTGGTGTGAATCGGCATACTTTAGCGCTAGATGGTTCAGCATTGAGCATTCCTAAACTGGACAATTTACGCATTACCCCTGTACCGCTACATAGCAAAGCACCACCTTACTCACCGCATCGAAATAACCCTTCTGAGGGTGATAATGTGGGCTTTTGGTTTGAGGATACTCAAACCGGTGGCAAGTTATTTTATGCACCCGGTTTAGGCGAAATCGAAGCGCATTTGCGCCCGTATTTTGAACAGGCTGATTGTGTGTTAGTCGATGGCACTTGCTGGACAGATGATGAAATGTCACGCCGCCAAGTCGGGCATAAACTAGCCCGCGACATGGGGCATTTACCACAATCGGGTGAGGGCGGCATGATTGAATGGCTCGCGAATTTCCCGAATACGCGCAAGATTCTGATTCATATTAATAATACCAATCCAATTTTGGATGAATCTTCGCTAGAGCGTGCTGAATTGACTAAGGCACAGATTGAAGTGTCGTTTGATGGGATGTTGTTGGAGCTTTAAAAAGTAGATTGTTTTTATGTTAGGCATTCGCTAGATTCGCGTAACTAGTAATCAGTTTACTTAAGGAGCGATAAAAATATGAAGCCTACTTTTTGGAAGATTTCTCAAGGCGTTTCAGCTGAGTTTTCATTTGGTGACATGATTGAGTCTATTGCTAATCAGTTGGTTTACATCCATATGAACACATCGGCTAAAGGCACAATGAAAACTTCACAGGCACAGGATTTTGTGAGTGCCTCCATTGGAGATTATTTTTATCTAACTAATGGTAATCAAGGCATATATTTAATTGGTCAGTTTTCTGGGCGAGCTAATTTAGCAGCAAACCCCAAGTACGAATATGGATGGTTGGAGAGACCTTATACCTTTGTTTGTCCAGCTATTACCAGACAGCCTTATACAGGTGTGCATAAATGGTGGTCACCTAATGATAACTCAACCTTTACACAAGTTTATCCTGATGAGTTAGAGCTGTTTGAACAGGAAATCTTACAACCATTTTTTGATAAAAACTTGAGTGATTTTGGCTTGGATGATTTATAGCACAACTAGTGATAATGGGGGGTAGCTAATAGTCCAAAAGTGGGTTACCAACCTTTTCCCAACCTTGCCGCTAACATACTTGCAGTAGTGCCTAAAAAGTGAGGAGCTTAGTGCATGACTGCTGCTTGGACCCCTACCGAATTTGAACAGCAATTGCGTGCCTTAGGGCGCTATTATCATGTTCATCACCCCTTTCAAGTCATGATGTATGAAGGCAAGCTCAATGCTGAGCAATTGCGTGGCTGGGTAGCGAATCGCTTTTATTATCAAGTCATTATTCCGCGCAAAGATGCCGCACTCCTGTTCAATTGCCCTGATCGCGAGGTGCGCCGTGTTTGGATTCAGCGCATTCTCGATCATGATGGCGGCCCCAGTGCTGGACATATTTCCGATGGCGGGATTGAGGCTTGGATTCGTTTGGGTGAGGCTTGCGGTGTGCCGCGCGCAGAATTACTTGATCAGCGTCATGTGCTACCCGGTGTGCGTTTTGCGGTCGATGCTTATATTAATTTTGTACATCAAGCGGATTGGCGCGAAGGGGTTTGCTCTTCTTTGACCGAATTATTTGCCCCAACCGCTCACAAACAGCGCTTACAAAGTTGGCCGGATCATTATCCGTGGATTGATAATGCGGGCTTGCAATATTTCCGCAATCGCCTCACTGAAGCGCATCGGGATGTTGATCATGGCCTATCGTTAACTTTACAGCATTTCACCACTTACGAGCAGCAGCAACGCGCTTTGCAAATTGTAAAATTTAAGCTGGATGTGCTTTGGTCGATGTTGGATGCGATTTATTTGTCCTATATCCAAAACATGCCGCCGTATTTCAATGTGGAGGAACTCGCATGAGTACTCTCGATTTTATGGCTGTACCGCGTTTAGCGCAGGGCTACCGTTTTCAATGGGAAGAAGCGCAGCAAAATCACGTATTGCTTTATCCCGAAGGCATGGTGCAACTGAGTGATACAGCGGCTTCCGTTTTGTCCTTATGCGATGGCAAGCGCACGGTGCAAGCGATTGTGGCTGAGCTGGAGGAAGCATACGAAACTGAAGGCTTAGATGAGGATGTCACCCAGTTCCTAGAAGAAGCCCAAGCCCAAGGCTGGATTAAATATGCCTAAGATTCCACATCCTTTATGGCTACTGGCTGAAGTCACCCATTCTTGCCCGTTGCAATGCCCGTATTGCAGTAATCCTTTGGAGTTAGTTCCGAAAAAGGATGAGTTGGATACCGAAGGCTGGCTGAAGGTGCTGCATCAGGCACGCAAAATGGGCGCGGCACAGCTAGGCTTTTCGGGCGGCGAACCGTTAGTGCGGAAGGATTTGGAGGATTTAATTGCCGAGGCACGTAAGCTCGGCTATTACAGCAATTTAATCACTTCGGGCGTGGGCATGGATGCGGCACGGGTAGAAAAATTCCGCGAATTAGGCTTAGATCATATTCAAGTCAGCTTCCAAGCCGACGATGCAACTTTGAATGATTACCTAGCTGGCACGCATGCCTTCCAGCATAAATTGGATATGGCGCGAGCGGTAAAAGCTAGCGGCTATCCGATGGTGTTGTGCTTTGTGATTCATCGCCAAAATATGCATCGCGTGGCGCAAATGTTGGATTTGGCGGTGGAGTTACAAGCCGATTATGTCGAGCTTGCCACCACGCAATTTGAAGGTTGGGCACTCGCCAATCGGGATCATCTATTGCCGACTTTAGAGCAAGTACGCGAAGCCGAGCGGGTGGCGAATGTTTACCAAGACAAGCTCAAAGGCAAGATGAAGATTTATTATGTCGTGCCAGATTATTACGAAAATCGCCCCAAAGCCTGTGTGGCGGGTTGGGGCAGGGTGTTTTTAGCGGTTGCGCCCGATGGCTTAGTGCTGCCTTGCCACTCAGCGCGTAGCTTGCCCGGTTTGGAGTTGCATAATGTGCGCGATCACGATTTAGCTTGGATTTGGTACGAATCAAGTGCTTTCAATTATTTCCGTGGCGAAGCTTGGATGAAAGACCCGTGTCGCACTTGTGATGAACGTGAAAAGGATTTTGGCGGTTGCCACTGTCAGGCTTTTAAATTAACAGGTGATCCGACTAATGCTGATCCGACTTGCGCGAAATCACCGCATCATCATCTGATTGAGCAGGCGATTGATACCAGTAAGCTCAACCCAACAAGCACCCAGCCTATAATGTTCAGAAAAAGACAAAATAGTATCAGCATTGGCTCAAAGACGATTTGAATAAGAGCGTATTTTTGGTTTTTGAATTTGCAAATTCAGGGTAAGAGGTTCACTCTGAACAGACACGAATGCGGCTCCTAGAGCGTGCATTTTATGCTTACGACGCAGGAGGAGGCGTATGGGGCAGATACTTAAGGCTACAGGGTCAGGCTCGGAGTCGCTATTAAAGCGCCGCAGTGTGATTGACAGTCAGTGGAATAGTTTCGTGTCAGGTAGTGCGCGCGTGGTAGCGCAACCGCTGGTACGCGAAGATATCGTTTCTTCTTGGCAGCGCAGTGCACAATATACTCAGCCTAGTCGTGGTTCAGCACCCGCTGATGATCTCTATGTGACTCAACAAATGTGGAAGGACTCGATTCTGAGTCAAGCCGTCCAACGCGAACAAGGTCAAATCAAACAACTCGCCAAAGAAGGCAAACTGGTGGCTGCCATTGCTGATCCACAAGGGCGCTTATTATGGACTTTAGCTAGCCAGCACATGCGTAGCCGTGCTGAATCCGTGAATTTCACCGCTGGAGGTTGGTGGGATGAGCGCTCAGTAGGCACGAATGCAGTTGGTTTATCTTTAAGTCTTAAGCGTCCAGTCACGGTATTTTCTTCCGAACATTATCAGCCCTTTGTACATGATTGGGTGTGTTATGCAGCACCTATTCTACATCCGCAATCAGGCGAATTAGTCGGTGTATTAGATATGTCGACTACTTGGCGGCGGCATACACCTTTAGGCCAAGCCGCAGTCACTGAAATTGCGCGTTCGATTGCCCAAGGTTTGCCACAAAATTTGCCTAAAGCTGAGTTGGAAATTTATGCCTTAGGCCAAGCGCGCGTGATGTTCCGTGGTAAGCCTTTACATTTGCCGTTGCGCCAAGTCGAAATTCTTTCGCTATTAGCTTTAAACCCACAAGGCTTGAGCTTAGAAAGTATGCATGCTGCTTTGTATGGTGAGCAATCGGTGTCACTGTCTACCTTAAAAGCAGAGCTTTCGCATTTGCGGCGGATTTTAGACGGGCAAATTGGCTCACGTCCCTACCGCTTGCAAGTTTCGGTGTGGGCGGACTTTGTGCAAGTCTGGCAAGCACTGCATCAAAATCACACCAGTGCGGCCTTTACTTTGTATCAGGGCAGTTTGCTGGTGCAATCCAATTCACCTGAGTTGGAAGAATGGCGGCATTGTATTGATGCCATCATGGATAAAGCGCTCGGTTCTTGTGAAGATGCCAACTTGCTCATGGATAAATTATGCAAGAGCACCGGTGGTAGCGAATTAGTCCGCGAGCGTTTAGCTGAGCTAGTGGATAAGCCCAAATTTTAATAGAGAGCTAGCCTGTTTAAAATAGGCTAGTGTACTGAATAATAATTAAAAACTAACAAACTCCCCAACCTTTTCCCAACCAACTACCCCTTATGATTACTGCTAGATGGCCGTAATGTAATGGGAGTCACATTGCGGTTTCCCTACACAATTACTATTGGAGAGGAGACTTTAGTATGAAGTCTGGTAAGTTGGTACGTAAGTTATTTTTAGCAGCAGCGATTAGTACTGCTTTAAGTGCTGCACCTTTAATGGCAGCAGTCAATGATCAAGATATTGCGAACGATGCAACTACACCTAATGATGTCGTTAGTTATGGTCTAGGTTTGCAAGGTCAACGCTTTAGTCCTTTAGATAAGCTCAATACCGAAACCGTTAAAAATTTAACCCCCGCTTTTGTATTATCCTACGGCGACGAAAAGCAACGCGGTCAAGAGGCTCAACCTTTAGTTTCTAATGGTAAAATTTTCGTTACGGCTTCCTATTCACGGGTATTTACTGTTGATGCAAAAACCGGTGAAGAGTTATGGCAATATGATCATCGCTTACCTGATGGTATTTTACCTTGCTGTGACGTAGTGAATCGTGGTGGCGCGCTTTACGATAATCTCTTTATTTTTTCAACTCTGGATGCGCAGTTAGTGGCGCTTGACCAAGACACCGGCAAGGTAGTTTGGAAAGAGAAGATGGAAGATTATAAAGCCGGTTATTCGAATACGGCTGCACCGATTATTGTGAATGGCAAGGTTATTACCGGTGTTTCGGGGGGTGAGTTCGGTATTGTTGGTAAAGTTGAAGCACGTGATGCTAAAACCGGTAAATTAATTTGGATGCGCCCGACCGTTGAAGGCCATATGGGCAGTTTAGATGGCAAAGATAATGGCATTACTGGTGAAACAAACAAGTCATGGCCAGGCGATCTGTGGAAAACAGGGGGTGCTGCGACTTGGCTAGGTGGTACCTATGATGCTGAAACTAATTCACTTTTCTTCGGTACAGGTAACCCAGCCCCGTGGAACTCACACTTACGTCCCGGCGATAACTTATATTCTTCCTCGATCTTAGCGATTAATCCTGATGACGGCAAAATCAAATGGACCTACCAATGGACTCCGCATGATGGTTGGGATTTTGACGGTGTTAATGAGTTTGTTTCTTTCGATTTGAAACAAGCGGATGGCAAAGTAGTTAAAGCCGGTGGTCATGCTGACCGGAATGGCTTCTTCTATGTATTAGATCGTACTAACGGTAAATTGATCAGTGCTAGTCCATTCGTCAATAAAATTACTTGGGCGAAAGGGATTGATTTAAAAACCGGCCGTCCTGAATATGATGATACTAATCGTCCTGGCGCTCCAAGCGCTGCGGATAAGGGTCAATCCGTATTTTCTGCACCTTCCTTCTTAGGTGGAAAAAACTGGATGCCCATGGCTTATAATCCGAATACTGATTTATTCTATGTACCTGCCAATGAATGGGGTATGGATATTTGGAATGAGCCAATCAGCTATAAAAAAGGCGCTGCTTATCTAGGCGCTGGCTTCACGATTAAACCTTTGAATGAAGATTACATTGGCGCTTTACGCGCTATGGATCCAAAAACTGGCAAGATTGTTTGGGAAGCTAAAAACAAAGCCCCATTGTGGGGTGGCGTATTAACGACTGCAGGTAATTTAGTATTTACGGGCACGCCAGAAGGTTATTTAAAGGCCTTTGATGCTAAAACGGGTCAGGAGCTTTGGAAATTCCAAACAGGTTCTGGCGTAGTCGGTTGCCCAATTACTTGGGAGCAAGATGGCGAGCAATTCGTTGCTGTTCCATCAGGTTGGGGTGGTGCTGTGCCATTATGGGGTGGTGAAGTCGCAAAAAGTGTTAAGCACTTAAATCAAGGCGGCAGTTTATGGGTATTTAAACTACCTAAGTCACCTTCCTAATTTTAGTTTAAAAAGAGGTGATTTTACTGCCTCTTTTAGGCCACCGAATATATATTTGAGGTTTTATAAAAATGCAAGGCAAGCTTCTTTTAACACGGATTGGTGGTGCTCTTTTATTAGCAAGTACCATGCAAGTTTGGGCTCACGGTGATGTTACTCCACAGCCCATTGATATTACTGGTTTAGAGCCAATTAAGGATTCTGATACGACTTGGGTGGATACTAATCCTTACTCAAGTAATGAACGGGCCATTGAAATAGGTAAGCATGCTTTTGCGCAAAATTGTGCCCGTTGCCACGGTATTGATGCGATTTCTGGTGGTATTGCGCCTGATTTGCGTGAAAAGTTACCCCTAGGTCAAGAAGGCGATGAGATTTTTAAAGAGCGGATGATCAATGGTGCTATTCGCAACGGCGTTACTTACATGCCAAAGTTTGATGGCATTGTGAAGCAAGAAGGCTTATGGGCGATTCGCACTTGGTTGGAAACTGTTTCTGTGGATGCACCTGTGAAGGCTGCACCAGCAGCCGCTGCGGCAGCTTCTGCGCCAAGCACTAATACACCCGCTTCCACAGTGGCACGTACGGGTGAAGAAGTTTTTAATACAGTGTGCACTGCTTGCCACACCGCAGGGATTTTAAACGCCCCTAAAATTGATGATAAAGCAGCTTGGGAACCGCGTGCTGCTAAAGGTCTACAAGGTCTTTTGGCTGCAAGTATTAATGGTTTAAATCAGATGCCTGCTAAAGGTGGCAATCCTAGTTTGACTGAACAGGAGTTAAGTGACGCGATCACTTATATGCTAGGGAAAGCAGGTATTGATTTGGCTAAGGTTTCTAGTGCAGCGGTTGCCACAGTGCCTGCTACCACTGAGCCAGCTAAACCGGCAACGAATTGAAAAACGTAATAGGTCGCCACTGTAAAATGACAGTGGCATTTTAAATATATTTATAGTTAGGAGAGGCTATGAATATGAGAGTGTTAGCAACTGTTGTTTTAGGCTTCAGCCTAGCGACTTCTAGTTTATATGCGGCTGGTTTAGATGATATTAAAAATAAAGGCGTGTTAAGCGTTTCTTTATATAAAGATTTTCCCCCTTATTCTTATGTTGCTGAAGGCAAACAAGCCGGTATTGATGTGGATATTGCAAATGCCTTAGCCACGAAGTTAGGTGTCAGCAGCCAAATTCGCTTCGTGGGTGCCGATGAGAATGTCGAAGACGATTTGCGGAATAATGTTTGGAAAGGTCATTATTTAGGGGGCGGGGTAACTGACGTGATGTTGCATATGCCGGTCGATAATGCTTTTTCAGAAAAGGTCGATAAAGTGAAGTTTGTCGCTCCTTATCAGCTTGAACAAGTAGCCTTTGCTTTCGATACAAATAAAGTAGGTAAACAACCGACTTTAGCTAATTTCATGAGTGATCCGATTGGTGTAGAAATTGATACGCTCAGCGATCTGTATTTATTAGAAGCGATGCAAGGACAGATCAGTAAAAATATCCGCCATTTCGATAATCTCACTAAGGCATCTACGGCTTTAAAAGCGGGAGAAGTCGCTGGCATCATGGGGCCGCGTGGCGAACTAGAAGGCTTATTGAAAGAACGGCCTGAGAATATTCAGATTCAATCTTTAGTGACTCCCGGTTTAGCGCGTTCTAATTGGGCAATGGGGATTGCGGTGAAAGCTGATAATGAAGAGCTAGTCAAAGCTGTGAATGAAAGCATGGCTGCATTGGTGAAAGATGGCACTGTGAAGAAGATTTTCGAACAGCATAAGGTCACTTATACACCGCCCGCAGCTCCGCCTGAGGTCACTGCTAAAAACTGAGGTGGCCTATGCGTCCATTATTTGTTGTCCTCCTAAGCTCACTGCTCAGCCCTTGTAGCTGGGCAGCTGATCCTGACCCGCTCAATTCACCCCAATGGGAGTTTGTGCATACGCGCTTTCTCAATGGTGAGCCGTATCAATTCGATGGTAAAGTCAAGGTCGAAGCCCCACCGGATGCCGAAGACTCTTTAAATGTCCCAGTCTCCTTTCAAGTGGCCGACTTAGACAGCGTACAAGAAATTGTCGTAGTCGCTGATCTGAATCCAATTCCGCAAGTCTTGCGCTTTCGCCCGAAAGCAATGCGCCCGAATTTAGGTTTTCGCATGAAGCTCCAACAAGGCAGCCCCATTCATGTCGCTGCTAAAACCACCGATGGCCTTTGGCATGTGGGTGGTGTATGGGTGAATGCGGCGGGTGGTGGCTGTACTTTACCGAGTTTGGGGACTTCTTCTGGCGATTGGACGAAAACTTTAGGCAAAGTCTCTGCCAATGTTTGGCAGCGTCCTGATGGTACGAATCGTTTGAGGGTGAGGGTGATGCATCCGATGGATACTGGATTGGCTTCGGGCATTCCGACTTTTCATATTGAAAATCTCCATGTGCTAGGTCAAGGTGGTAAATTATTAGCCGAACTGGATTTATTTGAGCCGATTAGCGAAAACCCCATGCTGAGTTTTGATGTTGCTAAGGAAACTCAATTTAAGCTCGAAGGGCGCGATAACAACGGCAATAAAATTCAAGCTGAGGTAGCGCAATGAAACAGCTGCTATTCGTCAGTTTGTTAGCGCTGAGCTTGAATCTGTCAGCTGCTAACTTTGAATATCCTTTGCAACCCCAACAAATTGCAGCGGACACCTTTGTGCTTGAAGGTAAAACCGAAGACTTTTCCAAAGACAATGGTGGCTTTATTGTTAACTCTGGCTATATCGTCACTAAGGATGGCGTCTTAGTGATTGATACCGGCTCTTCGCGGCGCTTTGGTGAGCAACAACGGGCTTTAATCGAGCAGGCCACTGGCAAGAAGGTGATTCGCGTTTATATTACGCATCATCATCCTGATCATTTCCTAGGGAATCAAGCCTATAGCGATTTGCCGATCTATGCCTTGCCTGCAACGACCCAAGGCGTAAAGCAAGAAGGCGAGATGTTTAGCAGCAATATGTATCGCCTGATTGGTGATTGGATGCGCGATACCAGCGTGGTAGCACCCAATCAAGAGGCTAAACTAGGCCGCGAAATCATTGGCGGGCATGAGCTGGAATTCTTGGCTTTTAAAGGCCATACCCACGGCGATTTAGCCATTTTCGATCATACGACGGGTGTGCTGTTTGCGGGCGATTTGGTCTTTAATCAACGGGCTGCGACTACACCGCATGCGGATATTATTGACTGGCTAGCTTCACTGGAGCAGTTGTTAAACATTCCCTTTAAAGTGTTAGTGCCCGGTCACGGCCAAGTTACCCAAGATGATCAGGCCATTGGTCAGACTCGTGCTTATTTAGTCTGGCTGCAAACGATTCTGCAGCAAGCTGCTGCGAATGGTTTGGATATGAACGAAGTGATGTCTACGCCGATTCCGGTAGATTTTAAACAAGTCGCTTTAGCACAGAGCGAGTTGCGCCGTTCCGTAGCGCATCTGTATCCAGCTTTAGAAGCCGCACAATTGAAACCTACCCAGCAAGCTGAATGAGATTTTGGCTATTTTTATTTGCCTGTTTAAGTTTAAGCAGTGGCTATGCTGAAGAATGCCTGCGCACTGCAACTATGCCCGCAGGCTTAAAACAAGATCATTATCGCAGTCCAACCCCAGTCTGTGTCCCTAATGGCATTACTTTACAAACCGCAGAACTACAAAAGCTAATCACAACGGATAAGCCGGTTTTGATTGATGTGATGGCTGTATTTCTGCGCGAAGATGAGGGCTTTCCGCCCACTTGGCTGATGAATGAGCCGCATGAAAGTTTACCGAATAGCGTATGGCTGCCGAATGTAGGCTATGGCAAGCTTGAGCCGAAAATTGAGACTTGGTTTAAAGCGCAGCTCGAACACTTGACTACTAAAAATTTGCATAAGCCCCTCGTCTTTTATTGCGTAGCCGATTGTTGGATGTCGTGGAACGTTGTGCAGCGGGTGCGTGACTATGGCTACACCCAAGTCTATTGGTATAAAGATGGGATTGATGGTTGGAAAGAAGCAGGTTTAGAGCTAGTAAAAGCTACCCCTGTGCCGATGTCGATCTCATGCTGCCGCTAAACCCATTTTTGCCACCGACATGGTAATAAAATACGGCAAGCTTTCTAAATGAACAAAATGCTTCAACAGCCTTGGTTGTTATTTTTGCAGTGGTTATGGTTTTTTGGCTTATTGTTGGTTGGCTTGGCGCTGCTCTGGGATAATGGCATTTTGCAGTTTATGTTTGCTACTGACAGCACCTATTTATGCTGGCTCATGGTCGTGCTATTCCTCCTAAGCTGTTTGCATTGTGGCTATCGCAGCCTGTTGTTGTCTCGACAAACCCAAGCTTTGTGGGATTGGCAGCAGAATAATCCTGTTAACGACGTATTGATGAAGCGCTATTTGCAGGAGCTACAAGCGCTTGCAAATCCGCAAGAAAAGCAACTCACTGCCGAATTACTCAGTGCGCAATTACGTGGTCAACATGAAGTTGGCTGGTTCATTACTGGCGTTTTAATCAAGTTGGGTATGCTCGGTACAGTGATTGGTTTTGTGATGATGTTGGGTTCCATGACGCATCTGAATTCGCTCGATATTGCTCAAGTACAAACCTTGATGAGTGCGATGACTCAAGGGATGAAAATTGCTCTCAATACCACGATTATTGGCTTGGTGGGGAGTATGTTGTTAGGGCTGCAATACCTGATCTTGGATCGTACTGCGGATAAATTAGTAGTCGAAGCTATCCATGCTAGCGAGGCGGCAGATGGCGCTGTTTAAACGCCGCGATACCTTGGATGTCGACCCCTTCAGCGACTTGCTGTTCAATGCTTTACTCACTTTTACCTTTTTGTTTTTAATGGCTTTATTGCTGATGAATCCGACTGCGAAGAGCGGCATTATCAATCCCAAAGCTGAGTTCATGCTGACTATTAGTTGGCCGGATAATAGCCCTGACGATATTGATACTTGGGTGGAGGGGCCGCAAGGGCAAATGATTTGGTTTAAGCGCACGCAGGAAGGCCTGATGCATTTGGATCGAGATGATCGTGGTGCGGTTAATGATATGCAGCTGATTGACGGCAAAGAGATTATCAATCCGCTCAATCAAGAGATCGTCTCGATTCGTGGGCGCCCACCGGGTGAGTTTACGGTGAATATTCATTATTACCGTAGCCAAACCTTGCAGGCAGTACCGGTCACGGTTTATCTGGCGGAAGTCAATCCAAGCCTAAAAGTACTGCATTACGCGACAACGACCTTGCAACGTGAAGGTGAAGAACGCACAGCGGTACGTTTTACGATTACCCCAAATGGTCAAGTGACGGCTATTAATACCCTGCAAAAATCCCTCGTGTTGGGAGGAAAAATATGAATGAAATGCTGATGTTATTAGTGGCGGCCTATATTTTTCTGTTAGCGTTATTGGTGCTGGTGTTGATTTATGGCCGGATTCCTTGGCTGGCTAAACTGGTGCTTGTGCTGGTGGCGAGTAGTTTGTATTGGGTGAGCTATCAAGGCTGGAAACAAGTACAAGGCTGGCCGAGTCAGGCTGAATTACCCGACAAGTTTTTACTGCATGCCTCAGTGATTGAAGAGCCTGATCAAGAGCAGGGTACAAGTGGGCAAATTTTTATTTGGGGATCGAATCTACAAGGCAATAAACCGGCTGGTGAACCGCGCGCTTATAGCCTTCCCTATGACCGTGAAGTGCATTCGTCCTTGCAAGATGCCTTGCGCAATCAGCGCAATGGCAATGTACAAATTGGTGTGAAAGAGCGCAGTAAAGCCGCCCACAATGCAGCCCCCGTGAATGTGCGCCAATTGGGCGAAGTGCATGAAAAGCTCAAGTTTACTGAATTGCCAGATCCCACTTTGCCAGAGAAATAAGCATGCCACGCTTCAGTAGTTTACTGCTGTGCTTAATTTTGCAAGCTTGTGATAAGCCAGCTAGCGATGATTATTTTCCTCTAAACAAGGGTTTGCGCTGGGAATATCAACTCACCATTGAGCATCCACAGCGCCTAGATACGCGCACGTTGATCATTGAAACACAGGGTCAAACTACTCTCAAAGAGCAAGCAGTGAGTGTACGCACCACCAGCGATGGTACGGATTATTATATTGCTCGCCAAGCGGATGGTTTTTATCGTCTAGCCAAACGCACGCTGGTTGAAAGCCAACCACAACTAGATAGTGCTCCGCGTATGGTTTTGCCCCTACCCATCGCGCAAGCCAAAGGCAAAACTTGGTCGGCGATTTCGCAGCCTTATTTAATTGAGCGCGTGTTTGAAGGGCAGGATGTGATGACAGCCGACGCGCTACAGTTCCCTATGACTTATTCGGTGTTGAGCCTTGATGAAACGGTGGAGTTGCCAGCCGGTACCTTCAATCATTGTGTGTTAGTCGAGGGGCAAACTGATTTATCTTTGTACGCGGATGCACGTACTGGCAATTCGATTGTGCCGATTACCACGCGCGAATGGTATGCACCGGGGGTAGGCTTAATCAAATTAGAGCGCGAAGAGCCTCTGGATACTGATGTGTATAAAGGTGGGAAAATCGTGATGGAGTTGGTGAAGTTTGAGGATTAGTTGAACAGCAAAAGAGGCAAGCGCACCTGCCTCTTAACTGAAAGTTGTCAATATAAAGTCAATGCTGGCACATACGACATTAACAACAAGATACTAAACCCTACTATATAAAAAGGCCAAAGTTCACGCACAATCGCGCCTATAGGCTCACGCGAGATAGCCGCTGCCACAAATAATGTGGTTCCAACAGGTGGGGTAAATAAACCCAGACTCAAATTCACCACCATCATAATCCCGAGTTGTATAGGATCTAGGCCAATGGCAGTACCAATTGATACAAAGGTTGGGCCTAAGAGCAGAATCGCTGCGGGTAAATCTAAAAACATGCCGACCACGAGCATGATCAGATTCATCATGAGTATAATCAAAACGGCATCTTTCAGCACCGTCGTTGCCCATGTGGCGACCGTGGTGGGAATAGCATCCACGGTTAAGACATAGCCCACCAAGTTAGAGGCGGCGATGACTAGCATCACCACCCCTGTGGTTAAGGTGGTATGCACTAGCGCTTTATACAGCTTCTGCACACTCATATCGCGATAAATTAGGCTACTGACAATCAAGCCATAAGTCACCGCCATAACGCTTACCTCAGTCGGTGTCGCAATGCCAGCGCGTAATAGAATGACGATAAAGACAGGCATTGCGAGTGCAGGTGAAGCTGCCAAGGTAGCTTTTAACACATCGCGTACTGTGAGTTTTTGCGTTAAACGTGGAAAGTTACGTAAGCGTCCCGACAAATAGCACACCAACATAAAGCCCGTACACAATAAAATCCCCGGCAAAATCCCCGCCATAAACAATGAAGCAATCGATTGATTCGATACTAGCGCATACAAAATTAACGGAATAGAAGGCGGAATCAAGCCAGCAATAATTGCCGATGAAGCCGTCGCTGCTGCCGCAAATGCACCCGGATAACCTTCACGTTTTTGCCAAGGAATCAGCATCGAACCCAGTGCTGAAGCTTCCGCCACTGCTGAACCTGATACACCGCCGAATATGGTCGAACCGACCACCGTCACTTGACCCAAACCGCCGTAGTAGCGCCCGACTAAGGCGGTGGCAAATTGGATCAGTTTTTGGCCTAAAGCGCCTCCCATCATTAAATTGCCGGACAGCACAAAGAAGGGAATGGCTAAGAGCGGAAAGCTTTGCGTGGGTTGGAAGATTTTCACCACCGCTGTCACACTCGGCATGCCACCGACTAATACGGCGGCTAGCCCCGAACTGATCACGAGGGCATAACCCACGGGGAGCGCCATGATTAGCAACACGGCGAAAATAAGTAGCATCGCTAAAGTCATAAAGCCTCCTCAATCGGTTGCTCGCGCACACTTAAAGGATTGGGCGCAAACCAGAGTTTGACAAAGGTAGTGGTAGCGGTAAGACCTAAGCCCACAAACCCTACAATCAACGCCAAATACGCCCAGCGGGCGCTAATTCCCGTGGCGGGATAGACTTCAGCTCCGGTGATTTCCACTACTTGCAAGCCAATCCAAGCTAAGTAATAAAACGTCACGGCGGTAATGACTTGCAAAACTAACAATAAGCGCCGCGTATTCGCGGTTTTTAACAGGCTAGGCAATGCTGCCACAGCAATGTGTTGGCCTTGTTGGGCTGCTAAGACAACGCCCGCAGCCACCAGCCAAGGAAATAAAATACTCGGTAATTCAGTGGGCCAACCTAAACCTTGGTTAGAAAAATAGCGGATAATCACTTCCAGCAACAATGACACAAACATCACACTGAGAGTGGCAATCGCGACGGTAATACTCGCCGCCACGATGCCGTTATCCACTAAATTCACCACAGCAAGAACCTTATTGTTGGGGGTTTCAGGGGTGGATTGAGTGTTCATGACTAATTACTTCGCTGCTTCTGAAGTAATCAGTTTGACTAAATCAGGATAGTCTTTCGCCCATTTGTCGTAGACTGATTTGGTCTTTTCGGCAAAAGGTGCTTGATTGACCTCATTGATTTGCACGCCTGCTGCGGTCATTTTCTCGCGTAAGTCGGTATCGGCTTTGAGAGAGAGTTCGCGATTGAATTTGCCTGCTTCGAGGGCAGCTTCTTTCAGCGCTTTTTTATCCTCATCTGATAAGCCTGCCCAGACCATTTTGCTAGCGAATACAGGGGTGGTTTCGTATTTATGTCCGGTCAAAGAAATGAATTTCTGCACTTCGTAGAGTTTGGACGAATAGACATTCATTAAAGGGTTTTCCTGCCCATCAAACACGCCTTGCTGTAAAGCGACATACAATTCTGAGAACGGTAACGCTCCCGGACTCGCTCCCAAGGCATTGAAAATATCCAAAGTCATCGGGTCAGGCGGGGTGCGCAGTTTAATGCCTGCGAGGTCTTCGGGTTTAGTAACGGGGCGCTTATTATTGCTCACATGCCGAATGCCATTATCCCAGAGTGCTAATAACACCAAGCCTTTCGCATCGGCGTGTTTGGCCAATTCCTCACTGACTGGGCCATCGACCACTTTGTAAGCTTGTTCCAAGCCTTTAAATAAAAATGGCAGGCCAATCACCCCAAACTGCGGAACTACCCCAGAAGTTGTGCCTTGTGAGTTGGCGCTTAAAGCTAAAGTGCCAAGGCGGAGATTGGTTAAGGACTCGGTATCGTCGCCATATTGTGAGCTAGCACCCACTTCGACTTTGACGCGGCCTTGGGTTTTGGCGGCGACTAATTCGGCGAATTTAGTAGAGGCTTCGGCTTTAGGATTGCCGGGGGCGGCGCTGTGAGACATGCGTAACACTTGTTCAGCCCAAGCAGACGAGGTAAAGAAAGCCATAGCAGTGGCTACAGCAAGTAGTGCTTTGTTCATAAACTCCTCCAAGTTGTGTCAAGCAACAACCCAAAACGGGTTGTTGGCGGTTTGCCCTAAGGCAGCAATCAGATCATCAAACTCATAACCAGCTTTTAATGTTGCTCGCCATCACTGCGGTCGAAATGCCGTAGCGATCATGTAAGGTCGGCAAAGCACCTGCATCCAAAAACGCATCCGGTAAAGCAATTTGCTGGAAGGCAGGGGTGACACGCGACCGCAATAAGAGCGTTGCCACTGCCTCACCCAAGCCACCAATCACCGAATGATTTTCCGCGACCACTACTAAGCGTCCGCTACGACTCGCTTCCCGCAAAATTGTCGCCTCATCCAAAGGCTTAATGGTGGGAACATGCAGTACCGCCACATCCACCTTATCGTTTTGCAATAAAGTCGCGGTTTCCAAAGCCCGCATGGTCATGATTCCGCTGGAAATAATCAGCACATCCTTCCCATCCCGTAGGGTTTTGGCTTTGCCTAGCTCAAACTGGTAATCATATTCGTCTAAGACTAAGGGCACATTGCCGCGCAGCAAACGCATATACACTGGGCCATTGTGAGCCGCGATTGCGGGTACAGCTTGCTCAATATCCAAAGCATCGCAAGGATCGATAATGGTCAAATTCGGAATACCGCGCATCATCGCAATGTCTTCGGTGGCTTGATGACTGGGGCCATAACCTGTGGTTAAGCCGGGTAGTGCTGCACAGATTTTGACATTCAAGTTCTCTTCGCAAATCACTTGATGAATAAAATCATAAGCGCGACGGGTAGCAAACACCGCATAGCTCGTGGCAAATGGCATTAATCCGGTTTTTGCTATCCCGCCTGCTGCTGCCAGCAGTAATTGCTCTGCCATACCCATTTGATAAAAGCGCTCAGGGTGGGCTTGCGCAAAAATATGTAAATCAGTGTATTTGCTTAAATCCGCACTCATCCCCACTACATCAGGGCGCTGTTTCGCTAACTCGACGAGCGCATGCCCAAAAGGTGCAGCTTTTACCCGCTGACCTTCAGCGGCAATCGAGGCAATCATCGCAGAGGTGGTTAAGCGCGGTTTCTTTTCAACAGTCGCATTCATGCTGTTGCTCCTGAGTTAAACGCTGTATCTAAAATCTGGATAGCTTGTTGCCATTCCGCTGCATCGACGCGAATGAAATGGTTCTTATCGCGTTGCTCCAAAAATGGCACGCCTTTACCCATCAAGGTGTCGCATAAAATCACCCGTGGCTGTTTGGCCTCTAAGTGGCGGGCAGTATCAAACGCTTGTTTGACGGCGGGTAAATCATTGCCATTCACGCGCTGCACATGCCAGCCAAAGGCTTGCCATTTATCCGCCAGCGGTTCAAAGCCTAAGACTTTGCTGGAGTTGCCATCCGCTTGTTGATTATTAATATCGACCAAGCAGATTAAATTACTCAAGCCGTGGTGTGCAGCGGACATAGCGGCTTCCCACGTCGCCCCTTCATCTAACTCACCATCTGACATGGAGTTATACACAAAGGCCGGATTATTTTGGTGGCGCAACCCCAAGGCAATGCCCACCCCAATCGCTAAGCCTTGCCCTAAAGAGCCACCGGAAATCTCCATCCCGGGCGTATACGCTGCCATCCCAGACATCGGTAAACGACTATCGTCACAGCCATAGGTTTCTAGCTCTTCGGCGGGAATAATCCCTGCTTCAATCAAAGCGGCATAATGCGCAATAGCATAGTGACCGTGTGACAGTAAAAAGCGGTCACGCTGCGACCATTCGGGATCAGCAGCTTGAAATTGCATCGCGTGGCAATACGCGGTCGCTAAAACATCGGCATAACCCAAGGCTTGTCCAATATAGCCTTGACCTTGAATTTCGCCCATTTGCAAGGCATAGCGCCGAATGTGGTAAGCGTGCTCTGCTAGGCTTGCTAAGGTAGTATCGGTGTGCATGGTTTTATTCCTTTAGTGAATCAACATGCCGCCATTGACATCCAGCGTAATACCCGTGAGGTAAGTGGAGAGGTCACTGGCGAGGAATAAACAGGCATTAGCCACATCAGCCGCATCACCCAAACGATTGAGCGGGATGCCTTTTAGGATATCGGTGCGCATGGTGTCGGTCAGTTTGCCGGAGGTAATATCGGTTTGAATCAAGCCCGGTGTGATCGAGTTGACGCGAATATTATCAGCACCCAATTCCCGCGCCATGGCTTTAGCCAAGCCTAAGACACCTGCTTTGGCGGCTGAATAATGTGGGCCACCGAAAATACCGCCACCGCGTTGTGCCGATACTGAGGACATGCAGATAATGCTGCCCGCTTGGCGGCTGCGGAAATGCGGTACGAGCGCTTGGCTCATGTATAAAGTGCCGCGCAACGATACATCGGTAATCGCTTCGTAATCGCGCGGTTGAATATCCATGAATTTGACAGGCTGAGTGATACCCGCATTATTGACCAGAATATCGACCTGCCCAAACGCAGCCAAGACTTGCTCAGCCGCCGCAAAACAGGAATCACGGTCAGTGACATTGCAAGCCAAACCAATATGACCTTCGCCTAAACTGTTGGCGGCTTCAGTCGCAGCATTGGCGTCTAAATCCAGAATCGCCACCCGTGCGCCGTGCTCAGCGAAAATTTGTGCGGTTTTACGACCAATCCCGCGTAGGGACGCCGCTCCGGTAATCACCGCAGTACGATTTTTTAATAGCATAAACATCTCTCCTAGCTTGTTTGGGGCTACTCCCCTTGCTTGATGCTGAGTTAAGGTTATATGCTAGTTAGCACAAGCTCAAACGAATAAAAATGGCAAATAGATGAAATGGATTCATGTGAACTATGCGTAAAATCCCGCCCTTAAAAGCACTGCAAGCCTTTGAAGCAGCCTCACGATTGGGTTCTTTCGCGGCGGCTTCGGATGAATTGCACTTAACACCTTCAGCAATTAGCCACCAGATTCGCCTGTTGGAACAGCAACTTGGCGTGACTTTATTTCATCGTGTGCATCGTGCTGTGCAACTCACGGATATCGGGCGGCGCTATGCGGAAGTGATTGCCGAAGCCTTTGGGTTGATTGAAGCGAATACGCGCAGCATTGAGCGCACGGGTAAGAGCGATATTTTGACCATTCACAGCGTGCCCAGCTTTGCCACTCAATGGCTAATGCCGCGTCTCTCACGTTTCTCAGCACTCAATCCTGATATTGATGTACGTCTAAATGCCTCGGTGGCAACCATAGATTTGGGAGCGGGTGAGGCTGATTTTGATATTCGTTATGGCAGCGTGTTCCCAAGTTCCGGCATGGAAGTACAGCCTTTCCCCGAAGAAACCATCGTCATTACCTGCTCACCCAAAATCCTCACGCAGCCCACCTTGAATTTATCGGAAGCTGCTCTGATTCATTCTGAAATCAATCTGTACACGTGGCGTGAATGGCAACGCGACCACCCCAATATCAAACTGCATTTGGAACGCGGCTTACGCTTTGACCGCACCTTTATGGCAATTAATGCGGCGGTGGATGGGTTGGGGGTAGCGATTGAAAGCCGACTGATGCTAGAGCGTGAATTAGAGGCAGGTAAGTTAGTCCTACCCTTTGGGATGACAGGGCCGAAGCTGGTGTGCCATCGCTTAACTTATCTGAAAACTAAAGAGCGTTTTCAGAAGATGAAGGCGTTTCGGCAGTGGTTGTTTGAGGAGTTGAATAAGACGATGGAGGGGATGAACCCTTGCTAATCTAGAGGTATAGCAATCAGCGACTGATCCTAGGATTTAAAACTATGCTTAAAGCATTAGAGCCATAAACTCAGGTGGAAAAAATGTCTAAGCCAAGCCCTTTAGCCTTTATTAGTTATCGGCGCACCGATAGTTCAGCGGCAGCACGCTGGCTGGCAAGCACCATTGCCCGCACTTTTGGCGCAGAGGCGGTCTTTATTGATACGGAGTCGATTCGTGTTTCTGACAATTGGGCGGAGCAAATCAATCAAGCCTTAGCGGGAGCGACTTTGGTGATTCCGGTGATTGGCGCCACTTGGTTATCTACTCATGATGAGGATCATCGGCGGCGGATTGATAAGACCGATGATTGGGTGCACAAAGAACTAGCACATGCTTTGACGACCAAGTTGCGGGTGTTGCCCGTGGTGCTTTCGGGAGCGCAATTACCCAAAGCCAGCGCTCTGCCGCCTGAACTCAATACGTTACCGAATTACCAAGCTTTTGAATTGCGCGATGCGCATTGGGAAAAGGATTTAGCTGAGCTATTGGCACAACTGGAAACCTTCGGCTTTCGGCGTTTATCAACCGAAACACTTCGTTATCCTAAACCTATGGTCACTCTCACTGAGCTGACAGAAGCAGAATTGGATACGGCTTTAGAGCAGCTCCCTAAATGGCGCATTATTGCTTCGCCTTTGCCTAAAGCGCCTAGCCGCCAGCGCTATGAACTGTATCGTGCTTTTGAGTTTGACTCTTTCTTGGAGGCGATGGAATTTATGGCGAAAGCCACCCCTTTGATTGAGCAATTTGATCATCATCCACGTTGGGAAAATCTGTGGCGCACAGTTTCAGTCTGGCTTTCGACTTGGGATATTGGGCATAAGCCCTCAGTTTTGGATTTGCAATTGGCGCAGCAGTTAGATGCTTTACGGAAGGATTTGGCGACGAAAACTTAAGGCTTGTTGCGGAAAAGCTCGGTGAAAGCAAAGCCTCCACCGAGAATAAAAAGCTACTGCATCCGACCCGGCAGAAACAGCGCTATTTCTGGGAACACCGTCAGAATCAGCAAGCAAGCCGCCATCGCCAGCCAGAAAGGCAACACGCCTTTGAAGATGGTCGACATCGGCACATCGGGGACAATGCCTTTCACCACAAACACATTAATCCC
This sequence comes from Thiolinea sp., assembly GCA_049290875.1. Taxonomy (GTDB): domain Bacteria; phylum Pseudomonadota; class Gammaproteobacteria; order Thiotrichales; family Thiotrichaceae; genus Thiolinea. The sequence continues at coordinate 31,648 of JBATOI010000004.1, forward strand.
AACGGGCGGGGTAATCAGCCCCATTTCCACTACAATCACTGCAATCACGCCAAACCAAATCGGGTCAAAGCCCACGCCCGTAATGATCGGGAATACAATTGGTAGAGTAATCACCAGCATCGCCAAGCCGTCAAAAAACATCCCCAGCACAATATAGCCGATAATAATCACTAGCAGCGTGCCGTACATGCCTAAACCTAAATGACCAAGTGATTCGCCTAAGGTGGAAGGAATATGCGTCAAGGTTAAGAATGGGCCAAACACACTCGCCCCGATGATAATTAAATACAGCATGGCGGTGGTGCGCACGGTATTTAATAAAATCGGTGCTAAGTCTTTAAAGCCAATTTTGCGTGAACCTAAGGCCAGTACTAGGATTAAGAATGCGCCTACACCCGCAGCCTCTTCTGGCGTAAACACCCCAAAGTAAATCCCACCGATTGAGATGAAAATCACTGAAAGCAAAGGTGCAGCACGCCCTAGCGCTTTCAGTTTTTCCGAGCCTGTGGTTTTTGCACCAGAACTGCCTTGAGGTTTGATCAAAGTAGTGACGTAAATCACCGCAATAAACAATAAAGTCAGCAGTAAGCCGGGCAGAATGCCTGCCATGAATAATTTGCCGATGGATTCTTCGGTCAAAATTGCATACAGCACAAAGCCTGTGGAAGGTGGAATCAGAATGCCTAGTGTGCCGCCCGCTGCGACTGAACCTGTGGCTAAACCATCGCTATAGCCATAACGCTTCATTTCGGGCAATGCGACTTTGCCAATCGTGACTGCCGTTGCCACCGATGAACCACTCACAGCGGCGAAACTGGCACAACCTAAAATCGTTGCCGAAGCCAAACCACCACGTAAATGCCCCACCCAAGCATGTGCACTTTCATACAGACGTTGGCTATACCCCGCTTGTCCCGCAATATTGCCCATCAGGATAAACAGTGGAATCACAGACATGGAATAAGAAGAAGCGGCCGAAAAAGTCTCGGAAGCCAAAGCAGCGGTTGCCGCTTTAAAATCATCTAACACCCAAATCCCAAAGAAACCCACCACTAGCAACGACATGCCTACTGGCATGCGTAAACCCAATAGCATCAATAAGCCAATAATGCCGATCACACCAATTAAACCTTCAGTCATGATGTGCACCTCGGGCTTTGAATTGATAGATGATTTCTACCAGCAGGATTAAGGCATATAAGCCCATTCCCACCGCAATCACCGCATAAATCGGCCATAACGGCAGGGCGAGCATATTGGTGGTATCAGCGTATTCATAAGTGTCGAGCGCTTTCAACACACAGCGCCACACCAGCAAGGACAGCACAAAAATGCCTAATACGCGTCCCAATAAATCAGCAAAGAAACGCCCGGTTTCGCCTAAAGCTTTATCCAGCAAATCCACCCGAATATGCTGATCGTGGACGGCGGTGGACGGCATAGCCAACATCACCACCAACACCATACCGAGCTGCACAATCTCTTGTGAGCCGAGAATGGGTTGATGTAAAAAGTAACGAAAAAACACCGCCGTCGCCACCAAGAGCATAATGCCAAGCAGCAAGATACCCGATAGATATGCGGCTGCATCCAGCACACGTACCCAGCGACTAGCGATCAGGGGTTGACCGATAGTTTGTTCAGACATGACAGCCTCATTGCTTTAAAGCGGTGACGAAATCTTTAGCTTTCACGCCTTTAGCTTCTAAATCAGCGACGGCTTTATCCAATAATTGAGCAGAGGCTGCATTGAATTTAGCGGCTTCTGCGTCGGATAAAGTGATCACTTCTTTGCCGCTGTCAGTGAAAGCTTTAAGCGCACTTGCGGCATGATCCGCTTGAATTTTGCGCCCTGTTTCTGACATTTCCACGCCTGTGAGTTTGGTCATGGCGGCTTTGCTAGCCTCATCTAAACCGTCCCAAGAATCACGATTCATAATCAGGAATTGCGGCGATAAAGCGGAGTGCATGCCTTTGGTGACATACTTAGTCACTTCATTGAGCTTAAAGCTTTGCAGCACCGAAGCGTCGGTATACACACCATCAATCACGCCTGTGGACATGGAGTTATACACTTCGGTAATCGGCATCGACACCGGAGAAGCACCCCAAGCGGTTAATAAATCACCGACATTGCGCGAGGACACACGGATTTTTAAACCCTTTAAATCTTCGAGGGACTTAATCGGTTTGTCCTTAGTCATCAACACAGATTCAGGGTTATTCCAAATGCCGAGTAATTTCACGCGCTTGAATTCGCCATTCAGTTGCTCGATGTTTTTCCACAAAGCTTGTGTGCCCGTATCCGGCATAATCACGCCCGGCACTTCCATCAATAAGGTCATCGGAAATTGCGAGGCAGTATAGCCGGGCAAGCCATAACCAATGTCTGCTACACCATCGACCACGCGGTCATATTGCTTATCCGGGCCGGGGCCGAGTTCGCCGCCCGGATAGATGCGGATAGTGGTGGCGCTATTGGTTTCTTTGGCAATCCCTTCGCTCAAAGGTACGAACATGCCTTCATGGAGCGGGTATTTGACGGGGGCAAAGTGCGCGAATTTCAGCTCTTCTGCGTTGACACTGGTGCTGGCAACAATAGCAGCGCTTATCAATAGGCTGCTGGAAATCTTCTTGAGTAATGACATGGTGGCTCCTCCGGTGGCGGTAAAATAACGTTCTTAACTAGCGAAACAGGTTAGGGGTTAACGGCGGCGTGTCGTCTCACGCCGGATAAATTTAGGTAGTTGCTTTGCCTGCGACCGAATATTGCAGCGGTACATTGCGGGTCTTTAAAAAAGTGGATAAATCCTCGCCGCGCATACTGGCGTAGATTTGCGGATTGGATAGCCCTAACACGGCGGCCATTTTTTCCAACATAAAGAAAATCACTCCATAGCGAATCAAGCCAATCCAATTGCGCTCTCGAATTAATTCGCGTTCTTCCGCACTTAACTCGAATTCGGCAAATAGCGCTTCTGGGTCACTGATAAAGAGCGCCCGATGTTCTGGGATGACTAAGCGGTGCAGAAAATCATTCAGGCGATAGGCTGTGTGGCTACGCTCTAAAGTGAAAGGGTAAGTACCGTGTAGCTGTTCCACACCGGCTAATTCATGGTGGATATGCGCTTGGTAGGCAGCGATTTCGGTAGCATTAGCAGGTGCGGCTAACTCCTCAAAAATCACCGTGGCGATATTGGTCATCGAAGGTAGATAAGTCGTGCGATGCGTGCGTTTAATGGTGTCGGACAGTGCACCACGCATAATCAGCCACATAATGACTTCCGCGCCTTCCATCCCGCCGCGCTCAATGTAATCGGCTAAGCGCAGTTGGGTGAGTTGCTCAGGCGCATGTTCGAGTAGCTCTAAAAATTCATCATCCCAAGCAGTATTGTTAAAGCCACAACGTTCGCCGTGTACTTGATGGGATAAACCACCGGTTGCCACGATGGCGACACGTAAATTTTCCGGGTAACTTTCAATCGCTTTGCGTAAGGATTTGCCCAATTTATAGCAGCGTTTGGCGCTTGGAATCGGGGCTTGGAGCACACCGACTTGCAGCGGAATCACGCTACCTTGCCAGCTAGGCTCATCGGCAATAATCATGGAAAGGGGCGAAAATAAGCCGTGATCGAGCGGCTTGTTTTGGAAGAAGGACATATCGAATTCATCGGCAACCAGTGCATTGGCGATATGACGCGAAAGTTCCAGATGACCTTTGATGGCAGGATAATCGCGTGCGCCACCACCTTCATCGGCAGGGGAGTATTGATCATCCACACCTAATGCAAAGGCGGAATAGTGATCAAAAAAGAAGGAGGTAATGTGATCATTAAAAATCATAAACAGCACATCAATTTGCTGCGCTGCCACCCAAGTTTTGACCTCCTGAAAGCCTTCAAAAATCGGTTGCCATGCCGGATCATTGGCTTTATGGGTGTCTTTAGCGAATGCAATCGTGGGTGAGTGGGATGCACCGATCCCGCCAATAATTTGTGCCATCACTAGCTCCTCCTCCGCATCTGAACCCGGTCAGTGCGCCTAAATAATCAACCTCGAATGCCCTGCATCATAGGGTTGGAAAATTTTGGAAACAATACGATAATCAAGGACACACTGTGTCCAAATGGAAACAATACAGGAGGAGAGCATGGCGTGGAATTTGGATGATGTGCCGCTGTATGTGGCGGTCGTGGAGCATAATGGCGTATCGAGTGCCGCCGATTATTTGCAGATTTCTAAATCGGCAGTCAGCAAAGCACTGGCGCGTTTGGAACAGGATTTAGGCGTACGGTTATTGGCGCGTAATACCCGCAATCTGCGCATCACCAGCGAAGGGGAAGCGTTTTATCGGCATTGTTTATTGATTATGGAGCAGGTGAATGAAGCCAATGCAGTCATGGTGGGTTTAACGAATACACCCAGCGGGCGTTTAGTGATTGCTTTACCGATGGCGTTTGGGCGTGAGATTGTCGCACCACAGTTAGGCGAGTTTCAGCGTCGCTATCCGCTGATTGATTTAGAGCTACTGATTACGAGTCATCCGGTCGATATTATACGCGAGCAGATTGATTTAGCGGTGGTGATTGGCTCATTAAACGACTCGGATTTAATGGTGAAAAAGCTCTATGACAGCACGCTTTGGTGTGTCACCAGCCCCGAATATGCTGAGCAAAATGCGCTTGGTTTTACGCCGGACGATTTGCTAAAACACATCCAACTCTGCGAAAAGCGCTATGTGGGTAAATCTTTTCCGATCCACATCGAAGGGCAAAAGAAAACGCTAACGCTGAATAAAAAAATGATTAGTATCAATGACCCGATTGCAGTGCGTTCTGCTGTATTGAATGGCTTTGGTATAGCACTAGTACCTGATCCTTACTGTCGGCAGCATTTAGCGACGGGCGAATTAGTGCGCGTCTTTGAGCATGTTGAATTTGAGCCGTCGGTGTCGGTTATTTCGGCGATTTATCCCAGTCGCCGCTTAATCTCGAATAAAACACGAGCGTTTTTGGATTTTTTAATTGAGTTGTGTGGGCAGATTTAGATCAAAGCAATCCGCACGCGCCGGTTTAGTTTGCCTTTCTTCTCAATTTTCGTGACCGCCACTTGGCCGATTTCACCCGTGCGTTTTAAGTGTGTACCGCCACAAGGCTGTAAATCCACACCTTGCACATTGATCAAGCGCACTTTGCCGGAGCCGCGCGGCGGTTGTACTGACATGGTTTTGACCAGTTCAGGATTGGCATCTAATTCTGCATCCGTGATCCACGTTTCAGTTAATGGTAAATTCTGATCAATCAGCGTTTGCAGTTGCGCAGTGATTTGATCTTTATCCAGAATCGAATCAGGAATATCAAAATCCAACCGCCCTTCGCCCACACTAATCGAACCACCTGTGACCGCATACGGCAAGACCACTGAGAGCAAATGCAAAGCGGTATGCACCCGCATATGGCTATAGCGAGTTGCCCAATCTAGTTGCATTTCAAGGGTATCGCCAACAGGTGGAGGAGGCGTTTCAGGAGCAGGAAGGTGCGCGATTCGCGTATGTTCGGGATCATCCCAAACCGTATTCACAATCGCGATTTCACGTCTATCACTTAAACGGAAAATACCTTTATCACCGGGTTGCCCGCCGCCCGTGGGATAAAACAAACTACGATTTAGAATAATTCCGCCCTGTTCGTTGATGGCAATGACTTGGGCAGTAGCCGTCGTTTGGTAAGCGTCGCTGCGAAATAATAATTCGGTGCTCATGGTATTGGCGAGTTTCGCGGTAGGGATGGCTAATATGGCAAATAATAGTGGTTAAAGAAAGGGGGAGAGGCTAGGGGTTTCGAGTTATAAGGTTAGCTTGATATTTAATTGCTCTATAAAAATTGATGCAGCTGAATGAATTGAGCTTGAAAACAGTTCTATAAGTGCTGCTGGAACAAGGTGCTAAACGTGTGTTGGATTTTGGTGCTGGCATCGGAGGTGGTGGATCCAAGTTTGTAGGTATAGAGCAGCAAGTTTTGAAGAGACTGGGGCGAGAGTTTGCGGCTACTTTTGAGCAGGCACATTTGGCAGCTTTAGAAAAGTGTGAGTTAGGGATGCTTTTGGGCGATGATGCAGCATTGGATAAGTATGTACGCGAAAAGTATATTCATGTCAGTCGCATAACCACAGGCGCTAATACCAATACTTTAGGCCAGATTGCCCAACGCCATGTAACAGACTTGCTTAAAGAGCATTTGCCTGAGCAGTACATTATTATTCGGAATGGCAAAATTCTGTTAAGGGGGTATGAGAAATCAGATGGTATGCCCTTCGATGTTGTCGTGAGTTCCAATGGTAAAAGTGTTGGTATCGAGGTAAGTTTCCAAGTAACCACTAACAGTGTTATAGAACGTAAGTCAGGTCAGGCAGATGCTAGGCAAAAACTCATGCATGCAAATGGACACAAAATAGCATACGTCTTGGATGGGGCTGGTAATTTTCAGCGCTCGTCAGCATTGAGTACAATTTGCCATTTCAGCGATTGTACAGTTGCTTACTCAGAGGCAGAAATTGCCGTTTTAGCAGAATTTATTAAAGAGGCACTAGCGTAATGCGGTTCGTAGATTTGTTTGCAGGAATAGGTGGGATTCGCCTTGGCTTTGAACAAGCTATGCAAGATTTGGGGATTAATTACCAGTGCGTACTTTCCTCTGAAATTGATAAATATGCTCAAGAAACTTATAAATTGAATTTTGGTGAAGCCCCACAAGGCGATATTTATGAGATTCAGCAATTGCCTGATTTTGATTTTTTACTAGCAGGCTTTCCTTGCCAACCATTTTCCTATGCAGGCAAACAGCAAGGATTTGGTGATACAAGAGGTACATTGTTTTTTCAAATTGAAAGAATTTTACGAGATAATAAGCCTAAAGGCTTTTTACTAGAAAACGTGCGTGGCTTAACTACACATGATAAAGGAAGAACGTTTAAAACTATTTTGCAGCATTTAGAGGATTTGGGGTATGGAGTTGAATATTTACTGTTAAATGGCTCTAATTTTGGCATTCCCCAAAATCGAGTGCGTGTTTATATTGTTGGGATCTATCAAGGGAAGCCTAAATTGACTTTGCGATCAGATTTGGGCTCTGCGGATTCTCATAAATTTAAGGACAAATTGGCTCAGTCTAGCCTTTTTGAAGCGCCATATCCGTTGCGTGTTGTTAGAGATATTTTGGAGTCAAATCCAGCAGCTAAATACGACTGCTCTAGTGATTTTGTTACACGCTTATTAAAAGTGTCGAGTGGTCAAGCCGATAACCTACACGGTATTCGTATGATTGATCATCGTAATGGCAACTCTATACATTCTTGGGAGTTAGGGATCAAAGGCCAATGTTCAGAAGATGAAATTGCCTTTATGAATGCTTTAATTGCTAATCGCCGTAAAAAACATTTTGGCACTGAACAAGATGGTAAAAAGCTCACTTTAGACCAAATTAAAACATTTTTTAATCCGCCTAACTTAAAGACTATTATGGATGGTTTATTGACTAAGGGATATTTAAAAGATCATGGCGGTAAATTTAATCCAGTTGCAGGTAATATGTCTTTTGAGGTTTTTAAGTTTCTTGACCCTGAAAGCATTTCAATTACCTTAGTTAGTAGCGACGCACACAAGATAGGAGTCGTGCACAATGGCCGTATACGCCACATTACTCCACGTGAATGCGCTAGATTGCAAGGCTTCCCAGATGATTTCCATTTACATCCACAAGATACAAAATCTTATAAGCAACTAGGTAATTCTGTTTCAGTACCTGTTATTAAAGAAGTTTTACTCGATTTTTTTCGGGCATCTAAACAGACACTTTTACAAGAGCAACCAATATTAAATAAAAAATACCGTGCTGCTTGAGTCTGTTTCAGACTTACTTGTATCAATATTGCCCCTCTCTCCACCCCATGCTCTAATGTAGCAAACCACAGGAGAGAGGTATTTATGCTCAACGAACAACAACAAACCCAGCTTTTAGTCCACCATGCACGCCAAGTGTTAGTACCCACAAATCCCACGACTAATCCCGATTGGCAAGCCTTCGAGCAGCGTTTACACCAATATCTCCCCGCACTAACCAATGAACTCAGCAGCGTTTATGGTGAGCGTGATGATTTTCTAAATTTCCTCGACAGCCTGATTCACGCAGCCTACCAAAGTTGGCAAGTACGCCCAGCCAGCTTAAAAGCACAAGATGCCGAGCATGAACACAACCCCGATTGGTTCACTTCCGAACAGATGGTTGGTGGCGTGTGTTATGTGGATTTATTTGCGGGTAATCTGCAAGGCATTATCCAAAAAATCCCCTATTTTCAAGAGCTAGGTTTAAGCTATTTACATCTCATGCCGCTGTTTAAATGTCCTGACGGACAAAGCGATGGTGGCTATGCGGTGAGTAGTTATCGTGAGGTGAATCCCGCACTAGGCACGATTGAGGATTTGCGCCAAGTGGCAAGCGCTTTGAAAGCAGCAGGCATTACCTTAGTGGTCGATTTTATTTTTAATCACACCTCCAACGAGCATGCTTGGGCGCAGGCGGCGGTGAAGGGCAATCCACACTATCAAGATTTTTATTACTTTTTCGCGGATCGGCGCATGCCTGATGCTTACGATCAAACCGTGCGTGAGATTTTCCCCGACCAGCATCCGGGCGCGTTTTCGCAGCTGGATGATGGACGTTGGGTGTGGACGACTTTCAATAGTTTTCAGTGGGATTTGAATTACGGCAATCCGGCGACCTTCACCGCGATGGCCGAGGAAATGCTGTTTATTGCCAACTTGGGCGTAGATATTTTGCGCATGGATGCAGTGGCTTTTATTTGGAAACAGCTTGGCACGGATTGCGAAAATCTGCCCCAAGCGCATGCGTTAATTCGCGCTTTTAATGCGGTCGCACGGATTGCTGCACCCAGTATGTTATTCAAATCCGAAGCGATTGTGCACCCCGACAAAGTGGTGCAATACATAGCGCCCAACGAATGCCAACTGTCCTATAACCCGCTACAAATGGCGCTGCTGTGGAACTCGCTTGCCACCCGCGAAGTTAATTTGCTGCAACAAGCTTTGGAGCGTCGTCACAATCTACCCGCGCATACTGCATGGGTGAATTATGTGCGCTGTCATGATGATATTGGCTGGACGTTTGCTGATGAAGATGCAGCGGAATTTGATATTAATGGCTTTAAGCATCGCCAATTTTTGAATCAGTTTTATGTGAATCGCTTTGCGGGCAGTTTTGCGCGGGGCGTGCCGTTTCAGGATAACCCTGTGACGGGCGATTGCCGTATCAGTGGCATGTGCGCTGCTTTGGTGGGTTTGGAACAGCATGATCTATTAGCAATTGAGCGGATTATGTTGCTGCATAGCGTGGCTTTGAGCTCGGGTGGTTTGCCGCTGATTTATCTTGGCGATGAGGTCGGTACTTTAAACGATTACGGCTTTAGCGCTGATCTACACAAAGCCGATGACTCGCGCTGGGTACATCGACCCGCTGCTGATCAAGCGCGTTATGAGCAGCGCCACGACTTAAATACCGATGCCGGAAAAGTGTTTAATCGACTGCTGCATTTGATTCAAATTCGCAAAACTACGCCTGCTTTGGGTGGTACGCAGTTGGTGGCGTTTAATGCGAAAAATCCACATGTTTTGGGCTATTGGCGTGGGGGAAAAGATCGGGTATTGGTATTGGCGAATTTTAGCGAAAGCGTGCAAACCGTGAGTGCTTTGACCTTATCTTCTTTGCCTGAAACCGTGTTGGATTTAGTGAGTGGCAAACAAGTTGCTGTGGTGAATGGGCTGAAGCTAGCACCTTATCAGTTTGTGTGGTTGAAACTTATGAATACTTAAGTCTCAACCTTGATCATTGTAGCCAATTCAATGGATATGGCGCTTTATGTTTGGTCTATCGCTATTTTGAGGCTTAATCATCCAATTTATAGGGTTTATGAAAATAGATAATGTTGAGATCTTGCTTGGGGGTGAAGTTGGTTTTTTCCATGACAAAAGTTGTGGCATCGACTTTCTTTACACCTGTGCCACAGAAGCTCAGTTTTTCATTAGGGTCAGATTTTTTGATGGTTAATTTGAATTTCCCAATCGAGCCTTTCCAATTGGCACCCGTGGTGAGGATATAAGCGATGGTTGCGGTTCCGATATGGTATTTGGCTTTTTGTTGCTGCTGAACCCATTGTTGAAGTTCAGAGTCAATGCAATACATGCCCGTTTCTTCGCCTTGCATGCCATAGTCGACTGCACCACCGACACCCGGTGTGTATTCATGTACGACTGAAACCACTTGCTTGGCTGGGAAGGTTTGCATCCAGTGATGCGTGATTTGATTCACAGTGAAACCTTCTTTATCCACCGATTCCTTATCTTCAGTTTCGAAAGCTTGCTTTTTGCCGTTGATACTGACTGAAAACTTCAGAATATTTTTATCTTTAGGCATATCTTCTTCGGTGTAGTAATGCAGGGATGAACTATCTGCAAACAGATTAGCTTCAGGTAATGGAAAAGCAACACGAGTGGTAATGGCTTTGTCACTGCTATTGAAGAATTTATAAGCCACGCGAATTTTGTCTTTACTAACTAACAAGTCTTCTTGCTGCATAACAATATGCTCAGACTTCTTGAACACTAAGCCGCCCACCCCAAAAGCGGCTACAGAGTCATTGGCGGAGGCAGTAGAGAGGGTAGAGAGCGCTAACAGAGTAGCAAAATAGACTGAACGCATGATATTTCCTCGCAAGGGCTATTCTTAGTTGAGATACCAATCATAGACCATTGCGAGGGAGATAAGTGCTAATATGTAGCTAAGATTTTGCGCCCAGTGTAACAGGAGCAATTATAAACTCAGCTCAACAACAATCGGATAATGATCTGAGCCAATGGCATCACCGATTTTTGCACGCCCTAATGTCCACTGTGAGCTGGCTAGCACTTGGTCAATCGGGATACCCATGAAGCCTTTAAAATTAGCAGGCCAAGTGGGAAAGAGGTTCATACTGCGCTTAAAGCCTTTGTCCGCCAAACCAGTAAACGCGCTCGACCACGGCGTTGCATTGAAATCACCTGCAATTAAAATCGGTAGGCTGCTGTCGTTAGTGAGTTGCTGCAAAAGCTCATCGCGGATTTGATAAGCCTTCTGGTCAACCGGTGGCAGTGGATGAAAGCCAATCAATTGAATCGGCTGCGTATAGGCTATTTGGGTGCTGATATGTTCAATACCGAGTGGGTCAGTGATGGTTTGGGTATTGCTCAAGGGCAAACGCGACAGAATCGCCATGCCAAAGGCGCCAGAGCGTGCTTGCAGGATTTGATACGGATAATCTGCCCAAGCTTTTACGGTCTCTACATGCTGGTTTGCAAATTCCGCCAAGACAATGGCGTCAGGCTGTTCTTGATCAATTAAGCCTTTGATACGGCTTAAATCCGAGTTGGTTAGGAGCAAATTGCTGCTAAGTAATGTTAAGGAGGGTTTCGTGCTGTTTATTGCAGTATTTAAAACAGGCGATGCAGTGAAAAAGGGGAGAGCTAAAGCAATTAAACTCAGTAACCACCCTTTTTGCTTAAAGGCTAACAGCAAACTGCTCAAAATCAGCAATAGCATATATAACCATTGCCAATGACTCGCTAAATCAAATAGCCAAGCAAGCGTAGGCAGACGCCCCATGAATACCGGTGTGATTAGCGGGCTGATTAAACCCAATAAGCTAGCCAGTAATATCAAAACACCAACAGTTCTTAGCATTTATTGTTCTCAAAGTGAATGATGAGCTTGGCGGGTAGTTGGTGGCCTTTGGTAATTTTCGCATTCTTTGCTGATGACTTTATCAATCTGGAATTGTGTTAAGCCATGAATCGAGTCTTCCAGCCATTTACCGCCAACGGGTTTAGCCATGATGGAGAGTTTGCCTTAAATACTTATAAGTGGGATAGAATAAATAGTAGGCAGCACGAGCTAATCCGTTGATTGATTAATCGAGTAAAAGATACGCTCTGCTTGCTGTTTCAAACCCCGTTGCAATTCCGCCTCATGCAGCCCATGCCCCGCTTCAATCACTAACAACTGATAATTGTCTAAGTAATCCCTCAGCAACTCAGCTCCAGCCAGTTGGCAAACTAAATCAGTTCGCCCATGCACTGCATAAATAGGTATTTGCCCCAACTGATCCAAACCCTCCAACACGCCTTGCTCTGGCAAGAAAAAACGATTCACTGCGTAATGCGCATAAATTCGCTTGTGCGCAATGCGCGAAGTCCAAGTTTGTGGGTCAGAATTAAAGCCGGGTGCACCTAGTTGCATCACGGTTGATTCCCAAGCATCCCAAGCTAAAGCGGCGTGATAAGCGTTTGCTGGCTCTGCTTGCAGGCGTTTTAATAAAGCGGGCGCGGGATCGGTGTGGTAGTCAATTTGCAATGCGGCTAATAAGGCTTGGTAAGCAGCCGGGAATTGTTGACTCACCCCATTCGGTAGCGCAAACCAGTTCCAATCTTCACGCCGCGCTAAGAAGACACCGCGTAGCAAAATGCCTAAGACTTTATCGGGAAACTGTTTGGCATATTCTAAAGCTAAAACTGTGCCCCACGAGCCACCATAAATCACCCAGCGCTTAATGTTTAAGTGTTGGCGCAAGTGCTCCATATCAGCAACGAGATCAGCCGTGGTGTTGGCTGCAATGCTGCCCAAAGGTGTGGATTGACCGCAACCGCGCTGGTCGACTTGGATAATACGGAAGCCTTCAGGGTATAAGTGGGCAGTTTGTGCAGGATTGCAGCCTGAGCCGGGGCCACCGTGTACGAAGAGCAGAGGAATGCCTTGTGGATTGCCGAATTCAGCGAAATACAATGTATGCCCATGATCGACGCTCAGCGTACTCATAGGCGTACAACTTTCGGCTCCATGCCACGTGTTTCGCCGGAGAGCTTAAAAAAAGCCTCCAATAAGCTCGTGGTGACGGTTTGCGTGATCAAATTCGTAGGTATATCTTGTGCGAGTAGTTTGCCTTTGTGTAAGACTAAGACTTGTTTCGCCGCTTCGGCTTCGTCGATTAAGTGCGTCGCCCACAGTACGCATAAGTCTTGCTGGTCGCAAAGTTGATGCACGTAATGGATTAAATTGGCACGCGAAGCAGGGTCGAGGCCGACGGTGGCTTCATCCATTAAGAGCAGTTTTGGCTCGGTCATTAAGGCGCGGGCGAGTTCGACTTTGCGTCGATTGCCGCCGCTTAAACTGCGGCAGGATTTATCCGCGGCATCGCTTAATTCGAGTTGCGCTAAGACCATTTCGCTGCGGGTTTTGATGGCAGCTTTCGCCATGCCATGCAGTTTGCCGTGGAAGTCTAAATTGGTTTGCACACTTAAATCTAAGTCGAGCGCAGGCTGCTGAAACACTACACCCATTTGTGCTAAGGCAGCGGGTAGGTTTTGCTTGATGTTGATTTCATTCAATAAAATTTCGCCTTGGTCGGGCGCGAATAAGCCGGTGAGTAATTGAAACAAGGTGCTTTTGCCTGCGCCATTCGGGCCAAGCAGCGCATAAAAACCACTATCCAAACTAAAGTTGACTGCTTGCAGGGCTGGCACAGGGCCATAGGCTTTGCTGACGGATTGCACGCTGAGCGTCGACATGATTATTCCCTTGCTAAAGAGCCAGACAGTAGTTGCGGATACTGTTGCAGGAGTTGATTTTGTTGGGTTTGCAAATCGCTGGTGACCGCCGAACGTGGACGCGCCAACGGCACAGCATAGTCCAAAATCACCTGTGCAGGGCGCGCTGAGAAAAATAAAATCCGATCCGCCAATTGCAGCGCCTCATTCAAACTGTGAGTGACGAATAATACTGTGGGGCGCGTGTCCGCCCATAATTGCATTAATAATTGGCGTAAATCTTGCGCAGTCGGCTCATCCAAGGACTGAAATGGCTCGTCCATAAGCAACAATTTTGGCTGGGTAACAAAAGCACGCACCAAAGCTACACGGCGCTTTAAACCGCCCGATAATTGTTTGGGGAAAGCAGCGCGAAACTCAGTTAAACCGAGTTGATTAAGTAAGTTCGCCATGCGCGCAAAACGCTCCGCATCCATCTGCAAAGGTGGCGCATCCAGCACTAAACGAATATTGTTTTCTACGGTAAGCCAGGGCATTAAACGTGGCTCTTGAAACATATAACTCAAAGCATTACGCGGTGCTTGGATTGAGCCTGCGAAATCGGTTTCAAGTCCGGCAATCATATTGAGTAGGGTGGTCTTGCCCGTGCCAGAAGGCCCAACCAGCGCGACGAACTCGCCAGACTGCACTTCGAATTGCACATCACGCACCGCTTGCACGCCATTGGCAAACGTTTTGTCTTGCAAATTGACACTGACCAAACTCATTCGCGCCACCGATTTAAGCGTTTTTCGAGCGGGCGCAAGAACACGGCTTCAAGAATCAGAATTAAGGTCACGAAGGCAAACGTATAAGCGAGAATGCCTTTAATATCAAAATAGTGGAAATAGTTGCCGAGCTGAAAGCCCACACCATTGCTACGCCCTAATAATTCCACGACTAAGACAATTTTCCAAATTAAGGCTAAGCCATTGCGGGCGGCGGCGAAGAGATAAGGATAAAGCTGCGGCCAATAGACTTGCCAAAATCGCTGTGTAGGTGAAAGGCGATAGACTTGCGCAACTTGTAATAAGTCTTTGTCGACCGCCCGCGCACCTTCACGCAGAGTCACAATCACCATCGGAATTTTATTCAAAGCGACCGCCAAAATCGCGGCGGTTTCGCCCAAACCTAGCCAGATATAGCAGAGAATAATCGTCACCAAAGCGGGAATATTCAGGCCAATAATCACCAGACTATCCAGCCATTCATTCCAGCGCTTGCGGCTGCCCATCACGATGCCAATGCCCACACCAATCAGCATGGCTAGGGTGAAACTGGCAATCACCCGCCCAAGCGTTGCGCCTAAATGGATAAATAACTCGCCAGAGAGGATCTGCTGCCAGAGCGTGCCTAATACCGCCTTAGGTGTCGGCAAATAACGGCTTTGCAGCCACCATGCAAGCACTTGCCAGATCAGCACACAGCCGATCAGCACCAACACACGCGGTTGCCACCAAGCCTTCATCAATTAAGGGCAAGCGGGCAAGCTAAAGCCTGAATAAAACACGCCTTGCGGTAGTTCTTTCACTTCACCGACCAAGTCTTTGCCGCCCAAATCAGCAAGTAATTTAAAGGTTTGGCTGGCGGCGGCCTGCTGTTTCTCGCCAAAACAAGCTGGAATGCCAGCACGGAAAGCATCACGTAAGGCAGTGAAAACGCTGTCTTTATCTGCCTTCATTTTCGGTCGAATCCTTACCCATTCTTCGTCGCTGTCTTGCATGATTTTCTTGGCGGCATAAGACGCAGTTAGGAAACCTTTGGCAGCGATTTGGTGATCGCTTGCCCACTTCTCACTAAATACCCAGCCAATCATCGGTAGGTCTTTTTGGATGCCTAAACCTTCCAATACTTGCGGTACGGTGATCACGGTTTGCAAGCCTTGATCTTGTAAGCGTGCAGCGAAATTCCAGAAGTTTAAGACCGCATCCAGTTCACCTTTTTGCATTACTTCATTCAATAAAGGCGGTGCGCCATATTGCACTTCGGCTTCTTTAGCGAGGTCAATTTTGTCATGCTGTTGAGCATAAGCGCGTAATAACAACCAACTTTTGTCTTTGGCTCCGCCTGCAACCCCCAGCTTTTTGCCTTTTAAATCAGCTAAGGTTTGGATATTCGCTTTCGGGCTAGCCAACATGCTGCCCACCGCTGTGGAATAGGGGAATAATACATAATCGGCAGCGGCTGCACGTTGTTGTGCTACCCAAAGCCAATCGGTGACCACGACATCGACTGCGCCACCGAGTAAGGCAACGGTGGCAGCATCACCTGAAGCCACTGGTACGACCTCTAATTCAAAGCCATTCGCTTCCGCTAGTTTATGCTGCTGCATCACATCCAGTTCCCAGTTCACCGTGCCAAATTCCAGCACACCAACACGCACTTTATCTAAAGCATGCGCGAGGGCAGGGAATAGGCTAAGGGTTAAACTAAGGGCGAGTATGCGTAAGTAGTTCATTGTTGTTTCCTCCGAAAACGTGTGCAGAGTTTGGCGCTTAAGTTTGCTCAGAGTCGCGGTGAATACATCCATATACGCTCCACAGCCGCATCCTTGCAGCTGAGGCTCTGCTCAAACTTAATCCCCAAACTCTTTGAGATATAGGGTTCATGCTTGGCGAGTTCGTTGAATTAAACCGCGTTGTGGGTCGTAACCCCAAACCGCCAGCACAAAAAACAAAATCAAAGAGCCCAATACGACCAAAGAGGAGAGGAGGTTCAATTGACCGTAAAGGGCAAACCGGATCATCTCAACCGCATGAGTAAACGGATTGAAACTCGCTAAATAATAAACCCAAGTCGCGCCCGACTCTTTCAGCTTCCACAAGGGATAGAGC
The DNA here is from genome assembly GCA_049290875.1 of Thiolinea sp. Lineage (GTDB taxonomy): Bacteria > Pseudomonadota > Gammaproteobacteria > Thiotrichales > Thiotrichaceae > Thiolinea. Next base: position 48,166 of record JBATOI010000004.1, read on the forward strand.
GCGGTAGAGATAAAAAACATCGGGAAGATGACGAAATTCATCGTGCCCGCAAAATTCTCCAGCTGGCGAATCGACACCGACAACAATAAGCCTAAAGCGCCGAGCATTAAGCCCGCTAGCACTAAAGCAGGGAAAGCCGTAACCCAACCTAGCCACGGAATATCGACGCGAAACACGGCGCACAAAGCTAAGAATGCATAAGCTTGCAATACCGATAACAAAGTACCAGCCACCAGTTTGCTAAATAATAAAAACCAACGCGGCTGTGGTGCGGTCAGCAGCATACGCATTAAACCCATTTCGCGGTCGTAGACCATGGACAAGGACGATTGCATGCCATTAAACAGCAGTACCATGCCTAAGAGTCCGGGCACGATATACACTTGGTAGGTAATGTAAGTTTCATAGGGAGGAATAATGGATACGCCAAAAATATTCTGGAAACCCGCCGCAAACACGATCAGCCAGAGTGCAGGGCGCACTAAAGCCGACAGTAAGCGTCCGCGCTGATGCCAGAATTTTATGGTTTCGCGTTGACAGATAGCCACTAGGGCGGGCCAATGCCGTGTTGCCATACCACCTCTCCTAGGGTTCATGACGGGTATTGATAGCGCACTTTCTCTAGCAGGGCTACCAACTTTTTGCCAACCCAAACTTAGCCACAGCGCAAGGCAATGCGTGTAACGTTTGCGTTCAAAACTTGCATTTGCTTTCGGGTTTATCAAAACCTATCGCATCTAAGTTATTGGTTTGATGCAAGAAGCCATCAAGTGGGGCTCGTCCTACCACCCAATTATGGGTCGAAAGTAACAGCGGTTGGCGCAATTGATTATCCCAAGGGCGAAAGTTCAGGCGATTGCCTTTAAAGCCGTCCAGCACTAACTCTTCGCTATGCAGATGTTTGCTGAGCACCGCAAAATCGCGACTTTGAGTACGTTGTACGGCTTCGGCAATGGCTTTCACCGCCATCCATGCGGCCCAATCCACGTCACGCATAGGGCGGTCGGCTTGCGCTTCAAAACGATTTTCGAGCTGTGGCGCACCGTGGCGCTCCCAAGCCCAATGCCAAGCAACGGGCGCTAAGCCTTCTGCACCCACCACCAATTGCGGATCAATGCTGGCATAAGGCACGCCGCGCGCAAATTCGCCCTGCGTATCCGCAATAAAAATCACATCGTAATCGGCATTGGCAGTGAGCAAGCTAATATTATTCTGGTCACGTTGACGTGGGTCGTTGCCCAAGGCAAACGGACGCTCTTCATCAATATCCAAACCATAACGCTTAGCTGAGCGAGCGAAAGCTTGATTAAACTCCAAGTCGGCAGGGCGCTGACCGCTTAGCACTAAAATCTCTTTCCACTTGCGAAAAACGAGATATTGCGCCAATGCGTCGGTCTGCATAGCATAATTGGGAATGGTGTGGAGTAGATGTGCCTGACACTGTTCTTGGCGTAAACGATCTTCACGCGCTGAAATATTGAACAGGATGAGGTTTTGCCCTTTGGTGGCGGTCGCGAGTTCATTAAGCGCATCGGCTGGCAAATCAACCAAAAAGAATTGCACACCTTTGGCATTCATCTCTTTTACGCTAGCTAATAGCGCTGCGCTATCTTTGCCTTTCACCTGTTCCAGCTTGAAGGTCGCGCCAATGCCCGAGCCATGAAATTTGCTTTCTTTCAAAGCGACTTCAGCACCCGCATAAGGTCTGCCAAGTGAACCGAGCAAATAGCGCGCAAAGCTTTGCTTCTTGCTATAGCGCGCATCTTTTTCGAGTTGCAGATAGCCAATGGTGAAATCATCGGCATAGCTAGGCATTGCCCAAACTAAGCCGATCATCACCAGCAGCTTTAAGGCAAAGCGCCTAATCATCCACTAATACCGTATGTGGAACGCGCGCGATCGGCACGGATTTCAAGACTTTGCGCGTCGCCATATCAATCACCGACATATCATCGCTCAAGCCATTAATCACAAAGAGCAAGCTATCGTCTTTGTTCAAAGTGGTATTCCAAGCGCGTTTGCCGACCAACACATAATCATTCACTTTGCGACTTGCTACATCGACGAAAGCAACATGATTTGCGCGTCCGAGTGCTACCACTGCGGTTTTGCCATCTTTGCTGAGCGTAATGCCGACGGGGGTCACATCTTCAGTGCGGAAACCGGGTGGGAGGAAATTGATAGTTTCTGTCACTTTATTGGTGGCGGGATCAATGATTGAAACTGAGCCGCTCAATTCATTTGATACCCATAATTCCTTTTGATCGGGTGTCAGAGCAAAGCGGCGTGGGCGATTGCCGACCACAATATTCGCTTTGATTTCTTTGCTGGCGGTATCAACCACATGCACCGTATTCGCGACTTCGGAAGTGACATAAGCGGTTTTACCATCGGGACTCACTAGAATGCCTTCTGGCTCTTCGCCGACTTCAACCGTGGTCATGCCGACCAGCTTTTCTTCTTCGCCTTCCTTAGCCTCGCCCTCTTTTTCTTCTCCCTCATCCGCAGCATCATCGGCGGCTTCATCGCTTTCACCAGCCGGAGCGGCTTCCGCAACTTTTAAATCCGGTTTGCCTTCACGCTTGGCGAAATACTCCTCCAAATTGAGAATGCCGAGTGCGCCATCATCTTCCAGCGAAATATACATCGTCTTGCCATCAGGACTTAGGTCGAATAATTCAGGATCATCAATCTCGCCAATGCGCTCGACCAATTCCAACTTAGCCACATCAATCACATCAATTGCATTGCCATCACCCGCCGCCGCATAAATCTGGCTTTTATCAGGATTGAACTGCAAATGACGCGGACGAGCTTCGGTGCCAATGCGCTTGACAACTTCATAAGTCTTGCCATCCAGCACGGTAATATGGTTATCTTTTTCACTGCTAACGAACAGATAGCCGCTGCCTTTAGCATAAGCGGGTAGGATACAAGCAGACATCAAGGCAGCTAAAGCTAATTGGCGTGGTGATATTGAATGCATGCGTAACTCTCCTCAGGTATGCATATTCAAAGTGAAGCATAGAGCGGTTGGAAAAAGGTTGGTAAGACCCTCGTGTTGTCACACTGACAGTCGCGGTTATTCGTAGTTTAAGCCAGCTTGTGCTATTTATTTAGGATATCTAACAGTAAGGAAAACTACTCATGTCATTATTTGATAGCTTTAAACAAAAAGTACAAGAAACTCGCGGTCAATTAGCAGCCGAGGTAGGCAAATTTCGCAATCGCGAATTTATGGAAGCCTGTGTAGCGGGTTGTGCTTTGGTTTCAGTAGCTGACGGCAATATCAATGCAGCTGAAAAACAAAAAATGATGAAGTTCATCCAGCAGTCTGATGAGTTAAAAGTATTTGATACTAAAGATGTTATTGACTATTTCAATAAGATTAATAGCAGCTTTGACTTCGACTTTGATATTGGTAAAGCAGAAGCGTTGAAAGTGATTGGCAAGTTGCGTACTAAGCCGGATGCAGCACGTTTGATGGTGCGCGTTTGCTGTGCGATTGGTAATTCAGATGGCTCCTTCGATGAGAAGGAAAAGCAAGTCGTCCGCGAAGTTTGTAAAGATTTAGATTTGCCTGCTAGCGACTTTCCTATCTAAGCTTTATTGCACTCAGAAGAAGGGCAATCTTGCTCTTCTTCCTCAGTTTGTAGCTCACAATTCCCCTAGGCTTTTAGTTCAAGCATCGCATCCTGTGCTATTTCTAGTATGCTTAAAGTCATGTTAGTTAACAGCGAGGAGCAATTGAATGGTTTATCAAGCCGACACCAGCCGTTATGACTCAATGCAGTATCGACGTTCGGGGCGCAGCGGTTTGCAGTTGCCTGCTATTTCGATAGGTTTATGGCATAACTTCGGGGGGACAAGTCCCTTGGAATTAGGTCGCGCAATGCTGCGACGCTCGTTTGATTTGGGGATTACTCATTTCGACTTAGCGAATAACTATGGCCCACCGCCCGGTTCGGCGGAAGAGGCGTTTGGCAAACTGATGCAGCAGGATTTTCGCCCTTATCGTGATGAGCTGATTATCTCCACCAAAGCCGGTTATGACATGTGGCCGGGGCCGTATGGGCAATGGGGTTCGCGCAAGTATTTAATGGCGAGTCTCGATCAAAGCCTGAAGCGCATGGGCTTGGATTATGTGGATATTTTCTATTCGCATCGCTTTGACCCTGATACGCCGTTAGAGGAAACGATGGGTGCTTTGGATAGTGCCGTCCGCCAAGGCAAAGCTTTGTATGTGGGGATTTCCTCCTATTCACCGGCTAAAACGCAGGAAGCTGTGGCTATTTTGCGGCAAATGGGCACGCCTTGTCTGATTCATCAACCCTCTTATTCGCTGCTCAATCGGTGGATTGAAGAAGCACTCTTGGATACCTTGCAACAAGAAGGAATGGGCTGCATTGCCTTCTCGCCGTTAGCGCAAGGCTTGCTCAGTGACAAGTATTTAAAAGGTGTGCCGGATGGCTCACGCGCCAGTAAAGGCGGCTCGTTCTTAGGTGATTTTTTAAGCGATCAGAACTTAACCATGGTGCGTGATTTAAACCAAGTTGCTACTGAGCGTGGTCAATCGTTAGCGCAGATGGCTTTAGCGTGGGCTTTGCGTGATCCACGGATGACTTCGGTATTAATTGGTGCCAGCAGTGTGCAACAAATTGAAGAGAATGTTGCAGCACTCAGTAACCTAGCCTTCAGCGCTGAGCAATTAGCACAGATTGATCAAATTGCCCATGATGGTGGGATTAATCTTTGGGCGAAATCGAGCGAAAATTAAACCTTAATCATTTGCCGGTTTAACCACCATAAACCGGCAAATGCCAATTCGGCCCTTTACTTTCTGCATAATCAACAGCGTGCTGAATCTGTGCGAGCAGCTTGGTTTTATCCTTATTCAATACACCTTTTAGTACCAAATTATTCGATATGTGATCACTACGGAAAATGGTTTGTTGCAAATCCAGATGCTGAATAAAAGTTTGCATTTCGAGAAATAGCTCCAGCGTTGAACAAGGTTCAAAATCGCCACCGAACGCCTCACTAAAACGTCGGCCACCATCACGGAAAAATAGAGCTAAAGTCGCTAAGTATTCCGGTTGTGTGGTATTGATTAATTGAGCGGAAGCAATGGCGTGCTGTTGACTATAATGTTTGCCGCCTAAGCCATTAATGATCATCACTGAGGTTTTAATCCCTGCCGCTTTGAGCTTTAAAATCGCATCGCGGGTACTGGCAAAGGTTTCGCTTTTTTGTACTTTTTGCAGCACAGTATTGTCACCACTTTCCGCACCGATATACACCAGCGATAAGCCTAGTTCTCGCAAGGTTTGTAATTGCTCGGGCGTTTTATTCGCAATATTTTGCGGTAGGCAATACGCCGAAACACGGCTTATACTGGGCAAATGGCTGCGAATCGCCTGCAAAATAGTTTCAAGGCGTCGAAACGATAAAACCATCGCATCACCATCGGCGAGAAAGACGCGCCGCACACCCTGCATACTTTCACCGCAACGCTGAATCTCGGCTAAGACTTCCGCTTCGGGGCGCGGTTTAAACTTTTTCTGCGGCTGGGTATACATTTCGCAAAAGCTGCACTTGTTCCAGCTACAGCCATTGGTGACTTGCAGAATTAAAGAATCTGCTTCGCTAGGTGGGCGAAAGAGAGGTTCGATGTAGTGAAGGGGTGGGTCGAAGTACATGCTGATCACCTAAGCTTTAAACCCTATTACTATAGTCAAGTGGGTTTTAAACAGGCAAGCGCTATACGTTTACTTGCCTCATAATTAAGTGTGGACTACACTATGAAAGCACATAATAGGAGAATTGGTTGATGTACGCTACCAATGTTCGTGAACTAAAAAAGAATCCTTCGCTAGCTTTGCGTCATGCACGAGTAGCACCAGTTTTAATTTTGAAAGGTGATGAGCCGGATGCTTTATTAGTTCATTTGGATGAAACGCTCAGCAATACTGAAACAGGCTTGCGCCCAGCCTTAGCAGCCAATTTCTATAAGGATGGCTTAATGTCTTTGGGCAAGGCTAGCAAACTAAGTGGCCTAGCCATGTCCGATTTTATCCGGCATTTAGGGCATTTGGGCATTGAAATTGTCAAAGTCGACGAAACTACCGCTCATGAGACTAAAGATTTATCCGCATGGCTGTAATTATTAGCGATACGGGGCCTTTGTTGGCATTGGCTGGCGTTGAGCAGCTTGCTCTTTTAAAAATTCTGTTTAAAACGGTATTGATCCCTGCTGCTGTTTATCAAGAGTGTTTGGCTAAAACAGATCATGCAGCTGCTTTAATTGAGCAGGCTGTGGAGCAAGCTTGGCTGAAGATTGAGGTAGTTCCAAAACCTGAAGGCTTTCCTTTATGTTTGGGGGCAGGCGAGCAAGAGGCTATGCAATTAGCGGCTAGTTATGAGCAGGCTTTGTTGATCATGGATGATCGTTTAGCGCGGCGCGAAGCTATGCAGCGTAAGCTTGATTTTGTCGGAACAGTACGTGTTTTGTGGCTGGCACAACAAAAAGAGGTAATTGTTGATGCTGCCCAAGTGATTGATGCAATGGCAGCCAATGGTTATCACATCTCAAAAAAATTACTGGAAGACTTAAGATTAGCCTTAGACAATAATCCTTTCAATAACTCACTCCGCTAGCAATTCCAAAATCTTAGCTTCAATCTGTTTAGCGCGTGCATCGCCATCATGCGTTTCACCCACATAATAGCCTTGAATCAAACCATATTTATCAATCAAATAAAATGCAGGCCAGTATTGATTGCCCAAGGCTTTCCAATAGCTAAAATCATTGTCGATCATTTGCGGAGTGGTGAGTTTAAATTCGTTTAGTTTAGCTTTTAACGCTTCAGTGTCGCGTTCATGAGCAAATTCGGGCGAGTGTATGCCAATCACTTGCAAACCCTTACCCGCATAGCGCTGTTCTAAAGCATTGAGCCACGGAAATGAGCGATAGCAATTCCAGCAGCCGAAGGTCCATACATCCATCAACACTACTTTGCCACGTAAGTCGGTGAGTTTAAGCGGCTTGCTGTTTAGCCATTCTTGTGGGTTGGTGTGGGTAAATTCGGGGGCAGGGATGCCTAGTTCTTTGGCTTGGATGGCGCTGAAGGAGCTTAAACATAGGATGCTAATAGCGCTTAGTAAAATCAGACGTCGTGATTGAGAAAAAGACCTTGTCATTATATTCTCCTATGAGTAGTGCGTGTGGGTATCACAGCGCTAGCTACTTATACGAGGATGTGTATGTTTTAGATGTGGTTTCAGGGGATATTTTCTCTAAGCTTGATCTTAGTTGCATGGGATGTATCAGTCTGATTCTAATTTAGTTATTCGTGACTTGTAAAGTCAAGGAGTACACTACACTAATCGGGTGGAGTAGCGACTCCTTGACTTTCGTAAGAGGTCTAATGTTTCTCTTATCTTGTTGTAAGATTATATAATAATTTAGGACTATATTTAAAATGGAAACAAAGCAAATTTCCAAACATCTAGATAGATTGCTACTAGACCCCAATAATTACCGCTTTATAGATAGTAAAGACTATAAGCCAGTCCCAGAAAGCCAAGCAGGGGACTCTCGTATCCAGCAGCGCACCTTAAACCTTATAATGGGGAAAAACCAAGAATCAATTAAAGACTTAATAAGCAGCTTTACCACGAATGGTTTTTTGGATATTGATCAGATTCAAGTTAAAGCCATAGAAGGTGAAAAATATTTGGTTTTAGAAGGTAATAGAAGAGTTGCTACTTTAAAATATTTATGGGATGAGTTTAAAAAGGGTAATGATGTTGGACTTTTAAAAGATTCAGACTTTAAGAGTATTAGACTAATTGAGATTATAGATGAAGACCCTGTACAACATTTAATTGGTATGGGTTTGCATCATATCAGTGGTAAAAAAAGATGGAGTGCCGTAAATGAGGCTCAGTTAATCAGCGATTTAATCGAAAAATATGGTAAATCAGAAAATGAGATTTGTGATGCTTTAGGTATTTCAACGTGGAAGCTTCGTAAAAGTCTAAGGGCACTGGGTCTAATTAAACAATATAGAAGTAGTGACTATGGAGATCAATTTCTAGCTAATAAATATACTATTTTTGAGACTATCGTCGGTAGTCCAAACATGAAGAACTGGATTGGTTGGGATGATAGTGAGTATATAGCTAACAATAAAGCAAACCTTGAGCGATTATTTGAATGGATTTCAAGTACCGAGGAAGTTGATCAAGATGAGGATGGCCTTGAAACAGCTATAGTTAGAGAACCTATTATTACTCAATACAGACAAATTAAAGAAATCGCTGAGTTTATAAATAATCCAGTTGCCGTTAAAAAGATGGAGGATAGTCGTAGTATTACTGAGGGTTACACAAACAGTGAAGCTATTGGAGAGAAAAGATTAAAAAATGCTTTAGAGAATATTAAAAGCGAAACACAAGTTGCATTTAATTTTAGTGAGTTTCTTCGTAAAGAAGATTATGACTACATAGATGCTTTAAAGTCAAAATTAGATACTCTAGTACCAAGAAATGCACTAGATGTATCTACTGGTTACAAATCTGCCAATCTTTACTTTCCTACTATCAAAAATCATTTTTCTTGCCTTACTACTCAACAATATAGAAAACTAAACAAGCTAGAAATAAAGAGCTTATCGAAAGTAAATATTTTTGTGGGCGGCAATAATATGGGGAAAACCTCCATATTGGAGTCTTTCTATCTAGCTAGTCAACTAAATAATGTCAATGCCTTTTTAGAGTTGGAAAAATTTAGAAGCAGGCTAAACCATATTAATCCACAATGGCTTGATGACAGCCTCAGTCAGGATAAACCTATTGAATTAAAAGGTGTATTTAATATGACATCTTTTGATGTTCATATACAAAACCAACCATCAGAAAGCTCGGATTTTGACAAAACTGGCTATATTACTACTATTACTACAGACTCAAAAGTTGATAGGCATTCTTTCAATAGTGAACTTCATTTATTTGAGACAAAGGACGCTGATCGTAGGTTCTCTACTAGCATGATGCTATGTCCTGCAAACTTTACCAGTCCCTATCGTTATAATAATGAATTGTTAAAAAAGTCTCACTCCTTTGCTGTTTCCGAGAAATATTTCGATGAGATCCTCCTTTTTATTCAATCTTACCTAGATCAGAGCATCGAGAAAATAGACTTGGTTGAAGAGGCAAATAAGCAATCACGCTTTATGGTAACTTCTTCAACTTTAACTAGAGCCATAGATATTACTAAGTATGGAGAAGGTCTACAACGTGTTTTTGAAATAGCTTTACTCATGGTTTACAGTACTAATGGTATTATTTGCATTGATGAAATCGATAGCGCCATTCACAAAAATTTATTAATTAAATTTACAGAGTTTGTTCAAAGACTGGCTGATAAATTCAATGTTCAGGTATTCCTCACCACGCATAGCAAGGAGTGTATTGATGCTTTTGTAAAAAATGACTACAACGATGATGAACTTATGGCCTTCGCGTTAGAAGCAGATGAAAATGGCAAGATAGCTTGTAACTCTCTCAGTGGAAATCAACTAAAGGCTCTTGTTGAAACGATGGATATTGATATTAGGTAATTAATGCGTCATGAAAGATCAAGTTATTATTCAAGTTATTGTTGTGTTATGTGAGGGACCTCATGATGTTGCCTTTTTAAGAAAGATTCTCAAAACAATAGGCTTTGAGAGTGGCGATAGTATCAAAATTAAAGACTATCCTAGTCCAATGAATAGTATTATTCCAACAGCTCTAAAACAAGCCGATATTGAAGAACTCAATATAGGGCAGATTGGTAGAGGCTCTAGGCCAACTAGCCTACTGGTAAAAAATAATGTATATCTGTTTCTGTACTCTATGGGAGGTGATGGCAAAGAAGAGGAGCGAAGAAAATTCGCACAAGGGATAAAAAATTCTATATGGCAGCCCGGTCAAATTAAGGCAGGTAGAAGGGATAATGTAATAGGTATAATCTATTTTTTTGATGCTGACACAAAAGGTATTAGTGCAAGGTTAAAAAACATTACATTAGAAATCGATGTTGCTTTAGATGTAAAAGGTGAGGTTTTTGAAAATGCTTCTTTTTTTAAACATGAAAACGTAAAATATGGAGCTTATATATTCGCCAAACAAGATGCTGATACTGGAAAACTAGAAGATATTTTACTACCACTGATGAATCAAGGTAATGAGTTAATTTTTGAAGGTGCTAACCATTATTTAGATCAACACTATGATGAGTCTAGACTATATCCATTAAAAATAGAACTTGTGAAAGACCAAATAGAAGAAATCCGTAGTAATAAAAACAAGGAAAAATACAAGCATGATAGAAGTAAGTCATTAATTGGTATAGTAGGGCAACTACAAAAATCGGGTTCTCCTAATACTGCCCATATTAGTGATACAGATTATCTAACGTTGGAGAAAATTAGGGCTAACTCTAAGTGCCAAGAAATAACAAAGTTCTTCCAAGATTTTATTGATTTTTCGTAGCTACTTAGTCTCTTAAAAATGAACTATGTTATTTGGTTAATATATTTAAGCCGTTGAGCTTCAAGATAAGGTCATTGGGGCGGGTGTCAATCGTAAGTTATTCAACTCTTTTAAAACATGATCAACTATTTCTAGTAAATAATGGGGTTTGAGTTTTACTTGATTAGAAATTGCCGAACCCGCTTTTTACCCAACACATTCACCATCAACGACCACAACACAATCCGCGTATCCAGCCACCACGACATTTGCGCCTGATATACTCTATCCATCTGCCACGATAGTTTTGCGCTACGTCCGCCATACAGTTGCGCTAAGCCCGTGATACCCGGTTTAATCGTCCAGCGTTGGGCATGATAGGCATCATCCCAACCGAGGCGGATAATATCGGCTTGAGTGAGTGGGCGTGGGCCGACGACGCTCATATCGCCTTGCACAATATTGAGGATTTGCGCAAGTTCATCCAGTCCAGTTTGGCGCAAAAACTTACCGCTTTTGGTCACCACTTCATTCTGCATAGTGCGGAATTTGTAGATGGAAAATGGCTGTTTGTTTAAGCCTATGCGTTGCTGGCGAAACAAGATTGGGCGACCATCGACCAGCCAAATGCCCAAAGCAATCAGCACTAATACCCAGCCGATTAGGATTAAGCCGACTGTGACCGCTAAACCATCAAAGCACTTTTTCCAAAGCATTATGTGCTCCTTGTTTGGTGGCTGGGGTGCGTCCGTCTAATACAGTTTCTAATACGCGGCGCATCGGGCTGAGTAAATTGGCTTGGATTGCCAGATTCCACAACGGTTCGGCTTTTTTCCAGCCCGCGCTATAGGCAAAGTGGCGCAAACGTTGATTGAACGCGCTGTGATTTTGGCTAGCTTTGGCGATATTCGCCCAGCTATAGAACTCTTGATATGCCCAATCGTAGCCTGCTTTGAGTTGTTCACGGCTCATACCTTTGGGTTCAAACACCACTTGGCGGGTGTCGAATAAGTCCCAGTCGTGGGTGAAAATGCGTCCTTGAGCCTCCAATTGACGATAATATTCTGTGCCCGGATAAGGCGTGGCAATGTGGAAAGTAGCGGTGGTTAAGCCTTGTGCCACTGCCCAATCGACGGTGCGGGCAAATACATCGGGCGTGTCGCCATCCAAACCAAACACAAAGCTACCATTGATTTTAATGCCGAGGCTATCGAGGCGCTGAATCGCCGCCGCATAATCGCGGCCAACATTTTGCGCTTTATTGGAAAAGCTCAAACTCTCCTTGCCCAAGGATTCAAAGCCAATAAATACACTACGCATGCCCGCCGCGGCAGCTTGTTCGATCAAATTGCCTTTGAGGATGGCATTCACGGTGGACGCGCCTTGAAACACCCGATTCATGCCGCGCATGCCACTAAATAATTGGCTGGCGAAACGCGGGTCGCCGAGTAAATGATCATCTAAAAAGTACAAATGCTTGCCGGGCAAACGCTCAATTTCCGCCAAAGCCGCATCAACTTTTTGGGTATAAAACGAGCGTCCGTGCTCAAAAAATGCATCCTTATAACAAAAGGTACAGTGATAAGGGCAACCACGGCTGACCACAATCGAATTCGGTACTAAGTATTTGTCACGCTTGATTAAATCGCGCCGAATCGGTGGCAAAGTGGCGAGCGTGCGTAACGTCGATTGATAGCGTTTTTTCGGTTCGCGCTTATGAAAATCGACCAGAAATTGCGGAAAGGTATCTTCGCCCGGCCCAAGGAAAATTGAGTCAGCATGCTGCGCGGCTTCATCCGGCAAAGACGTCACATGCAAACCACCCAAACACACATAACAGCCCTTAGCACGATAGTGATCGGCGAGTTGATAAGCACGTTTGGCGCTGGTTATGTAGACCTGAATAATCACCAAATCAGGTTGATCATCAGTATTCAAGCGCTCCACATGCTGATCGACCAATTCAATCTGATCACTAGGGTCTAAATACGCTGCCAAGGTCGCCAAACCCAAAGGCGGAAATAGCGAATATTTAATCGGATGCCATGACGGCGAACCAGCTTCTTGGAGTGAGGGGAGTATCAGTTTGACCTGCATGGTAGGTGCTCTGTGTGGTGATGCAACAGAGTTTGCACGAGGGTTTTGTAATTGCAGTGCAGAGGATTTGGAGATGGGGAGGGGATTTTGTGGAGCGTCGCGAAGCCCTAAAATTTAGAGCCGCGCAGGGGTAAATTTAAACCCGGCGTTGCACAACATCATCTTTCCTGTGGTGTAGGTGTTAAAAAAAATTCTCGGTATAAGTGAGTTGAGCATATTTCTATCTCTATTCATCCTGCACAACTTATCCATCGTTGAGTGCTAGAATAAGCTCTTAATAAAAATTTAGAGTGATCACCTATGTCTGAAAATAAGTACTCTATCGGTTTAAGCATTTTGTTCTGGCTGTTTTGGTTAGTCGGGGCATTTGCAGTTTTTCTATTCATCTTATTTGCTATTAGTAGCTATAACGGTGATGCTTATTTCCCTAAAGGATGGGGAATTGTCGCGTGGGATATGCTGATCATCCTCACAGCTAGCTTCTTACTGGTGAAAATGGCATGGCATTTTTTCAAAGCGGATCGGCAAGCCTCTGCCTTGATGCTGTGGATTGTTTTTGCAGCACTTGGGTTACCACTCATTGGTTTTGGTGGTTGCCTGCTACCAGAAGCTATTGGGTAAATCTTAGTGCTGATTCATTATATTTTTGATGTACTCGCTCTTTTCAGTGGCGTGTTAATGAGCTTTTGGTTTCGGCGCAAATACGGTTTACAGCGTCCGGCGGGTGTCACACAAGAGTCTCAACATCATTATTATTTGCTCGCACTCCTCGTTGGTTTAATCGCTGGCAGTCTTTTATTTGGTACTTTGAACCTGCATTGGTCCGGGCAAACAGGTGTTGCTAAAAGCATGTTGGGCGGTGTATTTGGTGCTATTGTAGTCGCTGAAATTTTTAAATATTTTGTCGGCATTCGTCAATCCACAGGCTTGTATTTTGTGCCCGGTTTAGTGGTATTGATTGCGGTGGGACGCATCGGTTGTTTTCTAGCAGGCTTGTCAGATTACACGTATGGCATGGAAACCAATTTGCCCTGGGGCGTTGATTTTGGTGATGGCATTAGGCGCCATCCAGTGCAGCTGTATGAATCCTTCGCCATGCTAGCGTTTTTAATCGTACTTTTAATCAGTTACCCCAAGCATGCTGTCTTTTGGCAAACTCAAGGTTTTTATGTATTTGTCTTGGTTTATGCAGGTCAGCGCTTTGTTTGGGAGTTCCTCAAGCCGTATTCGACTGTTTTTTATCCTTTTAATCTATTCCAGTTGTTATGCTTGTTTATGCTCGGCTACGCTGCGGTTATGCTCTTAAAAATGAGGAAAAATCATGGTCGACTCAGCCAATAAATCAAGCACTTATGTACGCTCCACCAGTGATCATATTGCTTTTTGGATTTTGTGGGTGCTCTTATTAATCCCTGCGATCTGGTTGCTAATGATGGTGATCGGCAGTGGTTTTGACATCATGTTGTTGCTCTTATTGGCACAATTAGCGATTCATGGTCTTGCGCTCAAATGGTTTTTGGATCTGTCTAAGCCTATTTCTAAGGCATTTTTGCTGCTACTAGGTGGCACAGGTTTGTTGTATTTCTTAGCCTTTAGTGGCTGTGTCATTCTGCTGTTCACTGCCTAGAGGCTAATTTTTTTGACTACTAAAGCACGCCCTTACATTTTCTATGGTCAGACGCAATCACTTTGCGAAGAATGCCTCGCGGTGGTTCCTGCCAAAATTATCTTCCAGCATGGCAATGTGTATTACCAAAAACGTTGTGTGGAACATGGCGTGCAGAAGACTTTAGTTTCGACCGATATTGAGTATTTCAAGCGCTGCAAGGATTATCTCAAGCCGGGCGATATGCCGGAAACCTTCCAAACGGAGATTAAGCGCGGCTGCCCGCACGATTGCGGTTTATGCCCTGATCACGAGCAGCATTCTTGCTTGGCGCTGTTTGAAATCATTGACGAATGCAATATGCATTGTCCAGTGTGCTTCGCCAATTCCGCACCGGGCAAAGGCAATCCGCGTAGCATGGAAGACATCGAAATCATGCTGCAAACTTTGTTGGATAGCGAACAGCAGCCTGATTTGGTACAAGTTTCCGGTGGTGAGCCGACCTTGCACCCACAACTCATGCCAATTTTGCGTCGCTTAAAAGCCAGCCCGATTCGCCATTTGATGCTGAATACCAATGGCATTCGCATTGCGCGCGACCCGCATGTAGTCGAGGAATTAGCCAGTCTCAAGCCCGGCTTTGAAGTGTATCTGCAATTCGATTCGCTCAAAGCGGCAGCGCTGCAAAATATTCGTGGGCAGGATATGCGCAATATTCGCCAACAAGCCTTGGAGAAATTGGAGAAGTACAATATTTCCACCACACTGGTCTGTGTGATTCGCAAAGGCGTGAATGATGCGGAAATCGGCGAGCTTATTCAGTTTGCCCAACAGTGGAAATGCGTGCGCGGTATTACTTTTCAGCCGGTGCAAGATGCGGGGCGCAATGAAGATGGCAAGCCTGCCAATCGGATTACCTTAAGCGAAATTCGCACGCGCATTATTGAAGCAGATAATCCCTTCGGTGATGCGGATATGATTCCGTTGCCCTGCCATCCTGAAAATATTTCGATTGGTTATGGCCTGCGCATGGATGACAAAATCATTCCCGTGACCGGCTTATTGCCGCGCGACGAGTTACTGAAAGGGGTTGATAACACTATCACTTTTGAGAAAAGTGCAGGCTTAAAAGCTGCCTTCTTAAAGCTATTTTCCTTGGATGCTTGCAGCGAACAAACCACGGAAAACTTAGAAACTTTGCTTTGCTGCCTGCCACGGATTCAAAGCAATGGCGGCCTGACTTATGACAATGTATTCCGCATTGTGATTATGTCGTTTATGGATAAATACGATTTTGATATTGCCTCAGTGAAGCGTTCGTGCACGCATTTTGTCGAGCCGAATGGCAAGATCTATCCGTTTGATACGTGGAATTTGTTTTATCGAGAGCAAGTGCGGGGTAAATAGTTATTTGGGAATAATCACTCGTGGAGCAAGTCCTAGTTTTTTCACTCGCCGAGCAAATTTACGATCATCAAACGAAGCCATTGCCTCGCAGTCTTGGTAGTTGGCATGATGCAGTGCATCTGCAAAATCCAAGCCATCTTCTAAGCCTGAAAGAGCCTGTTCAACTTCTTCACGGGCTTCAATATGGACATGGGATTGACTCAGCAGATTTTGAAAGGCCGAAACAACTTCACTCACATCGAAGCGATAATAACCACGTAAAACCCACTCAAATTCTAGCATTACGGTTTTACTGACTTTTAAATCCTGACCTGACTCAAACAGTTTTTTAGCTGCAATTTGCTGTTTTTGTGCTTCAGCATCGTTTTCATCATCCACGTAATAGCGTGCCAGAATATTGGTATCCAGCCCAATCATGGCTTACTCAATAAGCTGGCGACATCAAAGTCAGAAGGCACAGCCTTGCGTTTGCTTTTCAACATACCAAAGCCAGTACTTACAACGGTCTCGGGTGTTTTGCTAACCCGCAATTCAATGTGATTGCCAGACAAAACGAATGACACACGGCTGCCTTTACGAATGCCCAAGCGCTGCCGAATTTTTAGCGGAATCGTGACTTGTCCTTTGCTAGTAACGGAGGTGGTTTCCATAGTTCTGTCTCAGAAGTAATACCAAGTAAGAATAACATTCTAATGATTTAAGCAGCAAGTTGAGCTTTTCA
Organism: Thiolinea sp.; assembly: GCA_049290875.1. Taxonomy (GTDB): domain Bacteria; phylum Pseudomonadota; class Gammaproteobacteria; order Thiotrichales; family Thiotrichaceae; genus Thiolinea. The sequence continues at coordinate 64,515 of JBATOI010000004.1, forward strand.
CCAATTTAAAAGCTAGCAAAATCCCTTTATCAGTTTGAACTTGTCAGTGCCTATTAATGGTTTAGGAAAACAAGCTATGTCAGTTTATAAAAGTTTATAAATACCCGCTTACATCGCATTTGCCGTGGTCAGCGAGCGTTGCTAGTGACGATATTCGCATGATTGATGCCGCGCAGTTCGTGGGGCTAGACGTTGTTATCACTGTGGGCAGAAAGGGGGAGATGCTTCTTAGGGTTTCGCATGGCTATCCTTTCATCAGGTTTTAATCCCTTAAATTGAAATTGCTATTGTAAATTTAGTTTATTAGTGAAATTATTATAAGGTAATTTCATTTTAGGATGTGCATGATGAAAATCAACGAGCAAGATAAGCAGCTAACGAAAGTACGCATTCTCGCGGCGGCGGTGGATGTGATTACGATTCGTGGGTTTAAGAATGCAACTATGCGCGAGATTGCTAAAGAAGCCAAAGTCGGTGATGCGACGATTTACAACTACTTTCCTACCAAGGAAAAACTGCTGTATGGCTATTGTGAGTATGTGCAGCAGCAAGTCATGCAAGAGCTGAAGGAGATCAGCAATTTCCACGAATACACTTTGCAAGAACAGTTGCAGCAGTTGGTGGAAACCAATTTGCGTTTGTGGCTGCCTGCACGGGAATTTTTGCAGCAGGTGTTTGAGCTGAGTTTTGGCGCACCTGTGGTCGGTTTTACCCATATTGAGGAAACCAAGCGTTTATTTACAGCGATGGTGGTGGATATGTTGGATGCAGCGATGGAGGCGGGCGAAATTCCTGAGCAGCCGTATCGCGAGTTATTGCCGCGCCTGTTTTGGGATTATATGACTGGCATCATGACTTATTGGCTGAAAGATAATTCGGAAGGTTTTGCCAATACCACGCAAGTAATTGATCGTAGTATGGAATTGATCACGGCGATTCTGCAAACGGGCATGGTCGGCAAACTGCTTGATTTAGTTTCCTTTCTGTTCCGCACCCATATTATGGCGCATGCTGATGTCTTAAAAAGCATGACTCAAGCCCCGGAATTGGTGAGCGCGAAGCGGCGTTTTATGGAGGGTAAATGATGGATAATGCATTACCCGAAGGCAAATGGGCGCGTGCGGGGATTGTCGGTTCGACGGCTTTAAAAGTCGGCTTGCGTGAAGTGCAGCATAAAGTGAAGCGCCCGTTTATGTCGGTGGAGCGCCAGCAAGAAGACAAACAAACGCTCGATGATAAAAACGCACAATTGATTTTTAATGCTTTAACCCAATTGCGTGGCACAGCCTTGAAAGCCGCGCAAATGCTGAGTATGGAAGTAGAAATCTTGCCGGAGCGCTATCGCAAAGAGCTGGAAAAATCTTTTCACCAAGTGCCACCTTTGAATCGTGTGTTGGTACGCAAAGTGATCCAAGAACAACTAGTTCAGCCGCCGGAATATTTATTCGCGAGCTTCAATGATCTGGCTTTTGCGGCAGCAAGCTTAGGGCAGGTGCATCATGCGACTTTGCCCGATGGCACAGCGGTCGCGGTGAAAATCCAATATCCGGGGATTCATGTCGCAATGGATAACGATATGAAATTGATGCGCAAATTAGCTCCCAATTTGCCGAATCCGCAGATGGTCTTGCAGTCCTTGGAAGAGATTCATGCACGTTTGTTGGAGGAGGTCGATTACGAATATGAGGCGGCGAGCACGCAATGGTTTGCTGAGTATTTACAGCTGGAGGGTGTGCATATTCCCAAGGTTTATCCTGAGTTTTCCGGTGCGCGAATGCTCACTACTGAGTTGATGGCGGGGCAGCATTTGGAGGCTTGGCTTTCGACTAATCCTTCACAAGCAGTACGCAATCGCGCCGCACAAAACCTTTATGACATGATGGCGATTTCTGTTCGCCAATTGCAGCGCCTGCATGCTGATCCGAATCCGGGGAATTATCTGTTTCACGCGGATGGCTCGGTGAGTTTGATTGATTTTGGTTGCACTAAACAGTTTGCGCCGGAGTTTGTAGCGATCTTACCGGAGCTGCTACAAGCTTTTGTGATGGATGATCAGGAACTTACTTTGTCGCTGTATCGCAGATTAGGGATGGATCACCACCCTAGTAGTAACACTTGGTATCCAGAGGTATTACGTCCTTTTGCTCAATGGGCAGCCTTACCTTTGCAAGCATCCAGCTTCGATTTTGGCAAACATAGCACTTATACCAGCCAAGCCCGTGACATTATTCACAAGCTCGCGCACAACACCAGCCTCGATAAAATCGCTAATGATTTCATTTTCTTTGATCGCACCGTCTATGGGCTATGTAAGATTTTTGAGCGCATGGGAGCAGAGGTGAAAGCACGCCATCATTGGTTTAAGGAGTAAGAGTATGCGCATTATTAGTGATGAAGCAAGAGCTGGCGGCTAAATAGCTGGTTACCATTTGAAGATTAAAGGCAGGTTTGGTCTAAAATCATGGCTCAAGCCTGCTTGTTCACCATCAAATCCTAATTCCAATAAATGTGTTTCACCCTGTTCGATCTTGAAACCAGCTACTTGATTAGCTTGCTGAGCAGCTAGCGAGTTTGCTGTACTAGGTTGGCTAATACGAACAGAAGTAAGTTGTTTAAACCCCTTCGTATGTTCTAACGGTTGGCGCTTTTTCGCATTGAAACTAGAAGGTGCAGCACCAAATGGCAATACAAACCAAAGTGGCTCGGTGAGTGGATTATTCATCGCCATTGGAATAGATAAATGCGGTGGCAAATAGCTGGGCTGGTAATTCCAACAAGGAAATGGAATAGCTGAATCAGTTTGAGTCGTAGGGCGAAAGCAAATGCCAAACGGTGAAATACTTGGGTTTTGCTGATTCAAGCGCTCGTATAAATACGTGGGTTTGATGAGTTCGGATTGTGCTTCTTGTGTATCAGTGATCCACAGTAATTCCAGAAACGTATTCTCAAAGAAAAAGCGCCGATTGGCAGTGCCTTGCCCTAAGTGTTGATTTGGTGTGCCTTCACTTAAACCGAAAGCGGTTAGTAACTCCGCTTCAGGTGCATTAACTTGAGTCGCTATAAAAATATGGTCGATTGCTAAAGCCATGTTATTTCACCACACGGTGGTAAGTTTTTAAAAGCTCAGTAGCTGTGAAAATCTTACCATATTCACGATCACTCATATCCGTAAATTGATGCAGATTGTTTTCATCAGCACTAATCGCAGGCCAGCTTGGTGGCGGTGCTTGCCAACCTGTTTTAGTTTTCATGTGGCTGCGATCACTGCGTAAATTGCACAGATATTCTTGAGCAGGCAGCACTCGAAATAGTGGGACAAATTCAGGATATAAAACCTCTTCATCCAAAAAGGATTGCTGGAAATAATCAGCCACAGGCGTGCAAAACGGCAGAGTGGTATCGAAATCTATTAAGTAAGTTTGTTCGGAATTAGGCCAAAGCAGCACCACATGATAATCCCAGAGTAAAGGTTGATTCGGCACATCAGCAGCACGTTGGCAAAGAATCGGAAAGCATTCGGCTTGTGCCGCTGCGATCACAATCACATCACTAACAGCAAATTCAGGTTGTTGACACAACCACCAGATATTTTCTTCGCAATAGCGGGAGTGATAAGCGTAGTTTCTGCGTTGAGGTTGGTTCATGATAGAGCTTTTAAATGGCACAAAATATCTTCAGCACGATAGTCGAGTTAACGCAAACTTACTATGCTTAGTTTTATTTAAATCACAAGAGTAGGTCTGCGTATAGTTAGTAAGCATTCAAAAGCCATTTGTGACTCAAGATGCTGGGTAGCAATAATTTTAAACTACCGTTCGTAGATTATTTAAGACCTATGGTCTTGCTTTGATCAGGCTTATTTAAACGTATTGCTATTTTGAAATGAAGTTATCAAGGAAAGATAATAGTAATGAATTCAGTTAATAGCATTTCTACTAAAAATATACCTCTATCTTTTGCTAAAAATAATGAGTTAGCAAGAAAGATCGCTAATGGAAGTGAGTCTAGTAGTGTTTATCATACAAGTTTACCTAGCGCAGTTTCAAGTTCTGTTGCTGATATATCAAAAGCACAGATAGCACAAGTCGGAAATGTTCCTAATAGCAAAGATGCTAAGGATCAGCAAAGCATCCCTTCTACTAAGAATCCAGTATTTATTGCAATAACGGGAGGCTTTAAGGGGGATGGCTCTGATGTAACAAAAGATGTTGCGGGTAATAGCAGCAGTGAAGAGATTTTCATGATGACTCAGAAGAAGCTGCAAGATAAAGGCATAAAAATGGATGGTTTATTCATAGCACCCGGTAAAGAGTGTGATACCACTGTAAATACTGCACGTAATTTTATAGCTCAACAACATCAGCCCGATGAGAAACTTGTCGTATACGGATATAGCAATGGGGGGCGTTGTGCAGCCGATCTCGTTACTGCTTTGCAGAAAGATAAAACGAATGTAGATCTTTTAGTAACTGTAGATGCTACAGATCGTAAAAATCGTATTTTTGGAACCAATAGTACGGTAGATACAACAACGCCTGCTAATGTGAAAGTACATCATAATTTTTATCAGCAAGACGAGTGTGGTCTGCTTACATGCCCACAAGGAGAGTCTCACCAAGCTGAAGATGCCAGCTCAACTAAAGTTATTAACCATCAAACAAAAGCTGAGAAGATAGAAAACCCTGAGTACAAAAACAAAATACATAGGAGTATGGAGGATATAAACCGCCAACCAATACTCGAGTATATTTACCATGGTTTAGATACAGGCAACACTCAGTGAAGCAGCATGTAAGGGTACTTCTCAGTCAATTTCTTTATCTAATCAGTGCCATCCTATTACTGGGTAGTTTAAACCTTGAGTTTGATATTGATGGTTTGTATTTGTTAGGTGGTAGTTCCACTGAGTGCTCGCGTGGTGTATTCGGGGTATTTAAATCAGCCTTCCTAGTTCTGCTGAGTATTACCGATATTTTATTGATTATTGCTGCAGTAGGGGTACTGAGGTCGCGTTCAATTCGTTTGCTATCAATAGCTAGTGTATTGACAGTCGGTTTATTTCTACTCAGCGGCTATTGGCAACAGATACGTTTGTTTAGCGGTTATGACATAACTGCAACGACTAATATGTTGGATGCACAAACAGGTAAATGCTACCTGTTCTATGGTGCGCATGATGGTGTATTATGGCTAAGCAGTTTATTAGCCTTATTAGGTATCGGGTACTGCTACCAACGGTTCAAGTTATAGCCTTTGGGGATAGCTGCGCAGTTCCAGTTAGCGGCTATCCAAACTTAATTAAGTGCTAACAAGGCGGCAGCAACTCCGCCAAATTCTTCCCATCCACTGCCTTACGCAAATTATAATCCACCACCACCGGTAAATAACCCGATTCAGCCTCTAAGCGCAGGTAATTACTCACCAAAATTTCGCCTTCACGTAATTCACCTTTGTAGCAGGCATCGACACTCGCTCCCATCGAACCTTTGATTTTAATGCCTGCGGCTTTCTTAGCTTTGATGCTGTCCCGAAACGTTTCCAGACGAGGGATGTCAGCTGGATTGACGCGATACACATAGATAGTGAAGCCGGGCTTGGCTTCGAGTTCTAAGCTCTTTTGTTCTAAAACGAGTGGTACGGCTTGCAGGATAAAGATTTCTTTGCTCGGTTCTGCACCTTCTGTTTGGGCAGTGATTTCTAATTTTGCGCCATTCACACGCGGCTTGATCCAATCTGGCATACGCGCAGCAGTACGAATGGCTTTCGGGTCGACGCTCAGCGGGTCGGTGGTGGCGAGTTTATACAGGGTTTTGACTGGAATCGCGGTGCAGGCGCTGAGCAGTAAAGCGCTTATAAGCAAAGGCATTTTCTTCATGGTAGTACTACTTGCATCCTCTGAATTTTAATGCTGTTTAATTTGTAAAAATTATTGTATTACGATAATATTTTAAAATGCAAATTTAACTTAAGGTGATTCATGTCTGCATTTAATCCACGGATGGCGCGTTGGCTAGCTTTAGTCACGCAAGTGATCGCGGCAGTGTGTTTGCTGGCGAATATGGTTGGCTGGTTTATCCCTGAAGCGGCAGAAATCATTGCGCGCAATATCACAGGTTTAATCAACGAGCCGATCAGTTTGACCACGCGGGCTTTGGTGCTGGGTTGGCTGATTTCAACCTTTCAATTAGCCGTGTTGGCAGTCGGTTTTTGGGCGATGGCAGCGGTGTTTCGCCTGTTTGCCCAAGAGGATTATTTGCATCCCAACATTGGCAACTATGTGCAGCGTTTTGGCAAATCCTTGCTGGTATTTGGTCTGCTCAGCCCGTTGATGCGCACACTCCTAGGCTTAGCGATCACTTTAGATAATCCCGAAGGCCAGCAAATGCTGCTCATTTCACTCATGACCAATGATTTCGTGGTAACCCTGGTCGGTATCCTGCTGATTATGCTCGGCTATGCGCTAAAACAAGCTGCTATTATTGCCGAAGACAACCGCCAGATTGTGTGAGCCCTATGCCGATTATTGTGAATTTAGATGTGATGCTCGCCAAGCGTAAAATGCGCTCCAAAGAACTTGCCGAACGCATTGGCATTACCGAGCAAAATGTATCGTTACTGAAATCCGGCAAGGTGAAAGGCATGCGTTTTGAGACGCTGGAGAAAATTTGCGAAGTGCTGGATTGCCAGCCGGGAGATATTTTGGTGTATGAGCCTAAGATGGATTAAGGAATGCTATGACGATTGCTTTGTTAATACTGCTGGCGGTAATCGCCGCTATTTTCTACCTGCACTATCGCTTGCGACATCTTAAGGATCAAGGCGATTTAGCGGCTGCGCTTGATAAAGAAATGCAAAAAGCCACTAAAAACTTTAGTTGTGGTGGCTTAGTCGTCGGTGTTTATAAACAAGGCAAAACCTTAATCAAAACGCACGGGAGTATTAATTCCGACCAGCCAAATCGGCCCGATGTGGACTCGGTGTTTCAAATCGGTTCGGTGAGTAAAGTATTCACAGCCAGCACCTTGCAGATTTTGTGCGACGAAGGTGTGCTGCGTTTAGATGATACGCTCGGACAGCTAATCGGTGGACAAATCCCCTTAGCCGATGCAGTGAAAAATATCAACTTACGCCAATTAGCCACCCACACTTCAGGTTTGCCGCGTGTGCCGAAAGTCTTAATACAGCAGCTTAACAACAAAGTAGGCAAGCAACAGGCTTTGGATAATCCTTATAACGAATTGGAACTCGCAGACATGGAGGCGTATCTGCAAAAACCCAGTGATTTAGGCAAATCAGGGCGCTTTGTGTATTCCAATTATGGTATGGGCTTATTGGGTCGAGTCTTGGAGTTGACCACTGGGCAGAGTTTGGAAGCTTTAGTGGCACAGAAAATTTTTCAGCCACTCAAGATGCAACACAGCGGCATTGATTTAACTAAGGAAAATCAATGCCAAGTGATGCAAGGTTATACGGCAGCTTGTAAGCCTGCACAGGCTTGGACATTTAAAATCTTAGCAGGCGCTGGCGCGTTTTATTCAACGACCACAGATATGTTGCAGTTTATGCGAGCGAATTTAGATCAATCTAATCCACTAAGCGCCAGCTTAAGCAAAACACATGCACCACAAGCCAGTGGAAAAACGGGTTTAGGCTGGATGCAAGCAAACCCGATGGATCGTTTTGTGGGGAATAAGACTGTCATTTGGCACGATGGGCAAGTGGGTGGTTTTGCGTCCTATTTGGCGTTTGATTCGGAGCATGATTGTGGTGTGGTGGTCTTGTCTAGCCGCTCAATGGGAATGAATATGCTCGGGATGATGTTAATGCGCCAGTTGCGCTCGCAGTCATGGGCGGGTTAAGGTGAGACTCCATCAGTAGGTTGATGCCTGTGCTTGTTAGTTAATAACTTTCTCATACACGTCTTTAACCAGCAACCCACAATTTATTGCGTCTAACGGAAGCTGTTGCTCAAGCTCATTCACTTCACTCAGTAGCCATTGACCTTGTTGATTGCGTGTATAGCGTTCGATACTAAGGCGATCTTGCGCCACCAGAACATATTCTTGTAGCGAGGCTAAGCGGCGATAATGGGCAAATTTAGTACCTCGATCATAGCCTTCTGTGCTGGGTGATAACACTTCAATGTATAAGCTTCAGATTCTAAATTCAAACCACAGCATCAGGAGTTCCGCATGCAATCCTTCTCCATTCTTTATCCGGCCTTTGCTATGGCCTTTCTCACCTTCGGTGCAGGTGTCTGGCTATTAAATATGCGTATCAAAGCCTATAAATCCGGCACTGATCCACGTTATTTTAAATTGAATCAAGGCGAGTTACCTGTTTATGCCAAACAAGCCGAGCAGCATTATGAAAATCTGTTTGAAATGCCGGTATTGTTTTATGTGGTGCTGCTCTTAGCTTTTGTCACACAAACGGCTAATGTGGGTCTGGTATTTCTAGCTTGGGCTTATGTGGCGGTGCGGGCAGCGCATAGTTATGTGCATTTGGGTGAGAATAAGTTACTGCTGCGCCGCAATGTGTTTTTAGCGAGCTTTGCAATTTTGTTAGTGATGTGGATTTGGGTGTTGCTTGCGCTGTTCATATAGACACTGGCGACTAAATCGCAAACGCTAATCCGTGCTGGGTGAAGCAAACCCCACCAAACATGCGCTTCATTTGAATCCCGCCTAAGGGTTCAAGTTGCTCTAACAGGTAAAGGGCATATGTAGTTGGCTTGATCTGGGTCAAGGCAGATTTTATCTTGTGCTTTTAGGGTGTGCAGTTTTGATTAATGGATGCGTTTCATGTTGCAAGTTACTGAGCCACAAGTGGAGGTGACACGCTGGGCTTTATGGCAATTGGGGTTTCGACCTTTCTTTTTAGCGGCGAGTTTATTTGCAGTGCTAGGCACTGTGGTTTGGACGGCTTTATATAGCTTTCAGTGGGTTGGTTTGCCCGCAGCTTATCCAGCAATGATTTGGCATGCGCATGAAATGGTGTTTGCTTATGCTTTGGCAGTCATTGCCGGTTTTTTGCTAACGGCAGTTAAAAACTGGACAGGTCTGCAAACTTTGCAAGGCTATTCCTTAGCTGCTTTGGTAGGTCTATGGCTGCTCGCTCGCTGCTTGCCGTTTACGAGTTTGCCACTTAGTTGGACTGCCAGCACAGATTTATTATTTTTAGTCGGGTTGCTGGGAGCAGCCGCGCGCCCAATCGTGCTCACTAAGCAATGGAAACAAGCCGGAATCATTGCTAAGTTGTGCTTATTGCTGATCGCGAATAGTTTGTTTTATGTCGGATTGCTGGGCTATTGGCCTTTAGGTTCGGTGGTGGGCCTGTATCTGGGGTTTTACTTAGTGATTGCACTCATCTTAACCATGGGGCGGCGCGTGATTCCGTTTTTCATTGAAAAGGGTGTCGGTGTACCGTTTGTGGCGCGTAATTATTTATGGCTGGATCGCGCTAGTTTAGTGCTGTTTTTAGCTTTTGCGGTGCTCGATTTAGTGGCGATGAGCACAGCTAATCCCACTTTAAGGTATTTAGTAGCGTTTTTGGCTTTGCTCCAAGTGGCTTTGCATAGCCTGCGTTTAAAGGGCTGGTATCATCCCTTGCTTTGGCAGAAGCCGCTACTTTGGGTGTTATACCTAGCGTATGTTTGGCTCACGATAGGCTTTGCGCTCAAGTTCATTAGTCTAGTGGGCGGCATTTCCCCTTGGCTTAGTGTGCATGCCTTTGCTTATGGCGGGATTGGAATGATGACCTTAGGCATGATGGCACGAGTCAGTTTAGGCCATACCGGACGAGACGTGACGAAGCCACCGGCTGTAGTTGCTGTACTATTTACAATCTTAGGCTTGGGTGCGGTGATTCGGGTCGTGTTGGTGGGATTGCTGCCTAGCGCGCAAGCTGTTTGGATCTTAGCCGCGCAATTTCTGTGGATAGCTGCGTTTGCTGGTTTTGTTTGGATATATGCGCCCCTGTGGTTGCGCCCTCGAATTGATGGACTTGCTGGCTAAAACCACTTGACTCAGATCAAGGTCAATCAACTACGAACTCCTTAATTTCAGCTTTTAAACTGAACTTAAGGAGTTCGTCATGCCCAATCATGCTTTAGATTTTTCGTCTGAGAATCTCCCACAAGTCGCTTTAGACTTCATGAATGCAGTGCATAGTGAAGAGCTGAATCTTGTGAGTACACTGCTGGCGCAATTAGAAGAAGAGGGTAATGAGCTGCAAATTAGTCAGCAGTTAGCAGAATGGATTCAGCATACTCAAGATCATTTTGGGCGCGAAAATTTTCTGATGCAAGAGTATGATTTCTTTGCTTATCCTATGCACTCTGCGGAACATGCACAGGCTTTGCAGCAGTTGCTCGCGGTACAAGAAGCTTGGAACGGGTTAGCTGATCGAAAGGTTTTAGGTTGTTATCTGCAAACTTGGCGGCAATGGTTGCAGCAACATATTGCGAGCATGGATTTTGTGACTGCACAGTTCCTCAGCCAGTTCCCGCTTCCCAATGAGGTCATGCAAATCGATGAATTACGCGGAGATGAAACTCAGCGAGCCTAGCTTAAAACTAGTACAACAAACGCCTTTATTAAAAGCGCTCAATACTGCACAGTTTCAGGCGCTATTATCCAATGCTTCAGTTTATGATTTAGTCGAAGGTGAATTTTTATTCCAACAAGGCCAGCCTTTAGAGCAACTATTCATTTGCATTGAAGGTTTTATAAAGCTCTTCCGCTTAACGCCCAATGGCGATGAAAAGATCGTTGAAATTATTAGTGCCGGAAATAGTTTTGCAGAAGCCGTATTATTCTTGGGTGGGCAGCAATACCCAGTGCATGCGGTGGCTTTAAAGCCAGCACAAGTGCTGGGAATTAATGCTAAGCAATACCAGCAAATTCTACGTTCTTCAGTGGATGTTTGCTTTCACTTGATGGGGTTAATGAGCAAACGCATGCATTGGCTATTAACGGAAGTAGATCGGTTGACCCTGCATAATGCTACCTTCCGTTTGCTGTCATGGTTATTAGAAGCCCCTACTCATGCAAGCAATACGATTCTGCTGGACGTGCCTAAACATGTGCTAGCTTCACGCTTGTCGATTAAACCTGAAACCCTTTCACGTATTCTTAAACGCTTGAGCGAACAACAACTTATTCGCGTTGATGAGCAAATGATTGAGTTGTTAGATCGAGTTGCTTTGCAGAAAATGGTGGCCTTGGAGGAGTAAGCTGAACGCTATCAACATACCTTGCCAGTCCGTGAAAATCCGCTTAAAGTTTTGTCATTCAGAACATCAATAAAAGCTTAAGGGGTTCGTATGCAAGCGCGTCATGCCAAGTTAGGTGGTTGCAAAGTGGGTGTGGTTCCTGCTCAAGCGAAGCGCCGCAAAGTGGGGCGTTCTGCCACCAAACCTTTGCCTCCCAAAGTTGATCTGCGCCCGTTTCTGACCCAAATCGAAGAGCAGGTGGGGATGAGTTGTGTCGCGAATACCTGTGCGGGCGCGTATGAATATTTAGCCAAGCGCAATTTGGGCAGCGCGAGCGATGTCAGCCGCTTATTCATTTATTACAATGCGCGTTCGGAGTCGGATAGCCAAACTGAAGACGATGGCACTTCGATGTGGGATGCGATTGAGGCGCTGAAAAAGTACGGCGTTTGTCGCGAAGATTTATGGCCGAATGATGAGGATGCAATCAATGATGAGCCTTCCGAAGAGGCTTATACGCATGGTGAATACTTCAAAATTGCCGAAGCCGAGTATGTGGAAACCCAGTTAGATTTGTGGAAGCACACGTTAGCGGACGGTTATCCAATTGCATTTTGCCTGAATACCTTCACTTCCTTTGATAATGCCACCGAAAGCAGAGGTCGAGTACCTTTGCCAAAACAATCCGAGCAGGAGCGCGAGGAGCACGGTTGGCATGCGATGCTCTGTGTTGGCTATTTGGAAAAAGACCAACTATTTATTGTGCGTAATTCGTGGGGCACCGAGTGGGGTGATCGTGGCTATTGCTACATTCCCTATAAATACGTGATTCATCCTGAGTTGAATGGGCATGATAGTTGGGTGGTGAAATCCCTCGAAGATTTGGATTTTAGCCAAGAGATTGAATCGGAGGATGATAGCTCGTATTTCGCAGAAGAAGGTTCGATTCAACTATTTGATTTTTATGTAGCTACTGAGGATGTAGACGGCTTTTCGACCGCTTTAGACGAGTTGTGCACCGAATATGCCACTGACGAGGAATACTACTTTGATTATGAAGAAATCGAAGAAGAGGGTACGACTTACGCAGAAATGAGTAATTTCGATATCACTCTTGAAGATGCGGACGGCTTCCTTGAGGCGATTGAAGAGCTCTGTGCTGAGTGGGCAGAGGATGAGGACTACGATTATTCAGTGGAGGGCGTAGACAGCGAAGACGAAACTTTAAGCCTAAGCGATTTTTATATTTACACTGAAAATGGCGAACGGGTGGTTGAGAAAATTGAAGCGCTCTGCGCGCAACACAGCCAAGACAGCGAGCACTATGACTATGATTGGGAAGAGGAGGAAGACGAAGATGGAACTTATGTTTCTTTCTCCCGTTTCGAGATTATTCCCGATGATGAGGAAAAATTCTTAGCAGCCTTGGAGGCTTTGTGCGAAAAATTGGCTGAAGAGGGTGGCTATGATTGGGAGTAGAGCGTTTTTAGTGCAACCGCCTTCTAAAGGCGGCAGATATTGGTTGGCCTTATTAAGGCCAATAACCGCTCATCAGGTAGTACAGTTGCATACAAAATTCAGCTGAAATAGGCTTTTTAATTATTAATTGGCTTATAACCTAAATAAAAAATGCCTGTCATCACTATTTATTGCCCATCTATCAGGAAAAAGCCCAGCTTTCCTTTCAGGCTATACCAACCTCTAGTTTAAGTAGTGCAGGACGTGCTGCGATTGAAAATAAATATATTATGGATAGATGAGGTATTTAATCATGACATTCGGCGCAATTGGTGGAGTTGGTTTAGGTGCATCAGCAGGTGTTTCTGCCAACCAACATGTTGAACAGACCAAACCCAATGATGTGTATTACGGTAGTGGTTTTAACTCGCAGGTTAACGCAGGTGTCAATTTTGCTAGTCACATGCAAAATACAGGATCTATAGGCAGTCTTTGCTCACAATGGGCTCAGGGTGTTTGTGGCTCAGACGGATCTAAGGGTAGTTCAAGCTCCTGGGGTGCTGAAGGTTCTAAAGGCTCTGATGGTTCTAAGGGTAGTTCAAGTTCTTGGGGTGCTGAAGGTTCTAAAGGCTCTGATGGTTCTAAGGGTAGTTCAGGTTCTTGGGGCGCTGAAGGTTCTAAAGGCTCAGACGGCTCTAAAGGTAGTTCAAGCTCTTGGGGTGTTGAAGGTTCTAAGGGTTCTGATGGCTCCAAAGGCAGTGGTAGCGTAGACGGTTCTAAAGGCTCTGATGGCTCCAAAGGTAGCTCAAGCTCGTGGGGCGCTGAAGGTTCTAAAAGCTCCGATGGTTCTAAGGGTAGTTCAAGCTCTTGGGGCGCTGAAGGTTCTAAGGGTTCTGATGGCTCCAAAGGCAGTGGTAGCGTAGATGGCTCCAAAGGCGGTTCTAATTCCTGGGATTTTAATTTTGGTGGTAGCAAAGGCATTAATTGCTAGCAGCATGATTTGCTAAGTCTCGAATAAACTTCGCCTTGGCCCTATTCTGAGCAGGATAGGGTCAATTCAATTAATACTCAGTTGATTCCTTCACAATTTCCACATCCTATACACAGTGTTTGCAGCTTACCCAGCCCTTGGGTAGAGTGAGCACATTCTTGGCGAATTCGAGTTTTTCATGTCCCAACCTTCTTTTCTGCAACGTCATCGCACTGTTCCCGTGAAAATCGGGCAGGTGTTGGTAGGCGGAGATGCGCCTGTCGTTATTCAATCGATGACTAATACCGATACAGCCGATGCGGTACGTACAGCCATTCAATGTGCTGAATTAGCTCAAGCCGGTTCCGAGTTAGTGCGCATCACTGTCAATAGCCTAGAAGCTGCTCAAGCAGTGCCGGAAATCCGTGAGCGCTTAGATAAGTTAGGCTGTGATGTGCCGCTGATTGGCGACTTTCATTTTAATGGACATAAATTACTAAGTGCTGTACCTGAATGTGCCACTGCTTTAGCCAAATATCGAATCAATCCGGGCAATGTTGGGCGCGGTAAAAAGCGTGATGAGCAATTCGCGCAAATGATTGAATTTGCTTGCCGCTATAACAAACCCATCCGCATTGGTGTCAATTGGGGATCGCTCGATCAAGAGTTGCTAGCGCGTAAACTCGATGCTAATTCACAATTAGCTCAACCGCTAGAACTGTATGATGTGATGCATGAGGCCTTGATTGAGTCGGCTTTGACCAGTGCCGCCAAAGCTGAAGAATATGGCCTGCCACATAATTACATTATTCTTTCTTGCAAGCTTAGCGAAGTGCAGGGGCTAATTCGTGCGTATCGAGATTTAGCCAGTCGCTGTGATTATCCGCTGCATTTAGGTCTGACTGAAGCGGGGATGGGTAGCAAAGGGATAGTCTATTCTACCGCTGCACTGTCGGTACTCTTGCAAGAAGGGATTGGTGACACGATTCGGATTTCGCTCACGCCTGAACCACATGCCAAGCGTGAAAAAGAAGTGATTGTTGGGCAGGAGATTTTACAAGCTTTAGGTTTACGTTCGTTTACGCCGCAAGTAATCGCCTGCCCGGGCTGTGGGCGGACTTCGAGTGATTATTTCCAACGCTTAGCTGAGCAAATTCAAAACTGGTTACGTGCCCAAATGCCGGTCTGGCGTACTCAATATGCGGGTGTGGAGACGATGTCGGTCGCGGTGATGGGCTGCGTGGTGAATGGCCCCGGCGAAAGTAAGCATGCGAATATTGGGATCAGCTTGCCGGGTAGTGGAGAAGTTCCAGTCGCACCTGTGTATGAAGATGGCGAAAAAACTGTGACTTTAAAAGGCGATAATATTGCTACTGAATTCCAAGCTTTGGTTGAAGCCTATGTCCAACGCAGCTACCGAGCAGCCGCCTAAATTACGAATTTGTGACTTTAGGCTGAATTTTGGAAAATAGTTGCACTCCTTGCCTTGACAAAAAAAGCCTAAAACGCTTTAATAGCGACCTCTTGTTGAGGCCGGGTAGCTCAGTCGGTAGAGCAGCGGATTGAAAATCCGCGTGTCGGCAGTTCGATTCTGCCCCCGGCCACCAAGTTCAATATTTTTCGTTTCATTGCATTTCCTTTTAGTTTTACCTCTTTTTCTTGATTTTTCATTGTCGAACTTGCGGTTGCTTGTGATAACGACAATCTATTAGTTCGTAACCGAGTTAAATTTTTTTAACTCGGTTTTTTCTTTTTAGCTTCCCCTATTTTTGATATTGCCTAGACTGCGTAATCTCATGATTAGCTTATCTGGCAATACTCATACTCTAAATTCGCAGCCTTAGATGAGTTTTTTATGTCAATCCGCAATGCGAGTCTCGATTGACTATAGTCAATCACAGAATCTGTTACACTATGCGCGCTTAAGTAGGGTTTGAGCACTTCCTTTGCTATTGAGCGCTGTATCTAGACAGCACACTACCTAAGCTGGCTTTTAAAAGGCTCCGCTGGCCGGATTACCTAAAAAATTACCCATACTAACTGAGAGGGCCATTCAAACTATGCGATTTCGTTTTCCTGTAGTCATTATTGACGAAGACTTCCGCTCCGAAAATACGTCGGGTTTAGGGATCCGCGCTTTAGCCAAAGCGATTGAAGAGACCGGCATGGAAGTGTTAGGCGTGACGAGTTACGGTGATTTATCCACCTTTGCGCAACAGCAAAGCAGAGCTTCTGCATTTATTCTTGCGATTGATGATGAAGAATTTGCCGCCGCCGCCGAAACAGATGAAAACGGCAATAGTGAGCCTTATGCTTTAAGAGCTTTACGTAATTTCGTCGAGGAAATTCGTTGGCGCAATGCAGAAATTCCGATTTTCTTGCATGGCGAAACCCGCACTGCCCGGCATATTCCGAATGATATTTTGCGTGAACTGAATGGCTTCATTCACATGTTTGAAGACACTCCGGAATTCGTCGCGCGTTATATTATTCGCGAAGCGAAATCGTATTTGGATAGTTTAGCGCCGCCTTTCTTCCGTGCACTGACTCATTATGCAGCGGATGGCTCTTATTCTTGGCACTGCCCAGGGCATTCAGGTGGGGTCGCTTTCTTAAAATCACCTGTTGGACAGATGTTTCACCAATTCTTTGGCGAGAATATGCTGCGCGCTGACGTGTGTAATTCGGTCGATGAATTAGGTCAGTTGCTGGATCACACCGGCCCAGTCGCAGCCTCTGAGCGTAATGCGGCGCGCATTTTTAATGTGGATCATTTGTTCTTCGTAACGAATGGTACCTCGACCTCGAATAAGATGGTCTGGCATTCTTGCGTGGCGGACAATGATATTGTGGTGGTTGATCGTAATTGCCATAAATCAATTCTGCATGCGATCACCATGACGGGTGCTATTCCGGTGTTTTTAACACCAACGCGTAATCATTTTGGGATTATTGGCCCGATTCCCCATCAATCTTTTGATCGGGATGCGATTGAAGCAAAAATTGCAGCACATCCACTGGCTAGTCAGTTAGGCACCAATCCACGCATTCTGACGATTACCCAAAGCACTTATGATGGCGTGCTGTATAACACCAGCATGATCAAAGAGCGTTTGGACGGTTGGATTGATAACCTGCTATTTGACGAAGCTTGGTTGCCGCATGCTTCTTTCCATGATTTCTATAAAGACATGCATGCCATGTCACGAAATGGCGAGCGCACGCAAAAGTCGATGGTGTTCGCGACTCAATCTACCCATAAATTGCTGGCTGGTTTATCGCAGGCTTCGCAAATTTTGGTACAGGACGCGAAAGAAACTAAGCTTGATCAGCATATCTTCAATGAAGCTTATTTGATGCACAGCTCTACCAGCCCGCAATATGCGATTATTGCAAGCTGCGATGTGGCGGCGGCGATGATGGAAGCGCCGGGCGGTACCGCTTTAGTTGAGGAATCTATTTCTGAATCCTTAAATTTCCGCCGTGCGATGCAGAAGGTTGATAAGGAATATGGCGAATCGTGGTGGTTCCAGATTTGGGGCCCAGAAATTGCTGATGAAGAGGGCATAGGTGATCGTGATACTTGGGTGTTAAAGGCCAAGGATCGCTGGCATGGTTTCGGCAATTTAGCTGATAATTTCAATATGCTCGACCCGATCAAAGCCACCATTATCACCCCCGGTTTAGATGTGGATGGTGCCTTTAGTGATGAGATCGGCATCCCGGCGGCGATTGTGACTAAATACCTCGCCGAGCATGGTGTTATTGTTGAGAAGTGCGGCCTGTATAGCTTCTTTATTATGTTTACCATCGGTATTACCAAAGGCCGCTGGAACACTTTATTGACGGCTCTCCAGCAATTCAAAGACGATTTCGATAAGAACCAACCATTATGGCGGGTGCTGCCGGAATTCAGTGCACGTAATCCACGCTATGAAAAGATCGGTCTGCGTGATCTGTGCTTACAAATTCATGCTTTCTATGCGGAATACAATGTGGCGCGTCTGACCACTGAAATGTATTTGTCGGATATGGAACCCGCTATGAAACCCTCCGTGGCCTTCGCGATGATGGCGCACCGCAAAATTGATCGTGTGCCGGTGGACCAATTAGAAGGGCGGATTACGGCCAGTTTAGTAACGCCTTATCCGCCGGGCATTCCGCTCTTGATTCCGGGTGAGCGCTTCAATAAAACCATCGTGGATTATTTGAAATTCACGCGGGTATTTAATGAGAAATTCCCCGGCTTTGAAGCTGATGTGCATGGCTTGACGGTGGATATTATGGATGGCGTGAAGCAATATTATGTAGATTGCGTCAAGCAATAAAACTTAAATGCAATGGCAATGGCTAGCTGAAAAACTAGCCATTGCAAGCGATTAAAGATGCTTTTCAATCCAATCTTTGACCCAAGGCTTATGCTCGCGAATCTCTTCCTTGCTTAAGCCTTTGAGTTCATGCGGAAACACTAGCCATTCATCGGTTTCATGCACGAAATAATCGGGGCGTAGCGTGGTCTGATTTTTATTCGGTTTGAAATAGGGCGTGGCAATGCGAATATCATTCGGCGTATTCAAACGTGCTTGACTACGAATCTTATCCAACGCGGCTTTAATGCTATTCCCAGAATCAAACACATCATCCACGATTAGCAGTGAATCGGGCGCATTAATGTGCTTCAACAGATATTCAAGGCCATGCACCTTAACTTCGCGTGCGGTTTGATTTAAGCCGGTGTAGTAAGAGGTGCGAATCGCAATATGATCAGTCGAGACGCCAAAGTATTCAAATAATTCCTGCACCACAATGCCAACCGGCGTGCCACCACGCCAGATTGCGACAATAAAATCAGGCCGAAAACCACTATCGTAGATTTTTTCCGCTAATTGGATAGAGCTATCCATTAAGTCTTGGGGGGTTAAAAAGACTTTTTGAATTGATGCAGACACGATGTAATCCTTTCGCTGAGCGCCTGAAACTGGAGTCAGGACGTTAGCATCATTTTTGAGATTTCTCTATGCCGTTGTAATGGTTTTGTCATCTCCAGCGTTAAAAGCTGGCCGCGTTCAACCACGACTTTGCCATGAATAATCGACAAATCGACCGTGAAATTTTGACAGAAAACCGCAGCTGCTAGCGGATCGTGCCCCGCACCCGCATAATTTAAGCGGTTCAGGTCAATGGCAATCAGATCGGCACTTTTGCCTACTTCAAGCGAACCAATATCAGTACGCCCTAAGGCAGCCGCTCCACCACGGGTGGCTAAGCGTAAGGCTTCACGTGCAGTCATTGCGGCTGGGTTGCCTGCAAAACCTTCACGTCCTCCTAACGGCATACTGCTGGAGTATTGATGTGGAGCGATGCGTTGCAACAACATGGCTTGGCGCACTTCCGCTAGCATGTGGCTGCTATCATTCGAGGCTGAGCCATCCACGCCTAAACCAACGTTTACCCCAGCCCGCGTCATTTTTGGAATCGGTGCAATGCCACTAGCTAAGCGCATATTGCTGGTCGGGCAGTGCGCAACGCCCGTTCCCGTTTGGGCGAATTTATGGATCTCTGCTGCATTCATATGTACACAATGTGCATGCCAACAATCACAACCTGTCCAGCCTAACGACTCTACATAATCCACCGGACGCATCCCAAACTTAGCCAAGCAGAATTGTTCTTCATCTAAAGTTTCTGCGAGATGGGTATGTAAATGTACGCGTTGGTAGTGACGAGCTAAATTCGCACTTTCACGCATTAAATCCGCAGTGACCGAAAACGGCGAGCAAGGCGCAAGTACCATCCGTAGCATGCTGTGCTCACTCGCATCGTGGTAAGTTTCAATTAAGCGCTGCGAATCTTTGAGAATCGCGGCTTCATTTTCAGTCACTCGATCAGGTGGCAGCCCGCCCTTGCTTTCACCTAAAGACATCGAACCACGGGCGGCATGAAAGCGCATCCCGATTTCTTGCGCCGCTCGAATTTGGCTATCAAGGCTGCAATCATTGGGGTAAATATAAAGGTGATCACTGCTAGTCGTACAACCGGACAACATCAACTCCGCTAGACCCGTTAAGGTACTGATATAAACACCCTCATCAGTGAGCTTCGCCCAGATCGGATACAAGGTCTTCAGCCAAGTAAACAAATCCGCATCTTGAGCAACGACGCGGGTCAGGGTTTGATACAAATGATGATGTGTATTGACTAGGCCGGGCAACAGCAAATGATCACGTAAGTCAAACACTTGATCAGCGCTAGCCGGTAAATCTTTGCTAGCACCGATCTGTTTAATCAAATGATCTTCAATATAAACGCCAGCATCGGCTAGCTCAGTTCCTGTATCGTCAAAGGTGGCGAGCAGGGTAGCATTTTTGAGAAGAATAGAAGACAAGGGTTTGACTCGGCTCATGAGTGGGCTATTTACACCCAGCAGTGGCTGCAGTTGGGCAGGCAACTTTCATCAAGGGTATAATATTGTCG
Source organism: Thiolinea sp. (assembly GCA_049290875.1). GTDB lineage: Bacteria > Pseudomonadota > Gammaproteobacteria > Thiotrichales > Thiotrichaceae > Thiolinea. The sequence continues at coordinate 84,632 of JBATOI010000004.1, forward strand.
CTGGTAAAGGGGCTGGCGCCCATAAATTTCTGCTTAGTATCCGTCGGCCCCCAACTGGTTGTGCCGACTACCAAATTCATTTTGCCAGCAATACCGATATTAGTACCTTGAAGTTTGGCTACTTCGCCGAAATTAATTAACCAAGGGCCACCACTAGAACCCCCCGTTTGACGCGAGCCAATCAGGGTATTGTTAGAAGCTTCGGCGACTACCATGCCTCCCGCATCAGTGCGTTGCATCATTTCGCCACCATCGTGAGAGACTGGATAACCCAGCTGAGTAATCTGTGTTTTACCTTCGACTACACCGTAGCCGTTCCACGCATAACCAAACCAACCAGTAGAATGGCCGGGGTATTTGCCCCTTTGTGGCGCTAGTTTAATGACAGCCAAGTCATTCGTACAAACCACGCCGGGTTGAGCACAATCGGCGCTGCCGTTTAAATAGGAGTTCATCACATAGATATTAGTCGCTGTCCAAATACCAAAAGGAGCTTGGCCTTTATAGTAAGCAGGTACATATTGAACATTAGTAAAAAAGGTATTCGTGCCAAACTCTGCAATACAGTGAGCCGCAGTGACGACGATACCCGGTTTGATGAGTGAAGCTGAGCAAACGCCTGTATCAGCGCCTACTTTGAAGAATAAGCGCCCTGCACGGCGGAAATAATCAACTTGTGACAGTTGTAGACCCCCCATATCAACCCGCGAGGTGGTGAAAGGTAAGTTAGCAGTGCCATAAGCACGAGTATCAGTGGCTGCTCCCTTCTGAGCTAAGCTGGCACTCGTGGCAGTATCTATGAGTTGTAGGGGACGGGTTTGACCGTTACCTACACCGCCTTCAGCAAACCCAGCAGGACCAAGCCTACTTGGTGTACTAAGCCTAGTCAGATCAAGCTCAATAGCCGTGGTGAGTTTGGGTTGAACTGAACGTGCATTAGCATAATCCAGTGGGGTTGCAACTCGGTTTTGTTCAACCGCTAGCTCAAACACGTCTGCCTCGGTTTCTGCAAGCGCTATTTGAGTGCTCGCTATCAGTATAGACAGACTCAGTAAAGGCTTAATCATTCTTATCATCACCAACACCTCGCTCGAAATGGTTATAGGTCAGCTCGCTACTGCCCAGTGGGTTTATTTTTAGGCGGTGTTAATCAAAAAAATTGATCCAGCCGGTATAAATTCTTAAAGCAGTGCTCGTCAAGCATAACACAGCAAAACCATAAGCCAGCTCATTAAACCAAGTAGGGACTAAACACATCAGCGTGAACACTAGTATAGTTTCAGTTGCCTCGGTTAAGCCACCTAGATAGTAGAAGCTTTTATGGGGATAAACCGAGCTACTGATTTGGCGTTTGGCTGCAAAAATCGCAAAGGCTAAAAAGCTGCTCCCTGTACCTATAAAACTATAGATTAATACCGCTGCTGCTAAGGCATTTTCTGCAGGATTTGCCAACGCAAAACCCAAAGGAATGGCTGAATAGAATAAAAAATCCAACACAATATCTAAAAAACCGCCACGATCAGAGGTCTGGGTCAGGCGTGCAATCGTGCCATCTAAACCATCCAACAGGCGATTCAATAAAATAGCTAATAAGGCTAGCCAATAATGCTCAAACGCTAACAAAGGCAAAGCACTGATGCCAATCAAGAAGCCAATGACGGTCACTTGATTGGCATTGAAACCCCATTGAATCAATCGCTGAGCCAGTTGGACTTGCTGCTGTTTGCTATGCTTCAACACTAGGCTATCTAGCATACCGCTGCTCCTCTAAACGAAGGATGCGGCCACCTTCAGGGCTATCCGTGTGGTCGTGTGTGACTAAAATAGCCGGAATCTTCAGTGCAGCAATTTGCGTGAAAACGAACTGGCGAAATTGCTGCCTTAATTCGGTATCTAAGCGCGCAAAGGGTTCATCCAATAACAAAGCTTGCGGCTGAGCCAGTAGAGCGCGCAACACACTGACTCGGGCGCGTTGCCCACCCGATAAGCTGCTAGGGTCACGTCGGTAAAAGCCCGTTAAACCGGCTTGAGCTAAAGCCGCTTCAATCTGAAGTTTGCGCTCAGCGCCTTTGATTTTGGCAGGCAAGGCAAAGCCTAAATTGCCCCCCACATTCAAATGCGGAAATAGCAAATCATCTTGAAATAAGATGCCAATCTGGCGTTGCTCCGTGGGGAGCTGATCAATGGGCCGCTGGTTTAAATAAGCTTGGCCACTAGCCACAAAAGCTGCCGGTAAAGCGCCAATCAACCAGCTGAGCAGAGTCGATTTGCCTACACCGGAAGCACCCATTAGGGTGAGCACTTCCCCCGCATTGACCTGCAAGCTTAAATTGCGAATTAAGAAATGCTTTTGTTGTTGAATGCTGAGATTTTGGATGCTGAGCATTATTTCAATCCTTGATGGTTACGCCCCAACCACTGGCTCAAACTAGTGGCTAAAACAAAAGCGAGTAAGGGTAATAAGGCTTGCAACACCGCTTGCACCGCTAAACTTGCGCGATTACCTCCTGCACTTAGGCTCACGGCTTCGGTGGTCACTGTTTCAATCCGTCCGCCACCGATAAATAAGGTTGGCAAATACTGGGCCACACTCACTGCAAAACCCACTGCACAAGCCGCTAAAATCGGACGAATCAGCATCGGCCATTTAATATAAATACAGGCCTGCCAATGGCTATAAGTTAGAGTTTTTGCAGTCAGTACAAAACGTTCGTCAAAATTGCGATAAGCCCCCGCGAGCGTCAGCAGCATATAGGGCAAAACCCAAGCTAAATGGCTCCAAATCACGGCGGCTAAGTTCCCATCGAAATTTAATAATAAAGCCACTTGATACTGAGCTGCGGTGAACGGTAGCGCGGGAATAATTAAGGAGAGATATAACCAAGCTTGCTGCTTGCTACCCCATTCTAGCCAAAGCAGTGTTAAGGGGAGAGCGATGAAAACGCAGCAACTCGCAATAATGATAGTTGTGGCAAATGGCTCAAAAGCAGCTCCCTGCCAAGCGTTTAAACTGAAATCGTCGGGGAAGATTTGTGGAAAAAACCATGAACCTGCCAATGACCACAGCAGCAATAAAAACAGTGCCAGCCAAACTGGCAAACTGAGTAGGCTACTGAGCGCTAGTTTAAGCACCGGATAGGTACGAAGTTTATGTCTGTGGCCGGTCGGTGTTGCGAGTCGTTTGCTTAATAACAGATAAGTTAAATAACCTAAGGCTGCGCCCATTAGCAATAAGCCAATGAGTAGTAAGGCTAAGCTCTGTGCTTTTAATTGCTGAATCGGATCAGGATCAGTAAACCACTGCCAAGCAAGCACAGCTAAAGTGGGCGGGGTAGACGGGCCTATAATTAGCGCCATATCTACCACTGACAAGCCATAAGCAAATACCGCAAGTAATGGCCAAGCTAAGCGCTTTAAAAGCTGCGGGAACAAAATTTGCCAGCCAATTTGCCAACGCCCATAGCCTAAACTCTGCGCGACTAAGCTTTGTTTGAGCAGCCACTCTTGATTAAGCAGGCTAGTGATTACCCAGAGCAAAAACCAAGTTTCCTTTAAAACTAAAGCGAGCGTTAAACTCAAAGCATAAGGGTCTTGCGTGGTGATCCAGTTGGGGGGCGTTGTCCAAGCGAAGAAAGGCGCGATTAAACGTACCAGCCAGCCAGACGGCGCTAATAGCAACACTAAACCAATCGCAAAAGCTGCATGAGGCACGGCTAAAAAAATCGGTAATTGTCGCTGTAAACGCTGCCAAGTAGCTGAGGGGTAAAATAAAAATACTAGTGAGCAGGCTAGCAACCAAGCCCAAATGGTCGAAATGCCCGCTGAAAATAGAGTGAGTTTTAAGGCAGGCAGTGTTTGCGAGTCAGCCCAAAGCAAGAGCCAATTGTTTGCACTCAAACCATCATTAAGGGCTGGGATTAACCCCAGCAACGGCAACCCCAAAATCACTAACACGCCTAACCAAGCAACTCCCCATAACATCCAATCGAGTGAGTTATGGGGAGTGCGCTTAGCCGAGTTGTTTGCCGTCAGCATCCGCGAGCTTAGCTGCCGTAGCGCTGCAACCATTCTTTTTCCAAAGCTTCAACCCAGCTGGCATGCGGCTCGGCTAAAGTGGGTATATCAGCGGGCAGAGTGCTGGCTGTAGCAGCCTCTTGGCTAGCAGCTGGTAATTTATCAGCTAACAGTACGCTGGGATCTCCCCACACTTTCACATCGGCTTTGTGTGCTTGGGCTTCAGGGGAAAGCAGAAAGTTAGCGAAGACTTGAGCGCCTTCTTTGGCCTTCGCATTAAACGGAATGGCTACAAAGTGCACATTGCCAATCGTGCCCTTTTTAAAGCCGAAGCTATAGGCCGTTTTCGGTAAGCTGCCTTTTTCAATGAGGCTGGCGGCTTCATTGGGGTTGAAAGTGAGGGATATTAATAACTCACCATCTGCCAACTTTTGATGCATTTCTGAGTCGCTTGCAGGGAAGCTTTTCCCTTGTTGCCAAGCAACCGCATGCAGTTGATCAAGATAATCCCAAAGTGGCTTGGTCATAGCCGCGAATTGAGCAGGGTCAACGGGCTTATTTAAAGCGCTAGGATCAGTGCTTAGCTCTAGCAGCAATTGTTTGAGAAAAGTGGTACCGTGAAAGCTAGGTGGTTTGGGGTAGCTAATGCGACCTGGATTTTGTTTAGCAAACTCCAATAAAGCGGTTGCTGAATCGGGTGCGCTAGCAACTTTACTGCGATCAGCAATAAAGGTGAGTTGAGCCGTACCCCAAGGTGCTTCTAAGCCATCAGTGCTTTCCGAAAAGTCTTGCTGCACAGGTTTACGGGTATCGACATTAACCCAATTGGGTAGCTGTTCTGCCCAAGGCCCATAGAGTAATTTTCCACGCTTGAGGGCGCTAAAGTTTTCACCATTCACCCAAATTAAATCGACCGAACCATCGGTAGTTCGGCCTGCTTGTTGCTCCGTTTGAATGCGCTTGACCACTTCAGCTGCATCAGTGATTTTGACCTGTTTTACCGTAATAGCATAGCGCTGCTTGGCTTGTTCGGCGGCCCATTCAATGTAGCTATTGATATTTTCACCACCACCCCAGGCATTGAAGTAAACCGTTTGGCCTTGAGCGGCTTGTTCGATCTTCGCCCAATCCGTTTCAGCTGCCTGCACATTGAAACCAAGGCTGCTTGCGAGTGCTAAAGCCGTTAAATTTAGATATTTGAAGTGCATGTATTGATTCCTGTACATAAGTTTTTAGCCACGCCGCCAAGCGTGATAGCGCTCCAACCAGCCTAGTAGGCGTTCTGGAGCATGCTGACGCTTCCAAGCGCCTGCCACGTATTTATTGGCTTCCGCCAAAGTCGGGTAGCTGTGAATCGTGCCTAAGATTTTGTTCAAACCCAGACCGTGCTTCATCGCGAGCACGTATTCGGCTAATAGCTCGCCTGCTTGTGCGCCCACAATCGTCACACCCAAAATCTTATCCTTACCCGGCACGGTCAGTACTTTAATAAAGCCTGTTTTCGTCCCTTCAGCAATCGCACGATCTAGTTCAGCCAATTCAAAATGACTGAGTTCGTAAGCAATTTGCTGGGCTTGAGCTTCTTGCTCAGTCAGACCCACACTAGCGATTTCTGGGTCGACAAAGGTCACGCGCGGAATAACTCGGTAATCGGCTTTGAAGCGTTTGAACTGCCCAAATAAGGCATTGACGCTGGCATACCAAGCTTGATGAGCTGCCACATGGGTAAATTGATAAGGGCCTGCTACATCGCCTGCTGCATAAATATTCGGAAATAAAGTTTCTAAATATTCATTGGTAGTGATAGTACGCGCAGTTGGCAGGCCGAGTTCTTCTAAACCAAAACCCGTCAAACGTGCTTTGCGGCCTAAAGCGATAATGACTTGATCATAAGGAATGGCTAACTCTTGGCCTTGGGTCTGGACAATGACTTGTTTGCTGCTAGCAGTTTGCTCAAAGCGTAGCACCTGATGCTCAGTCAGTAGTTGGACACCATCCGCTTGTAAGGCTTGGGCGGCAATTTGCGCAGCATCGCTGTCTTCACGAGCTAAAATGCGTGACAATTTTTCAATGATACTAACGTTCGAGCCTAAGCGCACCAAAGCTTGGGCGAGCTCACAACCAATCGGGCCTCCGCCTAAAATCACTACATGTTCAGGTGCTTGCTCTAAGGCAGCAAAGCGTTCCCATAAAGTATCGCTGGTCACATAGCCCGAATTTTCAATGCCTGGAAATTCAGGAACATGTGCTTGTGCACCCGTAGCCAGAATAAGGCTGCGGGTGCTAAGACGTTGAGTGGAACCATCTTGGAGGTGAATTTCAACTGTCCATGGATCAAGGAGCTTGGCATAGCCCTGTAAGACTTCAACGCCTAATTGGGTGTAGCGTTCGACACTATCATGTGGCTCAACTTCAGCAATGACACTGTGCACCCGTTGCATGACTTGCTGGAATTGAATCTGTGGCGCCGCGCTCTCGATTCCATAATCGGCCGCGTGCCGAATTTGCTGCGCAACTTTGGCACTTTTGATCAGGGTCTTACTCGGTACACAGCCATAATTTAAGCAATCCCCGCCCATTTTATGCGCTTCAATTAAGGTCACTTTAGCCTTCACGGCGGCTGCAATATAAGCTGAAACTAAGCCTGCAGCACCTGCACCAATCACAATGAGATTACGATCAAATTGCTTAGGCTTAGTAAAGCCTTGGTAAACCCGCTGACCTTGAATAAAAGACAAAATGCCTTTGGCTAGCCAAGGAAAAATGCCCAGTAAAGTGAAGGATAAGAGCAGGCTAGGGGAGAGGATATTGCTTAAACTATTGATTTGCGCGAGCTGCGTACCCGCATTCACATACACAATCGTACCTGCCAGCATGCCTAATTGACTGACCCAATAGAAAGTACGAGTAGGAAGCTGGGTTAGACCCATTAATAAGTTAATGATAAAGAAAGGAAACAGTGGCACGAGGCGCAAGGTAAACAGATAAAATGCACCTTCTTTAGCAATACCTTGATTGATCGCGGTGAGTTGTTTGCTAAAACGTTGTTCAACGGTATTACGCAGCAAATAGCGGGAAGCGAGAAAAGCTAAGGTTGCCCCCACGCTGGAGGCAAAGGAAACTAGCAGCAAGCCTTGCCATAAACCAAAGATTGCACCACCTGCTAGGGTCAGAATCGTTGCACCTGGCAGAGAAAGTCCTGTGATTAGCACATAGATCAGGAAATAACTCAGCGCGAATAACCAAGGGTGCTCTGCTTGCCAAGTGGTGAATTGTGTTTGACTTGCTTTAATGTGTTCTAGCGTTAAATAGCGATCTAAATCAAAGACAAAGAATAAAATAACCAGTAACAGTACGCCCGCTAGCAGCAGTAATTTTTTCATGATTGCTGCTCAGCGGGGTTTAATACCGTGCTAGTCTTCGTGCGGTATTGCTGCATAAAGCGTTGATCAATATGATTTTTCCAGCGCCACACCCAAGCACCACTGGCACTCCAGCTCCCCCAAGAGGCGATGGCATGTTTGGGACCAGTTGTGAGTAAATATAAAGAGCGCTTTTTAGGGAGATAGCTTTGTAGGCTCTGCTGATTAAGAAAAGCTGGGAGGTTATGTGCTAACACTTTCCCTGCATAAACAGCATGGACACCGGAGCGCCCAAAGTCTAAGTCTTCACGCGAGCTGCAATCACCGGCTGCAAAGATATTGGCATGTGAGCGGCTTTGGTGTTGTGCATTCACCGCAATATAGCCTTGTGAATCCACTGCTAAGCCAGAGCCAGCTAACCATACAGGTGCTTTTGCGCCAGTGGCAGCAAGAATTTGCTGGGCTTGAATGACTTCACCTGTTTCAAGGAACAGCACTCCGTGTTCGATACTAGCTTTGGCGGAGTGAACTTGAACGCCTGCTTGCTCTAGTTGTTTTTGGACACGCTGTTGCACGGTAGGCGCGTGATCCGCTAAGAGTTTAGGTGCGATTAAATGGACTTGAGCTTCAGTGTCTTTTTGTTGGAAAGCATATTGGATAGCAAGTGCCAGCTCGATACCCGCTGCACCACCCCCTAACACAGCCAGCTGATAATTGTCTTGCTGGGCATTATTTAAAATTTGTGGCCACGCAGTTAATAGGCGCTCTAAAGGACGAATCGGGATTAAGTTGCTAGCACTACTAGCAGGTAAGGCTGTTTCGCTACCGATATTGATGGAGAGCAAGTCGTATTGAATCAGTTGCCCGCTCGCAGTCTCTAGGCATTGCTGCTTTGCATCTAAGCGAATGACTTTATCAAGAATTAATTCACCTTGAGCAGCAGTAATTAAGGGGGCTAAATTAATTTGGCATTCTTCAAGGCTGTAATGCCCTGCTAGCCAGCCCGGCAGCATGCCCGAGTAGGTTGAGTAGGCTTGTGGGCTAATCACTGTTAAGCGTACAGCAGGTTGAGTTTGTTTGGCTAAAGCTTTCAGGACCGCTACATGAGCATGCCCCCCACCGATTAATACTAAGTGTGTCATAAGTGTTGTTATCTAGTTTTGCTGTGAGTTCTTGCATCTATACGCATGAAAGCTGCGTATTAGATGCAGATCTATCTCTTAATTTTTATCAGGCTGGGAGCAAATTATGATTTTGAAAGCATGGAGTTTACTGGTAGCTAGCTTATTAAGCACTAGTTTGTACGCAGCTGATGGCAAACTGCCTATCGGCGATTTTTCAGCTAAGCAATTGCAGGTTTGGGATGACAAAGTCTTTAAAGGCAAGACGCAATATCAATTAGTTAAAGAGGGTCAACGTTGGGTACTGAGTGCCAAGAGTAAAGCGGCTGCTTCTGGCTTAACCCGTAAAATCGAAGTTGATTTAACTAAAACCCCGTTTTTGAATTGGTCTTGGCGAGTTGATCAAGCCTTACCTGCTTTAGAGGAGCAGACTAAAGCAGGCGATGATTATGCTGCGCGCATTTATGTGATTGTCGATGGCGGCTTGCTGATCTGGAATTCAAAAGCAGTCAATTATGTCTGGTCAGGCAGTTCAGCGCGTGGAGCTAGTTGGGGGAACGCTTATTTACCGAAGAATGCGCAGATGCTGGCAGTGCGGGGTAAGCAGGACAAACCTGGAGTTTGGGTGACTGAAAAGCGGAATGTACGTGCGGATTTTCAAAAACTCTATGGTGTTGATATTCAGGCAATTGATGGCGTGGCGCTGATGACTGATAGCGATAATAGTGGCGGTGAGGCTGCTGCTAGCTACGGAGATATTTTCTTCTCGGCTCAGTAGAGTTGGACAGCCTTCCTTGATTAATTCACAATGCGGGGTCTTTTTAGAGTGTAGCTGCAGGCTGGTTGTCAGCCTTAAGAGGTCCCATCATGAACAAATCTGAAGCCTTATTCCAACAAGCCCAAAAAACCATTCCGGGTGGAGTGAATTCACCCGTACGCGCCTTTCGTGGAGTTGGCGGCACACCGCGCTTCATTGCGCGTGCTGAAGGCGCTTATATGTATGACGTGGATGGCCAGCGCTATATTGATTATATCGGTTCATGGGGACCAATGATTGCCGGGCATGCGCATCCAGAAGTGGTAGAGGCCGTGCGTGAAGCTGCTTTATTAGGTTTGAGCTATGGTGCTCCGACTGCGCAAGAAGTGCAGATGGCCGAAAAAATCAATGCAATCATGCCATCGATGGAAATGCTGCGCATGGTTAGCTCCGGTACAGAAGCCACTATGTCCGCGATTCGGTTAGCGCGTGGCTTCACTGGGCGTAATTTCATTGTGAAATTCGAAGGTGGTTATCATGGGCATGGTGATTCACTGTTAGTGAAAGCCGGTTCAGGTTTGCTGACCTTTGGTCAGCCCAGTTCTCCAGGTGTTCCTGCTGAGCTTGCACAATACACGCTAACCCTTAATTTCAACGATAGTGCGCAAGTGCGAGAGCTATTTGCAGCACGGGGCGACGAGATTGCCTGCATTATCGTCGAGCCAGTCTGCGGCAATATGAATTGCGTTCCACCTGTGCCGGGTTTCTTAGAAACCTTACGCGAAGTTTGTGATCAGCATGGCACAGTCTTGGTTTTTGATGAGGTGATGACCGGTTTTCGGGTGGCACTGGGCGGTGCACAACAGCTATATGGAGTTAAACCCGATCTAACAACTTTAGGTAAAATTATTGGCGGCGGTATGCCAGTGGGTGCCTTTGGTGGGCGGCGCGACATTATGTCTAAGCTTTCTCCTTTAGGGGCGGTTTACCAAGCAGGTACTTTATCGGGTAATCCAATTGCAATGGCTGCAGGCTTGAAAATGATGGAAATTATCAGCCGTAATGATTTTTACCCAATTTTGAACGTAAAAACGACTAAACTAGTTCAAGGTATAGCTGCTGCTGCGAAAGAGGCGCAAATTCCTTTCACCACCACTCAAGTGGGGGGCATGTTTGGTTTGTTTTTCACCAGTGAACCCCAAGTCACTAGCTACCAGCAGGCAACTGCTTGCGATGTACCCAAATTTAATCAGTTCTTTCATGGCATGTTAGAACGAGGTATTTACTTAGCACCTTCTGCATTCGAGGCCGGTTTCATGTCCACCGCTCATTCAGAAGAAGATATTAATACAACTATCGCTGCCGCTCGTGAAATATTTACGCTAATAAAATAAAGTATTCATTCGGTATCGATTTGAGGTTTTCGTGATTGGTATACACAATTATTACGCTGGTGAGCTACCAAAACTCTGCTGCTTATTACTAGTGCTAATGTTGATCTGGCAGCCTGTGAGTGTACAGGCTGTTGACCGCTCATCAAGTTTATATGCGGAAGTTCAGCAAGCTATTTATCAGATTAGAATCATTAATCGTAAAACTGGTCATAAGCGTACGATAGGTTCGGGGTTTGTAATTGATCGCCCTTATATTTTGGCTACCAATTATCATGTTGTGAGCGCTTATCTTAATGATCCTAACACTTATTCCATTGATTATTTAGCTACGGATGGTAGCACTGGCTCGCTCAGTCTTATTGATGTTGATGTCTTACATGATTTAGCAGTTCTAGCTGCCAATAAAAATCTAGCTACCCCTTTAAATACGGCTGATATCCCCGAAAAAGGTGCAACACTGTATGCGTTTGGTAATCCCTTAGGCTTAGGTTTTTCCGTGGTGACTGGAACTAATAATGGTTTGCTGACTGAGAGTGAAGACAAAAATATTCTGTTCTCAGGTAATTTAAACTCAGGCATGAGTGGTGGGCCTGCGTTAAATGAAGCAGGAGCTGTGGTTGGGGTGAATGTAGCGACTGCAGGTAATGCAGTTAGTTTTTTGGTAGCAACAAAATATTTAAATGCTCTGTTAGAAAAAATTAAAACCCGTGATTTTGAGCCGGGCTATAACCTACACGACTCTATCGTTCAGCAACTAAAAGCTAGCAGCACCGAAATGCTTCAGCGCTTAATCAGCAATCCGTGGAAGTTAGTCGCTGTTGGTGGATTCCAAGTGCCTAGCCGGATTGATAAGTCGATTAATTGTTGGGATGGCAGTGAAGCGGATGAGGAGCGTGGTTTAGTTAAGGTTATTTCAGTGAATTGCTCGAATGAGCGTGAAATTTATCTGGATGAAAAGCTCAGTGTGGGTAGCACACAATACCAATATACGTGGTACGAAGGTGAGGGGATGATTGCTCCGCGCTTTTATCGGATGTATGAAGCACAAAATACCGCTGAGACCGACAATAATGCGAATAAGGAAAATGTCTCAGATTTTAAGTGTGAAACCAATTTCGTAAATATTGCTACCCAAGCTTTTAAAATGACGGTCTGTCGACGTGATTATTTGCGCTATAACGGCTTGAGCGATGTGCTGGTGACAGGGGCTATGGTGAGTCAAAAGCGTCAGGGGTTTTTATTTGAAATGTTTCTAACTGGCGTCAACTTCAAAGAGTCGATGCAATTGGTCAAGCAAGTCTTTGAGAGTTTCAGATGGCAAAACTAGATTCACTTTTGCTGGAAGTTCAGTTGCGCCCCTTAAGTCAATATTATCGTTTGACAAGTTTTCCGGTACGTATTGGTCGGGCGTTAGATAATGATATTATTTTGTCAGACCCTACTGTTTCTGCTTACCACTTAGAAATAGATCAAACTGAGCAAGGTTTGGTATTTCGTAATTTATCTAAGGAAAATGGTACATGCTTAAATGGCAAGTTTTTAAATCAATCTATCTTGCCAGTGAATCAGCCTATTAATTTGCGGATTGGGAATCGGCGTGCACGTCTGTTGTCCAGCAATATGCCGGTTATTCAAACCAGCGTCAGTCGTTGTGGTGGCTTGCTGCGAGTATTTTGCAGGCCGTTTTGTGCTATTGGTTTGGCAACAATAACGATTTTGGCTTTTTTATATGAAACTTATATTCAAAGCATCTTTAATAAAGAGTTGGTTTATTATCTGAGTAGTGTTATGCCTTATTTATTAGGCATGATTGCTTTGGCCTTAGTGATTGCTGGCATTAGTCGTTTAGCCAATCAACGTTGGGAAATTTTCCCAGCTTTGGGTTTGGCTTCTTTATGCATGTTAGTACCGCATCTTTTGGGCGAATTAGGCCATGCATTAAATTATTTTTTCACAGCCGATTGGCCATTGAATGCATTATTGCTGTTAAGTAATTTTTTATTAATTCCATTATTGTTTTATGTTTATATCCGCCTAGTACATCATGCTGAGCGTTGGCCCGCCTTGGGCATTGCTTTATTGTTTAGTGCGCCTTTATTGGTTTATCAAGCAATGGATTTAACGGATCAATGGACGGTTGGTAATGAATTTACTGGACAGGCTAATTTTAATCGGAATTTAAGTGCTTGGGATATGCGCCTGAAACCGACTTTAAGTATTGATGATTATTTCACTGAAACTGAAAAGCAGTTAAAGTCAGCAACTCCCTAAATCACCATGTAGCAGTTGTAGAATAGCCAACACACTAGTACTGGCTGTTTCTGCTCTTAAAATACGTTGGCCTAAAGATACGCCCTGCATACCTGCCGTTAGACATTGCTCCACTTCCTCATCCGTAAAGCCGCCTTCTGGGCCAATGAGCACTGCTAATTTTTGGCTACTTGCGTCGATCTGACTTAGATTTTTGTCGCTATTGGGCGCTAGGATTAGATAGCTAGTCGTAGTAACTAAGTTGGCTAAATAATGGCTAAGTGTTTGTGGTGGTAGAATGATTGGCAGTTGAGTTCGCCCACATTGCTCACAAGCACCGATAGCTACGGCTTGCCAATGTTGTAATTTCTTCTCGATTTTCTCTTTATCAGTACGAGCTACACTACGTTGCGTTATGAGTGGTTGGAATTGACTGATGCCTAGCTCTACCGCTTTTTGCAGAGCAAAGTCCATTTTGTCTGGTTTGAGGATGGCTTGAACGAGGGTCAGTGCTAAGGGAGATTCTTTATGAATAGGGTTAAAGCTTTGCAGTCGAACACTAGCGCTGCGTTTGCCAATTTCAATCAGTTCAGCTAGATATTCACCACCTTGTCCATTAAATAGCAGCAAGCTTTCCCCGACTTGTAGGCGTAACACTTGTACTGCATGGCGGAATACTTCGTCTGGCAAGATCAGTGTTTGTGCTAGCTCAAATTCAGTAGGGCAGTAAAAGCGAGGAATGCGCATGATAAGCAGGCTCAGTTTATAAACGGGAGAGATGATACTGTGCTCAGCCAGCTGGCTCAAATCTTGGTTGAGGCTGGGAGAGTCTGATTAGAGCTGCTATTCTTTCAGCTAATCAATAATTTTGCTGGGAAACGGCTATGAATTTGGAAAAAGTAATATTCGGTTTTTTTATCGTACTCGCCCTGACGCTCAATTTTGCCTTTTTCGCGGGCGAGATGACGAATCCAATTTATCACAATACTTTTATCCTCTTCGCTGCTTTGATAGTGAGCTTAATTACTACGATTCTGAAGTTTGGGGATAGCTCGCACATGGGGGCGATTTTCTTTGCCACCAGCTTAGTGGCTGATATCCAATTGCTGGTAGCAGCCATCATCTGGGGCTGGGCTGCGCATATTAGTGAGGCAGGCGTGACACCAGCGGCTATGGTCACAATCGTTTCTATTTCTGGTGGTGCTTTGCTGGCGAATATCGTTTCTGTGGTCTTGCTAGTTGCTGAAACCTTAAGTATTCGTCGCTAATGTCTAGACCGAATCTCTATTACATTTTGATGAAGCGGTTACGTGTTCCGCTAATCACCTTGATCCTGATTTATGCGGTCTCCATTGTGGGCTTTGTGCTCATACCGGGGAGAGATAATGAGGGCAATGTATGGATGATGTCCTATTTCCATGCCTTTTATTTTGTGAGCTATACCGCTTCGACGATTGGCTTTGGCGAAATCCCCTATGCTTTCACGGATGCTCAGCGCCTTTGGACGACCGTTACGATTTATATCAGTGTTATCGGTTGGTTATATAGCATTGGCTCCTTGCTATCCGTGTTGCAAGATCCAGCTATTTATCGTTTACGGCGTGAGTCTAAGTTCCGCACTAAAGTAAAGCGGTTGCGTGAACCGTTTTATCTGGTCTGTGGTTATGGAGATACTGGCTCACGGTTAGTACAAGCTCTGGCTCAAGAAGGTGTCCGTACTGTGGTTTTGGACAAAGACGAGAGTCGGATTAATGATTTAGAGCTACGTGATACTTTAGGACGACCTTTAGGTTTAACCGCAGATGCGTCTAAGCCTATGATTTTGGAAGTGTCTGGAGTGCTGAATCCCTATTGTAAGGGAGTTATTGCACTCACTGATTCTGACCAGACTAATTTGCTGATTGCTTTAAGTACCGAATTATTTAAGCCGCATTTGCGCCTCTTGGCGCGAGCAGAAAGCCCAGAAATTGTTACTTCCATTCGCTCTTTTGGCGGCAATGAAGTCATTAGCCCGTTTGAAGTGTTTGCTGAGCGTTTAGAGATGGTGATCACTAAACCCAGCCATTATTTGCTGAGCGAATGGTTAACCGGAACTCCAAATCAAGCGATAAGTGATCCGACTTTCCCCAAAGCAGGTACTTGGGTTTTGATTGGCTATGGACGCTTTGGGCAAGCGGTTTATCGGCGTTTGCATTCGATAGGTATTAATTTTCATGTCATTGATCTGAAAGAAACTATTGCGAATCCTCCCCCTAATAGCTTAATGGGTTGTCAGGCCAATATCGAGTCACTCAAATTGGCAGGGATTGAGTCAGCTGTGGGGATTATTGCCAGCACCAGTGATGACGCCATTAACCTTTCAGTGTTAATGACTGCTCGAGAGTTGAATCCAAATTTATATATGGTTGCTCGGCAAACTCAGCAGGATAATTCACTGATTTTCGAGCGTGCGCAGTTTCAATTAGTCATGAATCGTGGTGATGTGATTGCTCACCAAGTTTTCACCTTGCTACGCACGCCCTTAACAAAAGATTTTCTGCAATTAACCCGAGGCGAGGATAAGGCTTGGGTGGATGCACTTCTCAGCCGGATAATGGGCATTACTCAAGATAAGCTGCCTTATTTATGGGAAACCAAAATCACTCCACGTCATTCTCCTGCTTTGTATCATGCTTGTGCAGCTGGTGAACGAGTATCCCTTAAACAGCTGATTGCCAAGCCCCAGCAGCGCGATCAAACTCTGCCTATTATTCCGCTGTTATTAAAAAGAGTAGATATTTTATTGCCAGTGCCAGACGAGGAAACTTTACTGCAAGCAGGTGATCGTATTTTGATGTGTGCTCCCTATCAGGCTTATGAGCAAATGCAGTGGGCTACACAGAATCAAAAAGTACTGCACTATTTACTGACGGGCGAAGAATGGGTCAGTAGTCAGTTATTACGTCGTTTGCTACCGAATAGCTGAAGGTTTAGGTCACCATCTTAATAAGAATTAGGGAGCTTGTTACATGTTTAAGTCGTTCTTTCCCAGCCCTAAGTGGTTTTTCTGGAGCTTTGTACTCTGGTCACTATTGTGTGTGCTGACTTGGTTTTTTTATGGTGAGCAGCTCGGACAATATTTAAGTTTCGGCGGGCTGTTTGGTTATGACTACAGCATTCCACTGCCAGTTGCTGAAAGTTCGGAAGTTAAAGAGGCTGCAGTCAATCCGGGCGCTGGCTTCTGGTTTTATCAGTATATGTTTTACTGCTATGCATTGTTTGTGGGTGTCTGGATGTTTATTTCACCGCAAAAATGGGCACGCTGGTCAATACTCGGAACCGCATTAATTATTTTTGTGACTTGGTTCCAAGTGCATTTAGATGTGCTGATCAATGACTGGTTTGGCAACTTCTATGATTCAATTCAACAAGCGCTGGCTAAGCCGAACAGTATTACGGCAGGTGATTATTATGGGCAATTACTCACATTCGGCCAGATTGCGCTGGTAGCAGTCACTTTATCCGTCTTTACGCGCTTTTTTGTGAGCCATTGGATTTTTCGTTGGCGCACCGCTATGAATGATTATTATACCGGTCTGTGGTCGCGTGTACGGCATATTGAGGGTGCTTCTCAGCGTGTGCAAGAAGATACTATGCGCTTTTCGAGCATTATGGAGAGCTTAGGGGTGAGCTTAGTCGATTCTGTGATGACCTTGATTGCTTTCTTACCTATTCTTTGGGCTTTATCTGCTCATGTGAAAGCCCTACCCGTGGTCGGTGAAGTCGCTCATGCTCTAGTATGGGTTGCCTTGATTTGGTCAGTCTTGGGTACGGGTTTGCTAGCCTTAGTGGGTATTCGTTTACCGGGCTTAGAGTTTAAAAATCAAAGAGTTGAAGCTGCTTATCGTAAAGAGTTGGTGTATGGTGAGGATAATGTGAATCGCGCCAGTCCTCCCGTTTTAAAAGACTTGTTTACCGATGTGCGTAAAAACTATTTTAGGCTTTATTTCAATTACTTATATTTCAATGTGGCACGCTATAGTTATCTGCAAGTCGGGGTGTTAGTACCTTACATTGCTTTAGGACCTACGATTATCGCAGGTGGGTTTACACTAGGTGTCATGCAGCAAATTTTACGCGCGTTTGGGCGTGTTGAAGGCTCATTTCAGTACTTAGTAAACTCGTGGACAACTATTGTCGAGTTGCTATCTATCTACAAACGTTTGAAAGCCTTCGAGTTTGCCATCGCCAATCAACCTTTGCCTAGTATTGAACAAGTGCCAGAGTTGAAAACTAGCGAGCCAACTTAATACCTTAAGTAAACTAACCTTTAAAACCGCACTGCCTATCGTTGGGTAGGCAGTAACTGCAAAAAAGTACCAATTTTCTTTTAACTTGTAGCGGCTAAAACCAGTTAACTAGTCTATTAAATAACCCATCAGTGCAATGTGGCTACCACTATTGGATGAGCACAAAGAAGAAGTTTTTGTAAAGTACCCAACTGGATAATTTTGCAGACTAGAGACATATATTTCTTATGGGGTAGTCTTTTGGTCATTCCTTCTATATAGTTCTGCTGCAGTACACAAAACCCTACAAAGGTGTGTGTTGATCAGTTGTTAAGCAGCGCAAGGCTGGAAAAGTTGTTAGGAGTCAGCAATGTTGCAAGCCTATTTACCGGTATTCATGTTTCTTGCCGTCGGAATCGGCCTCGCAGTCGTTCTTCTGACTTTAGGCTTATTAGTTGGCCCGCGTCGTCCTGACCCTGCTAAAGATTCGCCCTTCGAGTGTGGTTTTGATGCTTTCGAAGATGCGCGTATTCGTTTCGACATCCGTTATTACCTCGTTGCCATTCTCTTTATCATTTTCGATTTGGAAATTGCCTATCTCTTCTCTTGGGCTATTGTGCTGGATAAAATAGGCACTGCTGGTCTCTTGGCAATGTGTCTATTCCTAGGCATTTTAGGGATTGGGTTTATTTATGAATGGAAAAAGGGAGCGCTGGAGTGGGAATAGAAGGCGTACTTGAAAAAGGCTTTGTGACCACTAACGCAGACAAGCTCATTAATTGGGCGCGTACCGGTTCAATGTGGCCAGTCACCTTTGGTTTAGCGTGTTGTGCAGTCGAAATGATGCAAGCGGGTGGGGATCGTTATGATCTTGACCGCTTTGGGATTATTTTTCGCCCGAGTCCGCGCCAATCGGATGTGATGATTGTGGCGGGAACACTCACTAATAAAATGGCACCGGCTATTCGCAAAGTTTACGATCAAATGGCCGAACCGCGTTGGGTCATTTCTATGGGTTCTTGTGCGAATGGTGGTGGTTATTATCATGATTCGTATGCGGTGGTACGTGGTTGCGATCGTGTCCTCCCGGTGGATATTTATGTACCCGGCTGCCCACCCACTGCGGAAGCTTTGATCTACGGTATTTTGCAATTACAAAGCAAAATTCGCCGTACTAGCACTATTGCACGGCAATTATCATGAGTTCAAAAATCGAAGAGCTACAGGCTCATTTAAATACGCATTTAGAAGGCAAGTTTACTTCGAGCGTTTTGGCCCTAGGTGAGCTAACGCTAGAAATTCCAGTGCGCAGTTGGATGGATGTCTGTAATTATTTGCGCCACGATGACCAAACCTTGTTTGAACAGCTTTCTGATCTGTGTGGGGTCGATTATTCGGCCTATGGCCAAGCAGAGTGGGATACGCAGGCTAGCTCTACAGGCTTTAGTCGTGCGGTACAAGGCGCTGCAGTTGATCCCTTCGATTTCGATCAAGCAAACATTAAGGGTGAGTCCAGTGAGGCTGCGGCTAGCAAGCGTTATGCGGTAGTTATTCACTTATTGTCGATTAAGCATAATATGCGTATCCGCCTGCGGACTTTCTGTGAGGATAATGCCTATCCGGTGGTCCCTTCGTTAGTACGCATTTGGAGCTCAGCTAATTGGTATGAACGTGAAGCGTTTGATTTAGTGGGGATTATGTTTAACCACCACCCCGACTTACGCCGGATTTTGACGGATTATGGCTTTATCGGCCATCCATTACGTAAAGATTTTCCTTTGGCTGGACAGGTGGAAATGCGCTATGACCCCTTGCAAAAGCGGGTAATCTATCAGCCTGTTTCCATTGTTACGCAGCCATCGGTGCCGAGGGTTATTCGCCAAGATCAGCCTTCTATCGCTTCGCAGGAGCGCAATAACTAATGCCAGAAATTCGTAACTTTACACTGAACTTTGGTCCAGCTCATCCTGCTGCGCATGGTGTATTGCGTTTGGTATTAGAGATGGACGGCGAAATGATTGTGCGTGCCGATCCACACATTGGCCTATTGCATCGTGGCACTGAAAAGCTAGTTGAGAGCAAGCCCTATAACCAAAGCATCGGCTACATGGATCGTTTAGATTATGTGTCCATGATGTGCAATGAACATGGTTATGTGTTGGCGATTGAAAAGCTGTTAGGGATCGAAGTACCCGTGCGTGCGCTGTATATCCGCACGATGTTCGATGAAATTACCCGTATTCTTAATCACTTACTGTGGATTGCAGGTCATAGCCTCGATGTAGGTGCGATGACCATGTTCCTGTATGCTTTCCGTGAGCGTGAGGATTTGATGGATGCTTACGAGGCGGTATCAGGCGCACGTTTGCATGCCACGTATTATCGTCCGGGTGGCGTGAATCGCGATCTACCCGATAGCATGCCGCAGTATGAAAAAACGCGTTTTCGGGATGATGCTGAAGTCAAACGGCAGAATGCGAATCGCCAAGGCAGTTTGCTCGACTTTATAGAAGATTTTACCAATCGTTTTCCGGGTAAAGTTGATGAGTATGAAACGCTGCTCACGGATAATCGGATTTGGAAGCAACGTTTAGTGGGTGTGGGGGTGGTCTCCCCAGAACGCGCTTTGCAGATGGGCTTTACGGGGCCTATGTTGCGCGGTTCTGGCGTGGAATGGGATTTGCGTAAAAAGCAACCTTATGCGGCTTACTCGCAAATGGACTTCGATATTCCGGTGGGTACTAATGGCGATTGTTATGACCGCTATTTGGTGCGAATTGAAGAGATGCGCCAATCTAATAGCATTATTAAACAATGCATTGCTTGGTTACGTCATCACTCAGGGCCAGTCCGTTCTGATGATCACAAGGTAACTCCACCTAAACGTGCGGACATGAAGCACGACATGGAAGCCTTAATTCACCACTTTAAGCTGATGACGGAAGGCTATTGTTTGCCAGCAGGCGAGGCTTATGCGGCGATTGAGCATCCTAAAGGTGAATTTGCTTGTTACTTAATTTCTGATGGCGCGAATAAGCCTTACCGCTTAAAAATTCGTGCGCCCGGTTTTGCGCATTTATCCGGTATGAATGAAATGGCGCGCGGACATATGTTGTCGGATGTTGTGGCGATTATTGGTTCCCAAGATATCGTCTTTGGGGAGGTAGACCGTTAATGACGGCTGCAAATACTTCAGATAAAACCACGCTTTTATCTGCTCACGAACGCGCTGAAATTGATAGCTGGTTAGCACGTTATCCAGCGGATCAGCGTCAATCAGCGTTACTCGGCGCTTTACGCGCAGTCATGCATGAAGACCATTATTTATCGGTTCCGAAAATGGATGCAGTGGCTGCTTATTTAGGTTTGCCGCCGATAGCTGTCTATGAAGTCGCCAGTTTTTATTCCATGTACGAAACCGAAGAGCGTGCTGCGGCTCGCCATAGTATTTCGGTTTGCACCAATATTTCCTGCATGTTGAATGGCTCGGACGATATCCTAGCGCATATCGAGAAGAAACTCGGCGTGCGTTTGGGCGAATCTACAGCGGATCGGAAGTTTTATCTGAAGCGTGAAGAAGAGTGCTTGGCTGCTTGTTGTGGTGCGCCCATGATGCAAGTGAATCACGTTTATTATACGGAACTAACCCCTGAAAAGGTGGATAGTATCCTCGACGGATTGGAGTAAACATGGCCAATCAAGTTTGTTTCAATACGCGGCAGTTTGGTGATCAGTCCCACACTTACGAAAACTACCTGAAGATTGGTGGTTATGATGCGTGGAAGAAAATTCTCAGCAACAATACACCGCAGACTGAAGTGATTGATGAGCTGAAAAAATCTGGCTTACGGGGTCGTGGTGGTGCTGGCTTCCCAACTGGCATGAAGTGGAGCTTTATGCCCCGCACCATGCCCGGCCAGAAATACTTGGTCTGTAATGGCGACGAATCCGAACCGGGAACCTGTAAAGATCGCGATATTCTACGTTTTAATCCGCATGCTCTGGTTGAAGGGATGGCTATTGGTGCTTATTGCATTGGCGCGACCGTCGCTTACAACTATATGCGCGGCGAATTTATGGATGAGCCATTTCAGCGCTTTGAGCAAGCGGTGCGTGAAGCTTATGAAGCGGGTCTGCTCGGTAAAAATATCCTCGGTAGTGGCATTGATGTGGATATTTATGGCTCACTCGGTGCGGGTGCTTATATCTGTGGTGAAGAGACGGCTTTGCTGGAGTCTTTAGAAGGCAAAAAAGGCCAGCCACGCTTCAAGCCCCCCTTTCCTGCGAGCTTCGGTTTATATGGTCGCCCGACTACCATTAATAATGTCGAAACCTTATCTTCAGTCCCGACGATTCTGCGTCAAGGTGGCGATTGGTTCGCCAGCTTAGGTGTAAAGAATGCCGGTGGTGAAAAGTTATTTTCAGTTTCAGGGCATGTGAATCGCCCCGGAAATTTTGAAATTGGTTTAGGTACACCGTTTCGTGATTTGCTAGAAATGGCGGGTGGTGTGCGCAAAGGCCATAAGCTGAAAGCAGTCATTCCAGGTGGCTCATCCGTGCCAGTCGTGCCCGCAGAGACTATGATGGAACTGACGATGGATTATGACTCGATCTCGAAAGCAGGGTCAATGCTCGGTTCGGGTGCAGTCATCGTCATGGATGAAACCACGGATATGGTGAAAGCGCTGCAACGCTTATCACGTTTCTATCATTTTGAATCCTGTGGTCAATGCACACCTTGTCGTGAGGGTACGGGCTGGTTGTATCGAATGCTCACACGTATCATCGAAGGTAAAGGCACCATGGCTGATATTGAGCGCCTCGAAGTAGTGTCCCATAAGATTGAAGGCCGAACCATTTGCGCTTTAGGGGATGCTGCTGCGATGCCAGTTTGGAGCTTCATTAAGCATTTCCGCCCTGAGTTTGAGCATTATGTGCAATATGGCCGCAGCATGGTGGATGTACCGATCAAGGGGGCTGCATGAGCGACGAATTAGTTAGCTTCGAGGTCAACGGCCAAACCTTACAAGCCCGCCCCGGTAGCATGTTGATTGCTGCGACGGATGCTGCAGGAATTACCGTTCCCCGCTTTTGTTATCACAAAAAGCTTTCAGTTGCTGCGAATTGCCGGATGTGCTTAGTCGAAGTCGAGCGCGCACCTAAGCCCATGCCTGCTTGTGCTACGCCGATTATGGCCGGTATGAAAGTCTGGACGAAATCTGACAAAGCGCGTGCTGCGCAGAAAGATGTGATGGAATTCCTACTGATTAATCACCCGCTAGATTGCCCAATTTGCGATCAGGGTGGTGAGTGTGAATTACAAGATTTATCCGTAGGCTTCGGTAATGGCTCTTCAGAATATGTTGAAGTCAAACGGGTCGTGCGGGATAAAGACATTGGCCCTTTGATTGAAACCGCGATGACACGTTGTATTCATTGTACGCGCTGTGTGCGTTTCGGCGAAGAAATCGCGGGGATGCGCGAACTGGGTGCTACAGGCCGTAGCCAATATACAGAAATCGGCACTTATGTTGCCAAAACGGTAACTTCCGAATTATCTGGCAACGTGATTGATGTGTGCCCCGTCGGTGCTTTGACTGCTAAGCCTTCTCGCTATACAGCACGTCCTTGGGAAATGCGTTCTTATGACAGCATTGCTCCGCATGACTGCGTAGGCTCGAATATCCACGTGCATACGGCGCGTGGGCAAGTCGTGCGTGTCGTGCCACGTGAAAATGAAGCGATTAATGAATGCTGGATTTCCGATCGTGACCGTTTCAGCTATGAAGGCTTAAAAAGTCAAGACCGCTTATTAAAGCCGCAAGTTAAGCAGAACGGTCACTGGAAAGAAGTCAGTTGGCAAGAGGCTTTAGATACTGTTTCAGGCATTCTACGTAAACAATTGCCTTTCAATATCGCTGCATTTGCCGGTGAAACTTCGACTTTGGAAGAGTTTTTCCTCTTCCAGAAAGTGATGCGCGGTTTAAATATTAAGAATATTGACCATCGCCTGCGTCAAGTTGATTTTAGTGATCAGGCTGTAGCTACCTTAGCTTCTGGTTTAGGGGTGAGCTTGGCTGAATTAGAGCAACAGCAGTCGATTTTCTTGATCGGTGCTAATCCACGCCATGATCAACCGATGTTGAATCACCGGATTCGTAAAGCGAGCTTGGCAGGTGCTAGAATTTTAGCTCTGAATCCGCGTCGATTAGCCTTCAACTACGATGCTGAGCAGCTGGTCGTGCCACCGTTAGCGATGGTGGATGAGCTAGCTGTTCTAGTTAAAGCTGCTTGTGAAGCGGCTAATCAGGCAGTTCCTAATTTAGTCGCTGATTTACTAGTTAATCTTGAAGTGACTGATGCAGCACGCTCATCTGTTGACGCCTTAAAAGCTGAAAAATCGCTGATTCTATTAGGTGCTATGGCAGTTCAGCATCCAGCATTTTCTAGTTTGCGCAGTTTAGCGACTTTATTGGCGCAAGTTACGGGTGCGAAATTAGGTTATTTACCTGAAGCCAATAGTATTGCGGCAAATTTAGTCGGTGTCTTGCCCCATCGTGGTTTTGCAGGTGCAGTGGTTGCCGAAGCAGGGATGACAGTTAGCACGGCTCTAAGCGATAAAAGCTTGAATACCTTTGTGCTGATGAATGCTGAGTTGGATGATTTCGCTAATCCCCAGCAAGCGCTGAAAGCTTTCCGTGCTGCCAAGCATGTCATCGTGATGGCTCCGTTTGCAGATGCGCAAACCCGCGAGTATGCGACTGTGTTATTACCCACCAGTACCTTTATGGAGACCGCTGGAACCTTTATTAATGCGGAAGGTTTATGGCAGTCGTTCAAAGGTGTGGTTACACCTCCCGCTGAAGTTCGTCCACTGTGGAAAGTTTTGCGTGTCTTGGGCAATGCTTTGAATTTGCCTGATTTCGATTATGTGGATACTAGCGAAATTGCCGCTGAGTTAAAGTTAGACCTGCATGCTGTTCCTCGGACGGCTATTGGGCAACTGCCTGAAAGTTTAATAGTAGCTAAGCAAGAGCCTACTATGATGCAGCGTATTGGTGATGTACCCATGTATCGCACAGATGCCTTGGTGCGGCGTGCAAAATCTTTGCAAGAGATGTTAGGTTCGCCAACGGTGCGGATGCATGTAACAGATATGGATCGTTTAGGTATTGTTGTCGGTGACTTAGTGCGTTTAGGGCAGGGCGAAAGCTATGTGCAATTGCCCGCCGCCGCAGATGAGGCTGTTCCACCGGGTTGTGTATGGGTGCAATCAGGTACTGAAGCAGCACGCGCTTTAGGGGCATCCTTCGGTTCAATCATGGTAGATAAGGGTTAAGCGATGGAGTTTTTTAGCTCAATTTGGTACTCGTTCCCTGAAGCGCTACGAACCGTGGTGGTGATTCTGCTGCAAATCGTTGCAGTCGTTATCCCGTTAATTCTAGTTGTTGCTTATACCACGTATGCTGAGCGTAAAGTTATCGGCTATATGCAAGGTCGGATGGGGCCGAATCGTGTAGGGCCGAAAGGCTTATTGCAACCTTTTGCAGATACCTTAAAACTACTTCTCAAGGAAGTGATTATTCCTAGTAGCTCAGACCGCTATTTGTTTTTATTAGCACCGATTTTAGCGTTAGCTCCTGCTTTTGCGGCTTGGGTAGTGATCCCGTTCTCCGAAAATATGGTGCTAGCAGATATCAATGCAGGTCTATTATTTGTTATGGCGCTCTCATCACTGGGCGTTTATGGGATTATCATTGCGGGTTGGGCTTCGAACTCTAAATATTCAATGCTGAGTGCGATGCGTATTGGTGCGCAGATGGTTTCCTATGAAATTGCGATGGGTTTCGCTTTGGGTGGGGTGTTGATGGCATCCAATAGCTTAAACCTGAATGACATTGTGCGTGCACAATCGGGTAGCGTATTTTCTTGGTTTGTGTGGCCGCTGTTTGGTTTATTCATTGTGTATTTCATTTCTGGAGTTGCTGAAACCAATCGTGCTCCGTTTGACGTGGCGGAAGGTGAGTCGGAGATTGTTGCGGGTTTCCATGTGGAGTATTCAGGGATTGCCTTCGCGCTGTTCTTCTTAGCTGAATACGCGAACATGATCATGATCTCCGCACTTACTTCGATCATGTTTTTAGGCGGTTGGTTATCACCGTTTCAAGGCTTGGATTTCTTAATCAATATTCCGGTGATTGGCCTGATTTTTGGCAATGGATTGCATTGGTTAGCACTGAAGATTGCTTTCTTCTTATTACTTTATTTGTGGTTCCGCGCTACTTTCCCACGTTATCGCTATGACCAAATTATGCGCTTGGGCTGGAAAGTATTAATTCCAGTCACTTTCGTTTGGATTTTCTTTGAAATTATCGCTGTCGCCTTTGGCTGGCAGCCTTGGCTGTAAGGGGTCTGAGATGGGTATTCCTTTGAAAGACAGCTTAAAACATTACTGGAAAACATTCTCTTTAAATGAATTGTTGAAAGGGATGCGTGTCACTGGCAAGTATTTTCTAGACCGCAATAAAATCACTATTCAATATCCAGAAGAGAAAACGCCACTTTCACCCCGCTTCCGTGGGCATCATGCGTTACGCCGTTATCCGAATGGTGAAGAGCGTTGTATTGCCTGCAAGCTGTGTGAGGCGGTTTGTCCTGCGCTCGCGATCAAGATCGAGCTGGAGGAGCGTCCCGATGGCACACGCCGCACTACGCGCTATGACATTGATATGTTTAAGTGTATTTATTGCGGCTTCTGCGAAGAAGCTTGTCCAGTGGATGCGATTGTTGAAACGAGTTTGTTTGAATACCACTTTGAGAATCGAGGGGAAAACATTATCAATAAGCAAAAGCTCTTAGCGATTGGTGATCGTTATGAGCCTGAAATCGCCCGTATGAAAGCGGCTGATGCCCCTTATCGCTAACGGAGTGACTAGATAATGTTTGAGCAGATTCTGTTTTATTGGTTTACCGCTGTTTTGATGCTGGCTGCGATTGGTGTAGTGGTGGCGCGTAATCCCGTTTATGCCGCTTTAAGTTTAATTTTAGCGTTTTTCACTATGACCGCTTTATGGTTGTTGATGGAAGCCGAGTTCTTAGCGATTGCTTTGATTCTGGTTTATGTGGGTGCGGTTATGGTGCTGTTCCTATTCGTAATTATGATGCTGGATCTAAAGTCAGTAGAGCGCGAGGGGTTTATTCGCTATTTACCCGTTGGTTTGGGGGTAGCAGGCATGGTTGCGCTTGAGATGATTATGGTGTTACAGCGCTCAAGTTTTGAGAGTGAGCGTTATAAACCACCCGCAACCCCTGCCGATTTTAATAATGCAGAAGCTTTAGGTGAACTGCTTTATACGCATTATCTGTATCCGTTTGAGATTGCCGCAGTGATTTTATTAGTGGCAGTGATCGCGGCTATTTTGCTGACTTTACGTAAGCGTGAAGGTGATCAAGCTGCGAAAACGCAAGATGTGGATCAGCAAGTCCGTGTTAAACGTGAAGATCGTGTGCGTTTAGTTAAGATGAAAAGTGAGTAAGCATGAACAGTAGCGAGAGTGCTTGGTAATGATAAGTTTGACCCATTACTTGATTGTGTCAGCCTTGCTGTTCGCGATTAGTGTTGCTGGTATTTTTCTGAATCGGAAAAATATCTTAATTCTCTTGATGTGTATTGAGCTATTGCTGTTGTCAGTGAATTTAAACTTTGTAGCTTTCTCTCATTACCTGAATAACTTAGATGGACAAATCTTTGTATTTTTCATCTTGACGGTGGCTGCGGCTGAATCTGCTATTGGCCTAGCGATTTTGGTCACTATTTTCCGTAATCGACGCACGATCAATGTCGATGACCTGCACAGCTTGAAGGGATAAGTATGGGCTTTATGCTATTGCTGATTGTCTTAGCACCGCTGCTCGCTTCGGTTGTGGCAGGGCTGTTCGGGCAGCAAATTGGAAAGATTTGGGCGCATCGGATCACTACAAGTTCGGTGGCTTTATCTTTCTTGTTATCTCTTTTTGTATTCAAGGTGGTGGCCTTAGATGGCACGATTCTGAATCAAAATGTCTATTTATGGGCGGAAGTTGATAGCATCAAAATGCAGTTTGGTTTTTTAATTGATAACCTTTCTGTGTTGATGATGTTGGTGGTAACTTTCGTCTCGCTCATGGTGCATGTTTATACTATCGGCTACATGCACGATGATCCGGGCTATACGCGCTTTTTTAGCTACATCTCCTTATTTACCTTTTCAATGCTCTTGTTGGTGATGAGTAATAACTTCCTACAACTGTTTTTTGGTTGGGAGTTAGTCGGGTTAGTTTCTTATTTACTGATCGGTTTTTGGTATAAAAAAGAAACAGCCGTTTACGCCAATATGAAGGCTTTCATCGTTAATCGGATTGGCGACTTTGGTTTTATCCTAGGGATTGCGGTTATTCTGATTTATTCGAATTCGCTCGATTACATCCAAGTATTTGACCGTTTAGAGGTTTCAGTGGTTGGTGGTAAAGGCGATTTGCCCTTAGATCCAGTCACTCAAGCCTTGGGTTTAAGCCATCAAGATTTAATCGCTTTATTGTTATTCATTGGTGCAATGGGTAAATCAGCTCAAGTACCATTGCATGTATGGCTGCCAGACTCGATGGAAGGCCCAACGCCCATTTCTGCCTTGATTCACGCAGCGACGATGGTGACTGCAGGTATTTTCTTGGTGGCGCGGATGTCTCCGATCTATGAGCAGTCTGATATGGTTCTGAATTTCATTCTGATCATCGGCGCGACCACTGCATTTTTCATGGGTTTAGTCGCCATTGTGCAAACGGATATTAAGCGTGTTGTGGCTTATTCCACGCTGTCACAGTTAGGTTATATGACGGTGGCTTTAGGCGCTTCTGCTTATTCAGCAGCGATTTTCCACTTAATGACCCACGCTTTCTTTAAAGCTTTGCTGTTCTTAGCAGCGGGTTCGGTGATCATCGCCATGCACCATGAGCAGGATATGCGTAAAATGGGTGGTTTGCGTCGCCACATGCCGACTACTTATTGGACTGCAGTGATTGGTGCTTTAGCGCTGTGCGGTATTCCAATTTTCTCGGGTTTCTTCTCAAAAGATCTGATTATTGAGGCAGTACATCATTCGGATCTGCCCGCTGCTGGTTATGCTTATCTGATGGTTTTGCTGGGGGTTATGGTTACTGCCTTTTACACGTTTCGTATGATTTTCATGGTCTTCCACGGCGATGAACGCATGGATGATGAGACCTTGGTACATCTGAAAGAGTCGCCTAAAGTCGTTACGATTCCATTAATTCTGTTGGCTATCCCGACGGTGTTTGCGGGCTTCTTTATTGGGCCATTAGTGATGGGGGATTACTTCTCACAAGTCTTATTACCTGTGCAAATTGCCGGTGAGGGGATGCGTGATGTCACCACGATCATGGTGAATACCGAGCGGCATGAAGCCATTGCTATGCTGCGTGAGTCTTATCATGGAGTCATCGGTTTCATTGGGCATGGTTTGTTATCTTTACCTTTTTGGCTAGCTTTAGCAGGGATTGCGTTGGCTGGGTGGATTTATCTTAAAGATGACAGCCTAGCTGATAAAGCACATGACAAATTACCTTGGCTCTATCGTTTATTAGATAACAAGTATTACTTGGATAATTTTAACCAGAAGTTTTTTGCGAATGGTCTGGTGTATTTAGGAACAAGTTTATGGAGTTTTGTTGATCGTCTGTTAATTGACGGTCTGTTGGTGAATGGCATAGGGCGTGCCATTGGTTGGAGCGCTGGTTGGGCACGTCGAGTGCAAACTGGTTATCTCTATCATTACGCCTTTGCGATGGTGCTAGGCTTGGCATTGATGCTGGGCTGGATTTTGTTAGCCTTAAGGTCAGCCTAGGATTGGCGGAATATTATGCGAGATAGTGATTTATGATGGAATGGCCAATCCTTAGTTTTTTAATTTGGCTGCCAATCATGGGTGGATTTGGCGTGCTAATCGTAGGTGATCGTTATGGTGCACGTCAGGCTGCGCTATTGGTTGCTGTTCTAAGCTTTTTAATTAGCTTGCCGCTATATTTTGCCTATGATGCTGTGGCAGGCACCATGCAGTTTACCGAAACCTTTAAGTGGATTGATTCCTTAGGCATTCATGTTAATTATGACCTAGGCGTTGATGGGATTTCGATAGCGCTCATCCTTCTGAATACCTTCATGACCGTCCTAGTCCTGATCTCCGCTTGGGATTCAGTCAAAGAGCGTGTTGCCCAATATATGGCAGCCTTTTTGATCATGGAAGGTTTAGTGAATGGCGTATTTATGGCCCTTGATGCCTTGCTGTTTTACGTGTTCTTTGAAGGTATGTTGATTCCCTTATTCCTGATCCTCGGTGTATGGGGTGGGCCGCAGCGGGTTCATGCCACGATTAAGTACTTTATTTACACGTTTGCAGGCTCTGTATTTTTACTAGTTAGTCTGATTTACCTCTATACACAAACTAGCAATGGTAGCTTCTTCTTACCTGACCTCTACGCCTTAACGAATTTAACTGAGCATGCACAACTATTGGTGTTCTTCTCGTTTTTGGTGGCATTCGGAGTGAAAGTACCTTTATGGCCTTTGCATACTTGGTTGCCAGAGGCTTACACACAAGCACCTACAGGTGGCTCGGTGATGCTCGCTGCAATTAGCGTAAAAGTGGGTGGTTATGCTTTTTATCGCTTAGCGCTGCCCATTGTGCCGGAAGCCGCTCATGACTGGGCTTTATTAGTCGTCATTTTATCGCTAGTAGCCATTGTTTATATGAGTTTGGTAGCTTTAGTGCAGACCAATCTGAAGAAGTTAATCGCTTACTCTTCAGTTGCACATATGGGCTTTGTCACTTTAGGTCTGTTCTTAGTGTTCAAGTTGCAAGGTTTAGCCTTCGCGGATGCCAACCTAAGTGGCAGTGTCTTAGCCGTGCAAGGTGCCATGGTGCAAATGATTTCGCACGGCTTTGTCGCGGGTGCTTTATTCCTTGCAGTCGGCATGTTGGCTGAGCGTATGCATACCACAGAAATGAGTGCTTACAGTGGCATTACTAGCCGGATGCCGGTGTTTGCAGCTTTCTTTACGTTATTTGCGATGGCTAATGTGGGCTTGCCGGGTACTTCAGGTTTTGTGGGTGAGTTCTTCGTGATTTTAGCCAGTGCCAAAGCGCATTTTTGGGTAGCTTTAATTGCCGCTAGTATTCTGATACTGGGTGCTGCTTATACCTTGTGGGCAGTCAAGCGTGTATTGTTTGGCGAAGTGGCCAGCAGCGAAGTGCATAAGTTAAAAGATATTAATCAACGCGAGTTTTGTATCTTAGGGGTGTTAGCAGTGGCTATTCTTTGGCTAGGCTGGTGGCCTGAGCCGCTAACTCAATTAATGGAAGGCTCGATTCGAGAGTGGATGATGATTGTGTCGCCATCAGACCTAATGCCTGTAGTGAAAGGGAGCTAATGATGGCTGCATTTGAAATTGCTCGTCCAGAAATCTTCTTATTAGCTGCTTTGTGTGTGGTCTTGCTCTTGGATTTATTCTTAGGGAAAGAGTCACGGGTTGTTACTTATCTGGCTACCCAAGCTTCTTTATTGACCACAATCTTGTTGGTCTATAGCTCATTCTTTAATCGTAGCGATAAAACAGTTGGCCTAGATGGCATGTACATGGTCGATGAAATGGCAGGAGTGCTTAAGATAGCTATCTTGCTGATATCCATTCTGGCTTTTACAGCTGCACGCAAATATTTGCGTGATCAGGATATGTGGCGTGGTGAGTTTTTTGTACTCGGTATGACTGCCATTTTAGGCATGCTCATTATGGTGTCTGGTTACCATTTATTAGTACTTTATCTTGGCTTAGAGCTACTTTCACTGTCGATGTATGCCTTAGTCGCAATGCGCCGTGATGATGCTCAAGCGACTGAAGCGGCAATGAAGTATTTTGTGCTAGGTGCCGTCGCTTCAGGCTTCTTACTGTATGGAATGTCGATGCTATATGGCCTAAGTGGGACTTTAGAGCTAAATAATCTGCGTGAGTATTTTGTAAGCTTGCCAGGTGTTGCTACTAATTTACCGCTGATGTTTGCACTTACATTTATCGTTGCTGGGTTAGCTTTTAAATTGGGCGTAGTTCCTTTCCATATGTGGCTGCCCGATGTATATCAAGGTACGCCGACAGCAGTCACCTTGTTTTTAAGTAGTGCACCTAAAATTGCGGCGTTTGCTTTAGTGATACGCTTAATGGTCGAAGCCTTAGAGCCTGCGCAGGGTGCATGGTCACAGATGTTTATGCTTTTAGCTTTGCTATCAATTGCCTTGGGCAATGTGTTAGCGCTAGCCCAGAATAATCTGAAGCGCTTATTTGCTTATTCGGCGATCTCACATATGGGCTTTATGCTCATGGGGATCGTGATGAATACCCACACGGGGTATAGCGCTGCCATGTTTTACATCCTACTTTATGCCTTAATGTCAGCAGGTGCCTTCGCTATGTTGATTATACTGGGGCGCAAAGGCTATGAAGTGGTGAATGTAGAGGATTTAAAAGGCCTAAGCGCGCGTAGCCCTTGGTTTGCTTTAATGTTCCTATTGATCTTATTCTCTATGGCGGGCATACCACCAACAGCCGGTTTCTATGCAAAATTCGCAATTATTGAATCTGTAGTGGAAGCTAAGTTCGTCTGGGCTGCTGTATTCATGGTGGTGATGTCAGTGATTGGTGCTTTCTACTATTTGCGCCTGATTAAAGTGATGTACTTTGATAAACCCAATGAGCAGCCGCCGATTGAAGCTGATATGGATATTCGGGTATTGGTGAGCGCTAATGGCTTGTTAATGATACTTTTAGGTATTTTCCCGGGTATTCTAATGGGTATCTGTGATCTAGCCTTGGTCGCGAGCCGTCTATGAGTTTGCAATCCTATCAATGGATTTATTTAGCGATTGCCATCTTATTGGCTAATTTGCCGTGGTTGAATCAGCGTTGCTTTTTTATTTTGCAGTGTGCTAAAAAATCAGCTTGGGTACGCCTCTTAGAGTGGCTCATCCTCTATTTCGTAGTAGGCAGCCTAGGGTATTTATTAGAGCAGCGCGTGATGGGAAGTAATCACCCTCAAGACTGGGAGTTCTTTGCGGTGACTGCAGCACTATTTATGGTGTTTGCTTTTCCTGGTTTTGTTTATCGTTACATTCGTTAAAACTATTTTAACTTTTTTTGAATTATAGCTTGCATCAAAAGCCGAAAGTCTCTATAGTTCACAACCTCTGATGCGGGGTGGAGCAGTCTGGCAGCTCGTCGGGCTCATAACCCGAAGGTCGTAGGTTCAAATCCTGCCCCCGCTACCAAACATATAAAAAGCCCCTTTAAGGGGCTTTTTTATTACCTCTTAAAATAGCTCTAACGGTTAATATGCAAGAACGTTTAAATGCGCTAGTCCATACAACGGTCACAGGTCTTGGCTACGATGTATGGGGTTATGAATACCGCTCCTATGCAGAAAGTGCCTTACTGCGCATTTTTATCGATTCACCCAATGGGATCAACGTTGATGATTGTGGACGTGTCAGTGCGCAATTGGGTGCAGCCTTGGATGTTGATGACTTAATTCCAGTAGCCTATGTGCTGGAAGTGTCTTCACCGGGTGTGGATAGGGTGTTATTCACGCCAGAACAGTATCAACGCTATATCGGCGAAAAACTTAAAGTTCGTACTCAATTACCTGTGCAAGCACGCCGTAATTTTTTGGGTGTCTTGAAAGAAGCGGGTGCTGAATCTATTACGCTAGAGCTAGAGGATGGGAGCTGCGAAATCCCGTATGCCATTATTGATCGGGGTCGCTTAGTCTACGAGATTAAAACAACGCCTAAAAAAGGAAAAAGGAGCAGTGCGCATTCATGAATAAAGAAATCCTCTACGTTGTTGATGCAGTTTCCAACGAAAAAAATGTTAGCAAAAGCTTAATCTTCGATGCAGTTGAAACGGCCTTGGCGATGGCGACTCGCAAGCGTTTCGGTATGCACATGGATGTACGTGTCTCTGTAAACCGTAATACGGGTGATTATGACACTTATCGCCGTTGGTTAGTGGTCGATGATGAAGATCCGAACTTTGAAAGCCCAGAGCGGCAGATTTTATTAAGCTACGCTACCAATCGTGGTTTAGAAGTAGAAATCGGCGATTATGTGGAAGAGCGGATTGATTCTGTCGAATTCGGGCGCATTGCTGCCCAAACCGCGAAACAGGTTATTGTTGCTAAAGTACGCGAAGCCGAACGGGAAAAGTTAGTCTCTAGCTACCGCGATAAAGTGGGCCAGCTCATTATGGGCACGGTTAAACGTGTGGATCGTAAGGGCGTCTTTTTAGATTTAGGCGACAATGCTGAAGCTTTAATTCCAAGAGAAGAGATGATTCCGCGTGAAATGGTGCATAATAGCGCGCGGATGCGAGGATACCTGAAGGAAATTCGCCAAGAACAGCGTGGACCACAAATTATTGTGAGTCGTAGCGATGTTAGTTTCTTGATTGAACTCATGAAGCTGGAGGTTCCGGAAATTAATCAAGAAATGATTGATATCATGGGTGCGGCTCGCGATCCAGGTTCACGCGCCAAAGTAGCGGTGCGTGCCAATCTGCCGAACATTGATCCAGTAGGGGCTTGTGTGGGGATGCGTGGTTCACGTATTCAGACGGTCACGACTGAATTAAACGGTGAGCGGGTTGATATCGTATTGTGGAATGACGATATTGCTACTTATGTCATGAATGCGATGGCACCTGCGGAAGTCTTATCGATTGTGGTCGATGAAGACAAAAAAACCATGGATATTGGGGTAGACAAAGATAAACTTTCCCAAGCCATCGGTAAAGGTGGGCAAAACGTGCGTTTAGCTAGTGAATTAACCGGCTGGACTTTAAATGTAATGAGTGTCGAAGAGGCTGAGGCAAAAACCGAAGCTGAGCAGCAAGCAATTCTGGAGTTGTTTATTAATCGTCTCGATGTCGATGAAGAAGTGGCAATCATCTTAGTAGAGGAAGGTTTCTCTACCTTGGAAGAGGTTGCTTATGTACCCCGTGAAGAGTTTTTGGAAATTGAAGCTTTTGACGAGGAGATTGTGAATGAGCTACGTGAGCGTGCTCGTACCGCTTTATTAACTGAAGCGATTGTTAAAGATACGCCAATTCCAGCAGATGATTTGCTGACCATGAAAGGTATGGACAAAGAGTTAGCTTACAAGCTAGCAGAAATGGGTGTCCGTACGATGGAAGATTTAGCTGAGCAGTCCGTAGATGAATTGTTAGTGATTGAGGGTATGGATGCAGATCATGCAGCTCAATTGATCATGACTGCTCGAGAGCCTTGGTTCAAGGACAGCGAGTCAGCGTAACTCAACAGGAGGACAATAAATGTCAGATATTCAGGTAAAAGCACTCGCCGCGATGGTGAAAGCTCCTGTTGATGTATTAATGCGACAGCTGAAACGAGCAGGCATTGAGGTCAACAGTCCAGAAGACAAGATTACCGATGCGCAAAAGCTAATGTTGCTCGAGCGGATTAAAAACGAAGCAAGCGGCGGAAAAACTGAGACTGTGGATAATCGTAATGCAGGTGCGGGAAAAATCACTTTAAAACGTGCTACTCCGGGTGGAGCTGGCGGTAATGATCGCAAACCTCAAGGTGTTGAGGTGCGGCGTAAGAAAACGATTGGCCTACGTAACAGTGAGGCTGATGCTCAAGCAGATCGTGTCGCTGAACAACGTGCTGAGACTCTAGCGCGTCAAGCAGAAAATGACCGTCGTATTCGTGAAGCTGTCTTAGAAAAAGCAGAGCGTGAACGTCGTGAGTTAGAGCTTCAACGTATGCGTCGCCAGAAAGAAGCCGCACTACAGCCACAACTGGCAGCAAATGCAGCCGTTACTGCACCACAAGTTGTTGAGCCAATTACTGCTAATACTTCAGTAGATTCAGTTATTGCAGAACCAGCTGAGCAGTCGATTGAAAGAGTCGAAACTGAAACCTTAGCCGTTGAAGCTACCAATGGCGATGCGGTTGCAGACGATAATAAAGATACTGCTGGTGTGTCTGGTTTAGAACAACGACAAATAGTTGTTGATGCAGCACGTCAAGAAGCCTCTGATGCTTTAAAGCGCCGCCCATCAAGGGCTAAACCTAAGCAGTCCTTAGCGCCTAAGCATGTTATTGGCATAGAAGATGAAGAGCCTGCTAAGGTTTCACCGGGTTTGGTTGACACTGAAGACAGTGATGCTAAACGGGGTGAAAAGAAAAAGGTCAAAACTCGTGGTCGTGAAAATGAACGCGGAAATGCGCCTATTATCCAACACAAAGGCAATAAGCGTAAGCCCGGTGGGCGTGCGCCTGAGCGTGAAGTTAAGCATGGTTTCGAAAAGCCAACGGCTCCAGTAGTACGTGAAATTGAGATTCCATCTAGCATTATTGTTTCTGATCTAGCGCAAAAACTGGCTATTCGTGCGACGGATATTATTAAGTCCATGATGAAAATGGGCATGATGGTCACTATCAATCAGTCTATCGACCAAGAAACGGCAATTCTAGTCGCTGAAGAATTAGGCCATAAAGCTACACCAATGCAAGTAATGGATGATGAAGCGATCTTGGCTTCAGTGTTGGGTGACAATAGTGATGTCGAAGTCGAAGCACGCCCACCAGTAGTGACTATCATGGGTCACGTTGACCATGGTAAGACCTCTTTACTGGATTACATCCGTAAGACGCGGGTGGCTTCAGGTGAAGCTGGTGGTATTACTCAGCATATTGGTGCTTATCATGTGGAAACTTCGCGTGGTACGGTCACTTTCTTAGATACGCCGGGTCATGCTGCTTTCACTAAGATGCGTGCGCGTGGTGCACAAGTCACTGACATCGTTGTGCTGATTGTGGCTGCGGATGATGGCGTCATGCCACAGACCAAAGAAGCCATTCAGCATGCGAAAGAAGCCGGTGTGCCGATGGTGGTTGCGATCAACAAGATCGACAAACCACAAGCGGATATAGATCGTGTCTTAAATGACCTTTCTCAAGTGAATGTACTCACAGAAGAGTGGGGCGGCGATGTGCCTGTGGTACGTGTTTCCGCTAAAACCGGTGTGGGTATTGATGATCTTTTAGAAACCATTTTATTGGTGGCTGAAGTTCAAGAACTAACTGCTCCAGTTGATGTTCCGGCTAAAGGTACCGTAATTGAAGCGAGTATTGAGCGTGGTCGTGGTGCGGTTGCTACCGTATTGATTCGCGAAGGTACCTTGCATAAAGGCGATATTCTGCTCTGCGGTACTCAATATGGTCGTGTGCGTGCCTTGTTTGATGAAAATGGTCGCTCAGTTAAAGAGGCTGGCCCCTCCATTCCTGTGGCTGTTGTTGGCTTGTCTTCTGCGCCAGAAGCAGGTGATGAGGCTTTCGTGGTCAGTGATGAGCGTAAAGCGCGTGAAATCGCTGAATTGCGTCAAGAGAAGCTGCGTGATAGCCGCTTTGCTGCACAGAATAGTGCCAAGCTGGATAATATGTTTAGCCAGATGCAAACCGGTGCACGTGCCCAGATTAACCTGTTGGTTAAAGCCGATGTGCAAGGTAGCGTGGAAGCCATTCGTAGTGAGCTGTTGAAGCTTTCTACCGATGAAGTTGAAGTACGTCTTGTTTCTTCAGGTATCGGTGGCTTGAATGAGAGCGATATGGATTTAGCGGCTACTTCTAAAGCCATTGTGGTCGCCTTTAATGTGCGTGCAGATGCGGGTGCACGGCGTTTAGCACAAGACAATGATGTAGAAATTCGTTACTACAGCATTATCTATGACGTGATTAATGATGTACGTGCTGCTATGAGTGGCTTGTTGTCTCCAGAAACTCGTGAAGTGTTCTTGGGCTTAGCTGAAGTTCGCAACGTATTCCGTGCCTCTGGTTTTGGTCAAGTTGCTGGTTGCTTGGTAGTAGAAGGTGCAGTTCGCCGTGGTAGCCCAATTCGTGTCTTACGTGATAACGTAGTTATCTATGAAGGCGAACTCGAATCTTTACGTCGTCATCGTGATGATGTGAAAGAAGTTCAGGTGGGTACTGAGTGCGGTATTGCGGTGAAAGATTACAACGATGTGCGTGCAGGCGACCAGATTGAGGTCTTCGAACATGTACAAGTGGCTCGGAGTATCTAATGCGGTCGCGTTCACCTCGTCAAGGCTATTCACGTAGCGACCGCGTTTCTGAGCAGTTGCAACGTGATTTAGCCCAATTAGTGCGTGAGTTGAAAGACCCACGCCTTGGCATGGTTACTTTGCTTGAAGTGGTGGTCTCTAAAGATTTAGCACATGCCAAAGTTTGGTTTGATGTACTGGATCTTGAGCAAGCTAAGCAAGCTGAGGAAATTCTCAATCATGCTGCTGGATTCTTGCGGCATGAACTGGGGCGTGGATTGAAGTTGCGTATAACGCCTGAGTTGAAGTTTTTCTATGATGATACTCAACGGCGCGGTAATGAGCTTTCAGCCATCATTGATCAAGCAGTTGCTGCTGATCGTTTGAATCATAGCGATGATGAAACTGATTCAGACTCGTCAGATTCGACTGCTGAGTTAAAGTGATTCCTCTTGGCACGCCGCAATTTTCGCAAACTTGATGGAATTTTATTGCTAGATAAATCTTTAGGAATGTCTAGCAATAAGGCTTTGCAAGAGGCGCGCTTTCTATTTGCTGCTGAAAAAGCAGGCCATACCGGTAGTTTAGATCCGCTCGCAACTGGTATGTTGCCTCTTTGTTTTGGCGAAGCGACTAAAGTTTCAGGCTTCTTGCTGGATTCAGATAAGCGCTATCTCACTACAGCTCGCTTCGGTTACATCAGCAGTACCGGTGATGAAGAGGGTGACAAACAGCTTATTCACTCCAACCCACAAGTGACTATCAAGAGCCTTGAAGCTGTATTAGCTCAGTTTCGTGGCACAATTCAGCAAATTCCCCCCATGTATTCAGCCTTAAAAAAAGATGGGCAGCCTTTATATAAACTGGCTCGTCAAGGCATTGAGATTGAGCGTGCGGCTCGGTCTGTAAAAATTCATGAACTTCAATTACTCGATTGCACTGCAGATAGTGCAACTTTAGAGGTCCATTGCAGTAAAGGAACTTATATCCGTACCCTAGTAGAAGATATTGGGTCTGCTTTAGGGATGGGGGCTTATGTAGCGATGCTTAGGCGCACGCTGGTCGCTCCGTTTGATGGCTATCCTATGCATACCTTAGCTGATTTGCAGGCAATCGCTCAACAGGGGCACACTAGTTTAGATCAGTTACTGCTACCTTTGGATCTTGCCTTAAAACATTTTCCAGCCTTAAATTTGACTGAGGCTCAAGCGCAGTTAATTCAACAAGGCCAGAAGCTTGCTTTAGATAAAGAGGTTGGCACTTACCGTCTTTATAAAATAATAGCTGAGCAATCTGTTTTTATTGGCTTAGGTGAGCTAGTTGGTATGCAACTGAAGGCTAAACGTTTATTAGCCTATTAAAAACTCTCTAATTTTCCTCAGCTTAACGCTGGCAATAATGCATGCTAATTGGATCAAGAATGGTAGGCGTTTTTTCAAATTTAGGGTTGGGTTCTGGATAATCAAGCGTGTAGTGCAAGCCACGACTCTCTTTGCGGTTAAGCGCAGAGCGGATAATTAACCAAGCCACTAGTGCTAAATTGCGCAGCTCAACTAAGTCACTGGTCACGCGGAAGTGCGCGTAATACTCATTGATTTCACTAAGTAATAATTCAATTCGATGCTGAGCACGTTGTAGGCGTTTCGTCGTGCGCACAATGCCCACGTAGTCCCACATAAAGCGGCGAATCTCATCCCAGTTATGGGTCACAACCACGAATTCATCAGAATCAGTGACGCGGCTTTCATCCCAGGCAGGTAGTTCGGGTAAAACGATTTCTTCATCTAAACGCTGAGCAATATCTGTGCTAGCGGCTTGGCCGAAGACGATACATTCTAATAGCGAATTACTCGCCATCCGATTAGCACCGTGCAAGCCGGTATAAGCAGCCTCACCGATACAATACAAACCATCCACATCTGTTTGGCCTTGCAAATTAGTCAGTACACCACCACAGGTATAGTGCGCAGCGGGTACGACTGGAATCGGCTGCTTAGTCATGTCATAGCCAAATTCTAAGCAAGTCGCATAAACATTCGGAAAATGGCTTTTAATAAATTCTGCAGGTTTATGGCTAATATCGAGGTAGACACAATCAATCCCTAAACGCTTCATTTCATGGTCGATAGCGCGAGCAACGATGTCACGAGGTGCAAGTTCAGCACGTGGATCAAATTTAGGCATAAAGCGTGTGCCATCCGGTAGCAATAAATGCCCACCTTCGCCACGGACTGCTTCAGTAATCAAGTGTGATTTTGCATGTGGGTGATAAAGGCAGGTTGGATGGAATTGCATGAACTCCATATTCGCCACCCGGCAACCTGCGCGCCAAGCCATTGCAATCCCGTCGCCACTCGCACCATCTGGGTTGCTGGTATACAGATAAACTTTGCTTGCACCACCAGTGGCGACCACCGTAAAGCGTGCACGTACTGGCTCAATACTTTGATCTTGGCGGTTATGCACATAAGCACCAACTACACGATTATTTGCCATGCCTAATTTGCGGGTCGTAATCAGATCAATCGCAATATGCTGCTCGAAAGTTTGGATATTTTCACATTGGCGTAAGCGGTCCACTAAAGTGGTTTCCAAGGCAAAGCCGCTGGCATCAGCAGCATGGGCAATACGGCGATGGCTATGTCCACCTTCGCGAGTCAGATGCAATGGAGAGTTCTTATCGTGATCATCTTCACGGGTGAAGGGTACGCCTTCATCCAGTAGCCAATTAATGGATTGTGCGCCATGCTCAACAGTGAAGCGCACTGCGTCCTCGTCACACAGACCTGCTCCGGCATTTAAGGTATCGGCTACATGCGATTCAGTAGTGTCATGCACATCTAAGACAGCTGAGATCCCACCTTGTGCGTAATAGGTGCTACCTTCAGTAATAGCGTTTTTACTTAGCACGGCGACTTTGCAGGTTTTTGGTAAATTTAAGGCAAGCGTTAAACCGGCTGCTCCGCTGCCTATAATCAACACATCATACATAGTGTGCGTTTATCCTTGTTACCCGAATTAGCGGTCAAAAATATTCTATTCTTAGCTTACACACTGTAGCATATAACGTTTTCAGAAATGACCGAAACACATTAACCGTAGGAGTAATGCCCGTATGGGCACGAGTTTAACTGATCTTGAGTTAGTACAGCGTGTACAGGCTGGGGATAAAAAATCCTTTGATGTTTTGGTTTTAAAATACCAACATAAAGTAATCAATTTAGTCATGCGCTATATGCATGACCCCGATACTGCACAGGATGTCGCTCAAGAAGCCTTTATAAAAGCCTATAAAGGCTTAAAAAACTTTCGGGGTGAGTCTGCTTTTTATACTTGGTTGTATCGAATTGCGATTAATACCGCGAAGAATCATTTAGTATCACAAGGTCGGCGAACCCCCACTAACGATATTGATGCAGAAGAAGCGGAACAATTTGAGGGGGAGTCTGCTCTAAAGGAATACGGCACACCCGAAAATGAAATGCTACGCGATGAAATCCAATCCATCGTCAGTAATGCCATTGATGCATTACCGGATGATTTGCGTACAGCGATTGTGCTACGTGAGCTTGAAGGAATGAGCTACGAAGAGATAGCTGAGGCAATGGACTGCCCAATCGGTACTGTGCGCTCGCGGATTTTCCGTGCGCGTGAGTCAATTGATAAAGTTTTGCAACCCTTATTGCGTTAGGCAGCCTAAGGCCTGTGGAACTCAGGTAAAAATATTATGAATGCTAGTCAAGAAGAATTTTTATCAGCCCTCTTAGATGATGAGGCTGGTAGTTTTGAGCAGCGGCGTCTAATCGACGAACTCTCAAAGGATGCAGAGTTGGGAAATACCTTAAGTCGTTATGCGCTGATCGGCGAAGTGATGCGCTCCAACACTAAACCAGTGGTTGCGCGCAAGGATTTTCTAGCAGGCATCCATGCAAGTTTAGAGGATGAGCCAGTTTACGCTGAGAAAGTTGTCGACTTATTCTCAGGGTCACCTAAAACGCCTGCTAAAGTGCCCGAAAGGAGTAAACACTATCTGAAGTTTGGCATGGCTGCCACAGTAGCGGCTGTTGCGGTCGTTGGTGGTTCTATGTTGCTTAATCAGCCGCCTAGTACGCAATTAGCAACAGTAGCCGCCTCAACGCCTATTCAACCCGCTGCTTTGGTGCAATTGGCTCAAGCTAAACCAGTTCGTTCTGCGAATCAGCTTGATCCACAAAGCCGCGATGTTCTTAAACAGTATGTAGCACAGCATGTTAAATATGCATCTACTACGGCTATTGTTCCTTCGGTTAGGGCTGTCTCTTACTCGCATGATTACTAAACATAAAGCGAAGTTACTAATAGTAGCCTTGGGCTTACCGTTGTTTTGTACACAGCCTAGTGTTGCCGCCGATGCCTTGCAGCTGCTTGATCGAATGCAATCCGCTGTCTATGACTTGGATTACACTGGGCAGCTAGTTTATTCGCGGGGTGATGAATTATCTACCTATCGCATTAGCCATCAAGCAGGCCAAGAGCAAGACAGTGTTGTGCGGTTAAACCAAGGTGAAGGCGATAAGGGTCAGCAGGTTGAAAGCTTTTCCTTGTCTAAGTTTGGTAATCCGCAGGCTGATAATAAGGCTTACTCGTTTGATTTAGGTGGGGCAGCACGGGTCGCTGAGCATGATTGTCAGGTGGTAGTTGTACGCCCAAAAGACAAAATGCGTTATCTACAACGCTATTGTATCGATCCTAAAACTGGGATGCTGTTGAAGTACTCGCTCATGGATCGTGAGCAGAAAGTACTTGAGCAGCTTATGTTTACGCAATTATCTATTGTGGATGCTAAAGCTGATATTGCGACTAGTGAGTCTTTAAATATTGCAAGTGCAGCAGTTCAGCCTATGCCAATAGCCGCCGTCGATACTGCGATGGCTAAAGTTGCTGTTGCTAAACCGAGTGCGGAAGTACCAGAGCAAGCTACTGCTATCGACTCTAGTAATTTGAATCTAGGCAATTGGAAGTTTGAAAGTCTACCTGCTGGCTTTAAAGTCGTTAAAGTGATCCCTCAAGCCGGAAGCCCTGATGCTCATCAGATTGTGTTATCCGATGGGATGGCTGCTGTATCGGTATTTATAGCACCAACCTCTGCCGCCCAGAAGAATATGGATCAGTTATCTTATGCCAATGGAGCAACCCATATTTTAGGTTTAGAACTTGCCGGGCATACGCTGACTTTTGTTGGTGAAGTACCTGAAACTACCTTGCAAGCAATTCAGAAGGGCTTAAGGTATGTTGCCCGATAATACGCCGGAAAGGTTAAAAAATAACCTACTAATGATAAACAATAACCGGCAAAGGCTAGATACCATGATCGAACAAACGGCGAGAGTTGTGAGCACCCAATATGGGCATGCATGGGTGTTGCCTTTAAGTTCAACTGCCTGCAATTCATGCGCAACGAAAACAGATACAGGTTGTTCCAATGCTTTTAGTTTTTTAAATTCTTCAAAAGCAAAATGTGAACCCATTTATGTGCAAAATCCCTTGCATGCCAAGCCAGGTGAAGAAGTTGTCATTGGTACACAAGGTAATACTTTAGTTATTTATTCAGTATTAGCTTATCTGCTACCGCTAGTTAGCCTGTTAGTTTTTGCTGTTTTAGGTAGCCAAGTTTTCCAAGCACTGCAATTACCGCAAGAAGCTGGATCAATCTTAGCAGGCATCGCTGGTTTATTTAGTGGTTTTAAGTTGGCTAACTGGCTAGCAGCGCAGATGAGTCAATCTAATGAGACTATGCATCCTGTCATTTTACGCCATAAAGAACATTATATTTACCCTGCCAGCAGTATTTCTCACGTTTAGTCTTTGGGCAGTTAAACTCTAAAAACTGCCTAAACGACCTTAAGCTGTTCATTTACCCCTAAACATAAAATAAACGGTCGTGTAGTTAAGCAGTTGAATAGGTAGTAAACTCAGGCCAAGTGAACTGAGTTGGGAGTGACTGATGGCGCGTATCGAGGTGGTCTGTCCGAAGTGTGAGAGTGCGGTATACCGTCATGGTACG
>JBATOI010000005.1:0-210631 GCA_049290875.1 Thiolinea sp.
AGGACGGCGATGGAATCAGTGTCTGGTTGAATGATGATATGCAGGAGGTGCAAGCATGAAAGCTCACACCTTTGACCAAAAGCTGCAACAGGCACAACAGCACATCAGCCGCCGTTTAAGCCATGCCGAACCTGACCTCTTGAATGGGCTACGTGCTCACTTGTGGATACAGTGGATCAAGAAACAAACCGGCTTGACTGAATCACGCTCCAGCCGTCACTCGCAAGGAGGCTCAGCATGTTGATCTACGAATCCCCGATCAAGACCATCAACCTCAGTTCCTTTGATGACCTCTCGTGCAAGATTGCAGAAATCGAAACCGTGCTAGCGTCCATGCATGGACTGTGCAGACTTGATAATCAAACCGGTTTAATGCTGAGTGCTACCGAGCGCCTTTGCCAATGGCTGCAAGCGGATGTTCTCGCGTTGCACACCGCTTACCGTCAACAGCACGGCGGCTATTTCGAGCAAGGGGGGAAAGCATGAATCACTTATCTACTCACCTCCCCTTCATGGTGAAATTCACTGCCTTATCTGCTTTGGCATGGGCAGTACTGAAAGTCGTCTTGATTGCGGATACCTTCGGCCTCTGGGTGGCTTTAGTCTTCGCTGGCTTACACCTGCCTTTGTGCCTATTCAGTACGCTGTTCGTGCTGTGGTTGTTTGATGACCATCAGCCGATAGGCTTTCTGGCCTTGGCGAGCGTCCTCTTAAACGCAGTGTTGATTTAAGGGGTGCATCATGTCAGTGAAAAATACACAACTTGAAATCATGCAGCGCAAGCTAGAACAACACCAAGCGCATGAACAGCGCGGCTTGCTGCTGTTGAAACTCGGCTTCCTGCTCACCTTCTTGCTCTATCTCTTGTTCAACCAGCATCTCTATCTGGGGGATGCACTCAGTTGGAGCGCTTACTTTAAGGATGCGGCCTCACTCTTTGGCTTTGCCTTCACCGTGTCGATTGTGGTCTTGATGGCACTGTTCTTATCGTGGGTCAAACACCATGCCTACCTGCACTTCGGCTTCTTTGGCAGTGTGGCCTTAGTGGTGAGTACGGTGATTGGCTTTGCCCTCTTCGCTGAGTTCTTTTCCAGTTCCGCGAATCAGGATGTAAAGGCCAGCGTGCTACTGGAGCGCAATAGCGCCTATCAAGCGACCCTCACGAATGAAGGTAGCAGCCAAAGCACCGTGAATCCTAGCCTGATAGCGTCGATTGCGAATGCGGAACAGAAACTTGCACGCTGTGAAGCCAATTTTAAACTGGGCAAAGAAAAGCATTGTGACGGTGATCGGGCTAAAGTGTCCGCTTTAAAAAGTTCTGAGCAATCCGCGAATCAAGCACAGGCACAAGCCAATATTCAGCGCGATAAGCTCAAATATGAGCGACAGGACGCGCTCAAGGCCGAGTCTTATAATCCGGTCATCATCACCTTAGCAAGGTCGCTAGCGGGGATAAATGGCGATTACAAAGACTATCTCAAAACGGCGGTGGTACTCATTACGTTGTTTGTCGCCGTCTGCTTTGAAATCCTCCACCACTTCCTGAGTAAA
This sequence comes from Thiolinea sp., assembly GCA_049290875.1. Classification (GTDB taxonomy): domain Bacteria; phylum Pseudomonadota; class Gammaproteobacteria; order Thiotrichales; family Thiotrichaceae; genus Thiolinea. The sequence goes on from JBATOI010000005.1 coordinate 1,552, forward strand.
ACTCACGGCGTATCCGTGCGAGCGATTGAGGATTTAGAGCTAGCGCTAGCCAAATACAGCGCACAGCCTGACCCCGTCTTTCCCGCTGCACCGGCTCACGTACAGCCGATCACTGAACCGAATAAGCAGCCTATTGGCTTTGGTTTTCCCCAAGTAGCGCCGAGCACTGCCCAGTCAAGCGATAAACAGACTTTATTCAAGTACCAGCAAGCCGAACCGGAAATCAAGGCACATCATCCGATAGGCTTCACCTTTCCGGCGATTGCCAAGCCATCCAACCCACCACCCCGATTAAGCACACAGGAAGAACCGCTTCCCTTGCCTGATTTTGGCAACTTCAAAGCGCGGCGTGATGTGTTCGCCAGTCCTGAGTTAAGCGACGCTGAAACCCCAAGCAAACCCCAAGCTGGGGCTTTTAATCAGGTTGCTGAGATAACCCCTAGTAAACCCCAAGCTGGGGGTAGTGATGGGCTTTTCAGTGAGTGGGTGAAAGCGGTCAAGGCTAAAGAGTGTAAACCCTCTGTTGACCCGACTTGGACATGGATTCAAAAGCGGATTAGCAACAAGGAAACCGGAAGTAGAACGCATGACCGGACACGAATCAGCAATATGCAAAAAGCTTTTTTCAGTCGTGCCATGAAAGAGGGCTTGATGATTGAAAACCCCAACTACACCAATGGAGGGAAAAAATACTTATGGATAGCTTAACCATCGGCAACCCTACACCCACCACCCAACGCATTTATTACTGGTTGGATGGTTATTGGATTACCGACAAGGAAGAGGCCGACTTGATGGACAGCATCAACGCCTTCGGTAGTCTCCACCAAGTCCTAACACTGTCCCTAGAGGCTGACATTGACAAGGAAGTTAAACAGCGCTTGGAGGTCGCAGGGTAATTTTAAACGGGTAGGGGGTAATTGCTCCCTACTTTTGATAAATCCTAACAGGGGAAAATCATGGCAAAAGCACAAAGCCTGAATGTTATTAACCTTGATGACTTTAAAAGCAAGCTGAAATCAGAAATAAAAATAGGTGACAGATTGCTAAACACAGCGGAGGTTTGCGAAAAAATAGGCAAAAGCCGAACTTTATTCTGGAAGATACGCAAAAAAGGAAGTTTCCCAAAAGAATATTATTTGGGCAGTTATCCACAATGGTTAGAATCAGAGGTTGATGCTTGGATACAAGCACAAAGGAATAAGGTATGAACCCTAAGCAAGAAAAAGCCCTGATTGCTGGTAACAATCAAGGCTCCAAATCAAATAAAGTACAAGGCAATTATAGAGCAAGTTCTCGTGAAAATGTAGCCAGCTACGCCGATATTTTACGGAATTTCCAGCAAGTATTAATAGATACTTTCAATCATGCACCGGCTGAAATCAAGGTCAGTGGTAAAATTGAACGCTATTCACTGACCGGTAAACAGTCTGATTTATCGGCTTGGTATGTCTGCCATGAATTTACTTACCAGCTAGGTAATCAGCATCAAATAGGCTTGGCTTGCGTGTTTGGTGATCATCGTTCAAAGCTAAAAGGTGAGTGGAATAGTTTTGATATAACCCGACTCACTTACAGCGAACAAAAAGCCTTACGTGCCAAGCAACTTGAACAACACCGTCAATACCAAGCTGAATTAGTTGCCAAGTATCAGCAGGCACAAGAGCAGGCGCTTAAACATTGGAATGCGGCGGCGGTGGCTAATCCTAATCACCCTTATCTAGTGCGCAAGCAATGCGGCGCGTTTTGGATCAAGCAACAAGGGCAGCAGCTTTTAATACCGGTGTGTGATTTTGATGGGGTCTTGCATGGCCTGCAGTTCATTGACCCCAATGGAAAAAAACAGTTTTTGCGTGGTATGGCTAAACGTGGTCATTTCTGCTTAATCGGTTCAACACTGACCCACCCTAAGGGCGTTTATCTCTGCGAAGGTTACGCAACGGGTGCAAGCCTACATATAGCTAGTGGCCTACCAGTCATAGTGGCTTTTGATGCGGGTAACTTGCTTTCAGTCGCAGGGCGCTACCGCCAGCGGTTTCCACAGGCTGAGCTTATCCTCTGTGCAGATAACGACCGCAAAACCGCAGGTAATCCCGGTGTAACCCAAGCGCGAACTGTGCTTGAGCGTATCCAAGGCGTGAAGTTGATTATTCCTGAGTTTCCAGCATCAACCCCGCTTCATTTTTCAGACTTTAACGACTTGGTAGCACTGTTGGGAAACAGAGCTAAGGAGCTATTAGCATGACAACAGCAAACATCGCTGAATTTAAGATTAAAACAGAAAAGTCAGCCGATAAGCCGACGACTGTTTATACCGATAATGGGGTGTTTACGCCTAAAGGGGATGGCGTGTACTTCTCTGCTTATGGAAAAAGTGGAGAAACTTTGCCAGAAAAACGTATCTGTTCACCCTTAACTATTATGGCACAAACCCGCACGCCTACCGGCACAGGCTGGGGTAAGTTACTGGACTGGCGAGACCGTGATAACCGGATTCAACGCTGGGCTATGCCTAATAAGCTGTTGAGTGGTGAAAGTGCAGAGGTAGCAGGGGAGCTACTGGATAGAGGCTTAGATATACAACCCGGTAAGCAAAAGCGTGTGATTGAATATATTCATGCGTGTAACCCGTTTAATTTGATCACTTGTACCAATAAAACCGGCTGGCATTCAGGCGCTTATGTCACACCGGATAAAGTCTATGGTGATGGTTCAGCCCAATATATTTACCAAGCAGAATCAGGTGGTGTGCATTCAATCTTTTCTAATTTGGGCGAACTAGAAGCATGGAAAAAAGAGGTTTCAGCCTACGCGGTCGGTAATTCGCGTTTGATGTTCGCCTTATCAATAGCATTTGCGGGTTCGTTGGCTACACCCGCCAATATAGAGTCTGGCGGTGTGCATCTAGTTGGCGGTTCATCATCGGGTAAAAGTACCGCGCAACGGGTAGCGGCTTCAGTTTGGGGCAATCCTGACACCTTCAAACGCTCCTGGCGTGCCACTGCTACCGGCTTAGAAAGTATTGCCAGTTTGCACAATGACAATATTCTAATTTTAGATGAAATCAGCGAAATGAACCCCAAAGAGGCCAGCGAAACCGCCTATATGCTAGGAAATGGCAGTGGCAAAACGCGCAGCCATAAAGGTATTAGTTTGCGCCCCATGTTCACATGGACAACCCTGTTTTTATCATCGGGAGAGGTCACACTCCAAGAACTAATGAATGAAGAACATGGACGTAAACGGGTTAAAGCAGGGCAAGAGGTGCGGATAGCCAATATTCAAGCCGATGCGGGTTTAAATAGGGGGATTTTTGAGGAATTACATTCTTTTGATAAACCGTCTTTGCTGGCCGATCATTTGCGCTATCAAACCAGTAAAAATTATGGGGTAGCGGGCAGCTATTGGTTAGAAGCAATTACCAAACATCATCGGCAATTATGGGATGAATTACCCGAAAAAGTAGCCAGCTTTTGTAGTCAAGTCGTGCCAAATGATGCTAGCGGCCAAGTCCATCGGGTAGCTAAACGGTTTGGCTTAATTGCAGTAGCAGGGGAGCTAGCTACTTCTTATGGCCTGACAGGGTGGAAGGAAGGACAAGCTAGCGCAGCGGCAACCCGTTGTTTTATGGACTGGCTAGCAGAGTTTGGTACAGGCAACCGCGAAGAAAATCAAATTCTCGATACGGTACTAGGCTTCCTAGAACGTAATAGCGCACGCTTCCAAGATTTAACCTTACAACACCCTTACCCAGTGCCAGACCGTGTAGGTTTTACTAGACCTAGTAGGGATCGTGATTGCTTGGAATACATCATTCCAGCAAGGCAAATGCCACGGGTCATGGAGGGATTAAACTTAAATATGGTTATTGCTGTGTTACAGAAAAAAGGCTTAATCAATGAGCCTGATAAGGAGGGTAAAAATACTCGAAACGTCAAACTACCGGGGCAAGGTTCAACACGTTGTTTCATCATTTCACCCGATCAAGAATTATTGCACAGTTATTTATCTGAGGCTGATAAACACTAATTAAGATAGTCAGTTACACCTAAGACCGGTTACACCCATTACACAAGGCTGGATACTCCAGCCTTTTTAGTTTCATGGTTACACCTCTTCATACTCAAGTTTTCTCTTGGTTTTGTTCGCTTTTCGTTCTTTTTCTGGCTATTCCTGCACAGTTTACTAAGCTGGTTACACCTAAAAATCTAAGCCGCAGGTGTAACCGGTGATAGTTCTATTAGATAACTTATTGATTTTAAAATGGTTACACCGGTTACACCTAAAAAAACTCATCGTGTAACCGAAAAAATCCTTTAAAATCAATAAGGTGACACCGGTTACACCGGTTACACCAAAAAAACACTATATACAAAACGGAAAGTGCTGGCTCAAAACCGCTACTGATAGAAGAGGGCTGCAATAGTCGTTTTTCTGTTGGTTTGCTGTATCGTTTACTGTATAGACAGAAAGATAAAATACTGAAACATAGCTGCATCAGGGTTTAGGTGGGGATTGTGTGGTAGCAATTATGCCTACCAAATTTTTAAAGCCTTTCAATTAGTTAAACGATTGAAAGGCTTTTTTGTTTTTGCAGATGAACTTGCTCTTCTAGGTATCAGCATTAAACTCATTGCAATTTCCCCTTCAAGCTAGCACCCTGTGAGCACTTGCATGTTTGTGGAGAGACTAGATGCAAACCCTACTTTCATACATCAATGGGCAATGGATTCAACCCCAAGGCCGTTGGCTTGCGGTCAAAAATCCCGCTAATAATCAAGTAATAGCGCAATTGCCGCTAGGTACTGAAGCCGAAGTTGAGCAAGCAGTTACTGCTGCTGTGCAAGCTTTCAAAACCTATTCTCAAACCAGTCTCACGGAGCGGATTGCTTATCTTGAGCAGTTGCGCGCGGCTTATGCAGAGCGTTTAGAAGAAATTGCTGAAGCCATTCGTTTGGAGATGGGTGCACCTCGCAATTTTGCTTTAAATTCACAAGCGGCTTCTGGTTTAGCGCATTTCGACTCTCACCTCGCAGCTCTAAGCAAGTTTGCTTTTGAGTACTCAGTAGGCCATTCGCAAATTGTGCACGAACCCATAGGCGTAGTGGGTTTAATTACCCCTTGGAATTGGCCAATGAATCAGCTGGTGGTGAAGGTGATTCCCGCTTTAGCAGCGGGTTGTACTTTGGTGCTGAAGCCCAGTGAATTAGCCCCACTCAGCGCTAATTTATTTGCAGAAATCGTCCAGGCGACTGATTTGCCCGCCGGCGTATTTAATTTGCTACATGGTGATGGAGAGGGTGTGGGACAAGCACTCTCTAAGCATCCGCAGCTAGATATGATCTCCTTCACTGGCTCGACGCGAGCGGGCAAAGCCATTACTAAGGCAGCGGCGGATACGATTAAACGTGTTGCTTTGGAGCTGGGTGGCAAGTCCCCGAATTTGATTTTAGAGGATGCTGATTTAGTAGCCGCCGTGAAGCAAGGTGTGTTGCTGTGTATGAGCAATAGCGGTCAGTCTTGCGATGCGCCGACTCGAATGTATGTTCCACGTCAGCATTATCAACGAGCTTTAGCCATCGCTAAAACGACAGCCGAAAATTTGGTAATCGGTGATCCAGCCGACCCAACGACTGATTTAGGGCCAGTGATTAGTCAAGCGCAATACGAGCGGATTCAGACTTTAATTCAGGCTGGCTTGGATGAAGGTGCAAGCTTAATCTGTGGTGGTTTAGGTAAGCCAACGCAGTTAAGTGCTGAGTTGGCTGAAGGCCATTATGTGCAAGCGACAGTGTTTGGTGATGTAGAGCAGTGGATGCGGATTGCGCGTGAGGAAATCTTTGGCCCGGTGTTGGTGATTTTGCCTTATGACAATGAAGCGCAATTAATCGAATTCGCCAATGATAGCCCGTATGGCTTGTCGGCTTATATTTCAGGTAGTGATCCAGCACGTATGCAGCGGATTGCACGCCAATTAAAAGCCGGGCAAGTTCAGTTAAATTATCCCGAGTGGGATTTAGAGGCTCCTTTTGGTGGTTATAAGCAATCCGGTAATGGGCGTGAATATGCTCAATGGGGCTTACGCGACTTTTTGGAAACTAAAGCCATTATTGGCTAAGCTTTTGTATCGACTATTCACAACAGGCTAGCAGCAAATGAAATATGGATATATTGGTCTGGGCAATTTGGGTGGGCACTTAGCGGCCAGCTTAGTGCGTGCAGGTTTTGATCTAATGGTTCATGATAAAAATCCGGTTTTAGCTGAGCGGCATTTAGCTTTAGGTGCTCACTGGGCGGCCAGCCCCACACAGCTTGCTCGCGAAGTCGATGTCGTATTGACCTGCCTACCCTCGCCGGTAGTAAGTGCGATAGTTTTGCAGGAATTGATCGCTGCCAACAAGCCCGGTTTGCAGTGGCTGGAAATGTCCACTTTAGGGCGTGATGAAATTCAAGCTTTAGCTCAGCAAGCGCATGCTGCCGGTATCCATGTGTTAGAGTGCCCTGTAACGGGTGGCGTGCATTTAGCCGCCCAAGGCAAAATCACGGTGATTGTGGGTGGAGAGCAGGCTTTATTTGAACAGCATCGTCCTGCCTTTGAGGCGATGGGCGATCAGCTCTTTTACATGGGTGCATTAGGCAGTGCAGCCATCATTAAAGTCATCACTAATATGTTGGCCTTCATTCATTTGGTCGCCGATGGCGAAGCTTTAATGCTAGCTAAACGCGGTGGCTTGGATTTAGCGCAAGCATGGGCAGTGATTAAAGCGAGCAGTGGGAATAGCTTCGTGCATGAAACCGAAGGCCAATTGATTCTAAATGGCAGCTATGACATCGCTTTCACAATGGATTTAGCACTCAAAGATTTGGGCTTTGCTTTAAATTTTGGTCGTGAGTTTGAAGTGCCCTTAGATTTGGCAGGTTTGACGCAACAGACCTTTGTGAAAGGCAAGGCAGCCTATGGTGGACAAGCTCAATCTACGCAAATTGTGAAATTGCTCGAAGATGTGCTGCAAACTGATTTGCGGGCGGCAGGCTTCCCGAGTCGTTTGGAGTAGTGCTTGCCTCAAAGCGCTAGCGAAAACACTTAAACAAGTCTTGCCTTGATTTACATCGAATCTATTCTTTTTTAGAAAACAGTTCGGTTATAAATACCGGATTACTTTCGCTTGAGTACTTAACACATTATTATTTGCAAGGTGCGAAGCCGTGGCGGCCAGGGCATAGCAAAGAAACACGTAGCTATTTCACCCCTGAGTGGATTCCCTATGAAGCTCCTAAGCTTAGTTTGAGCGAACGCTTCTTAAGCTGGTTCAAGAGCTAATGGATTTAGACTTTTATCTTGAAAATCTAAGGAAATTTGGCATAAAACTTGCGAGCAAGTGCATAGATGAGTATTCTGCCCGCTTTTAATTAAACTATGTGATCCTTGGTATGGATCACCACTGGAGAATAATAATGCCTGCCATTACTCTACCGGATGGGAGCTTACGCTCCTTCGATCACCCCGTCTCTGTTGCTGAAGTTGCTGCCAATATCGGTGCAGGGCTTGCGAAAGCTGCGCTTGCTGGCAAAGTTAATGACCAATTAGTCGATACTAGTTATGTCATTCATCAAGATAGCAAGCTAGCCATCATTACTGCCAAAGACCCAGAAGGTGTGGATATCATTCGCCATTCTTCTGCGCATTTAATGGCACAAGCCGTGAAGCAGCTGTTCCCTGAGGTGCAAGTCACTATCGGGCCAACCATTGAAAATGGTTTTTATTATGACTTTGCAAGCCCGCAGCCATTTACACCGGAAGATTTAGTGGCGATTGATGAGCGCATGCAAGAGTTAATTCGCCAAGATATTCCAGTAGAACGTAGCACCCTGTCACGTGATGAAGCGGTTAGCTTTTTCAAAAGTATGGGCGAGTTTTATAAAGCAGAGATCATTGAAAGTATTCCTGTTGGTGAAACTTTATCTTTATATCGTCAAGGTGATTTCATCGACTTATGCCGTGGGCCACATGTACCTAGTACTGGCAAAATTCCAGCGGTAAAGGTGATGAAAGCAGCGGGCGCTTATTGGCGCGGTGATGCTAAAAACGCGATGTTACAGCGCGTGTATGGTACTGCTTGGGCGAATAAGAAGGATCTGCAAGGCTATCTAACTTTCTTGGAAGAAGCTGAAAAGCGTGATCATCGTAAAATTGGCCGCCAGTTAGACCTCTTCCATTTGCAAGATGAAGCGCCGGGTCAAGTATTTTGGCATGAAAAAGGCTGGACGATTTACCAAGCGATTGAGCAGTATATGCGCAAAAATCTGCGCGAACGTGCTTATAAGGAAATTAAAACTCCACAGCTAGTAGATTTTTCTTTGTGGGAGCGGTCTGGTCACGCCGGTAAGTATCGCGAAAATATGTTCGTGGTGGATGTGGAAGAGCGTTCTTTCGCAATGAAACCGATGAATTGCCCTTGCCATATTCAAGTCTACAATCAAGGCTTAAAAAGCTACCGTGATTTACCACTGCGCTTAGCTGAGTTTGGTTCTTGCCATCGGAATGAATTTTCCGGCGCACTGCATGGTTTAATGCGGGTGCGGGGTTTTGTGCAAGATGACGCCCATATTTTCTGTACTGAAGAGCAAATTCAAGGTGAAGTCGTTAGCTTCATTGATTTTCTGCATGATGTTTATAAAGATTTCGGTTTTAGCGATGTCATTTATAAGCTCTCAACTCGCCCTGAACAGCGCGTTGGTTCCGATGAGGTTTGGGACAAAGCTGAAAAAGCGTTAGCGGATGCGCTGGATGCAAAAGGTTTACCTTGGGAAGAGCAACCTGGTGAAGGTGCTTTCTATGGGCCAAAGATTGAATTCACTTTAAGAGATAGCATCGGTCGTCACTGGCAATTAGGGACTATTCAAGTCGATTTCTCAATGCCTGCCCGTTTGGATGCACAATATGTGGCTGAAGATGGCTCACGTAAAGTGCCAGTCATGCTACATCGTGCTATCCTTGGTTCCTTCGAGCGCTTTATTGGTATTTTGATTGAGCACTACGAAGGAAAATTCCCCACTTGGCTCTCGCCTGTGCAGGTCGCAGTGCTAAATATTACTGATAATCAGGCTGAATTCGTGAAAACGGTGGAAAAACAGCTACGTAATCAGGGTATCCGTGCTGTAGCGGACTTGAGAAATGAGAAGATTGGCTTTAAAATCCGCGAACATACAATGCAGCGGGTCCCTTATTTGTTAGTCATTGGGGATCGTGAAGTCGAAACACAATCGGTTGCTGTGCGTACGCGTTCAGGTAAAGACCTTGGGGTCATGACTATTTCTGAAATTCAGCAAAAATTGCTAGCAGAAATCGCCAACCACAACACGATTGATTTGGAGGAATAAACTTATCGCTCTGGAAAAAGAACATCGCATTAATGAAGAAATTCGAGTCCCTAAGATTCGTTTAATTGATGTAGATAATGAAAATAAAGGAATTATTTCCACCTCTGAAGCCCTTGCGATGGCAAGTGAAGCAGGCTTGGATTTAGTGGAGATTTCCCCTACTGGCAAGCCGCCTGTTTGTCGGATCATGGATTACGGTAAATTCCGTTTCGATGAAAGCAAAAAAGCGGCTGAGGCACGTAAAAAACAAAAGCAAGTCCAAGTCAAAGAGATTAAGTTCCGCCCCGGTACAGACGAAGGCGATTACAAAATCAAATTGAAGAAGCTTACTGAGTTTTTAGACGAAGGTGATAAAGCTAAAGTAACGGTTCGCTTCCGCGGTCGTGAAATGGCTCACCGCGAATTGGGTATGGAAGTACTCAAGCGTGTTGAAACCGACCTGATCGAGCTAGGCGTCGTTGAGCAATTTCCAAAGCTCGAAGGCCGGCAGATGGTCATGGTGATGGCACCGAAGAAAAAAATATAGAAGTTTGAGTTTTAAAACTTGAGCTTTTCCTCATCCAAGCAAGGTTAGGCACTCTTGCTGGATGTTTTATCAATCCTCTGTTAAAGGAGACTAAGATGCCTAAGATGAAAAGCAGCAGCGGAGCTGCAAAGCGCTTCAAGAAAGCTGCTAATGGTACGTTTAAGCGCAAGCAATCTCACCTGCGCCATATCCTCACTAAGAAAACGACTAAGCGTAAACGTCAATTACGCGTTGGTGAAAATCGTGTTTCTGCGGTTGATACCCCAATGATTAATCGTTTGCTGCCGTACGCTTAAGGAGGACAGGATAGATGGCAAGAGTTAAACGTGGTGTACAGGCGAGTGCCCGTCACAAGAAGATAATGAAGTTGGCGAAAGGTTATTATGGTGCCCGTAGCCGTACTTATCGTGTAGCCCATCAAGCAGTCATCAAAGCGGGTCAATACGCTTATCGTGACCGCCGTCAGAAAAAACGTCAGTTCCGCGCTTTATGGATTGTACGGATTAATGCGGCAGCACGACTGTCTGGTTTGTCTTACAGCCGTTTCATGAATGGCTTAAAGAAGGCAAATATTACTGTTGACCGTAAGGTTCTCGCTGATCTTGCAGTACATGATATTGCTGCCTTTGGACAGATTGCTGAAAAAGCAAAAACTGCCTTAGCTGGTTAATCATCCTGCTGTAAAGCAAGGCTGTTACTAATACAAAAAGCGGGGAAGGTTTTGCCTCTCCCCGCTTTTTGTTTTTCTGAAAATCGTAACTAAAAGGAAAGCATTGTGCAAAGTTTGCTAGAACTGATGGGTACTGCCCATGAGCAAATCTCCAGTGCCAGCAATTTGGCCAGCCTTGATCAGATTCGCGTGCAGTATTTGGGCAAAACCGGACTGATCACTGAGCAACTCAAGCAACTGGGTCAATTGCCACCTGAAGAGCGTAAAGCGGTGGGTCAAGAGATTAATTTGGCGAAACAGGCGCTCGCCAGTGCGATTGATTTGCGCCGTGATAGCTTGCAAGCCGACGCCTTGAATATGCGTTTAGCGGCTGAATCTGTGGATGTGACTTTGCCTGGGCGGCGGATGGATACCGGCGGTTTACATCCAGTCACTTTGACTATTCAACGCATGCAAGAAATCTTCGCTCAGCTTGGTTTTGCTTTAGCGGAAGGCCCGCAGATTGAAGACGATTTTCACAACTTTACGGCCTTAAATGTACCTGCTAATCACCCTGCACGGGCGATGCAAGATACTTTTTATTTAGAGAATTTTGGTACAGAAGAGCCGCTGCTACTACGCACGCATACTTCTTCTGTGCAGATTCGTTATATGGAAGCGCAGCAGCCACCGATTCGAATTATTGCGCCGGGGCGAGTCTATCGTTGCGATTCAGATATGACGCATAGCCCCATGTTCCATCAAGTGGAAGGCTTGATGGTGGATAAGGATATTACTTTCGCCGATTTGAAAGGCATTCTCGATGAGTTTTTCCGCGCCTTTTTTGAAGACGATGGCATCAAAATGCGCTTTCGTGCCAGCTTCTTCCCCTTCACTGAACCTTCAGCGGAAACTGATATTACTTGTGTGCATTGCCACGGTGCCGGTTGCCGCGTGTGTAAAAATACAGGCTGGTTAGAAGTGATGGGTTGTGGCATGGTGCACCCCAATGTTTTAAAGCACGTCGGGATTGATAGTGAACAATACACCGGCTTTGCCTTTGGCATGGGTGTTGAGCGCTTGGCGATGCTGCGCTATCAGATTAATGATTTACGGGTTTTATTTGAAAATGATGTCCGTTTCTTACGGCAATTTCACTAAGGGCTAACAGGATTCAAACATGAAAATCAGTGAACAATGGTTACGTGAATGGGTTAATCCTGCGCTGAGCTTGGATGAAATTAACCATAAATTGACAATGGCAGGCTGCGAAGTCGAAGGTGTTGCACCGGTTGCCACCGATTTCAGTGATGTGATCGTTGGGCAGATTGTCGAGATTGCGAAGCATCCTGATGCAGACAAATTAAACGTTTGTAAAGTCGATAACGGTCAAGGCGAACTCCTGCAAATCGTGTGTGGCGCGCCGAATGCACGGGCTGGCTTAAAAGCACCTTTAGCTTTGATTGGTGCTGAGTTGCCGATGCCCGATGGTAAGCCCTTAAAGATTAAAAAGGGCAAGCTACGTGGAATTGAATCTTGCGGCATGCTTTGCTCAGCCTCTGAACTGGGCATGGCTGAAAAATCCGAAGGTTTATTAGAGCTGCCAGAGGATGCGCCACTGGGTGTTTCGGTGCAGGACTATCTGAAGTTAGCGGATAAAATCGTTGAACTGAATGTGACGGCGAATCGTGGTGATTGGCTGAGTATGGCGGGTGTGGCGCGTGAAGTGGGTGTGCTCACAGGTACAAGTCTGACTCCGCCAGCCATTGTTGAGCAAGCTAACCAACACACTGACAGCTTAAAAATCAGTTTGCCTGCTGCCGATAGCTGCCCGCGTTATGCAGGGCGGATTATTCGCAATGTGAATCCTACTGCGAAAACACCACTATGGATGAAAGAGAAATTGCGACGCTTAGGTGTGCGTAGTTTGTCGCCAGTGGTGGATGTGACCAATTACATCCTGCTAGAGCTAGGCCAACCAATGCATGCTTTTGACTTGGATAAGCTTAAAGGTGGCATCCAAGCACGCTATGCAACTGAAGGCGAGCAGCTGGTTTTATTAGATGATCAAACCGTCACTTTAACTAGCGATACTTTAGTGATTGCTGATGCTGAAAAAGCAGTGGCTTTAGCAGGCATTAAAGGTGGGATGGCTACCGCGGTCAGCAATACCACTCAAAATATTTTTTTAGAAAGCGCGCATTTCCGTGCTGAAAAATTACGTGGGCAAGCCCGCCGCTATGGTTTACAGACAGATGCTTCTTATCGCTTCGAGCGTGGGGTGGCGGCTGATTTACCGCGTCAGGCTTTAGAGCGTGCTACTCAGTTAATTGTCGAAATTTGTGGCGGTTCGGTAGGGCCAGTCGTGGATGTTTGTGCAGATGCTCATCTGTTAGCTCGCCCCAGTGTGAATCTGCGGCGTGAGCGAATTAAGCGCATTTTAGGCGTCACGATTGTGGACAGCACTGTTGAAGATATTTTACAGCGCTTAGGTTGTGAGCTAGCAAGCCATCCAACGGGCTGGGTGGTCAAACCACCGCATAGCCGCTTTGATATTACCATCGAAGAAGATTTGGTTGAGGAATTAGCGCGGGTCTATGGCTATGACAATATTCCAGCTGCCTTGAAAGCGATGCAGCCTAAGCTTACGGTCAAGCTAGAAACTGAAAACTCTTTAAGTCTGTTGCGTGCGCCTTTGCTTGCCAATGGCTATCAAGAAGCAGTGACTTATAGTTTCGTTGACCCTACGATTGAGGGTTTGCTGTCGCCTGGGCATGAGTCGATTGTGCTGGCGAATCCCATTTCAGCTGAATTAAGCCATATGCGTAGCACGGTTTGGTCAGGCTTATTACGTGCAGTCGAAAACAACTTAAATCGTCAACAAACGCGAGTACGTTTATTTGAAGTTGGGCCAGTGTTCAGCAAAAATGAGGCTGGAATTCAACAGCAAGATAAAATTGCGGGAATTATTACCGGCTCGGTGTTTCCTGAGCAATGGAGTCAAGCAAATCGTGCGGTAGACTTCTATGATATTAAGGGTGATGTTGAGGCAATTTTGGCGCAAGCGAATGCACAAAAATTCTATTTCGTGCCCGTCGCTCATCCCGCTTTACATCCTGGACAATCAGCCGAAATCGCAACTGATAAGGAAGTGGTTGGTTGGGTCGGTGCTTTGCATCCCGCTTTAGAGGCCAAGCTGGGTTTTGGACAAAATGTATTCTTATTTGAGCTTGATTTAAAAGCATTACAAGGCCGTAGTTTGCCAGTGTATCAAGCTGTCAGTAAGTTCCCGATGATTCGACGTGATCTTGCTTTAGTAGTCGATCGCTCCGTATTAGCAATTGCTTTGGATCAAGCCATTGCCAAGGTTGCACCGCCTAGCTTAATCCGCTGGGAGGTTTTTGATGTATATACCGGCAAAGGTATTGCAGAGCATCAAAAAAGTGTAGCTATAAGCTTGATTTTGCAAGAGCCTTCACGCACCCTTGAAGATAGTGAGGTTACGAGGATCGTAGGGGAGGTTATGGCGTCATTACAGGAAAAAACGGGTGCAACCCTACGTTAATAAGGAGAAGTAACAATGGTGACGACGTTGACCAAAGCGGATATGGTCGAGCATTTATATGAAGAGCTTGGACTCAATAAGCGTGAAGCCAAGGATTTGGTGGAAATGTTTTTTGAGGAAGTCCGTTTGGCATTAGGGCAGGGGCAAAATGTGAAATTATCGGGTTTTGGTAATTTTGTGCTGCGTGATAAAACACAACGCCCGGGGCGCAATCCGAAAACAGGTGAAGATATTCCGGTTGATGCACGGCGTGTAGTCACTTTCAGACCCGGCCAAAAACTAAAACAACGAGTCGAGGCTTATGCAGGAAGCGCAGATACCGAATAGTGAGTTGCCTGCCATCCCATCGAAACGCTACTTCACCATTGGTGAAGTTAGCGATTTGTGTAGTGTAAAAGCTTACATCTTACGTTATTGGGAACAGGAGTTTCCTTCACTCAAACCGATGAAGCGGCGCGGAAATCGCCGTTATTATCAGCGTGAAGATGTATTGATAATTCGCCAAATTCGTGGCCTTCTCTATGAAGAAGGCTATACGATCAGTGGGGCGCGCCAGAAGCTGTTAGGTAGTACTGATGAATCTACTGTAGTTCATGAAGTACAAGCTGATGGCGATGTTTTAGTGCAAGTTATTCACAACTTAGAAGCTGTACTGGTTACCCTGAAATCTTAAAACTTCTAGTTGAGATCAAAGCCAGTATAGAGTAACCTTGCATTCCTTTCCGGTCGGGGCGTAGCGCAGCCTGGTAGCGCACCACAATGGGGTTGTGGGGGTCGGAGGTTCAAATCCTCTCGTCCCGACCATCTAAGTTTCAAAAAATGTATAATATTTATACTACGCAAGTAGTTTCTTAAAAGTATATATACATGCTTCCAGTTAGTTCAGTATCTTGAAGATCAAAAGTAAGCTTTGAGTTTTGCTCATTGGCACTGCTGATTTGACCTAAATCCATACGTCTATATTCCAAGCCTAGCCCAAAATTTTTACTAATATCAACTTTAACCCCAGCACCTAAACCAAAGGCAGCTGTTGTATTAGTGCTTTTTGGGTAAAAGTAACCAGCTTGAAAGTCATTTGTAGTGCTAATTGAGTGATGTGCCATACCCAAACTACCTTTAGCATAAATGCTCACTTGATTTTTAATAGGTAGTTGGTAAATGCCATTTAATAAAAAAGCATTATTTTTTGATTTAAAATCATCGCCATACATTCCATAATTATAATAGGTTTTCCATGAGCGGGATTGCCATTCTAATTCAGATGCAAGGTTCTTATTAAAGCTATAGCCTGCGGCTAAATTTTTAATTGACCTACCTGAGCTACTACCATGATCTCCATCATTATTATAAATATAATGATCGTATCTATCGCCTTGTGTGTTGACTTCAAATAGATCAGGTGTTTCTGTGACCTTCCCAAGTGAAACAACTCCATACCATCCTTTTTCAGCGGAGGCTACTAAAGGTATTAGCAATAAAGGTAGTGCTAGATAGCTTGCTTTCATCATTTTCTCGCAATTAGTTTAATTAAAATAACTTAGCAAGCAAGGAACCTGTAAACAAGGTAAATGTTTACACTATTGAGTCAGTGTTTTAACTTATTTATAGCTGTATTAGCTATAGTTGCGATCTTTGATGTTCTTTTATAAAAAATTTAATAAAAAAGACGGAAAGTCAGGCTTCCGTCTTGAAAAAATCATAAACAACAGCATCTACTCATAACTAGACTCCCAAGAGAGTTGTTAACTGAGTATTTGCAATGACTGCTTCGTTTTTGTTGATGTTGGCGATAGTTGTCGGGGCGGCAGCGGCTTGGTTGATTCCAGCGTACCTGCGTAAACATGCGGTGAAAGAGCCGTTTCCTGAGGAATGGCGGCGGATTTTAGCCAAAAACTTTCCAGTCTATCGGTGTATGCCAGTCGATTTGCAATTGCAATTGCGTGACCGGATCAAGTTGTTTGTGCATGAAAAGCAGTTTACGGGCTGTGCAGGTTTAGAAATTACTGATGAAGTGCGCGTCACGATAGCCGCGAGTGCTTGCTTATTGATTTTAAATCGTGCCACTGATGTGTATGCGGGTCTGCGCTATATCTTGGTTTATCCCAATGCCTTTTTAGTCCAAAAAGAAGAAGTAGACGGAGCAGGCTTAGTCAGCTCACACCATAAAGGCTTATTGGGGGAGTCGTGGAGCAATGGCAAGATTATCCTGTCTTGGGAAGATGTGCTCAAAGGTAATCGCGAATTTAGTGATGGCAGCAATGTCGCCTTACACGAGTTTGCTCACCAATTGGATAATGAAACCGGTAGCACTAATGGCGTGCCCGTGTTAGCTAGCACCGAGAAGTACAAGTATTGGGCGCAAGTCTTAAAATCTGAGTTTGAAGCCTTACAGCATGCGGCTTTTCACGGTGATCCCACACTGATTGATTATTATGGCGCAACTGCTCCCGCTGAGTTTTTTGCAGTGGTGACGGAAGTGTTTTTCGAGCGACCCAAACAATTGTCAGAACAACATCCAGCGCTGTTTGAGCAGTTAAAAAGTTATTACCAAGTGGATCCCGCCGACTGGCTTTAACTAACACAACACTGTGCTATAAATGGCTAATTGAGGCCGATTTCGTGCCTCTTCGTTGGAGTCGTTTATGTCCACAGTTATTAGCTCTTCCGATTTATCCTCTTTAAGAACAACAATCAATGAAGCTTGGTTTCGCCCCGAAACTGAAGTCGTCCAAGAACGCTTGCAGCAGCACGGCTTAAGCTTTCAAACTCGCCAAACTATTACTGCTCAAGCGGCGAGCTGGGTCACGACTTTACGCGCTGACCCTCACCCGAATTTAATGGAAAGCTTCCTCGCCGAATATGGTCTGTCGACTGATGAAGGCATTGCCTTAATGTGCTTAGCAGAAGCTTATTTGCGAGTGCCGGATACGCCGACTTTAGATGCTTTGATTCGGGATAAAATCGGCAGTGCAGATTGGGCTAGGCATCAGCAAGGCGCTGATTCACTGCTAATTAATGCCTCCACTTGGGCTTTGATGCTGACTGGCAAGCTGCTCCGCCAAGATCAAGATGCGAATAGTTTAGGTGGCTCTTTACGCAAATTAGTCCAACGGATTGGTGAGCCGGTGGTGCGTACGGCAGTTTCGCAAGCGATGAAAGTGATGGGTCAGCAGTTTGTGCTCGGACGCACGATTGATGAAGCGCTGGATAATGCAGCTAATCTGCAAGGTTTTTTACACTCCTTCGATATGTTGGGCGAAGCCGCACGCACGGCTGAGGATGCTCGCCGCTATTTCAAATCTTATTCGAAAGCGATTCAAGCGATTGGCGTCCAAGCCAAAGCAAGTTATGTGCATGCGAATTCAGGAATTTCGGTCAAACTGTCAGCCTTACATCCGCGCTATGAAAGCGTAAACCGTGAACGCGTGTTAGCCGAATTAGTGCCGCAATTGACTGCTTTAGCGGAGCAGGCTTGTGCTGCGAATATCCCCTTAAATATTGATGCGGAGGAAGCGGAGCGCTTGGATTTATCGCTGGAAGTGATCGAGGCGGTACTGCGCAATCCTAACTTGGCGCATTGGGAAGGCTTTGGGATTGTGGTGCAAGCTTATGCTAAACATTGCTTGCCGGTGTTGGAGTGGTTCGCAGCCTTAGCTTCAAGCTTAAATCGTAAGCTGGCGGTACGTTTGGTCAAAGGTGCGTATTGGGATGGGGAAATTAAGCAGGCGCAAGTGCTGGGCTTGCCAGCTTATCCGGTATTCACCCGCAAAGTTTCGACCGATGTTTCTTATTTAGCGGGTGCGCGTTTTCTATTAAGCCATCGGGCGCACATTTATCCGCAATTCGCTACTCACAATGCGCAAACTATTTCCGCGATTTTAGAAATAGCGGGCAAAGACAAAAGCGGTTTTGAATTCCAGCGTTTACATGGCATGGGCGAAGCGCTGCATGACTTGGTGCACGAACAAACCAAACAGCCGGTGCGGATTTATGCACCCGTGGGCGTGCATGAGGATTTGCTGGCTTATCTAGTGCGCCGTTTATTGGAGAATGGTGCTAACTCGTCCTTTGTGAATCAACTGCTGGATATTGATGTACCGATTAGCAGTTTAGTACAAGACCCGATTAGCGCAGTCGAGGCGCTGGAACTGATTCCACACCCGAAAATTCCCTTGCCACCTGAGCTATTTACCGATCGGCAAAATTCGCAAGGCTGGAATATCAATCAGCCACTGATGGCGAGCGAATTGGCTTCGGGCATGGAGCATTTTCAGAGCAAACAATGGCAAGCAGCGCCTTTAATTGCCGGTGTAGCGCAAGCAGGGGCGGCGAAATCGGTACTGAATCCCGCTAAGCCGGAAGACAAAGTCGGCGAAGTGATCGAAGCAAATGCGGCGCAAGTCGAGCAAGCTTTGCAAATAACTATCGCTGCTAGTTCTACTTGGCAAGCACAAAACGCTGAAGTGCGCGCTGCCATTTTGGAAGCGATTGCTGATAGATACGAAGCGCAAAGCAGCGAATTGATGGCTTTGCTTAGCCGTGAAGCGGGCAAAACCCGTTTAGATGCGGTGCTAGAGGTACGCGAGGCCGTGGATTTTTTGCGTTATTACGCGGCAGCAGCACGCAAATCAGTGAATGAAAAACGTCAAGGTTTAGGCGTATTTATTTGTATTTCGCCGTGGAATTTTCCCTTGGCAATTTTCACTGGGCAAATTGCTGCAGCTTTGGTGATGGGCAATGCCGTGATTGCCAAGCCTGCTGAGCAAACGCCCTTGATTGCCTATCGAGCCGTGCAACTGATGCTAGCTGCAGGTTTGCCGCACGAGGTGCTTGCTTTATTGCCCGGTGATGGTGCAGTGGTCGGTGCTGCTTTGACGCGTGATCCCCGCATTGCTGGCGTATGTTTCACCGGTTCAACCGATACCGCTACCTTGATTGATCGTTCGCTAGCTGCTGCGGGCAATGCCCAAGCGGTGCTGATTGCAGAAACCGGTGGCTTGAACGCGATGAT
Source organism: Thiolinea sp. (assembly GCA_049290875.1). Classification (GTDB taxonomy): domain Bacteria; phylum Pseudomonadota; class Gammaproteobacteria; order Thiotrichales; family Thiotrichaceae; genus Thiolinea. Next base: position 20,684 of record JBATOI010000005.1, read on the forward strand.
TGTCGATTCCACCGCTTTGCCAGAAGCGGCAGTGCGAGATATTGTGAATTCTGCTTTCCAAAGTGCGGGGCAGCGTTGTTCGGCGTTGCGGGTGCTGTTTGTTCAAGAGGATATCCGCGCCAAAGTTCTGCACATGCTGGAGGGTGCAACCCGTGAATTGCAAATTGCTGATCCGTGGAATCCAGCAACGGACATTGGCCCCGTGATTGATCAAGAAGCTAAGCTGACGATTAGCAAGCACTGCCAAGCGTTTGCGGCACAGCATAAAGTCTTATTCCAACATCCTGCACGAGTTACCGAAAATAGTTTATTTGTAGTGCCCACTGCGATTGCCTTGAATAGTTTGAGTGATTTAGAGCGCGAAATTTTTGGCCCCGTATTGCATGTAATTAGCTTCAAATCCAGCGAAATTAAACAGGTGCTAGCGGCGATTAATGCTAGCGGTTATGGACTAACGCTGGGGATTCATTCGCGTTTAGATGATCGGGTACAGGAGCTGACTAGTGCAGCGCATGTGGGCAATATTTATGTGAATCGCAATCAAATTGGGGCAGTAGTCGGTGTGCAACCGTTTGGCGGCGAAGGTCTATCGGGTACTGGGCCGAAAGCAGGTGGGCCTTATTATTTAGCGCGCTTTAGCCAAGCCAAAGAGCTACCTAGTTTGCAGAGCTTAAATATTCTAGCTTATACGAGCAGCATTCCACTAGTCAGCATTAGTGAATTTGCTGCCAAAGCTTCTGCTGTTCAAATGGCTTGGGATGAATTGTTTTTAAAACGTGCAGCTTTATTAAATGCTGCGGTGAATCTATTGCCAACCCACTTGAATGCAGCAGCCCAAGGAGTTTTGACTGAGCTACAAGCAGAGTCAGTGGCTGAATTAACCTTACCGGGGCCAACGGGTGAGTCGAATCGTTTAAGCCTGCATGGGCGCGGTATCGCCCTGTGTTTGGGTGGAGGCGAATATGCTGAGCCTGCCCTGTTAGCGCAAGCGCTGACTGCTTTGTTAGCAGGCAATGCAGTCGCTTTACCGAATACTGACTTAGCTAAACATTTAGTGACCGCTTTATATAAAGTCGGCATCTCGAAAGATTTAGTGGCTTTGGTGGAAATAGATGAATTAGCCGCTAGCCTGAAAACCTTTCCGCAGTTGGCTTTCGTGGCTAGCGAAGCTTCAGGCGCGGACTTAGTCTTGATTCGACAGACTTTAGCAGCGCGTACCGGTGTGCGTGTGCCTTGTGTGTCTGTAACGGCAGGGTTTGAGCGTTTTTGTTGTGAGCGGGTCGTGACGATTGATACAACGGCGGCGGGTGGGAATGCGTCCTTGCTGACGATTGATGAGCCTGAAACAGCGCATTAATACTAAAGCTGGCTTAAAAGTTTAGGCCAGCTTATTGGTTTGTGGATCGCTTATTTATTGAGTTCAGCGAGGGGTAAATTGTTAAATAACAGGCCACCCACATAACGCGCACCAGCCGGTGTCAAATGCCCACCATCAAAAGAAATTAATTCTAAATCGGGCGTAAATAAAGGACAGGTATCACCTGCACCACAAACGATGCGGTGAATATCAATGAAATTATTAGTGCCCACTTGAGTGCTTAAGGTGTTATTGACTACAGTTTGCTGCTCATCAACGGGATTACGCAGTGTTAATAGTTCTTCATCGGTTTGGCGTAAATAGCTGCGGACATTAACTTTGCCAAAACTTTTGCGCCCAACCACTTTGACGGCTTGGCTAGGTTTTAGCTCCAAATTTTTTAAAGTAGTGCTAATCCGTTCGGCCGCCCAAGGTTTCCAGCTGGAGGCAATAATCACTAAATCGGCTTCGGCAATTTGCGCTTTAGCAGCGGTTAAATTATCGGCTTCAGCACAGATTTGTTTATTCTTGGCTTCAATGAAGGTAGAAACATCTTCAACGCCTAAATAGATTTGGCAAATATTGGGAATATAGCGAGTGCGAATTTGATAATTGGCTAAAGCTTGATTCTCTAACACGGTATTTAAAAAATCTTGTGCGTGGCTATCGCCGATAATCAAAGCTTTTTTGCGCACATCTTGGTTATCAAAGGGTTTTTTTGCTAGCTCGTTATAACGAGTACGCACATAAGTTCCCCCCAATTCATTATCCGCAGCTTTGACCATCGCATCGCGCTTTTCATCTGCAAAACTCGGTGCAGCAATCAGAGCACTGGCGGCTAATGCAGTCGTCAGGAATAGACTAAGATATTTCGACATAAAATTGGCTTCATCTAGTTAATACTTGTTAGCTCAGAGTGTTGGTGAGCCATTCAGTTCCCTTGAATCTATGGTTAAGCAGCATTATTAGCTTGCGCAAACCCATAGCCTAAACCTAAAAACAGTAAGCTACCGATAACTGCAAACATAAAAATTTGCGGGCGGGTAAATTGCTGCTTATTCCGAAATGGGCGTTCCACATAGCGCCAACTCAACCAAGCTAACAACAAACTACTGACTGCCATAGCCGCCATTAGCCATAAATTGGGTTCGATATAGGGCTGCATACGTGCAAATACTAGCAAGGGTTGATGCCACAAATAAGCGCTATACGAAATTAAACCCACCCATACTAGCGGTTTGAGGGCGAGCAGTTGCCCAGCTAAATTAGTCGGGGCTGCAAATAAAATAATGAGTGTCGCGCCCACCGTTGGGAACAGGGCATAACTACTGGGGAAGGGTAAGCTAGTGTTTAAGAAGAAAATCGAGCCGAGCACTAAAACTATACCTAAAGCACTAAATAGTTGCGAAGTCCAACCCGCTTGGAGTTGATGATTTTTTAAATAAACCGCCGCTAAAGCGCCCATTAAGAGTTCCCAGAAACGGCTAGGCAATAAATAAAAATTCGCACCGGCATCCACTCGCCACAACCATTCACAGGTGGCCAAACCAATTAAAGTGAGTAAGCCTAAACTGAGATAAATTGGTTTGCGTCCAAATTTCCAGAGGAAGGCGAGTAGTAACGGAAAGATCACATAATATTGCTCTTCAACTGCCAAGCTCCAAGTATGCAGGAGTGGAATATATTCTGATTCGGTCGCGAAATAATCGCTTTCTTTCCAGAATAAAATATTGGAAGCAAACACGATCACCGCCATTAAACTGCGTCCGAAAGCGGCTTGCTCGTGGGGCAAGAGCAGCCACCCAGCGACGGCTGCTGTGCAAGCGAGAACAAAAAAGAGTGCAGGTAAAATGCGTCGAATACGGCGCTCATAAAAACCTAATAGCGAAAATTTTTGAGTAGCTAATTCATCCAGCAGAATTGAGGTAATCAAATAACCGCTGATGACAAAGAAAATGTCAACGCCCACCAAGCCCCCGCTAAAACCAGCGAAGCCTGCATGATAGGCAATAACAGGTAAGACGGCTAAGGCGCGTAGGCCGTCTATTTCATAGCGATAGTGCATAGGAATTTACAGTGCATAAAAAAGCATATTATGCACTGAAACGACTGGCTCGTCGCAACGAGCCAGTCACTTAAAATGAATAAATTGAGTGCTTAAGCAGCTGCTGTGCGCAGCTGAAGTTTATCTTGCCGAGCGCTAGCCATCATGCGTTTAGCGATCTGCTTACGCTTTTGCGCGGCACTGACGGTACTGGTTGTAGTGGGTGTGGATGCTTCGATTGGAACGGACACTGAACTCGTTTTAGCTACAGTTGGATAGCTTGCGGTGGCAAAGGCTTCAATATCAATATAACTTAACATACCAATCTCCTCGTAGTGGTAAATTAAAAGTTTATTTATAGAAAAGTTATTGTTTTTATAACGAAAGGCTATTTAAGTTAAATAGTTAAGCCTCCCTCTTGTTAGCTTAAAATTGCGGTCTGCTTAAGCAGGCCGCCGTTTGATTTTAGTCAAAGACTTGTGAACTTTTCTAAAAAACTTAGTTTTCGCATGTTCTTTTAGTAAGGTTTTCAGCTCTGCAACGGCAGGAACTGTTTGATTTAGCTCTGGAATCACAGCTCGCAACTGATTCGAGAGCTGTTCTAAGTCATTAAGCTCAGCGTGGTTCGGATACTGAGCTAGCTGAGTGTTAAGTATAGAATCAATTTTTAATAATAGTTGATGATATACAAATAAATTTTGAAAGTCAGTTTTCAAGCCCTGTAGAATAATAATTTTTGCCAAAATTAATTGCTGCAATTCAACTGGGTCTAATTGCACTTGGTTTTGTAAGCGTGCTACCAAATAAAAGGGTAAAGAGTAGGGCACTAGTTTGCCGAAACTAACTAAATGATCAGTGGCTAGCAGCTGTTGGATAAAATCATTGGGTGCTTTTAAATCAAGATCAAAATATTGCTTTAAGAGCTGCTCAATTTCTCCATGCAGTGCTGGTTCAATACTTCTAGCACAATCTACCGCTTGATTATGATAATGAATTAAATACCCCAAATGGGTACGTGCATACAGCGTATCGGCTTGCACTTTCTGCTGATAGTAGTCATAAATACGCTCGGCTTTGCTGGCATAGGGTTTTAGCTTAATGTCTTGATTCGAGAGCACCGCTATCTGCGTCATGCCAAAAGGCTCAAGCTGGCAATACTGAAAACCTGCTTGATTGGCCAGCTGTTTTAATTGTTTGGCAGAAAGTAGAAAGTAATGCGAGCCTGTTGATAAAGCTGCATAGAGTTCACCCGGAGGCGTTTGCTCATGTACGACTTCAGCGCGTGGAGTAGTCAGCAGCACGACACCTTTCCCAGTTAAATGTGCACGTAATGCTTGTAAAAACTTAACGGGTTCTTCTATATGCTCAAGCACTTCAGTGGCATAAATAAAATCAAATTGCTTGTTTTGTAACGAAGTGGCGTTTTCTAAGTAGCTCGCTAAAATGGGAATATCCAAGACCTTGGAGCCGACCACGCCATAGGCAGAGGGTTCTAAACCGATCACCTCGTTGGCAGGCCAAATAGTGCGGCAATAATCAAGCGCTACACCCGTATTACAACCAATTTCTAGAACTGAATTGAATTGCTCAAAGTGCAGACGCTCAAGCATCGGCACTTTCCAATCTAAGCCATTGACGATTTCTAAATAGTGATGAATCAGGTAGATAAAATTCGGGTCTTGCAGCACTTGCTCAATCGGTGGATAAGATGCATTTTTACTCGCAGCTTCAGGGAACCAAGCGCTAGCGCAAGCACCGCAGCGAGCTAAGTCTAAGTAGCCGCGCTCAGCCACATAATGTAAGGCTTGTAAAACGATTTGATTAGCTTGAGTATTCTGGCAAAGCGGGCAGCTGGCTGTTGTTGATGTCGGCGGATTTTGCCAAAGGACTCGCGCATTTTGCATAGCTGATTGCTCGTTATGATTATTAGTATGCCGTTTATCATAGCTAAAAAATCAGCAGCTCGCAGCTTATTATTTAAAATATTTATAGATGCATATATCCATTTGCTGGTGAGCGTGTACATAAATTTAAAGCGGACAAATCGTGCCCGCTTTAAACCTCTATAGCTATAGAATTAACAGCAGCCTGAGCCAGCTGGCGTACTTGGGCTATTCGGCACACAACAAGCGGAATTCGTGCTCGTCATGGCAACAGGCACACAGCAATCACTGGCGGCTTTTAGCTCTTCGCCACCAAATACTGGAATGCTATCCAAAGTATGGAAGGTCTCCCAAGCGATGCCTTGCGGGTCATTCACCCAATATTTATCGGATTGGGCATAGCAGCAAGCTGTGCCCATTTCTTCAACGACTTCGCCTTGGAGTTGCTGCAAACGGGTATTCATTTCGCTGAGTTCTTCTGCGGATTCAACTTGCAGGCCTAAATGGTTCAAGCCTAAAGCAGCGCCCCGTTTAGAAATGGCAAAGTTAACCCGTGGATCTTCGAGCATCCATTTGGCGTAATCGCTTTTAAGCACGCTGGGCTTAGTGGCGAACATGGCCGAATAAAATTGAATGCTAGCAGGCAAATTATCGACCGAAATATGGATATGCATACGTTTCATGATGGAGATTCCTCAGGTGAGCAGCAGCTGGTATCAGTACAAACTGAACCCGCACAACAGTTTTCAGTTAAATAGGCTAGTAACTGGTTCATGGTCGAGAATTGCGCGGTATAAATGATGAAGCGCCCTTCAGAACGCGCGTTCACCAAATTAGCATGCAACAGTTCTTTCAAATGAAACGACAGTGAAGACGGAGCAATGCCCGTGAGTTCACTAATCTTGCCAGCGGCTAAGCCAGTTGGCCCGGCTTGCACCAGCGCCCGAAACACATCTAAGCGTGACTCTTGAGCCAATGCTGCTAGGGCACTAATGATTTTCGTCTTTTCCATATTTCAATAATAGTTGAAGTATGGAAATAAGCAAATTAAATTTTTACTCTTGAAATCCCACCCCTTTACCCCATTTATTGCGCATTCATCGTGAAACTAAAAGAGGGACGAAGCATCCATGAGTGCACCTGCAAAAGAAAATCTGCAATTTCAAACGGAAGTGAATCAACTGCTGCATCTGATGATTCATTCGCTGTATTCCAATAAGGAAATTTTCCTGCGCGAGTTGATCTCGAATGCGGCGGATGCCTGCGACAAGCTGCGCTTTGAAGCGATTGGCAATGACAGCTTGTATGAAAACGATAGTGAATTACGGGTTGAAGTCGAATTTGATAGCGCAGCCCATACCGTTACGCTGCGTGATAATGGTATTGGCATGGACCGCGACGAAGTCGTCAGCAATATCGGTACGATTGCGCGTTCTGGCACTAAAGACTTCTTACAAAAACTCACTGGCGACCAGAAAAAAGATGCACATCTAATTGGGCAATTTGGGGTCGGTTTTTATTCGGCCTTCATCGTGGCTGACAAAGTGACTTTAACCACACGTCGTGCGGGTGCACCGAAAGATCAAGGCGTGCGCTGGGAGTCCGATGCACAATCGGGCTATAGCTTAGAGAGCGTCACTAAAGAAACCCGCGGCACTGAAATTGTCCTGCACTTAAAAGCAGAAGAATGGGACTTAGCTAATGATTGGCGCTTACGTTCCATCATCCGTAAATATTCTGACCACATTCCTTTGCCTGTAAAAATGCTCAAATCGGCAGAGGAAGAGGGCGCAGCAAGCACCGAATGGGAAGTGATCAATAAGGCGAATGCTTTATGGCGTCGTTCTAAAAATGAAATCACCGACGAAGAATACCAAGAGTTTTACAAGCACATTTCGCATGATTGGGAAGATGCTTTGGCTTGGTCGCATAACCGTGTCGAAGGTAATTTAGAATACACTTCACTGCTGTATTTACCTTCACGTGCGCCGTTTGATCTCTACGAGCAAAAGCAGCAGCACGGGATTAAATTATATGTGCAGCGTGTGTTCATTATGGATGATGCTGAGCATTTAATGCCGCGTTATCTGCGCTTTGTGCGTGGCGTGATTGACTCTAGCGATTTGCCACTGAACGTGTCGCGCGAAATCCTGCAAAGCAATAAAATCATTGATTCCATGAAAAGTGGTTCGGTGAAAAAAGTGCTGGGTTTGTTGGAGACGATGGCAAAGGATGAGTCAGAAAACTATCAAAAATTCTGGAAAGAATTTGGTCGCGTCCTGAAAGAAGGCCCCGGCGAAGACTTCAGTAATCGCGAACAAGTTGCCAAATTGCTGCGTTTTGCCTCTACCCAAACGGATAGCACCGATCAAGTCGTTTCGCTGGAAGACTACATTGGCCGCATGAAAGAAGGGCAGGATAAGATTTATTACATCACGGCTGATTCACATCTGGCTGCGAAAAATAGCCCACATTTGGAAGTCTTCCGCAAGAAAGGCATCGAAGTTCTGTTGCTCTCGGATCGAGTTGACGAGTGGTTGACGAATAGCCTGCATGAGTTTGAAGGCAAGCAATTGCAATCGGTTGCTAAAGGGGCTTTAGACCTGAGCAAGCTGGATAGCGAAGAAGATAAAGAAGAGCAGAAAAAAGCCGAAGAGCAATCTAAAAACCTGATTACTCACATTAAAGAAGCGCTCAATGAGAAAGTAGAGGATGTGCGCGTATCGCATCGTTTGACTAGCTCGCCTTCGTGTATTGTGCTGAATGATCATGATATGGCGCTGTATATGCAGCATCTGTTGAAGCAAGCGGGTCATGAAATGCCGAGTACTAAGCCAGTATTGGAAGTGAATCCAAGTCATCCTTTATTGGCGCGCATGGAAGCAGAAACCGATGATGAACGCTTCTCTGAATGGGCGAGCGTATTGCTTGATCAAGCCATTCTTGCAGAGGGTGGTCAATTGGAAGATCCAGCAGGCTTTGTGCATCGCTTGAATAAATTGATGTTGGCGATGGGTTAAACCTCAAGCTACCTTTATAAAGAAAAACGCCCTCAAACGAGGGCGTTTGTTTATCAATACTGTGAGTCAGTTGCTCTAGGATCTTGCCATGCGCATTCTACTTGCTGAGGATCATGCCGAACTACGTGCAGCGATTGCTCGGCGCTTACGGGCTGTCGGTAACAGTGTTGATGAAGTGGCAAGTCTGCGTGAGGCTCGCACTTATCTACAGAATGCCGAATATGCCGTGATCATTTTTGACCGGATGCTACCGGATGGTGATTCGATTGCCTTGCTGCGCGAATGGCGTGCAGCGGGTCAACGTAGCCCAGTCTTGCTACTGACGGCGCTGGATCGTATCCAAGATCGAGTAGATGGTTTGGAGTCGGGTGCAGACGATTATCTGGTCAAGCCCTTTGCAATGGATGAATTGCTAGCAAGAGTGAGTGTCTTGGCAAGACGTGGTGCGCCTCCACGTTCTAGTATTTTGCGGATTGCAGATTTAGAGGTCGATAGTGGACGGCATGAAGTGCGCCGAGCGGGGGTAATGATTCCTCTACGCCCGAAGGAATATGCTGTGCTGGAGCTGCTGGCTGTGCGTAGTGGGCGAGCCGTGTCCAAGAATGATCTCCTTGAGTACGGTTGGGATACCCTAGAAAGCCCGGGTTCTAATGTTGAGGAAACTATCATTGCTTCGCTACGACGCAAGCTAGGTGAACCCAGCTTGATTAAGACGGTGCGTGGTTTGGGTTATAAGTTGGACGCTGCCCTTGATTAAGCCAAGACAGTGGCGGCAATGGTTAAGGCTAGGGCTGCCCTTGTTGCTGGCTTGGAGCTTGGCTTGGCTGTTGGGGATGGCTGTGCTGGCTAAGGTGGCGATTGACCTGCGGGCAGAGCGGCGTGATGCCGATCTAGATACGCAATTAGCCTTGTATGCGACCACGGTATATGGCCTCACTTGGTTTGATGCGCAAGGCGTCTTTCATGATGAATTACTAAAGCTTGAATCGGATGTCTACCCCGCACCCTATGATATTTGGGTGGTTGAGCCTGCTACTACCGCGATTAATCATCTAGCACCAGTCAAACCACGTTTTGCTTTAAGCGATTTCAGTTTTTTGAATTTAGCGGTGATGGGGGAAAGACATAAGATCTACCACGAGGGTGTAGATGCTCAGGGGCTTGCTTATCGCTTGTACGCGATTCCAACGTATTCTGATCAAACGACTGAAACAACGCCTAAAGCAATGGTGATTGTGGTGGCTGATCCTCAGCCCGGGCAAGCAGCCTATCAGTCATTTGTGCGCCGTATTGTATTAGCAGCCTTAGTTTTAGGTGTTATGGGTCTACTGCTTGGTTTAGGCTTGACCTATTGGAGTTTGCGCCCTGCTTGGGCTTCCTTACGGCAGCGAGAGCGTTTTCTTTCAGCCACTGCTCATGAATTACGCACTCCCGTAGCCGCCTTACGTAGCATTTGTGAATCGGCACAACGGGGGGATGAAGCACCACAACGCGCCTTGACGCGCATGCATGCACTGTTAGGTACTGCCAGCCACACCTTGGAAGACCTGCTACTGTTTGCAAGGCTGGATGCAGGAGCCACACTGGAGCGTCAAGCAGTACGCCTTGATTTGTTGGTTGAAACGCTGTTACCCGAGGATGATTCAGTGCTACTGGAGGCTAAGGCTAGCATCGTTCATCTTGATCCGCGCTTAGCCAGTGTCGTGGTGCGCAACCTGCTGGAAAATGCGCGTAAGCATGGTTCACAGGCAGGCAAATCCATCATTAAGGTTTGGGTTGCAGATGCGCAGGTGATAGTAGAGGATCAGGGCGCTGGTTTCCCGGCGGCTCTGTTGGCGCGTAAGCAAAGTGATTTCGTGATTTCTCCTTCACAAGGTGGTTCGGGTTTGGGGCTGGCTATCGTGAATATGATCGTTAGGTTGCATGGCGGGGCATTGCGCTTAGAAAATAAGCCAGAGGGCGGTGCACGAGTAACGGTGAGCTTTCAGGCTTAGAAAACCAGCTACTCTCCAGTAGCTGGTTGTCGTTTGGGTCGAATAGGATGTGTTATTTAAACAACTGGTTCTTGTTGGGTGGTGCAATGAATACCCCCCCCTCCGGCTGCTATACCATCAATGTTGATTTGCACAATCTCCCGACTGGGAAAGAGTGCTTGTAAAGTGTCATGCGCTGCTTGGTCTGCTTGGGTATCACCAAATTCAGGCGCAATCACCGCACCATTACATACATAAAAGTTGATATAACCTGCTGCAAAATCGTCATTAGCATATTTTTCCCTCACTTTCTTGGGTGCTTGCATCACTGCAATTTCTAAGCGTCTACCTTGTGCATCGGTAGCGTTTTTGAGGATGGCTAAGTGACGTTTGGTGACTGCATGATCAAAGGATTTTGGATCAGGGTCAAAGCCTGCCACGACTACCCCCGGTTTAGCAAAACGGGCGTAAAAGTCAGTATGCCCATCGGTGATGTCTTTGCCCTTGATACCGGGTAACCAAATGATCTTTTCTAGGCCCAGCAAGCGTTTTAATTCAGCTTCACAGGCCGCTTTGCTGACACCGGGGTTACGATTAGCATTTAATACACAACTTTCAGTGATGATAGCCGTACCTTGACCATCGACTTCGATACCACCCCCTTCCAGCACTAAGTCAGTTTCCAGCATAGTTGCCTCGGCCTCTTCGGTCACCAAGGGGGCTACCTTGGCATCACGAGCAAAGGCTTGTTTTTCACCCCAACCGTTAAAATTGAAGTTGACTCCGGCTTTTTCACCCTTGGCATTATGGACAAACACCGGCCCTGTATCGCGCATCCATAAGTCGTCCAGTGGTGCAATCACCAGTTTGACCCCTGAAGATCCCAGCAGTCTAGTGGCGATAGCCTGATCTTTCTGGCGGACTAGCATGGAAACAGGTTCATAGCGAGCAATGGTTGTGGCAATAGTGGCGAGGTTGCGGCGCACTTCGGGTAGCAAGTCCTTGCCCCAGATGGCTTTAGATGCACCAAAAGCCATCCAGGTACGCAGATGAGGTTCGCCCTCATCAGGCATCCGCCAGCCAGTGCTGTGGGACACAGCCAAGCCAAGGCGTGGTATACCGAATAAGCTACCTGCACCCAGCAGCAAGCTGGAGCTGAGGAAATGACGGCGGTTGATCATCAAATTTATCTCCTAGTGATTAGTTGGCAAATGGCTGTTGTTGAGTGACGCAATGCACCATACCGCCGTTAGCATAGAGGTTACGTACATCGATACCCACAATGCTGCGCGTGGGATACAGAATGTGTATCCGTAATATCTTCTTTGCCACCGGGTGCACCTTCTAACCAAATGAATTTGCGCACTCCTAAAGTGGTCGCCAAAGATTGCTCCAAGGCTGCTTGGCTTAGATTCGGATTACGCTGTCAGCCACAATGCGAACTTTTTCACTTTGTACCAAAGCTCGGGTCATGGCAACCCAAGTAGCATCCAGTCGGTTACGGTAGCTTAAGCCATAAGTGTATTGGTGCGGCCATTGCAGCCAAGTGCTGTCATGCAAGGCGGTTTCATCAGGCATGGTGGTAGCAGCATGGACGCTAGGCATAAGGTTCAAGCTCAAGGTACAAAAGATAGCAGTGGCCAGTGGGCGGGTCAGCCAGTGAGGTAGTTTCATGGTCTTAGCTCTCATCAGATTAGTTAGTCGATGAGGCCAGACTACAGCGGAAAGCTGATATTTAGCTGACAGCCATCCGCTGATTTTTTGAGTTAGCCGATTCAGTAGACCTTTTTCATAAATCAAAAAATACGCAGTGGTAGTAGCAAACGTCGTCGACGGGGTTGGGGGGGGCATTTGGGCATACTGAAGGAGTATGAAACAATCCAGTCACTCAGTAACCCGCAGATCAAACGCTTAGTGGGTATCGAATGGTCAACCTTCCACGCGATGTTAAAGGTGCTGGAGGGTCATCAAAACCGGCAAGGCCGCCCGCTGAAACTCAGCCTCGCCGATCAACTACTGATGAGTTTGAGCTATTGGCGAGAGTACCGCACCTTATTTCATGTTGCCTTGAGCTAGGGAGGGAGGGAGGGAGCCGAGTGCCTCTAGGATCCTTCGCTCGGTGGAGAATCAGTTGATTCAGTCGGGCTTATTTTCCTTACCCAAGAAGCTCCCCCAAGGTCAAGGCGTGAACTGGGAGGTCGTGATCGTGGATGCCACGGACATTGAAATAGAACGCCCTCAAAAAAACAGCGCCGTTACTACAGTGGCAAACACAAAGCGCATACCCTAAAAGCCCAAGGGGTGGGGCATTATTGCACGGGACAGATTCTGAGTACGGCCTGAGCTGTTCATGACTTCAAGCTCTTGAAGCGAACCCTGAAGACCTTACCGCTATTAAATTTACTAAATTATTTTAATAAGTAGCTGTCTTTCATAAAAATAAGAGAGAAATTTGGAATTAATGATTGTGAATGTCAATGACCTTGAGTGCTCTACAAAACACAGCATTGCTACTATAGCAATAAGCAGAAGCACACCTCTTGCCTAGGCTGCACTTTAATTTGATCGTGGATATTTATAATTTTGAGTTGGCTAACTATTGATTGCTGAAAGAGATTTGATTTTTAATAAATAAAATTATAAATAGTAATTAAATTATTTTAATTAAAAATATAAATAATAATTTTTAAGGAGTAATAAAGGATTGAGTAAAGCCGAGGTGATACTAAATAAAATGCGTGTGGTTAGCAGTAATCTGGGAGATGAGCGGTCAGGTTTTTAAGAGTAATGTTGCTAAAGACAGTGGCTGAGAAAAACTATAGCTCCCTCTACTGCTCAACAGACAGAGGGAGCGAGCTAAGTGAGTGCTTAAGCGTTATCACTGGCTGTTTGATAGTTTTCGACAGCCGAGTTTTCGCTAGCAATAAAGCGATAAGTGATAGCACCTAAAATACCACCCACGATCGGTGCAACCCAGAACAACCATAATTGAGCGACTGCCCAATCGCCAACAAATAAAGCAACACCCGTACTACGAGCAGGATTGACAGAGGTATTAGTCACAGGGATGCTGATTAAATGGATTAAAGTCAAAGCCAAGCCAATCGCAATCGGAGCAAAGCCTTTGGGAGCACGCTCATCGGTCGCACCCATAATAATGATCAGGAAGAACATGGTCATGACGATTTCAATCACTAAGGCAGAGACTAAAGAATAGCCACCCGGTGAATGCTGTCCATAACCGTTGGATGCAAAACCTTTAGCCAGATCAAAACCGACTGTGCCACTAGCAATCACATAGAGGACAGCAGCTGCTAACACCGCACCTAATACTTGTGCCGCAATATAAGGGGCTAATTGGCTAATTGGGAAACGACCACCTGCCCATAAACCAATCGAAACTGCTGGATTTAAATGACAACCGGAGATATGGCCTATCGTATAAGCCATCGTGAGTACGGTTAAGCCAAAGGCTAGAGAAACACCCATTAAGCCAATACCGACCTCAGGGAAAGCAGCTGCGAGTACTGCGCTCCCACAACCGCCTAGGACTAACCAAAATGTGCCGATTAGCTCAGCCGCATAACGCTTCATAGCAAGCTCCTTTAAAGTATTTTAATTAATTAAATAATCTAGGTTTAAATTACAATCTATTGCTAGCTGTTCTTGTTATTGCTTGATAGCTGGCCTCTTGTATATAAGCTAACTAGGCAAAAAAACCAAATTAAATTTACCTAAAAATGGCTTGAGAGCTAGGTTTTGAACTTTTTTAGGTTAAAATATACTCAAGATACAATTAGATAGCGCAGTTAGCTTAAAAATAGTGAAAATTCACAAACAGCTTCTAGTTGGTAAACTCTAATTAGTTATTCTTATTAATAGTTCTAAGTTAAGTAGTTTCAATTTATGATTTAGAAAATTAGATTTGTGTATTTAAGCGATTGAATGAGCGTTAGACTAAGCGTGGTAGATTTCATAGTGGATTAAGCGATGGCGAGTATCGAGATTGGGTAAGTCATACAGAGCAATGCTGGTTATAGTAGGTTTTTCGTTACACTTCAAGAGAAGCTTTGCCTCTAAATCTTGGCGGAGGCACAGTGAATACCTTCCTCCATCAACCAACGCTACAGCCAGAGCATTGATCGGCAAAACTTGAACTCTTCTAATGCATGACCAATTTAGGATCAAGATGCATTTTTAGATCCCCGTTGTTTTAGTCATAATGCATCCTAATCCATGTTCAGTAGCTTAGGGAGCAATTCGCTAAGCTGCTAAAAGCAACAAGATAATCGGTAGGCTTTTTGCTGCTAGCGGTTAAAGATGCAGAATAAGTGGTATTTTTAAGCAGATGATCAAGTTTTACTATTTAAACCTACAAAGTGACTGACCATCACTCACTGGCCTAAACTATTAAGTGGCATACAGGATTGTTTTTATCAAGTTTTTGACTTTTTAAGCTCTTAAGCTCTGATTCCATGTGAACCTGCAGCATTTTTTCGTTATTATGCCATCCTTTCGCTGATACTCAGCCATTGGACAAGCAGACGGACTAGCCTAACCATGCAAAAATTTCTAATCGAAGGTGGTGTCGCCCTTGACGGTGAAGTCATCATCTCGGGTGCAAAAAACGCAGTTTTACCTTTACAAGCCGCTACTTTGCTGGCTGAAACCCCTATGACCATTCGCAATGTGCCGCGCTTGAAGGACGTACAAACGCTAGCTGCAGTGATTGAGGGCATGGGTGTGAAAGTCAGTTTTGATGCTGATAATAATATTCATACCGATACCAGCAGTATTAATCGTTTTAGCGCACCTTATGAATTAGTCAGAACCATGCGCGCCTCAATTCTGGTATTAGGTCCGATGGTCGCGCGTTTCGGTGAAGCAGAGGTTTCCTTACCCGGTGGTTGTGCAATTGGTACGCGCCCCGTGAATTTGCATATCTCCGGCTTAGAAGCAATGGGCGCTAAAGTCGTCGTGGAAGAGGGCTATATTCGTGCGCGAGCGGAGCGCTTGAAAGGTGCGCATATCGTCATGGAAATGGTGAGTGTGACGGGCACTGAAAATCTACTGATGGCAGCCGCACTCGCAGAAGGCGAAACCATTATTGAAAATGCGGCGCGTGAACCGGAAGTTACTGATTTAGCCAATTGCTTAAATCTAATGGGTGCAAAAATTCGTGGCATTGGTACGGATAAGCTCATCATTGAGGGTGTAAAAAGCCTAAAAGGGATTGATTACACGGTTTTACCTGACCGAATTGAAACCGGTACTTTCCTCGCGGCAGCAGCGATTACGGGTGGCAGAGTTCGTACTACGCATGCAGCACCCGATACTTTAGATGCCGTGCTGCATAAATTCCGTGAAGCAGGCGCTTTAGTCCAAACTGGGCCTGACTGGATTGAATTAGACATGCGGGGCCGCACTTTAAAGGCAGTCGACATTCGCACTGATCCTTATCCTGCCTTCCCGACCGATATGCAAGCACAATTCATGGCGATGAATGCTTGTTCACAAGGGATTGGCGTGATTGTTGAAACCATCTTCGAAAATCGGATGATGCATGTGGCTGAGTTGATGCGTTTGGGTGCAAATATCCGCTTAGAAGGGAATACCGCGATTGTAGCGGGCATGCCTTCTTTAAAAGGTGCACCGGTGATGGCAACGGATTTACGCGCGTCGGCTTCCTTGATTCTGGCTGCCTTAGCGGCACAGGGTAAAACGACGGTAGATCGGATTTATCACACGGATCGTGGTTATGAGCGCATCGAGCAGAAATTGGCTGGCTTAGGTGCCAATATCCAGCGAGTGAATGGTTAAGCGATGAGTAAAACGCTGACAATTGCACTGTCAAAAGGGCGAATTTTTAAAGATACCGTACCTTTGTTGCGCGCTGCCGGTATCGAGCCGCTGGATGACCCTGAAACTAGCCGCAAATTAGTCTTAGATACCAGTCGCGATGATGTGAAAATCGTGATTATCCGCGCGACTGATGTGCCGACTTATGTGCAATACGGTGCGGCTGATGTGGGTGTTGCGGGCAAAGATGTGCTGATGGAGCATGGCGGTGATGGTCTGTATGAAATGATTGACCTGAAAATCGCCAACTGCAAATTAATGGTGGCGGGCTTTCCTGATCGACCTTTGCCCGATACCAACCTGAAAGTGGCTACTAAATTTGTCAATTGCGCGCGGCGTTATTTCGCGAGCCAAGGTCGGCAAGTCGATATTATTAAGCTCTATGGCTCGATGGAGTTAGCGCCTTTAGTAGGTTTGGCGGATTGTATTGTCGATTTGGTGGATACCGGCAATACCTTACGTGCCAATGGTCTCGCGCCCTTAGAACATATGGCGGATATCAGTTCGCGCTTAGTGGTCAACAAGGCAGCGATGAAGCTCAAGCACGACTCAATTCAAGAGCTATTGACGCAGATTCGATCAGTAGTGGCAGAGAGGAATAAGTAACAATGAAATATCAAACCGATGACTTACGGATTATTGGCGTGGATGAATTAGTTCCTCCCAGAAAGTTGCATGAAGAATTGGTGCTGAATCAAGTTGCGAGCGAAACCGTTTACAAAGGTCGCCAACAAGCCCACGAAATTATTCACGGGCGTGATGATCGCTTATTAGTGGTGGTGGGACCCTGCTCGATTCACGATGTGGATGCCGCGCTAGAATATGCGACGCGCTTGATGCAGTTGCGCAATTCACTGCAGAAAGATTTGCATATTATTATGCGTGTCTACTTTGAAAAGCCGCGTACTAGTGTGGGTTGGAAAGGTTTAATCAATGATCCTGATTTGGACAATAGCTTCCAGATCAATAAAGGCTTGCGTACGGCGCGTAAATTGCTGCTCGATTTAGCCAATATGGGCATGCCAGCCGGTACTGAATTCCTTGATTTGATTAGCCCGCAATATGTGGCTGATTTAGTCAGCTGGGGTGCGATTGGTGCTCGAACTACCGAAAGCCAAGGCCATCGTGAATTGTCTTCTGGGATTTCCTGCCCGATTGGTTTCAAAAATGGTACTTACGGCAATGTGAATATCGCGATTAATGCGATTGCCGCAGCTTTGCGCCCGCATCATTTCTTGTCAGTCACTAAAGACGGCAATACCGCCATTTTTGCCACCCGTGGCAATGAAGATTGCCATGTGATTTTGCGCGGTGGCAAAGAGCCGAATTATGACGCGAGCAGTGTGACCCATACTATTTCTGAGTTACGTAAAGAAGGCTTACCACCTTATTTAATGATTGATTTCAGCCATGCAAATAGCTGCAAAGATTATCGTCGCCAAGTTGAAGTTGCTCAAGATGTAGCGAATCAATTGTCGGAAGGTCAGCGTGCTATCTGTGGAGTGATGATTGAAAGTCATTTAGTGGAAGGAAATCAAAAAGCCGATGGCAAAACTCGTGAAGAGCTAGTTTATGGTCAAAGCATCACCGATGCTTGCATCAATTGGGATACCACCGAGCGCGTTTTAAATACCTTAGCGGAAGCAGTGCGCGTGCGTCGCACCAAGAAGTCATAGGTCATGGTGATGAAGATTCAACAATTATCCACTCAAGATCAAAACTTCTGGCAACAGTTAGACGGTTTATTAGCTTGGGAAAGTGTTTCTGACGATGCAGTGTTTAGTACCGTCAATGAGATCATTAAAGCTGTGCGTAGCCGTGGCGATGCTGCCGTCGTGGAATACACCAATCGCTTTGATCGTATGCAAGTCGGCTCCATGCACGAGCTGGAAATTCCTAAAGCACGTTTGCAACAGGCTTTAACTAATTTGCCTGCTGAGCAGCGTACCGCCTTAGAGCAGGCAGCCGAGCGGGTACGACGTTATGCGGAGCATCAAAAGCTCGAATCTTGGTCTTATACTGAAGCCGATGGCACTTTACTCGGCCAACAAGTGACTGCTTTAGATCGGGTTGGCTTGTATGTGCCCGGTGGTAAAGCGGCTTATCCTTCGTCGGTTTTAATGAATGCGATTCCAGCTAAAGTGGCGGGTGTGCCTGCGCTAATCATGGTGGTGCCGACGCCTGATGGCGATGTGAATGAACTCGTTTTGGCTGCGGCTGCCACCGCAGGAGTAGACCGGGTTTTTGCGATTGGTGGGGCACAAGCGGTGGCTGCTTTGGCTTATGGTACTGCCACGATTCCGCAAGTAGATAAAATTGTTGGCCCCGGCAATATCTATGTAGCGACCGCCAAGCGGATGGTCTTCGGTGCAGTCGGCATTGATATGATTGCTGGCCCTTCGGAGATTTTAGTGGTTTGTGATGGACAAACGAATCCTGATTGGATCGCGATGGATTTATTCTCGCAGGCTGAACATGACGAAGATGCGCAAGCGATTTTAGTTTCGCCGGATGCTGCATTTATTCAAGCGGTACAAGCCAGCATTGATAAATTACTCACCACGATGCCACGCCAAGCCATTATCACCAGTTCACTCACTGCGCGCGGTGCGTTAATTCAGGTCAAAGATATGGCAGAAGCGGCGCAAGTCGCTAATTATATTGCACCTGAGCATTTAGAATTATCGGTGGCTGATCCGCAAAGCTTATTGAAAGATATTCGTCATGCCGGTGCGATTTTCATGGGGCGCTATACCGCAGAAGCTTTAGGTGATTATTGTGCAGGCCCCAATCACGTATTACCAACTTCGCGTACCGCACGTTTCTCTAGCCCTTTAGGTGTCTATGATTTCCAAAAGCGTTCGTCTTTAATCAATTGCTCAGCACAAGCAGCGAGCGAATTGGGAAAGGTGGCTTCAATACTCGCGCGGGGTGAAGGGTTAGTAGCACATGCTAGCTCAGCAGAGTATCGTATTCAGAACTAATGCTATAAAACAGTGCAAACTGAGCGCTAGGGCAGCTAAAATAGCTCAGTTTGCAATTCTCAGTTATTAACCAAGTTATTAATCGGTCAGGACTTTTACATACAATGAATCCGGATTTTCTCGACTTTGAGCAGCCGATTGCCGAATTGCAGGCAAAAATCGAAGAGCTGCGTTTTGTAGATGACACACAGATCAATCTCAGCGAAGAAATCGCCAAATTAGAAGAAAAAGCACAAACCCTGACCCGTTCTATCTTCGCTAAGCTCACACCTCGGCAGATTTCACAATTAGCGCGCCATCCTAAACGGCCTTATACCCTCGATTTAGTCAAAAATTTATTTACTGACTTTACTGAGCTGCATGGTGATCGTGCCTATGCCGATGACAATGCCATTGTTGGCGGTACTGCCCGGTTTCGTGGGCAGTCAGTCATGATAATTGGCCATCAAAAAGGCCGTGATACCACCGAAAATATTAAGCGTAATTTCGGTATGCCGCGTCCAGAAGGCTATCGCAAAGCTTTGCGCTTAATGCAGATGGCTGAAAAATTTCAGTTGCCCGTGATTACCTTCATTGATACGCCGGGTGCCTACCCTGGGATCGGTGCAGAAGAGCGTGGGCAAAGTGAAGCGATTGCCCGCAACCTTTACGAAATGGCCAAATTGCGCACTCCAACTATTTGTACGGTCGTGGGTGAAGGTGGCTCGGGTGGTGCACTGGCGATTGGTGTCGGTGATCGGGTAATGATGTTGCAATACGCCACCTATTCGGTTATTTCCCCTGAAGGCTGTGCTTCGATTCTTTGGAAGAGTGCTGATAAGGCTGCTGATGCTGCTGATGCGATGGGGATCACCGCAGACCGCTTAAAATCCTTAGGTTTGATTGATCAAATTATTCCTGAACCTTTGGGGGGGGCGCATCGGAATATGCCGCTAGCTACCCAAGCCGTGGGTGAGGCTTTGGAAGTCAATCTGCGTGAATTGAAAGCTATGAATATTGACAAGCTGTTAGAGCGCCGCTACCAGCGTCTGCTCAGCTTTGGCCAATACGAAGAGGCTTAATGATTCTGGAGGGCATCTTTTCCTTCCTGCAAACTCATCCTGCTACTAAGTATTATCTCGCTTATAGCGGCGGACTTGATTCGCATGTGCTGCTGCATGCTTGTGCAGCACTCCAAGCTCAATACCCCTTCCAGTTTCAATTTCAAGCGATTCATATTCATCATGGCTTACAAGCTAGCGCTGATGTTTGGGTTGAACATGCTGAGCAAATTTGCACGGCTTTAAACCTGTCTTTAAAAGTCATGCACTTAAATTTAACCCCCGCAGCTGGCGAAAGTATTGAAGCGATCGCCCGTCAAGCACGCTATCAAGCCTTGAGCGAGTGTTTAGCGGCTGGTGAAATGCTGTTAACCGCGCATCATCAAGATGATCAAGCAGAAACTTTCTTATTGAATGCTTTACGCGGCAGTGGGGGTGCTGGCTTAGCTGCGATGCCTCTGATGCGGACTTTGGGGGCAGGACAGTTAGCTCGACCCTTGTTAGCTTTTAGCCGAGCACAATTAGAGGTTTATGCGCAGCAGCATCAACTCCACTATGTGGATGACCCCAGCAATGCGCAGCTGCAGTTTGATCGTAATTACTTACGTCATGAAATATTGCCGCGTTTGCAGGAGCGTTGGCCAGCAACCAAGCAGGCTTTAAGCCGTGCGGCGAGTTGGCAAACTGAACAGCAACAAGTTTTAGAGCATTTATTAGCTGCGCAATTGCCGCAATTTATCGGGAGCCAAGCGCATACACTGTCTGCAAAAACCTTAAATACCCAAGATGAGTACCTGCAAAAAGCTTTGATTCGCTATTGGCTGCAAAGCCGTGGTTTTACTATGCCGTCTGCGAAAAAATTGCAGCATATTTTAAAGGATGTATTCGGAAGTTCAGCGGATTCAACGCCTTGTGTGGCTTGGGGAACCTGTGAATTAAGGCGCTATCGGGATGATGTTTATGCTTTAAAGGCTCTGAGCAAGCATGATGCTAAACAGATCATTGTTTGGGTGGATTGGGAGCAGGATTTGTACCTGCCTGCGCTTGAGCGGAGTTTAAGTAAATCCTTGTTAAGTGCTGAGTTTAAGCAGCAAGCACTTAATTCAAAATTAGTTATCACAGTACGCTTTCGCCAAGGTGGTGAGCGTGTGCAGCGCACTCAAGGGCATTCACTTGAATTAAAAACCTTATTCCAAGCAGCAAGCCTCCCGCCTTGGGAGCGGGAGCGTGTGCCGTTAATTTATGTGGGTGAGCAGCTGCGTTTAGTCGTGGGTATTTACCCTAATTCTTAAGCCTCGCCAGTAGCAACACGGCGTGTTGGATCGCGAATCCATTCACTCCATGAGCCGACATACAGGCGTGAGCCACTTAAGCCAGCCACTTCCATCGCTAATAAATTATGACAGGCGCTGACTCCAGAGCCACACATATGCACGATTGCTTCGGGTGCTTTGCCAGCTAGCTTAGCTTCCCAAGCTTGTTTTAACTGGCTGGCTGATTTGAATTGGCCGTTTAGCAAGTTATCAGTTAAAGGCCGATTGAGCGCACCAGGAATATGCCCTGCAATGGGGTCAATCGGTTCCAGTTCGCCACGGAAACGTTCGCTACTGCGTGCATCAATGATTTGATATGGATGTGCTTGGCTTAAAGCATCGGTAGTTAAAAAATAATTCGCTTGTAATTGAGCTTTAAAATTTCCTACCTGTTGAGGTAGAGCAGGCGGGTTTTGCTCTAAAGATCCAGCTTGTGCAATCCATGCAGGCCAGCCGCCATCTAACACTGCTACCGCCTCATGACCCAACCAACGCAGTAGCCACCAAGTGCGGGCTGCAAAGGCTCCGCTAATGTCATCATAAACAAATACCTGTGTGTTCTCATTTAAGCCGTAAACTGCTAATTTATTAGCAAGTTGCTCTGGGTTGGGCAAAGGGTGTCGTCCCGTAGTAGCCGTAATCGGGGACGAGAGATCTTGATCTAAGTTTAAATAAAAAGCGCCAGGGATATGGCCCGCTTGATAAGCACGCTCTCCTGCTGAGGGATCAGCTAAATTAAAGCGACAATCAAAAATAATCTGATCTTTTTGCTCGAGTCTTGCGACTAAGGTTTGGGTGTTAATTAGGGTTTTATACATAAGGCTTCTACTTGTTGCACTAAGTCAAAGTTTCCACAGTGAGCTATTTATCATAGCTGCAAAATGGTGCTCGGTTATTAAACTTTTTATCCAGTGCAATTAGCTGCACTATACTTTTAAACAGTTCTTTTGTGTCTAATCTATCAAGGAATAGCAATGAGTGAAAAACGTTCGTGTTGTTGTGGCGCATTACCCAAATTATGGTGGTGGCTACTCACTTTGTTGGGCTTACCTCTACTGTTTTGGTTAATGGTTTCCTCGCGCCAAAATCCAGTAGAAACTGATCTAGCAACCAGAGCCACGGACGGTTTGAAGGCAGCTTCCTTAAATGATGTGCAGGTTAATTTAGATCATCGTGGACGTGATGCACAGCTAACCGGCAAAGTCGCTAGCGATGCTGAGCGCGAACAAGCCGCGAAGCTAGTACAAGATACGCAGGGTATTCGTGTGGTGGATAATGCGATTGAAGTAGTTACTCCAGTTGCCGCAGCCATTGCTACGGCGCCCGCTGTAGAAGCTGCACCAGTAGTAGCCGCACCTGCTCAAGAAGTAGCAGCTCCCCCTCCAGCAACCCCAGCTGTTGAGCCAAGCTTGGCCTTATTGCCACAAGATGGCAAATGTGTACTGCAAGGTAGTTTAAGTTCTCAAGCTGAAATTGACCAAGCCCTTGCTGCTGCTGAGGGTATGTATGGTGCTGGCAATGTGGTGAATCAATTAACGATTGGAACAGTGGCTCCAGCGACTTGGTTAGGCTCTTTAGGCGGTTTGAAGGATGCTTTGGCTGGTATTGAGCAATCGGGTTTGAAATTTGCGAATGGTGCCTTTGCTTTAACAGGTGTAGCGAGTTCTGAGCAAGCTAAAGCAGCAGCTCTAGAAAAGGTGCAGCAATTATTGGGTAATGCCAAGGTTGAGGATCAACTAACCGTCAAAGCACCGGAAATTGCCGTAGCACCCGCACCAGAAGCTACTCAAGCAGTGCCTGCTACTGCTGAACCAGTACAGCCAGCCGCTGCAACGACGCCTGAGCCTGCAGCACCTGTAGCGATGGCTGAAGTAGCTCCACCAGCACCTGCGACTGAACCTGCACAGCCTGTACCAACTGCTGCAACCGAACCAGCACCAGTACCAGCTGCACCTGAGCCTGCGCCCGTGCTGCTTACAACTGAACAGCAATCGTGCCAAGATCAATTCAATACAACGATGAATGGCCAGCAAATTTTGTTTGAAACCAATAAAGCTATCATTAAACGCGATAGCCTCAAGCTGTTGGATGGGGTTGCAAAGATTGCTACGGATTGTAAGTCGGCCTTAGATGGCAAAATGCTGCGTGTAGGTGGACACACCGACAATGTAGGTGAAGATGTCTATAATCAAAACTTGAGCCAACAACGTGCCGATGCAGTGAAAGAGTATTTGGGCAAGCAAGGTTTGGATAGCGGCTCAATCCAAGGTGTTGGTTATGGTGAAGCCCAACCGATTGCTAGCAATGACACCGAAGCAGGGCGGGCGCAAAACCGTCGCATTTCCTTTGATATTATTCAAAAGTGAGGCCTTCCCATGATGTATCTATTGTCTAAATTATTTATCTGGTTACTACTCGCCTTCATTTTTGGCTTGGTAATGGGTTGGTTCTCACGTTCAGGTAGAGGAGAGTAACGATGACTATGTTCTTGATTCAGTCACTTCTACTGCTGTTAGCCGCGTTCCTGCTGGGTTATGGTATCGCTCGCTGGCTGAAGGGCGTATTTTGTAAGCGTAAGCAGGTAGCTGTTTATACTAAACCTAGTACAGATCACTCGCACCTACGTGTGCCAGTCACTACTGCTGCAGTGACAACCGGTACTGCTGCAACTGCGGCTTTAGCCCGTAGTCGCCAAGAAATAAAGCCTACCGTGACGGTGAAGCAGCCTGAGGTAAAAGCTCCAACGGTGACGGTGAAATCGCCTGAAGTGAGAGCTGAAGTCAGTCCGATTAAGGTCGCAGAATTGCATGTTCCCAAAGCCGACATTAAAGCACCTGAAGTCACAGTAGCGACTCCAAGCATTGATGTGAGAGCGCCTAAGGTGACGGTTCCTGCCGTGGATGTCACTGTCCCTAACGTTGAGCTGCATTTACCTAAGGTCGATGTTGCTGTCCCAACGATTGATCTACCTAAAGTAGATGTAGATCTTAAAGCGCCATCGTTTGACTTACCTAAGGTCGATGTCACTGTCCCAGCGATTGATCTACCTAAACTTGATCTCAGCGCTCCTTCAATGGATTTACCAAAAGTTGATGTCGACGTTCCAACCATTGATTTATCAAAACTGGATCTTAAAGCCCCAACTGTGGATCTGCCGCAAGTTGATGTGAATGTTCCATCTATTGATTTGCCAAAAGTCGATGTCACAATACCTAATTTGAGCGCTAGTTTGCCGACGGTAGATACTAAGCTACCTGAAGTAGAGCTGCCTAAAATTGAGGTCAAGGAGATTGCGACAGGCATCGTTGGTCTTGGTGCTGCAGCAGTTGCAGCTAGCGTGGCAGCCTTTAAATTGAAAGCGCCGGATGGTGAGGTTGATCTCACCGTGACTGAAGTTAAGCCTCCAGAGCTAGATGTTGATCTCAAAACATTGCAAATGAACCTACCAGAGTCCAAGGCTGATGTATCAGTTGTGGAATGGCATAACCAAGAGGTGAGTGCAGATATTGTCACTGTCAATGTGCCAGATGTGCAGGTTGATCTACCCGATGCGGGCCTACCTAAGCTGGATGTCAGTCTGGCCGCAGCTAATCTACAGACTCCAGAAGGTAAAGTAGATTTGACAGCTTTGCGGGTGGATGTGCCGGACACAGCGATTCATCTACCAGCAGCAGGCATTGATTTTGAGCATGCCAAACTGGGCGTAGGCAGAGTCGAACTGAATACACCTGAAGGTTTATATACTGTAGAAGGTGCTAAGGTGCAGGCGCTGGATCAACCAGAAGCCGCAGGCGCTGTACGCTTAACCAAGCCAGATGGTGATGTGCAAGTTGCCTCTTTTGCTACAGATACGAACGGGCATATAAACTTGGCGGCTGCTGATAACGGCTCTAGTGGTTTAGAGCTAGAAACTGTTGAGTTGAGTTCAATGCAGCCTGGTTTGGTGAATAAAGACTGGCTCATTAGCCTGAAAGAAGCTGCTTTAGCCCAAGGTAATACCGTGTTAGCGAGCGCTGTCGATCAGGCGATTACGACTACAACTCAATCAGCCAATCAGCTAACGAGTATTGACATTGGCTCTGCGGGTGCTGGCCTCAGTCCAGACTGGCTAGCAGGTTTGAAAACAGCAGTTGTTGGCGCTGGCCTTGGTGTAGTGGTGGCGAAAGCAACTGATAGCTTGGCTGCTTCATCCGACGAACTTGATGAGTCGGACATGATTGAGGAGGTGAAAAATGCTGCTGACGATGTGGGACGCACGCATACCTTAGTGGGTACCGATATCGGTATTGCCGGGCAGGGCTTAAATGCAGAGTTTTTGACTCATTTAAAAGCGCCTACGCCTACCACCGTCGTGGATGTGATGGCTAACCGAGCCGCTGATGCTTTAGCTAATCAGCCCCAAGCGATTGATGAGTCAGACCTGATTGAGTCCAAGAAAAATGTCGTTGAAGCGCTATTAAATCCAACCTGTTTAACGACGACTGAAATTGGCTCTTTAGGTCAGAGCTTGAATACCGATACGCTGGCAGGCTTAACGATGGTAGCTGCTAGTGCTGGCACCGTAGCAGCTGTGCAAGCTAATCTACAATCAGGCACACAACCCATGATTGTGGATGAGTCGGATGCGATTGAAGCGATTAAGCTGGCTTGGGATGGTGAATTAAGCCCGGCAGAATTGGCCGCTTTAGAGCATACCTTGATTTTGCGCCCCGGTGAAACCGGACGTTTAGGCTTGGTCACTTGCTCAGTACCGAGTGGTAATTGTGTATCTCTAGGTGGTTTAGAGGGTGATTTGCCTCAAGGCGATGCGATGCGCTCGAATCTATTTAATATGGCAGTGACCCATAATGATGATGGCAACTACATCTTTTCGAGCCTGTCTAAATGGATGCCTAATTGGGTTAAATCGGGTGAGTCCTCTGAACATACCGATGAACAAATCAACCTAGTTTGGGACAATGATCCGACGGTTATTGAATACACGGCTGGTTATCAATTGACATTGCGTGCAGGTCAATATGGTGATTTGGGTACTGTGTCTTGCGCAGTAAACGAGCCAGGCTCTGTCAGTTTAGGCGGTATTGTCGGCTCCATCGCAGATGGCCAGACTGTGGTATCGAAATTGTATGGTTTGGTGATTGAGCGTGTTGGCGATATCTATACGTTCAAACAATTCGCTAAGCGTGCTGCTAATGATTCATGGCTGGATACAGCAAAAGCGGCAGCGATAGCGGTGGGTGCTGGAGTAGCAGCACAAGCTTCGGGTGCAGTCGATGCAGTAACAGATATGGTCATGCCAGTTACCAAGTCCGAAACCACCGATATGCTCGAGCCAGATCTGGATTGGAGTGATGATAAGATTCGGGTTGGTGTACATCGTCTGATTGCAGAAAGTCATGATCGGCGCGGCTCTAAGCTGGTTAGTCAGTTATGGGATAGTGATAGTGGCTATGATTGCGGCTTCATTGAAGGTGAAGAGAGTTTGATTCTGAAGCCTGGTTTATATGGCAAACTTGGCTCGATTCATTGCGGCGTGACCAAACCTGGACGCGTGGTCGTCAGTGGTGATGTCAGTCCTTTGAATGAGGGCGAAGGCGTCTTATTCCATCTGTATAACATCGTTGTTTGCCGTGACGACGAAGACAATTACCGCTTTGAGCGTTTAAAAGATTTAGTCTAACTAGCTCTGAAAGAAGCGAATTGCGGTATCCCCGCCCGGTTGCTGTAACCAGCGCCGGGTGAGGGCTAATGCCTTGTCTGGCTCATGTGCCACCACCTGTTTAGCCACTTCCTGTACGGCTGGCAACCAAGCTTGATCTCTCAATAAGCTGGCTATTCTCAAGCGTACATCGCCCGTTTGCTTCGTCCCTAAGACTTCGCCGGGGCCACGTAGCTCCAGATCAATATTGGCAATTTCAAAGCCATCCGTGCTATTACACAGTGCATCCAAACGCTTTTGCGCAGTCTTGCCTAACGGCGCTTGATAGAGCAGTACACAGCTACTTTCCGTGCTACCACGTCCGACCCGTCCGCGCAATTGATGCAGTTGTGACAAGCCTAAGCGTTCAGCATTTTCAATAATCATAATCGAAGCATTCGGCACATCGACACCGACTTCAATCACGGTAGTAGCGACTAGCAGTTGCAATTCATTGGCTTTGAAAGCCTGCATAATGCGTTCTTTTTCACTCGGATGCAGGCGACCGTGAATTAGGCCTACTTGAATGCCGGGGAGTTGCTCATGTAATAACTCAGCGGTCAATTCAGCCGCTTGGCATTGCAGCACTTCGGACTCGTCAATTAGGGTACAAACCCAATACACTTGGCAGCCACGCGCGCAGGCTTTTTCTACCCGACGAATTAAGCGATCACGATTGTCATTGCTTAATTGCACGGTTTTGATCGGTGTACGCCCCGGCGGTAGCTCATCAATAATCGAATAGTCTAAATCGCCGTAAGCGGTCATGGCTAAAGTGCGCGGAATTGGGGTGGCGGTCATCACCAATTGATGCGGATAATAATCGCCTTGCTTGCCTTTTTCACGCAGCTCCAAGCGCTGATGCACCCCGAAGCGATGTTGCTCATCAATAATGATTAAACCGAGTTGCAAAAATTCGACAGTCCGTTGGAAGAGAGCGTGTGTACCAATCGCAATATGCCCAATCCCAAGTAGTAAATTTTCGACTTGGCGGCGGCGTTGCTTAGCAGTTTGAGTGCCAGATATATACACCACATCCAAGCCGAGTGGCTCCAACCAAGTGCAAAAATTGCGGTAATGCTGTTCGGCTAATAATTCAGTGGGCGCCATTAAAGCGACTTGATAGCCATTGGCTATGGCATGTAAAGCGGCTGCCACGGCCACCAAAGTTTTGCCTGAGCCAACATCGCCTTGTACT
This sequence comes from Thiolinea sp., assembly GCA_049290875.1. GTDB lineage: Bacteria > Pseudomonadota > Gammaproteobacteria > Thiotrichales > Thiotrichaceae > Thiolinea. The sequence continues at coordinate 49,053 of JBATOI010000005.1, forward strand.
AAGCGATTCATTGGGCTGCCTAAGCACAAATCACGTCCAATTTCTTTAATCACCCGACTTTGCGCATGGGTTGGTGCAAACGGCAATTGCTTGAGCAACTGCTGAAACAGCTGGTTCGGCGCTTGCATAAGCGGCGCTTTGACTTGATTAATCTCGTGGCGGGCTTGTTGAACACCTAATTGATGCGCGAGTAATTCTTCAAAGATCAAACGCTGTTGGACAGGATGGCGGCCATCCAATAATTGGCGGCTCGCCACTTCGCTAGGCGGTTGATGCAATAAGCGCACGCACTCCGCCAACGGCGGGAAATTATATGCCTGCACAGTCTGCTGCGGCAGTAATTCTTCAAGTTCATGCACTTGTTCTAAAGCCAATTTAATCAAACGGCTGAGGCTGCGTTGCTGCATGCCTTCGGTGCTAGGATAAGTCGGAGTCAAGGTATTTTCTAACGGGGGCAAATCGCCCGCACTGACAATCCGATATTCTGGATGCACCATTTCCAGCTTGCCACCCGCTTGGCGCACTTCCCCAAAACAGCGGATATAAGCGCCTTGGCTCAAGCTATGTTTCTGTCCATTGGTGAAATGGAAAAAGCGCAAAGTCAGTAAACCCGTACCATCCGAAATATGGCAGAGCAGCATTTTACGCGCGCGCGTGACGATTTCAGTCAGTTCGATTTCACCTTCAACGGTGACTTCTTGTTCGGTGCGTAAGCTGCCAATCTGATAAATGCGCGTGCGATCTTGGTAGCGCATTGGCAAATGAAACAGCAAATCAACCACGCGCAAAATACCTAGACGCAGCAGTTTTTCGGCGGTAGCTTCATTTACGCCTTTGAGCGCAGTAACCGGCTGGTAGAGGAGCTTCGGAGTGGCTGATTCAGTCATGGCTAGAGTTTACTACAGACTGCTGACTTGTTGTGCTATCTCAGTTCTAAGCCGCCTAAATCGGCTGAAATGCGCTAATATTCAGGCAGTCAAGGATGGAAACGAGTGCAGGATTGAGCGCGGAATACGAACAACAAAACACAGATAACGCACAATGCCGTGAAATGCTCGCGCAATTTGTCGAGCAGCGTGGTGACAAGGGCGCCAAGCTCTTATCGGTGCTGACACGCTATCTTCAGTCGTGTGCGTATCGGCATTACCCGCTCAGTGCTGAGGATCAGCAGGATATTCTGCAAGAAACCGCGATTAAAATTCTCACTCGTTCGGCGCAATTGCAAGGTCATTGCAGTGCGTGGTTATTCTCGATTGTGCGCAATGAATATATTGATCGGCTGCGCCAATATCAAAGCAAGAAAAAAGTCTTTGAGCCTGACGTGGATGGCACACTGGTTGCTATGGCTGGAGAAAATACCCAATCCTTAGCGCTAGCGGATCAGGACTTATATAGCCAAGTGGATTGTTTGGAGCGGGTGTTTGAGCAGATTGCGCGCCAGCCGACGGGGGAGATGGATATGGCGATTTATACCGATTATGTGCAAGGCTTGAGCAATGGTGAGATCGCCGCGCGCACCGGGCGCACGATCGGTGCGATTGCGAAACGTTTGTCGGGTTTGCGGGATCGAGTCTGGCAGTTAAAGCAGGAGTTGTGCTAATGGTAGGCGAAAACGAGCACGATCAAACCGACCAAGACGCTTGGGATGAAGTGGTGTCGGGGAAGCGTTTGCCGGTCGCCGGTCAGCGTGCTGATGAAGAAGCTGAGGCGGTACGCCAAGTTTTATTGTGGCGACAAGCGCGTGAGCAAAGTCCAGTTATTACACCTGAGCAAGCTTCGGCCTTTTATCAGCGTGCGGAAAAAGTGCGGCGTGATCGCCTGCAATCCTCGCGTGGCAAAACTTTAGGGATTTTGATTGCGGCGGGCTTGGGTTTATTGGGCGCGGGTTTAGGTTTGGGTTGGTGGCTGTCGCAATCGAGTTCAACAGCCGTTGTCGCTATGCCAAATAATGTTTCTCTCAGCACCAGTTCAAGCTCGACGCCTGTCATTCCACCCTCCACACCGCCAAGCGATATGCCACAAATGATTGAGCTGCCTGCGGGTAGTTTTACCATGGGTTGTACCGCTGGTTGGGATGATCAATTGGGTGGTTGTCGTGAGAATGAATATCCAGCGCATAGTGTGCAGGTGAAGCCTTTTGCGATGTCGCGCCATGAAATTACCGTGCAGCAGTTTAAGCGTTTTGTTGACGCCACCCATTATGTCACTACCGCCGAATTTCAACAGCAGGGCTGCGCGCTTCAAGATTTGCAGAAGCCTAGTGCATGGACGATTAGCCCGACAAATAATTGGCGCAATCCGAGTTTCACCCAGCCACCAGTGCATCCGGTGGTGTGTGTGAGTTGGCAGGATGCGCAGGCTTATGCACAGTGGTTATCGAAGGAAACAGGGCAGCATTATCGTTTGCCGACTGAGGCAGAATGGGAATATGCGGCGCGTGGCGGCAAGATTACTGCGTTTTATTGGGGTAATCAGCCAGATCGCCATTTTGCCAATGTCAGTGGTGTGGAGGGCACCGATCAATGGGCGCAAACCGCTCCGGTTGGGCAATTCGCTGCGAATCCGTTTGGTTTACACGATATGGCGGGGAATGTCTGGGAGTGGACAGCTGATTGCTGGGAAGCCAACTACCAAAGTACTGCAAGCGCCTATCACACTTGCAGCCAAAATGCGTTCCGAGCGCGGCGCGGTGGTGGCTGGGATAATGTCCCCGCCAGTACTCGGTCAGCAGCGCGTAGCCCTGCGTCGTTGTTAGACCGTAGTTATGTGTTGGGATTTAGAGTAGTAAATGAGTTGCCCTAGTTACCGCTACATTGCGCTTGAGTTTTAGCACCTGCTTGGCGTAAGGCAGCTATGATTTTTTCATCACCTTTATCAATCGCCAAATCTAAAGGCATATTGGTTTTACAGGCTTGACCGCGAATATCCAAATTGGGGTTAGCGCCAGCACTTAATAAAAGCTTCATTGCAGGCAAGTTGTTTTGATCAATAGCAATCGCTAAGGGTGTAGAACCACCTTCGCCTTGACTGGGTTTATTAGGATCTACCCCATGTGTTAATAACCATTGCAACATTTTTAAATCAGCAGCGTGGGCTTTAGCATCAGAGCCATAGCTAATGTAGTGTTCGAGTGGGTTAAATTTGCCTGCATCTAAAGGAATGCCTGAGTGCTGTAAAAAGTTTAGGGTTTTCATTTCGCGTGAGCTTAACGCATTATCCATAACGGATTTTTGCTGCCCTTTTAAGTCAGCACCTGCCGCAATTAATTGTTGTAAGCGCTCTGTAGCACCTCGCCCTGCCGCTGCGAGCAGTTCTTGAGTTAAATGCTCGGTGTCAACGGTTAGATCATTTCGATTAATGCTGCTTTGTGGATTCATACATTTCAGCAATAAATCAGCTCGTGCTTGGGTTTCATTTTCAATTTCTTTAGGGCGCACAGTTCGGCACCAATGGTGCTGACCGGCACCATCCTCATTCCAGCGCGTATCGGTAAAACCGCAGCCTAGCATTTGCTGAGAGCGGAATTGATAAACCGCTTTAGTCGCATAATCCTTACAGGGATCATAGTTTTCATAAATGTCTGCTTGAGCGCTTGCACTTAAAACAAGAATGGTGCTCAGACCTAAAGTGCTAGTTAAACGCTGTAAATGAATTGATAAAGTTGGCATAGAATTCCCCTTCGATGAATGGATTAGTTTGAGTGGCTAAACAGCCTCTTCATCACTACAGACGAAGGAATTTTGTAATCTTTACGGGGTCGTGAGAATTTTTTGAGTTTTTAGTTAATTTACGTATCTTAAAAGCTATTTCATACTTGTCTTGCTGCAAGTATTAATCTTTTTGCTGCACTTTTGTGTATCTCTTGTTGTATATAGTAGAATACCTGTGAGGAGATTTTTTCTACCAAGCTGTCGCGCGGCTTGCGTTCACTTTATGAGCTATCACCAAGGACAATCATGACTACCAACAATCCAAAAATCATCTATACCTTGACTGATGAGGCGCCGCTATTGGCGACCTATTCATTCTTACCGATTATTCAGGCATTCGCGAAACCTGCGGGGATTGACGTTGTGACCAGCGACATTTCGGTCGCTGCACGGATTTTGGCGGAATTTCCCGATTTCTTGACCGAGGCGCAACGTGTCCCGAACAATTTGGCCGAGTTAGGTGCTCTGACACAAAACCCTGATACCAATATTATTAAACTGCCAAATATTAGTGCTGCCTTGCCACAACTGAATGCTGCAATTAAAGAGTTGCGCTCGAAAGGCTATATGGTTCCTGAGTATCCTGAGAGCCCACAAAACGACGAAGAAAAAGCGATTGTAAAGCGTTATTCCAAAGTTTCGGGCAGTGCAGTCAATCCAGTTTTACGTGAGGGTAATTCAGATCGCCGCGCTCCTGCTGCCGTCAAACGCTATGCCCGCAATAACCCACACAAAATGGGTAAATGGAGCCATGCTTCGCGTACCCATGTTTCACATATGGAGCATAGCGATTTTTATCATGGTGAAAAGTCTATGACCATGGATCGTGAATGCGATGTGAAAATGGATTTGGTGACCAAAGACGGTCGAGTGATTGTTCTGAAGGAAAAGACGCATATCCTCGAAGGCGAAATCATCGACAGTATGTTCATGAGCAAAAGAGCACTCTGTGATTTCTATGAGCAAGAGCTGCAAGATGCGAAAGAAACCGACATGCTATTCTCGCTACATGTGAAAGCGACCATGATGAAAGTCTCGCATCCGATTGTATTCGGACATGCGGTGAAGGTGTTCTACAAAGATTTGTTTGCGAAATACGGTGATTTATTCAAGCAAATCGGCGTCAAACCGAATAATGGTATGAGCAGTGTGCATGAAAAAATTAAGACACTGCCCCAATCCCAGCAAGATGAAATCTTAGCTTGTATTAAAGAATGCGAAGCCGCACGTCCGCGTTTGGCGATGGTCGATTCTGATAAAGGCATTACCAACCTACATGCGCCGAATGATGTGATCGTTGATGCGTCGATGCCTGCGATGATTCGTGACGGCGGTAAAATGTGGGGAGCTGATGGCAAATCGCATGACACTAAAGCGGTACAGCCAGAAAGTACCTTTGCCCGTATTTACCAAGAAGTGATTAACTTCTGCAAAACCAATGGTTCCTTTGATCCACGCACGATGGGCACGGTGCCGAATGTGGGTTTGATGGCGCAACAAGCGGAAGAATACGGTTCGCACGATAAAACCTTTGAAATCGCTGAAGCGGGCGAAGCGCGGATTGTCGATGATCAAGGCAGGGTCTTGATGGTACAAAACGTAGAAGAGGGTGATATTTGGCGGATGTGCCAAGCCAAAGATGCTGCTGTCAAAGACTGGGTAAAATTAGCAGTCAATCGTGCGCGTTTATCCAATACACCAGCGGTATTCTGGCTAGACCCTTATCGTCCACACGAAAATGAAGTCATCAAAAAGGTGAATCGTTATCTGGAAGACTATGATTTAACCGGCGTTGAAATTCACATCATGTCGCAATTACGCGCGATGCGTTTCACTTTGGAACGTGCCTTCCGCGGCTTCGATACTATTTCGGTGACTGGCAATATTCTGCGTGATTACCTCACTGACTTATTCCCGATTTTGGAGTTGGGTACCAGCGCGAAAATGTTGTCTATCGTGCCTTTAATGGCCGGTGGTGGCTTGTTTGAAACCGGCGCGGGCGGTTCTGCACCTAAGCACGTCCAGCAATTAGTCGGTGAAAACTACCTACGTTGGGATTCATTGGGCGAGTTCTTGGCGCTCACTGTGTCCATTGAAGATGTAGCGCAAAAGACAGGCAATAAAAAAGCACAAATCGTGGCAAATGCCCTCGATCATGCGACTGAGAAACTGCTGGATAACAATAAATCACCGTCACGCAAAGTTGGTGAAATTGATAATCGCGGCAGCCATTTCTACTTAGCCATGTATTGGGCACAAGAGCTAGCTAACCAAACCGAAGATGCAGAATTAGCTGCGAAGTTTGCGCCGCTAGCGAAAACACTGACTGAAAATGAGCAGAAGATTGTGGCTGAATTGAATGGCGTGCAAGGCAAACCAGTGGATTTAGGTGGGTATTATTATATTGATCCGGCGAAGACGAGCGCAATTATGCGCCCGAGTGCTACTTTGAATCAGGCGATTGACTCTTTTAACGCTTAAATTCTTGCCTTAATAGTTTATAGCCCTGCAAGTCAGGGCTATGATCTCAGCATTTTTATCTAAATCCTGTCTTTATGCCCAATTTTCCAGAGCTTTATTCAGATGAGTACTGGCTGCAATATGCTTTGCAATTAGCCGAACTTGCCTATCAACAAGGCGAAGTGCCGGTGGGCGCTGTGCTAGTTCGTGATAATCAAGTCCTTGGTGAGGGTTGGAATCAATCCATTAGCCAACATGATGCTACTGCACATGCAGAAATTATGGCTTTACGTGCAGCAGGCTTAGCAGCTGGCAATTATCGCTTACCCAATACTATTTTATATGTGACGCTGGAGCCTTGTGTGATGTGTGCTGGTGCTTTGCTGCATGCACGTGTCGAACGAGTCGTGTTTGGTGCTTATGATCTGAAAACGGGTGCAGCGGGTAGTGTCTTCGATCTGCTATTGGATGCAAGGCATAATCATCAAGTGCAGTTGACGGGCGGGGTCTTGCAACCAGACTGCGTCACGCAATTGCAGGCTTTTTTTAAAGAACGTCGCTTAGCTCAGAAACTAGCCAGACTTAACTCCACTGCTAGTAGCTCACCTACAAGCACAGAAACCTAGCCGTTACTCTGCTCATGACTAAATCATCAAAAATATTTATGCTAGCTTGCTGGTTGTTCCTCATTTTGTCGAGCAATCGGGCTTTTCTATGATTAAAACCTTTTTGGTTCATGCGGTGAAAGCTACCCAAACTTCTCCGGGTAAAGGTTTAATTATTTGGCTTTTAACCGATGAAAATCGAATTCCTCGTAAAGTTTTAGGCATCACTGATACCGATGAAAATGGAGTCGTGAAAGCAGTTAAACCTATTTATTCACGTGAAGCGCCTTTAGTTGAAGCTTTAACTCCCTTAGTCCGTGGGGATTTAGTGACCATAGATTTCCGACCCTTCAATCTCGCCCATAATTATGATGGGCGTATTGCCTATAAGACACTGGATAGCAATCCCCATTTTCTGATCCCACGTTTAAGCAAATTAGCTGCAATGACAACCTTAGGTTGCGCATTGGGAATTGCTTTGGTCATCACATACCATTATCTTTGAGCGCATAATTTCTTTAATAAGCTCACGGCATCTATGGCTTATCTCGATTGCATCCGCTTGTGTAATAATGCACAGCTGGCTGATTATATGGTTTGGCGTATTGATGGCAGCATTTATGGCTGGCTCAGCCCGCATTTTGCTAGCCATTTATTGGCTTATCCAGCAGTTTTCCAACAACAAAATCATGAACTTCAGTTTCAAACTGAATTAAGCACTCCAGAACAGCGTAGTTTAGCGACCGAGCAAGTCATGCGTGCCTTGCATGATCAAGGCGTGATTGATACTTGGGTAGGCGAGCGCTATCCCGTGACTCTCGGCTATCAACAGCCTGCCAAATTAGCAGTGGAGCGCGCAGCAGCTTCTTATTTAGGCATTAAAAGCTTTGGGATTCATGTGAATGGCTTGGTGGAAAAAGCCGATGGTATTTATGTCTGGATGGGTACGCGCACTTTAGCCAAACCTTTTTGGCCGGGTAAACTCGATCAAATGGTGGCAGGCGGCTTACCTGTTGGCCTGAGTTTGCTGGAAAATTTAATTAAAGAGGCTAAGGAAGAGGCGAATATTCCTGCTGAATTAGCCAAACAAGCCCAAGCAGTGAGCCAGCTTCACTACCGCCAATCTTTAAGTCGAGGCTTGGAAAATTCCACCTTATTTATTTACGACCTGTGGTTACCGGAAGATTTTATTCCCGAAAATACCGATGGTGAGGTCGAGCAATTTCAATTAATCCCGCTGGCTGAATTAGCCGAGCTAACCGCACAAGTCACTGCCTTTAAAGATAATTGCAATTTAGTCAATATCGACTTGCTGTTGCGGCAGGGATTTATATCCACAACTGATCCAGAGTATGCCGCGATTAAGCAGGCTTTATACGCTGAGAGCAGCATTTAACTATTAGGAAGCAATAATGAGAGAAGGGCAGCCCACTACGATTTATCTAAAAGATTACACGCCTCCCGCTTATCAAGTCGAAACTTTAAAGCTGAAGTTTGAGCTAGGCGATGAGTTCACTTTGGTGACTAATACCGCCCATTATCAGCGTGATGCGCGTAATACTAGCCATGCGCCGCTAGAGCTATTTGGTGAGCAACTTGAATTAATCAGTGTGCAATTAGATAGCCGTAATCTGCAAGCCGATCAAGATTATCGCCTCACGGCTGAAGGTATGCAGGTGTTAAGCCTGCCAGAGCAAGGCACGCTAGAAATTGTTACGCGGATTTATCCGCAGAAAAATACTGCGCTAGAAGGTTTGTACCAATCGAGCGGTAATTTCTGTACTCAATGCGAGGCGCAAGGCTTCCGTAAGATTACTTATTACCAAGACCGTCCCGATGTGATGACGCTATTCACCACAGAGATTATTGCTGAACAGGCTAAGTATCCGGTGCTGTTATCGAATGGAAATTGGGTTGCTGGCGGTGAATTGGGGGAGGGCAAGCATTGGGCGCGTTGGGTTGATCCTTACCGTAAACCAGCCTATCTATTCGCCTTAGTCGCTGGGCGTTTAGAGCATGTGGAGGATTTCTACACCACCGGTTCTGGGCGCAAAGTGACGCTACGCATTTATACCGAGCCGCATAATATCAGTAAGTGCGATCACGCGCTGCAGTCACTCAAGCGCGCGATGCGTTGGGATGAGCAGCGTTTTGGTTTGGAATATGACCTCGATATTTACATGATCGTCGCGGTCGATGATTTCAATATGGGCGCGATGGAAAATAAAGGCTTAAATGTCTTTAACTCCAAACTGGTGTTCGCTAGCCCTGAAACCGCCACTGACCAAGATTATATCAATATCGAATCGGTGATTGGGCATGAGTATTTCCACAACTGGACAGGCAATCGCGTCACTTGCCGTGACTGGTTCCAGTTGTCGCTGAAAGAAGGTCTAACCGTATTCCGTGATCAGGAATTTACTGCTGATTTGCATTCATCTGCTGTGAAGCGCATCGAAGATGTGCGTATGCTGCGTACTTTCCAATTCACTGAAGATGCTAGCCCCATGGCGCATCCGATTCGCCCCGCTTCTTATATGGAAATCAATAACTTTTACACGATGACGGTGTATGAAAAGGGCGCGGAAGTGGTACGCCTGTATCAAACCCTGTTAGGACGTGATGGCTTTCGTAAAGGTATGGATTTGTATTTTGCGCGTCATGATGGTCAAGCAGTGACCACTGAAGACTTCTTGGCAGCCATGGCCGATGCGAATGGCGCAGATTTAAAGCAATTCCAACGTTGGTATGATCAAGCCAGTACGCCTGAAGTCAAAGTCAGTATGATCTATGATGCCGCTGGGCAAACTTGCACCTTAAATTGCGTGCAAACTTGCCCAGCCACCCCAGAAAGCCAGTCGAAACAAGCGCAATTGATTCCGCTGCAAATCGGCTTATTAGGGCAGGATGGCACTGATTTGCCACTCTATTTAGATGGCCAAGCCTGCAATGGAACTTTGCAGCTGACTCAAACTGAGCAAAGCTTCAGGTTCACGCAAGTCGCTGAACAACCTGTACCGTCATTACTTCGTAATTTTTCTGCTCCAGTACGTTTGGATTATGCCTATACCGAGGCGGAGCTGATTTTCTTGATGAAGCATGACAGCGACGCTTTTAATCGTTGGGATGCGGGTCAGCGCCTAGCGATGGCGGCGATTCAAGCCTTACTAGCGGATTTGAAACAGGGCGCTCCACTCGGTTTAAGTCATGAGTTTGTCAGTGCTTGGCAGGCAGTGTTAACCGATGAAAGCTTAGATCCTGCTTTGAGGGCGGAAGCTTTAACTTTGCCCTCAGAAGCGGATATTGCCGAGCTGATGCGCCCTGCTGATCCTGCAGCGATTCATCAAGTGCGCGATTTTATTCTAAGCACTTTAGCGAAAACCTTGCGCTTGGATTTGGAAAGCATTTTCGTCAGCTATCAAGATCAAGCAGCTTATCAGATTGATGCCGCGAGCATGGGTAAGCGCCGTTTGAAAAATGTGTGCTTGGCTTATTTGGGGCATTTGGACGATAGTGCGATTCCGGCTTTATGCGCAGAGCAATATTATCAAGCGAATAATATGACCGATGCTTTGGCGGCTTTAGCCGTGTTAAATGACATTGCTTGCCCAGAGCGCACTGCGGCTTTAGCTCATTTCCTTGAGCGTTGGCAGAATGATCCTTTGGTGATGGATAAGTGGTTTGCACTCCAAGCCAGTTCCAGCCTGCCGAATACTTTGCAGCAAGTTGAAAAATTGCTAGAGCATCCGCTATTTGATATGCGCAATCCGAATAAAGTGCGGGCTTTAGTCGGCAGCTTTGCGATGCGCAATCCTTTGCATTTCCATGCGGCGAATGGCAGTGGTTATGTTTTCTTAGCAGAGCGAGTGCTGTGGTTGAATGAACGTAATCCACAAGTGGCTGCACGCATGGTGCGGCCTTTAATGAATTGGCGGCATTATGAAGCAGGGCGTAGCGAATTAATGAAGTCACAACTCGAACGTTTGCAAGCGCATCAAGGTTTGTCGGCGGATGTGTATGAAATTGTTAGTAAAAGTTTAGCTAATGCTTAGTTAAGATTAGTTATTCATACAAGCTGAAAACCCTCCAATGGAGGGTTTTTTGTTATCAACGGGAAAATTTTCCCATCCATTGGTCATTTCGCCCTTGCGCTTATTCTATTAATGGGAATAAAATCCCATTCCATGAACAACACACTCCGCGCTGCGTTCTACCAAATACTCAAAGGCTTAATGCGCATTTTGTATCGCAAGGGTGTGGCCTTCGGTGAATTTACGCAGCTCGCGAAGCAGGCTTATATCGATGTCGTGGAAGATGAGTTGATCCAAGCGGGTGAGCGTGCAACCACCACGCGGATTGCAGTGATCACCGGCTTGACGCGTAAAGAAGTGACTCAACTGCGTCAAGCTGAGTTGGCTGAGCCTTTGCCGCGCTTTAATCGGGTGTTGCGCGTCGTCAATGCTTGGTTGAATGATGCAGCCTTTTTAGATAATGAAGGCCAGCCAGCCGTGTTAGCGTTTCGTGGTGCTGAGCCGAGCTTTGAGCAATTGGTGCAGCGCTATAGTGGTGATATGTCGAGCTTCGCGATGCTGGATGAAATGCGCCGCGTTAAGTTGGTTGAAAGTTTGGAGGATGGCACAGTGCGCTTACTCAGCGCAGTGTTTATACCCGATGCTGAGGATGAAACCCAGTTGCAGTTATTAGGTACCGATGTGTCGCTGCTCGTGATGACGATTGATCATAATTTAATAGCGCCGTCAGACGAGCGTTATTACCAGCGCAAAGTGAGTTATAACAATTTGCCAGAAGAAGTATTACCGGCCTTTCGTGCCTTTGTGCGTAAGGATGCGCACCAACTTTTGCTGCGTTTTAATCAGTGGCTATATGAACATGATCGCGATAGTAATCCCAATATACAAGGCAGTGGTCGGATGCAAGCAGGCGTAGGTATTTATTATTTTGAGCAGCCGACTGACACCAAGGAAACGCGCCATGAAGATTAAATTGACTGCTCTCGTCGTGAGTGCCGCTTTCTTGCTAGCTAGCTGTGGTGATGCAGTAACGCTAGCAGAGGGCGGCATGACCGGCACCGGCATTACCGCAGGGCGAATTACGGGTTTCGGCAGTATTTATGTGAATGGCATTCACTATGATGTCGATAACGCAACATTTGATCGCAATGGCACTCAAGTTAGCGATCAAAGCAGTTTCGCCGCCGGTGAATTTATTACCGTGACTGGCTCGGTAAATACCGACGGCGTGAGTGGTGTGGCGACTCAAGTTAAGTTTGATGGCTTAGTCAAAGGAACCGTGGAAGCGATTGCCACAGACGGGAAAAGCATTTCTATACTCGGTCAAACGATTCAAATTGATTTGCTCAGTGTCTTGCATGGCTTTGATCAATTAGCGGATTTACAGCTTGGCAATCTAGTCGAGGTTTCCGGTGATCGTTTACCAAGTGGAGTAATTAAAGCAACGAGTCTCGCTTTATTAGCCGATAACTATCAAAGCACGGATAGTTTGCAAGTTGTGGGCGCGATTAGCCATTTAAAACCTGAGCTGAAAACCTTCCAAATGAATGGGTTAACGGTGAATTACAGCGCAGCGAATTTAGTAGCTTGGAATGGTAAAGCTTTAGCCAATGGGCAATTAGTCCAAGTAACCGCCAGCCAGCTGCCCGAAAGTGGTGTATTGAATGCCCAGCAACTAAGTCTGCAAGTTAGCGAAGGCAAATATCCAGAGAAGTCGCGCTTAGAGTTAGAAGGGATTGTCAGTGCGATTAGCTCTGCATCTGCGTTTAGCTTGGCAGGCCAAAGCGTAGTGACTAGCAGCTCAACTCAATTTGTGGGTTTAACTTCCAGCAGTTTAGCCGTTGGTTTGACCTTAGAAGTGGAAGGTACTGTCGATGCGAGTGGTCTGCTCCAAGCGAAGCGTGTCATGTTGCGGGATGTGTCGGCGAATAATGGCCAAGAGCTAGCTGGGCAAATTACTGCGATTGATAAGACGCTGAATACGATTAGCTTGGCGGGTTATACCTTGTATTTAGATAATGGCAGTATGTTGTTAAAAAATGCACAAACGGCCAAGCGCTTAGCACAGCGTGGCAGCCACCATGATGTGACTAAGTTTGACGATTTAGTGGTGGGTGATTATATCGAGGCCACCGTGATTCAATTCGCTGATGGGACTTGGCATGTCTTACGTTTAGATCGTGGTGGACGACCCGATCAATCTGCTCATTAGTTCATAAGGATTTTCAAGGCGCTAGCCCTTTAGACCTTGCTAGCGAATGAAAAAACCCGGTGGTTCAGCACCGGGTCAACCGACTTACCTAAGTTAGGTAAGACTTTTAGAAAAACTTAAATGGAGTTCAGTCCATGCGTATTCAAACAGCTTCTATCGTTTTATTAGGTAGTTTATTATCAATTTCTTCTGCAAGTTTCGCCAAAGGCGGTAATCACGGTGGTAATACGACCGGAGTATCGGGTAAGTCTTCTGTTTTCACAGCTATCTATGATACCGACGGTAATGGTACGGTGACAACTGCTGAAGTGACTGCAGTACGTACCGCAGACTTTAATACAGCTGATGCAGATACCTCAAGCACTCTATCTTTGGCAGAGTATCAAGCGCTGGAAACGACCACACAAGCGCGTGAAATTAAAGCCATGTTTACAATTTTAGATACCGATGTGAGCAGCAGCCTGAGCTTAAGCGAGTTCTCTGCAAATACGAACTCAACGACTGCAGTGAGTAATGCTTTTACTTTGGCCGATGGTGATAGCAATTCAGCTTTGAACTTGGCTGAGTTTACTGCACTACAAGGTTACAAAACGGGTTCTATTTGGGGTTTTGCAGGTTTAGATACCGATGCTAGCAAAACGCTGACGTTGACTGAGTTTTTAGCAGGTCGTGCGGGTGTGGGCGGCAAGCACTAACTAACACTTAAAATTGACGTGTAGAACAAAATCTCCGTTGCGAAAAAGGTATGAAAATAGACCGACAGTTGCCCCGAGTTACTGTCGGTTTAATTGCTAACCACTGTTTAGTTCAAGCTATTTGACGGAAACACTAGCCTAGCTAATGATACTTTCGTCTGATTCCTCATCCCCGCAAGCAAAATTAAACCCTCTGTTGGTGAGTGCTAAACGATAGTATATCGCATGCTACTGCTTGTTAAGCTACTGTTTTATTTGAAGTTTAATGCATAGAACATATGTCTGATGCCTGTTAGGCATATCGTGCAAGCTCATAGTAACTAGCAGTTTGCCGGATTCCAGCTAAGAGTTACTCCCTCCATACTGGGCTCATCAACTTGATGCTGATTACCCCACGGAGGAACTCATGAAACTGACCAACAATAAATTAGCAGTAAGCCTGTTTTTAATCACTAGTACCTTAGCTGCTAATGCAGCCGCTGCTCCAGTCCAGTTACAAATGCTGGGTCAAGTGCCTGCGAAAAATGTCTTGATAGAAGCTTTTTGTGATGGCGGCTTATATTTCAAAACACGTTCTGTAACTAATACAGCCGGTAAGCACGCATTTAATATTGGTTTGCCAGCCAATACTAACTGCCGTTTAGTGGTGGCTCGTAATACGGGCAATGTTAACCAGCAAGTATCGGTTGCGCTTAAGCTGAAGAAAGCTGCCGGACAAGTGAGCAGCGTATTTAAAGGCTCTGCCAAGCCAGTTTTACTTGGTTATATCCCAGTGCCTGCTAATCGCTCACTAATGAAGCGCGATACCAATGCGGATGGCGTCGAGGATGCGCCACAAGTTGTTCAGTTAGCACCTGCTCAGCGCAACAAAATTACGCTAACTACTTTGAGTAGTGATCCGCTGGATAGAGATCGGGATGGCATTCCTAATCTTTATGAAGATAGTGACCGTGATCGTATTCCAGATCGCCTTGATAATGACGACGACAATGATGGCATGCGTGATATCAATGATGCGGATAGCAATAACGACGGTCAGTCAGATAACGATCTAGATCATGATGGTGTTACCAATAATCAAGACAGTGATGATGACAATGATGGCACAGCTGATCTTGCTGATAACGACGACGACAATGACGGCAAACCGGATAGCAATGACAGCGACGATGATAATGACGGTGTCGGTGACACGGATGACAACAGCCTGAATCTGGATGCTGATAATGATCTCGATAACGACGGTGTCGCCAATAATTTAGACAATGATGATGATAACGACGGTATTGCAGATGCAAACGACACCGATGATGACAGCGACGGGATGAGCGATCTCTACGATAACGACGACGACAATGATGGTGTAGATGATCTGACTGATCATGATCGCAATAGTGACCTAGATGGCGATGGCACGCCGAACAGTCAGGATAACGATGATGACTAACTGCTTGTTAGCTAGTTACTGATCAAGTAGTTTTTAATTTAACCCTAGAATGGATGAATGTTAATCATGCAAAGTTTAAAAATTAAATCCAGTTTAGCTTTGGCCTTAGTTGGCATGTTATTGCTGAGCAGCATCAATGTTGCCGTTGCTAAAAATGATGATACCAACAAGGCTAGCTCTAGTACTTATGATCGCGATAAAGACGGTATTCCTGATAGTCGAGATAATGATGATGACAATGATGGCACACCGGATAGCCGCGATGCTGACAACAACAATGCAGCGGATAGTGACGCTGATTCAAATGACAAAGATAATGATACTGGCAGTAATGACAGAGATGGTAAAGATGGCAGTGATAGTGACGGTAAAGATGGCGACAGCGATGGTAAGGATGGGGATGACTAAATAAGTGTTTTGGAAGTTTAGCCTGTACTTTCTTAATGAGTTAAATCGTTAAAAACCAACTAAAACCCCTCTATCTTCTTGGAAGGAGAGGGGTAATAACTAATTAACGACCCGCTAACGGACCTGCATTGCGCACATCTTCAGTGACATATTCAGCAAAGCGTGCAAAGTTTTTATGGAAAGCAGTCGCTAATTGATGCGCTTTAGCTTGATAAGCTGCTTTATCTTCCCAAGTAGAAGCTGGATCTAAGACTTCATTCGGTACATCAGGGCAACTCACTGGAATGCTTAAACCGAAAATTGGATCAGTACGGGTATCGACTTTATCCAAATCGCCACGCAGAGCCGCATTCAACATCGCGCGAGTATGACGAATCTTCATCCGATTACCTACACCATAGGGGCCACCACTCCAGCCGGTATTTAATAACCAGCAAGACACGTTGTTCTTATTGATTTTCTCACCCAATAAGTCTGCATAGACTGATGGATGCAAAGCCATGAACGGCGCACCGAAGCAAGTACTGAAGGTTGTGGTTGGTTCAGTCACGCCTTTCTCGGTACCTGCTACTTTAGCGGTGTAGCCGGATAAGAAATGGTACATCGCTTGTGAAGTGGTGAGCTTAGAGACCGGTGGTAATACCCCAAAGGCATCACAAGTCAGCATAATAATATGCTTAGCATGCCCTGCTTTACCCGGATAAAGCGCATTCGGGATTTGTGTGATTGGGTAGCTGGCACGCGTATTTTCGGTGAGGCTGCCATCATCCAAATCCAGTTCACGGGTATCCATATCCATCACAGTATTTTCGAGCACTGTGCCGAATTGATGGGTGGTCGCGTAGATTAACGGCTCAGCTTCAGCAGAAAGATTAATCACTTTCGCGTAGCAGCCACCTTCAAGATTAAATACGCCTTGATCGCTCCAGCCATGCTCATCATCACCGATCAGTAAGCGCTCTGGGTCAGCCGATAACGTGGTTTTACCCGTTCCTGATAAGCCAAACAGAATGGCTACATCGCCTGCTTTGCCAACATTCGCCGAGGCGTGCATGGACATAACGCCTTGCTGTGGCAATAAGTAGTTCATGATCGAGAACACCGACTTTTTAATCTCGCCTGCGTAATGCGTGCCACCAATAATAACTAACCGACGGGCAAAATTAACCAAAATGAAAGCAGGGGAGCGCGTGCCATGTTTTTCTGGATCAGCTTGCATATCAGGCACATGCAGAATCGTGAACTGTGGCTCATCAACGCCTAATTTGCGCTGCAAATCGGCTGGGCGAATGAACATATTCTGCGCAAACAAGGCATGCCACGCATATTGAGTGACGATACGCACGGGTAATTCAGTCGTCGGATCAGCACCGGCTAATAAATCTTGGACGAAAATATCTTTGCCCCGCAAAAATTCTTGTGCAGCGGCTAAAACGCTATCAAAGCTCTCTTCGCTGATCGCTTTATTGACTTCGCCCCACCAAACCTTGTCATGGCTGCTCGCTTCATCAACGATAAATTTGTCATTGGGAGCGCGGCCAGTAAACGAACCAGTATAAGCAACTAAAGTGCCACCTTTGCCCACATGAGCCTCACCACGACGCATCGCTGCTTCATACAGCGCTGGCGCAGATTGATTCCAAAAAATATCGTTAAGGTTGCTCAAACCTAAAGTTGCCTCTAGGTTTGCAGAGAGGTTGGTGTTAACCGTCATGATGTTTTCCATGCTAAAAAAATCAACTTTCACTAATTACAGTACTTGCAAAATGCAGCAATCAGTAGGGGCACATAGTATAAGCCCTATTGGTTAATTTTGGGTTATTTCGACTTGTAAAATAAATACAATAGGCAGTAGATAACTAGCATTTCAGCCTACTAAATCTAGCTTTAGTCGTCTTTTTAGTTCTGTACTAGCGTGACTGAATAGCTTTTGTATGGTTTGTGGTATGCTTACGACATGGAAAATCAATATTTAAGCGCAACACGTTTTGACTCATTCAACCTTGATGAGCGCATTTTAAAATCCCTAAATGAAGCGGGTTTTGAATATTGCTCGCGCATCCAAGGAGAAACCTTGCCCTTTGCCCTGAATGGTCAAGATATCACCGGCCAAGCACAAACTGGAACCGGTAAAACGGGTGCCTTTTTGGTGGCAGCGTTTCAACGTCTTTTGTCGCAACCGTTAGTTGATGCTCAACCCGGCTCAGTGCGCTGCTTGATCTTAGCACCTACCCGCGAGCTGGCGATTCAGATTGCCCGTGATGCTGAAGTCTTGGGCAAATATACTGGCTTAAATAATGTTCTAGTCTATGGCGGAGCCGCTTATGAGAAGCAGCGCCAGCAATTCACCCAAGCGGTGGATTTATTGATGGGTACGCCGGGTCGAGTCATTGATTATTGGAAGCAGGGCGTGTTCGATTTCAAACAGACTCAAGTCTTGGTGCTCGATGAAGCGGATCGCATGTTCGATATGGGCTTCATTCAAGATATTCGCTTCCTGCTACGGCGTTTACCGGAGCCTACCGAACGCTTAAATATGTTGTTTTCAGCGACACTCTCGCAAAAAGTGTTAGAGCTAGCTTATGAGCATATGAATAATCCGGTGCCGGTGAAAATCGAAACGGATTCGGTCAGCGCAGATAATATTAGCCAATTCGTTTACTTCCCTGCCAATTCCGAGAAAATTCCCTTACTAGTGGGCTTAATGAATACGCTTGAGCCGCAGCGGGCGATTGTGTTTGTGAATACCAAACATAGCGCGGAACGAATTGAGGCTTATCTCAAAGTCAATGAAATTAAAGCGGCGATGATTTCCGGTGATGTGCGCCAAAGCAAACGTGAGCGCTATTTGAAAGATTTCGCTGAAGGGCGCTATCAAGTCTTAATTGCTACTGATGTCGCTGCACGTGGTTTACATATTCCCGCCGTTTCGCATGTTTTCAATTTCGATTTGCCACAATTAGCGGAAGATTATGTGCATCGAATTGGGCGTACTGCACGTGCGGGTGCGTCGGGTGAAGCGCATAGTTTTGCTTGTGAAGATACTGCGTTTCATCTGCCTGAAATTGAAGACTATATTGGTAAAACTTTGCCAGTGGTTGCGATTAGCCCAGAGTTATTGCCTGAAATTCAACGTCCGCAGCGTGGTCAACAGCCACATCGTTCTACTGCGCCACATCATGAGCGCCATGATCGTGAACAGCGCAAAAAGCCGCATCATGAAAGACCGGCAGCGCCCAGACAGCCTGTTGCTGTTGAGCCTGTGCAATTAGTAGAGCCTGTGTTGCCAGAACCTGTTCAGCTAAGCTTTGTGCAAGAAGAAGTTAAAGCCGCCGAAGTGGAAGTAGTTGCAACGGCTCCAAGCTCACAGACTAAGCGGAAGGTGTCGATTGCGCATATGTTTGAAGAAAATAATTTGGAGCGCATTGAGCATGAGGTAGAACTAGCCAATGCGCCACCCAAGCGCACTCAGCCACACCATCGTAAGCCTTCACAGCCAAAAAATAATCAATAACTCAACACGAGTTACCTGAAATGCACCCAAAAAAAAGCCACCGTTTCGGTGGCTCTTTTATTGCGATCAAGATTAATTAAGCGCTTTCTTTTTCTGGCAATTTCACGCGAATATTCAATTCACGTAACTGACGCATACCGACTGGAGCGGGCGCATTGGTTAATGGGCAGGCCGCCGTTTGGGTTTTCGGGAAGGCCATTACGTCGCGAATCGATTGGCTACCGGTCATGAGCATAATCAAACGATCTAAACCGAAGGCTAAACCGCCATGCGGAGGGCAACCGTATTTGAGAGCATTGAGTAGGAAGCCGAACTTTTCTTCTGCTTCTTCAGTGCTAATACCTAATAAGCTGAAGACTGCGCTTTGCATTTCAGAGCGGTGAATCCGTACTGAACCGCCACCGACTTCAGTGCCATTCAAGACCATATCATAAGCAATGGAAATCGCTTGGCCCGGATTGGCAGCCAATTCTTCAGGTGTACATTTAGGTGCAGTGAACGGGTGATGTAAGGCTACCCAACGCTTATCTTTCTCATCCCATTCAAACATCGGGAAGTCCACAACCCAAAGCGCTGCCCATTCAGAAGTCAGCAGTTTGCGGTCATGGCCTAATTTAATCCGTAGCGCACCCAGCGCATCATTCACGACTTTGGCTTTATCCGCGCCGAAGAATACGAGGTCGCCGGTTTGTGCACCTGTGCGCTCCAAAATGCCTTTCACAACGTCTTCTGGCAGGAATTTTAGAATCGGTGATTGTAAGCCTTCTAAGCCATCGCTCAGATCATTAATCTTGATATAAGCCAAACCTTTTGCACCGTAACGAGCAACGAAGGCGGTATAGTCATCAATTTCTTTGCGTGATAAATCGCCGCCATTTGGTAAGCGCAAAGCCACCACGCGGCTATCAGGGTCTTTGGCGGGAGCTGCAAAGACTTTGAATTCGACCGCTTGCATTAAATCGCTGACTTCAACGAACTCCAGCGGAATGCGCATATCCGGCTTATCAGAACCAAAGCGAAACATGGCTTCTGCATAGGTCATATGCGGGAATTGAGTGGGTAGCTCAACACTCAGCAGCGTTTTGAACATGCCACGAATCATTGCTTCGACCATACCCATAATCTGCTCTTCATTCATGAATGAAGTTTCGATATCGAGCTGGGTGAACTCAGGCTGGCGATCGGCGCGCAAATCTTCATCACGGAAGCAACGTGCAAATTGATAGTAACGATCCATACCGGACATCATCAGCAATTGCTTAAACAATTGCGGTGATTGTGGCAGTGCAAAGAACGAACCCGGATGCGTGCGGCTCGGCACTAAATAATCCCGCGCACCTTCTGGCGTCGCTTTGGTGAGCATCGGCGTTTCGATATCGAGGAAGCCATTTTCTTCCAGATAGCGGCGCATATAACCAGTTGCTTTGGCGCGTAATTGCAAGCGCTGCTGCATTTCGGGGCGACGCAGGTCGATATAACGATAAGTTAAGCGCTTTTCTTCGCCCACACCCTGCTCGTCTATTTGGAAGGGCGGGGTGTCAGCTGCATTGAGCACGGTCAGCTCTAAGCCTAAAACCTCAACTTGGCCACTGCGTAAATTGTCATTAGTCGTGCCAGCCGGACGTCTACGCACGCGGCCTTTGACTTGTAAAACATATTCATTGCGCACCCGCTCAGCAGTGGCGAACACATCCGCCCGATCAGGATCGAATACCACTTGCAACAGACCTTCACGGTCACGTAGGTCAATGAAAATGACGCCCCCGTGATCACGCCGCCGGTTTACCCAACCACAGAGGGTAATTTCCTGATCTAGCAGGGACTCATCCACCTGCCCGCAATAATGACTACGCATAATTATTATTCCTGAATTTCGATATGTCTTAGCAAAGGCCGAAATGTTAAGCCCTGACAGGATTCTGCGCAAGCAAGAAAGGCAGCTAAGCCCGCTTAGGCAACTGCCCCTGCCAGCTTTGCCACAGTCGACGCAAACTACGTTCGGATTCAAAACCACAACGCTCGGCAATTTCAGGTAGGGCTAAATGGGTTTGTTCCAATAGCTGGCGGGATAATTCTAAGCGTGCTTGCTGAATCCAGGCTTGGAGTGTGCAGCCGGTTGCATTCTGAAATAAGCGCCGCAGTTGGCGCTCACTTAAATGTACCGATTGCGCCAGCTCAGGCACGCGCCAATGGTTCCCCGGATTAGCGAGTACTTGATCTTGAATCGCATGCACCCGCGCATGCAGATGGTCACGATATTGCAGCCAAAAGCCGAGTTGGGGTTGTTCACCTAAGCGGCGCTGAAACACCACTAAGTCACGTGCTATCAGTAGCGCCTGTTGATGCCCCCAATAATCCGCCGCCAGTTGTAGGCATAAATCAATCCCAGTCGTAATTCCGGCACTCGTCCAATATTTGCTATCACGCACAAAAATACAGTTGTCTTGCACTTTAGCTTGCGGGGCTAAATCTTTTAATTGAGTTAATAATTCATGGTGGGTGGTGCAGTGTTTGTGATTCAGTAAGCCTGCGAAAGCTGCAAACAGGGAGCCTGAGCAAATCCCAATCACCAACTCAAATTGCGGCTCAATTCTGATTAACCATGCGCGCGCAACTTGGTAATAGTCCGTGTGAAAATGCTGAAGCGCTTCACTCGTGCCGATAATAAATAACCAACTGCCTTTAGCTAGCTGCGCAGGTAAGGGTTCTAACTGAGCTAAGGCTAAACCTTGCTGGCTCAATGCTTGTGAATCGGTGGAGATATAATGTAGCTCCACTGATGCTTGAAGAAATTCATGCCCGAAAATTTGTGCTGGCCCGGCTAAATCCAACAAATGCACGCCGGGCAACACTAAAAAATAAATCGAGCGTTTGGGTTTAGACATAGTCATCCACAGCAGTGATCTGCGCAAAGCGATCTTTTAGCACCATGGCCGTATGCGCTTTGATTTGTTCAGGGGTAACCGTGCACTGGTCAATAGGATTTTGCATCGCAAAGGTTAGGGTGGCATCCAAGACGAAATCAACTTGATAGCCTAAATCGCTCGCGACTCGTGCAGTGGTTTCACAGCATTGTTCGGTACGAATACCACTCACTTTCAATTTGCTAATCCCGCGTTGTTGTAGCCAAGCCTGTAAACCACTTTCAGTTAAGGCATTGTGCACTTGCTTGGTAAAAATAGGTTCATCCGCTGTCGGTTGCAGGAAATCCATTAATTGGACAAAACCGGACGCTTGTGAAAAAGCACCTGTTGCCTCTTCGTGGAGAATATACACCACTTGCCAAGCTTGTTTATGTGCAGTTTCAATCAGTTTCAATAATTTAGTTTGAAAGCTTGCGACGACAGCTAATACAGCCAAGCAGCAAGCTGGTTTCAATCAGTTTCAATAATTTAGTTTGAAAGCTTGGCAAGCTTTGCTCGTTCCAATAAGGCCGATGTTTAAAGGATTCTTGCACGTCGATTACTAATAAAACGGTATCAGTCATAGTTTTGCTCCGTTGTTGGTTGTGTACAGCTTAACGAGCAAGGCTTAAGACTAACAGGGTTGCTTCGGTCAAGAAGCGGACAAGATCGGTCATATTTTTTATTGCCTTAAAGCCAAACACCTTTTATCTGAATTAATTTTATCAATATTGGTATTAGCAGGGCTTTAGCTACTTTCATCCAGTTACTAGATCACTGACAAAACCTTAGGCAGCTAGTATAAAGCGCATCGAGTGTTAAATTTTCAAGCAAAGGGATGCTGATGAACCTCTTAAAGCGCTGGACTTGGGTCGCCTGTACGATAAGTATTTGTTTTACTTCGATTGCGGTAGCAAGTACAGCTGTCGACAATCGCTTATCACTAAAAGATGGCTTAAGTAGCTCAGTACTGGAAAAAGCCTTAAAAACTAGCAAACAACCTGCTGTAACCATCGCAAGTATTAGCCCCATTGTCGATTCAACGGCTATCTTAGCTCGCCACTTAGAATACACCCCATCCTTGGAGCGTCGGCAAACTAATCTCAGTCAGTTGGCTGAACAGCGCCAAGTGAAACACTTAAAAGGCGCTGATGAATTAGAAGCTTTATTAAGTTCCACTGAAGTACTTGAGGCGGTTGAGCAAACCATTCAGCCTTATGGTTTGGCGATTAATAATATCGCTGATGCTTATACGCTCTGGTGGGTCACTGCTTGGCAAGCCTCAGAGGGGGAGTCGGTCGTTGTCGATAAGCAAATCGCTCAAGCGGTTAAACAGCAGGCCACTGTAATCTGGTTGGCTAACCCTAAGTTGGCCGAGGCTAGTGATGAGAATAAGCAGGAAATTGCTGAGGCTCTATTCATTCAAGCACTACTGACACAGGCTGCCATGAGTCGCGCGGGTGATGATAAAGACGCTAAGCAAGCAGTGAAAGAGGCAGTACGGCAAGGTGCGGCTTCAAGTGGTTTGGCTTTAGAGCAAATGCAATTGACTGAACAGGGTTTTGTACTTAAGCCTTAGTTTTGCGGCTTTAGCTATTGACTTGATGAAGCGTCGGCTGAGTTGGTCATTATTTTCTTGGTTAACTCTTCAATGTTAATACTTTATTGCTGCACTGCACATAAAGCAACTATCGGTTTTCCTCGACATCTCATAAAAAGTTTTGACAGAAACTAATAGTTTTATGCCAATTTATTAAGATTATTTACTAGCAAAATGCAATAAAGTATATGAACTAACCGAATTCGTATATTTCTTTCTATAAAGCTAGTGCTACTCTATTTCACAAGAGAGAGGGGGAATGCGGTTAATTCTGCAATAAAATACCATTCTCTCCTCAAGCTAGTTGTTCTCGGGCATTCAGCCCAACCATCGGAGGAGATGAGAGATGAAGTTGAACCGTATGTTAGCTGCTATTGCGGGCAGCGTAGTTCTGTGTGCCGCTGCTACCACCCAAGCAGCTACTGAATTGGTCATTGCTACTGTCAATAACGGCCATATGATCGAAATGCAAAAACTCAGCAAGCACTTCGAAGAAGCCAATCCTGATATCAAACTCAAATGGGTAACCCTAGAAGAAGGCGTATTGCGTCAACGTGTGACCACTGATATCGCTACTAAAGGTGGTCAGTTTGATATCATGACCGTTGGTATGTATGAAGCTCCGATTTGGGGTAAAAAAGGTTGGCTGAAAGAACTGAAATTTGATGACGCCTATAAAATTGATGACCTATTACCCGCTATGCGTAATGGTTTATCAGCTGATAGCAAGTTGTACGCTGCGCCTTTCTACGGCGAAAGCTCCATGCTCATGTACCGTGCTGACTTAGTCAAAGAAGCGGGTATGGAAATGCCCAGCAATCCTACTTGGGAGCATGTTGCAAAAGTCGCTGAAAAAATTCATAACAAAGATAAAGGTATCTATGGGATTTGCCTACGTGGCAAACCAGGCTGGGGCGACAATATGGCGTTCCTAAGCACTTTAGTGAATACCTATGGCGGCCAGTGGTTCAATATGGAATGGAAGCCACAGTTAGAAAGCCAACCTTGGAAAGATGCGATTACTTTCTATGTTGATTTATTGACTAAATACGGCCCTCCCGGTTCAGCGAACAATAGTTTCAATGAAATTTTAGCGCTTTACAATGAAGGCAAGTGCGGTATGTGGGTTGATGCCACGATTGCGGCTTCTTTCATCTCTGATCCCGGCCAAAGTAAAGTGGCAGATAAAGTAGCTTTCGCACAAGCGCCTACTGCTAAGACGCCTAAAGGTGCGAATTGGTTATGGGCTTGGGCTTTAGGTGTTCCAGAGTCCTCTACTAAATCGGCTGAAGCTCAGAAATTCATCCAATGGGCGACTTCCACTGACTATATCAATCTAGTCGGCAAAGAATTAGGTTGGGGAAAAGTGCCAACAGGCACACGCCAGTCCACTTATGACAATGCGGATTTCAAAGCGGCAGCCAAGTTCGCCGATGCTGAATTAGCAGCGATTAAGAGTGCTAATCCTAATGACAGTACTTTAGAAAAATCACCTTACACCGGTGTGCAATTTGCGGCTATTCCTGAGTTCCAATCGATTGGTGTCACCGTGGGTCAGCAAATGAGTTCAGCATTAGCAGGTAAAGAAACGGTTGAGGCCGCTTTAAAAACGGCTCAAGAAGCCGCTGATCGTGAAATGCGTAAAGCAGGTTATTACAAGTAACCGATAGTTTCCTCCAAGTCGGGTAACAAGCACCCTAGTTACCCTTTAAGCGCCGCCACTTTCTGCTGGTAACTCCCAGTGGCGGCTCTTTCTCACATGATTAGATAACACCACAGACAGGTAGCGTTATGGCTGAACATACACGTGCAGGTTCTCGTTGGTTACCCCGCATTTTGATGGCACCCGCAGTTGTAACTTTGTTCCTGTGGATGATCGTACCGCTGGTGATGACCATTTATTTTTCCGTAATTCGTTATAATCTGATGCAACCCGATCAGACGGGTTTTATTGGTTTAATGAATTACGAGTTTTTTATGACTGACCCGGACTTCTGGCCGGCGATTTGGAATACTTTAATTTTACTCGGTAGTGTCGTTTTAATTACGGTTTTCTTTGGCTTAGCGATTGCGCTGTTAATTAATGATCCGTTCCCCGGACAAGGTTTTGTGCGCATTCTGTTGATCTCTCCTTTCTTCGTGATGCCTACCGTCAATGCTTTGCTTTGGAAGCATATGATGATGAATCCAGTCTACGGGGTCTTGGCGCAAATCTGGACTTTTTTTGGCTTAGAACCGGTGAATTGGCTTACGGACTACCCCTTGTTTTCCATCATTATTATGGTGAGTTGGCAGTGGTTACCGTTTGCCTGTTTGATTTTCATGACCGCTTTACAGTCAATGGATCGTGAGCAGTTAGAAGCAGCAGGGATGGATGGTGCAACTTATTGGCAAAAGCTCTGGTATTTATATATGCCACATATGGCTCGCTCGATTTCAGTCGTGATTATGATCGAAGTGATCTTCTTACTGAGTATTTTCGCTGAAATCTATACTACGACCAGTGGTGGCCCCGGTAATTCCAGCACTAACTTAGCCTTCCTGATCTTTAAGCAAGCCCAATTAAGTTTTGATGTGGGTGTGGCTTCTGCAGGTGCACTACTCGCGGTGGTACTTGCCAATATTGTGGCAGTATTCTTGATTCGTATGATCGGCAAAAACTTGGACTAAGACTATGCAATCATCACCCAATTCTAACTCTACCCAACTGATCATTCGCACTATTGCTGCTTGGTCAGTCGCGTTAATTTTATTCTTTCCCTTACTGTTTTTGGCATTCACTGCCTTTAAAACGGAAGGGCAAGCGATTGCAGTGCCTTCACTGTGGGTCTTTACCCCGACTTTAGAAAACTTCGTGGAAGTACAAGCACGTAGTAACTACATGCATTTTGCCTGGAACTCGATTGTGACTAGCGTCGTGTCGACGGTGCTTGGTTTACTGATTGCGGCTCCCGCTGCGTATAGCATGGCTTTTAGCCCGACTAAACGTACCAAAGATATTTTAATGTGGATGCTGTCTACCAAGATGATGCCTGCGGTGGGTGCTTTAGTGCCGATTTATGTGATGGCGCAATGGGCTAATCTACTGGATACCAAGATCTCGCTGATCATCGTTTTCACCCTCAGTAATTTGCCGATTATGGTATGGATGCTTTACTCGCACTTTAAAGACATTCCACACGAAATTCTTGAGGCTTCGCGTATGGATGGCGCTAATTTATGGGATGAATTCCGCCATGTATTACTGCCTTTAGGGATGGGGGGCTTAGCGTCTACTGGGTTATTGTGCTTGGTACTGGCGTGGAATGAAGCGTTCTGGGCACTCAATTTAGGCTCAGCGAATGCAGGGACTTTAGCGACCTTAGTAGCTTCTTACTCCAGCCCTGAAGGCTTGTTCTGGGCAAAATTATCCGCTGCTTCATTAATGGCTATTGCCCCGATTATTGTGTTCGGTTGGTTCAGTCAAAAGCAGTTAGTACAAGGCTTGACCTTTGGCGCAGTGAAATAAAGGAAGGGATACGTGATGGCATTTTTAGAATTAAAAGGCGTCGAGAAATTTTACGGCAAACTCCGCGCTATCAAAGGTGTGAACCTTGCGATTGAAAAAGAAGAGTTTATTGTCTTCGTCGGCCCGTCTGGCTGCGGTAAATCTACGCTGTTACGGATGATTGCGGGCTTAGAAACCATTAATGGTGGCTCACTGATGCTGGATGGTAAGGATATTACCGATGCGCCTTCCTCACAACGTGATCTTGCGATGGTCTTCCAATCGTATGCGCTCTATCCGCATATGACCGTAGAAGAGAATATGTCCTTCGCACTGCGCTTAGCTAAAGTGGCACCGGATGTGATTAAAGAAAAGGTTAGCAAAGCGGCTGATAAGCTTAACTTGACAGCCTATCTACAACGTACACCCAAGGCTTTATCCGGCGGACAACGTCAACGGGTAGCGATTGGACGGGCGATTGTACGCCAACCGAAAGTATTCTTATTCGACGAACCTTTATCAAATTTGGATGCGGCTTTGCGCGGGCAAACTCGCGTTGAAATCGCTAAGTTACACCGTGAGTTGGGTGCAACCACTATTTATGTAACGCATGACCAAGTGGAAGCCATGACTTTAGCGGATCGCGTGGTGGTATTACGTGACGGCATGATTGAGCAAGTCGGTACGCCGCTGGAGCTTTACGATACACCAGCCAATCGCTTTGTCGCGCAATTCATTGGTATGCCGCAAATGAATGTTCTACCCGTCGGTATGTTCCCGAAAGCGGGTAATGTGCATGAAATCGGGATTCGTCCTGAACATTTAACGATTGTTGGTCAGAATGACGGACAGTTACGCGGCACGGTGGAATTGGTTGAAGCCTTAGGTAATGAAAGCTTAATTCATGTCAACTTAGGTACTGTAATGATTATTGTCCGTCAATACGAGCGCACTAGCTCTCAAGTGGGCGATCAAGTCGGCGTGCAATTTGATTCTATGCACCTACATCGTTTTGATAAAGATGGCAACGCGATTTACGATGTGAACAAACTCTCAGGGGTGGCAGCATGAGTGAGTCCGTTTATACACAATTGCATTTAGGGCTAGGTTCGTTTCACCGCGCCCATCAAGCAGTGTATATGCAAGCCCTACATGATAAGGGTGATTTGAGTTGGCGCATGGTCGGGGGCAATTTGCGCCCCGATATGTTGGAAACCGTTGCGGCACTTCAGGCCAGCAATGGTGCATATACCCTAGAAACGGTGAATACCGCAGGTGAGCGTTTTTATCAGCAGATTACTGCGATTCAGGAAGTGATTAGTTGGGATAAAGATTTGAGTGGCTTAGTTAAAGTCGCCTCTGATCCGAATACCCGCATTATCTCCTTCACCGTGACCGAAGCGGGCTATTATCTGGATGCGCATCATCAGTTGGATGAAAGTTTTGCTGATTTGCGTTCGGATTTAGCAGGTAAAACCAACTCCACCATTTACGGCGCTTTAAGCAAATTACTGCAGGCGCGGATGCAAGCCAGTGGTGGCAAAGTCACCTTACTCAATTGCGATAATTTACGCAGCAATGGCGAACGCTTCTTTGGCGGTTTGAAGCAATTCCTAGCTAAGCGTGGTGATCAAGCCCTCCTCGATTGGGTGAATGCGAATACATCTGCACCCAATTCAATGGTGGATCGGATTACGCCGCGCCCCACGCCGGATGTTCGTGAGCGTGTCAAAGCTGCAACTGGACGTGATGATCCCGCAGCTCTCATGGGTGAAACCTTTATTCAATGGGTAGTGGAAGATCATTTCGTCAATGGGCGTCCAGCATGGGAAACCGTTGGCGTGGAAATGGTCAAAGATGTGATGCCGTATGAAGAAGCGAAAATTCGCCTCCTCAATGCGCCCCACAGTTGTATCGCTTGGGCGGGTACGCTGCGCGGTTATACCTATATTCATGAAGGCACACTTGATCCCGAAATTCGCCAAATGGCCTATGACTATGTGACCGACGATGTGATCGCGTGCCTCGAAGATACTGCTAAACCTTATCCACTGGATTTGCCAAACTATCGTGATGTGGTATTGGAGCGTTTTAGTAACTCCAATATTCTCGACACGAATCAGCGCGTGGCGATGGATGGTTTTTCCAAAATTCCGGGCTTTATCCAACCGACCTTGCGTGAAGCCTTAGCAGCGAACCGGAGCATTGATGCTGTGGCTATGTTGCCTGCACTGTTTTTAGCCTTTTTGCAGCGTCAACAACGCGGTGAAGTGCCCTTCAAATATGAAGATCAGGCCATGGAACCTGCTGTAGCCCAAGCCATTTGTACAGCGACTGATCCGATTGCAGCCTTTGCGGCTGAGCGTGTCTTGTTTGGGCCAATTGCAGGGGATGAGCGCTTAGTGGCAGCCCTGCGCACAGCGACCGAACGAGTTAATACCTTTATGAGTGAATCAGTATGAGTTTACAACGTTTACAAGGCAAACATGCGCTGGTGACAGGCGCGAATGGCGGCATTGGTTTAGCTACTACGGAAGCGTTTTTAAAAGAAGGTGCGATTTGTACCGCGATTGACTTACCCACCGAACCGAGTGCAGAAATCCAAGCCTTAGCGGCGCAATATAGCCATTTGCACTACCATAGCCTCAATGTGGCAGACACCGCTGCGGTCAAAGCGCTGATTGCGCAAGTGAATCAGCAGCATGGCGTCGTGACGGTGTTATTTAATAATGCGGCGATTTTCGATATGGCTCCGCTGTTGGAATCGCATGAAGCCATGTATGAGAAGATTTTCGCTGTGAATGTGAAAGGCATGTTCTTCGTGATGCAAACCGTACTGCAAGCCTTAGTCGATGCGGGGCAAATAGGCAGTATTATTAATCTGGCCTCCCAAGCAGGTCGACGCGGTGAGGCTTTGGTTTCGCATTATTGTGCCTCCAAAGCTGCCGTGATTAGCTATACCCAATCCGCTGCCCTCGCAATGGCTCCGTATGGGATTCGCGTGAATGCGATTTCGCCCGGGGTGATTGATACCCCAATGTGGGCGCATGTGGACGGTCTATTTGCCAAGTATGAAGGCTTAAAGCCAGGCGAAAAGAAAATCGCGGTCGGTAAAGCCGTACCCTTAGGCTATATGGGTAAGCCAGATGATGTGGCGGGTGCAGCCGTATTTTTAGCGAGTGACGAATCAGGATATATTACCGCGCAGACTATCAATGTTGATGGTGGCAATGTAATGTCGTAGAGAGTGATTAGGAGAGAGTCATGGGGCAATTAGCTAGACAAAAAATTTCGCCGCGTTCCCCCGAACTAGAGCGTGATTTTCAGCGCGATCCAGTGTTGGGTTATGAACCGGAAGGCTCGTTTGGCTATATTCGCTGTTTGGAACATGGTGCTCCTAACCCGCTGATTCGCTGGCATTATCACGAAGAATACGAACTGCATCTTATTGTGGAGACCACCGGCAAAGTCTTTGTCGGTGATTATATTGGGCGCTTTGAACCGGGGCATTTAGTGCTCACTGGGCCACGTTTACCGCACAACTGGATTTCCAGCGAACTACCCGAAGAAGGCGTGCTCGTTCGCGATATTGCCCTGCAATTCTCGGATGAGCCTTTGCGCCAAGCTAGCGAGTATTTACCCGAATTACGCGAAGCTTTGTCTTTATTAGAGCGTGCTAGACATGGGATTGAATTCATGGGGCTGAGCGAGCAAGCCTATGAGCGGATTATGAAAATTCGCCAATCTTCTGGTTTGCAGCGCTTTAGTGAGTTTGTCGCCTTATTAAGTTTGCTGACCCGCCATCAAGATTACCGTTTGTTGTCGAATGTGCAATTGCAAAGCTTTGAAGACGATGCTTCGTTACGGCAAATCAGCGAAGTGGTGGATTATATCACCGCCAATTCTGCGAATCAGTTTGCGCTGATTGATATCGCTAAGCGTGTTGGCATGAGTGAAAGCCGTTTTTCGCGCTATTTCCGGCGTGCTACCGGTAATACCTTTACTGATTTTGTAAATCGCTTACGCGTGAATCGAGCCTGCCAACTGCTGATGGAAACCGATCAGTACGTCAGCACCATCTGCTATAATGTCGGCTTTAATAATATCGCCAACTTCAATCGCCGCTTTATAGAATTGAAAGGTATGACCCCCAGCGATTTCCGTAAGCAAGGTGAGGCGCGATATGGTTAAGGCGTCTGAATTTGACTGACATGCTTAGCAAAAGATTCAGCATTCATAAAGCCTACCACTCGCAAATTTTTACGCTCTTGTCCCTTTTTATCAAAGATAATAATGCCCGGTGGGCCATATAAGCCGAATTGTTTTAACAACTCACGATGAGCTTTAGTGGTCGTGCTTAAGTCTGCTTGCAAGAGCACAAAGTCTTTCAGCGCTGTTTGTACAGCAGGATCGGTGAAGGTATATTTTTCCATTTCTTTACAGCTCACGCACCAATCCGCATAGAAATCGAAAAGTACTGGCTTGCCTTGCGCCTCATTCAGCGCCTGAGCTAAGTCGGCTGGGCTAGCAACGGTTCTGAACTTAAGTTTGTTCTCTTGCTCACCACTCAATACGCCTTTCAAAGGTTGTATAACGCTAGTACTACCTGCTGCTGCACCCACCGCGACTAAACTGCCGTGAATTAAGAGCAGAATGGCTAAGCCTTTCCATAAAGTACGCCAGCCATTGCTGTTAGCGGGTAGTGGAGAAATAGCGCCCATATACACTGCAGAAATGATTAAGAGTGCAGCCCAAAGGAGCATACTGACCATTTCTGGCAGGATGCGCTCTAGTAAAGTCAGCGCCACACCGAGCAACATCACCCCGAATACAGCTTTGACGCTTTCCATCCAAGCACCAGCACGCGGCAAGAATTTTCCAGCCGAAGTACCAATAATGAGTAAGGGAATGCCCATACCGATGCTGAGCATAAATAAGGCAGCCCCACCTAAGACTGCATCGCCGCTTTGCCCAATATAAATTAAGGCACCTGCTAACGGAGCGGCGACACAAGGGCCAACAATTAGGGCTGAGAGCACACCCATGATAGCAACACCGATTAAATTGCCCCCAGATTGTTTATTACTAAGCTCGGTCAAGCGCTGCTGAAATTTGGCAGGCATTTGCAGCTGATAAAAGCCAAACATAGAAAAAGCCAGCAAAACAAATACGGCACCAAAGATGCCCAAAATCCACGGATTTTGAAAATACATCTGTAGATTGCCGCCGAATAAACCCGCTAATACCCCTGCTAAAGTATAAGTGAGTGCCATCGCTAATACATAAACTAGCGAGAGCATAAAAGCGCCCCGCGTACTTAAGTTTTTCTGCCCAGCAATAATCCCCGACAAAATCGGAATCATGGGGAATACACAAGGTGTGAAAGAGAGCAGTAAACCAAAACCGAAGAAACTAGCTAAAGTCAGCGCCCAATTGCCATACGCCAAAGTATCAGCAATTTGATCTTGCTCAGACTTGATGACGGCGGGGGGTAGGTTAGTGGTAGTCACGCTGCTAGGGTTGGCAACGGTGCCTGTTGCAGGTGGCTCGCTCGGTTCTAAAATAAAGCCTTGCGCGCGTTTCGCAGGATCACTGGGGATGCTGGCGCTAAAGTATTTAAGCTCGGGTGGATAACAAACGCCTAAATCCCCATCGCAACCTTGCCAACCCACTTCAACTTGTAAATGGCCACTGGTTTTACCACCAAGATCAATCGGTAGCTTCAAATCAGCCGAATTATGAATGACATGGACATCACCAAAAAACTCGTCTTGTTTCGGCTCGCCCGCAGGCATTTGCAGTTCACCTGTTTTTAAGTCGGGATTTAATACCCTAACAGTGAATTTTTCTTTGTACAGATAGAGTTTTTGCTCAGGTAAGTCCCAGCGCAATAGCAGTTGCTTGCCATCATATAACGGCGCGGTGAGCGCAAAGGCCTGTTCAGGTGGCAACGGATCGCCTTGCTGAGTGCTTTCTTGATTAGTATTACTGGTATCGAAGGGGAATAACTTGCTTTGGGCATGGGTGCTTGTGAGCGGAAGCATTAGTAAGACAACTAGCCACACTAAATGAATCCACATCTGCAACACTGACTGTTTCAAAACTCTAACCTCTAGCTAAGCATTATTTTAAGCAGATTAAGCGCAACACTGGGTTGCAAGCTGCTTTAGACGAACTGGCAAGCACGAATCTTAACATGCTTTTGCGTGCAGAAAGCTTACCGAAAGGGAGGGGCGGGACGGAAGGGTGTTACGAAAAGTTAATCCAACTTGTTAAAACATTGGTTAATTCAAGCCTTTAATCTACTATCCCGATGTGGTGATTAGCTGTGAGCCTGATGAGTCAGATGATTATTGCTTGGAAAAACCGTGTGTGATTATTGAAATCACTTCTGAATCGACGCTACGTAAAGATTACATGGAAAAATCTTTGGCTTATCAAAGTATTCCAAGCTTGCAGGCTTATTTAGTGGTGGCTCAAGATAAACCGCAGATTGATATGCTGATTCGCTCGAAAGAAGGGGATTGGCAGTTGCAGCAGTTTGATCGTTTGGAGGATGAAGTTTGGTTGCCGTGTTTAGATGTTATCTTAAAGCTACGTGTAATTTATGATGGTGTTAGTGGAGTTTAAATTTAATATTTTCAATAGCAGGCTGTTACATAAACCTCAGTATTTCTCAAGTCAGGCTGCTCTTTTTCAAGTATTTCACCTTCTAAAACACCTATTGTTTTTATCGTTGGAAAGCAATAGGAAAGATTGTTTATAATGTGGTTTTCCAAAACATACTTTGCTCTTAAAAAAGGTAAGTCGTCATTGGTATAATAGCCTGAGGGTACATTAGGGTTGTGGGGCACAAAATGTGTTATTAAATTATTAGGATTTATATAGTAAAGTTTTTTATCAGGAGAAAGTGAAGTATAGTAGTCAATTTCGCCATATGCATATTTTTTATCAAGTTTGCGTTGCCAATCTCCCTTAGATTTGTCGGCATAGCCTTTCACGAAAATATGTAGTTCTGAGGCCTTAGAGCTGGCTTCATATAAGATAGCACCTATAGCACTAAGAGCTTTTATATAGTCGTTATCTTCGTTTGCTAATAAAAGATGTAGAGGTATTCCATTATTTAGACGTCCTAGATTTTTACAAACCGTATCAATTACTTGGCTATCTCGTGTTTTTGCTTCTATATTATTCCTTGTGTATTTCTGCAAGTCAAAGGGCTGTTCATACAATATTTTTGAATCTCTTAGTACTATTCTATAAGCATCGCATTTTTTGTTTTCGACTAATATTAGAGTATCTTTGATTTTTTGAATTTCTATATATTCGTTACTAGCTAATTTTTCATCAGGATAGGCTTTGAAATTAACAGGCTTATATAAAGCCATAGTGTATAAAGTCAAAGCCCCTACACCAATCATAAAAATTATAAGAGCCATTGAGCTTATAAACTTTAGCGCAATGAAAGATTTGACAGCTAAATTCCTTAAACTTCTTTTTGGGAAAAGTAAGTAGTAAAGCTGTCTAATTTTATCTACGACCTTTTTATAATTTACCAAGCTCACAGCACCCTCATCTTCTCCAACTGCCCCTGCAATTGCCCCAGCGCACCCCGCTGTTCATCAACCTGTTTCCGAGTTAATTCAATCACCTCAGGCTTGGCTTTTTCCACAAAGGCAGGATTATTTAAGCGCGCTTCCACGCCTGCTAAATTCTTCTCGATTTTCTCGATTTCTTTGGTCAAGCGCGCAATTTCCGCATCTTTATCAATTAAGCCTGCCAGTGGAATCAGAATCTGCATTTCGCTGACTAAAGCGGTGGCAGATTCGGGGGCATTCGCATCTTTAGCTAGCCATGTCACATTGCCGACTTTAGCGAGGCTTTGGATTTCTTTCTCAGTGTCGGCGTAATGCGCTTGGTCAGTTTCGCTCCAGTTTTGCAGCAGAATATCTAGCACTTGTCCCGGTTTAATATCCATTTCGGAGCGAATGCGGCGAATGCCCATAATGAAGGCTTTCAGCCACTCGATTTCCGCTACCGCTGCCGTGTCCATCTTGCTTTGATCAGCTAGTGGCCAAGGTTCTAGCATAATCGTTGTGCCGGTTTTGCCCGCCATGCCTTTGATGCTCAACCAAATTTCTTCGGTAATAAACGGCATAATCGGGTGCAGCATACGCAGCGTGACTTCGAGCACACGCACCAAAGTTTGGCGTGTGCCACGTTTGGCGGCTTCATCGGGATTGTTTTTGCTCATGACCGGCTTGGTGAGTTCCAAATACCAGTCGCAGTATTCATACCAAGTGAATTCATACAAGGCTTGCGCGGCCAAATCAAAGCGGTAATTGTCGAGATGATCTTTCACCTCTACCTCCACCGTTTGCAGTTTGGCGCGAATCCAACGATCTGAAATCGAAAGCGCAAATGGCAAACTTTCATCCAAACCAGTATCTTGATCTTCGCATTGCATCAGCACATAACGCGCCGCATTCCACAATTTATTGCAGAAATTGCGATAGCCTTCCAAGCGTTGTAAATCGAAGCGAATGTCGCGTCCGGCAGTAGCGAAAGAGGCAAAAGTGAAACGTAAAGCATCCGTGCCGTGGGCTTCGATGCCGTCAGGGAATTGCTTGCGCGTGGCTTTCTCGATTTTCGGTGCATCTTTCGGATTCATCAGGCCAGTGGTACGTTTTTGTACCAACGTTTCCAGATCAATACCATCAATAATATCCAGCGGGTCAAGTACATTGCCCTTGGATTTAGACATTTTTTGCCCTTCGGCATCGCGCACCAGACCGTGGATATAGACATCATTGAACGGTATATCACCTATGAACTTTTTGCCCATGATGATCATGCGCGCGACCCAGAAGAAGATAATGTCAAAGCCAGTGACCAGTGTGCTGGTGGGATAGAACGTTTTTAAGGCAGGGTCTTCGGTGTTCGGCCAGCCCAGCGTAGAAAAGGGCCATAAGGCTGACGAGAACCAAGTATCCAGCACATCGTCATCTTGGCGCAGCATAAGATCAGCCGCTAATTTATGTTTACTACGAACTTCGGCTTCATTACGCCCAACATAAATATGGCCCGCATCATCATACCAAGCGGGAATTTGATGACCCCACCAGAGTTGGCGCGAAATACACCAATCTTCCAGATTATTCATCCACTGGTTATAAGTATTAATCCAATTATTCGGGATGAAACGGACTTCACCATTCGCCACCACATCAATCGCGGGTTGTGCTAAAGCAGTTTTGCCGCCCGGACGACCATCTGCTAATTGGTCGCTCGTTAGGTCGATATACCATTGATCAGTGAGGTAAGGCTCAATCACTGTGCCAGAACGATCACCACGCGGAACCATCAATTTGTGTTCTTTGATTTCCGCCAACAAGCCCAGTGCATCCAAATCAGCCACGATTTGCTTACGTGCCGCATAACGTTCTAAGCCGCGATATTTTTCTGGCGCAATATCATTAATATGCGCGTCTTTGGTGAAAATATTAATCAGCTCAAGCTGATGGCGTTTGCCGACTTGATAGTCATTAAAATCATGCGCAGGGGTGATTTTGACGCAGCCGGTGCCTTTTTCAGGATCAGCGTATTCGTCGCCCACAATTGGAATTAAGCGTCCCACTAAAGGCAGCACCACTTGTTTACCAATCAAATGCTTATAGCGCCCATCGTCAGGATGTACAGCCACTGCGCTATCGCCTAACATGGTTTCGGGGCGGGTGGTAGCAACGATTAAATATTCACTGGTGGCTTGACCATTCGCATTAGCCAGTGGATAGCGGAAATGCCACATGGAGCCATTTTCTTCTTCAGAAATAACTTCCAAATCAGAAACAGCGGTGTGCAATACCGTGTCCCAATTCACTAAACGCTTGCCACGATAAATCAAGCCTTCTTCATGCAAGCGCACGAATACTTCAACCACGGCAGCAGATAAGTCTTTGTCCATGGTGAAGCGTTCGCGGCTCCAATCCGGTGAAGTGCCTAAACGGCGCAATTGGCGATTAATGGTGTCGCCCGATTCATCTTTCCATTCCCAGATTTTTTCAATGAATGCACTACGGCCGAAGTCGTGACGGGTTTTGCCTTGTGCATTCACGCGGCGCTCGACCACCATTTGGGTGGCAATGCCCGCATGATCGGTGCCGGGTTGATACAAGGTATTGTTACCCTGCATGCGATGATAGCGGGTGAGAATGTCGATGACGGTTTGATTGAAACCATGCCCCATGTGCAAAGTGCCAGTGACATTCGGCGGCGGAATCATCATGCAAAACGGTTGACCCACGCCACTGGGCTTAAAATAGCCCTGCTGCTCCCAGTTTTGGTAGAGGCGTTGTTCGAGTGCTTGAGGTTGGTAGGTCTTATCCATGTCCGCTCTTTATCAAGAATGCTGAAAAGAGCGGATTATAACGCGATTAGGAGAAAATTTTTACTTTAACATCGAGGATAGTTCGCGTAGCAGCTCTTGGCGGCGCTGATCCATATCTTGCTCATAAGTCTGATTCAAGCTCAACACATTGTCCGCATCTTGCTGTTCAGAGCGAATCGCATGCGCGCGCGCTAAGCCAGAATACTCATCTTGCCCTGTCGCTGATTGCAATTCATCAATTCGCTCTTTTAAGCGGCGCTCAAAATGCTTTTGATACTCAGTATTTGCACCGGCTTTGGCGCGCTTAATCACGTCTCGATCACCTGGGCGCACTAAATCCGTAATCACTGGAATGCGTATGGTGCTTTCTAAATCTTGTCTGCTACTCATGTCGTATGCCAATAGTATTTTTTATGCAAGCAGTCTCTCTAATCATCACAACTGATGATAGTCTAGATTATAGCCTTGCTTTCGATAAAGTTGGTAACGATTGCGACCAGCGACCAAAATAGCTTCTTCCTGATCAAGCACTTCAGCCATGCGCTCAAAGCGTTCAAGGAAGCTCGGAATTTCATTGGACAGATTAATCAAAAACTCGCAAGGTTCAGGCGGCTCGTTATCATGGCCAATTAAAACCTTGAGTCCGCGCTCAGTACTAGGCACTAGTGCATGCGGAATAAAGCTTAAATCATGATAAGTCCAAAGCAGTTCATCCAAACGCGCACTGGTATTGAAGTGATCCGTGTGGATATAAATCTGCATATCTTGGGCAAGTGCTTTCTCCACTAATTTACAGGCCAGCAGTAGCCGTGCCTGTAAACTATTAGACTGCCCGACGTAAAAAGCAATACGAGTCAATTACTGTGCTCGATTAATCAGCCATTGGCAAAGCAAAGGTACAGGGCGGCCTGTTGAACCTTTGGCTGCTCCACTTTTCCAAGCAGTTCCTGCAATATCTAAATGCACCCAAGGATAGCTTTCGGTAAAGCGTGCTAGAAAGCAGGCTGCAGTAATAGTCCCAGCAGGTGGGCCACCAATATTGGCCATATCGGCGAAATTACTTTTCAGTTGATCCTGATATTTTTCGCCCATCGGTAAGCGCCAAGCTTCATCATTCGCTTGTTTGCCAGCAGCTAATACTTCATTGGCTAAATCGTCGTTATTACTAAGTAGGCCTGAGGTGTGATGGCCTAAAGCAGTAATACAAGCGCCAGTTAAAGTGGCAATATCAAGCACTGCACTGGGTTTGTAGCGTTCGACATAAGTTAAAGCATCGCAAAGCACTAAGCGGCCTTCCGCATCGGTATTGAGAATTTCGATGGTTTTACCCGCCATGCTAGTGACAATATCCCCGGGCTTGCTGGCTTTGCCGCTGGGCATATTTTCTGCTGCAGCTAAGACGCCAATCACATTCAATGGTAATTGCATGGCGATACAGGCAGCTAGCGTACCTAGTACACTGGCCGCACCGGTCATATCGAACTTCATTTCATCCATGGCTGCACCGGGCTTGAGGGAAATGCCGCCGGTATCAAAAGTAATGCCTTTGCCTACTAGAACAACGGGCGCATCGCCTTTTTTACCACCTTTATATTGCAGGATGATCATTTTGCCCGGTTCTTCGCTGCCTTTAGACACCGACAAGAAGGAACCCATGCCTAGCTCTGCCATATGGGTTTCTTCTAAGACTTCGACTTCTAGATTGGCTTGGGAGTGGCCGAGTTTGAGGGCTGTTTTAGCAAGGTAAGTAGGAGTACAAATATTACCGGGGCTATTGGATAAATCACGGCAGAGTTTCATACCTTCTGCAATCGCTGCGCCTTGGTGGGTAGCGGTCTCTAGATTAGCTTCGGTTCGATGCGCAACGACCCATTGCGCTAGATTAGGAGTAGGGATTTCATTTTTGTTGCTTTTGAAATCATTGAAACTATAAAAAGTGTCGGCTACTGCAGTGATTGATTGGCGCACTGCGTTATCTGCCCAACCAGCACTAGCTTCATCCGTAATAAAAGAAATAACTTGGCTGACTTTAGTGGCTTTTAAGGTATTCGCAGCGCAATAAGCAGCTTGAGTCAACGTATCTACCGTGAGTTTGTCACGCTCACCTAAGCCCACTAATAAAATACGCTTCGCTGCCACACCTGGCAGTTGGTAAAGCATGCTGAAGCGATTTTTATCTCCACTAAAATCACCTAATTCTAAATGCTTAGCAATCGCGCCTGAACTAGCCAAATCGAGCTGAGCAGCTGCCTGTGAAAGCTCGTTCGCTTTATAAACACCAACCACTACACAGTCAGCACTTGCAGACGCTGCATGAGTATTGGCCTGAAACTGATAATTCATGATGAATCCTTAAGGTTATTATTGGATTTAAAACATATCAACCAGATTTCAAACTTAAGTTTTTGAATTAAAGGATAAGCCTGAAACTTATTCTAGTTATAAGTCAATTATTATAGTTTTATAAGTGGCTATTTTGGGTAAAAAGTCACTTGACTTTGTTGTTTTTACGCAGGTGTTTTTGCCAAATGAGTTCGAGAAAAGCGATCATGCCAAGTCAACTTATTAGGATCAAAAATAGCAATCCAAAAGCCAACCCCTAAAGCCATCCAACTGAATAAAGCACCCACATAACGAAAAAAAGCATGGGGCCATTGAAAGGGCGAACCATCATACGTGACCACTTTGATTTTCCAAGCACGCATGCCTAAAGTTTGCCCGCCATGCGTCCAAAACCAGCCAAATAGCAGGAAGGCTATCACGAGATCCAGAAGAAACAGCAAGTTGGAGAGCGGCGAGCCTGGATGCAGTTCAATCCCAGCAAGATGGCTGATACTGGTGGCAATAATGC
Source organism: Thiolinea sp. (assembly GCA_049290875.1). Lineage (GTDB taxonomy): Bacteria > Pseudomonadota > Gammaproteobacteria > Thiotrichales > Thiotrichaceae > Thiolinea. The sequence goes on from JBATOI010000005.1 coordinate 89,363, forward strand.
CGCCAATAATGGCAGTGGTGATGCCAATTAGCATAGTGTCATAGAGCACAGCTGCCATACGGCGCGGAAAACTAACCACTTCACTAGAAGCACTCATATGTCGATCCCAAAGCTCAAAATAAGTGGGCAACATTTTAGACTCTTCAATCTTGGCAAGCAAGCCTTGCTTAAAAGCGTAGCCAGCTGACAATCCACGGCAGCATAAGGGAGTTAGCTAGTGCAGACAACGCCATCGACAAACCCGCAAACGCGCCCATTTGCGCTGAAATCTGAAAAGCACGCGAAGTACCCACTCCATGGGAGGTCACACCCAAGGCTACTCCCATAACACTAGCATCTTGAATTTTCAGCCAGTGTAATAAGCTAGGGCCAAACACAGCACCTACAATGCCCGTGGCGACCACCAAGGCAGCAGTCAATGAGGGTAGCCCACCAATATGTTCAGCAATACTCATGGCGACAGGCGAAGTTACTGATTTGGGGGCTAGTGAAAGTAAAGTAGTCTTCGAGGCACCGAAGAGTTTTCCAACGTAAATAGCGGTGAGCGCGCCGACAACAACGCCAATGATTAAAGACAGCACGAGTGGAATAAAAACACGTTTAATAGTTTCGAGCTGTTTATATAAAGGAATGGCTAAGGCTACGGTCGCAGGACCGAGCAAAAAGTGCACGAATTTCGCGCCATCAAAATAGTCTTGATAAGGCGTGTTAGTCAGAAGCAATAGACTAATTAGTGCTACCACCGCTATCGCGACTGGATTAGCCAAGGGCGAAGAATGACAGCGAAGATAAAAACGATAAGCCAAAATATAGGCAAGCAAGGTTGCCGTTAAACCCAATAATGGCGAAGTCGAAAGATAAACCCAAATTTCTAAGAACTCAGTTTGATTCATGAGTTGACTCGGTTTTAGGTTTAAATACTTTCATTAAAAACTGCATGCTTAAAGCAATCACTGCCATGCTAATTAAAGTGCTGAAAATCAGGGTAACAATAATCGGCAGCCATTCTTTAGCGATCGCATCAAAGTAGAGCATTAAACCCACACCCGCCGGAATAAACAGCAACGATAAATGGCTAAGTAGGGCATTGGAAGTGATATCCAAAGCCTCGGGGACACGCTTATACAGCACTAAGCTAATAAACAGCAAAGCCATCCCTAAAACTGGCCCCGGAATCGGTACTTTAAACCCACGGATAATGACTTCGCCGATGAGCTGGTAAATTAATAGCAAGGTAAGTCCATTTAAAAAGGGCATAGGTGCAAATTCCTATCACTAAAAGGCGGTGAGCTTGCCTGAACTCATCGGTAGCTGCAATGCAGCTGGCTTTGCCGCAGCCTAGCTGCTTAAAAAAAATCACAGCTTCTGCATGACCTTTGCACATGATTGATGCAGAATCAGCGCCTTCAATTGCTAAGAGTTAGCCATCAACTATGAGTCGCTTGTTGCGTTCCGGTGCGGTTATCAGCGCCATGACTATGATTTCGCGGATTTTGGGCTTGATTCGCGATGCGGCTGTGGCCCGCTATTTTCCAGTTGATGGTGCAACGGATGCCTTTTTTGTGGCTTTCAAAATTCCGAATTTATTACGGCGCTTTTTTGCGGAAGGTGCCTTTGCCTTAGCTTTTGTACCGATTCTCGCTGAATACCGAGAAAAGCAGAGTCGTGAAGCTTTGCGCGATCTTATTGATTATGTAGCTGGTACTTTAGGTTTAATTTTGCTGCTGATTAGCTCGATTGGCATGATAGCTGCACCTTTCATGGTGGAGATTTTTGCACCCGGTTTTAGTCAGCAAGCGGGCGCTCGCCCTGATTTAGCGGCGGAAATGCTGCGTATCACTTTCCCTTATATTTTATTTATCTCGCTGGCAGGTTTAGTCGGTGGGATTCTCAATACCTTTGGCAAATTTGCGATTCCAGCGATCACGCCTGCTTTGTTGAATGTAGTGATGATTGCGTTTGCGATTTGGGGGCCACCGTATTTTGATGAGCCAGTGTTAGCGCTGGCTTGTGGGGTATGTGTCGCAGGGATTGTGCAATTTTTATTTCAATTACCGGCTTTATTTAGATTAGGGCTATTACCACGCTTTAAGTTTCGCCGCGCTCATGAAGGCGTGAAACGGGTAATGCGTCTGATGATTCCCGCCTTATTTGGCTCTTCAGTAGCGCAGCTGAATCTGGTGATTAATACAATCATTGCTTCATTTTTAGCAGTGGGCAGTATTTCTTGGCTGTATTATTCCGATCGTTTTGTCGAGTTACCGCTGGCGATTTTTGGAGTAGCTTTGGGTACAGTCATTCTACCTAAACTGTCTAGTGATTATGCTAAAGCCGATGCTAGCCAATTTCGTAGCACGATGGATTGGGCCTTGCGCTTAGCCTTGTTGATTGCTATTCCTGCGACTTTAGGCTTGATGCTGTTAGCTGAACCGATTTTGGCGGCGGTGATGATGTATGGCGAATTTAAGTGGAGCGATGTGCAAATGTCTGCATTGAGCTTAATGACTTACTCGTTTGGTTTACCCGCTTTTATTTTAGTGAAGGTATTAGCGCCTGGCTTTTATTCTCGCCAAGATACGAAAACGCCCGTGAAGATTGGTATTATTTCAATTTTCGCGAATATGTTACTGAATGTGCTGATTGTATTACCTTGGTATTATTCTGGAACGGTCGGTGCACATGCAGGTTTGGCTTTGGCGACGGCTTTGGCGGGTTATGTGAATGCGGGTTTATTGTTCCACGCTTTACATAAAGAAGGCATCTTTGCAGCACAAGGTGGCTGGGCTAAGCATTTATTACGCATTACTGCTGCTGCCAGCGTGATGGGTATACTGGTGTGGTTAGCTATGCCAGAGGCGGTTTGGTGGCAAACTGCCAGTACGCTGTTACGTTTAAGTGCTCTGGGCGGATTAATTGCCTTGTCCATAGCAAGCTATTTTATAATCTTACGTTTAACTGGCCTATCGTTTCGGCAAATGTTAGGACGTTAATCAATGCTTTGGTCAGAACTTTGCAGCCTGCGAAGTTTAAAAATTTTAAGCTCAAGTCGCTCAATTAATATTAAAAATTAGGAGATTCTAATGAAGAAACTAGCTGGAATAATCACTGCTTTAGTGGCAGTGGGTGGAGCTACTTGGTTAGCGGGTACTTGGTATGTCGGTAAAGAAACCGAAACGATTGTACGCGGACAAATTGAACAAGCTAATCAACAAAGTGCTGCGCAGGGTGTAAGTCAGGAATTGGTTAGCTATAACCGTTCACTCTTGGGGGCAGAGGCAGTGACGCGTCTTATCGTTACCGATCCTTTGGTGGCCGGTTGGCTCAACAATACGCAATTCAACCACCAGATTAAACACGGGCCAGTGCTATTCGCGAATGGGATTAGCTTAGGTGTTTCTCACTGGACCTCCCAAATAGATACGGCGAGTTTGCCTGCAGAGTCAAAAGCTTTTGTGGATAAAGCTTTTGCAGGTAAAGAGCCTTTAGTTGTGGATACCCGCATTGGTTTTGATAAAGTCATGCATGCAACCGCCATTGTTAATCCAATGGATGCGCGGGTGGATGAAGCGAGTATTAAATGGGCGGGCGCGGAGTTTACCGGTGATATTTCAGCGACCGAAAAAGCTGGCCCCTTCAGTTTTAAAGCGAATACCTTTGAAGTACGCGATGCGAGCACCACATTTACGATTCCAAGCATGGATGTGCAAGGCAAAATGGGGCCAGTGGCGGGTGGTTTAGAAAATTTCACCGCGAAAATCCCCGAAATTAGCATCTTGGCCGCTGGCGAAACGCAACCCTTAAAAATGAATGTGGATATGGATTCAAGCACTAGCGAGCAAAATGGTGCTATGCAAGGGAAGGGTTCGTTTCATGTTACGAATATCCAAGGGAAAATCGGTCAAGGGCAAGATGCGCCGGTTAAGCAAGTTGATCTAAAAATTGATTATGCAGGCTTCAAATTAGAAGGCTTGAAAGAAATTCAAGCTATCCAAGTAAAAATGCAAGCCCTCCAAGAGCAAATGCAAGTCGATGAGGCGGCGACTGAATTACCCGAAGGTCAAAAACAACAGCAACAATTAGCTCAGCAAGCCCAGCAATTGACGGAAGAATTGCTGGATTTGGTGCTGAATAAAGTACTCCAAGCGGGTCAATCTAAATTGCGTTATGACCTCAATTTGACGCTCGATAAAGGTAAGGTGGCAGGTGTCGCTGATCTAACTTATGCCGGTAGTAATGCGCCGTTGACGTTCAATGATTTAATGCTGTACGGCCCGCAGGAATGGGGACGTTTAGTCAAAGGTAGTTTAGATCTGAGTGCAGATAAGATGGCTTTGCCAGAAGACTTAGGGATGTTCATGAGCTACCCCTTAGAGCAAAAAGCCATTGTAGAAGAAAATGGTCAATACAAACTGCAGCTTAAGTTGTTGGGTGAGAATGCTGAGTTAAATGGAGCAGCGGTTGAGTTCGCCGCTTTACCGGCGATGTTTTTCCCGCAAATGCCGCAAAATGCTGCCGCCGATTTAGGTGTCCCTGCTGATCTGATGAAGCAAATTGAAGAGCAAGGGATGACTCCAGAAATCATGCAGCAATTAGAAGAAAGTGATGATGTGCCAAAAGAAACCTTGGAAATCCTTAAACAGCTTCAGCAAATGAACGGCCAAACACCCCAATAAAAGGTATCAGTATTGAACACTCGTTTACATCGCGCTTTTATCCAAGCTATTCCATTTTTATTTGTATTTTTATGGAGTACTGGATTTATTGGCGCGAAGTATGCGCTGCCTTTCATTGAGCCTTTCTATTTACTGTTCATTCGCATGCTCTGGACCATAGCGGTATTTTTACTGCTCTGTTTTATCTTGCGCGTGCAATGGCCGACTTGGCGGCAAGCGGGTCATCAAATGGTGACTGGCTTGCTGTTGCATGGCGTGTATTTAGGGGGCGTATTTGCGGCGATTAAATGGGGAATGCCTGCAGGGATTACTGCCATTGTCGTTGGGATTCAGCCCTTACTCACTGCTTTATTAGGTTGGCGTTTATTTGGTGAGCGCTTATTAGCGCGTCAGTGGCTGGGTTTAGCATTCGGTTTAATGGGTGTCACTGTAGTGATTCTCAGCACACGTGGTTATGGCACGTTCGATTTAACAGGGCCTGCTTTGGCTGCCACTTTGATGGCTCTGGCAGCTATTGCAATCGGTACGGTTTATCAAAAGCGTTTTGGTGGTGGTGTCAATTTAGTCGCGGGTTCGCTTTGGCAATATGTCAGTACCGCCTTCTTCATGGGGATTTTGGCGTATAGCTTTGAAACTCGTGTCGTGGTTTGGGACAACCAACTAATTTTTGCCTTGGCTTGGTTAGTCTTAGGCTTATCAGTGAGCGCGATTTTATTGCTCATGTATATGATTCGTGAGGGCGAGGCTGCTAAAGTTGCCAGTTATTTCTATTTAGTGCCTGCTACGACCAGTATTCAAGCATGGCTGTTATTTGATGAGTCTTTACCCTTGATCGCCGTAGCAGCGATTGGCCTGACCATCGCGGGTGTGTATTTGGTTGTCAAAAAATCGTAAAGGCAGTTATCCTTAAATACATTTATTGTTGGGGTACTTGCTATGTTGCCAAATCATCGTTTTCTTACCTGCCAAAATCTTGAAATTCATTACACCGAATGGGGAGAGCCGGATGCTCCGGTCGTGATTTGTTGGCATGGATTAACCCGCACAGGGCGGGATTTTGATGAATTGGCCGAAGCTTTAGCGACACACTATCGAGTAATTTGCCCGGACACGCCCGGGCGAGGTTTGTCTGAGTGGAGCGAGACACCGCTGGAACATTATATTGTGCCATTTTATGCACAAATTGCCTTAGACCTAGCCAAGCAATTAGGGATTGAGCAGTTCAAATGGGTGGGAACTTCGATGGGGGGTTTGATTGGCATGGTGGTTGCGGCGCTTGCCCCTGAACGTGTGCAAAAGTTAGTGTTGAATGATGTCGGCCCCGAAGTTCCAGTAGCTGCGGTGGAGCGGATTCGTACTTATGCAGGTTCGCAACCCAGCTTTAATAGCGTTAGTGAGTTGGAGGCTTGGTTGCGGCAAGTGTACATCCCCTTTGGCGAAAATACCGACGCTTTTTGGCGGCGCATGGCGATGACTTCAGCGCGGCGCACTGCCGATGGCAAAGTGACTTTGCATTATGATGTTCGCCTAGTTATGCCGTTTGAAAACTATACAGGCGACGCAACCTTCTGGCCGTTTTGGCCTAGTTTAGCTTGCCCGATTTTAGTGATTCGTGGTGAGTTGTCGGATTTGCTACTCCCCGCACAAGTTGAACGCATGCTTGCAGAGAATGCCTATGTGCAAGCGGTGGTTATTCCAAAAGTAGGGCATGCGCCTGCTTTGGCAGTTCCTGAGCAGATTAAAATTGTGTCTGATTTTTTAGGGTAGAGTCTAAAATGATTGCTTGGCAAAATATTCTGCTTAGTAGAGGGAGTGCTAAATCCAGTAGGATTTAAACTAATCAGCGATAGAAGAGGGATTTTTATATAATGTTCTGTATTACTGCTAGATAGTGAAACATATTAATGTTAGCCCCAGCCCTGCCTAGTTTAGTTCTCACTGAAAGTGACTATTTAGCCCAAGAGCAAAGCGCAAAAGAGCGCCACGAATATGTAGACGGGCAAGTATTCGCGATGGCGGGAGCGAGTAAAACTCATAACGAAATTGCTTTAAATCTGGCTTTGGCTTTGCGTAATTTAGCTAAAGGCTCAGGCTGCCGTGTGTTCATGTCGGATATGAAGCTGCGCATCAGTCAGCGTAATAGCTATTACTATCCGGATGTCTTGCTCACTTGCGAACCCAATCAGGAAGACAGTGAATACTTTGTTGATCGGCCTTGCTTGGTGATTGAAGTCGTGTCTAAGTCTACCGAGTGGAAGGATTATCACGAAAAATTGCTAGCATATCAGTCTTTAAGTTCAGTGCAAAATTACTGGGTGGTGGCGCAGGATCGTTATGAAGTAACCTGTTTTTATCGTGACCAACAAGGCCAGTGGTGGGTGAAAACTTATACAGATTTAGATCAAACTCTAGCGGTGGACTGTTTGCAGGCAGCTTTGAGTTTGATGGAAATCTATGCAGGTTTGTCTTGGGCTTAAGTTTGCAATCAGGCAGTTCATGATCTATTGTAGTAAATATTACAGTAATTAAGTTTACAATCCATGAAATTCTATAATCGTGAAGCTGAACAGCAGCAGTTGCAGTTGTGGTCACAACAAGCGGCGGCTGGAAAGTCCAGCCTGACTTTAATGGTAGGGCGGCGGCGGGTCGGCAAAACTGCTTTATTAGCGCAGACCTATCAAGGTTCAGCGCTGTATTTATTTGTGTCACGTAAAGCTGAGCCTTTGTTGTGTGAGGAGTTCACTGAGCAAATTCGTACCCAGCTTGCTATTCCAATCTTTGGGCAGCCGCGCCAGTTACGCGAAATACTTGAAATTTTATTTCAATATGCACAAACACAACCGTTAACGTTGATTTTGGATGAGTTTCAAGATCTGGCACGGGTGAATCCAGCGGTATTTTCTGAATTGCAGCATTTGTGGGATCAGTATCGTGGGCGTTGTAAGCTGCATTTGATTTGTTGTGGTTCATTATATTCATTAATGACGCGCTTATTCCAAAATAGTAAAGAGCCTTTATTTGGTCGTGCCGATCATCGAATTAACTTACAGCCCTTAAAACCTGCTTATATTGCTACTCTATTAAAAGATACGGGGCGTTTTTCAGCCGAAAACTTATTAACTTGGTATACCCTCAGTGGTGGTGTACCTAAATACTTAGAGTGGTTAGCGCAAACTGATCCGCAGCAAGATTTATGGCTCGCTTTGATCAATGAGTTTAGCTTGGTGATTGAAGAGGGGCGTTATCGCTTGGCTGAAGAATTTGGTGCAGAGCAAGGTACTTATTTTTCCATTTTAGCGACCTTGGCCAGTGGCAAGACCAGCCGTAGTGAATTGGAGTCAGTGCTGGAAATGTCGGTGGGGCCTTATTTGAAACGTCTTGAAGAAGAGTTTGATATTATTCAACGGGTTTTGCCAGTTTTTGCGACACCTCATAGTCGTCAAGTGAAGTATCGAATTCAAGATGCGTTTTTAAGTTTTTGGTTTCGCTTTATTTATCGCTATCGCAGTGCAGTGGAAATTGAAAACTTTGCTTTTATTCGACAAGCGATTAATCGTGATTTTACCACCTATAGTGGAGCATGGTTAGAGCAATTATTTCGTACACAATTAGCAGCGACAGGTGAGTATAATATCATCGGCAGTTATTGGGAAGCGGGTAACAAAAACGAGATTGATTTGGTGGCGGTGAATGATTTTAATAAAACAGCTTTGATTGCTGAAATTAAACGCAACCCAGACAATTTACGCCTCAGTCAGTTAAAAACTAAAGCACAACGTTTAGAACAGCAGCTCAAAGCTTATGATATTCAATATCGAGGCTTGTCACTGGCTGATTTACTCTAAACCCCTAAATCTGGCTACTGCGTTCGTTCCCACGCTCGCTAACTGCTATAATCCATCCAGCCAAAAACAACAAGGATTAGCATGAATTACGACGGGATCGAGACTCTACCTTTACAAACCTATACCGAAAAAGCCTACTTGGATTATTCCATGTATGTCATTTTGGATCGCGCTTTGCCGCACTTGGGCGATGGCTTAAAGCCAGTGCAGCGGCGGATTGTGTATGCGATGTCGGAGCTGGGTTTGTCCGCTGCGTCTAAGCATAAAAAATCTGCGCGTACTGTCGGTGATGTGCTGGGTAAATATCATCCACATGGCGATTCAGCCTGCTATGAAGCGATGGTGTTGATGGCACAGCCCTTTTCCTATCGCTACCCCTTAGTAGACGGGCAAGGTAACTGGGGTTCGCAAGATGATCCTAAATCTTTCGCGGCGATGCGTTATACCGAATCCCGCCTCACGCCTTATTCACGAGTCCTCTTACAAGAATTAGGGCAGGGCACGGTCGATTGGCAAGCCAATTTCGATGGAACTCTGGATGAGCCAGTCACTTTACCAGCACGTTTGCCAAATGTGCTATTGAATGGGGCGACGGGTATTGCAGTGGGGATGGCGACCGATATTCCGCCACATAATCTACGTGAAGTGGTGAATGCTTGCATTCATTTGTTGGATCACCCGACCGCAACCTTGGCTGATTTATGCAAATTTATTCCCGCCCCGGATTTCCCGACTGAAGCAGAAATTATTACGCCAGCGGCTGAATTTTTGACGCTTTACGAAAAAGGCAACGGTAGCTTCAGAATGCGGGCGCGTTATGAGGTCGAAGACGGTGATATTGTGATTACTGCCTTGCCTTATCAAGTATCCGGTTCAAAAATCTTAGAGCAAATTGCCCAGCAAATGCAGGCTAAAAAATTGCCTCTGGTGGAGGATTTGCGCGACGAATCGGATCATGAGCAGCCCGTGCGTTTGATTATTGTGCCGCGCTCGAATCGAGTGGATGTTGAGCAGCTGATGTTGCACTTATTTGCTAGCACTGATTTAGAAAAAAGCTATCGCGCTAATCTGAATATGATTGGCCTGAATGGTCGCCCACAAGTAAAAGATCTGCGGCAGATTCTTAGTGAGTGGCTACAATATCGCCGCCAGACCGTCACGCGGCGTTTTCAATGGCGCTTGGATAAAGTTGAAAAGCGCCTGCATTTACTCGCAGGTTTGCTGATTGCCTTCCTGAATTTGGATGAAGTCATTCGGATTATTCGCAGCGAAGACGAGCCAAAGCCGAAACTGATCAAGCGTTTTAGTCTGTCGGATATTCAAGCCGAATATATTCTCGATACCAAGTTGCGTCAGCTCGCGCGTTTGGAGGAAATGAAAATTCGTGGCGAACAAGCAGAACTCGAAAAAGAACGCCAAGAGATACTGGAATTACTCGGCGCTGAGAAAAAACTCACCAGTTTGATTCGCAAAGAATTGAAAGAAGATGCCAAGCTCTACGGTGATGAGCGCCGCTCGCAGTTAGTGGAGCGTGATGCCGCACAAATTTTAGACGAAACGGCACTGACCCCCGCTGAGCCTATTACCGTGGTGCTCTCGAAAATGGGCTGGATTCGTGCCGCTAAAGGCCATGATATTGAGCCAGAAGCTTTAAGTTATAAGCAAGGCGATGGCTTCTTGGCTAAAGCTTGTGGGCGCTCGAATCAGCAATTGGTGTTATTAGATAGTACCGGGCGCACTTATTCCTTACCTGCGAATACGCTGCCTTCGGCACGTGGTCAGGGTGAACCTTTAACGGGTAAATTGACTTTGCCGTCGGGGGCGCGCTTCACTCATACCTTGTTGGGCAAAGACAGTGATCAATATGTGCTGTCTTCCGCTGAAGGTTATGGCTTTATTTGCTCACTGGAAGCGATGCAAAGCCGGAATAAAGCAGGAAAGGTCACTTTAACGGCGGGGGATAATGTACCGATTTTGGCGCCAGTGGCTCTGCGTAATCTGGAAACGGATTATTTAGCCTTGGTTTCAACAGCGGGTTATTTGTTGCTAATGCGTGCGACTGAACTGCCTGTATTAGCGAAAGGCAAAGGCAATAAACTGCTTAGCTTGAAAAAAGGCGCTTTAGGCATTGCCGATGAAGCTTTGGCTTTTGTCACCGTGTTAAGTCAAAGCGAGCACTTAGTGATTCATGTCGATAACCGCAAAAAGCCTTTAGTCTTAAAAGAAAATGATTTAGTGGAGTATCGGGGTGAACGTGCGCAACGCGGCAAGCTACTACCTAAGGGTTATCAGCAGGTGATGGCGCTAGAAAGCCAAGGGCGCAGTTAATGGATACTTGCATCTGTTAGTAGTGACCCTATTATTGCTCCTAAGTATAAGTATTAATTTGAGGAATTAATTAAGATGATGCGGATTGTTCTCTTAGTGCTCACCAACTTCGCGGTTATGGCGGTGTTGTTTGTGACCATGAATATACTGGCAACTCTATTTGGCATCAATATGTCACGTGGCAGTATGGGCGGTATGTTATTTATGGCGGTGCTCTTTGGGTTTGGTGGCTCCTTTATTAGCTTGCTGATGTCCAAATGGATGGCCAAGAAAAGTATGGGAGTGCAGGTGATTGAGCATCCCAGCAATAACCAAGAACGTTGGTTAGTCGAAACGGTGCGTCGCCAAGCCGATAAAGTTGGCATTGGTATGCCAGAAGTCGGTATTTTCTATTCACCGGATCCAAATGCTTTTGCGACGGGTGCGAATAAAAATTCGGCTTTAGTGGCAGTCAGCCAAGGACTGTTGGAACGCATGACACCCGATGAGGTTGAAGCCGTGTTAGGTCACGAGATTGGGCATATCGCCAATGGTGATATGGTCACTCAGACCTTATTGCAGGGCGTGCTGAATACCTTCGTCTTCTTCTTTGCACGTGTGATTGGCATGTTTGTCGATGGCTTATTACGTGGAAATAATCAAGGAAATAGCGGACCTGGTTTTGGCTATTTTATTGGCTCGATGATCGCTGAAATTCTGTTAGGTTTCTTGGCGACGATTATTGTGCTTTGGTTCTCACGTCATCGTGAATTCCGTGCAGATGTCGCGGGGGCTGATTTAGCGGGTCGTCAGAAAATGATTGCTGCCTTACGCCGTTTGCAGCAAGCCCATCATGTGCAGGATTTGCCGGGTGAAATGGCTGCCTTTGGAATTGCAGGTGGCTTGCGTTCGAACTTAGGTAAGTTATTTATGACTCACCCGCCTTTAGAGGAACGTATTGCTGCTTTACAAGCCGCAAATTAAACGCTTAAAAGCCAAGCAAGTCGTGCTTGCTTGGCTCGACTCCACCTTCAATCAAAATGTTGAGTAGGTAACGCCAGCCGTATAATTGGTACTATCTAAATCACCCCCTACATATTCGACTTCGCCACGTAAGCCTAGGTTGTCATTGATTTTGCTTTGGATACCACCACCTAAAAGCATATCAGTACCATCTGCGGATGCTGTACCATTACTACTGGCTTCCCAAGCGAGAAAGCCGAGCTTACCAAACAAATCAAGATTATCTTTGAGTGAGTGAATCGCTAAGGCGGAAGCACTTAAACCAGTAGACTCAACTTTTGCACCGTCTAAGGCAGAGCGCCCACTAAAAAGATTGTGATAAGCGCCTTCTAAAGCAAAGTTCTCTAAAGGGCGATAGCCAACGAAGGTTTTCCAAGAAGTGCAGTTTAAATCTAAAGCATCGCAAGCATCTGCTGCATCCCCACCTAAAATACCAAGGCCAGCGCCTACATAGAATCTAGCAGCGCCGTCCTTAGTAGTATCTTCGGTGTAAGAGTAGTCATAAGCAAAGGCGTTAGTTTGCGCCAAGAGCAGCGCTATCACGCTGCCCAATAAATACTTTTTCATGTTTTTCCCTGTTGTGGTTTTATTATGGGGTAGGGAGGGGTGTTAAGCTGGGCTGCTTAACACCCTAAGGTTAGTTTATAAAGTTGAGAAGGTAGCACCAACTGACACAATGCCTACATCATGATCTTCATCAGCTATATCTTGACGTTTGAAGTGTTCGTATTCACCACGGACGCCCCAGTTATCACTCACTTTGTAGCTAGCACCAACCCCCAGTAATAAACTAGTGCCGTCTTTTTCGGCGATATCAGTGCCTTTAGCGCTTTGGCCAGAAGTTGTATCAGTGATAGTGGCTGTTACAGTCGCTTCTGATTTCCACATCATTGCACCCGCTTTACCAAACAGTTCAAAGTTATCTGCGACTGGAACGCTGGCAACGGCGCTAATGCCAAAGCCACTAGCTTCGCCTTCAGCATTAGGATCAGTGATGGTATATTGGCCTTTGGTATAGCTACCTTTTAAGCTTTCTTCCATAGTGCCTAAACTGTAGTAACCGCCTTCAACAGCAAACATGTCGGTTATTTTGTAACCACCGTATAATTTAAAGCCAGTAGAGTTGCAACTCTCGGTATCGTTCATCATGCAATCTGTGGTTGCTTGACCTACACTGCCACCGCCATACATCGTACCTACTTCCATTCCGCCGCCATCACCACCTAACAATGCGCCACCGCCAGCGAATGCGCTGCCTGCGGTCAGCATGATGGCTGAGAACAGAGAGAATTTAGAGATTTGTTTCATATTGGTTGACCCCGGTTAATTTATTTTTACTTATTAGTTAATGGGTTTATCAAAAAATAATTGATGCTATCAATTCTTATTGGGTTTGCAGCAATTTGCAATCTTATACAGGCTTGAAGGCGGTACTTTCCGATGAGTGGGGGAGCTTGGAAAGCTTGAGAAATAAAGCTTGTAGTGCTTTCACCGCCTGTCTGTTTTCAGGAAACCACACAGGCAGTTAGGAGTCGAAATCTAGTTATTCGCAAGCAGGGCAAGCACCCGTTCCGCACGCTGGCGAAGGTACAGCTTGAGTCTCAGCACTAGCTTCTTTGGTCGCTAAATTCTTTTTGTTATCACTTTTGAAGTCAGTTTCATACCAACCACCTCCCCCTAAACGAAAAGCTGCGGCAGTGATCTTTTTGCCTAAGCTTGCAGTGTTACATTGGGGGCAGTCGGTCAAAGGGGCATCACTCATTTTTTGCAGAGCTTCCATTTGATGGCCGCAAGAACTACATTGATAAGCATAAATTGGCATAATCAGTCTCTCCTGATATTCAAGTGCGGCAATCATAGGGATGCCCTTGGTTAAATTCAAGATGGCTGCTCATTTCCCTTCAAGATTAATAGGATTAAAACATGCGCAATGTCTTAGTGACGGGTTGTTCCAGTGGAATTGGTTATTGTGTAGCTAAAGGCTTGCGCGAGCGTGGTTATAATGTGTTTGCTACCGCGCGCAAACCTGAAGATATTCAACGCTTAGAGGCAGAGGGTTTTAAGGTCATTCCTTTAGAGTTGGCTGACTCACAAAGTGTCAAAGATTGCGCTTATGAATTGATGTTGCGCACGAATAGCGAATTGTATGCCGTGTTTCATAATGGTGCGTATGGCCAAGCAGGTGCTTTAGAGGATTTGAGCCGGGAGGCTCTCGAAAAACAGTTTGCAACGAATGTCTTTGGCTGGCATCAACTCACTAATTTATTGCTACCTCTGATGCGCCATCAGGGGTATGGGCGAATTATTTATAATAGCTCGCTGCTAGGCTTCATTGCCTTACCTTTTCGTGGGGCTTATAACGCCAGCAAACATGCGATTGAAGGCTTAGCCGATACTTTACGCTTAGAGCTACATGATACCGATATTAAGGTTTGCCTAATCGAGCCAGGGCCCGTAGAAAGCCGCTTTCGAGCCAATGCCTTAAAGTCGCTGTTAGACCATGTGGATATTGAAAAAAGCGTGCATCGTGCTAAGTATAAGGGGGCAGTCAAGCGTCTCGAAAAAGTCGGCTCAGCCGCACCTTTTACGTTGCCCCCGGAAGCGGTTTTAGAAAAAGTCCTGCATGCTTTAGAAAGTAAGCATCCGAAAGCACGCTATCGAGTGACTTTCCCTAGTCGTTTGTTTGCTGTTTGTAAGCGGATTTTGCCCACTAGTTTATTAGATAAATTACTACTATCAATATCTAGGAAAGAAAACCAAGGAGATGAGGCATGAGTGATGTTTTAGAGTATTTATTCTTTACTAGAACGGTAGCGGAGCAATTTGCTGAAGCTTTACGTGAGCATGGTTTACCTTATCAAGAGGAAATTGAAGCCGTACAAGAAGCGATTGTTTTCAAAATTGCGGAAGGGGTTGATGAGGCGATTTGGGATGAGTTAGATGATTTATACGACGAGCTTTCAGTGCTAGATCAGTCTTTATTAGAGGATGAGGCTGGAGATGAAGCCGCGCGTAGTGCTGCGGGTATTTATTTGCAGCTAGCAAATGGCCAACAAACCATTGCCCAAGTTGATACTGATATGGTGAATCGCATACTCTCAGTCTTGAGTCTTGACGAGTTTAATCAGTTCGTAGAGATCATTGTAAAAAGTGTTGAACAACCCGATGACTCAGCAATTTGCCAGCGTTAAAGCTCACACTCCTCTCTAAGTCGTTTTTAGTTCTAGGGTAAAAAAGCTTAGCCCTTTCAAAAAAGCCGTGGTGATTCTAGTTCTTACCATATAAAAAGAGCTAAGTAATTACTTTATTAAGACAGCTTTCATCGGGAGATAAATCACTATCTCCTTTGAGATGTACTCTATTGACTCAACCTGTTCAATATCGCTCTAAGCCATCAAGCTATCTATTTTTTGAGCAATACCTTTGATTTTCATTTAAAAAACCTCACGTGAATTATTCTATTTTTCAACAAAAAGGTTGTTTTTTATTCTATACAATAAAAAGGCTGGAGTTTTTTAGACTATATTGTGTGGGGCATATCATGGCACAAGGGCTTACTTTAAATATTGGTGTGAACTTTATTGACGCTAAACATTATGGGTCGGATGGGGCTTTAAAAGGGTGTGTGAATGATGCTAAAGCGATGAACCACTTAGCTTTAGGACAAGGTTTTAAAGGGCAAATGCTTCTTAATGAAAGCGCTACGCGTGAAAACGTAATCGGTTCTATTAATCAAGCTGCTGCTAGCTTGCAGTCCGGTGATATTTTCTTTATTTCCTATTCTGGACATGGAAGTCGTGTGCCCGATATCAATCGTGATGAAGACGATGGAATGGATGAAAGTTGGTGTTTGTATGATGCTCAACTCATGGACGACGAGTTGAATGTATTTTGGTCGCGGTTTAAAGCAGGTGTAAGGGTCTTAGTAGTTTCAGATAGTTGTCATAGCGGTACTATCACTAAACCCGGTGAGACGGAAGTCATTTATACTCAACAAATTCCACGCTTTTTACCCCTTAAGCAGATGCAAGAAGCGTGGAAGGCGAATGAAGTTTTTTATACAAATTTAATGCGCGATTTGCCACGTGCAGTCCCCGGCATTAAAGCGAGTGTGCGTTTACTATCGGGTTGCCAAGATAATCAATACTCCTACGATGGTGAGCAAAATGGTGCTTTCACTACTCAGCTTTTACAAGTATGGGCGGGGGGACGCTTTCAAGGTAACTATCAGCAGTTCCATAAGAAGATCCTAGCAGGAATGCCCGCGATTCAGTCACCGAATCATTCGGTAATTGGTGCGAGTGATCCACCGTTTGATCAACAAACACCATTTGAGATTTAGTGCTAGTTTTTACCTTTCTTGAACAAGGATTGATTCAAGAAACTTAATCCTCATGGATGAACCTTAAAGCAGCTTGAAGGGCTTAGTTGTTTTATGGGCGATACTGCTGAAAATATCAAATATGACTTCTTTGTCTCTTTTGCAGATGATGCGAAAGAATGGGTGTATGGAGTTTTAGTTCCTAAATTAGGGCGTACTGGCAAAACCTTCGTTCTGATGGGGGAAATCACCGGTAACGCCTGGGTTGATGATCTGCAAGCTAATATAGAAGCTAGTGAGAAAATACTTGTCGTTGTTACCCCCCAATATTGCACGAGCCAGCGCAATCATTTATTGCAGTTAATGGCTTTCACTAAAGGTGCAGAACACAGAGAGTGGCCTGTTGTACCGCTTTTACTGAAATCAGTTGATTTAGAGTTATTTTTACGTTTTATCAATGGGGTCAATCTGACTCAATATCAAAGTGAAGAGCAATTAGATGCACTCTTTGCTGTCCCGCCACGCAGCCAAGAAGAACAGCAACAGTTAGATGACTCGCCTTATCCGGGCATGAAAACCTTTGAAGAAGAAGATGCGAGTCGATTTTTCGGGCGCGAAAAGGAAATTGACGAATATGTTAAAGCACTAAGGAATGAGCATATTTTAGTGCTAACAGGTGCTTCTGGTTGTGGTAAATCCTCTTTAGCCCGAGCAGGCATTATTCCTCGCTTAAAAGCCAAACATCAATTCTTGGTTAAAACGGTTCGCCCGATTGATAAAGATTTAGATAGCTGGTTAGAGCAGGCCGAAAATGCTTTAAAAAAGGGCGATGAGTCAACGAAGCGATTTTTTTCCTTAGAGCAGCCTGAGCAGAATTTTTTATTGTTTATTGATCAATTTGAAGAGTTATTTTCTACTGAATCAGATGAACGATCAAACTTCATATTCAGTATAAGAGCCAAGCAGTTCCTAAGTTTTCTAGTCAAATTGAAAAAGCAGGTTCCTAATTTTTATTTACTCATCACTTTACGCGCAGAGTTTTATCCACAACTGGCACTCTGCCAGGCTTATCTTGATTTTGATAACTACTTACAGCGAATTAATGCATTAAGTCGTGAGGGTTTAACTAATGCCATTACTAAACCAGCCTTAAAGAAATATGTATATATCGATGAGCGTTTAGTAGAGCGCTTAGTAACTGAAGCTGGTGATGACCCAGGGATTTTGCCATTTGTGCAAGAGACACTACGTGATTTATGGGAGAAACGTTATGAGAATTATATTAGCTTGGAAGCTTATGAAAGTTTGGGAGGCAACACAGGTTCAGGGCTAAAGGCATCCATTGCTGCGAAAGCAGATGCGGCTTATAAAGCTTTAATCTCGACAGATAAAGAACATTGTCTTGAAAAGGAAAATATTACTAAGCGGATTTTTTTGCGTTTAATTCAGTTTGGGGAGGGTAAACCGGATACTCGGCGACAGCAATCTATTTCAGACTTACGAAGTGATCAAGATACTCAAGGTGTATTTGAAGAAGTTTTAAGGCATTTCTCTTCAGAGAGGTATCGACTGTTAACGGTTAGTCGTGGGGATGATGATGTGGATTCTAAGGTTGATATTGTGCATGAGGCTTTGATTAAGGCTTGGCCGAAGTTAAAGGAGTGGATGAAAAATTATAAGGAATTAGAAGAAAAAAGAAGGGTTTTTTATTTTAAACTAAAAGAATGGCAACGTTTTGGACAAACTGAGGCCGGTCTGTTAGATAAATATGAAGTTAAAGAAATTAAAGATATTTTTGATAAAAAAAGCAGTGAAAATTATATTTTTTTATTTAGTAATTTGGCTGAGAGCTTTCTAGAAAAAAGTATTTTAAAAATAAATCCAAATTGGAATTTAAAAGGAGTAATTGTTTTTTTATTTTTAATAATATCTTTTTTATTTTTAATAGCATATTTATTAATGCTAGTTGAAGATATTTCTTCTAAGGTTATACAGTTAGTAGCCTATGGTATATTTGGAGTATTACTATTTATATTATTTTATTTTTACTACTATCTCAGAAAAGATGAGCCGTTTTTTGAGAGAAAAATAACTCATCGTGTTACTAAAAATTATAAATTTGCTTTTACAGTTTTATTGATTTTTAGTGCTACATGTTTTTTATGGTTTTATCAGGCCTACAGTTTATTTGTAACTCATAAGAAATGTGATTATTTGTTATCAAACGATTCCACTAAAGAAAATGTATTGCTGCATTTTGAAAATATTGATGATGCTAAAGATTATTTAGGGTATTTTAAAGATGATGTTGAAAAGTATTCAAAATTATTTTTTTCATTAGTGAGTTATGAAAATTTTCATGAATGTCAAGCAATATTTAATCATAAATTTGTGATAAGAGAAAATAAGATAAAAACTGAAGTGTCGTTTTCGATTTTTGATGAGAGTCATGTGCTTTTAAAAACTACAAGACCACAAGATGCTAGAGAAAAGTGTTATGTTTATTCAGATTTAGGAGTTGTTTTGAGTAAGGTTGTAGGGGAAGGGGTTATATTTAATAGTGGCGAAAGGACATCTGGTAAATCTTGTGCTACTACATTAAATACAAAAGAAGCTGTGTTAGCATTTACAGTAGGTGATTATGCTACAGCAGCTAACGCTATATTAGAAAACATCAAAAAATACCCTAAAGATGCCTCTTTTAAAAACCAGTTGGCAATTATTTATTTAAATGATGAGGCAATGTTCTTAGCAGGATATGATTATGCATTAGAAGCTGTAGAGCTTGATTCACAAGCTGAGTATTTAAATACTTTGGCTACAGCTTGTCGTTATTTAAGTAGATATGATTGTGCTGAAGAGAATCTAAAGAAATCTTTGGCAGTCGATGAGAAAAATCCAGTAACTAATAACCAAATGGCCTTATTTTATAGAGATCGTGGGTTTAATGATGATCTAAAAAAAGCATTGAAATATATAGAAAACGCTCTGCTATATGCTGATTGTAAAAGTAATATTGATGATGACTGTTATGCTTTTAAAAAAAACAGAGGTACAATATTTTTTGAATTAAAAGATATGGATAAAGCTTTAGCCGATTTTAAATCATTGAATAATAAAAACTCTATTTATCAAGAAGAGGTTTACTACTATTTATATATGATTTATAAAGAAAAAAGGATGAATTATTGTGATGTATTAAAAGATTATTATGGGTTGCCAGAAGGGATTTTGCCTTATGCTAAATATAGGAGGCAGCAATTAGAGCTTAAAAAAGATATTTGTTTTAAATAAAGGATTTTGGAGAGGAATATAATGGGTATCTGTAAGAAAGGTTTTAAGAAGTGTAAAGGTGATGTTGCCTTGGCCTTAGTTGCTGAGTGTAATGGCTTTAAGTGTCAAGATATGAAAAAGAAATATGAGGCTGCTTTGGCCGAGTGTGAACAGGGAAACTGTTCAGGGTTCAGAGGAATAGTTGCACATAATAACAAAGAAATAAGAATATATGCTATTAATAACCTATTAAATATTCGAGAAAAGCAATTGATTGCTCAAATGCTTAGAGAGACTGGAAATTTAAGATTTTCCTTAGAGATTTCTAGAAATATATCAACTGCCCTAAGTGTGATTGAACTAGAGGATGTTAAAATACTTGAAAATAGTTTGCGTTTTCAAGGTGATATTTTGAAAGCTATGAATAAATTTAGTGAGGCAAATTTCGCAATATCAACTGCAGATCATATTAAGTCATTATATGATAAAATAGAGAGGGCAACGTGAGTGGAAAAAATTACACCCTCATCATCGGCATCGCCGCCTACCAACATATCAAACCCCTATCCACTAGTGTCACCAATGATGCTAATAGCATTCATACTTTAATCGCTAATGGCAGTTTAGGGTTATATGACTCGGCTAATGTCCAGTATTTGACGGATGCTGAGGCAACCGGTTCTGCTATTCGGGCGGCTTTAGCTAAATTAGCAAACAATTGCTTAATAGATAGCACCGTCTTAATTTATTTCTCCGGTCATGGTGCGCAGATTCTTGCTGGCGATCAGGCCGGAGCTTATCTTTTGCCGGTCGATGTACGCTATAGCTCAGATGAAGAGTTGGCAGATACTGCTATTTCAGGCAAAGAATTTAGTGAGGCTTTGCGTCAATTAAGATCAAGAAGGGTTTTAGTTATTTTTGACTGCTGTCATTCAGGTGGCATTGGTGAGCCTAAAAGTCCTTATGGTACTGAAATAAAAGCAGGTTTGCCGGATGAATATTATAAGGTTTTGTCTAAAGGTTGGGGGCGTGTCATTATTGCTTCTTCCCGACCTAATGAAGTCTCTTATGTTTATCAAGGCGATAAAAACAGTTTGTTTACTAAACATCTAGTAGAGGGTTTGCAGGGTAAAGCTTTAGTAACTGGTCAATATGTGCGCATCTTTGATCTATTTAGTTATCTTCAACCCAAGGTAACTGCGGAACAGCCTAATCAAAATCCACTCATTAAAGCTGAAGTGGAGGAGAATTTTCCAGTAGCTTTGGTTGCTAATCTACCGGTAGCAGCACCACCTAAAACTCCAGAGGATGATTATAAATACGATCTGTTTTTAAGTTATCGGCATATTGACCCCGATCAGCAGTGGGTCAAAAAGACTTTAGTTCCTGCTTTAAAGGAGGCTGGATTAAGCGTTTGTTTCGATGGTGATTATAAGTGTTTTCGTGCCGGTGAGCCGATTATTAACTCCATGCAAGCAGCCGTCGAAAAGAGCCGCTATACCGTAGCGATTTTCACGCCTGATTATGAAAATAGCGGTTTTACTGAGTTAGAGAATTTAATGGCTCAGCATTTAGAGACGGAAGCTAGCCAAGTAGCCAGTAAAAATAAGCGTTTAATTGGGGTTTTATATCGTGACTGTGATATGCAGCAGCTTTCTTTACGTCTACGTTATAAGCGCTTTGTGAATATGTCAGATCCAGCAGAGTTTAATGAAGGTATTGAACAACTGGTTTATGAGTGTAGAGAGGCTTTTATTTAGAGGATGAATAGCAGGGATAGAAGGATATTTTTCGATTGTGTACGTAATTATCCCTCGAATGGCAAGTGATGGCCGAAGGCGAAGTTGAACAGGCTTTGTTAGTGCCCAAAAATGCAGACCACAACGAATCAGAAGGTTTAACTGTTGAAGTACAGGAGTTAGCACGCCCATTTAGACATGCTAGTGAAATTGCTTAACTAGAGTAAGCTTCAGGATTGATAATAGCGCTTAAACAATTCAATAATCTGTTCTACATCTTCTGTAGATACACCCAAATGCAGTACACAACGCATCCAAGGTTGTTGCCAACCAATGCGCACTCCATTTTCGGCCATAAATTGCTGTAAGGGTGCATGATCTTCAGGGCGAGGCTTAATAAAAAACATATTGGTTTGTAAACGAGCTTGGTCTACTTCCAAATTAGGTAAGCTAGCCAAAGCCTCAGCGATCCTGCGAGTATGCTGGTGATCTTGTGCTAAGCGCTCAATATTATAATCTAAAGCATAAATCCCAGCCGCTGCTAACATACCGCTTTGGCGCATACCACCCCCTAGAATTTTGCGTTGACGCTTCGCATAACGAATCAGTTTTTCTGAGCCGACTAAAACGGAGCCTGCGGGTGTGCCTAAACCTTTGGATAAACAAATCGAGACTGAATCCATCGGTGCAGCGAGTTCGGCGGCTGATTTTTGTTGCTTTACAACCGCATTAAAAAAGCGTGCGCCGTCCAAATGTACACGGAGTCCCTTTGCATGTGCGGCATCTGCTAGGGCAGTGAGATGAACTTGATCTTGAACGCAGCCAGAGACGGTATTTTCTAAGGCTAATAACTTGCTAATGGGGTCATGAATATCGTCAGGCTTAATCGCTGCCAGCATATCGGCGACTTCAATACGCCCTAGGTGATTGGTTGGCAGGGGGTGCATAGCAATACCACCGAGTACAGAAGCTCCACGCGCTTCATGCAAGAAGGTATGGTATTTCTCGCCAACAATCACTTCTTCACCGCGTTGGCAATGACAGAGTAGGGCGGCTAAATTGCTTTGAGTACCGCTTGGAAAGAATAGAGCAGCTTCTTTATTTAGCATATTAGCCAAGCGTTGTTCTAGGGCTTTGACGGTAGGATCTTCTTCATACACATCATCCCCTAAAGGCGCATCGACCATCGCTTGTTTCATCGCAGCGGTTGGTTGCGTGACGGTATCGCTACGTAGATCAATCATGCGCGTAGCATTAACTGCAAAATTAGGGTTATACGCATATTGACTCATGAGGCTGCTCCGGGAGGAATCGAATAGGTACCGACGGCATGGGCAACCGGCTCATCAGAACCCACTGAATAAATATAAACTTCACCCACTACTAAACGCTTACCTAATTTGAGTAGTTTGCACTCGCCAACAATATCGGTATTAGCAGCAGGCTTATTCAGAAAGTTAAGGTTTATATTGGTAGTCACGGCTAAAGCCACTGAGCCTAGTTCATGCAAGATGGCAATATAAATAGCAATATCGGCAACCAGCATTTGGGTAGGGCCTGAAACAGTACCACCGGGGCGTAAGTGACTGGCATCAACGGGTTGGCGTACCCGTGCCATTTTATGGTCGACTGCTTCAACCACAATCGTGGTTTGAGGGAATTCTTGTGCAATGAAAGCACGAATTTCAGCTAAATCCATATACATCCCATAGCGGCTTAGAAAGGCCGATAAGTTATTAGCTCACCGGCCTTCGATCATGCCAAACGGAAGCTAGCAATGCAATTTAGCGGCAAGTTACTCGCTAATTTTCTCCACCACGCTAATGGGAGCTTCAGCCAGTATCTCCTTGCGCTCGGTCAGCCAACGCAAAGTGTACTCACCCAATTGATCAGGCACGGTTAAAGTGGCTGGCTCATAACCTTGTGTACTACTGGCTCGTACATAGCCATAGGTGATACTTTGCTCTTTACCTTTAGCAAATAAATGTACATAACCTGTTAAACCCTCAGGGCCTTGCAGTGCAATTTGAATCTCAGTGGATTTTTGCACTTGCGGAGGTGCTGAGAGGCTGATGTCCGCATCGGTGACTTGAATGGGGGCTTCAGCTAAAACTTCCTTGCGATCAGAAACCCATTTGACTTCATAATTACCAGGAGTAGCGGGCAGGCTAAATTCAGCAGGTTCATAGCCTTTCACTGGATTTTCGCGGACATAGCCGTAGGTAATACTTTGCTCTTTGCCTTTAGCAAAAATATGCACATGCCCCGCTAAACCATCAGGAGCATTTAAACCTACTTTTAATAAAGTCCCTTTAGGCGCAGAGGCAGCTAGTTCTAATTTAATTTCACTATCAATAACTTGAATAGGCGCCTCAGCTAACAGTTCATTACGATCAGATAGCCATTTGACTGCATAATCACCAGGCTCCACAGGCAACTGTAGTTCAGCATCTAAATAGCCACCTTGCGGATTAGGGCGGACATAGCCATAAGTAATGCTTTGCTCTTTGCCTTTAGCAAAAATGTGCACATGACCTTCAAGACTAGCAGGGGCAGTTAGGCCAATTTTTAACAAAGTACCTTTGGGTGCAGATTCAGGCACCTTGAGAGCAAAAGTCGCTTCAGTCACGGTAATAGGTGCTTCAGCAAGTAACTGCCCCTGCTCATCTTTCCAGCGCAGCTTATAAGCACCGACTGTAGCAGGTAAGCGTAACTCGGTCGGTTTATAGGTATCGCCATCAGAACGCACATAGCCATAAGTGATGCTTTGATCTTTGCCTTCGGCATCAATGTAGAGATGACCGCCGAGGTCAGGTTTTTCAGCCTGGTGCTCAACTTTAATTAAAGTACCCTTTTCAGCACTACTGGGTGCAGTGATTTGCGCACTAGGGATTGGAGCTGGTTCGGGTTTAGGTGGCTCAGGTTCTGGTTCTGGTGTAGCAGCCTCCACTACAGGCAGTTGTGCCGTTTCTACTAACGCTTTATTCAGCTCATTAGCATTGGCAGCAGCAATGAATTTACCGCCGGTATTTTCGGCCAAGCATTTTAAGCCCGCTTGATCCTCTACTTTAGCGACATCAAACCCAATCACATGCGCCGTAAAATTTACGCCAGCTTTCTCTAATTCTGTACCCAAGGCGCAAGGATCCCTATCACAAGTTTCTTTGCCATCGCTGAGGAGAATAACGGTGGCTTTTTCTTCAGTATATTTAAGGGCTTCAGCAGCTTGTTTAACAGCGGCAGAGAGTGGTGTCTTGCCTTTAGGGATGAGCCCATCGACTATTTTCCCCATTTTTTCGGCATCTAAAGCACCAACCGGCAGCAGGGTTTCAATATCCTTGCAATCCCCTTTGCTGCGATGGCCATAAGCGACTAAGCCAACTTCTTGTCCTTTCGGCCACTCGGCAAGCATGGATTTGAGTGCTGCGCGGGCGATTTCGATTTTGGGCTTACCTTCAATCTGCTCCCACATACTGCCAGAAGCATCGAGCACTAAAATAGTTTTATCCGCAGCCTGCACCGTATTGCCGGTTAGGCCTAGCAGCACGATAGTACTGAATAGGATACGCGTATTCATTTCTGACCCCCTCGCTGAATCGTTAGTTAGAGCGCTTGCTAGCTAAGTATAGGCTAAGCTGATTGGTATGCTATTGGCTGGTCGTATGAAAGCAAGGGATAACAGATAAGCTGTTCAACAGTGGATAAAAAAAGGCAATCCGAAGACTGCCCAAAATGCAGAAAGAGACTGTGTATTCGTTAACTAACCATCAGTTAACGGTGTTGATTCTGAGTATGATGCATCGGGCGCTGAGGGTGGGTAGCGCGAATACGTTGGTAGTTCCGTTGATAATTACGGTTACCACAGTTGCGCTGCACATGAGCGGTGTCACGCCCACATTGGTTACGAGAGTGATTCACCACTCGCCGATTTGGGTGGTAACTGACAGCAGGTTGAGGGGCAGGGCGTTGATAGCTCGAATAACCCACTCCACATTGTGACGCCATAGCACCCGTGCTACCTAGCAGCAAACTGGCACTGACAATAGCAAGGGATAGTAGTTTTTTCATTTAAGTACTCCTGGGTTTGTGGTTGGGTAAAAGGTATAACGCACAAACGGTGTTCTTGATGTACAAGTCTAGGCTGCAATTGAGTAGTAAATGCGCTAAAAACTGTGCAAACAATAAGGATATAGCGCTTTCTATGCTGTCAAAAAAAGTGATTTTTCGATTGTCTTAAACCTTAGTCCGAAAATCGGCCTAGGTTTTTGTTTTAATCAGCCTAAAGTTAGGCTCAAATCTATTTTCTATTCATTCTTTTAAAAAATAAAACACAACCAGGTGAGAGCAAGCTATTGAAATATCGTGCTGAAATTGATGGCCTGCGTGCGATTGCGGTGCTATCGGTAATTTTTTTTCATATGAAGCTTGATCCTTTTCAAGGCGGCTTTGTAGGTGTTGATATATTTTTTGTTATTAGCGGTTATTTAATCACGACTCTAATTATTGAAGATATTAAGCAAGAACGGTTTAGCTTATTAGTATTCTATGAAAGGCGGGTCAGGCGTATTTTGCCTGCATTATTAGTCGTATTAATTACTGTTTATGCATTTTCTTGGTTTTATTCCCTCGCGGTTGAGCATAAGTCGATTGCACAGTATATGGTAGCAAGCTTGCTATTTTCTTCAAATATCCTTTTGTTTTTGCAAAATCAGGATTATTTTCAATTAGCTCCAGAAGAAAATCCATTGTTACATACTTGGAGTTTGGCGGTTGAAGAGCAATATTATATTTTATTTCCTTTGTTAATAGTATCATTATGGAAATTCAAAAAAACTTTGCTAGCAGTTTTAATCTTTACCTTGCTAGCTAGTCTTAGCTGGGCTGCTTGGCAGGTAGAGCAGCAGCCAATCGCTGCTTTTTACCTGCTTCCTGCAAGATTATGGGAGATTCTTGCAGGTGCATTCTGCGCTTTCTACTTACAGTCTAGGCCGTTAAAGTATAGTAGCTTAGGGGGCTTGGCGGCTTTATTGGGTGCCTTGCTGGTTTTATTGGCTATTTTTATGTTTAATAACCAAACGCCAACGCCAAGCTTATACACTCTCCTACCCATTTTAGGAACTGTACTCATTATCCTCTTTGCAGCTCAAGGTAGTTTCATCCATTCTCTGC
This sequence comes from Thiolinea sp., assembly GCA_049290875.1. Classification (GTDB taxonomy): domain Bacteria; phylum Pseudomonadota; class Gammaproteobacteria; order Thiotrichales; family Thiotrichaceae; genus Thiolinea. The sequence continues at coordinate 115,713 of JBATOI010000005.1, forward strand.
TTAGCACTAAATTATTGGTTGGTACTGGCTTATTGTCTTACAGTATTTATCTATGGCATCAACCCTTATTAGTCTATGGTGTAGAGTTATTGGGTGAGTTTAATGCTTTTGAAAAGCTATTTTTACTTACGCCTTTAATATTTCTATTCGCTTATTTGACTTGGTTTGGGATTGAGCGATACTTTAGAAGTAGGCAATTGGTTTCTGTAAGGAAGCTAGTAGTTTCTTTGGCTCCTATCTGTATTGCTTTAATGGCCTTGGGTTTCTTAGGACATATTAATAATGGCTTCGAGAATAGAAACCTAACCTTTCAAAAGCTTGCTCAAAACTCTGGTTTTGGTATGCAGTGCAATGGCAACTATCAATATAATGACAGCTGTGCGTCCTCTAAAGCACCCAAGGTCATCGCTTTAGGGAATAGCTATATGATGCATCTTGTGAGTAGTCTTCCGCAAAAATACTCAAAAGAGGGTGTCCTGCAACTCACTCAGGAAGGTTGTGAAATAGCTTTTATTGAGAATCAACCGGGTCGGGAAATAGGGCTTTGCTCCAAGTTTTATCAGCAGGCAATCCAAACCATCAAAAACCTAAAAGAGACTCAATTGGTGGTGATGTCCTCCCCATTTAATGGTGTTTTGGATAAAGATTATCGCTCATCACTCATTGGCATTTTAAAGGATTTAAGTCAGCAGGGGCGGGCTGTTGTATTAATTGGCCCAACACCCGATGCTCCTTTTAATGTCGGCAAATGTCTGGCTAAAAAGCATGCCTTAACTTGGTTAGCTGATCAGCAAGCTAATACGTGTGATTTTTCAGTGAGCAGTCGGCATTTGCAGAAAGTAGCAGCGCTTGAAGAAATAGCAAGCAGTTCGAGTTTAGTGAAATTTGTGGATCTCACCACTGTGATTTGCCCAACAGGTAGATGCCAAATGGAGCGGGATAACGGTTTACTGATGTATATTGATCAAGGGCATTTGAGTGTAGAGGGTGCTAATTACGTGCTTAGTAAAATTGCGCAAGAGCTCCCTGTGGTGCAGCAAAGTCATTCATTTTGACTCAAGCCTAAGCCTATAAACCATAGGCTTTTTGCGCTCATGCTATCCTATTTATTTACTGTTTCTTTGATGGGTTGGTATTTTGGATAGTCAACAAACCGAGCGCTACTACCAAGATAATCCTGCTGCGCGTTATGCCGTGTTAGTAGTGGTTTGCATCAGTAGCTTTTTAACGCCTGTGTCTTTGTCAGGTTCCTTTGTCGCAGTGCCCGCAATTTCTGAAGATTTGCATGTCAGTGCTGTGTATGCGAGCTGGATTCCAGCGGCTTTCTTATTAAGTAATTTATTGATGATGTTGCCTTCTGGGCGTTTGGCAGATCAGTACGGGCGCAAGCGTATTTTTTTAATCGGCGGCCTGATTTTCAGTATCGGCAGTTTGATTGCGGGTTTTGCACAAAACATTGAAATGCTGCTGTTTAGCCGTGTGATTCAAGGCATTAGTAGTGCTATGTTTTTCACGACAGGCATGGCGATTATCACCAGTGTTTTCCAACAAGGGCGTGGTGCTGCTTTAGGTTGGTTAGTGTCTTCGATTTATTTAGGTTTGACCTGTGGGCCGTTATTAGGTGGTTGGGTTACAGAGCATTTCGGTTGGCAGGCTGTGTTCTGGTTCCCTTTACCTTTAGTGCTGATCGTGTTGGTGGTTTCAGCGGTTACCATGAAAGGCGAATGGCGTAGCGCCCAAGCAGAGCGTTTAGATCTAGTTGGCACGCTCTACATGGCTATCGGTATGATCGGTAGTTTTGTAGGTTTAAGTATTCTGCCTGATTGGCAAGGCGGGCTTTGGCTAGTGATAGGCTTGGCCTTCATCGTGATCTTTATTCGTCATTGCTATACCGCTCAGAGTCCTTTGGTGCGTTTAAATTTAGTGTTAGGTAATAAGCCTTTTTCGCGTGCTTTAGCCGCCTCGATTATGGTGTATGCGAGTAATTACGGCTTAATATTTTTATTAAGTTTGTACCTGCAATACAACCGAGGTATGCCACCGACTGAGGCGGGGCAAGTATTGATGGTTCAAGCGATTGTCATGACTGTATTAGCCCCTTTAGCTGGGCGTTTATCGGATCGTTATCGCCCGCGTTTATTGGCCACATTAGGGTGTTTGTCGATGGTGGCCGGTTTGACTTTATTGGTCGTTACGGTTGGGCCAGCAACGCCGATCTGGATTATTCTGATTTGCTTAGTGGCCTTTGGGATTGGCTTTGGCATGTTTTCCACCCCGAATACGAACAGTGTTCTCGGCTCCGTACCCCCTGAACGTTTAGGTATGTCGTCTGCTTTATTAAATCTATCGCGCTTGCTTGGGCAAATGTTGGGTACGGCGGTCATTACGCTCTTAATGTCGTTGATGATTGGGCAGAGCAAAATCACGCCAGATCATTATGCGGATTTGATGGAAGTGGTACGTTGGGCAGTAGGATTATCTTTGATCTTTGCTTTAGCAGCTGCTTATTTTTCCAGAGAGCGGAAATTAATCGCCCGCGCTTAACAACTAAAAGGGCCAGTCCATTGCTGAACCGGCCCTAGCCCCTCAAACACAACCCTTAGTGGTCTGTTTATTACTTAATTACTTAATATGTCCGATTGCGCCATTTGGAGCAGCGCTAATGCTTACAAAGGGTTTATTGTCATGCTGGTCATTGTTGTAGCTGCTGTGTGAATCATTGCGGCGATCATCATTACGCTCATAGTTGCGATCATGGTCACGGTCATGATAAGAGCCACGTGCCATAACACGGTTATTGCTCAATTTGTAGATATTGCGCTTCAATTGGCTTTCTTTACGCTCCAAAGAATTGCGTTCTTTATTGCTCAAACGGTGATCTTTTAGCGCCATTTTCAAAGAATAACGCAGGCTTTTTAATTCAGAACGTAATACACGTTCTTCGCCACGAGTTAGCTTGCCGGTCGCCACACCGCTATCAATCCGTGCATCTAAAGCACCGATATTAACAGTATTCATTGAAGCATGATGACTGGGGGCAGCCATGGCAGCAGAAGAGCCTAAAACTGCGCCCGCAATTAATAAGCTGGAGAATAATGTTTTCAGTTTCATGATGGTTCCCTTTCAAATTTGATTAAAGTTTTCTTGTTTCGACAAGGGTAAAGATACGCGCTGAAAGTGTGGGAAAAATGCGCTAAATGTGAAAAGAAAGCGGAAGCGGTCTCCCTTGTTTAGGGGAGGTGGTTCTTAAACTTGCAGACATGAATAAATTGTTATAGAACGCTGTAAGCTGATTACCCCAAGGCTTGCCCGCTATGTCTATTGATTTATATCCAGCGCACTTAAAGGCGATTGAAGAACGTCGCCGTCAATTATTAGTTTTGCTATCGCGCTCTAAAGAGCAGCGTGACTTGGAGGATGATCCCAAACGCCAGCTTAAACTTGAACAAACAATCGCAGACAGCGAACAAAAACTGGAGCAAGCAACTACTGATTTGTGCCATCACGGTTTAGCTATTGTGCGCGAACGCAAGGCTAAAGTGGCGTATGAGTCAGCGATCGCCTTGGCACAATGCCTACTGCAAGATCAGCCACAACACCTAGAGTTACAGCGGGAAATGCATGAACTGCAAATCTTGCAACAACAGGCAGCCAAAGTGGACGACTATAATGCGCGTTTGTTTGCAGTAAAAGACTCACGTTTCAAAGCCGTGAGGATAGCGGTCAAACAAGCCCTGCAAACTGAAATGGGGCGGCGTGCCGCACAATTAATGGGATACCTCGACTTATTGTTCAACGGTGCAATGGAGGTCGATGATTTTTTAGAAGCATGGCAGGATTTCCAACAAAATCCAGCAGTACAGGGGCAGTCTTTTGCACACGTGGAAAAACAAGGTATTGCTCAACGTATTCGCACCGGGTCAATGGTGTTGTTTTTGGGTTCGGGGGTTGCTGGCAATCATGCGCAAGAAGCAGTGTTTGCCGCGCAATTAGCAACGCAAGTCAATTACGCGCCACTATCTCAGCCCAGTTTATCGGCAGTGGCGGAATATTACCGCATGAAGCTGGATTTAGGGGTTGCGCGCCTATTGCAGGACTTACAAGCTATTTTGCCGCAAGATGCGCAACAGGTGGGCTTGTATCAGCAGTTAGCCGCTGTTTCTGCGCGTTTGATTTTGGTGTCAGCGGCTTATGATGATTTACTGGAACAAGCCTTTATTGCAGCGGCTAAACCTTTTGTATCCCTAACTTCAGTTATTCAACAGGGGCAAGCCAGTGCTGGTCATGTGGTGGTCAGTTTTTCCGATGATAATGCGCAAGTGGGCATTTATCCGAAAGAGGCTATTTCGGGCTTAGACTTGGGGCATTATTCGGTGATTTATAAAATTAAAGGCAGTTGTCGGGTTATTAATAGGCAAACCGTGCGTACCGATACCTTGGCTTTAAGCGAGAACGACTATTTTAATTTTGCGCGTCACGCCGATAAGCTTATGCCAGATTATTTAGCCAATGAATTTACCGATAAAGGGTTTTTGTTTGTAGGCTATCACCCCCGCCATTGGGAAGACCGTTTATTAGCTTCAGCCGTTTTAAAACGCCGTGGTTTTGCTAACGAGCCGTGTTATCGCCTTGCCGCGACGGGTTTAGAGCCGTTAGAAGAAGCCTTTTGGCAACGTAGTAATGTCACGCAATACGCGATGAATTTGCCCGAACTGGAGCAATACCTGCAACAAGGAGCACTCGCATGAGTCGTGCAACTGCGCCTTACCCTGGTTTACGCCCGTATCGAGAGGATGAACACAGTAAATTCTTTGGGCGCAATACCGACAAAGCCATTTTGGTGGATAAGATTTTAGGGAATCGCTTAACCCTGTTATTCGCTGCCAGCGGCGTGGGGAAAAGTTCTTTATTGCAAGCGGCGGTGATTCCGCAGCTAAAAGCTGCTAGTGGTGAAAACCTTACGGTTGTTTGCAATACCGACTGGGTGAGTGAGCCGATTGAACGGGTACGAGCTAGTGTTTTAACAACCTTGCAAACGGAACAAGCGCATGAACAACTGACCCCCGATAATGATTCTCTCGTAGCAGCATTGGAACTGGGCAGTTTATTAGTACGGCGTGCGCCTTTGGTATTGATTCTGGATCAGTTTGAAGAGTTTTTCCGTTATCAACGCCACGGCGTTAGTTTTCAAGCCTTTATTGACCAAATCACAGCTGCTATCAATGATACTGCGCTACCGGTAAGTGTGGTGATTTCCATGCGTGAAGATTTTGCGATGGAACTCAATGCGTTTAAACCCGGCTTACCGAATTTATTGTTTGAAAACTACTACCGCCTAGAAAAGCTCACGCGCCAAGCGGCGAGACAAGCCATTCTTGACCCGGTACATCAACTGGGCTGTGATTACGAACCTGCGTTATTAGAACGCTTGTTACAAGATTTACAAGACCGCAAGCGCGAACAACTCAGCCTGCCACACGTTATCAGTACCGATAGCGTGGATAGTGTTGACCCGCCGTATTTGCAAATCGTGTGTGCGTATTTGTGGCGACTCAAACCCGCCCAAGAAACCACTTTGCGCCTTGCCAGTTATGAACAAGCGGGTGGAGTGGAGGGTATTTTGCGCTATTTCTTGGATGATGCCTTAAACCACCTTACCCATGCTGACAAGCAATTAGCCTCCCAAGCCTTTGATTATCTCGCTGCGCAACGTGGCCTGAAAATGGCGTATCCGGTGGATGTGTTAGCGCGGATTTTGCGGGTTAAACCGCTCAAGTTGGATAAAGTGCTGGCCAAGCTCGCCAAACGCGACATGAATATTTTGCGTGACCAAACTCGCAATGGGGTCGTGTGGTATGAGCTGTATCACGACATGTTTGCCGACAGCATTGAGCAATGGAATAACCGCTGGAAAGCGCAACGCCAAAAGCGCCAACGTTGGTTAGTAGGCAGCATTATCGTGGTGCTGGCTGTTATTATTGGACTACTGATCGATTCATTCTTGTGGATTTATCGGAATAATTTTCCAGCCGATTATTTGTTTCAAGAGCAAAAGTTTCGCCTGATGCACTGGGATTTATTGCCCAAACCTTATCCTAAAACTGTCTCCATACCTGCGTCTGCCACTGATATTCAGGTGGGTGAGCTGGATCAAGCGTTTGGCGAAATGGCAAATAAGTTTTTACAAGAACAAGGTAGTTATAATCTGCAAAACTTTGGTTATCCGCCGATAGCGGCCACAATTTCATCTGCCTTTGAGATGGGGCAGTATGAGGTGACTTATGAGCAATACGATTATTATGTATGGCAGCAGCGGGGCGAAGGCAAACAGGATATTATTTACCCCACGGGTGCAACCCGTGACAATGGGCGTGGGCAGCGTGCGGTTACGCAAGTATCTTGGAGTGAGGCGTTAGCTTATACCCAATGGCTAAGCCAACAAACTGAGCAGACCTATCGCCTACCCACAGAAGTGGAGTGGGAGTATGCAGCACGAGCGGGTAGCACGACACCTTATTGGTGGGGGGATCAGGGAGCGGGTTTAAATAAAGCTAATTGTGATGGTTGTGGTAGTGTATGGGACAATTTACTGGTGGCTCCAGTAGGAAGCTTTGTGGCGAATCCATGGGGTTTGTACGATACGGCAGGCAATGTTTGGGAGTGGACTTGTTCTGAATGGCAACCTGAATTGGGTACTGCCGCTCAGCAGTGTGCTACAGATGAAGCTTCCAATCGTCGTGTCATTCGCGGCGGCTCGTGGAGCGGCCCTACCGATTGGGTTCGTTCTTCCGCGCGTGGCAGGTTCTACACAGGCTACCGCTACGGTAATATAGGTTTTCGTGTTCTCCGCATTCCCCGCCAGGACAAATAATACTTTAACCTTTTATTTTTTGTGCCTCACCAGACTCCAGATAAAAAGAGTTTAGAGCAATGAGGCTCTTACCGCGCGAAGCGCGGTTGATTTTTGGAAATGCGGCTATGCAGAAAAAACCGGATGCCCCCTCAACGCCTAAAGCAATTCAAGATTGCAGGGATTTATTGTTATGGATGATCCCGCATTTAGATAAGCTACCCAAAAACCGTCGCTATACGCTGGGTGAAAAGCTCGAAAACCGTATTCTGACCGTATTAGAGTCCTTAGTGTCGGCCGCCTATACCGCAAATAAGCGCCCACTTTTACAGCAGGCTAACCGTGATTTGGAGGTTTGTCGTCACCTTTGGCAGCTCTGCTTTGATTTTAGAGCAGTATCAGTCAGCAGCTATGAGCATGGTTGTAAGCTGATGTTTAGCTTGGGAAAGCAAATCGGTGGTTGGATAAAGGCAGGACATGAGGCGGCTTAATCACTTATGGGAGGAAATGACTTCGTTTGATAATTTATTATTGGCGTATCACAAAGCACGTAAGGGCAAGCGTAGCCGTGAAGAGGTTGCGCGTTTTGGGCTACAAATGGATAAGGAACTGATTAGGATACAAGCTAGATTGCGCCACCAAACTTGGCAACCTAGTCCATACCGTCTTTTCACCATTTATGAACGTAAACCCCGCCTGATTTCCGCTGCTCCCTTTCGTGATAGGGTTGTCCATCATGCATTAATGAATGTGCTTGAACCCTTGTTAGATAAACGATTCATTGCTGATACTTACGCTTGCCGCCAAGGGCATGGTGTACATTTAGCTGTGAAGCGTTATCAAGAATGGGCAAAAAACCATGCGTATGCGCTGAAGTTGGATGTTTCGCGTTATTTTCCCAGTATTGACCACGCTATTCTCAAGCAGCAATTAGCGGAACGTATCAAAGATAAATCAGTGCTGTGGTTGTTTGGGACGATTATCGATCATGCACCAGACTTTCCGCGTGAGTATCCTCTGTATTTTTCGGGGGACGATTTATTCACTCCAGCAGAGCGCAAAAAGGGCTTACCAATTGGTAATTTGACTAGCCAGTTTCTCGCCAATCTTTATCTGGATGATCTTGATCATTTCATCAAGGAAGTCTTACAAGTGCGCTGTTATATCCGGTATGTGGATGATCTCATTTTGCTGTCACGCGATAAGCAACAATTGCATGATTGGCAACAAGCCATTACTGAGAAGCTAGTAGACGTTCGATTAACGCTTCATCCAAGGAAGGCTAATATTTTTCAGACTCGTCAAGGTGTAGATGTTTTGGGCTATCAGGTTTTCCCCGACTATCGCAAACTGAGGAATGACAATGGCTATCGTTTTAGGCAGCGATTGCGTAAGTTTTCAGAAGCTTATCGTCATGGGGAAATGGAATGGGGGGATTTTGACCCTAGTGTTCAAAGCTGGATAGGCCATGCAAAACAAGCAGATACTTTTCAATTGCGACAATCTATTTTTGATACTACAGTCTTCAGCCGGGAATAAGGCAAGGTGTGCGTCGTGTCATTCGCGGCGGCTCGTGGAACAACAATACCGATTGGGTTCGTTCTTCCGCGCGTAACAGGAACAACACAAACAACCGAAACGATAATATAGGTTTTCGTGTTCTCCGCATTCCCCGCCAGTCCGCCTAGGGCTGATCAGCCTTAAATGCCAGCGTTTTTCTGCCTACGGTCAGTTGAAGTGTGCATCTAGGTGTCCATGACCTTGTTTCCTAGCTCGGTAAGGATGCTGCGGCTGAATAGATTGGCAAGGATGCTGTGAGCAGGGTTGGTAGTGCATAACGAAAACTCTGCCACTTTTTAATTTACTTTGATGCGAAGAGCAACCATGAGCACCCATTTAATCGAATACCCCCTAGAGAATGGCACGACAATTCTCGTAGAAACTCAAACCTCGGAAGAAACAACGGCCAGAATTAGTAGCGAAGGCACGGAAGCAGCCGGGCAGAAGTTTGAGGAAGCAGTGAATAAAGCAGAACCCGCATTATTGGCGGTCACGAATCTGATGAAAAAACTCCAACCGGAAGAGGCGACGGTGGAAGTGGGTTTTAAATTTTCTGCGAAAGCGGGCGTGATTTTAGCCTCGGCGGATAGTGAAGCGACTTTTAAAGTCATTTTAAAATGGAAGCGCCATGAGTGAGGGCTTAGAACCTGCTATTGCTCGTTTTGTCAGCCCTGACCGTCAGCGAGTGGTGGGAACCGGTTTTGTGCTGGGGCGTTATTTGGTCACCTGTACTCATGTATTAAACTCAGCCTTAAGCATCACCGACCGTATTCCACTAGCAACCCAGTTGCAGGTGGACTTACCCCTTAATCCACAATGGCCGCAGGTCGAGGCACACGTGGTGGCCAGTTTCCCCGTAGTGGAAAACCCTGATATTCAGAGTTTAGAAGATGTTAGCATCTTGGAAATCAACCCAACCCTGCTGCCTAGCCCAAACTTAATGCCCTTAGCCGTGAGTGCTTATCACGGGCGAAGCTTTCGCATGCTTGGCTTTAATACTGCGATGGGAACTTGGTTTCGTGGGCAATGTGCGGGGATGGTCGGGGATGGGCGGATTCAATTACAAGTAGAAAATGTTAGCAACGAAACTTTAAATGGTTTAAGCGGTGCGCCCGTGTGGGATACGCACACCAAGGCGATTACGGGGATGTTAGTGGCAAAGCGAGGCAATCTAAAAACCTATATGATTCCTGCTGATCGCCTGATTCAAGCTTGGCCTGCGTTACAAAATCAAGCCGGTGTTACACACGGCTTAAGCGCATTTCAACAGCAACAATTCGCCTTATTACTCAAGCGCCAGCAAACCCTAGTTGAATTATTGTCTCGTCAGCAGGATGAACATCTCTATGCGGATGATCCGCGCCGCCAAATGAAGCTGGAGCGTGATATTAAAGATACACAAACTCGGTTAGCACAAGTGAACGCAGATATTCAAGCGCTCGAATGAACTGCAATATCACTAAGCACTAACCCAATTCACCAACTTCAACTGGGTAATTTTCCCAAAATGCTTAGTATTATTACTGACCAGTGTAGCCGCTAAACTCAAGGCATGGGCAGCAATCAGCGTATCATTCGTTCCAATGGGTGTGCCTGCATTCAGTAACTCGGTTTGTAAATCAGCAAAGCTAGCTGCCGTTTGTGCATCCCAAGCATAAATAGTATGCAAGCGCTCACAAAGTTCATGAATCAATGGCAGATGTTTATTGGGATTAGAACGCTTTGCACCTAGCAGCAACTCCGCATAAGTAATGGAGGAAATCGCAATTTCATGCCCAGCCTGAAGTTGAGTTTCCATCGTTGTTAAAACACTGAGCGGTCTTTGCCGAATGATATAACTACAAGTGTCCGTATCGAGTAAGTAGAGCATTAAAAGACTACTCGATTACTATCAAATAAATCTGGGCGGTGTTGTAGAAAGTCCTCATCAGCTAAAGGTAAGTTAGCAAGGGATGTCCAGCTTTTACGTTTAGGGGTAATAATGACTGCATCGCCTTCACGTCGAATCAAAACCTCATCAATACCTTCAAATTGAAAAATGCGTGGAATGCGTACTGCTTGGCTTTGACCATTTTTGAAGAGTTTCGCGGGGATAGTGTGCATAGCAAGCTCCGAACTTGAGTTTATTTAAGTTAGTATATGCTTTGTATAGGCTAAGCCGCAAGTTAAGAGAGGCTTTGGGTAATGAGTGACTGGCAGTCTGCTAATTAATGAAATCAGCAGACTGTTCTAAGGGGAATTTAAGCCTCTTGCTCAGCCTTACCCCAAGTATCTTTCAAGCCAATCACCCGATTAAATACTGGCTTGCCCGCACTGGAATAGCCTGAGTCGAGAATAAAATAACCTTCACGTTCAAATTGATAGCGCTCTTCCACAGTAGCTTGTGCTAAGCCAATTTCCCCTTTGCAACCGTGTAGAATTTGCAAGCTATGCGGATTCATAAATTCGAGGAAGTTTTTGTCACCGGCATCTGGGGCGGGATCAGAGAATAAACGATCGTACAAGCGCACTTCGCAATCCAGATTATCGCGGGCGGATACCCAATGAATCACGCCTTTTGCTTTCACACCATCAGCGGGGTCTTTGCCGACCGTATCTTCAATCACCCGTGCACGTACTTCGATGATATTACCTTCGGCATCCTTAATCACCTCATCCGCTTCGATCACATAGGCATTGCGCAACCGTACCCGCTTACCGAGCACTAAGCGTTTATATTGCTTATTGGCTGTTTCGCGGAAATCCTCTTGATCAATATAGAGTTCGCGGCAGAACGGTAGCTCACGATTGCCCCAATCTTCACGCTGGGGGTGAAGCGGTGCGAGCAGGGTTTCGGTTTTATCGTCTGGATAATTGGTGAGCGTGACTTTGAGCGGATGTAAAACACACATCGCGCGGGGTGCGAGGGCATTGAGGTCTTCACGTAGCGCATGTTCAAGCATGCTGATGTCAACCACGCCATCAACCTTAGTCACACCAGCCATTTCGCAGAAATCGCGTAGGGCTTTTGGGGTGAAACCACGGCGGCGCATCCCCGCAATCGTCGGCATCCGTGGGTCATCCCAACCATCCACATGCTTTTCATCAACCAACTGCTTGAGTTTGCGCTTGCTGGTCACGGTGTAATTCACATTTAAGCGTGAGAATTCATATTGATGTGGCTTGGCCGGTACGGGCAAATTATCAATACACCAATCATACAAAGGCCGATGTGCTTCAAATTCTAAAGTACAGATCGAATGGGTGATGCCTTCAATCGCGTCGCTTTGGCCGTGCGCATAATCGTAGGAAGGATAGATGCACCATTTATCCCCAGTTTGATGATGGTGAGCATGTTTAATGCGATATAAAACCGGATCACGCAGATTGATATTCGGCGAACTCATATCAATTTTGGCGCGCAAAGAACAATGCCCATCGGGGAATTCGCCCGCACGCATTTTTTCAAATAGCGCTAAGTTTTCTTCGACCGAACGCTCACGAAATGGGCTATTTTTGCCCGGTTCAGTCAACGTACCGCGATAGGCGCGCATTTGTTCAGCATTCAGATCACAGACGAAAGCTTTGCCTGCTTGGATTAAATACACCGCCCAAGCATGCAATTGATCGAAATAATCGGAGGCATAGCGCACTTTGCCAGCCCATTGATAGCCTAACCATTGCACGTCTTTTTGGATGGATTCGACATATTCTTCATCTTCTTTGACCGGATTGGTGTCATCCATGCGCAGATTACATTGGCCGCCATAACGCTGGGCTAAGCCAAAATTCAGCCAAATTGATTTGGCATGGCCTAAGTGTAAATAGCCATTCGGCTCGGGTGGAAAGCGCGTTTTTACTGCGTTAACAACATGATTGGCGAGATCATCTTCGATGATGCGCTCAATAAAATTCAGGGGACGGCTGGTATCGCTCATAATTTTTTAGCTTTTTTCAGTGATTGCAATGCGGGAATTAGACTATGTGCTCGTGAGTATGTCTAGTGCAAAACTTTCGAGCAATTTTTATCTACGCCAGACGGTAGCAATCCTCTAGTTGTGCGGCGCAAAATAGCTTGAATAATAGCAGATTTTTCGGGTTATACTGCTCCTCCGGCAATTCGGAGGAGTACCTGTAATGGATCAAAAAGATAGCTCAGGCGCTAAAATTATTAAGCGTCGTACCGTCACTACCCTACGTAAGATGAAGCAAGATAATGAAAAGATTGTCATGCTCACGGCTTACGACTCAAGTTTTGGACGCGTCTTAGATGAGCAAGGGGTCGATGTGATCCTAATTGGGGACTCGCTGGGGATGGTGATACAAGGCTATCCGACGACTATTCCTGTCAGCGTTGATGATATGATTTATCACACCCGTGCGGTTTCAGCCGTAGCACAAACGGCTTTAGTCTTAGCCGATTTACCTTTTATGAGTTATACCTCGCCGGAAATGGCCTTGCGTAATTGCGCGCGCTTAATGCAAGAAAGTAATGCGCAGATGGTGAAGCTCGAAGGCGGTGCGCCCCAAGTCGAAACCGTCAAGCAACTCACTCATCACGGCGTACCGGTTTGTGCACATTTGGGTTTACAGCCGCAATCGGTGCATAAACTGGGTGGCTACCGCGTTCAAGGGCGCGATGAAGCGGTTGCTAAGCAAATGCGTGAAGATGCACTCGCTTTGCAAGATGCCGGTGCGGATATGATCCTGCTGGAATGCGTGCCTGAAGTCTTAGCCACGGCTATTACCCAAGCGGTGGACGTTCCGGTAATTGGGATTGGTGCAGGTCGTAGTTGCGATGGTCAAGTGCTCGTCTTGCACGATATGCTTGGAATTACGCCGCGTGCGCCACGCTTTTCGCAGGATTTTATGCAAGGTGGGCGCAACATTCCGCAAGCGATTCGTGCTTATGTGGACGCTGTGAAAAACGGTAGCTTTCCAGCTGATGTACATTGTTTTGTTTAGTTATTATTAAAAAAATATTTGGAGGAATTAACATGCAATTAGTGCATCAAATTGAAGAGTTACAAGCGCAAATTCGTGCTTGGCGTACCAGCGGTGAAACCATCGCTTTTGTCCCAACGATGGGCAATTTACATGGTGGGCATTTAACGCTCGTACAACGGGCGAAAGCAATGGGCACTAAAGTGGTCGTCTCCATTTTCGTCAATCCCGCGCAATTCGACCGCCCTGAAGATTTAGCCGCTTATCCCAAGACTCTGGATGCTGACTGCGGCTATTTAGCCAAGCTGAATACCGATTTAGTGTTTGCGCCGACTCCAGAGAGTATGTACCCGACTGGCAAACTGCGTACTAAAGTCGAGGCACCGGGGATTAGTGACATCCTCGAAGGCGAAAAGCGCCCCGGTCACTTTACTGGGGTTGCCACGGTGGTTTGCAAGCTATTCAATTTAGTCGAACCGGATATTGCCATTTTTGGCGAGAAAGACTTCCAACAATTGCTGGTGGTGCGGCAAATGGTGAAAGATCTGAATATCAATGTGCAAATCGTGGGCGTGACGGCTGTGCGTGAAACCGACGGCTTAGCGATGAGTTCGCGTAATGGCTATCTGACGCCGGAACAGCGCCAGCAAGCGCCTTATTTGCATCAAACTTTGCAAGAAGCAGCTCAGCAAATTGTCGCCGCTCAGCAAGTGCCAAAACAGGGTTTCGAGTCGATTCAGCAGATTATGATCGGGCATTTAGCCGAGCATGGTTTCCGCCCGGAGTATTTTGAAGTGCGGCGCGCTACCGATTTGCAAATCCCCGCACAGGGCGATGAAAACCTAGTGATTTTAGCTTCGGCTTGGCTTGGGAAGGCACGCTTGATTGATAATGTGCAGGTGTTTTTACAAGACGGGCGGATTGTTTAGGCTTTAAGTTTCGGGCTAGATCATTGTGGGCTAGCCCGAAAGCAAACTGAGTTTAACTACTGCATTTCACTTTAAGCTGAGTAGTCGCTACTTTCACATCCTTAGCAAAACCTTCTAGGCGCACTGTCCGCTGTCCGCTGGCTTTAGCTAGCTGAATCGTGACTGCATTATTGCTCACATCCGCCGAGCCAGCAGGGCGTTCATTGATATACCAATCCACACGCTCAATAGCTTCAGTGCTCACTTGCAAGGTGCAAGTTGCTGTATCTGTTTTGATGCTGATTTGGTGGCGTGATTGCACGACTAGCAGTTTGGCAGCGCGATTAATCAGATCTTGGTTGGTTGCTAATAGATCGGCTTGTGTCATGTAATGACGTTCATCAGGCTCCACCCCGAAATCTTCTAGGGGTAGACCGGCTTGTTCGCCCGCCCGCAACATCAGCCGACTGGAAACTCGGAAATCAGCCATGCGCGGTAATTCAGTGAAGGCTTTGGTGAGAACATTATTTTCAGTACGCCCCGGCGCTTCAGCTAAAACGCGTAAAACTAGATGCTGCCAAACATTCGCGCCCCCTGCACCGGTATTGTCACTTGCCCCTAAAATCTTGCCGATTTTATTATCCCTAAACCCAGCGGCAAACATATCGGTCGCGCTATAACAATGAGCGTCCGTGATCAAAACAACTGGCCCGGTGTACACTTGGCCGATGTTGTTGGCTTCTTCCACGGTGGTGATGGCATGGGCGGTCGAATACAGCGTGCCGGTCACTGGGGCTTGTTTTAGGGAGGGAACCCAATCTTGCAGATTAATCTGGGGCGCAATCGGCGAAGGGGAATTGCGCAGACATAATTCGCGCATCAGTGGTGTACTGATAAATTGTGCTTTTTCGGGTTCAATGATATTCGAGGTGAAAATCTGCAACAGGCGCTCCGCCGCAGTAATCAAGCCCCCCGGATTGCCGCGCACATCGAGAATCAAACCATTCTGTGGTAAGAGTTTAAGTAGGCGGATAATTTCATCAATAAAGGCTTGCGCGTCTTGCACCATAAAGGAAAACAGACGCAAATAAGCAAAATTACCACTCGGTGTAGTGACTGAGCGCGCCGTGATATCCGGCAGCAAGGATTTGACTTCATCGGCTGCGCGGCGGGTGGAGGTGGTTCTGCGTTCAGTGCGGCGCATTTCTACAAATAACTTTTTGCGCGCTTGATTAATGTATTCGCCTTCTAGCTGATTACCCATCAGAAAATCGTGATAAATATCGGCAGGATTCGGTTTGATCGGGAGTAGGGTATCTCGACTGGGCGCAGCAGCCCCCAAATCAGTACCTAAACCGGTGCTGGGTTTGATCACTAGCCACTCAAAAAAAGTCTCTAGCAATTTGCCGTCGGCGGTTTTGTATTGCAGATAAATACGGCTTTCTAAGGGCGGTAAATTGATCGCTAAAGGCCGAATCGTCAGTGAGCGTAAGCCCACCGCATAGCGTGCGGCTGGATTGCTGCCGCCACCTTGCTCACCATTGAGGCGAATCGCTTCGACAATGGGTAGACCATTCCATAACACCAGTTCGACGCCCACTTTGAAGGTATCGGAAGCGGGTGCTGCACTACTGATTTTGGTAACTAAATAGTGTGCTTGCTGCTGATCATCGAAATATTCTTCGACCAAAAAAGGCAAAATAGCCGTCAGCAAATTGTAGGGAGCAGGCAGGATATAATTGGTATGTAAATCATGCAGGCTGGTAAAAATTGATAAGAGTTCGCGATGGAATTCCAATTCGCTTTTCACGACTAAATCATTGGAGTTTTCTAAGCGATATTGCAATAGTGTGAGGCGTTGTACGGGGTCAATCGCATACAGCGCTTTTTTCAGATAAATATGCGCGTAAACCTGTTCAATCAGCAGTTTGGCTTGACTGACCAGAGTGCGTTTATCATTAAGGGTTAAGCCCGCGTCTTTGGGTAAGTTTTCAGCTAAACGTGGCAGCCCAGCGGCAAGTTCTACCATGACATTCTCCCCAGTTTGTGTTGTTGATTTCACACGGACAGTATACGCTGCCCGCTCAAGAAACGGTGTGTAATTCAATACGCTTAGAGCGTTTTTCAGGGTTTAAACGCCTTTATTCGGCAGTTGCTGGGTAAACGTTAAGTAAAAAATAGGGTGAACTTATGCACAAACTAGTTAAATTTAACTACTTAGCAATTGCTATTTTATTAAGCGGAATCACTACTGCAGTAGCTGCAGAATCAGCCAATAAAACTTATTTAGCGCTGAGCCAAGAGCAGGGGCAAATTTTGTGGCTGCAAACTGGCTCACAGGCTGCCATCAATACCTTTAATGGCCAAACTGGCGCTTTAGAGCAGACCGTACCGTTAAAACTTGAACCGTCTCAATTAATTATGGGCTTCACACCCGATGGTTTTAAGGTGGCCGTGTTGGAGCAAGCGGGCTTAAGTATTGTGCATCGTACAGGCAAGACTTTACGGACTTTAGCTGTGCCCAATTTGCCACAGCCTACCAGCAACTATCAACCTGCCACAGCGCTTACTAATGCTGCAGGTACAGCTCAATTATTTCACGACGCTAAAGCCAAGCAACTGCATGTGATTCATACTGGTAATGGCAAGCCACTCGCGACCCTAGCATTGCCGCAAGCCCGCTTATTGGCTTTGGGCTTAGATGCAACCATGAGTAAAGTCGCCTATGTCACCCAAGCCACCGCAGGCAAGGCCGATTTACAGGTCTATGATTTATTCAAAAAGACTTGGGTGAAGACTTATTCGATTGCAGCTCCAACGGCGTTTAGTCAGCCTGTGGTGTTTAGCCAAGATGGCAAGTATGCAGCGCTGTTACCGCAATTGATTAATTTACAAACCGAAGAGGTTTCCATGCTAAGGGGCGCGACTGGCTTGGCAGTTTTTACTACAAATAATCAAGCGCTTTTGTTTGCTAGCCAGCAAGGTATGCAGCGTTTTGAGTTGGTCAGTAAGCAGCAACAAAGTTTAGATTTAAAGTTACTGGCTAATTGCCGAACGACGGTAGCGGAAGACTTTAGTGCGGATCAGCAGCGCTTAGCCTTGGCTAGCTTATGTACTAATGATGCCAAAACCTTAGCAGTGGTTTCGTTTTTAGATGCGAAAACAGGGCAATGGCAGCGCAATCTAAACTTGGCTAAACCTTAAGATGCAGCATTTAGTTGTCGATATTTCTGCGCATGGCTTTGGTCATTTAGCGCAAACGGCTGTAGTGCTAAATGCTTTGGATAGGACGAGTTTACATTTAACAATTCGCTCTAAAGCGCCGATCAATATCTTGCGTGAACGCATCCGCCAACCTTTTGAGATAATTCCTTATCAGCAGGATAATGGCATGGTCATGCAGGATGCTTTGCGTGTGGATGTGCCACAGACTTTCGCTTGGTATCAAGCGTTTCATCGCAATTATGCAGAGCGTGTTGAGCAAGCGGCGCGTGATTTGCAAGCCTTAGAGCCTGATTTGTTGTTTGCCAATGTGCCGTATTTGAGTTTGGCAGCAGCACACAAGCTTCAACTGCCAGCCATTGCTTTATGCTCGTTAAATTGGGCCGATGTATTTCAAACTTATTGCGGGCATTTGGATGGAGCGGCAGACATTCATGCGCAAATTCTGCAATCTTATCAAGGTGTGCAGTGTTTTCTACAGCCGACACCTGCAATGCCTATGCCAACTTTGCCCCACACGCAAGTGATTGCGCCAATTGCAAGTAAGGGTAAAGCCCAGCCTGAGCAGTTACGCGCACTCACTCAAGGTCAATTTCAGCAGTTTGTGTTAGTCGGTTTAGGTGGGATTGGGATGCACTATCCCTTAGCCACTTGGCCCAAACTAACTGGTGTAGCTTGGATTTTTGATGATCAAAGCTTGTATTTACAACGGGATGATTTTGTACCCGTTTCGCGTTTTGGCTTGAGTTATATCGACTTGCTAGCGTCTTGCGATTTAGTCCTGACCAAAACCGGCTATGGCACGCAAACTGAGGCGGTAGTGAATCAGATTCCAGCCATTTGTGTACAGCGTGGCGATTGGCCAGAAGAACCTTATTTAGCCGCTTGGCATCAAGAATATGGCGAAGTAGTTTTTGTGGAGTGGGCTGAGGTTCAAACAGGGGCTTTTGTTGAGCACTTGCAAAGTTTATTGGGTGGTGAGTGGAGTAAAAAGCGCGTCGTCGCAACAGGCGCTGCGGAAGCTGCGGGTTTCATTCAGCGGATTTTAGCGACTAGCAGGCCAGCTTAAGAACTAGCTCAAGCCCACTTCAGCACGAATCCGCCGATAGATTGTTTCAACAGCACTCTTTAGTTCAGAAAGTCCTTAGCCCTAACCAAGAATCTTCTCCACAACTTCCATACCCAGCTACACTCAATACATTCCCATTATGGAGCATTAGCATGGCAAAGTTTGGTAGCAGTTGGTACATAGCAGTCTTGATATTGCTGAGCAGTTTGTTGAGTGGTTGTGGTTATAACAACTTGCAAGCGCAAGATGAGGCGGTGAAAGCAGCCTGGGCTGAGGTTTTAAACCAATATCAGCGGCGTGCAGATTTGGTACCCAATTTGGTGAGCGTAGTACAAGGCTATGCAGCGCAAGAAAAAGAGGTGCTGACCCAAGTCACGAATGCGCGGGCGAGCGTGGGGAGTTTAAAGCTCAGCCCAGAAACTCTAAATGATCCAGAGGCGCTTAAGCAGTTTAGTGCTGCCCAAGGTGAGTTAAGTGGAGCACTCTCGCGCTTGTTAGTGGTGAGTGAGAGTTATCCGAATCTAAAGTCCGATACGGTCTTCCGTGATCTCAGTGCCCAGCTTGAAGGTACGGAAAATCGCATTGCAGTGGCGCGCAATCGTTTTATTGAGCAAGTTCAAGCGTTCAATACGGCAGTGCGTCAATTTCCTGAAAATATGACAGCTAAAATAATTGGCCTAAAACCCAAAGAAACGTTCACCGTCGATAGTGAAGCCAATGTGATGCGTGCACCGAAAGTGGATTTCACCCAGCCTAAGCCTGCTGGCCAATAATTTATGCCTAGTTTGCAGAGAGCCTTGAGCTTTAAACTTTGTGCTTGGTGGTTATTAAGCTGCTTGTGCTTATTCAATATCCAGCCTGCTTTTGCCGAAACTATAGCTAAATCAGCCGGTTCAATTAGCCTAAATGCACCTGTTATTGATCAAAGCAATACGCTCAATGCTATCGAAATAGCTGCTTTAGATAAGCAGTTGCGGGCTGTTCATGAGGCAGGACGCGCGCAAATCGCTATTGTCTTAGTCCCTTCAACGGATGAAGAATCTACCTTTGATGCGGCGATGCGGATGGCTGAAACATGGAAGCTGGGTACTGCGCAATTAGATAATGGCTTGTTGATCTTTGTCGCGGTACAAGATCGACGCATGCAAATTTTAACGGGTTATGGCTTAGAGGCGATTCTGCCAGATGTGATTACCAGTCGGATTATCCGCGAAGAACTCACGCCCGCTTTCCGCGAAGGGGAGTATGCGCTTGGCTTAAAAGCAGCGGTGATTCGGATTGATCAAATTCTGCAAATGGATCCTGAAGCGGCCAAAGCTCAGGCTGCACAAGCACAGGAGCAAGCCCATCAAGAGCAGGCAGACCCTTTATCCAGTATGTTTGGCATCGGGATTTTCCTATTTGTCTTCGGGCAGTTTGCACGTTCAATGCTCGGGCGTTTTATGGGGGCCCTGATGATAGTCGGCCTCACGTTAGCTTTGGGTGCTTGGCTGGCTTGGCCTTGGATCATGACTATTGTTATGGCTCTGGTATTGGCCTTCTTAGTGTTTAGTATGACAAATTCAGGAGGTGGGGGGCGCGGCGGTCGTGGTGGAGTCATTTATACCGGCGGTGGTGGCTGGAGTAGTGGCCGATCTTCTGGTGGTGGGGGTTATAGTGGCGGCGGTGGTGGTTTTGGTGGGGGAGGCGCCTCAGGTTCATGGTAAGTCATTCAGAACAAACAGCGGTTGTGCCAAGCTTTAAGCGCTGGTGGCGACAGGCTTTATATATGCTTTGGCGCACCCAACGATATTTCACAGTCGAGCAACTTGCACAGATTGAGCAAGCAGTCGCCGCAGCTGAACTAGGCCATCCGGGCGAAGTGATGGTAATCATTGAAGGTAGTTTGCCCTTAGATCAAGCGTATCGAATAGACACGCGCCAACGCGCCTTGAATTTATTCAGTATCTTTAAAGTTTGGGACACGCAATACAATAACGGTATGCTGCTATATGTGAATATCTGCGAGCGCCAAGTGGAGGTTTTAGCTGATCGCACTATTCATGAGTTTGTCGCTCCTGAGCATTGGCAGACTATTTGTGATCAAGTGATTGCTGAGTTTAAACAAGAGAATTATGCTCAAGGTGTACTGATTGGCGTAGAGCTAATTGGCAAGACCTTACACGCTTTTTATACTGTTAAAGTTGAAGAAATGGGCAATGAACATGCCAATCGCCCTATTCTAATTTAGTTAGTTACATCCGCAGCGCTAGTTTTGCTTGCGTATTTTGGAATAAACAATTTCATCAGGTTAAAAATACTAAAACACTAAGTTTTAAACAGGTAATGCCGGGCTGCTTGCAAACCTGCTAAAATTCGTTTTTTGTTTGGTTTTAGGCTTGCAAACCCCATGGACAAGTACATTCGCGTGCGCGGAGCGCGTACTCACAACCTAAAAAATATTGATGTGGATTTGCCTCGTGATAAGTTGATTGTCATCACTGGTTTGTCTGGCTCGGGTAAATCCTCCTTAGCTTTTGATACGATCTTCGCCGAAGGCCAGCGCCGCTATGTCGAGTCGTTGTCGGCCTATGCGCGCCAGTTTTTGTCGATGATGGACAAGCCAGACGTTGATCATATCGAAGGCTTGTCGCCCGCGATCTCGATTGAGCAGAAAACCACTTCGCATAACCCACGCTCAACGGTGGGAACCATTACCGAGATTCACGATTATCTGCGCTTGCTGTTTGCGCGCGCGGGAATTCCACGCTGTCCAACTCATCATGTGGATTTGCAAGTTCAAACCGTCAGCCAAATGGTCGACCAAGTGTTAGCGATGCCAGCAGAAACACGTTTGATGCTGTTAGCGCCAGTCGTGCGTGAGCGCAAGGGCGAGCATGTGCAGCTGTTTGAGTCTTTGCGTTTGCAAGGCTTTTTGCGGGTGCGGGTGGATGGGCAGGTCTATGATTTAGAGGAAGTCCCTAAGTTAGAGCTACGCAAAAAGCACACAGTTGAAGTAGTGATTGACCGCTTCAAAGTGCGTGAAGATATGCAACTGCGTTTATCAGAGTCGTTTGAAACCGCGTTAAAACTCTCTGATGGCTTAGCGATTGTGGCGCCGATGGAGGCAGGCGAGGGTTTGGAACTCACCTTCTCCGCCAATTACGCCTGCCCGCATTGCGGCTGGTCCTTGCCTGAACTAGAGCCACGTTTATTCTCGTTTAATGCCCCGCAAGGGGCTTGCCCGACTTGCGATGGTTTGGGCGTGAAGCAGTATTTTGATCCTGAGCGCGTGGTGCATAGCGATAAATTAAGTATTGCCGAAGGTGCGGTGCGCGGCTGGGATCAACGCAATGCTTATTATTTTCAGATGATGACTTCACTGGCTGATTATTACGGCTTCGATGTGAATAATCCGTGGAAAGATTTGACCGAAACCACCCGCAAAATGGTGCTGTATGGTAGCGGTAAAGATAAAATTGATTTCACTTATATCGGGCAAAAAGGCCAAGTTTATCAGCGTAGCCATGAATTTGAGGGCGTGATTAATAATCTGGAACGCCGTTATCGAGATACTGATTCGAATATGGTGCGCGAGGAATTATCCAAGTATTTATCCAGCCGCCCTTGTCCTGATTGCACCGGCACGCGCTTAAATGAGCAGGCACGCAATGTGTTAGTTGCCGAAAAAAACCTTCCGACTTTAAGTCTCTTACCGATTGGTGAAGCGCACGCTTTCTTCCGTGATTTAATCCTGCCCGGTACACAAGGCAAAATTGCTGAGAAAATTATTCGTGAGATTTGTTTGCGTTTAGAGTTTTTGGTGAATGTCGGCTTGGATTACTTAACTTTAAGCCGTAGTGCGGAGACCTTATCCGGCGGTGAAGCACAACGAATTCGCCTTGCTTCGCAAATCGGAGCAGGTTTAGTGGGTGTTATGTATGTGTTGGATGAGCCGTCGATAGGTTTGCATCAACGCGATAATGATCGCCTGCTGCGTACTTTATTCCGCCTGCGTGATTTGGGAAATACCGTCATTGTGGTTGAGCATGATGAAGATGCAATTCGTAGTGCCGATTTTGTATTGGACATCGGCCCGGGAGCGGGTGTGCATGGTGGGCAAATTATTGCCCAAGGTAAACCTTTAGAGGTGGCTGAAGCACCTGAATCAATCACTGGTCAATTCCTCTGCGGACAGCGCAGGATTGAAATCCCGAAGCAACGTACTCCGTTTAATGCTGAGCGCGTGATTAAGCTAGTCGGCGCGAGCGGCAATAATTTGCAAAATGTGAGTTTAGACATTCCTTTAGGGCTGCTGACTTGCATCACTGGCGTGTCTGGGTCGGGCAAATCGACCTTAATTAATCGCACGCTCTATCCTTATTTAGCCCGCTTTTTACATGATAGTAGTGTGGAAGTTGCACCCGTGAAAGAAATTCAGGGTGTAGAGCAAATCGACAAAATTATTGATATTGACCAAAGCCCCATTGGGCGTACACCGCGCTCAAATCCTGCGACGTATACCGGTGTTTTCACTGCCATTCGTGATATGTTTGCGGCTACTCAAGAGTCACGTTCACGGGGTTATCAAGCGGGACGCTTCTCGTTTAATGTGAAAGGTGGGCGCTGCGAAGCGTGTGCGGGTGATGGTTTAATTAAAGTCGAAATGCATTTTCTGCCGGATGTGTATGTGACTTGCGAAGTCTGTAATGGCAAGCGCTATAACCGCGAAACTTTAGATGTACGCTACAAAGGCAAAAACATCAGCGAAGTCTTAGCCATGACCGTTGAGGATGCAGGTGAGTTTTTCGCGGCTGTTCCTGCTATTTATGGAAAACTCCAGACGTTAATTGATGTGGGTTTGTCTTATGTCACCCTCGGGCAAAATGCCACCACCTTATCCGGCGGTGAAGCGCAGCGGGTTAAATTAGCTAAAGAATTAGCTAAACGCGGTACGGGTAAAACCATCTATATTCTCGATGAGCCGACCACAGGCTTGCATTTCCACGATGTTGATCAGCTGTTAAAAGTATTACATCGTTTACGCGATGGCGGGAATACCGTGGTCGTGATTGAGCATAATCTGGACGTGATTAAAACCGCCGATTGGGTAGTGGATTTAGGCCCGGAAGGGGGTAGCCGTGGTGGGAAAATTATTGCCGTGGGTACACCGGAGCAAGTAGCCAAAACTAAGGGTTCCTTTACTGGGGAGTTTTTGCAGCGGATGCTTTAAAGGAAACCGCATAATGGTAGAGCTATTCATCGTATGAGTAGCTTTAAGTGGGCTTTATTATAAAACATTGATTTTAAAGGATTTATTTTATATGAAATTCATAGTTTTTTAATATTGGTAATGCAATCACATAATTGAACGTGTACTTCTTCTTTATTTTACCTCTTTTTTTTATTATCCTTCATTTATCAATAATCCTTGTTTAATTAAAAGCCATTCTTATATGCAAAGCTGCTTTTCAAGGCATCAATCATCGAGTGTTTATTTTTGTAGAGTTTAATCCAATGATCGAACAAATTTCTTTTGGAGCAATGGAGTTTGCTGATAATCCTGAGCCACGTTGCCCATGCCTTCTTTTGTTAGACGTTTCCGGCTCGATGAGTGGGCAACCAATCACTGAATTAAATTCAGGTTTGGTGACACTCAAGGATGAATTAATTTCAGACTCTCTTGCTATGAAGCGTGTAGAAATTGGAATTGTAACATTTGGTCCAGTACGTACAGAGCTGCCCTTCCAAAGTTCAGCTACATTCTATCCGCCATCTTTGTCAGCTCAGGGAGATACCCCGATGGGTGAGGCTATTCTTCAAGGACTGGAAATGGTCAGACAGCGCAAAGATGAGTATCGCGCAAATGGTATCTCGTATTACCGTCCATGGATTTTTCTTATAACGGATGGAGGGCCAACTGATGAATGGAGAACAGCTGCTGCATCTATTCGAGAAGGAGAGGCATCTAAGTCTTTTGCTTTTTTTACCATAGGCGTTAGGGGCGCGAACCTAGATATTTTAAAACAAATTAGTGTTCGAGAACCCTTAATGCTTGATGGTTTGAGATTTCGTGATTTATTTTCTTGGTTATCTAGTTCACTACGTTCAGTCTCCCATTCTACTCCGGGAACAGAAGTTATGCTTCAATCGCCATCCGGTTGGGCATCAGTGTGAGTTGGCGTATTGTTCAGGCATGCGCAATAGGTACCTCACACCTTGCTACTAATGTTGAATGTCAAGATAGCTGCTTAACATCTATAGAGCTCTCAGCTGATAAAGAGCCTCTCCTTTACATGTTTGTTGCTGATGGTGCAGGTAGTGCAGCACAAGGTGGAAAGGGTGCAGAGCTAGCAGTTACCATAGCAGCCAGTATTATTGGCAAACACTGTCAATTGCCTGAGTTTACTTTGCAGGATGAGTTAGCTGTTGAGTGCGTCCTAGCAATAAGGCGAGAAATTGATAAGCAAGCTGAAAAAGAAAGTTTGTTAGCGCGTGATTATGCGTGTACTTTTTTAGGTCTCATCTCTTTCGCACAAAGTACCTTGATAATGCAAATAGGTGATGGAGGCATTGTTGTTGATATTGGAGAGGGACTTCATGTGCCTATCACACCGATGTCAGGCGAATATGCCAATATGACCTATTTTATTACAGATATTGATGCTGTTGATGTCTTAATGACTAAATACTTTCCTGCAAAAACATTAAAGGCAGCAGTTTTCACTGATGGTATACAGCGATTAGCTTTGAATATGGCAACAAATACCGCTCATGAGCCATTTTTTAAGCCTTTCTTTAGCATTTTAGCTAAAACGACTTCCGATCAAGAAGATCAGTTAGAGGCTGCCTTAGTTGGTTTTTTAAATAGTGAGGCTGTTAATGAAAGAACGGATGACGACAAAACTTTGGCTTTAGCTGTGTTAGTGGAGTGAGTTTGCGGTGCAGATGAGTTTCTTCACAAGCAAAGGAGAGGTTGTTCAAGTTGGGCATGAACTTGGCAAAGGTGGCGAAGGCTCTGTTTATGAGATGTTAAGTAATTCTAATCAGGTTGTAAAGCTTTACAATGCACAACATATGCCCGATGTTCAAAAGCAGGGCAAATTATCCTTTATGGCAGCAAGTGGTGATGGACAGTTACTAGATTATGCAGCATGGCCACTTGAAGTAGTAAGAAGAACACAGAATGGTCCAATTGTGGGATTTTTAATGCCAAAAGTAATCGGGTATGAGCAAGTTCATATGCTCTATAGCCCTGCGCATAGGCGGCAAAATCATCCTGAACTTGCATGGGATTTTCTTGTTCATGTTTCTCGCAATATTGCTGCGGCATTTGCAACAATTCACAAGTATGGACATATAATCAGTGATGTAAACCAAAGTAACGTTTTGGTGAGAAAAGATAGCAAAGTAATGCTTATCGATTGCGATTCTTTTCAAATTAATGCGAATGGAGTTACTCATTTTTGTGAAGTGGGCGTTCCCGAATTTACTCCTCCAGAACTACAGGGTCAGGCTTCATTTAAGGGAGTAAAGCGCACAGCGAATCATGATAATTTTGGATTAGCACTTTTCATTTTTCACCTTCTTTTTGGCGGTCGGCATCCCTTTGCGGGCAAGCCTTTAAGGCGTGATGTTGGTGAGGTTCTGCAAAATGATATTAAAGCTTTTCGATTTGCTTACGGTAACGAGAATCGGCTAAGGGGCTTTGAGCCACCTCCAAACTCTATACCATTTTCATTAATTCCAAACACAACCCAAGCTTTATTTGAGGCAGCATTCACAGAGCGTGGGGCGTCAGGCTCTCGGCCTTCTGCACAGCAATGGCTAAGTGAGTTGGATAGCTTGAGGTCGAGACTAAGGCATTGTAACACCGTAAAAACACATGTTTACCCCAATCATCTAGTGAGTTGCCCTTGGTGTGCTTTGGAAAATAGAGGTGTTATTTACTTTTTAGATATCGGCCTCAGTTTTACAAAAAATACTTCTAGCTTTGTATTAGCCACGGTATGGGCAGCAATAGAAAATATTCAGCCTTTACAGGATATTAAAACTCCTACGGTGGGATCAAGCAAGATAGTGTCCACACCTTTACCAAAATCTGTAAATAAAGGTGTAATAGATGCTATTGGGCGTATAGCATTAATACTAATAATTGCGGTGGCTTTATTTTCAATTAAAATGTCTGGAGTAGGTTTGTTAATTATTATAGTTATTTGGTTTATTTGGAGGCCACGCTTAAAAGATGAAAGAAGTATTGAGTATATTAAAAGAAAGAATATTTTAAGTGAAGCGCAAGGTGATTTTTCTTTGCTTGAAAGGCATGTGCAGAATGAAACAAAGCCAGAGAGGTTTAATCTGAAAAAGCAGGAGCTAATAAGATTACGGGATGAGTACGAAAGTTTAGCACTTCAAGAAAAAAATGAGTTAGAGAAGTTGCATAAAAACGCTGAGTTTTACCAGAGACAACGGTTTCTCGAACGATTTTTCATAGAGTCTGCAACTATTTCTGGAGTAGGCTCTTCAAAAAAGGCCGCCCTGCGTTCGTTTGGTATTGAAACTGCTGCTGACGTAACACGATCTAAAGTACAAGCGGTACATGGCTTTGGGAATGTTTTAACTAACGCAGTAGTAGATTGGAGAAAGTCCTGTGAGCGTAGGTTTGTGTTTAACCCACAAAATGCTATTTCTGAATCTGATAAAAATGTAGTTCGAGCGAAAATAGGGATTCGTAGACGCTCTATTGAAGCCTCTCTAATTGCAGGGCCAGCAGATTTACAAAGACTGCGCGAAGAGATAGCGATAAAATCTAAGGCCCTTTATCCGCAACTAGAAGTTGCAACGAATAAGCTAAAACAAGCTCAAGCGGATATGACGGTATTCAATAACTAAGCCTAGATGCCTTCTTTTAAAAATTACAAAATTAAATTTGTACCAAGATCAATAGCTCTTTATGCTAGGTTTAAGATGTTTACGCGGTAATTAATGATGAAAAAAATTGCTTTTACTATTTTAAGCTTAAGCTGTTTTACGCAGCCCTTGACTTTAAAGGCCGAAGCTCCTGCTTGTGCAGCGCTCAACGGCCAGACCGTGCAGGTGACTAGTAATATGGTTTTACCCGCTGCTTGTACGTTGAGAGATACCCGCTTTATCTTTGAAAATGTACAAAATGTGAGCTTAGACTTAAATGGAGCCACCTTAGTCAGCTCAAAGCTGGTGGATGCGATTCGCTTCACGACCACTAACCCAAAAAGTCCAACTCGTCATGTAGGCGTCAAAAATGGCACGATTAAGGGTTATGGTACTGCCCTTTATGTACGCCGCGAATTAAGCGCTACAGATCTACAAGCGCTGCGCCGTAATCCGCACAGCTATTACCCGTATATTCAACAGACCGCCACTAGCAATGTGACGATTGATAATCTCAATTTTGTGAATCCGCATGGAACGGCTGTTTATGTTTGGGTGGGGACTAGCAAGGTTACTTTAAAAAATAGCCGGATTACGGCTGCACAAGGCCCAGCGGTGTATTTGGATACTGGCTCATTTAGGCATGTAGTGACGAATAATGTGATTACTAATAGCGGTTTTCTTGATCCACAAGGTAAGCCCAGACAAGGCCGTGGATTACGTGAAGCAATAGCGGTGGATGGCAGCTATAACAACCGCATTGCGCGCAATACTTTGCAAGGCAATGCGCGTGGTGGCGTGCATCTGTATTCGAATTGTGGGGAAAAGGTCAGCACTGACCCGACTTATGTACCACGAATTTTTGAGGCCGAGCGCAATATTATTCGAAATAATTTAATTCAAAATAATGGCGCAGGTGGGGCAGTCGAAATCGGCAAGCGTGTTGACTGGAATCTAGAGTCTTGGGATTGCGCAAAACCGGTCTATGCCAAATTTCTGAGCTTTAAGTATTACTGGGATAACTCAGGTTACAATCGCGTTGAGGTAAACCGTGGCAATGGCATTATCAATGTGCGCACTGACAATAATAGCTTAACTGGCAATGCACAAGCTGTTGAGGTTGATAGCGTAGTGCGCCGTTTAAAAGGTGATGCTTTAGTTAATAATACAGTCAACCCCTAGCTTTAAGATAGCTGCCTAGCAAGGAACCTATTGCTAACTCTTCAATCAAAAGTTAGCACAGCCACTCTAAAAATAAGGCAGCTATGAAACAACGACTCAGCCAACTGTTTGGGCACTCCTATTTTTCCTTAGTGATTGCCCTCATCTTGCTGGTATCAATCATTGCTTTGGTTGGTCTAGCCGTGTTTTCAATGCTGCATTTCTCGGCTGCTCCGCTGTATCCTGCGACCAGTTCGATTACTGAAGAACAAAGCTTTGAAGAGTATGTGCGCTTGGTGTCGCTGACTTTTGAATTCATGACTACTTTGATTGGGGTCTTGATCGCTGCTTTGGTGTTAACGCTAATTTTATTTGGCGTGCAAATGTACAGCTGGAGTCAAGACAAACGTCGTTTAGCTTTGCTGCGTGAGCAGGGTTTCATTGTTGAGCGTTTAGAGTTCTTAAGTGGCAATCGCTTACGCCTAAATAATCTTGAATTGGAGTTAAATCGGGCGCAAATGCAAACTTTGCGCGAGCTAGTTGCCAAACGCCAAGCGGATTTATCGCTGCATCCTGCTGACTTGCCCGGTGATAATGGCACGCAATTGATTAAGCGTTTACGTGAAGAATTGGGTGCACGCTTATTAGAAAAAAGCTTGATTCAAAATCGGCGCGGGAAGGGGTATTGGTTGGATATGGAGCCTTCCCATATCCATGTGCTGGAGGATGAATCTGAAGCTAACTAGCTCTCATTGTTAGTCAGACGGGTACGTTGAAAGGTGATTTGCCAACCTTCTTCTGTAATCGGTGCTAAAGCATCGCGCTCACAATCACGTGGATTATCGCCCACCCCTGAGACGGTACCTGATCTAAACTCAGGGCGTTCAACATTCCCAAACCAATGGGTTTCTTTTACTTCACGTTTGGCTCGAAAATCGACTTCACAAGTTAAAGCGTAAGCATTAGCCTGCAAGCCAAAAAAGATTGGAATTAACGAGCTATAGATTAATTTTTTCATTATTACTCTCCATCAGTTGCCCCTATTTTTAACTAGCCTGTTTATTTAAGCCTAAGCTTGTCAAGATAGCCATGATTATTCAATAACTTAGGCTTGTCATCCAATAACAACTGAAAATTATTTTTAAAAACAAATGCTTGAAATTTGTCTCACTACTTGCTAACTAAGCCTTGATCGGCCTAAATCAAGTCCTGTTATTAAATTTCAGCACGAAGAATAACCGAGTTTATTGAATAAGTAGGACTTTGTTATGGCATAACAAGCGAGTCATTTTCATACTGTAATTATCAACCAGGAATATGTTGTCATCACCTTAGTTGATAAATATAAGAGTGAGCTAAACCCTAAATAACCTAACTCGCTCTCATTAATTGGCTGAGTAAGGAGTGTATTATGTTTAAACAAGCTGTATTACTGAGTGTCGCAGCGGCTGGTTTATTGCTAACAGGCTTAGCGAGTGCTGAGAATAGACATGGTGGAAATAGTTGGGGAGAGACTGAATATCATGGTAATCCGGGCGGGCATTTTAGTATTCATGTAGTACCACCCCCTCATTACTATCGACCAGCACCACCTCCACCACGTTGTGTACCTGGCTATCGTGTGGACGAAATGCAAGCAGAGCAAGCTAGCCGTATTCATGCAGGTCGCCAAGAGGGTGATTTGACTCGTCCAGAAATGGATTCTTTATTTGCTCAACAAAATCACATTGCCGCGCTAGAAGGGCGTATGCGTAATGATGGTTGTTTAACTTTGCATGAGCGTAACGACCTGATTGCTCGCCTTGATCAAGCTAGCCGTGATATTTGGCGCGAACGGCATGACAATGAACGCCGTGACCAGCATCATCGCCCGCATTATGGTGGCTGGAGCAGCGACCGTAATTAATTTTTACTAGGTCATAGTTAGCGGTTAGTGCATGGCTAACCGCTGTTGCTTTGCTTATTTACATTCAATGGTCACAGTAGGAATCATTGGCTTGTGATCATTAGGCAGCTCAATCGCTGCTTGGCTAACGCTAGGGGTAGAACAGAATTTAGCTAAATTTTCATCTAAACTGACTTGCTGAGGGGTTTTATAGGCTAGTGTGCCGATGCCGTCAGGATCTGCCAAACTCAAGCTAATCTTTTTACCAGCGACAGAGGTGGCAGCCTTTAAGGGGATTTCAAAACTTAACATTAAGCCTTGATCACTACCGAAAACCATTTGATAGATCTGAACCTTGTTTATGGCTACTGGCTGCCCATCTACAGTGAGTTTACTGAAATAACCCAGCTTGAATAAATCTTCTAAAATGTCACTAGCCCGCTGTTTGAGAGTTGCAGCTTGATTAGCCGGTGATAAATCTTCATCTTCTAATAGAATCGCCGCTAATTCAGGGTCGTAATTCCACTCCATTTTTAAAGCAGACAGTTCACCAGCGGGGTTAGCGAGGAATTGAGTAGCTGCTTGGACTTCATAATGATAACCATCAGCAGCCAGAGGTGTTGCTAAGCTAATCAAGGCTGCACAAGCAGCATAACGAGTGAGTTGGCGCAAAGGTGCAGTTGCTAAACTAATCAATCTAAAAATCCTTCTACAGGGTTAATATAATGTTACTGTCCGTAGGCCTTATTAAGGTTTCTTCTAAGGTCAGTTTGCTTTAAGCAGCTTGTTCAAGAGCAGAGCCAAGACCATTAACGAGCCTGCCGTCACCCAAGCGCCAATCACTCTGACTGCAATCCCTGCCAATAGTTTATTCAGATAAAAACTCAACAAGGCTAGCAGGCTTAGAATTAAAGTCGCGCTTAGCCCAGTTCCTAATAATTGCAGATAAATTTTGCTTTTATCCAAACCGGGTAGCGCCGTTATTGCAGAATCAAGGCCAATTAATCCGCCCGTCATTACACTTAGCGTGAGCACCAGCGCGAGATTCAGGCGCAATTTTAGAATAACTAAGCTGCCCAAACTGAGTGCTAACACTAATAGGCTTAAATCGCTATGCTGAGTGCGTGGCAAGACCCACGTTAAGACGAGCGCTAAGCTTAAACTGAGTAGAAAGTTGATGAGTCCCGTGCGTAATAGGCTTTTATCTTGCTGGCCTAACAGTAAACCCAAAGCCAGCAACACCATCAGATGCGCTGGCACTATCAATGGATGCAAGCAACCTTGCCAGAAAAAATGACTCACAGGACGCCTGTTAAGAAGCCGACACCGGTCAAGGCAATGATGCCGCCCACTGTACGTGCAAATACTTTACCCCAAGGCCAGCGAATCAGCTCACCAATCGCGATACCAGATAAGTGCAACAGACCCGTAGAAACCACAAAGCCTGCAGAGTAAGCCAAGGGATTAGCTGCATTAGGCAATTCAGCGCCATGTGCATAGCCGTGGAAAATAGCAAAAGTGGCTACTAAAATGGTGGCTACCCATAAAGGTGGCCGCACTGCTAAAACAATTAAGCTGCCTAAGACAATAGAGGAGACGGCAATGCCTGGTTCAATACCGGGTAAAGGTATCCCTAAAATCCCTAAAACGCCGCCAAACGCCATAACTAATGGAAATACCACTGGTAATAACCAAATAGCTGGCCTACCTAAAAATGCCCCCAAAATGCCGACAGCTACCATGGCAGCAACATGATCCCAGCCATTTAAGGGGTGCATGAAACCGCTCATAAAACCACCGATTGTGCCTTCACCGGTATGTGCCCAAGCTACTGACTGAGTTAGTAACAGGAGAGCAAGCGTCCATCCCATTTTTTTATAGCTAATCTGCATAACTTGGTTCCTTATGAAGTTTGATCAATGGATATTTAGTCAATTTTACGTGTGAATACCGGTTGTTGCGGATGCTGGGTTAAGGCCGGATTATACACATAGCCTTCAGCTGTAAAGGTTAACAGTTTGGTTGCATAAACATCGCCCGCAAAAGCAAACATTGCAGGTTTTGCGTTGTCTAAGTTAAAAGGTAGTTGCCAAGCTGCAAACCACTCAACATTAAGTTGTGCCAAGTCATCACTCAAGTGCATTAGCGCAGCGATTTGTTGAGGTGCATAAGTTTTGAGTTGATTAACTAAGGTTTGCGAATCATCTAAGCAACATGCTTGGGTAAGCGTTGTGTTAGGAAAGCTAGGAGTATAATCTAGTTTTTTAGCGGGTGAGAGTAGAATCATCAATATAATAGTCTCAGCAAGCGCAATGAAAAATTGAGGTGGTGAATGCGCGTGCCGCGAGTATAGCAAACTTAAAAAACATAACTACTAGGCAACTGACTGCGTAACTTAACATCAAGAGAGCGATATGGAGGATAGACCTATGTTCAAACACAAATTTGTGGTTTTGCTGCTGGCCGTTAGTAGCTTGGCATTATTACCAGCCCAGCTCGTTACCGCTAAACAAGTGCCTGCTCCCATTAAATTAATCAAAGTCTATAAGTATCAAGGTTCTGTGCAATGCCAAGGTGGGGGCGTGCCTTTAGTACAAATGCGTCGACAACTAGTTAAGGCTGGCGTGAAGGTCGTTGCAAGTCATTGTGGTGTCGATGGACTAATGTACCCCTCGGTTTGTGGTGCTGCCGATGGCAAAATTAATGTCTTCACCATTACTAGGGCTAGCCTCGCCAAGGCTCAAGCTAAAGGATTTAGCTTGCTAAAAAATCTAGCTGATGCCCAACTCGTACAGTGTAAGCTTTAAGCGTGAATATTATATGCATCAGAGAGTTAGCAAATAGCCATAAACTAGGAATTTAAGGAATGCAAATTCACTACAGTGTTGTAAGATAGCGACATGAAGAAAGTTAGTCTCTTTGTGGATGTGCAAAATATCTACTATACAACTCGGCATGCCTATACACGTAATTTCGATTACAACAAGTTCTGGCAGCAAGCAACTCATGATCGAACGGTGGTGAGTGCTTATGCCTACGCGATTGATCGTGGCGATCAAAAACAACAGCAGTTCCAAAATATTCTGCGTGGGATTGGTTTTCAGGTAAAACTTAAGCCCTACATTCAACGCCGAGACGGATCTTCAAAAGGTGATTGGGATGTAGGGATTACTTTAGATGTAATGGAAGCAGCTGCTTACACGGATGTGATTTTGCTAGCGTCCGGTGATGGCGACTTTGATTTGCTGCTGCAACGCATACAGCAGCGTTATCGGGTAGAAACCGAGGTCTATGGCGTGCCCATCCTGACTTCGAATGCTTTAATCAATAGCGCAACCCGCTACATACCGATTAAAGAAGACTTACTGCTTTAACTTACAGCAGTTTTTGTCCGGTTTTAGACCAATCTGCCATAAAAGCGGCTAGGCCTTTATCAGTCAAAGGGTGGTTATACATTTGCTTGAGGATTTTTGGTGGAATCGTTGCCACATGCGCACCTGCATAAGCTGCTTCTAGTACATGTTGTGGGCCACGAATCGAAGCGGCTAAGACTTGAGTCTGTAAATCAGGGTAATTGTCATAGACATTAATGATATTGCGGATCAGCTCAGAGCCTAATTCGCCAATGTCATCCAAACGCCCTATGAACGGTGATACATAAGTTGCTCCAGCTTTAGCAGCTAACAAGGCTTGTAATGGGCTGAAGCACAAAGTGACATTAGTTTTAATACCTTGGCTAGATAGTTCTTTACAAGCGCGTAAACCATCCACGGTTAGGGGGAGTTTAATGCAGACATTGCTGGCAATTTTGCTAAGCACTTCGGCTTCTTTCAGCATCGTCGCGGTATCCGTCGCGAGCACTTCTGCGCTCACCGGGCCAGTAGTAATTTCGGTGATTTCTTTGATTAAAGAAACGAAATCCCGCCCAGAACTGGCAACCAGAGAAGGGTTAGTGGTGACGCCATCCACCATACCCGTGGTGCACATCTCACGGATTTCATTAATATCACCGGTATCAATAAAAAATTTCATGCTGAACTCCTCATGTAATAGTTTTGTCGACAGAGTATAAATAAATCTGCGACAAAGGGGACGAACAATTGTTATCGGTTGGCATTTAATCCTAGTATTTGGAGGCTCGACACTATGTTGAAACAGCTTTTTGGTTTAGCTTTAAGTTTTTTTGCATCAACCCAACTCATGGCAGAGCCCATTAAAGGCCCCGCAACAGATAACGGTTGCCCCGCCGCTTTGAACTTCACTGTGCGCGTTCTCAACAGTGAAGAACGAGTCAATCTTTGCGAGGTTTACAAGGATAAACTGGTATTGATGGTCAATACCGCTAGCAAATGCGGCTTTACTCCACAATTTGAAGGTTTGGAAAAACTCTATACAGACTACAAAGATCGTGGTCTAGTCGTGCTGGGTTTTCCCTCCAATGACTTTGGTGGACAAGATCCGGGGTCTGAGCAAGAGGTGAAGGAGTTTTGCAGCCTAACTTATAAAGTAGAATTCCCCATGTTTGAAAAAACACATGCTGCTAAGGATCAGGCTTCACCTATTTACAAAATGCTCGGTGAAATGGCAGGCGAATACCCAAAATGGAATTTCCATAAGTATGTGCTCAATCCAAAAGGTGAGTTGATTGGCAGTTTCTCGAGCTTCGTGAAGCCGCAAGATGCTGAGCTGATCAAACTGATTGAAGCGAATTTACCTAGTAAAAGCTGAGTTTAGTTATTCAACAATGACCCTCTTAACCATTGAAGCCTTTACAAAAGCGCTAGCTGATCAAACACGCCTGCGTATTTTGAATTTATTGATGCAAAAATCGGAGCTATGTGTCTGCGAACTAACGGATGCGTTAGAGCTAGCGCAGCCAAAAATTTCGCGGCATTTAGCGATTTTGCGCGCAGCGGGTTTATTGCTCGATCGCAAAGCAGGCTTGTGGGTGCATTATCGGTTACATCATGAGTTACAGCCTTGGGCACAGACTATTCTTACGAGTCTTCAGCTGGCTAGCCAGAGTGAACTGATTTATCAAGAAGATAACCAGCGCTTACAGCAGGTAATGCGAGTAAGCGCTACTTGTATCCCAAGCTAAAACTTCTCCTTAATGAATTTTTTGTGACAGTGAATAGCTGGAAGTTTATATATTCGTTAAAACGAATATAATAGTGCAACTCTAAATTCAGAAGAGATTGCATATGTTCACCGTACTCATCCTATGTACCGGCAATTCCTGCCGCTCGCAAATGGCTGAAGCTCTGTTAAACCACGAATTAGCAGGCCAAGTCAAAGCTGTTTCTGCTGGAACGAAACCACAGCCAAAAGTCGCCGATGGTGCCATACAAGCTCTGCAGCTAGCGGGTTTATCAGTTGATGGCTTATATCCAAAAGATGTAGAGAGCTTCTTAGATCAACAAATTGATTTAGTGGTTACCGTTTGTGATAACGCGCAAGAGGCTTGCCCGATTTTTCCACGCCCAGTACCTAAATTACATTTACCTTTTCATGACCCACATGGCGAACCTTTAGCAAGCTTTATTCAGGTGCGAGATGCAATCCGCGCGCGCTTAGTGCCTGCAGTGCAAGCTGCTTTGCAGCTGGAGGCTTAGATGTCAGCACAATGTGAGGTGGTAGCGAAGCAGCAAAATGCCAAAGCAATGGGCTTTTTCGAACGCTATTTAACAGTTTGGGTACTGCTCTGTATTGTCGCAGGCATTGCTTTAGGCGCTTTATTTCCCAGTCTATTTCAAACGATAGCTAAGATTGAAGTAGCTCAAGTCAATTTGCCCGTCGCCGTGCTGATTTGGTTGATGATTATCCCGATGTTGCTGAAGATAGATTTTCGCGCATTGAAAACAGTGAGTCAGCATTGGAAAGGTATTGGCGTTACCTTATTTATTAACTGGTTTGTTAAACCCTTGTCGATGGCTTTGCTCGCATGGCTGTTTATCCGGGTGCTGTTTTCTAGTTGGTTGCCTGCTGATCAGTTAGATAGTTATGTGGCTGGTTTAATTTTATTAGCAGCTGCACCGTGTACTGCGATGGTATTCGTATGGAGCAATCTCTCTGATGGTGAGCCGCATTTTACCCTGTCACAAGTTGCTTTAAATGATGTGATTATGCTGTTTGCCTTTGCGCCCCTCGTAGGCTTCTTGTTAGGGTTATCCGCGATCAGCGTGCCTTGGGATACGCTATTCCTGTCGGTAGTAATTTATATCGTACTGCCCGTTGTTATTAGCCAATTACTGCGTAGCTATCTGCTAAAAGCTAATAAACTTGAAGCTAGTTTGAAGCTGCTCCAACCTTGGTCATTGGGTGCTTTATTAGCTACTTTAGTCTTGTTATTTGGCTTTCAAGGACAGCAAGTGCTGGCACAGCCGCTCATTATCTTGTTGCTGGCTATTCCGATTTTGATTCAAGTTTATTTCAATTCGCTGCTGGCGTACTTTTTGAACCGCCAATTTAAAGTAGCGCATTGTGTGGCCGCACCCTCTGCTTTGATTGGCGCAAGTAATTTCTTTGAGCTGGCGGTGGCGACAGCGATTGCCTTATTTGGTTTTAACTCGGGGGCAGCCCTCGCGACGGTGGTGGGGGTGCTAGTTGAAGTGCCGGTGATGCTGTCAGTCGTCGCCATCGTGAATCGAAGTAAAGGCTGGTACGAAGCTGGTGTCAAGGTTTAAATAGTCAAAAGCTGGCAAAATCAAACTAGGTTTTGCCAGCTGTTAATTTCCTACTCTTCTTTCTGACGCTTTTGCCAAAAATAATAAGCAGTGATCAGCAAAGCTACTGAGCTGAGTAAAACCACCGTCATCACCGGCAGATTTTCTTTAATTAATTGCTCATTCCCGCCAATAAAATAGCCCATCAAAATCAGAATTAAGGACCAAACTGCAGCCCCCAAGCAGGTATAGAAGCTAAACTTGCCAAAATTCATCCGCGTCAAACCCGCTGGGATGGAAATCAGATGGCGAATGCCTAAAATCAAGCGCCCTGTAAAGGTTGAGATTGCACCGTGTTTGAGGAAAAATTGATCAGTTTTTTGCAAGAGTTCAGGGCGCACGAAGAAGTATTTTCCATACTTGTTTAAGAAAGGCCGACCTAGCCATAAAGCTACTATATAGTTGAAGGAAGCTCCTGCTAAACTACCTAAAGTGGAAGCGAGCAAAATTAAAGGGAAACTCATTTCACCTTTATGTGCTAAATAACCTGCAGGAATTAGAACTAACTCGCTTGGAACCGGCAAAACGGTGGATTCCATTGCCATTAAAATAAAAATTCCAGGGTAGCCCCAAGCACCTACGGTATTAAGTAACCCATTGACTAAGTCGTGCAGCATAATGAAAGCACCTGTTTATACGGATTTATACGAAAAATGGCGCTTACTAGAAACTATCAGCTCGCAAATGTCCAGAAGCTTTGATTGATGAAATGGCTAATTTTTGTTGCATGGCAGCAAGATTTAACAGCTTATCCTCTAAACTTGCACAGGACATTAATGTTTCCTGCAAGGTTATTGTGTAAAATCCCCGGTTGTTTCCGCCAAGCTTTAAGGCGCGGTGAACTAGGCTCGCATGAGGCGGGTCAAATTTGGTATAGTTGCATATTAAGCAGGACAGCAGGTTGACTCAAGAATCCAATCAAAATACGCCCGCAGTGGTAAAAACATCACGGACTGCTTGGTGGCTTTTCCCCGTGAAAGGAATCGGATTTGTTATGGCTCTCTTTGGGCGGGTTTTTCGTATTGTATTAATTGTTGGTCTTGTCTTAGGTGTATTAGCGCTGGTGGTTTATTCCATGCAGCTAGACGAGATTGTTCGTAAGCAATTTGAAGGGCGGCGCTGGGCTTTACCTGCGCGGGTATTTGCGCGTCCTTTAGAACTGTTCAATGGTCAGCAGCTTTATGCCGATCATCTCGAACAAGAATTAAAGTTGCTTAACTATGCTGCAGTCGATAAAACACCGACCGAAACGGGTCAGTATTTGCGTAAGGGCGATAATTTTGAAGTGGTCACCCGTGGTTTCCAGTTTGCCGAGGATATGGAGCCAGCACGTAGCATTAAAGTCAGCGTGGCTCGTGGCAAAGTCACCTCGCTCGGGTTGGCTAATGGTCAGGAGCCTTTGCCATTAATGCGGGTTGAGCCGGTATTGATCGGTAATTTTTACCCCAGCCAAAATGAAGATCGGGTTCTGGTGCGGATTAAAGATGTTTCACCTTTACTGATTAATGGCTTGCTTGCAGTAGAAGATAAAAAATTCTATGAGCATCAAGGCGTGAATCCAATGGCGATTGCGCGCGCTATGGTCACTAACTTAAAGGCCGGTCAGACCGTGCAGGGCGGTAGTACTATCACCCAGCAATTGGTGAAAAACTTTTATTTAACCAATGAGCGCAGCTGGGAGCGTAAGCTCAAAGAAGCCTTAATGGCTTTGCTGTTGGAGTTGCATTATTCCAAGCAAGAAATTTTAGAAGCGTACTTAAATGAAATCTACCTAGGTCAAGATGGTGATCGCGCCATTCATGGTTTTGGCTTAGCAGCTCAGTTCTACTTCAATCGCCCGATTCGCGAGCTAAAATCGGATCAGATTGCCTTGTTAGTCGGTTTAGCTAAAGGTGCCGCTTTTTATAATCCACGACGGTTTCCAGAGCGTGCCTTAGAGCGGCGCAATCTAGTGTTAACTGTGATGGAGCAAGAGGGTGTGTTAACCTCTGCAGAAGCTACTGAAGCCAGAAGCCGCCCCTTAGGGGTCAGTGAGCATCGCCCCTCAGGGGCTAGCCCGTTTCCTGCTTATTTAGATTTAGTGCGCCAACAATTACAACGTGATTATCGTGAAGAAGATTTGCGCTCTGAAGGCTTATTAATTTTCACTTCGATGGATCCCATTGTGCAGCTCACTGCTGAACAAATTGTGATCAAGCGCGTTCAGCAATTAGCACGTGCCAACCGTATTCCCAAAGATAAGCTTAGCGGGGCGATGATTATTAGCACCGTCCAAGGGGGTGAAGTTGTTGCGCTAGTCGGTGGCTTGGACGTGCGTTATCCGGGTTACAATCACGCCTTAATTGCCCAACGCCAAATTGGTTCCTTAGTAAAACCCGCTATTTATCTAGCAGCCTTCGAGGCTAAAGGTAAATATGGGTCTTTGGGTGATCGGGTTAGTGATGGGCCCGTCACGGTGAAAATTGGCCGAAATAAGTATTGGCAACCGGGTAATTATGATCAGCGCTTTACCGGTACGATGACCGTCATGCAAGCCTTGGCGATGTCACGTAATACGCCTGCTGTGCGTGTTGGCGTTGAAGTTGGCTTAGATAAAGTTATAAAAATGCTAGCTGACTTAGGGATTCAAAAAGATATCCCTGCTTATCCAGCGATTCTCTTGGGTGCTTTAGAGTTAACGCCGTTTGATGTACAACAGATGTATCAAACAATTGCCGCGAATGGCTCGTACTCACCCTTGAAGTCAATTCGTAGCGTGATGAATGTATCCAATGGTAAAACTTTGACGCGTTATCCATTAACAGTACAACAGGTAGCTCGCCCTGAATCTGTCGAAATGTTGAATTTCGGCCTGCATCAGGTCACCACCAACGGTACGGCTAAAGCCATCCAAGGCGTGCTACCAAGCTGGAAAGATGTGGCTGGTAAAACCGGTACTACCAATGACAAAAAGGACAGTTGGTTTGCAGGTTTTTCAGGCCAGCATGTAATGACTGTTTGGGTTGGGCGCGATGATAGTAAGCCGACGAATATGACCGGTGGCACAGGTGCGCTTAAAGTCTGGGCCGACATGATGAAAGTCTTACCTTCACAACCACTTAAAGTCGGACAATCTTCGCGTCTAGTCTGGGTCGATGTGGATGTAAATACGGGTTTATTATTTAATCCAGCCTGTGGTAAGGCAGTGAAAATGCCTTTTATTCGTGGGACGCAGCCGCAGAAGCTAAGTTATTGTGCAGCCCCTCAGCTTGAAGCACCTATTTCAGAAACAGGTGAGCTTGTACCTGCGCCCGCTCCAGCACAAGCTAGACCTGCAGCGCCCGTACCTCAAGCAGCACCAAGGCCTGCCCCGCGCCCCGCAGCGGCTCCTCGTCCTGCGCCGCCCGCTCCAGCACAAGGTGGCACTTGGGTGGATGACCTTATGAACAAACCTGGGAACTGATAAAAATGTCAATTGCTCCTAACAGAATGGTTTTGCATTACGCACCTTTAGCCTTATTAGTCGCTGGTTTGGCAGGTTGTGCGCCTGCTCCTATGCCTGAACCTATGTATGCTGGCCCACCACCACAAGCGATGCCATTGACACCAATACCTGAGCCAATGCCCATGCCGCCACAGGTACAAGTGCAAGCTCCGCTCCAAAAGCCCCAACGTTTTGATCCGCCCCCTAAAGTGACGCCTATCGAAGCGCGCACCAAAATTGTGGCCGAACCTTTGCCAGAACCTACTCACAGCAAAAAGCCGTCAGGCCCTGCAGTTAGTTATATTCCAGAAAAGCAACCTGCGCCTAGCCAGCAAACGCCGCCAAGTGTTACCCAAGCCAAACCTGCAGATGTACCTTTTTGGGATCAAGGCAAGGTGCAGGTTGAAGTGCTCGATATGCCTAAAGACCCGAACTCCTCAGTCAGTACTAGTACGATAGTACCGCCGCAAATAGGCTTAGGTGCTACTCAAAGCTCTGGCAGTTCGACTACTGCATCTACTACTAGCAGCTCACAAAGCAGTAGTTCTCCAGTCGTGGCTGTTTTAGTCAAGCAGGCGAATAATGAGCTGAGTGTCGGCAAAGCAGATCGTGCAGCTACAACTTTGGAGCGAGCCTTACGGATTGCCCCGAATGATGCGAATTTATGGTTGCGTTTAGCTGAAGTGAATGAACAATTAGGGAATAAATCGCAAGCGGCTTCAATGGCAAGAAAAGCTTTAGATTTGTCACCTGATGATGCTACCCGCTTACGTGCACAGCGTTTAGCCAATTAATTGCATAGCGAGGGCGGATAGTGAGTGCAGACAATCAGCAGTCCGCCTTAGCATGGCTCGAAGAGGGCGGTGCTTTATCCGAGAGCTTGAAAGGTTTCCAACCACGCCCGCAGCAGCAAGCCATGGCAAAAGCCATTGTCGATTTGCTAGCGGGTGAAGGCGTATTGGTGGTTGAAGCAGGAACGGGTGTAGGTAAAACCTTTGCTTATCTTATTCCCACTTTAGCTTCTGGCGAGCGGGTAATCCTGTCGACGGGTAGTAAAACCCTTCAAGACCAGTTGTTTTTCAAAGACTTACCGGTTGTGCGTGACGCTTTAAAGCTCCCCATTAGTGCTGCTTTGCTCAAAGGGCGCGCTAATTATCTTTGCTTACATCATTTAGAGCTAACCTCAGAAGAAGGGCGTTTTACGGATCGGCGTGAAATCGGCTGGTTAAGGCGCTTAGAAAGCTGGAGCCGGTTGACCGAAACCGGCGATATTGCTGAGATGACCGCGATTCCCCATGATGCGGAAATCTGGCCGAAAGTGACTTCCACCATTGAAAATTGTGCTGGCCTAGAATGCGAGTACTACAGCGATTGCTT
Organism: Thiolinea sp.; assembly: GCA_049290875.1. Lineage (GTDB taxonomy): Bacteria > Pseudomonadota > Gammaproteobacteria > Thiotrichales > Thiotrichaceae > Thiolinea. The sequence continues at coordinate 157,745 of JBATOI010000005.1, forward strand.
TGTAGTCAAAGCGCGGCGCAAAGCCCAAGAAGCTGATGTTGTGGTGGTCAATCATCATTTATTCTTTGCCGATATGGCACTCAAAGAAGAAGGGTTTGGCGAGCTACTGCCTGCAGCGGATGTCGTGGTTTTAGATGAAGCGCACCAATTACCCGAAATCGCCTCGACTTTTTTTAGTGAAACTGTGAGTAGCCGCCAGCTGCAAGAATGGTCACGCGATACCTTAGCGGAGTTTCTAGTCAATGCTAAAGATATGCCGATTATTCGCGATAAGCTTAATGTGCTGGATAAGGCCATTCTCGATTTGCGTTTAGTGATGGATGCACCAGGGCAGCGTTCTTCATGGCTAATGATGCGGGATCGTCCGGGTATTATTGAACATACCAATGCTTTATTGGCAGCGATGCAAGAGCTAGAAGCACTATTGGTTGAAATCGTGGAGCGCAGCAAAGGTTTAGAGTTATGCCACGAACGCCTCGTTGAGCTACGAGAACGTTTAGTGCGCATGCAAGTGCCGCAAGCCGATGTGATTCAATGGTTTGAAACTTTCACGCGCAGTTTCACTTTAACCGCAACACCCTTAGACGTAGCTGCACCCTTGCAACGTTGCATGGAAACCTTACCTTGTCGTTGGGTAATGACTTCTGCCACTTTAGCAGTAGGTGATTCCTTTGAGCATTTTACCAAGCGCCTAGGAATTAATGAGGCCACTACCTTAAAGCTCGATAGCCCCTTCGATTATTGGCATCATGCTTTGATGTATTTGCCGATGGGTCTACCTGAACCACAGCAGCCTGATTTTGTTGAAAAAATGGTGGCCGCCGCCATCCCAGTGATTAAAGCCTGTGGCGGGCGTACTTTCATGCTGTTTACCAGTTATCGGGCGATGCATGAAGCGGCTGAATTGCTCGAAGGTGAGTTCGACTATCCGATGCTGATTCAAGGCGCATCCCCACAACGGGAAATGATTGATAAGTTCCGCGAACTAGGCAATGCAGTACTACTTGGCACGGCCAGTTTCTGGGAAGGTGTGGATGTGCGCGGTGAGGCTTTAAGCTGCGTGATTATCGACAAATTACCGTTTGCAGCACCGAATGATCCGGTACTAGAAGCTCGCCTTGAAACGATGCGGCGCGAAGGTGGCAATCCGTTCGCAGATTATCAATTGCCGCAAGCGGTGATTGCTTTAAAACAAGGAGTAGGGCGCTTAATTCGCGATCAAGAAGATCGTGGTTTATTAATGATCTGCGATGCCCGTTTGCGCACCCGCAGCTATGGCTCGGTATTTTTAGATAGCTTGCCCCGGATGCCACGTACTCAAAAACTGGAAGTGGTTGAACGCTTTTTCTCGCAAGAACGCCCTTTAAAACCGCCACCTACTCCACCTGAAACTCCAATCCAAGCCAAAACGCATGCCGATCTTAGCCCTTGATACCTCCAGTGATGCTTGCTCAGCCGCAGTGCTGACTAATGATGCTTGCTTTACTGAGTTTGAACTCACTCCACGCACGCATACCCAACTCATTCTGCCGATGGTGGAGTCAGTATTAAAGCAAGCCCAGTTAAAGCTCAGCGAAGTGGATGCGATTGCTTTTGGGCGTGGGCCAGGTGCGTTTACTGGAGTACGTATTGCAACGGGCGTGGCACAAGGTTTGGCCTTGGCTGCGAATAAGCGCTTACTGCCTATTTCTACACTGGCGGCTTTGGCGCAACAAGCCCAGCAGCAAGTGCAAGCGCACAAAATTTTAGTGGCTTTAGATGCGCGCATGGGCGAAGTGTATTGGGGCGTGTATAGCTGGGCTGACGGGTATTTGCAGCTAGAAGGCGAAGAGCAGGTTATCACCCCGAGTGCTATTGAATTGCCTGTTGGCAATGATTGGGTCGCAGTCGGTAGTGGTTGGTCGGCTTATCCTGAATTGGCAGAGCGTGCAGCCTCAATGATACAAGCGACTTACGCGGATTGGTTACCGTCGGCAGCGTTTATCGCCCAATTAGCTCAGCAGGATTATCTAGCTGGTAAAGCACTGCCCGCTGAGCAGGCGCAACCGATTTATCTGCGCAATAAAATCGCTCAAACCACGCAAGAGCGCTTAGCACTCAAGCAAAATTAAGCAGCCTCAGCTTGTTTCGGAACCAGATGCGCCACCATTAATTGCAGTGAACGCTCATTACGAAATTCATTCACGCTGAGTTTATAGATTAAACGTACCCGTTCACCTTCGGCAGGCCATTGGCGTAAATCCGCAAAGAAATGCATCGCCGTGACGGCTGAAACTAAGCCTGTTTCAGCATAAATGGGTGTCAAAGTCGCACGCACATGCACGTCCTTAAGGATTTGCAGGCGTTTGATTTCAAATTCGCCTTCAAATTGTGGTTCAGGGAACCATTGTCCCCAAGGGGCTAAAGCATGCAGTTGCTCGGCAGTACTGAGATTGAGTTCTTGGAAGCTGAGGCCACCATCGGTGTAAATGGTTTCGCGGAAGGTATCGGGTTTGGTTTGGCGATTCACTGCGGCAATTATGCTGGCTTGAAATTGCTGGAAATGCTCAGGCGGGAGCGTCAAGCCCGCCGCCATCGCATGCCCACCAAAGCGCTGGATCATCCCCGGATGCTGGGTCGCCACTTCATCAATTAAGTCGCGTAAATGTAAGCCCTCGATGCAGCGCCCAGAGCCTTTTAATAAGCCATCTTCAGAATTAGCAAACACGATCACCGGGCGGTGATAACGATCTTTAATCCGTGAAGCCAAAATCCCGACCACACCTTCATGCCAATCGGCATGATGTAGGCACATCACCGGCGGCAGCTCGACATTACGATCAAAGCCCAAGGATTTCATGATGCGCTCGGCATCTTCTTTCATATCCGCTTCAATTTGACGGCGATCATGATTCAGGCTATCTAATTGCAGTGCTAGGCGTTGTGCTTCTTTGGGGTCATCCGTGAGTAAGCAGCGAATGCCCACCGCCATATCGGCTAAACGTCCGGCAGCATTTAAGCGCGGGCCACAGGCGAAACCAAAATCACTACTGATCACTCGCTTAGGATCTTTTTTCGCAATCGTAAGCAGGGCATGAATCCCCGCATGGGTGGCACCCGAACGAATCCGGCGTAAGCCTTGCTCAACTAAAATGCGGTTATTCGCATCTAAAGGCACGACATCTGCGACAGTGCCCAAGGCGACTAGATCTAATAGGCTGACCATGTTGGGTTCGGGCAAGGCGTGCTTAGCAAAATAACCTTGGGCAATTAATTCTTGTTTTAAAGCGAGCATCACATAGAAAGCCACACCGACACCAGCCAAGGCTTTGGAGGGGAAATCATCATCCGGTTGGTTCGGGTTCACCATCACATCACTAGCGGGTAATTGTTGACCGGGAAGATGATGGTCAGTAATTAAAGTCTTGATGCCTAAAGCCTGCGCTGCCTCCACACCCTCAATACTAGACACTCCATTATCTACCGTCATTAGTAGCCAAGGCCGATAAGGTTTGGCGAGTTCAACAATCGCTGGAGTTAAACCATAGCCATATTTAAAACGATCCGGCACTAAAAAATCGACGGCTGGATGTCTGCATAAATGCAAAGCGCGAATACACAAGGCGGTAGCCGTAGCGCCATCGGCATCATAGTCGCCCACAATTAGAATCTGGCGTTGATTGACGATAGCTTCAGCAAGTAATTGTGCGGCGGCTTTGACATTTTTTAAGCTGGAAACGGGATGCAGTTGTTTTAAAACGAAGTTTAATTCATCACTATGATTAATCCCGCGTGCGGCCAGAATGCGTTTAATCAGCGGCGGATAGCTGCTGTTGGAGTCTTGTAAAATTGCGCCAGTACAAGGGCGGGTTTGGATCTGTTTTGCTACGAATGGCATAGTGGGTCTGAGTTGGGAAAGCTGCTTAAGTCTAGCATGCAGTTTGAGCAAGGTCTTGGCTTATCGCTATGCACCATAAAGTGGCAAGTTTACGGAATTCTACTGCTTGTCGAGCAAAACTAAGGGATAATCTGCGCCTTGCTAATCACTGGACTTTTGTTATGCCAAATACCCGCCAAGCGTTGGATGGAAGAGCCATGGGCATTATGGTGCTGCTGTGTATGCTATGGGGGATTCAGCAGTCGCATTTGAAAGCCGTGGTAGATGAGATTAGCCCGATGCTGTTGATTGCTTTGCGTTCGGGTATTAGTGCAGTGCTGGTGGCTTTATTAATGCGCTATCGCCAAGAACGAATGAATCTCGCACAAAACTGGAAACCCGGCTTGATCGTTGGGCTGTTGTTTGCGCTGGAATTTGTGTTTGTGGCGGAAGGGCTGCGCAATACTTCGGCTTCACACATGATTGTATTGGTTTATACCGCGCCGATTTTTGTGGCTTTAGGCATGCATTGGCTGTTTCCGGCTGAGCGTTTAACTGCGGTGCAGTGGCTGGGAGTGATTTTTGCTTTTGTGGGAATTGGTGTCACTTTCCTTGGGCATGATAATCCGAGTGCTGGCAGTAATAGGCTCTGGGGTGATTTTTTAGGGTTATTAAGCGGTTTGGCTTGGGGGCTGACGACCTTAGTGGTACGCGGCTCTAGTCTGGCGAATGCTCCCGCCACCGAAACCCTACAATATCAACTGGTGGCTACGTTTATCTTACTGTTGATTATCGCTATTGTTACGGGTCAAGCAGCGTTCAACTCGACGCCTGTGGTTTGGGCTAGTTTAGCGTTTCAGGCTATTTTAGTTTCGTTTGCGAGCTTTTTGATTTGGTTTGCGTTATTGCGTCGTTATATGGCCGCGCAACTGGGTATTTTCTCGTTTTTAACCCCTTTATTCGGCGTTCTATTTGGGGTGATTCTATTAAATGAAGCTTTAGAAATCCATTTTATTCTTGGCGCGGGAATGGTGTTGTTAGGTTTGGTAGTGGTGAGTGGGTCTGGGTGGTTTATGGAGTGGAGGGGGCGTGGACGGTAGCTTTAGTATCTGAGTATGTAACTAAAAATATTTTAAATATATTACCAATTTAAGTTAGGATACGTTATTCTAACGATTTAATACATTTTAAGCTATGTCCACCTCTCCTTTATATCTAGATAATGCAGCTACAACACCTATCGCTTCTGAAGTATTAAAAGAAATGACAGCGTATATGGGGTTAGACGCTTGTTATTTTAATCCATCTTCCTCAGGTTATTTTGGTGGGAAGTCTGCTTCAGATGCTTTATTTGGATTTCGTAGTGCAATCGCAAAATATTTGGGGTGTAAGGCCGATGAAATTATTTTTACTTCAGGTGCGACCGAAGCGAATAATTTAGCTTTGCAGGGTATTGCTTATGCCAATATGCAGTATGGGAAGCATATCATCACATCACTGATTGAGCATAAGTCCATATTAAATACCTGCAAAATGTTGGAAAAAGAGGGTTTTAGTTTGACCTATTTAAAGCCTAATGCAGATGGTCAAATTGAATTAGACTCTGTGCGACAAGCTTTACGAGCAGATACCTTGTTAGTCTCAATCCAGCATACAAATAATGAAACGGGTATCATTCAGCCTATTGCACAGATTGGAGAGTTATTAGCTGAGCAGGGTATATTATTTCATGTTGATGCTGCTCAAGCTGTTGGCAAGTTACCTCTAAATTTAGAAGTCCTTACTATTGATTTGCTTTCATTATCTGCCCACAAGTTTTATGGTCCAAAGGGGGTAGGTTGCTTAGTTATCCGTAATCGACGAGGGTTAAATTTAAGGCCATTGCTCTATGGGGGAGGGCAAGAGTTTGATTTACGTCCAGGTACGGAGGCATTGCATCAAATTGCTGGAATGAGTAAAGCTTTGCAATTGGCTTGTGATAGTCAGGGAAAAGATTACCAACATGTTAGCCAACTTAAAGAGTTTTTTCTTAATCAGCTTAAGGAGCACTTTGCACTGAATGTGCAGGGTAAGCAAATTTATAGCTCGCCGTATATTGTAAATTTTGCTATTCCAAATATAGGCAGTGATGCGCTAATTAATCAATTAGCGACGACTGTTGCCTTGTCATCCAGCTCTGCGTGTTCATCAGGGGCAGTCGACCCCTCCTATGTATTAAGAGGAATGGGAGTGGATGGTGATGCTTTATATGGGGCTGTAAGAGCAAGTTTTAGTCGTTATCACACAATGATAGATATTTCACAGGCTGTAGAGCACATCGTTGCTGCTGTACGCCGAATGCAGGAACTGGATTAAATGAAATTGAATAAGAACAAAACGACATTTGGACGCCATGAAACCTTCCCATTGCGTTATGGGTGGCTGACCAAAGGGGTTGAAGTTGTGGGCAAACATAAGGATATTTTTCATGAGCGTGAGCATGAGAACGCCATGACCCAGTTGGGTATTGGGCGCAACATGGTCAATGCCTTGTATTACTGGTTACAGGTAACAGGGCTAGTTAAGTTTGATGCAGGTGTTGGGGAAGTCTCTGAATTGGGCAAGGCATTACTGGGCCATGATGGCGACCCTTATCTGGAAGATGAAGCTACCCTTTGGATTGTTCATTGGTTGATTGCCTCCAATGTTGAACTAGCAACCGGCTTTTTCTGGTTTTTCAACTACTATTCCGCACCCCGTTTCCGTGACAAGGATGCTATGCAGTCGCTGGAAGATTTTGTAGAACAGGAACTGGGGATCAAGCGGGCGCACACTACCCTTAAATCCGACCTCTCGACACTGTTACGCATGTATTCGCCGGTTGCTAGCCGTGGGGGGGAAGATCACCTTGATTCGCCATTAGCGTCTTTGCAATTGATTAATGCGGAAGAAGGCTATGGTTACAGCAGTTTGAGAACTCTGCGCCCATTTTTACCGCCGGTTGCCATGCACTTTGCTTTGCAACAACGTTTTGCGGATCAAGTTGGGCAACAGGGGAATAAACAGGAAGCAGTGATTCCGGTGCGTGAATTGCTCTATGGCGGAACAGGTTGGGCAGCACCCGGTGCTGTTTTTCGTCTGACTGAAGAAGGGTTGATGACCTGTTTGAACCAGGTAATGGAACGCTACCCTCTCACGTATGAATTACGTGATACAGCAGGCTTGAACCAGTTATACCGCTTAACACCGCCTCAGCAGCCGAAAGACGTGCTATCAAACTACTACAAGGGGAAAACTGCGTGAGTGGTTTGAACGAACAAATCCGCATTCGGGCAGGCTACACCCGTTCCGTTAATTTGCAGCGCGATGTTGGCAATCTGGAATTGGTGAAGGCATATCTGCCGACTGCCAAATCGGTGCAAGCCCTTGAGCAGGTTGCTGTCAGCATGGGTCAAGAGCCAGCCGAACGGGCTTTGGCTTTGGTTGGCCCCTATGGTTCAGGGAAATCGGCTTTTGCCCTATTCCTTTCCGCCTTGCTGGCATCAGCAGATGACCCCTTGCACAAGGCTGCGATTGCCGTGCTGGGGCAGCATGATCATTCTAAGGTATTACAGCCACGTTTCGTTCAAGCAACGGCTGGCAAGCGGGGGTTTCTCCGCGTAGTCATCAATGGCATCCCCGCATCGTTGACCAAGCAATTGCTGACGGCTTTTGCCCATGCGCTGGAACAACAACAGGTGGAGGCGAAGCTATGCCGCAAAGTCTGGGTTGTCGCCCAAGCTACGACACCGTTGGCAATGGATCAGGTCATTGCCCTGATAGAAGAAATCCAGTTGGAATGGGCTGCTCTGGGCGGGAATGGGGTATTGCTCGAAATTGACGAGTTGGGGAAATTCCTCGAATACGAAGCTTATCACCCACAAAACCGCGAAATCCATCTGTTGCAACTGCTGGCGGAGCATGCCCGTCAAGGCAATGCTGCGCCATTGCATATCATAGTGATGCTGCATCAGTCGTTTGAACATTACACCCAGCGTTTGGGCAAACACCTGCGGGATGAATGGCAGAAAATACAGGGGCGTTTCAATACGCTGGCTTTCCTCGAACCGGCGGAACAGTCATTGCGGATCGTCTCGGCAGCGTTTGACAACCGCCTCCAGTTACCTCCAACCACGCAAGCACAACTGGAGACATGGGTAACGGCACTGGCTGATGAAGGTGCATTACCGCACGGGATGGATCAGCGCAGCGCCAAAGACTTGTTCGGGCAATGTTATCCGTTGCATCCACTCACCACGCTGATATTGCCGGTGTTGTGCCAGAAGGTCGCTCAGAACGAACGCACCCTGTTTTCATACCTTGGTAGCCAGGAGCCGTTTGGGCTGCGTTTCCGTCTTGCCCAATTGACGTTGGGCGATTGGATCATGCCTGCTGATTTGTACGATTACTTCATGCTGAATCACCCCGGTGGTTTCTCTGATCCTTTGACCTACCATCGTTGGGTCGAGGTAGTGACAGCACTGGAACGCTTTGATGTTGCCCCGGATGACCCCGCCGTGGGATTGCTGAAAACCATTGGGTTGCTCAACCTTGTTGGTGGGCAACGTGGCCTGAAAGCGAGCAATGTCATACTGCGCTTGGCATTTGGTAATGCCTTTGAGCAGCATAAGCAACGGCTGGCTGATGCCTCAATCATCCACTTCCGCAGCTACAACAAGGAGTTCAGGGTCTGGCAAGGCACTGATTTCGACTTGGCTGGCAACCTGCAACAAGCGGTGACGGAATTCGAGAGTTTATCCCTTGCAGACAAATTGAATGCCTTGTCGCCCTTCAAACCGATAGTGGCGCGTCGTGCCACGATTGAAACCGGCACATTACGCAGTTTCACACCGTATTTTGCGTCACGCACGACTCGCAACAAGGTGAAACCGGGTTCATCGCCCAGAATCGTGTTCTACCTTGCTGAAGAGGGCGAATCAGCACCTGATTCCCATGAGTTTGGTCGGCACGATGTGCTTGCTATTTGCACGTTCACCGAGCGGCTGCGGGAAGCGGTTATCACCCAATTAGCGTTGCAGGAATTACCCAAACACCATGCAGCCCTACATCAAGACCCAGTTGCCCAGCGCGAACATCGGGACTGGTTACACAATGCCGATCTTGAAACGGGCAAGCTGCTACGTACTTTGCTGGAAGAGCCTGAATCCCTGCAATGGTCAGCCGATGGCAAAGATTGGGATGTGCGTAACCGCCGCGTGTTACAGGAAAAACTATCTGAATGGATGACAGTGTATTACGCCAAAGCACCCCTCATCCGTAACGAGTTAGTCAACTGGGACAAACCCTCCGCGAGTGCCAATACCGGGCGCAAACGGCTGATCAACGCCATGCTGTCGGCAGCAGATCAGCCTTACCTCGGCATTGAGAAAACGCCAGCGGAAATGAGCTTGTACTTGTCCTTGCTTAAAGAGACGGGATTGCACCGGGAAGAACAGGGGCGTTGGGGGATTCACGAACCTGCACCAACCAACGTGCTTGATAATGGGAAACCGTTGTTCCAGCTCCCGAATAGTTTGCAACCCATGTGGGATGAAATTACCAGACTGTTGGGTGATACAGGTGCAAGGCAAGTGCCGGTAACAGAGATCTACCATACCCTGCGTCAACCACCCTACGGTATCAAACTGGGTGTATTACCCATCTTCCTGATTGCTTACTTCCTTACCTATCGCCGTGAAGTGGCTTTGTACCAGGAAGGCGTGTTTTCTGACGAAATGACCACGGCCCAGGCTGAATTATTGTGTCGGCGACCGGAATTGTTTGCGCTGGAACGTTTCGAGCTGAAGGGTTTACGCGGCGACCTGTTTGACCAGTACATGGGAACAGTGGTGGGTAAGGTGCGTGAAGATGCCACTTTGCTGGACATTGTGGGGCCACTGGTACGCTTTATTTCCAATTTGCCACTCTACACCCAGCGTTGTTCGGGGTTGAGTGCGGATGCTGAGCGTGTGAGGAAGATTTTCACACAGGCCAAGAGTCCGGGAATCCTGTTGTTCCAAGAGTTGCCACTGGCGTGTGGGGTTGATCCTGAGGCTTTTGCGGCGGGTGATTCAGCGGTGGTAGAGCCGTTTATACAGCGTTTGGTGGCGGTGTTACGTGAGTTGAATGCGGCTTACGGAAAGCTGTTGGAGCATTGGCAGGCAAGATTGAATCAGGTGTTGCTGGATGAGGTCATCCCTGATTTGCCGTCATTACGGGCAGAACTGGCAAAGTGGTATGAGGGGCTGGACAAGTACACGCCCGACCAAAAGGTACTGGGAGCATTTATCCGTCGCCTTGGGGATGCGGGTTATGATTCTGATCAGGCTTGGCTGGAATCCATTGCCACGCTGATAGAGGGCATACCGCCGAAGAAGTGGACGGATGAAAACCGTTTGCAGGCAGAATTGCGGCTGGAAGAGCGTGGGCAGCAGTTGCGGGACTTGATGAAGCTGCGGCTGGAAATGTCCAACCCAGAGCGTACTCAAGATGCCGTATTGATCCGTTGGGTTGATACCACGCATGGGGAAATGAGCCGTGTGGTGCAATTGTCTGATTCGCAACGGGCGGCAGTTGCAACACAGGCAGGAAAAATTGCAGAAGGTTTGAATGGCATGGACGAATCACAGCAACTGGCGATTATCGCAACGTTACTGGGGCGTTTATCACAAAAAGGGCAAAGTGGAGATCTTCAACAATGACTGATGTAGCAGAAAAAAAACCAGTTCGGCATTTATTGGGATTGTCTGGTGGCAAAGACAGCTCGGCGCTGGCTATTTATATTCGTGATAAATACCCCGAAATTCACGAAAAGATGGAATACTTTTTTTCTGATACTGGTGCAGAACTCCCCGAAACATTGGAGTTTGTGGATCAGCTTGAATCTTATTTCGGAAAGAAAATTACACGCCTTAACTCAGAAAAAGGATTTGAACACTATTTTAAGCTGAATGGGAATATATTGCCAACCGCCAAAATGCGCTGGTGTACAACCAATCTAAAGCTTAGACCATTTGAAGAGTTTGTAGGAAATGATGAGGCGATTACTTACGTAGGAATACGCGCAGATGAACCTCAAAGACAAGGTTATATATCAACGAAACCTAATATTTCAGCGAGATACCCTTTTATAGAAGATGGCAAAGATATAAATGATATTCGTGATATTTTGGAAAACTCCGGTTTAGGTCTTCCTGCTTATTATGAATGGCGTAGTCGTTCAGGGTGCTATTTTTGCTTTTTCCAAAGAAAAGAAGAGTGGATAAGTTTGCATGAAAGGTATCCTGATTTGTATAAAAAAGCGATGTCTTATGAAGAGTTTCACAAAGCGCATGGGCGTGATCACACATGGTCAGAAGGTGGCAGCTTAGAAGATTTATTAAAGCGAGCAGACGAAATTAAGAAAAATGCGCAACTCGGAAAAGAAGCGCAAAAACTAAAGCCGAAGAAGAAGCTAATAGATAGAGACTCCGATGAAGCTGACGATTTGGGTTGCTTAATGTGTAGGTTGTAGATGTCATGGTTTTAAGTCTTTTTAAAGCGCTAAAGGTTAAGAAAACAGGAGATTTATTTTCTGTTCATAAGCCATTGTTGCTATTAGTGGCAGTGGCTAGATGTTTTCATAAGAAAGAACGATTAATTACTTTTCTTTCTTATGAAAATGAACTATCTATTTTTAAGATAGAGTTCGGCTCTTTCCCTGTTCACTATCCTTTTGGGAGACTAGTAAATGATGGCGTGTGGGAAATTGAAAATTATGATGAGCTTGTTAAAAATTCATCTGGGGACATATCAAGAACTGAATTAATTCAGAGGAATATCAAAGGCGGATTGACTCTTGATGTATATCAGGCTTTAGCCAGCGATAATAGTCTTATTTTAAAGATAGCCGATTTGCTATTGGGGCGTTATTTTGCGCCTGAACAACATCAGGGGCTGCGTGCAGCGGTCGGGCTACCGAACGCAGATCATGCAACGACTTACAATACATTGTATGGAGTGAAACAGGATATGGGGACTGTATCTGACTTACCAGAGCCAGTGATGGCTGAGAGGAATGATGGTATTGGTGAAGGCAATCTGGATTTATTTGACATAATCGCTGTGTTAAAGCCAAAAAATAAAGATCATCAAAACGCTTATATTGGTTATCTGAATTCCTTGCATAATCTCTCCGCCGATGGCTCCAATGCCTTGGCAGAGTCACAAGCATTGAGTCCTTATTTTGATGAGTTGTATGTCGCATTCCCTTTAGCCAAAACGGTAAAAGACGCACTAACCTCTGGTGAGGATAAGGTTATTATCCTGACAGGTCATGCGGGTGATGGTAAGTCCACAGTTGCCTTGGATGTCTTCAAGCATTTGCACGGTTACGCGCCCAATCAACCGCTTCAGCACAAGCTGAAAGAGCGGGAAGTGATGCGTGCTGGTAATCGGGAGATTTCTATCGTCAAAGATATGAGCGAGCTGAGCGCCGAAGATCGTTTAAAGTGGTTAGACGATGCCTTTGGAAAACCGGGGAGCTGGTTGATTATCAGCAACACCGGGCCATTGCTGAACAGTCTGTCTGATTTCGTCAAGAATCACGGTATCGCGGATGTTGCTTGGGTTGAGAATGAAGTTCTGAAAAAGTTGGATACACCCTATAAAGAAGCTGAGCTTACCACTCATACCTTGCGATTAGGCGATACCACCAAGCCCTTGGTGATTCTGAATATGACGCGCCTGAACAATGTGGATTCAGGTGCAAGAGTGTTGGAGAAAATGCTGCTGCACTCTGGTTGGTCAGAGTGCCAAGGGTGTGACGTTGAGGATAGTTGCCCTCTGCGTAAGAACCGGCAAGCCTTACGGCAAGGTGATGTTATTGACCGGGTACGCTGGGTTTACCAACGGCTAACCGCTTATGAACAGCGTCTGACGCTGCGGCAAATCGTTGCCCATCTTGCCTTCTCCGTAACGGGTGGGCTGAGTTGTACAGAAGCGCATGATCATGCCTACGACACCCAAGCCAGCAGTGGCAATGTGGATGAGGGGCTGGAAGGTATCCTGTTCAGCGAAAGTTTCTTTGGGTATCGGCGTGGTGAAATCGCAGAGAAGACAGGTGCATTTAAGGCAATAGAGCTAATACGGCGGTTGGAGTTTGGCAGCCCATTTGCGGTTGATTTCGAGCGTAAATTGATTGCCGATGATGCAACCTCTTGGGTTGATTTGCCACCAGCATTAGCACCAGTAGCAAAACGCTGGCGTTCCTATGCCCGTGACCCGGCAGGCGTGCGTTGGCGTTTTGCATTGCGGCGCATGGCTTACCTTTACGGGCAGGTTGTTGATAAAAACGATAAAGGGCTGGATGCGTTTCTGGACAATTTCCTACAAGCACCCAAACTACGCCAATTTGACCATTGGCAACGTAACTGCAAATTGGATTTGTCACCTTCAGATCAGCGGGCGTTTAAAGCGAATATCCTCCGAGTGTTATTGGAAGTATATTCCGGGTTTAGTGCAGGACAATTCAATGATGCTGAGAATAAACTGTATTTGACATTGCGTCGCCCAGACAAGGCCGTTATACAGCCGACACAAATTGTCATTGCCAGTTTAAATACGAGTGACTTTGCAATTGGATATGATATAGATCAACGATTACCATTTTTAAGTTATCGAGATGCTAAGTTAATGTTGAGTCTGCCTTTGTTGGATTACATACAAACGTGCAGTGTTGGTAGTCTTGGCAATCAGTTGGTTCCTATTCATTTGGCACAACTGGAATTATTCCGTTCCAAACTGTTGAAAGTGACACAACAAAATGCTCCGAATACGGATGAGATTACTGTACTCAGGGCAGGTATCGACGGAGTGGTAAAAACTCACCACTTCTACCTTGATAGGGACAAAAACAGATTGGAATTTGCATAAGGGCTGGAGATTGGGCTATGAATGATAAAGATTTGGTATTTCAACGTTTTCCTGAGAATGCAGCCACGGGGGGGGTTCTCAAGGCTGATAAGGCTAATCCTGCTATACGCCTCTACGGGCGCAGATTTTATAAAGATCAAACGCCAACAGAATACCTTGCAGAGTTTTTATTAGCTTTTTCATCACCGAAGCTAAAAAATGGCAATGGAGCATTCCAGTTTTCCATTCCTTTTGAAGATGACAAACAAGAGCCTTGTTATTATCCTGAGGACAGAGTTGCCCTAAAGCTTTTTTCATTTTTTCCAACTTCAAAGCTGGAAACACGCCATATTGTACATCGCAAGGCTTATATGGAAGCATTGCAAAAACTTGAATCCATTATTGACAACAGTCATCACAATGAAAGACAAGAAGCAATCCAGCTTCTACAAAGTTTGCTTAATGGATTTATAGGAGTATCTAGCAATAGAACTTGGGTAACACATTGCTTTTTACCTGCATCCACTGCTTTGTTATCACGAGAGGTAAACTGGGAACATGTAAAGGCAGGTCGAGGAAAAAAGGGCGTGGTGGATAATTGGGACTCATCATTGGAATATTTTTCAGATAACCTGAGAAACTTCATGAGTCGTGGTGGTGAATTGCTTTTTCTTCAATTAGTTAATCTTTTTGAAGAATTAGAAAGTCATAACTTTGCCACCTTATTGAATATGCATTCTTATGAGCATTTGAAGCCACGAATGGATGGCATTAGGCAAAAGATTGAATTAAGTATTAAGTCATTAATTGATGAGTCTTCCAGTAATATTGAAAGTATTGTCAATGTTATTGATGACGTACTGAGTGACTATAAAATTAATCCTTCAAAGAAGGCTTCTTCATTCGGATGGGTTCCAAAGTCATCCAGAACAGAAGCTTTGTTGTTTGCTACAGAAATTGAAAATATTTGTAGTTCAAACATGGGATCACTTGATAAGTTGGACTTGTTGCAAACGCTTTGCTGTATGCAGGTAATGAGAACACTTTGCTTTCAGGCAAGAAGAATAGATGATTCTATGGCAGTTACTGAAGGGTTTGTTGGGGATTATGTTTGGATAGCAGCCAATCCCAACGAAACAGCAACAGGAATTACTCGAAAAATGGCTCAGAACTCCTTTAGTGTGATTGAGTCCATGTTGTTTCGAGTTTTAAGAAATCCCGCACTTAACAGCAATGGAATTGAATTTTCAGAAAAAGATTTCAAAAATGGTGATGACAATGGCTTTCGTCACTTCAATAAGTTTGCCAAAGACCTCGGCTTAGTCATTCCCCGCCAAGGTCAAGGGACACGTTTTGTATTGCATCAAGGGTTGTTACGCTTCTTGGTTGCGGCATTAATACGTCCCGGTGAGCGCATCCGTCTGACCCACTTCTATCAACGTATTTTTGCCCATTACGGCATTGCTATTGGTGGTGATCAGTTGAAAGTCGCCTTGCAATGGATTGGCAAGGAAGCGGATGGTGATACTTACGCGGTTGCCTCCAGCAGTACGTGGGTGGAGGAGGCACTAAAGCAAGGCGGCTTTTTGGTCGAGTTATCAGATGCTGTTTCGATGGTCATGAATCCGGGCGAAGAGCAAACCATCTAATCCGTCATGAAGAGCCTATTGGATGTCAGAAGGAGGATGTACGTTGATTTTGCATATTTAGTTTGATTAAATCAAACTAATCAATCATTTTCAGCGGTAATACCATGCGCAATGCGGAATTACAGCTTAAATCTTTCGGCAATATCCCCATCATGCACCAGACCTTGATGTCGGCGCTCAAAGACTACAAGACACCCAATAACAAGATTTCCCGCTGGCTGGATGAAGGCGTGCTGCTGCCCGTAAAACGCGGTTTGTATGTGGTATCCCCCGAATTGACCGGCAAGCCAGTGGAACGTTTGTTGGTTGCCAACCTGCTGTATGGGCCTTCGTGTGTGTCACTCGACTATGCGCTATGGCATCACGGTTTGATCCCGGAAAAAGTGCTGGAAGTTACCTCAGTAACAACCCGTCGCAGCCAAACAGCAGAAACGGGTGTAGGGCGTTTTTCCTACCAACACCTACCTAACCCTTTGTACCCGATTGGCATGGAGTCAGTAGCAGCGGAAGGTGGTTGTTATTGCCTACTCGCCACACCTGCAAAAGCCTTGTGTGACCGCTTGGTGTTGACCCGCAACCTGCGGGTGCATTCAGTTAAATCCATGCAGCGTTTCCTGCTGGATGATCTGAGGTTTGATGCAGATGAAGCGGGCATGATTGACTTGGAAATCATCGCAGCCTATTCACAATCCGGGCATAAAACAGAACTGCTAGGGCATTTATACGAGGCTATTAAACAATGGCAATGAGCTTGCTGGAACAAATGCTGAGCCGCTATCCGCTGACTACCGCCGAGCAGCATGATCAAGCACTGCGGGAAGTCATGCAGGAAATTGCGCTCGCGGGTCTGAACCGCGCCGGTTTCTTTGAACAAGCAGCTTTTTACGGTGGCACTTGCCTGCGGATTTTTCATGGCTTGCCACGCTTCTCTGAAGATCTAGATTTTTCATTGCTACAACCAGATGCCGGGTTTTCTTTGCAACCGTATTTCAAAGCAGTCGTTGCCGAGTTTAAGGCACTGGGGCTGGATGTCGATATTGCGGTCAAGCAGAAAACTGCCGACAGCCAGATAGAATCTGCCTTTTTGAAAAACAACACCCAAGTGTTCAGCCTGAATATTCGCAGCACCCGCAAGGTCAAAATCAAGTTTGAGGTAGACACCTTACCGCCACTGGGCTTTGCGACGGAAGAAAGGCTGTTGCTCCAACCGTTTTCCTTTTATGTCAAGTGCTATTCCTTGCCCGACCTGTTTGCCGGAAAGCTACATGCACTGCTGTTCCGCCAATGGAAAAACCGGGTTAAAGGGCGCGATTGGTTCGATTTTGAGTGGTATGTTCGCCATGCCGTTACCCCCAATCTGGCGCATTTTGCCAGACGCGCTTATGAAATTGGCTCTCTTCAGCAAGAGGCCGTGACCCCTATCGAGCTACAAGCATTGTTGCAGCAACGCATTAGGTCGGTGGATTTTGAGAATGCCAAGCAGGATGTTGTGAAGTTCATACCCGATGCCAAGGTACTGAATATCTGGTCAACAGACTACTTTCTACAACTGGCTCATAGGCTGACAGAGCCGTTCTAATTCTGGAGAAATACGTATGAACCTGTTTGTTGAAGACTTGGCAGATTACCTGATCGGTGAGTGGACAAGAATCCAGGATGCCAAGGGTGGTACACAAGAAGCCCGCTTTATCATCGAAAGCCTGTCACCCGATAACACCTTCCAGCTTTTAGCCACATTGGAAGAAAAGCGTTTGCAGGCTTCTCAATTTTCACGTCTGGAATGCCATTTCAAAGTAGCCAAAGGTTTGTGGGACGCATGGCAAATCCACTCCGGTGAATCGCGTGAAAGCCTGACCCACAAGATGCAGGATTTGGGTGGTGTGGATGCCGACGGCACATTGCGTTGGATTGATGAAGCAGACCGCCTGACATGGTATCGCAACCTGACCAAACCCAATGACAAGGATACCTTGATCGTGGTGCTGATTGGCTTAGGGCATACTTCAGATCAAGGTGGGCTTGCTGATTTCCACTTGATTGACGAGTCCCGTATTTGGAACAAAATGGGACAAAGCTATCAACCGTGGCTCATCAAGCTCGCCAAACGTGTAGGGCTTGCTGATCATAACGAACCAGACGAACCAGATATTGCGCGTTTTGAGGATGCCTTGCTGGAATTGTTCTCCATCAAACCTCGGCGCTTACTCAGGCTTGCCGAGTTCTTTGAGTCTGAACTGTTACCCGCGAAAGGAAATGTTGATAGCTTGAATGAAGTGCTGGCTCGCTTCTACCAGCACCTGCCTTTCTGGGGCATACCGCCCTTGGTGTTATCGACTGAGCAGGTGAAAAAAGTCAAAGAAACCAAAGGTATCATCAAAGACTCGGATTCATTGATTTCCCACCAGAAGCTGAAAAGCAAAAATGACCAGAACAAGGCGTGGGCAAAGGTGGATAAGCTACTCAAAGAAGCTGAATTTGTATTGCCTCAAACTTTTGGAACAACTGCCGCTTATGAAGATGTCAAAGACTACAGTGCAACGTTGGAGAGCTTTATTTTCAGCGGTGATGCGAATGCCAGAGATCGTTTATTGCACACGGATATGGTCACGCTGGTCAAACGGCTGAAAACCCGTGAAAAATCCCCCAAGGTTATCCGTGATAAAAATACCCGCTTGCGTGGTTCTAGTATGGAAGCATTCCTGCTGGCTATTTGGGAAACTGTTCAACAGTTTGCCAAGGAATGCAAAGACGAGTCTGAAATATGGACAGATTACGTAACCGAAATTCGGGTAGTGGCTGAACAATTTAACCACGATCTGGATACCGATACCGATGAAAGTATTGGTGGTAATGAGCTGGCAAAAGCCTTATTGCAAGGGTGTTTAGGTGGTTTGTCTGAACTGTTGGAAGAAATAGAGTTGCGTCTGCCGGTTGATGATGAACAGGCGGCTCTTTCCCCTAAAGAATGGGAACGCAGTATCAAACTTATCTGCAATCTGGATCCCGAAAGTTACCGCGTTAGCCGCAAACGGCCTCATTTACGCTTTAAAGTCAGCCTCATCAGTCATCAAGGTGACGAAGGAACGGAATATTCCAGCCTCTATGAATGGGCATTCGAGTCTACCCATGCAGAGCGGGTACGTTTCCAGTGCGCCAAAGCAATCTTGGAGGAGTGGAAACCCGAAAAGCTGTCCCCTTCCATATTGCCTGCATTTACGCTGGGAACAGAAGAGATGACTGCCCTGTATTTTGCAGCCGATGAAGAAGAAGCAAACCGTCTGGTCAATAATGCCATCGGCATGGTAAAGGTCATTGACCTGATGGAGGGTCTTGACCGACAACACTCTAAAAGTCTGGATGCCGAATTAAATGAACAAGTACAGGCTTTGGTGCAAACTTACCGTACTTGGCTGAAAACCTATGTTGAGGAAGGCTATTTCGTCGCGACCCGCAAGTATTATCCACAACTTGAACCAGCCTACGAAAAGCTGGCAAGTGGGGTACTGGATCGGAGTAAGCAAGGCAGCATGGAGTTGTTGCGGCGGTTTTACAAAGCCTTCTTGTTGTTTGACCCAGCAGTACAGCCGAATGATCCGTTTATACGCTCTGCCGTTGCTGTGGGGATTTCACCTGCTGTCTTGGAGCTGACGTGGGCGCGTGAGCTGTTTCTACGAAATCATTTTGATGAAGTGATTGCAGAATATGTGCGTGAGCAGGATATAAAAGCCCCAAAAGCCCAGCAAGCATTGGAACGACTGTTGAATCTGGTCACAATCCAGCGTCCTTTAGCAGGTTTGGTGGTGGATGACATCCCTAAGCTGTCCGCTAAGGTTAAGAGTTTCAACTTGTTGCATTATCTGGGAGAACAGCCTTCAGGTGAGAAAAGTCTTGCTGTGCAAACCCTGCTGCGGGAAGACGATGATAATGAGGATGACCTGAGCGAGATCAAACACGCCTCAGAAGACGGGAAAATCATTAGCAATGTGCTGAAACATTACCAAGGCCTGTATGCCTTTGCGGCTGATGGTTTGCGTATTATTGCTGTCCATGTTGAGAATGTACCCTTGATCCTGTCAGGGATTGATAATTTCCTGCGCGAGTATCTAAAAGACAATACTGGCAGTAACCAGCCTGCTTTTTTCTGTGAGTTAATGGTGTATTCCACTTCCTCATCCCCGATTTCAGTCGAGAAAAAACTCACCCTGTGGCGAGATGATGTGGTTGAGCAGTTCCGCGAAAAAGGGCGGCGGCTTAATTTGTCGGTTGGGCATCGTTTTGCCCCTACCCGCAAAGACATTAATGATTTGCTCAAAAAAGAACAGCGTTTACGTTTATATGACATCGCGTTCCTATTCCGTTTCCTTGGTGACGATATGACGGGGCATGTAGAAGCAGCAGAGCCGTTTGAACTGAACTTCAATGACCTAGGCAAGTTTCCTATCAGTGAATACCCAAGACCAATCCAACAAGGCGATGATTTAAAACGGCAAAGTTTGCTGAGTAACCGCCGCTTGCGGATACAAACGTGGCACGCTGACCTCTCGGCGCGTTTGCGTCACCCGCAGGGGTCAGGCGCTGAACATTTGATGTTTGGGGCAGTCAACTATGCGCCGTGGCATGAAGTGGTTGAGACCTTGCACCAAACAGCCCAATGGGTAGCTTGCGTTGACCCCTTCATTGATAAACGCCTACTCGGCAAACGTGGTAACGACAGCCAGCGTAAGATTGTCGGCTTCACCTCCGGCCTGGGGGCTTATGGTGAATTGAACCTGTCGATTTCAACCGAACAGGACACGCTGACACACTTAACCATGCTGGTGAAAAACCATCTAAACGGATTGTTACCATTCCATAATGGACAAATGTTGGATGCGACCGCCAGCCGGATTGTGGAAGAAGCCGAAGAAGTCATTGGTTTATCTTCGCTACGTGCCGTGGTTGGACAGGGTGAAAAAATCCGTGAAGTAGTCGGTTTTGCTGCCATACACCGGATGTTGGCAGAACCCCAGCAGGCAGTGATGACGCAACTCCTCCCGCTGGATGCATTCACGCATTGGTTTATCGGCAGTGATACCTTGCTGCGCCCGGACTTGCTCCAGCTTTCGCTAATTCTGCGCGAGAACGACATCCCATTGGTTCAAGCAACGGTGATTGAATGCAAGTTGGCGAAACAATCCGAACGCCACCTAGAAAAAGCCGTTGACCAAGTACAGGACGGTTTGAGCCACCTGACACAATTGTTTGCACCTCACCGTCAGGATATTCAGCGGGTCTACTTCGACCGTCGCTATTGGTGGGCGCAATTGCAACGGGCGTTGACTTCCCGCACAGTCGTTTCACTTTCCGATGATGAACAGAAGCAGCTTAATACAGCATTGGAGAAGGTGGCGGAAGGCTATTACGAAATGGCTTGGCAAAGCACCATCTTTACATTCTGGACGGATAGGCCTGATGCACAACCTGTCTTGAATAAATACGCTTTGTCGACCTATGCCATCAGAAAACCCTTCCAGATACCGGATAGGTTCATGCTCAACCATTGGGTAATGGGCTACAAAGGTTTGCTGGCGTTGTTTGAGAATGTAGCCCCTAAAAACTTGGTTATTGAGGGTGAAGCTATCCGCATTTCCCCTGAAATGGAAGGCTCTACCACGTTTGTGACGGATACCTACACAGTGGAAAAACCTGTTACTGAACCCGTAAATACAGTATCTACGCCAGCGCCCCTACCAGTAGAGCCACCCAGCATAGTGCAACCTGTTGTTATCCAACCAACCGCAGTACCAGCAGTGGAAAGACTACCCTTACATGAAGAGCAGCTAGTACAGCCACTTCCTGTGCCGGAAATTATTATTCCTGCTGCTGAAATCAAACCCATATTGCCTATTCCAGAACCAGCTCCCATAAGCGTCTGTGTGTTACCTAGCGTGCCAGAAAAGTTATTGATTGGTAAGAATGTCGCCAATGGAACACCTGTTTACTGGCATTATGGACACCCCGGACTATCTAACCGCCACATGCTGATATTCGGCTCATCGGGTTCCGGTAAGACGTATGGTATCCAGTGCTTACTGGCTGAAATGGCAGCCCAACAGCTCCACTCTGCAATTATTGATTACACGGACGGGTTCCTGCCCAATCAGGTCGAAAAACAGTTTGCAGAAGTAGCAAAGCCCAAGAATCACTATGTCCGAATTGATAAATTGCCACTCAGCCCCTTCCGTCGGCAGATGCAAATTATTGACCCTGATATGCCAGCGTTTGAAGAAAGCCCATTTGACGTAGCAACCCGTATTACCAGTATTTTTACATCTGTATTCAATATGGGTGATCAGCAGTCAGCCACTTTGACGCGGGTGTTGGAAGCTGGCATTGCCAGTGGACGTAACTTTACATTAGATGACATGCTGCCCATGTTGCGTGATGAAGGGGCTACGGGCGAAGGTTTGGCAAACAAACTAGAGCCTTTCGTCAAATCCCAACCCTTCCGTGAGAGCAATGACTCTGCTTGGGAAGGCCTGATGACTTCAGCGGATGCCTTGGTGAATGTGCTACAACTTAAGGGGCTTTCACGCGATATTTACCAGATTGTGACTGAGTTTGCCTTGTGGGATTTATACGATCATGCCTGCAATACTGGCAGTAAAAACCGCCCCATTCCGGTGGTGCTGGATGAAATCCAGAACCTGAATCACAGTAGTGATTCCCCCATTGACAAAATGCTGCGGGAAGGCCGCAAGTTTGGTCTTTCTCTCATGCTCGCAACCCAAACCACTAGCAACTTTGATCAAGAGCAACGTGACCGACTTTTCCAAGCAGGACATAAATTGTTCTTCAAACCGGCTGATACGGAAATCAAGTCGTTTGCCAAGATATTAAGTGTTACCTCCCGCAATGGCACAGAGGTCGAGTGGGCTGAAAGGCTATCGAAACTGGAAAAGGGACAATGTTACTCACTGGGGCCGGTGCTGACTTCCACTGGGTCTTTGAGGGTCATGGCGGTGCTGGTGTCGGTGACTGCGCTTGAACAGCGTAATTTCGGCGGATGAAGGACAAGATTCACATGATAGAACGCAAACCCTCACCGTTGAATTTCCCGCAAACCTTTTTGCCAGAGCGGCGTTTGCTGGCGAAGCTCTTGGCATTTGCTGCTGAGAATGGGCGAGGTGAAAAGACGGTCATTGGTAAACAAACAGGTATCCCTACGGGGAAGGATACTGGCAAGGTTGAGCCGATGATTTACTACTGCCAAGGCATGGGTCTGGTGACTGCAAATCGGGAGTCAGGGGAATGGCAACTGGGTTTGACTGCATTAGGGCGGGTAGTATTTCAGGAAGACCGTTATCTCGGTGAATCCCACACACTGTGGTTACTGCATTTGATGTTGTGCAGTCGTCTGGACTTGGCTTCCCCACCAACAGGTGTAGCAGATGCTTGGTTTACCTTGTTTGCAGAAAGTCACTTCCGGCTTGGCACGAACTTTAGTCAGCAGGACTTTCTCAGTTTCTTGATTGAACGACACGGTGAAAAAACTTACACAAAATCACTGACCGGTGTGACGATACGGACTTATCTGGAAGAAAGTTGTCTGGGAATGATCATGGCCTTACGCCAGCAAGGCAGTGGGGATGATGCCATTATTGAGCGTTGTTCCGCACCCTCTGAGCGGAGCTATTACCCCGTTTATGCGGCTTACCTTTATCTCATTTGGGATGAGTTGTTTGCGGATGAAAACCAGATAGCACTAGACCGATTAGCGGAGGAAAGCCGATGTTTCGTGCTAATGGGCTGGGACGATGTAGCCATCAACCGTTGGTTGGAATGGATGGTCGACAAGGGCTTGATACAACTAGATCGGTACACAGGAACGGCAATGCTGCTGCGTTTGGGGACGACAGCGCGGGTCGTGAGTAATATCTACAGCGAACTTATTTAAACAGGATTGAACAGGGGCAGGGACATGAAAATTGGGGACTTGGTTAGTTTTCATAGCGACAACTTTTTTGAAGGCGCAGTACAACTACGTTGGGTCAGTGATCGGCCTGAACAGGCAAAACAGGCTGCCAACGCCTTCGTGTTTCATGGCCCCCGTTATCATGGTGCTGCCGATGCAGAAACGGATGGTATTGCAGGTGGCTACAGGCTAAAAGACAGTGCCAGTTTCGTGCATGAGCTGATTGGCTCCATTCAGGGTGGCTTGCGTGGAGAAGAACACAACCCTTACTGGCTGGTGGTTGCAGGCTATGGTTCTGGTAAATCTCACCTTGCACTGACCTGTGCCACCTTGCTGGCTGAACCAACCTCAGCAACTGCACAGTCGATTATTGCCAATATCACCAAGGCAGATGAAGGGCTTGGTCTGAAAGTTCAACAAGCTGTTGATACTTTGGAGCGCCCGGCATTAGTCATCACGCTGGATGGCATGTCAGGCTTTCACCTTGGCAATGCCCTCACTCAAGCAACCCTTGCCCAGCTACAACAGCATGGTGTCGATACTGGCGCTATTCTGGCACTGTCGCCCCGCTTCCAACTAGCTGAACAGTTTGTCGAGCGCAACTACGCCTTCCGTACCACCCGGTTTGCGGAACGCTTGCCAGGAATGAGTGTAGAAACTATTTATGCCCATTTACGCAACAATAACGAAGATGTTTACACCGCCGTTGATGAGCTGTATAGCGAAACCAATGGTTCACATATACCCGTTGTCGGACAGGAATCTGCCCAAGAATTGCTGAATACCTTGTGTGAAGTGTACTGCGGCTCAGAGGGTGCTTTTTCCAATGTCGTGATTATGTTCGATGAATTTGGACGTTATCTGGAATATGCAGCGGAAAAGCCGTTGCTGGCTGGGGATGCAGCCTTACAACAAGTCTTTCAGGGTGTGCAGGACAATAGCAACAAGATTCGGTTTGTCGGCTTTATTCAGTATGAACTGAAAGCCTATCTAAAACGTTTTGGCAGTGCCGATTTGCGGCAATTGCAGCGTTATATCACCCGGTTTGATTCTGCCCAGAAATGGTATCTATCTACTAATCTAGAAACCTTGTTTGCGCACATGATCGGCAAAAAACAGGCTGTACTGGATGGGGTTTGGCAGGATACCGCCTCCCAACGCAGCAATGAAACAGCCCAGCAGTTAATGAGCCATGCCTTACCCGGCTATGCACGCTTTCCTGTCTGGATAGACCCGGAAAAATTCTCCCGTGTGATTGCGCAAGGGTGTTGGCCTTTGCATCCATTGGCGACGTGGTTCCTGACCCGTCAAAGGGATGTGGTGCAGTCCCGTTCGGCATTGACCTTCATTAAGGAAATGGTCGAACGCATTGCCCCCGAAGACGCAGTGACGGCAGGACGCTTGCGTCAGGTCAGTGCGGCTGAGCTGGTACTGCAAAGCATGTTGCCGGAAATGATTGCCGCAGAGCGTGAAACAGGTGGCGTCGTTGCAGAAACACTGCAATTGCTGTTGGAAAAATTTCAAGCACATTTGACGGCTGACCAGCGCCTAACATTGGCTGGTGTGGCTATTCTGGAAAGGATGCGCGTCGGCAAGCTGGATCAGGAACGTATGAACCGGCTATTGGCTGAGGCATGTGCGCTGCCGTTGCCACAACTTGACCGTGCTTTGATCAGTTTAAGCCAAGAGTTGGGTGCTATCGAGTGGAACCGCGATCTGGGGCAGTATGAGCTGATTGCGGATGCTTCAACACGCGGGCAATTCCAACAATGGTTGCGGCAACAACAGGCCAAACTCAATAGCGATGTTATCCGCGATTTGTTCATGCGGCGTGGTGCGTTGGATATGGGCTTGGAAACGATCCTTTCCGTCCCTGATTTTGCACAACACAAACAGATTTCCACACCCGATTGGCAGTTCAAGCCGCATCTTGCCCACAGCCAAAATATAGATAAAGTGGTAGCGGGAGCTTTCCAAGATTGGAAAAAGGCATCCTTACCGACAGACCCGAAAGGCAATGTCATTTATCTTTACATTCAGCCTAATGAAGATGTGAGTGTACTGGATGCCAAGGTAAATGCCGTCCTGCAAAAAGAACTGAAAAACGCAGCAGCAAACAAAGCCCCGGTTTGGATCATTGGGTTGAGGGATGCGTCAGCGAGTTTGGCGGAGCACATCGGGCGGCTCTATTTATTTGATGAAAAAATTACTGAGGCAGACAAGGAGCGCTTCCGCCGTTTTGTCCCTGAAGAAAAAGACCGTAGTGATCGGGCGATTAAAGAGTCCGTTCAGGATGTCATCAAACAGCATTTGTTCTGGATTGCTGGATTTTCCAATATCCCCGTTGGTCGTTTGAAGCATGTGGGTGAAGCGGTATTTGATGCGGTCTATCCACAAACAGTGCCGTTTCCATTTGATGGTTTTGGGAGTTCATCTGGTGCAGGAGCGGCGGATTGTGCGCAATTGACCCGTAGTCTGGTTTCCCGGCAAGTGAATGGGGCGTGGATACAGGCACAACCCAAAAAGCTGCAAAATCGGGTAACAACGCTGCTTAACCAAGGCTGGGGTAGCTTGCGAACATCGGGGCAACTGGCAGAACCCTCCAATCCACAGGTCAAAGTTGCTTATGAACACCTGGTGAAGCTGCATCAGGATAATCCCAGCCAAACCTTATTGCAGTCATTCCAGATGCTGCTTGCACCTCCCTATGGTATGAATGCCGCTTCTGCCGGATTGTTACTCGGTTTGTTCTTGGGGTTGGAAACACCGCCACGCAGGATTGAATACAATCATCAGATGGTGGCAGCAGGGGATTGGTTGACTGATGCTTTTCCTGCCCAAAAAGGTAAACACTTTCTTGATCAGACTGTACTTGGAAAAAGTGCTGTGCGTTTCCTATCCGCAGATGCAGCAGGACGTTGGCGGCAACTGTTGAACCAATGGGAAGCAGAGCAGCAATATGAGGTCATTATTCGCCTTACTGATCAGGTTGATAAAACCCGAAAAGTTGAACCTTTGCCTGAATCAATGGAAGGACTTTACCGTGTTCTGCTTGATCGGGCAGACAAGGTGCTGGAACAAGTACATGCGGCACAGAAAAAACTGGATCAGTGGGAACGCGACATCGAACACGCAGAAAGGCAGGCTAATGTCGGATATTTATTAAAGGCTGGTTCTCAGCTACTACGACAACAAGCTGTTTTTGTGGAAGAAGGCTGTTGGCCTGCCAAAATGCATGAGGATAGTCAGAAACTGTTGGCATTAGTGAAAGAATTTGTTGCCCAACGGATTGCCGCTTGGCTTCCTCGGCAAGGTTGTAACAGCATCCTTCAAGTTGGTGAATACAATCAACGCATGGAAAAGGCCGTGGCAAGCCTTAAACACCTGGGTTTTGCTGCCGAGTCTCAAAAACTCGAAAACTTGGCACGGGAAAGTGTTGCCCAAATCGAAGAGCGGGAGAAACACCGGGCTATCCTTGACCGGAGTAATGATTACCCTCTCCAGCCAGACCCAACTGACTCAACACCAGTACGTACACTACGTGATGAAATAGCGACAGGTGATGCCTTGATTGAAGGCATTCGCCAAACTCATCCTGTGCTAAAACAGGATGAAATCAATTCGCGTGTAACAGCGATCCAATACCGCCAGACGCGGCTACGGGAAGCAGTACGCCGACATACCGATGCGTTTGGGAAAATCTTTGCGCAAGCCATCACCAGTCAGGCTGAATTAGAAGAAACGCTGGTTCGGGTAAAGCGTTTGCAGAATATTTTTGTGGGGACACCGGATGCACAGGAAGTGCAAGACCTCAAGGCACAACTGGAACGTATTCGCGCCGATGTATCTGCATGGGAATGTCAGGATGTGGGTGTGGAGCGTCTGAAAGCATTACTGCAACACCAGACGCTGGGACAACTGGCAGAATTTGATGCTTACCTGCAAGAACAAGAAATTGACCCCGCATGGGAAATGGCAGCAGTGTATCAGGCTCTTGCTAGCGAACGTATTGAGATTGCACGCAAGCGTTCAGCAGACTGGCTTGCCCCCCGGCTGGGATTATTGCCGCAGGTTGCTGATCTGGATAGAAACCGTTGTGCTAACCTTGAAAGGGAGCTTCAGGCCGCACCCGGTTATTTGGCGGAAAAGGATCAGGAAAAGGTTGCAGAAATACTCCACTTGGTTAAGCAACGCCGAGTTGAACTGGAAGAGGCTACTCGCCGACAGCAAATGAGTGTTTGGCTTGCACAATTTTTGACTTTGCAAAATATAGCAAACTTATCCAAGTCTGAATCAGAACGATGGTTAAAGTTGCTGCAAAATCCGCCAGATCATGCCACGCACGATGAATTGTCAGTATTGCAACCTATTGAATCCCAACTGACCGCACATCTTGACCAAATGAGTCTGGATGAAATCATTGCACGCATTGGAAAACTGCCAGTGAAAGCACAGCGTAAATTGGTTCTGCTATTGTCAGAACGCTTGATGGGGCAACAGGATGTCTGATGCGGAAGGAAAACCCCGCACCATTATTTTAGGTAAACAGATTGGTGTTAATACCTATTGGCACTGTGCTTTAACCTCTGCACAGCCCTTGGCAGTTCAGCAACGAGTAGCTGAAGCCGAGGTGCTGGCAGGTGTTGAAGCGGGCAATGGTTTCAATGTCATCAAGTTTGCTCAAACCGAAAATGCAGTATCCTTGCTGTATTATCCCGACTTTTTTGATGACCCGTTTCCGGCATTACACCGTGTTTGGACGGTAGATTTAGTGGTGCAATCAGTAAAAGAACGAAGCTATGTTGGCTCAGATAATCCGCCTATTTTACATCGTAAGGAGTTGTTTCTGCCTGCTGACCATCCGCGTATTGCCGAGTATCAATCACTAACCGCAATGGCGGAACAAATAGGCTTGTTCGCTAATAGCCGGAGTATTGGTTTTCGATTGGCTTGGGATGCGTTGATTAAAGAGCATGGGTATAAATTATTTGGTCATCAGTTAATATCCTCAGATGCTACCCAGCAAACGGTCGAACGTCACCGCACCGCGCTAACCCGCTACGCTCTCTCCAAACCCATGCAACTCCTCGCCAAACATGATTTTCTGGAAGGCAAACACACGATTTTCGACTACGGTTGCGGCAAAGGCAGCGATGTCGACATCCTGCGCCAAAACAACCTCACCGCCAACGGTTGGGACCCGCACTTCTGCCCCGACAACGCCAAACACAGTGCCGATATAGTCAACCTCGGTTTTGTCATCAACGTGATCGAAGACAAAGACGAACGCCTCGCCGCCGTGTTAGGCGCATACCAACTTTGCACCCAATTTCTCTGCGCCGCCGTCATGCTCGGCGAACAATCCCCCGAACGCGGGCGTTTGTTCCGCGATGGCGTACTTACCAGCCGCAACACCTTCCAACGCTATTATTCCCAAGAAGAATTCCGCGAATACCTGCGCCGCGTGTTGGATGAAGAACCCGTTGCCGTCGGTCCCGGCGTATTCTTCGTATTCAAAGACAAAGATGCCGAACAAGCCTTTTTGGAACGCCGCTACCGCAATCGCAGTACTGCCAATCACCTCATTAACCAAATCTCCAAGCAGCCCAAAGCACCCAAGGCAACACGCCCGACCAAAACAGAAAAAGAACAGGCGTTCTACCAACAACATGCCGACTTGCTGGATGCACTCTGGTTACGCTGGCTTGAACTCGGTCGCCCACCGCAAGAAGGTGAATTTCCGCAAGTTGTCGCCGTCAAAGACCTCTTCGGCACATGGCAACGCGGCTTGAACTTTCTGCAACGTTTCCACGGCACGGAAACCTTGAAATTCGCGTTCGAGAGTCGCCGCGAAGACCTCACCGTATATTTTGCGATGCGCCGCTTCGATCAACAGCGCGTCTATCGCCATTTACCCGAAAGCCTCAAACGCGATGTGAAAGCCTTTTTCACCCGTTACCCGTTGGCGCAAACCGAAGGCGAACGCCTGCTCTTTTCCGCTGGCAACCCCGCCCTGATTCGTCAAATGTGCCACCAAGCCGCCGCGAGCGGCTACGGCTATCTGGATGCTGAAGGCTCGTTGACTTTCCACACGTCACAAGTGGTGTTATTGCCGCCGATCCTGCGCGTTTACATCGGCTGCGCCACACAAGTCTTCGGTGATGTCACCTCGGCTGATTTGCTGAAAATCCACGCCGAATCCGGCAAATTATCGCTGATGAAATACGACGACTTCGAGGAAGCGCCCCTGCCGCGCTTACTGGAACGCATCAAAATCAGCCTAGGCAACCAGCGTTTCGAGTATTACAAATACGGCGACACCTACACCCCGCCTTACCTGTACCGGAAAGCGCGTTTCCTCACCCCTGATTTCCCGCACTACGCCGAACAACTCGCCTTTGAGCAAGTGCTGGCAACTCACCCTGAGTTTGCCTTAGACGGTTACGGAATGCCTCCCGAACAATTCGATGCCACCTTGCAGCGTTTACGCTTGGCAGTCGTGGGCTTTGAACTGCAACCCGCGCAACACCCCCCCGCGTTGGATGACCCCTGCGGCCAATACCACACCTTCCGCGACTTCATCGAATGCGGCGCAACCCAAGCCAACACCGGCTTACCCAACCTGCCCAAACAGCCTGACACCTATAACGCACTCGCCGCGCTTGCCCTGCACATTATCGACCCAGTAATGGATTACTTTGGCGGTATCGAACTCACTTACGGCTTCTGTTCCCCCGAACTCGCCAAACACATCAAGGGCAGCATCGACCCCAAACGTGACCAACACGCCGCCCACGAACTCAATACCCGTGGCAACCTGATCTGTGAACGCAAGGGCGCAGCCTGCGATTTCATCGTTCCCGACGAAAACATGCTCGAAGTCGCCCAATGGATTGTGCAAAACACCCCCTTCGACCGCCTGTATTTCTACGGCAACGCCAAACCGCTCCACGTCAGCTACGGCGAAGAGCATAGCCGTGCCATTGTGCTGATGTTACCGGGGAAAAGTGGGCGGCTCGTGCCAAAGGTGGTGACAGTGGAAAAATTCACCTCGATGACAACAGACGCTTAGTTTAAGCAATTAACGCCGCAAGAAACTTACCAGACCGCTAAAAATGGTTGTATATATGACACCATAAAAACACGAATTGTGATTGATACCAATGTGATGTTGTCGGCGTTACGCTCCAGTAAAGGGGCTTCTTACGCGCTTGTTTCACAATTGCCGTTGGAGCATTTTCAGGTGGCGTTGTCTGTACCCTTGTATACCGAATATCAGGATGTACTTACCCGTGACGAACACATGACGGGTGCAAGCAGCAAAGCAGAAATTCTCCAGTTTTTGCGTTACATCTGCGGAATCACGAGCCATCACGACATTTTTTTCTTATGGCGACCGTGGTTAAACGATCCGAAAGATGACATGGTACTAGAGCTAGCGGTTGCTTCCTCTAGCCGTTACATCGTGACACACAACCTCCGTGATTTTGCCAACATTGATCCCTTTGGGATTGAGGCTATTACACCGGGGCGTTTTCTTGAATTATTAAAAGGTAAAACACCATGACTACACTGACATTACGTTTACCCCAATCATTGCATGAAAAGATTAAAGAGCTGGCAAAGGCGGATGGTATCTCAATCAATCAATTCTTGGTGACGGCGGCGGCTGAAAAAATGTCTGCCTTGCTGACCAAAAATTATCTGGCACAAGAAGCTGCTCAAGCCTATCGCACAGATTTTCTCAAAGTCATGCGTGCCGTACCGGATGTTGAGCCGGAAGCATTTGATCGCTTGTGATCGACTGTTCGATTACCAGTTCAGCAAACCACTGACTGTGCCGCAGTTGGATCGTATTCGCTGGCATATTTTCCCTGAGATTCGCATCGCCTCCCAAGGCAGATGCTGCCTAGTAAAAATGGAAAGCTAGTACCAAAGTTAATCACTTCAGAACAGTTTCTTAGTGTTCAGTAAAACCTATTTTCAATTCTTATCTGGTAGCTCTTGATTCTTTAATTACGGCTTCAAAGCGCGCTTATTGCCATACTCATCAATCGCAACATAGACGAAATCAGCCTCTGTGACTTGAAATAAACCACAATCGCGGGCGCGCCAAGCAGGTTTTACCCAAGTTTGCAGGTGGATGGTAAGCGAAGTATTGCCAGTATGGATTAACGTACCATAACAAGCGACCACATCGCCCACTTTAACTGGGCGAATAAACTTCATCGCATTCACAGCAATCGTCGCCACCCGCCCTTGCGCTAGTTCTTTAGCCATAATGCCGCCAGAAATATCCATCTGTGCCATGATCCAACCGCCAAAAATATCACCATTTGGATTGGTATCAGCGGGCATCGCGACGGTGCGTAGCAGTAAATGGCCTTTAGGTTGAGGAGTTTGGGCGTCGTCTATCGTCATATCAAATCCTGTTCATTAAAATTCTAAGTCTCTAGCATAGCGCATTTGTATGAGCATACAAGTTGAATGCTAGGCTTGAGACCGCAATCCTTGTAAAGTACGCGGCTGATTTAAGGGCTTAGGTAAGAGGCTGTGATGCAGTTTGGTATTGATCGTTTTTTAGCAGAGCCTAAATTAAGAACTGGCTTAGCGGGTAAGCGTGTCGCTTTATTGGCGCACCCGGCTTCGGTGACGGCTGATTTGACGCATTCTTTAGATGCGATTGCTGCTTTAGGCGATATTAAACTTTCAGCCGCCTTTGGCCCCCAGCATGGCATCAAAGGTGACAAACAAGACAATATGATGGAGTCAGCTGATTTCATTGATCCCAACTACCAAATTCCGGTATTTAGCTTGTATGGTGAAGTTCGCCGCCCTACGGCTGCGATGCTCGATACGTTCGATGTCTTGTTGGTGGATTTACAGGATTTAGGCTGCCGGATTTATACCTTTATCACCACCTTGGCGTATGTGTTGGAGGCAGCCGCGCAAACGGGCAAAGCAGTGTGGGTGTTAGATCGCCCGAATCCAGCAGGTCGCCCAGTGGAAGGTTTGAGTTTGCGTTCAGGCTGGGAAAGCTTCGTGGGTGCAGCGTCGATGCCGATGCGTCACGGCATGACAATGGGCGAGTTAGGGCATTGGTTTATCGACGAACTGAAACTGGATGTCGATTATCAAGTGATTGCCATGCAAGGCTGGCAGCCAGAGGCGTCTGCCGGTTTTGGTTGGCCTTTAGGTGAGCGGACTTGGATTAATCCTAGCCCAAATGCCCCGAATCTAAGTATGGCACGCTGCTATGCAGGCACGGTGATGCTAGAAGGTACTACCTTGTCAGAAGGGCGTGGCACCACTCGGCCTTTAGAATTGTTTGGTGCACCGGATATTGATAGTGGCGCGCTACTCAAACTCATGCATAAGTTGGCACCTGATTGGCTGCAAGGCTGCCGCTTACGTGAGTGCTGGTTTGAGCCAACGTTCCATAAGCATGTGGGCAAGCTGTGTGCGGGTATCCAGATGCATGTAGAAGATGCGAGCTATCAGCATCAACTATTTAAGCCTTGGCGAGTACAGGCTTTAGCCTTTAAAGCGCTGCGTTTATTACAGCCTGATTACCCCTTGTGGCGTGATTTTCCTTATGAGTATGAGCTTGATAAGCTGGCAATTGATGTGATTAATGGCTCACCGTTATTACGTGAGTGGGTGGACGATCCGCAGGCACAGGCCGCTGATTTAGATGCTTTAACAAAAATTGATGAACAAGCTTGGCTAGCACAAGGCCAAGCTTATTTACTATATTGATTGGGGATTTATGGCTTATTTTTATCTGGCAATTGCCATTATATCGGAAGTAATCGCGACCAGTGCACTCAGAAATTCAGCCGAATTTACTAAGCTATGGCCGACCGTAATTATGATTATTGCCTACGGCAGCGCCTTTTATTTCATGACTTTGGCTCTACGCACGATTCCATTGGGGATTACTTATGCGATTTGGTCAGGGCTTGGGATTGTATTGATTAGTTTAGTAGGCGTGCTGTTTTATCACGAACGTTTGGATTTGCCCGCAGTGCTGGGGATGGGATTGATCATTGTGGGCGTGCTGGTGATTAACTTATTTTCAAAGATGGTGGTGCATTGAGCCGATGAAAGATGCTCAGTGATTTTGGTTGATTTGTGAAAAGTTTGGGTTTGAAGTCAGTAATCTAAGCAAGCTGCCTACTAGGCGATTTACCATTCCCCTCTTACCTGTGGCAGAATAGCCACATGCAAACTCCCAGTGCCTTCGACTCCCAAGACTTCCTTAAGACTGTGCCTCATAAGCCCGGCGTGTATCGTATGGTTGGTAAAAACGAGGAAGTTCTGTATGTAGGGAAAGCTAAGGATTTAAAGAATCGCGTCTCCAGTTACTTTCGCGACAAGGTGGCGAATGCGCGGATTTATGCGATGGTGCAACAGATTAATCGGGTGGAAGTGACGATTACACGTACTGAAGCGGAAGCTTTGCTGCTCGAAAGCAATCTGATTAAGCAACACTCGCCGCATTACAATATTCGCCTGAAGGATGGCAAAGGCTATCCCTACATTTATATCTCCAAGCACGAATACCCGCGTATTCAGTTTTATCGCGGCTCGCGCAAAGAGCCGGGGCAGTATTTTGGCCCTTATCCCAGCTCGGGTGCAGTCAGTCAAACCTTGCATTTAATGAAGCGCTTATTCAAAGCCCGCCAATGTGAGGATAGTTATTTCGCCAATCGTTCACGGCCTTGTTTGGAATATCAGATTAAGCGTTGCAGTGCGCCTTGTGTTGGCTTGATTGAAAAGGACGAATACACCGATAGCATTCGTCATGCTGTGCAATTTCTGCAAGGTCATACTCAAGACGCAATTGATGAGCTCGTCGTGAAAATGGAAAAATCTGCCGCCGCTTTAAACTTTGAAAAGGCTGCTGAGCAACGCGATCTGATTGAAAGCTTGCGGCATATTTCCCAGCAGCAGTATGTGACTGGCACGAGTGGGAATGTCGATGTAGTGGCAATTGCCACTGATGCAGGCTTGGCGAGTGTGCAAGTGTTTACGATTCGTAATGGGCATAATTTGGGGAATCGCAATTTTTTCCCTGAATTACCCGATGATGAGCTCAAAACTGATGAAATCTTAGAAAGTTTCCTCTCGCAATATTATTTAAACCATGATGTACCGGGTGAGATTCTCGTTTCCGAATTGCCTGCTGAACATGCCGTACTGGAAGATATGCTCACGCTCAAACAAGAGCGTAAAGTGGTGATTCGCCAGCCGCAGCGCGGTGAACGCACTAAATGGGTAGAAATGGCAGAGCGTAATGCCGAGCAAGCTTTGCAGATGCATATTGCCTCCAAAGCAGGGATGCGCCAACGCTTGTTTGCCCTGCAAGAAGCTTTAGGTTTGGAAGCGCCACCGGCACGTATGGAATGTTTTGATATTAGCCATACGATGGGTGAGGCGACGGTTGCGTCTTGTGTGGTGTTTGGCTTAGAAGGCCCCATTAAATCCGAGTATCGACGCTATAATATTAATGGTATCCAAGCGGGTGACGATTATGCAGCGATGCATCAGGCTTTAACGCGCCGTTTTCGTCGGGGAATTGAGCAAGATGGTAAACTGCCTGATATTCTGTTTATTGATGGTGGTAGCGGGCAAGTCACTCAAGCTTTAGATGTTTTGCAAAGCCTCGCGATTACCAATGTAAATGTTGTCGGGGTTGCGAAAGGAGAAGGGCGTAAGCCCGGCTTAGAGACGCTGATTATTGAAAATAATACTGAGCGCTTAAATCTGCCCGAACATTCTCCGGCTTTGCATTTAGTCCAACAGATTCGTGATGAAGCGCATCGTTTCGCCATTACTGGTCATCGAGCCAAACGTCAAAAAGCGCGTACCCAATCCGCTTTAGAAGAAATTGAAGGCTTAGGCAGTAAGCGTCGCCAGCTTTTATTGAAACAGTTTGGTGGCTTACGGGCGATTGAGCGTGCGAGTGTCGAAGAGCTAGTCAAGGTGCAAGGTATTAGCCTGGCTTTAGCACAAAAAATTTATGATAAATTTAATGGAGAGCGGTAGTTGAAAACCATGAATCTACCCATCGGACTAACTTGGTTACGGATTGCTTTTATTCCGCTACTGATTGCCTTTTTTTACTTAGATAAGCCTTGGGCGCCGTTTGCCGCTGCACTGACGTTTGGTTTGGCGGGGCTGACGGATTGGGCTGATGGTTATCTAGCTCGTAAATGGCAACAAGAATCACGTTTTGGTGCTTTTCTTGATCCGGTTGCCGATAAATTAATTGTTGCGGTCGCTATGCTGCTCATCGTTGAGCGCGAAGCGAATCTGTGGTTTACCCTCGCTGGGATGATCATTATTGGCCGTGAGATTGTGATCTCAGCTTTGCGTGAATGGATGGCTCAAGTAGGGTTACGCGGCAAAGTAGCGGTCGCTTATATCGGCAAACTTAAAACCACTTTCCAAATCGTTGCCTTGATTTTCCTGCTATATAACCAAGATTTGTTTGGCGTAATTCCAATGCGTACGCTAGGAATTATTGCTTTAGTATTAGCTACTATTCTGACGCTAGTATCAATGGTGCAGTATTTGCGTAGTGCTTTTGCAAATCCCCAAGATTAGGGGCTTGAGAAATTAGCAGCAGTGTTTTTTAAAAGCGCTGCTGCTAAAGGTGTTAAGCGTTGCGACCAGAGATTAAAAAGTCTTGGTATTCTTTCAAACGCTGCCAATTTTGCTTCGCTGCCAATTCAGCTTGGTAAGGCCACGATTTAGGTTCATGTAATTTAAACTGGCTACCACCAGCATCTAAAATGGCTTTTAAAGCATCTCTATCCATCGTCGCTAGCTTAGCGTAGTTCTTAATGCCAGCATCATTCAGCAGTTTCTCGATTCTAGGACCAATGCCCTCCAGCTTCTTGAGGTCATCCACATGGTCATCACTGGGGACTATCAGTGATGTTGTAACACTAGGCTCGGCTACTTTGGTTGATTTTGGAGCGGCAG
Source organism: Thiolinea sp. (assembly GCA_049290875.1). Lineage (GTDB taxonomy): Bacteria > Pseudomonadota > Gammaproteobacteria > Thiotrichales > Thiotrichaceae > Thiolinea. The sequence continues at coordinate 194,106 of JBATOI010000005.1, forward strand.
CAGGGACAACTCGACTTGGAAAAGCCGTATCCCGTGAAGATATTGAGCTAGTCGTTGAAGATGGACTCGTTTCAACACTGCTGCGGCCTTTTAACAGGCTACGTAGATCAGCTTCGTAAGTCGTTTCCGTCTCCATCGTTGGCATTGATGTGCTAACAGAGGGCGGGTAGCTAGCGGTTGGCGCTGTAGAGTTAATTCGAGCACGCATTTGTGCTATTGGGTCAAGATTTTCAGGTGCTGCTTCAACGATTGGGGGGCGTGCTGGGGATTTTTTGCAGCACCAACCCATTTTTTTAAGCACAAAGCACAACAGAGCGCCTAGCAAAAAACAGCCGATTAGCAGCAAGGCGATTTCGAGGCTAGCTGTACCGAAGGTGTAAGCTTGATTGGTGGTTTCGTTCACAGTCAGTGCCCTTTAATCATTGGATTTATTTTGTAGATAATAGAACAGAAAGCCCAAAATAAAGGCAACACCGAGCATGATGGCTAGCTCAAGGCTAGCAGTAGTCATATCAACGCGGCTAGTTATGTTTTCGAACATATAAGTCGGTACTCCTATAGCCAAGTTATTTGATGGGTTTGACTTCGACACGCCGGTTTTTATTCCGACCTTCTTCAGTTTTATTGCTGACCCAAGGGGTAGCTTCACCTTTAGAACTGGCTTCCACACGATCAGCGGGTGCACCACGCTTGACCAGTACCGTACGAATCCGTTCAGCACGTTGTAAACCCAGTTTTTTGTTAATGTCAGCGTCACCAACATTATCAGTATGCCCAATCAATTGAACTTTAGCTTTGGGATTAGCTTTTAGGTAGCTTATTAAATCATCAAAGTAGTCGGCAGTACTATCTGCAAGCTCAGGTTTAGTCGAGCGGAATGGAAAATATAAGCGCGCTGAGCTGACATTTTTCTTACCTGCTGCAGGCTTATCCATATCTACCGTGATTTTATTTGCATCAGACGTTTTAGAAGCTACGGCTTTTTGTTGAGCCTCAGCCTCTTCAGGTTGGGCTTCGCTAGCTTTTTCCTCTTCTGCATTAGCTTCGGTTTCAGCAGCGTCAGCTTCAGATTCCTTAGTAGCAATTGATTCAGTAGCGGTACTAGCAGCTACTTGACCAGTCGCCATATCGGGGTCTTTAGGATTAGGCTCGGCACGCGTATTATTTTGTGCGACGGTTTCTCCTGAAGAATTAGCCTCTAAATAGTCGGCGACCCCATTTTTGTTATGGTCGGCCGCATCTGCAAGATTACCATCATTGTTTGGATCTGGGTTTTCCATGGCAGTCATCACGCCATCATTGTCGTCATCTGTATCTAGTGCATCTAGTGTGCCGTCTTGGTCAGTATCTTTCTTATCAGCTAATTCAACGCTATCAGCTACACCATCGCCATCAGAGTCAGTGAGGGTAGGGTTAGTACCGGCTTCCTTTTCTTCCCCATTGAGAATGCCATCATTATCATCGTCTAAGGTTGCCCAGCCGCTATCTTTATCCAAATAGTCGGGTGTTCCATCTTGGTCGCTATCACGTGCATCAGTGACAGAACCATCACGGTTAGCATCGACCGCCTCATTCGAGGTTAAATCACCATCGCCATCATCATCAGTATCTAAAGCATTGATCGTGCCATCATCATCGGTATCTAAAGGCGCTTCGGCAGGTTTTTCACCTAATTCATCTTTATCACTGACACCGTCTTTATCTGAATCAGCCATATATGGGTCGAGGCCTAACTTTTGTTCTAGCTCGTTAGGTACGCCATCTTTGTCGCTATCGTCAGCAGTGGTGACAACCGGTTCATTAGAGACAGGTGGCTCAGCGGGAACTTCTTCTTTGACTTCTGGCGTTGGCTCCGTAGGTTTGGCCGTTGCAGCGACGGGTTTCTCTTCTTGTTTTTCTTCTGTCTTTGTTTCTGGGGGAGTCAAAGCGGCAGCAGTGCTAGCTGTAGCGAGAGCGGTTGCAGCGGGAGTTGGCGTATCGGCAGCTTTGGTATCAGTATGAACTTCTGGAGTTTTGGTTGCAGCTTTAGTGCTATGGGTATCACTAGCTTGTTCAGTATGGGCGATAGCTGCTCCACAAAATCCTTTGATATCGCAGGCATACCACCACCAACAACCCAAGCCCCAAACACCGGCAAGTGCCAGCACAACGAGTGCTTTCGCTTTCATTATCCGCATAACTCCTTTCTTGTTTCGCTAGACCCTAAAGAGTAGGCAATCATAGCCATAAACTTTGGGCACAGTCACGTATTATCACCTTTCCATAGGGTGACTAGATTTAAGCGCTAGTTTAACACTGTAATTTTAGATAATTTTGACTGAATCGCCTAAAGCTTAGCATTGTTCCCAAGGTAAACCATGAAAACGCCAGCCGCCCAGTGTGCTACGATGATGTTGTTCATCGCGCTCACCTTCAAAACCTTCGTTCACATGCAAGACATTTTGGAAGCCAGCTGCTAACAAAGCAGCACCTGCATCTTTTGTCCGTTTACCACTGCGACAACAAAGCACTACCGTAGCCTCTGATTTAGGATCTAAGCCTTTGCAACGTCCAGTCACTAAGCGTTCGACATCAGGCACGAAGTTTGGGTTCACATCCCAATCAGGTTCATCAATCCATGCGATATGAATAGAGCCTACTGGATGGCCGACAAATAGATATTCCATAGATGAGCGTATATCGACAAGCACGCTTTTATCAGGATTTTCCTGTAAATACTGATAAGCAGCAACAGGCGATAAGTCGATCAACTCAGCCATGATCTTTCCTCTAAGATGCTAATAATTTTATTGAAAGCTTAATTGAGCGGCTGCATTAAAGGGAGGATAGCGACAATTCCCTGATCATTTGGCAGCTGCTTGCCTTTAAGCCACAGCAAAATATCCTGATCGGCAGCACTTAGCAAGCGTTCAAACGCAAACTGCTCGCCCATAGCTAAAGAGGGATAGACATTTTCAAGAAAGCTTAAAAGTGGCTTATTAAGTTCAGCATGCGTGCGATGACAAGCCCAACGTAAACGAATTAAGCGCTCTTGCCATTGGGCTTCATTTTGATCGAGTATCCCCATTAGGATAGGGAGCGGATTTTTACAGCTAAGGCCTGAAATTGCTCAGGTGTAGGCTCGGTTTGGAACAAAATACCAAACAAAGTCGGGTCTTGTAATTCGAGTAATTCATCGAAGCGCTGAATTTCTTCAGTATCAGCTTGAGAGAAATGGCTTTTTAAATAACGTTCGAGTACGAAGTCGAGTTCTTTCATGCCGCGTCGACAACGTAATTTATAGCGAGAGAGTTCGTTCATGCAGTCCACCTTTACTAATCTGCAAAACCCTTCTCTTTTAAGAGAAGGGCGCTAGAACGAGCCTAATTAAGAGGACTTAATACAGGCGCTCCACCATCAGTTTTTTCAGCTCACCAATAGCCTTAGCTGGATTCAGACCTTTCGGGCAAGTATTGGTGCAGTTCATAATGGTATGGCAGCGATAAAGCTTGAATGGATCTTCAAGATTATCCAAACGCTCACCGGTCGTTTCATCACGGCTGTCAATCACCCAACGATAAGCTTGGAGCAGAACGGCTGGACCTAAATAGCGGTCACCATTCCACCAGTAGCTTGGGCAAGAAGTTGAGCAGCTTGCACATAGAATGCACTCATATAGACCATCTAGCTTCTTACGATCCTCTGGAGATTGTAAGCGCTCGCGATCTTGTGGCGCAGGCGTTGAAGTCTGCATCCAAGGCTTAATCGAGGCATATTGTGCATAGAAGTGAGTCAAATCTGGAACCAGATCTTTCACCACTTCCATATGCGGCAAGGGGCTAATGGTAATATCGCCCGGAATATCTTCGATGGCTTTAATACACGCGAGTGTATTTGAGCCACCAATATTCATCGCACAAGAACCACAAATCCCTTCACGACAAGAGCGGCGGAAGGTCAACGTAGGATCAATCTCGTTTTTGATCTTTAAAAGTGCATCCAACACCATCGGTGCGCAATCATCCAGATCAATCGGGAAGGTATCCCAACGTGGGTTTTGCCCACTGTCAGGGTCATAACGATAGATCTTAAAGTTCTTTACACGGCTCGCACCTGTGGGTGTTGGCCAAGCCTTGCCTTCTTTAATGATCGAGTTCGCAGGAAGTTTAAATTCAGCCATAGTTCGTTATGCTCCCTTAGTAGGTGCGCTTTTTCGGCGGGATGTATTCAACATCATCCGTCAGGGTATAGGTATGTACTGGACGATAGTCAATGCTGACTTGGCCTTGTTCGTCCAACCAAGCCAACGAGTGCTTCATCCAAGTAGCATCGTCACGATCTGGGAAATCTTCACGGGCATGCGCACCACGGCTTTCTTTACGATTCGCTGCGCACTGTACAGAAACTTGAGCACAATCCAATAAATTGGCTAGCTCGAAAGTTTCCATTAGGTCAGAGTTCCAGATCAGACCACGATCACTGACTTTCACATCATTGTAGCTGGCATAGATGGCATTCATTTTCTCAACGCCTTCTTGCAATGAGTCGCCAGTACGGAAGACTGCAGCATGCTTCTGCATGGTGTGTTGCATATTGTCGCGGATTTCTGCAGTGGTGGTGTTGCCATTCGCATTATGAATGCGTTTGAAGCGATCCATCACTTTATCGACGCCTGATTTGGGTAGATCAGGTTGGTTAGCGCCCGCTTTTAAAGTCTCAGCGCAACGATTAGCCGCTGCACGACCAAATACTACGATGTCTAACAAGGAGTTGGAACCTAAACGATTCGCTCCATGTACCGACACGCAAGCGCATTCGCCAATCGCCATCAAGCCCGGGATTATGCTATCAGGATTACCATCTTTCAGTGTCACTACTTCGCCATGATAGTTGGTAGGGATACCACCCATGTTATAGTGAACCGTTGGCAATACAGGAATCGGCTCTTTAGTAACATCTACACCCGCGAAAATCTTCGCGCTTTCGGCAATACCGGGTAAACGTTCGTGAATAACTTCAGCACCTAAATGCTCTAAGTGGATATGGATATGGTCTTTCTTCGGACCTACGCCACGACCTTCATTAATCTCAATCGTCATTGAGCGGCTAACAACATCACGTGAAGCTAAGTCTTTCGCATTCGGTGCATAACGCTCCATGAAGCGTTCGCCCAATGAGTTCGTTAAATAACCACCTTCACCACGCACCCCTTCAGTAATCAAACAACCTGAGCCGTAGATGCCCGTTGGATGGAATTGGGTAAATTCCATATCTTGCAGCGGTAAGCCCGCACGAGTCACCATACCATTACCATCGCCCGTACAGGTATGTGCAGAGGTCGCAGAGAAGTAGGCGCGACCATAACCGCCGGTTGCGAGCACGACAGTCTGCGCGCGGAAAATACGTAAAGTGCCGGTGGCTAAGTCCCAAGCTAATACGCCACGGCAAACGCCTTGCTCATCCATGATGAGATCGGTCGCGAAATGCTCAATATAGAATTCAGCGCTATGCCGTAAAGATTGTTGGTACAGCGTATGCAGAATCGCATGGCCGGTACGGTCAGCAGCAGCACAAGTGCGTTGGGCAATACCTTCACCGTAATTGGTGGTCATCCCACCGAATGGGCGTTGGTAAATACGGCCTTCTTCAGTGCGCGAGAACGGAACACCTTGATGCTCTAATTCGATCACCGCTGGAATCGCTTCACGGCACATATATTCGATAGCATCTTGGTCACCCAACCAATCAGAGCCTTTTACAGTGTCATACATATGCCACTGCCATTTGTCAGGCCCCATATTGCCTAACGCTGCCGACATACCCCCTTGCGCTGCCACGGTATGACTACGGGTAGGAAAGACCTTAGTAATGCAAGCGGTCGATAAACCTTTTACCGCCATACCGAAGGTAGCACGCAAACCGGCACCACCTGCTCCCACGACGACCACGTCATAGGTATGGTTTTCAATTTTATACTCAGACATGCAAGGCTCCTCAGCTGCCGAAAGCCGCAAGCAATACGGCGATAATACTGGTGGCCCCAGTTAAGGCCAAAAATAGTTTCATGCCAATTAAAGCACCTATTTTCACCCCTTCATTGTGCACATAGTCTTCGATTACCACTTGCAAGCCTAAAGCAGCATGGTAAAACGCAGTGAAAATGAACAGGCTGAACATAGCAGCACTAAAGGGTGATGAAAAATAAGTTAAGGTAGTGGCGTAGTCTTTATCACTTAAAGCAGCTACGGTGAAAGCTATCCACAAGGTTAAAGGCACTAAAGCGACTGCAGTAACGCGCTGCATCCACCAATGATGTGTGCCTGCTTTAGCCGAGCCAAGTCCACTCGCTTTCTTTAAAGGTGTTACCAAACTCATGACAATCTCCTGCGAATCTTAGGCAACCAGCCACACTAAAATAGTTAAAACGACTGAAGCACCGACAACAACTTTGCCAGTCAAAAAGGTGGTTGGAATATCAAAACCGAAACCAGTGTCCCACAGTAAATGGCGAATACCATTGCACATATGGTAGAGCAATGCCCAAGTCCAGCCGAATAAAACGAACTTGCCGAGGAACGAGCCTAAAATGCCGCTAGCAGTCGCGTAGGCTTCAGGGCCCGCTGCTAAGGCAGTCAACCAATACACAACAAGGATGCTGCCAACTGACAACACAATGCCGGTAGCACGATGCAGAACGGATAATACAGCGGGGAAGGGCATCTTATAAACTTGCAGATGCGGAGACAGCGGTCTGTTACTGGTGGTTTTCATTTGCTTGGAACCTATGTTGATACATGTTTTCGTAAGCCTTCGGATTGTCGACATGTGTACTGACAGGTTGTGAATAATAGCTGGAATCTTAAGGGTTTCCAAGTGTGCGACTGCAACATTGTTGACATAATTGCAACTTGGTTATAGTTCAAAGACTCCTGTTCTGGCAGCTTAAAAGTCTATCGCGATGGCCGAGATTGAGAGCATACAACACCTGAATTGATGTTAAAATCATAGTCCGTTGATTTCTTGGTCACCCCGATGCAATTTGAGAGTCCTAAGTACGAGTGGTTTTTTGCCTGTCCACAGTTTGTTGAGCCTTTATTAGCTGAAGAGTTAAACAGCCTCGGTGCTGAGCAAACCAAAATTGGTCATTCAGGTGTGCAAGTGCTGGGTGATTTAAGCTTTGCCTATCGAGCGTTAATTTGGAGTCGCTTGGCTTCGCGCGCTACCTTGCAGCTAGTACATGGCTTTGGCAAAGACAAGGCTGAGTTAAGCGAACTGATTAAAACCATTCCTTGGGAAGAGCATCTGCGTATTGATGGCAGTTTCAAAGTGCGCTTTTCTGGGCTAAATGATGATATTCGCAATACTCAATTTGGTGCGCAGTGGGTTAAAGATGAGATCGTTGATTTGCTACGCACTCCAGAAGGGCAGCGGCCTAGTGTTAGTGCGAATCCTGATCTGGTAGTCTCGGTCAATTTGCATAAGGGCAAAGCCAGTATTGGGATTGATCTAAACCAAAAGGGTTTGCATCAACGCGGTTATCGCGATCCTGACGCTTATTATGCTTTGCATGAAAACCTAGCCGCTGCCGTTTTAATTAGAGCAGGGTGGCCAGAACTTATTAAGAGTGATGCCGCTGTCATATGCTTTCTTGATCCACTGTGTGGTTCAGGTGAGTTCATCGCTGAGGCTGCTTTAATAGCTTTGGATATAGCGCCTGCTTTATTGCGTGGTGCGACCGTTGCACAGCGCTGGCTGAAGCATGATACCGCACTGTATAGCCAGCTTTTGACGGAGGCACGTGAGCGTCAACAAGCAGGTTTAGCCAACGCGGCGCGTTTTCGTTTTATTGGTTGCGAATTAGATAAACAAAATTTAGCCACGGCTAAAGCGGACTGGAGTGCTTTAGGGCTAATCGCTGCTACTTGGATTAACCAAGAGCCTAAACAAATCGACTTTGCGACTTTCCACGCCGATAAAGGCTTATTGCTAAGCAAGCTGCCCTTTGATGCTGAGCAAAACTCCTTAATCTGGCGCACTAGTTATAGTGAATTCGGTAAGGCGAGCGCTAAACTATCAGCTAATTTCCAAGGCGCTTTATTTGCACCCGCAGCAGCACCTTTAGCCTTCACCGATTTGTTCTATAGCAAAACCTATCGCTATCTCAATGGGCGCGATGAATACCAGCTGTGGACTTTGGATAAAGTGGTTCAAAAGATTAGCCCAACTAGTTGGATTTCTGAAGACTTTGCTAATCGCATTGAAAAGAATTTACGTAAACTTAAAGGCTTTATTCAGCGCGGTACCACCGATGCTTACCGCATTTATGATGCCGATATTCCCGAATATGCAGTGGCAGTGGATCGTTATGCAGATTGGCTGCATGTACAAGAATATGCGCCACCCGCCAGCATTGATGAGAAAACGGCTCAGCAGCGCTTAGATCAGGTGCTCATTACTTTAGCCGAAGTACTTAAAGTTCCTCCGAATAAAATTGTACTTAAGCAGCGTAAGCGGCAAAAAGGCTCAGACCAATACGAGCGCCAAGCCGAGGCCGGTAATAGCTTAATCGTGCACGAGCATGGGGTGCGCTTTAAAGTCAACCTAAGTGATTATTTAGATACTGGCCTGTTTTTAGACCATCGTCCCATGCGCTTATGGATACAACAGCAGGCCAAAAATAAGTCGGTGTTAAATTTGTTTTGCTACACCGGTGCAGTCAGCGTGCATGCTGCGGTAGGCGGTGCTAGCCGAGTTGATAGCGTAGATTTATCCGCAACTTATCTGGCTTGGGCAGAGGATAATTTTCAACTCAATCATTTAGCCACCAATCCTTATAAATATCACATGATTCGTGATAATGCGGTGGAGTGGCTGGTACATTGCAAGCAGCGCTATGATTTGATTTTCTTAGACCCACCGACTTTTAGTAATTCTAAGCGGATGCAGGATGTGTTTGATGTGCAACGTGATCATGTGCAGTTGCTAAACGATGCTATGCGCATCTTACAGCAAGGCGGAACTTTAGTATTCTCTAATAATTTCCGTAAATTTAAATTAGATCCGATAATTTTAGAGCAATATGCTGTTGAGGATTATCGTCTGCCTTCAATACCTGAGGATTTTCAAAGAGATATGAAGATTCATGGATGTTGGTTAATAAAGCATAAGAGCTAATTAAAGCAGTTTATCAGACAGCTCTTGCAAGTTGGTTAAAATTACAGTAAAAAATACAAAGGAATCAGAATGCTGAGTTCTTTAGGTTTAGTATCTGATTCCTAGGAATAAAGCTGATTTTTATTTTTGTAATTATACATCAAACAGCCAAGTGCGACCCTGGTGAGCAAGTTTGGCCAAACTTGCCAACATTGATGTTTTAAAGCGCAAGCCGGTATAAGTTTTAGCAATTTATACCGGTTCTTGTTTCTGCTTTGTCCCTAATAATTATCATAATTTCCTGATCAGGAAATTTATATGGAATCCATTAAATTGTAACTTAATGTAACAAGAGTCTTTGTCATTTGCGCTAAAAGCCAGCCAATTTATACAGGCGTTGTGCCTCTGCTGGGTTTGGTTCAACACCATTGCCCGTTTCATATAAGCCAGCCAAAGCTAACAAAGAGCCAGGTAAACCTTGTTCTGCGGCTTTCTTAAACCATTCAGCCGCTTTGTTGCTGTCTTGATCGACGCATTCCCCTGCTAAATACATAAAGCCTAAACCATGTTGCGCTAAGCCATAACCTTGCTCAGCTGAGTCTTGCATCCATTTCCAAGCAGCTACATCACTTTGTGTATTGCCCAAACCATTTTGGTACATAATGGCGACATGATACTGCGCTTGTGCGTCACCTTGTTCGGCATAGGGATAGAGCAATTGCATGGCACGGGCAAAGTGTTTGGCTTCAAAAGCAGCCATACCGCTAGCAAAGCCTGCATCAGCATCAGTGTATTCAGAGTTAGCCATCAGTTGTTCCTTCCTCAGTAAGTGCGTAGCAAGCCTAGCTACAAAGTCTTTAGCCTAAGTTAGAATAAGCCTCGATGCAAAGCGTTACCCCGATAGGGGTATTTCTATGCGCTGATGCACTTCCTACACTGCTTTGCTATGGAAACTGTCACTATGTCTGAAGCCAATTTAGCTCTACATCTCAAACAATGTATTCAAAAGGTCGCAACTGGCCCTGAATACAGCAAGGATTTGTCCTACACCGAAGCCTATCAGGCAATGCAATATATTTTAACGGGAACCGCTGATCCGGTACAAACCGCGATTTATTTTATTGCTTTACGCATGAAGCGCGAAACGGATGAAGAAAATCGTGGCACGCTGCAAGCCTTAATGGATGGCTCGATCATTAGCCAAGCTAGCGTCGATGAGTTAGTGGACATTTCCGATCCGTATGATGGTTTTACCCGTGGAGTTCCAGCCTCCAGTTTTGTACCTGCCGTATTAGCAGCGATGGGCGTTCCAGCCGTGATACATGGTTTGGCAAGCGTGGGGCCAAAATACGGTGCAACTCATCATAAAGTTTTAAAAGCTGCTGGAATTAATGTGCAGCTCACCCCGCAACAAGCGACTGCACAGCTCGAGCAAGTAGGTTGGACTTATATTGATCAGGCCAGCTTCGCGCCCCAATTACATGCTCTGATTCCGCTACGCCAACGCATGGTTAAGCGCCAAATCCTCACTACTGTGGAGACGATGCTGGGACCCATTCGTGCAAAGGTAAAAACGCATTGTATGGGTGGTTATGTGCATAAAGCCTATCCGCCGATTTATGCCTCCTTAGCGCGGCAAGCCGGTTTCCAGACGGCGATGTTTGTGCGTGGAGTAGAAGGTGGCGTTATTCCTTCGATGCAGCAGGCAGGACGCTTGTTTGCTTATCAGGATCAAGGTGCTGAGTATCAAGTTGATTTAGCACCGCAAGATTTAGGGATTGTGGCTGAAACACGTGCCGTACCTTTACCACCTGAATTAATTCCTACAGACGATGCGCTCATTGATAGCGACGCACTTGCAGCCCAAGCTGCCCGCTTAGGCTTAGCCGCTTTAGCCGGGGAGCGTGGCTTGACTTATGACAGCTTGGTTTATGCCTGTGCTATCTGTTTAAGCCATTTAAAGCGTTATCCAGATCTGCAAATGGCTGCTACTGCAGTACGTTCTGTACTCGATAGTGGGCAGGCAATAAAATTTTTTAAAGCTGCTAAATAATCATTTTCATGTTTAGCAGTACGTGATTAATAGTTTTTGAGAGGAGCTTCTAATGAATCAACAATATTACGATGCAGTCGTGGCGATGGAGCAAGCGGGTGCGGATAACGAATTCGTACAAGGTTGGCAAAATGGCTATTTACATAATCCAATGCGGGAAGAGCAGCGCTTAAATGAGGCTTATGAAGCGGGTTATGAGGCTGGCAAAAATCATGATGCTGATGCCTATAAAGAGTGGGTAAAAGCATAAACTAAACCCATAGTCCTTCTACACAAAAGCGGGCATTATGTTCGCTTTTTAGGAGGGTTTTTATGTGTTTTGCTTTGCTAGCTAGTCAACAACATTCCCACTATCCCTTTATTCTTGCTGCCAATCGTGATGAGTTCTTTGATCGTCCTGCGAAACCCCTTGGCGTTTGGCCTACGAATCCGTCAATGGTTGGCGGCATTGATCAAAGCTCGCAAGGTTCTTGGTTAGCACTTAATCAAGATAATCTAAAATTCGCTTTAATCACTAATGTGCGTCAAGGTAGTCCGCAAGCTGGTGCGCGTTCACGGGGCTTATTAGTTAGTGAGTTCGTGGCAAGCTCAGATCCCATAGCGCTGGATTTACAGCAAATCGAACAAACTAAAAATAATTATGCAGGTTTTAATTTAATAGCAGGTCATTTACCCAATGAACTTTATTTTTTAAGTAATAAAAATTCAAATACTCAAGGCTTCTTAAATAAGGGTTTTTATGGTTTAAGTAATGCTAGTTTAAACACGCCTTGGCCAAAAATTAAGCGTGGTTTATCTAATTTTAAGCAATTGGTAACTAATTCACAAAGTTACAATCAAAACACCTTAGTCGATAAATTATTTGAATTGCTTGCTGATAAGACCAAAGCAGAGCAAAAGTCCCTACCTAATACAGGGATTGGCTTAGAAAAGGAGCTTTGGTTATCACCTATTTTTATTGAACCGGGCTTTATGAATTATGGGACACGCTGTTCAACGCTTATTCTGATGGACATTAATAAACAAGTGTTTTGCTATGAGCGGACATATTATTCTGATAGTAGGTTATCAAATTCAGAGTATTGTTTTTACTCATCTTAGATTAAATTAATTCTATTGTAGAAATGTGCTAAGAATATAAAAAACTACAATTTTTTAATTAAACTACTTCTAAACTACTAAGTGCTGGTGCTTGTAACCAGCTTAAAACCAGCAAATACACTTGGAGTGTTAGTGATGAAAAAAATAATCCATGGCGCTCTGTTGGCTGGCGCAATTCCTTTTGTTAGTGGTCAAGCTGAGGCAGGACCACTTGCGCCAATTGTCAATGAAGCCAATAAAATGCGTTCTACCGCGTGGTTGTTAAATAAACAGGCGAAAACTATTGAAGAAACCATGCAAAGTTTAAAAAGGCAGGGGATCAATGTGGTCGAGCTGCGGTATAAAGCAAAAATGATGCGCCGTAGTGCGACTCGATATGCAGTAGAATCGAACAAGCTAGCCAAGAAAGCTTTCAAATTAGGCTATCACCGTTCGAACCATTCTCACCCTCGTTACAACTCATAAACTGAGTGTCAAATAAGGAGATGTACCGTGAAAAAGAAGCTAATCCTATTATTAGGTATGACTGTGTTAGGTACTACCACGATGTTGGTAACTACTAGCACTGCCAATGCGCATTATGTTCCACCCAAATACACTAAATGTGGTTGTGTGGTCATGACTTATACTGAGCCAGCTTTTATCTGGTAAGGTTAAGCTAGGCAGCCGAGTTCTCCCAGTCTCTACTCGGCTGCTTAGTCCAATTAATCATAGCGCTTGCCATTCAGCTCAATCCAACCTCCAGCTTTACGTCCTTTTGGATCATGATGAGTCCAATGAATGACTCCACCCCGATTATTCCAAACATATTCACCTTGAACTTTAACGGCATCGCCTTCACGCACGGGTACACGGCTCGCCACATCAATATTGTGTGAAACCAATAAAGTCAGATCATTAGCCACTTGCACCAAAAATTTTTGGTGACGATCACCTTCGGTATCGTCTTTCAGGTTTTTGATGACTTCGCCTTGGATGTTCGTCCAAAACTTAGCATTAGGATCATTCGCAGCTGCACGTAGTTGAGCAATCGTCTTGGTTTGATTAGCGGGAGCGGGGCTGATAGCACTTGAGCTGGAGGTAGTGCTAGGCGGCTTGCCAACATGGCCTGAAAAATATTGCCAAGCCGCCGCAATGACTAGCACAGCGATAACCATAAGATTCCGTAGATTATAACCCGCCATTAGCTTTTTACCGTTTTGCGTAAATAAGCCATGATTTCTTCGCGGGCTTCAGTAATGACCGAGTCGCGATCCAGTGAATCGAGGATTTGCTCTACCGTAAATTTTGGCCCCATTTCGCCCCAAGATTTACCATTCGCTAGCCATTTTTCGGCCACCCGCCCAACCACTAAAGTACTGTACCAAGCCACTGCCCCTTGGGTTGCACCGGTTAACAGCACTGAGAGTCCACCCGTACCTAGTTTTAACACCGTCGCCACTAAGTGCACCGCCCAAGTGGTGCCGATCAACACAATCATTTGCCCGGAAATAGTCTTTAAAAGATCACCTGCTTCGCTTTTGGACATCGGCAGGCCATATAGCCTTGATAAATGCACAATCATGCCAGCATCAATCGCGGCGGCGGCAATTAAGTCGGCAATCGGAATCGGATTGAGCGCGACCGCAACACCTTGAGCGATACAATAAGTGTGAATGGTTTTTAGCCCAAGCTCGTGTTTGACAACCAGAATCCGCTTGCCCACTTCCTCGCTGAGATTGCTCGCAAACAGCGAAGCATTTAACGCGGCTAGGGTTTTGCCTTCGCTTTCAATAAGGTCCCAAAGCCGAAGTTTTAAGGCTTGCACATCGACTGGACGCACACGCACGCTTTCTTGCTCATTACCTGCGGCGTCGATATAAATCACTGTTTGGCGACTAGCCTGCGCGGTAGTGAAAATAATATTTTCTGGTTCCAGCACGCCTTGAGCACGCTCTTCAAGTACGGTTTTTAGCTGTTGCTTTTCTTTATCCGTGTAACGATCCGCTTTGTTCACCACCAAAATAGTGGGGCGATGGCTAGCCGCTACTGTTTTTAAAGCGCGAAACTCCACATCGGTTAAATCGCCATCAATCACGAACAGCACTAAGTCGGCACGAGTAGCGACTTCATGCGCCATGCGTTCCCGATCTTCTCCGGCAATTTCATTAATGCCTGGTGTATCAATCAGATACAAACCACCCTCTGAGTATTCTTCCCAAGCATGAAAATCAGTGGTTTTGGTTTCGCCATGCAGGACACTGACACTAAAGGCATCTTTACCTAGCAACGCATTCAGCAGCGACGATTTCCCGACGCTCACTCGGCCAAACACGGCAATGTGAATATGCCCATGTTCGAGTTTGTCGAGCATGGATTGGACTTGGGTGTAGTCATCTTTTAAGGTGTTGCGCACATCTTCGGGAAGGTTCTTGTCTTCCAATAGGCGGCGCAGGCTTTGGGTCGCAAGGTTGAGATGCGAGTCACCTTGGCTTGATTTTTTAGCGTTTGGATCTTGTTCATTGTTCACTGCTGGCTCGCTCGCTGTCGTTGGTTTTGTATTGATTGACAACCAATCGGGCCAATGTTTTTGTACGTTCTTCCAGATTTCCACTCAGCATCTCCCGAAACGTCAGTGCTGCTGGAGCTGCTTTTAAAGCTCCACGTTGTTCTAAAGTAAGGGCGACCGCATGCCCCAAAGCATCAAAAATCAAACCGTAAGCCACGGCATGCACTAAACCACCTGCGACCGTGCCGATCCCCGGAAACGCTTTTAAGCCATTGCCTGCCACTGCTAAAATTAGTGGAATGCTTTTTTTCATTTGGTTTTGGCTAAAGTCGAGGAATTGGTCAATGTCGATCTGTTTGACGGGTACGTCATAGAGTTTACAGAGCTCTTGCACCATGCGCGTACCCAAGACACCTTGAATGATAATATCGGTACCTGGGCTAATCGCTGCCAGTGCGCCAATCACCGCATTCCGTGTGCCTGTGCGGATAATTTTTTCGGCTTGTTCACGGCGGAAGCTCGCCCGGCTTTGGTCTAATTTGGTTTGTACGAGGCTAAACACGCTAGAGTCGCGTAGTTTTTCCAGCCACTCCATGCGGCTATCCATTTCAGTTTGCAGTGTTTCCGCCAGCGCTGCCACATTGGCTTTACGTTCACGCTGAATGGTTTCTTCACGGCCATCTGGGTAAACCCGCACCACTTCTTCGCTACCCCCTGACTGAATAAATACCACGCTAGGTAGTAAGGATTCTTTGGGATCAGTTTTTTCATTAGTGATAAAACGGCTTTGAATCCGTTCTTTGAGCTGCTGCTTTTCGGCATCGGTATACAAATCGCTTTTATTGAAAGCAATAATCAGTGGTTTGCCGAACGTATGCAGTTCTTGAATATCTTCAAACTGGCTACGGCTGAGATCAGAATCCACGACATAAACCACAATCTGCGCGCGTACTGCCTCATCACGGGCTAATTCGTTTAAACAGCCTTCTGCTTCATTCCGCCCTGGCAGATCGGTCAACAGCAAACGATCTTCCGAGCTGGTTTGCCAGCTATATTCGTGAATTTCGCGGGTGGAGCCACCTCGTAAGCTAATTTCTACGCCAGCACTTGGGAGTAGGGCTTTAATAATCGAGGATTTGCCGGTACTCACGTCACCAAAGAAAGCGATATTGATTTGCCCCGCTTCTTTGCGCGCATTCAAGCGCTCTAGTTCTTCGCGGAAGGGGCTGATATCCATGCCCGCCGCTTCGATCTGTTTAATTTCAGCTTCGACTTGTTCGACAGTCGGCGGCGTGACTGGGCGCTGGAAATTAGGGCTAACCCGATTACTGCCCAGCACTAACTTCAGCGCTAAGCCAAGCCCACCTAAAATGACTAAGGCAATCAAGCCAATATAGAGATAAAACAAACCACTCGGCAATTGTTGCAGGCGATCCCACAGATTGAGTGCAGTTTGGGTAGCGTAGAACAAAAACAATAAAAACATGACGGTACCGAAAACAATAGCACCCGCCAGAATCCAACGAAGGTTTTTAGATATTTTCATAAAGAGATCGTCTGGTTTTTCATGCGGCTATCTTAACATGCTTTAGAGCAGGGCTTGAATCAGCAAGCTAGGCTGAACTCAGTATTTTCTAATTAAGAACTGAGCCTGAACGGGTACAGGGATTTCAGCCATTAAGCCTGCTTCTGTGCCTGTTCATGAATCGTTTTAAACAACATCCGGCGGGCCGTGTTGAGCTGTTCCGCCGC
>JBATOI010000006.1:0-13782 GCA_049290875.1 Thiolinea sp.
CGCTCAAGTTCTGCTGTGCAATCAGTTGGAAGATTTGCCGCTCAATCCCCAAAGCTAAGGGCTTGCGCTCCCTCCACACCGCAAACGCATTTAAAGCCGCATTCAGGTTATCCATCCGAATATCAGATGGTGAAATTAAAGGCTTCTTGGGTGCTGGCTTGCGCGGTTTGTTGGGTTTTTTGGGGAGCGCCTTAGATTTTGGTTTAGCCAGTGCGTAAGGCTGCACCTGTTCACGCTTAATGATGCGTTTATTGCCGCGTGAAACGGTCTTAGCTTCTGGATTGAGTGTAGCGGCTTGCTCTGTAGTGGGTACAGCTTTGGGCTTAATAGAAAGCGTTATGCGCGGTCTGTCGGTCATGGTGGTTACTCGCAATCATGGCAAGGTTTTCCGGTTCACCCGGTGTTCTATGTCCAAAGTGTAGCACTCTGCCAAAGTGAGAAAAACACACTTCGTTTAATACCCAACGCCCTAACTCAAACTTAGACCGAAGAAGTGAGGGAATAAAATCCGGTCATTCAAAAGCATGCCTCCAAATTTGGAGAGATTTATTTAGGCAACTTTTAAGCCCCTACAGATTGGTAGACCATCACGTCTCCTCAAATTGAGGAGACGTTCCTAAAAACTCAGGAACGCAGCTTTAATTTTAGCTCCGAAGATCACCGGATCATCTGCTAAGGATGACATTTCAAATGTGACCCTTGGCATTTGAATAAGTGGGCGCGGCTCACTTATTACCCATAGACGCAAACATAATAATTTTTGATGATTGGCCGCCGTTGGAGGCTTGCACCAAGCGAATGGTTTCCGCTGCATTTTTTGGGTTATGGGCGTATTTCGGGTGCGAATAGCGCCTAAATCTCGCTTGCTTGCAGGTATGTAACCACGTGTAACCAGCTTGTAACCACTCAAAATCAAACTAAGTTATTGATTAATAAGACTGTAACCCGTGTAACCACTGTAACCAGCAAAAAAACAGAGCAGTGAATGCAGAACGCTAGCGGGAAAGTGCCGTATCCATAAGTTCTATTAATAATAAGTTAAAGGAGAAAGACACTATCTATATATATTATGGATACTGGTTTCTGCTTATATCCCTGCCTGATTGTGTTGTTGTTAGCCCCCTCTATAGCGGCTCAACATAAACAGAAAGCGCGGGTAAGCTCCCCGTATTCTGAAACACCTAGGGAGAACCTAACTTTTTAGCCCAGACTCGATACCCCCCCCCATAAATTTGAAATTCTCCAAACTTTACTTGGGTACGTGGTCTATGGGCCTATAGCACCTAGGGATTAAACATCCCCCTCCGGTGCTCTTGGTTGGTACTGCCCACATCGTCGCCAGCGCCTACCATCCAACTCAGGCCATAAGCCACCATGTTTGGTGGGATGTCTGCATCGCTTCCACCAGTGACTACAATCGACACACCGAATCATGCCGTCACAATCGGACGATAAATTCACCGTTTTTGCGCGGGAAATATCTGGCTTGGCAACACCCTCCCCCATGCCGTTTTCATTGCCTTCCTCTGTTTTTTTGCTGGTTACAGTGGTTACACGGGTTACAATCTTATTAATCAATAACTTAGTTTGATTTTGAGTGGTTACAGGCTGGTTACACGTGGTTACATGGCTGAATGGCTGAACGACTAACAGCTCAGCCCATGGACGGAAGCGGGACATTAACCCACGCCCCCAACAATAGACGAATCAATGTGATAGACACGTTCTATTTTCTTTTCTGCCTCTGGGTTTTGCACATCCAACGAATACACACGCTTGGTCATTGTTGATCTACCATCCCCACCCGGTATGAGGTATTGATGCTTAATCAGCACAGCAATCACCTGCTTTTTATCAAAGCCCGCTTTCTGGCATAACTCCGATGCGAAACGGTACGGCAACACAAAAAAATCATTCTTATCATCACGGTAGCCCATGCGATACATGACCTTATCATCTTGAGGGCGAAGATTGATGTAGGCGTATTGTGCTGAGCCGTTGGCCTCAAAATGATTGCGCACATAAGCTAAAATATCGGCTTCCTCTTGGTTGCCAGTGCCACCACGTGCCTCAATCCATGCTTCAAAACAACGTGCTATCCCCTCCCCCGCTTCACCTTTAGGCCAGCCGGTCAAGCCAAAGTCGGTGGCTAATTCACCCGCCGCCGCTAAGGTAGCGAAGGAATCCGCCACGCGCACCACTTGCGAATCAGCCGCAGCCGGTAGATAACTTTCCTTCCACTGCTCACGGTAGTCTTTGACTGTTTTTAAGTGAGTGGGCATGTCTTGAACCAATTGCTTTAAGTAAGCACGGAAGGCCATCCCATGTTGTTGGTGAGTGGCTTCCTTGAGCTGGTCGGCAAACTCACGCCCACTGCCAATACCATCAGGTAGACGCTCAAATAAGCCGAAGCCTTGACCTGCATCCGCCGGTAGGTCAATCACCCGCACCGCCTGCCCTGCTTTCATGCGCTGCTTAACTTGTGCCAGCATGTCAGCCAAAGATAGCTCGCCGGTACTCAGGCACACCAAGCGCCAGCGCAACACTGGGCGCAAGGTGATATTGCGGGTCTGGCGTAGCTTGCCTTGACCATTGTTCAGCATATAGGCCGTCGCTCCCACTTCCTTAGGGTCAGCCTCGCCAATTTCATCCAGACACAACAGATTATCATTGTGCAAAGCTGCAACATTTTCCAAAGCTGAAGCAGTAGCACGCCATGTGTGCATGCTTTGTGGGCTACCTGATACCGACTTACCGACCCGCTGCATACTGGTTTTGCCAATACTTGAAGCGCCTCGCGTATGAATAGTGAAGCTCTGTTGATCCAGTGGAGTGAGTAAAGGCGCGGCAAAGGCTGCACTAATCCCCAACACTAAGCGCGAATTACCGGCGCAGGGTTTAGCGACTAACTCACGCCAAGCATCCAGCGTACCGGATTGTTCATAGCCGCTGAGTGTTGAACCATCGGTTTGCAACACAACCCGTTCTTTTTTAATAGGCTTTGTCATTGATCATCCCTCTATCACTTCATTCGGTAGCACATACACACCATTCAATTGCCAGCCAATCGCAAACACCGTCCTGACGGTTGATTGAGTCTTGGCATTCGACCTTTGCAGATAACTCAATAAGTGTTCTTTGCTGTTTTTCTTGGTGGAGACCATCAAGCCACCCGCTAACAGGTTTTTGCGGATTTCCACACCGTCTCCTGCCAAAAGCTCAAAGGGCATCACCCATTCATGGCTCACCCTGTCTTGATCAACCCACTCCAGCAACAGGCCGTGATTATGGCTATGGACATCTCTTGAGCGTGCCACCACCTCAAAGGGGTCACAGATCCAGATAGCAGCCGTTGTTTGTAATTCATCACCGTCCCCTTTTTTAGCAGGTGGTGGTAGTACAAGCCCGGTTTGCCTTTGCTCCCTAACTGCATAAAATAATGGCTAGGTGTATATTCACTCATGGGCACACCCCACCGGATTCGATGAACCAATCATTCCAATCCGTGCCCTGAGAGTCGGGCGCAAATTCAGGCAATAGCACCGACCCCGCTACCAGCCGCGCTGCTTGTTCGGCCTTGTCTTTGCCAATATTCCCCGCCGCGTTATGGCAGTCATTATCCGCCGCAAACACAATGCGAGCATTTGGATAAGCCTGACGCAGTGCTAAACCTACAGGGAGCAAATTCCCCGCATTCATGGCGGCTAATGTGGCGCTTTGCTTCCACTGATACACCGTGCAGGCGGTCGCTAAGCCTTCGCAGATATACATAGTGGTGCTTTGCTCCAAGTCGCCAAAGGTATGGAACACGCCTTTAGTGCGCCCACCCGATAAGAAGAACTTGCCGCCATCGGGTTTGATGAATTGCAGTGAATGCAATACGCCCTCACTATCGCGCAGCTCTGCCAACACACTGCCTTTGTAAGTTTTTAGGGTTTGCGCTGGAATCTGCTTACGCACCAAGTAAGGATGGTTAGGTTCAGCCGGTACAGCACGCGCCAAAATATCACGCGCTTTGATCGCAGCTTGCGCTTGGGTGTGGTGCTGTTCGGTTTGGCGTTGCAAGCGGGCTTGGTGGTATTGTTGCTTGAGCGCTTCACGCTCGTGCTCATTCAATTGCTTACCCGACTTACTGCACCACGTATAAGACTCTCCGGTTTTCCACGAACCCACCGCACCGGCTGCCACGGGATAGCTAAAGTACACATACCAACCATTCAGCGACCCGCGCTTGTCACCTTCTATTCTAAAACGATGAATTTTGCCATCAGCGTTAATCGTTGGAATGGGCAGGCCATAGCTAGCCGCAAAGGCTTTAAAGCCTTCCAAAGCTTCATAATTGCTTGTAAAATCAGGCTTCGATGTTTGAATATACTGTTTTTTAGAGCCGCCCCCATCAGGCGGCTTTTTTGTTGGATTAGTCACCCTCGCCGCGCTCCTGCTCTAATACTTTCTTAATTCCCTTCAAATAATCATGGGCGTGCTTAGCGGCAAAACTCGGATTTACCCCACTTTGGTCAGGATGCGATAAAATACCCGCAACTAAAAGCGCCATTAATAAGGCTTCAAAATCAGGTGGCTGGATTTGAATAGTCATTAGATAGCCTCCTGCTTGCACTGCTCCAGCCAACTATTGACTGCATTCAGCGACCATGCACGCGCACGAATACCGATAGAAACCCCCGCCGGAAAACGCCCTGCTTTAATTTCACGGTAGATAGAGGTTTTTGATTTGCCCGTTAGTTGAATAAGCTCTGGAAGCTTAACCGCTCGGTCTTGAGCGGATAACGCGGGAACTAATGGGGGGACTTTGGTTTTATCAGCCATTGTTGTGTACTCCTTGGTACTTCGTTTTCAATGGCTAAGGATTTAATGACACCTACATCATGGGTGTGCAATGGGTGTGAAGATATTTTTATCATTTTTTTAATGTACGTCGATCAATGCCTCTGACTTTTGGACTTCTTTCCCTACACCTATATTTAAAACTATTTTCTGACATACCAGCCTTTATTGCATCAGACCTATAAGCCTGAAGAATTTCATCAGGAAGCGGTTTTGATGTATCAATATTATTTTCAGCTTCATAGTTAAGCATCCACTGATGTTGTGCTTCTGGGTTACCATGTAAACTTAACGCCCCCTTAGATTTTAGCTCTCTTAGCTCAAGCTCTAGCTTTTCCTCCTGCATGTCAGCTATCCGCTGTTGTTGGCTTGCCCTTTCTAAAGCATGCCTACCAACTAACAAATGGCTTTCAGAGATTTCAAGAACCTCTGGCTGTTGCTCTACAAGCTCTTCCGCCGTTGGGAAAGTTGACTTTCTTTCTATCTCCTTAATTTTTTTATCTAAGCCTAAAAAAACTTTCTGCTTGCGCCTATCTAACCTTAAACTTCCCATAAGGAGGGACTGTTTTTTATATTGAGAATTTTTTATAAAGCATTCAGCTTCAAATCTATTTACTTCTACAGGGTCGAAATAATAAACATTAACTGACACTAGGGGGCGCTTACGATGAACACCATCAATCCCACCAAGAACAAAACCACCACGTTTTTGAACAAATTCTTGCTTAATAACAGCAATCAGCTTTTTAGTACCACTAGCTTTTAAATAAACATCAATATTACGTACTATAATGCTTAGTGCCTGTTTTTCTGAAACAACTGATTCAATCCTGAACTCTTCAGGAAACAAACAATACCAGCGATTTGCAAGCTCCATTAAGCTTAATAGTTTTCCATCTTCATCCAAAGGAAGATAATTCATACACACCCCTTCACGGTGCACCCTCCAAAGAAAATCAGCGCCAAGCGGTTTGAAGGTTGCCCGCTGTTCGGTAGCTAGCCTAGGCGCTGTAGTGAAATTATAACTTAGCCGGGGTCTGCCCTGCTCTAATTGGAATAACTTGCGCTCCCTCACGCAATCTATCTAAATAATCCGCCCATTGTTGCATCATCTCTACCCGCTGCTTTAGGTGCTTAGTACGGTTGTAGGCTGTACCGTTGGCATCTTTGACAGCATGGGCTAATTGCTGTTCTATATAGATCGGATTTACTTCTAATTCCTCATCTAGCAAGGTTCTTGCCATTGCGCGGAATCCATGCGGGGTCATGGTGTCATTATCGTAGCCCATACGCCGCAAAGCTAAGCGGATAGTGTTATCACTCATTGGCTTTTTTCTATCCGTTAAGGCCGGGAATACATACAGCCAATGCCCTGTAAACGGCTTAATTTCCTGCAATAGCTGCACAACTTGTTCAGGCAAAGGTACAAGATGCGCTTCACCCATTTTCATTTTTTCAGCCGGTAAGCTCCACACTCGCTTTTCAAAATCCAGCTCTAACCATTCCATTCGCCTAATTTCGTTAGGACGCTGGAACAAATAAGCCGATACCCTCAAAGCAATGCGGGTTTCTATATGCCCTTCATAGGTTTGTATATCGCGCAGCAATTGCCCTACTTGTTGCGGATTGGTGAGCGCTGCGAAGTGCTTACTTTTGACCACTGACAAAGCGCCTTTTAGGTCGGCTGTTTGATCACGTTGGGCGCGCCCGGTTGCCACGGCATAGCGGAATACTTGCCCGATGCTTTGCTTAATCCTATGCGCTGTCTCTATGGCCCCGCGTTCCTCGACCCGCCGCAAGCATTTGAGGATTTCAGGTGGCTCGATCACGGCAATAGGCCGACTCCCTAACCACGGGAAAGCATCTTGTTCTAACCGACTTAATATTTTGTCAGCATGGGTACTCTTCCACTTTTGCTGATTTTTCACATACCATTCACGGGCGATAGCTTCAAAGCTGTTCTCAGTGAGTGCTATTTGCGCGCTCTTGGCTTGCTGTTTGTATTCAGAAGGGTCTACACCTCGCGCCAATAACTCCCTAGCCTCTTGGTGCTTTTCACGTGCTGTCTTAAGATCAATATCAGGATAGATACCAACAGCAAGGGTTCTCTGCTTACCGTTATAGCGATAATTATAACGCCAATACTTACCGACACGATTGACCAAGAGAAATAACCCGCCTCCGTCACTTACCTTGACTGGCTTACCATCAGGCTTGGGTTTAGCTGCTTTAATAGCTGAATCAGTGAGTCGATACTTCATTTGTTGGCATCCGCTTAGTGGATAAGGAAGATACCATCAAAGCTACCAACTTTTTGCTGGGCTTTCTAGGTTTGATTTGGAACGAATAGAAACAAAAAACCCCTTACAGATTGCGGCCTGTAAAGGGTTTTTGTACTTTCTGGAACTTCCAGAAACTTAAACATGGTGGGTCTGGAGGCAACTGAATAACCATCATAAACTCCTGTATTGATTGGAAAAAATAAAAACCACTAAGCTATTCCCTACACATAAACCTACACAATTTGAAATTTACCCCCTACTTTTTCACTAGTGCTGGTTTCAATCTGGAATTGATTCCCAGTTTAGGAATTGAACAACTAATGGGCAAAGCATTCAAGGCGAACGGACTGTTCACTATTTTTCTGATTGATCGGCTGCTTTTGAGCGATTGCAAAGATGATTAACGGTAAAAAGAGGCCTTCAAAAAAAAATAAACTTCAAAAGCGTGGGAACTAGGTAATAAAGGTAATATCGCTTTTTTTGTGCAGTGCATATCTTTAAAAATCAATAAGATAGATCACCTAAAAATATTACCTTTTTAGGGTAATAACAGGGTAATACGACGGTAATATGGGGTAATTTTAGAGGGTAATATTATTACCCTAATATTACCTTTTTTATTACCCTATAAGTATATGATTTATATAAGAAAAAAGACGATATTACCTTTATTACCTATTTCCCACACATAAGACAAATTTTTTGTTTTTCCAAGAATCAATGACTTACAAGCGTTTTTCACTACTTCAAAATTCTCTTGACAATGAAAACTTAGAAAAAGCAGTGAAATGCTACATTTTCACTCATGGTAAATAATTGATTGTTATATTAAAAATCAAAATATTACCTTTATTACCCTATCCCCACAGCTTTGAAGAATTATCTTTCCCGTTAGATGCTTTTGCTGTGCCAGGCATAAAAAAACCGGAACAATGTCCGGTTTCTGTTGGCTGAAAGGGATTGTTGCTATTAGGCGGCTAGCGCTTGTCCTAGTGCGCCCGTGCTTTGCTTGGTAAATACAAAGCATTTCACCGTTTTATTTTTAATCTTGGATAAAATGGGGTGATTCGCTTCAAGCAGTTTGTAGCGCTTGCTTTGCTTGAGTTCACGCCTTAACTGAGTGATATCCAGCAATTTTAATTTGTGTTCTGCAAGCTGCTGCACAAAGTCCAAGAGGCTAATAGCAATGCGGGTTTCATCACGTGAATGATTGACCCGACAACCTAATTCATCCTCTAAGTAGTGGTACATCTCCCAGAACTCAGCGACTAAGGAGGTATCCCCATCAAGGCTCTGGTGGCGCTCTGCACAGCCTTGGATTAGATAAGCATCCAAGGCGGCTAAATCGGCGGTACGCAAGCCGCCTAAAATGCCGATTGACTGTAAAGCATGCGCCATTGCCATGATTTGCGCGTGATTGTGGCGTAAACGCTGATTGGGTAACCCCCCTTCATTCTCTAAGCGCTCCAAACAAGTTTGGTAGTGGGTTTGATAGCTAGCTAAGAGAGGCTTTTCTTGGGTAATACAAGCAGTCATAAAGCCGTTGATTTGCGCCATCTCCAAGCGCTGCAAGCGTTGTGCAGCCTGTTGGCCTTGGTCGCTGAAATGGGATTTATCCCAGTGAATTTGTACAATCCGCTCCATGACCGCCGCCTCTGAATCAATCGGGGCATTTTGGGCAAGAATTAATGCACCTCTGAACGGTGGCTCATGGGTTTCAATCCCGTTATTTTTCGGCGATGTACCGCGCATACCACGGCCATTGTATAAGGGTTTGGCTTCGTTCAAGTCAAAGGTACGGCGCTGGTGACCGGATTCTGATTTGCTGGGGTCGCCTTCAATCGCTACTAAAGGCATGTTGGCCAACTGTGCCAAGGAGCGCCAGCGGTTGGAGTGGGTCGCTTTGGCTAAATCCAAGCCCTCATAGCCTTCTCTTCCCGTTAGTTTCCACAAGAAGGTTAAAACGCTGGTTTTACCTGAACCCGGTGGTCCGCATAATTCCAAGAAGGGATAGGAGTCTTGTGCTTTACGGATTTGCTGCACCAGAAACGAACCAGCCCAATAGGCCAGAATGGCTAAGCCTTTTGCACCGTAGGCGGTTTTGTAGTCTTCTAACCATAATTCAGGCTGGTGGGCTTCGGTAGGGTCGCCAATCGTGACGGTATCTTGCCGGAAGGTGGTTTTAACTTTGCGACCATCGGGTAAATCAAAAAAATCATCTTCATTCACTCGATACAAACGCCCATTGAATACCGCATGCTTGGGAAACAGCCAACCATTCAATTCGCCGGTATAGCCGAGAAAGTTGATGGTATTGACCTCGGGCATGGTTTCACCTTCGGGGAACCAGTAGGCTTTTTGGTGCTGTTCCAGTTGCTTGGTGCTACCGGTGAACATCAAACCCGCGCCTACGTCCATCAAACGATCTTTGAATTTAGGCGCTGCCCCCAAAGTAGAGGAGGCAAATACATCTTTATAGACTTGTGGTCGTTGGCCGTCCTGACTAGGGCGAGTGACTCGCAAGTAATAAGAGCTATCACCGCTTAAAGTATCTTTCTGGAAGTACAGGAACTCAGGCTTGCAGTTTGCAATATTCTCTAACTGAATCGGGTTATCTTCGTCTTTATCGCTGTACTTGGCGGCATACAGTTGATTCCCAAATTCAAAGGTGAAGCGGTGCTTTTTCGTATGTTCGACGATTTCCAGCGCTTTGCGGGTCGCGTTGGGTGCTGTCAATAAACGTCCGGTATAGAACCATTCACTGAGCTTCTCGCGGGGAATCGTACCTCCACAGTCTTTTAAAAAGTCGTTCCAGTCGCATTTTTGGCGATCCGGTGCGGTACAGGCTTCGGCATGTTCATTTAAAGCGTGTAATTTGCGGACAAATTCCCGCGTATAGCGTTGGCCGGCGGGGTCATTATCCAAGGCCACTACCCAATGAATACCTTTGCTTAAATAGCTTTGTAGAGCCTTTTCCGGCCAATTATTACAGCTCATTAAGGCCACGGCCTTGAAGCCCGATTGGATTAACGACAGTGCATCTATAATTCCCTCGACTAAAAAGACTTGTTTACCCGATTCAGGGAGAAAGTCTTGGGCTTGCCACCATAAGCCCTTATAACTACCGTTAAAATGTGCTTTTTTCGGCTTGTCGGCCATGTCAATCACTTGAATGAAGCGTTCCCAGTAAACGCTTTTATCGGCCTTGAGAAAGAATCGGACGGTTTCAGTGCCTTTTGGCTCGCGTACCGCTTCCCGTTCATAGCGTTGGCCTTGAACAAACTCACTGGCAAACAAGGCAGGGTCTAAGCCACGGCTTTTTAAGTAGGCGTTAGCGGTGGCGTGGGGGTCGGCTTTGGTGGGTGGGTGCAGTTCGTGCAAAGGCTTCCATAAATCAGGGTACAACTCACGGGTTTTCATACCCCAATTGCACTTAGTTTCCCGTCCGCATTTCAAATGATGCGGCTCGGTGGCACTGATGAACAGCTCTTTCTTGCCACAATCTGGGCAACGGCCTTCACGTAGGTAGTCGCCTTTGTGTTTGAGGCCATAATCAGCCTGTAAACGTTGAAGGATGGTTTCAATTTGCATGATTCACCCCTACTTTAATTAGCGCTTTTGTCGGAAAATCCGCAAAAGAGAGGTGAAAAAATAACGTGGTTGTTCTATACTCACTATGCGTTTTATTTGATTTTGAGCCTTGATTGTTACCTGCAATCAGGGCTTTTTCATTTCTAGGGTTCAATTTAATACTCCTTACCTGCATTCAGCATTCTATCTAATTCTTGAACATTCCACCGTGGACTCTGTTTACCAAAGTGATAACTGGGTTCGGGAAGCTTGCCCTCTTCCTGTAGCCGATAGCTGGTTGAACGGCTAATACGATAACGCTGGCAAATGTCCGCTCGGGTGAGCCATTCCGGGGGATTTAGCAAGGATTGCTCTCGGCTTTTCAGCTTGGCTTTGGCCGTATCCCAATTAATTACTTCAAATGATCTAGCATGATTCATGCTGTGTACTCCGGTTTGTGAAAAAGGGGCAAGGTGCAACCCTGCCCCGGTGGTTAACGTTTAGGTTTGCGCCTCCAAGCGCTGTTTAACTGCCTGGTCAATGTCTGCCCCTTCGGGGAGTTCGGCGGTTTCGTACCGTGGAAAGCCCGACTGACACGCTAAATCAGCCGTGGCTTGGTCTTCTACCCACAAGCCATTAGGCCAGTAGTAAACGGTTTTGAAGGTGGGTTTATCCATGTGTTTAGTTCCTTGCTGCCAGTAAGTATTCAGGGTGTGGCGGTTTGCCGGTGTAACGTGGGTTGGGTGTCAATAGCCCTTCCCGTGCGGCCCGTTTGCGCCAAACCACTAACAGCGCATCCATGCCCGCTGGTGTAATGGTTTTTTTACGGGCTTGGCAGAGTTGACGGTTGATAAAGTCACGTCCTCCCCTTGCCGATAAAACTGGCTCTTGGTTGAGCAAGGCAGCTTTCCACAGGTCATACGCCCCAAACGCTTCCTTGAGTGTGTCCGCGTCCATCTTGCCTTGTGCATCCTTGAGCGCTTCTAAAAGGGCTTGGTCTGCATCCTTGGTTGAATGTGCGCGTACATCGAGTGGGGTATGTACGCGCACATCCTTGGTAATGTGCGTAGGCTCTGCATGTACGCGCACATTGGCAGCTATGTCCATGGGTGCGGTATCCGCGTCACTCAAAGCAGGGCTAGCCCATCCACCGCCACGCGCTTTGAATCGGCCAAACTCAGGTAAGGGGAGTTGTTCCTCCTGTTTGACCCGTTCGGTTTTGTTAGCGATTGCTTGAATGGGTGTTGAGGTGTCAATACAGGGTTTTAGCGTGGGTTGCTTGAAACTGCTAAAGCCGGATACAAACGGTGCGGCCTGTTGGTATTTGAACTGCGACGGTACAAGGTTTTCAGGTTCTGAACTGGGTAGGGGAGCACTACCGTATTCGCTGCCCGTTTCTGTTAAGTAGTCGGTTCTCAGCTTAATCAGTTGATCTTGCAAGGCCGCCAAATGGGCAAGCTTTTCCCCTAGCATTCTTGAAAGGAGGGCATGGCTAAATTCAAAACCCGCTGCCACGATGCAGGAAATGATCACTACAGCGGTTGAGATAGTCACGCCCAATACGTCCCGAATGAACTTAAAGACCGGCTTGTGGGCTTCTTCCTTGAGCTTTTCACTGAGTTCAGCCTTGGTCTTCAAGGTTTGGTCGCCAATGGATTTGGACGCTTCTAAGCTGGCTGCATCACTGGCTTTCAGGCTTTCAATCTGTTGCTCAAGGTTGGCGACTTTAGCGCGGTAGTGGTTGCAGGTTTTCTTGCAGCCTTCAAGGTAGCTTTGCGCGGTGGCGAGTTCACCGGATAGGCTGGCAATGCGGCTGGCATTAGTGGAGGTGGGCAGATTCACCACACTGTTATTCACGGCTGCAAACGACTTGGATTGTTCCGCCGTGTGGTGAGCAATGGTTTGCTGTTGGCTGGAGCTGTTGAACAGTTCCATGAATACACCCAAAGAACAGATCACCAATAAAGCCGCTATCCCATATTGAAAGGCCGCCTTGTGGTGATAGAAAGCGTGTTTAATCATGCTCAAGGATTGCGCCATGAGCAAAGCCATCAATAAGAAGAGGGCGAAGGCCGCTAGCTCACTGGTGTTCTGAGTGAGCCAAGTACTGATACCCCATAAGTCAGCGACATAGAAGGCAAAAGCAAAGATGAAATACAGAATCCACGTGGTGACGAAGGCAAAGCTCAAGGTGAGCTTGATGTAAGCAATCCCCTGTTTGGCTTCGTTGATGTGGCTCTGTTGAAGCGTGATTAATTGACCTAAGCGGTAAGCGTTAGCATTGATCATGTTGCCAGCTCCTAAAACGCTAAGGCTGTGAGCACAGCAAAGCAGGTGACTACGAACAGGGTTAAACCTTCGGTGGCAAAAGCCATCAAGGCAAACACAAGGCTACTCGCCGCTAAGCCGGTGCTGAGTAATGCGCCCCACTGGTACAAGTCCACGTAGATTTTCAGATGGAGCAGGCACAACAAAGCCGCACTCAGGCATAAACAACGGGCCGCATAGTGATAAGTGCTGAGCCAATTCACGCGGGTGAATGCGCCTTTCAGGGCATTCACAGCACTTTTTCCGTTTTCAGGTGTGATAGAAGGGGTATTCATACTTTCCCCCCTTGCTCGAAATAGCCGCCGTGCTGTTGACGGTAAGCGGTGTGCAACGCGAGAACATCCGCTTGTAGCCATTGGCAAAGGCGCTCGGTGGCACTGAGCATTAAGCCGGTTTGATTATCAAGGCTGCACAGTTCATGCATGGACGCTAGCACAGCTTCGATTTCTGCAATCTTGCACGAGAGGTCATCAAAGGAACTAAGATTGATGGTCTTAATCGGGGATTCGTAGATCAACATGCTGAGCCTCCTTGCGAGTGACGGCGAGGGCGGGATTCAGTCAAGAGGTTTTGTTTCTTGATCCATTACATCCACAGATGAGCACGTAGGCCATTCACGCGCTCCGGTTGGGCATGGCTTAAACGGCGGCTGATGTGCTGTTGTGCCTGTTGCAGCTTTTGGTCAAAGGTGTGAGCTTTCATGCTTGCACCTCCTGCATATCATCATTCAACCAGACACTGATTCCATCGCCGTCCT
>JBATOI010000007.1:0-53689 GCA_049290875.1 Thiolinea sp.
AGCCTTCTCCAACATAAAATGAGCCTGAAGCGTGTGCGAGATTCCAGCATAAAATGAGCCTGACGGCGTGGCGTAACCTGTTCATGATCCCTAGGATGAAAACGATCATGAACCTCGAAACACTCGACACGTTAGAACAAGTGGAAGCCTTTCTGGAAGGCACACAAGCGGTGGCTTTTGCGGTTGCCAGCAGCAAGCGCGAACGTTACCAATGGCTACAAAAGACGTTGGTGAAATGGCACTACCACCGTCGAAACCGCCGCGAACGCGGTGTTTTGTTGCGGCTGATGGAACGGGTCAGCGGTTATTCCCCCGCCCAACTCAAACGCTTGGTCAAGCAACAGCGCGAGACGGGCAAAGTGGTGCACCGCCCTGCCAAAGGCAATGGTTTCCAGCGCCTGTACAGCGATGCCGATGCACGCTTGCTGGCACAAGTGGACTCCCTGCATGGCACGCCCAGTGGGGCAGTCAGCAAAAAGCTGTGTGAACGCGCCTTTCGCGTGTTCAAGCAAGCCGAATACTCAAGATTATCAGGTATTTCTGTGGCACAAGTTTACCTGATGCGGAAAACGGTGAGCTACCAACGCCAACACCTGACCTACACCAAAACCAGCCCCACCCAGGTAGCGATTGGCGAGCGCCGCCAGCCAACCCCCAACGGACAACCGGGTTACATCCGCATTGATACGGTCCACCAAGGGGACTTGGACAAGGAAAAGGGCGTTTACCACATCAATGCTGTGGACGAGGTAACGCAGTTTGAGGTGTTGGTGACGGTGGTAGGCATCAGTGAACGTTTCCTGATCCCAGCACTGGAACAACTACTGGATAAGCTCCCCTTTACCATCAAGGGCTTCCATTCTGATAATGGCTCTGAATACATCAACAAGCAGGTGGCGGGATTGCTCGAAAAGCTGCGGGTAGAGTTCACTAAATCCCGTTCCCGCCACACCAATGACAATGCACTGGCAGAAGGCAAGAATGCCGCCATCGTGCGCAAACTCTATGGTTATGCCCATATCCCCAAACACTGGGCTGGTAAAATCAATGCCCTCAACCAGCAGGAGGTCTACCGTTACATCAACTTCCACCGCCCCTGCTACTTTCCTGTCACGGAAACGAACGATAAGGGCAAGCAACGCAAACGTTACCCTTACCAGGCGATGATGACACCGTTTGAGAAATTCATTTCACTGCCGGAAGCTGAAAACTACTTGAAACCCGGCATTTCCCTCCAACAACTAGAGACCTTTGCCAAGGAAATGACCGATAATGAAGCGGCGGAACAGCTCAACACGGCCCGCCGGATGTTGTTTAAAACGATTCATGAACAGGCACAGAAGCAGGCTTAATGGCTGAAATCCCTGTACCCGTTCAGGCTCAGTTCTTAATTAGAAAATACTTTTAGGCAACCTAAGCCTGTGAGTTTAATTTCGCAGAGCGATGGCTTGATTTACTTTCCAGTTCACCAAACTGGTTATGACCAATTGTCAAAAAACATAGTAGGTTTAGGCACAATTGATCTAAATTAATGAATCATGTAAAACTGCTAGTACTCTAAATTAGCAATAAGTATTACAGGGGCACTCCGATGCTCCGCTCCGAAGCAACGCTTCGTTCCGGCCAGCCATTGAACTGCATTGTTACCTGTCATACACAGAAGGAGAGAGTCATGTTCAAAGCAACCCGACAATGGCTGTGGGATCAAGGTATTAATTGGCTAAACGCCACCCCACCTGCTGATTCTCAAGTCAGCGCTTACTGCAATTTCGATTTTCTTGAGCATGAGGTTCGCCCCGGTGATGTGATTTTATTTGCGGGGCAAACACGGGTTAGCAAGGTCATTCAAATGATTACGCTATCTCCTTGGACGCATGCTGCTGTATACATTGGCCGCATTAATGATATCCGCGACCCACAAGTACGTGAAAAGCTCCAGACGCATTATCCTGGTGATCCTAATGATAAGTTAGTTGTCGAATCCTTACTGGGTTATGGAACAGTTGCGAATGCCCTAAGTGCGTATCGTGAAGAGCATTTACGCATTTGTCGCCCTGCTGGTTTGGATTGGCGCGATGCGGATACCGTTATTAGCACAGCGATTGAACATTTGGGAATGGGCTATGATGTTCAGCAGCTGATGGATTTGGCGCGCTTTTTATTTCCTTATGGCATTCTGCCACGTCGTTGGCGCTCCTCTTTGTTTCAACACAACGCAGGCCAACCTACTCATATCATTTGTTCCAGCATGATCGCACGCTGTTTTCAACAAGTGCACTATCCCATTTTGCCGGTGATTCACAATGGCGCCGATCATAGTGTGAGCTTTGAAGAGCGTGATTTTCGCTTATTCATTCCCAGCGACTTTGACTATTCACCCTATTTTGAAGTGATAAAATACCCTGCTTGGCATTTTAGTGAAAAACCAGCCTATCGCAGCTTGCCGTGGCAACAGCAAGTCAACATGTCGCAAGAAGCCAAGCTAGCCTCTGCTGAAAATAGCCAGCTCTTACCCAGTGCTTGAGGCATTGAATGTGTTGCTTGGCTATTAGGCTATCAAAGAGCGCAAGTTTATTTGCGTAATTTACTGACAAGTAATAGCCTGCTGCGTTAAAATTATTCGGAAAAATAGATCATTCAGCACAATAATAGGGGCTAAAAATGTGCTTTATCCAAAAATCATGTGTATACGGGCTTATTTAGGCCTGTGAGCACCAGTTTTCGACACCTTCAAATCCAGCGCGACCAGCATGTGGTCTGGATTGGTTTGTGCGTACAAAATTCAGTACGTAACTTACTCACACCCGATGTATTAACTGAACTACAACAAGCCCTTAAAATAGCTCAGGGTACTGGCATGCGGGCTTTAATCTTGCACTCGGCGCGTCCGCATAGTTTTAGTGCTGGTTTAGACCTCAATCTCTTACAAAATAGCCCTGACTCTCAACAAATAGCCAATCTATTAAAATCTGGACAGCACCTGTGTGAACAACTGAGCGCCGCCTCAATCACAACAGTCGCCATGATTGAAGGTGAATGCTTAGGAGCAGGCTTATCATTGGCCTTGGCTTGCGATTATTGTGTCGCCACAGCCGATAGTGAAACTAGCTTTGGTTTTCCTGAAGCCTCACAGGGTATTCAACCCGTCTGGGGTGGCATGTCACGTGCACTACAGAGAATGGGGGTTAGGCCCGCGCTCGAACTTTTCACACACAATAATAATTTAACAGCCGAAGAAGCCTTAAATAAAAATCTGATCGATGCTGCTGTCCCCGCTCAACATTTAAAGACACTCACCTTGCGTTATGCAGCAGGCCAACCTGCTAAAGCTCGTGCGTCTTTCGGCTCAGTATTTTTGGAAAATATCTCTGCACGCATCTTATTAAGCTCGCAAATACAACGCAAGTTAAGCAAAGAGCAGGATAGTGATCGCTACCCTGCTGCCACCCGCTTACTGAGCCTCTGGCAACAAAACGGTAGTAGTCTAGCTAATTTGCAGGCTGCTGAGGCTAATGCTTTTAAGCAACTGCTACCCACAGCTAGCACGCAAAATTTATTGCGTTTGTCCCAATTAAAAGATCAATTGAAAGCCTTTGCGCCAACGAATACTGATACTTATTCAACCGTGCATATTATTGGCGCAGGCCATATTGGGCGCGAAATTGCGGCTTGGTGTAGTTTGTCAGGTTTGACTGTTAGCCTCCAAGATTCTAATCCCGAAAATCTAGACTATGCTTTAGAAAGAACTCGGACTATTTTCACCAGCTATTTTCAGAAAAATATCGCCAAACTCAAAGCTGCTACTGAGCGCTTAACTGTGGATAATGAAGGTAATGGCATTTTCTATGCCGATATTATTATTGATGCAACCTCAGATAAATTGGCAAGCAAACAAGAATTACTTGCCCGCTTAGAGGAAAATAGCCGACCTGATGCTTTACTAGCGATCACCTCGTCTACTTTAGCTTTGGAGCGGTTAGCGGCTGTTCTATTAAAGCCTGAGCGCCTGATTGGCTTGCACTTTCTTTACCCAATTATCGAGCGCGAATTGATTGAGGTGATTAACTTAGAAGGTTCGACCTCAGCGCATGTCGTTGATCAGGCTTGCGCTTTCGTTAAGCAAATTAATAAATTACCTTTACCTATTCAAAGCACCCCTGGTTTATTAGTTAATCGCATTTTATTGACTTATATTATGCAAGGTATGCGCTTATGCCAGCAGAACGTACCTACTGTAGTTATTGATAAGGCTGGGCGTGATTTTGGCATGCCCTTAGGGCCTTTAGAGTGGGCTGATGTATTGGGCCTAGATTATTGTTTGCAACTCGGCGAAACTCTATCTAAAACTAGCCCCGTTTTAGTGCCTGAGTTATTAGCTGAAATGGTTAAAAGCGGTAAATTAGGTCGAAAAAATGGTACAGGCTTTTACCGCTATCGACATGGGCGTATGCTGAAACCCGAACGTGCTCAATGGAATGGTAATATTACTGCTTTGCAGGACAAGTTAATTAACCAAATGTCGGAAGAAGCGGCTTTGTGTTTAGAACAGGGTCTGATCGAAAGCCCTGATTTATTAGATGCAGCTGTAGTGTTTGGTGCTGGTTTTCCAGCATTTCGTGGGGGGCCGCTGCAATACGCACGCAGCAGTCGTAAATAGAGACCTACAACCTGAGGAAGTGGCATGAACTTGCCTACGGTTAAACAATTACGTTATTTTGTAGCTCTAGACACTTACGGTCATTTTGGACGGGCTGCCGAAGCTTGTTTTGTTTCTCAATCTGCTTTTAGCACTGCGATTCGTGAGCTTGAATCCACACTTGAAGTACAACTAGTTGATCGCACTAATAAAAATGTCACCGTCACCCATATTGGCCGCCAGCTAGCCATTGAAGCCCGCCGTTGCTTACGAGATATTGAAGGTTTAGTTGAACTAGCCCGTAGTAATCAGCAACCTTTAACCGGCGAACTAAGAATTGGGGTGATTCCTACCATTGCACCGTTTTTATTACCTGAAATCCTCCCCAAATTACGTACTGAATTTCCACGCTTAAAACTTTATTTAACCGAAGATATTACTCAGCGCATTTATGAAAAACTCATGGATGGAGAATTAGATTTAATTATCCTCGCCCTGCCCTATGCCTTGAGAAATACTGAAGTACAGCCTTTATTTTGTGACCGTTTTTATCTGGCTTGCAGGGAAGATACTGAGCATCTAAACCCGACTAACTATGATATTGAAAATCTCGAACCGGAAACTGTTTTATTATTAGAAGATGGGCATTGTTTACGCGACCATGCTTTATCCGCTTGCCACTTACAGGATATTGAGAAAATCAGCCGTTTTGCTGCGAGCAGCCTATTAACTTTAGTGCAAATGTTGGATGCAGACTTGGGTGTTTCGTATTTACCCGAAATGGTAATTGGTTCACCCTTATTAGCGGGTACTGCAGTAAAGCTTTGGCCGATTGCGGAAGAAAGTTACCGTGAAGTCGGTTTAGCGTGGCGGCGTGGCAGTGCACGTGAACAAGAGTTTTTACAATTAGGCGAAGCGATTAGAACTGCGAAGATAGTGGCTGTTGTACCCGAAAATACGTAATAAAGGGCGGATTATGTCCCGGCAATAAGCGAATAGCCCGTTCCTCAAAATAGGCATTCTCACTATCTAAGGCTTTAATCTTTAATTGCAAACGATAAACTGGCTGTTCAGTGCTATCTAATAAACCATTTCCAAACGGTGGTTGCACCCAAGCCCCTTCTGCCTCTTCGCGCTTACGAATATACTCATCAACTGCGGCTTGATCGCCATCTGCTAATAATAACAAGATATGCCGCGGTGCTAACATCGGATTAATGCCACTACTACGTGCATTCACCGATAAATACCGCACGAGACCTTGGTAAATCAGCGGAGTAATACCCAATACCTGTTGTAACTCCTCAATCCGCTCGAAAGGCGCATCTTTAGCGCCATAATCCAAACCTGCGACTTTATAATCGTTATCCTCCGCGCCATTCGCATGCTTTAAATCATCAGGATCACGAAAGTCTTCAATCGCGTCTAAAACCGTTTCAGCCTCTTGATCTACCACACCTAAGACTTCAAGCACCTTCTTTAATAACTCACGATTGGCTTGATTAATATCGATTAAACCATTTTCGCCAATTACCCGAATTTCGACCCCGTAACCATCGCGTGTCCAAGTCGAGGCTGTGCCGCCTAATTTAAGCTCCCGCTTATCTGTTGGCAGGAATAACTGCATCACGGTGTAATGCGCTGCCGCCTCTGCAAAACTACGCGCTTGTGCCGTAGCACGGGCGTAACTGACTAATTGTGTTTCCGTTTTCACGGCATACATAAGCGTCCCTGCCATGGTCATCATGATCATGACCATCCACAGCACCATAATCAGTGCGACACCACGCTGTTTGTTTAAGGCCAAACTAGATAGCGCCGACATATTCATCTACCTGTGGTAAGTCGACGACCAGCTCCGGCCAAATTTGATGATCTTTACCTTCAATTTTTACCCGCATCAGCAAAGGATAGACGGGTTGCTCAAGCCATTCGGACTCCCAACGCGGATCCTCTTTATCGGATTCAGCGGCATAATAATCAAAGTGCACTAAGCCCAAGCCGCTATACACCAACACTGGTTCGACTTCTTTTAAAGCTTCATCCCAGTCCATATCGGGGCGATAAGGTGCATAACGCATTTCGAGTTTGCGCCCATCACGATCTAAGCCGACTGCAAGCTCAATCAGATAAATACCACCTTGATTCTGTAGGGGCTGCAAGGGCGCTGCATAGCGCACATAGTGATCAGTGCCTTCAAAGGCATACACTGGGCCATTTTCACCTTTGATTTGCACGACAATGGTTTGGCTGAGTTGATTGCGTAAAAACTCACTGATTAAGCGGGTATCTTCGGTTTTGAGAAGTTTACGATCCGCTGCCTCCCAGCCACGCCCAATCGTATTAAAACTAGCAAACAATGCGAGAAATAAGAGCGCTAGCAGACTGAAAGCAATCATCATTTCCAGCAAAGTAAAACCCGCTTGCTGCTTGCGTGAAGAGCGACTCAAGACTTTTCACCGAAACGCAAAGAAGTCAGCGTAAATTGCCGCTGTTTACCTTCACTATTCCAGCTCACGATCACCGTGACTTGATAAGGCTCGATAGACAGAGAAAACTCTTCCTGCTTTTCGTTTAATTCAATCGGCTGCATAGTCACTGCCCATTGATAGGCTGTGCCCTCTTCTTGGCCGCTGACTGTATTTTTTTCAACTTTGATTTCGCTGCCGACCGCTTCCATCCTTGATTCGGCGACTTGCACGGCAAAACTATATTCATCGGCTAAAGCAACACTGCGCATTGCCGAACCAAATAGTTGCAACAGCGTTCCCACGACTAAACCCATGATGACGAAAGCCACCATAATTTCCAGTAAGGTGAAGCCCTGCTGCTTTGCTGTTTTAGAGTAGACTAATACGCCCACTAATCCACTCCACATTCACTTTGAAGGTTTGGCCACGGGCAGTCAGTTCTACCGAACCGCCGGTAGAACTGCCATCAGGATAGAAACGAATATTGCCTTGGGTAGCCGAAACCA
Organism: Thiolinea sp.; assembly: GCA_049290875.1. Lineage (GTDB taxonomy): Bacteria > Pseudomonadota > Gammaproteobacteria > Thiotrichales > Thiotrichaceae > Thiolinea. The sequence continues at coordinate 7,614 of JBATOI010000007.1, forward strand.
CTTCAGATTTAGCGGTATTAATCTTGGTTTCAATGCTGGTGTGCAAAGCGCGCTGCTCTAATTTATTCGCCGCCAGACCAAATTGACGGCTACTAATATCCATTGTCCAGATCATTTCTTTGCGTTGCAAAATCGCGACGCTGCGCGCTTGGCGCATACTGGTTGCGACTTCGCGTGCTGCTTTGCGTAACACGGGGCCTTCGGTTAATGAAGTGGCGACTACGCCCATGATTAGAGCTGCAATCACCAGCACTAACATGACCTCAATTAAACTGAAGCCCCGTAGCTGCCGCATGATTAGTTCTTTTTCACCCACAAGGAAATGTCAGCATCATCACCTTCACCACCTGCAGCACCATCGCCACCTAAAGACATTAAGTCGTAAGGTTGGTTACTGCTACCCGGGCGCTTATACTGATATTCGTTGTTCCATGGATCTTGTGGCACGCCTTTTTTCATATATGGGCCATTCCAACCACGAGCACCGGAAGGAGCTTCAACCAGCGCTTTCAAACCTTCAGAACTGGTCGGATAGCTGCCCACCTCCAGCCGATACATATCTAAAGCAGCACTAATATTTTCGATTTGCACCTTAGCGGATTGGCTCTTGCCCTTACCCAGATATTTCATGGCTTGCGGGCCAACAATACCGGCGATTAAACCTAAAATCACCAGCACGATCATTAACTCGATTAAGCTGAAACCACGAGTTAAGCGCTGATTTTTATAAGCTTTAGAGGATTGCAACATGCTAACAAGCTCCTTTTTATTATTAATTATCTATTTGTTTAGCAAACTATTATTGAACTAAGTCGGCCATACTAATCATGGGAATCAGAATCGCGAAAATAATCGCTAGCACCGCCACCGACATGATTAGAATTAAAATCGGCTCCATCAAAGACAGCATACGCTGCACAGCATTCCGTACTTCGGTATCGTAAATATTCGCAACTTTGTGCAGTAGTTGCTCCATTTGCCCAGTTTCCTCACCCACCCGCAACATATGTAGCGCATAAGCTGGAAAAATCTTTTTGCTCATCAGCGTCTGGGTCAGGCTTTCGCCTTGCTTTAAGCTATCGGCAGCTTCGCCAATTGATTTCGCCATCACCCGATTGCTCATCGTGTTTTTGACAATCTGCAAAGAACCCAGCAGCGGCACACCATTGTGAAGCAAAGTACCTAAACTGCGCGAAAAACGCGCCATTTCTACTTTACCGACCAGATCACCAATGATCGGCCAGCCCAACATGGAGCGATCTAACCACATACGCGCTTTCTCATTGGTGAACACGTACTGTAAAAGAATCAGTAGGACTAAAAACCCGCCCAACAGCACCCACCAATAAGCCTTTAAACCATCACCCGCGCTGATGACTATTTTCGTAATGGTCGGTAGCTCAGCCCCCATATCCGCAAACATCTGCGAAAATTGTGGAACGACAAACAGCAACATCGCTACAATCGACAGCACCACCACTACAGATAAAATCGCCGGATAAATTAAGGCCGCAATGATCGTTCCCTGCAAGTCTTTGGCGCGGAACATATAATCAACTAAACGATCCAGTGCATCATCAATCGAACCGCTGGCCTCACCCGCACGCACCATATTCACGAAAAAGCGCGAGAACTTATTGGTTTCCTCTAAAGCATCCGCGAAATGTACCCCGCTCCGCACCCGCTCTTGCAGGCCACGCACTAACGCACTCATGCCGGGCTGCTCGATTAATTCTAATTGGATACTTAAAGCCCGATCTAGCGGCAAACCGGCATTCAGCATGGAAGATAATTGTTGCGTAAAAGCGATAATGTCGTTTTGACTTACTTTCTTACTGGTAAAAAAGCCCTGCTTTTTCTTGGAGCCTGATTCTGCGCTCACTGTTGTTGCACTGGCTGGTTTCACCTGTAAAGGCAAGAAGCCTAGTGCATGAATCTTTTCTAATACTTGTGCTTCGCTAGCCGCCTCCAGCGAACCGGTTTGGCTAGCTCCGGCTGCGGATAAGGCTTTATATTCAAACAGTGGCATTTGGAGTTTCCTCCGCAACACGCAAGACTTCTTCTAAGGTTGTGACCCCTTTCAAGGCTTTCAGCAAACCATCTTCATAAATGGTGCGCATCCCTGCTTTGCGGGCTTGCTCTTGAATCACGCCAGAATCTTCATGCTTGAGGACGAGGCGGCGAATCGGATCATCCATCACCAAGACTTCATGAATCGCACTGCGTCCTTTGTAGCCTGTAAAACCGCAAGCACGACAACCTTTAGCATGCCACAAACGCATTTCACCTTCGCGCTGATATTGGCGCAAACCTAATTCGTGTTCGATTTCAGGTAGCACACTATGCGGTTCACGACATTGCGGACATAAACGCCGCACTAACCGCTGCGCCAGAATGCAGTTAACCGTCGAAGTAATCAGATAATCTTCAATCCCCATATCCAGCAAACGAGTAACACCACTGGCGGCATCATTGGTATGAATGGTGGAAAGCACTAAGTGTCCGGTTAGTGCAGACTGAATCGCAATCCGTGCTGTTTCCACATCGCGCATCTCCCCGATCATAATAATATCCGGGTCTTGACGAACAATAGAGCGCAAAGCATCAGAGAAAGTCAGACCGATTTTAGGATTAGCCTGAATCTGATTGATCCCTTCCAACTCATATTCGACCGGATCTTCTACGGTGAGAATCTTGTTCTCTGTCGTGTTCATTTGCGTCAAGGCCGCATACAGCGTGGTGGTTTTACCTGAGCCTGTTGGGCCAGTGACTAGTACCACGCCATGCGGCTGGCTCAATTCGCGTTGCAGGCGTGAAAAATTTTCATCGGAGAAACCTAAACTGCTCAGCTCCAGCTTCACACTATTTTTATCCAGTAAACGCATGACCACGCTTTCACCGTGCATGGTGGGTACGGTGGATACGCGCATATCAATTTCTTTGCCTTGTGCTTTGAGCTGAATACGTCCATCTTGTGGAAGGCGGCGCTCAGCAATATTTAAACGCGCCATGAGCTTAATCCGCGAGAGCACCGCTGGCGTCATTGAGGCTGGCGGTGATTCGACCTCATGAATCACGCCATCAATGCGGTAACGCACTTTTAAATGGGTTTCAAAGGGTTCGATATGAATATCTGAAGCGCGCCGTGCCATCGCTTCAGTCATGATTTGGTTGACAATTTTGATGACCGGTGCTTCGCTAGCCATGTCTTTTAAGTGCTCGATGTCCGCCATGCCATCATCACGGCTAGTGATTTCAAATTCGTCATCGTTTTTCTTCGCACTGGCACTATATAAGCGCTCAATATTTGCACGAATTTCTGAAGGTAAACCCAATAAAGGTTTAATCGGCTTGCCAGCCGCCATTTCTAAAGCTTGGCGGGCAAACTGATCACCCGGATCAGACATCGCTATGGTTAACACGCCCTGATGCTCAAACAGCGGTACTACTTCTGCCGCACGCATGTAGTTCACTGAAATGCCTAAGTCTTGCAGTGGCTCAGTGGGATAATCGCGAGTCAAAGCCAAGGCAATACCTAAATGGCGAGACAGGACAACGGCGACTTCTTGCTCAGTCAGTAAGCCTAAACGTACTAAGACGCTACCTAAAGGTTGATGAATTTCAGTTTGCGCCCGTAAGGCACGCTCTAGATCAGCAGGCTTAATCTTTCCAAGCTGTACTAAGCGTTCGCCAAAAGGCACAGGTGCACGTTGCGGTTTAGTAGCAGAAGCTAGCATAGATAATTCTTATTTATTGTTAGTATTTTAATAACGAGGCCAGCAAGAAAACCTAGTCATGGCTTGATGTTATCCAAGCTTCTTGGAAGATAACATAATTTTTATTTATTAGAGAGAAACATGCAAGCAGTTTCTCTCTGGAAGGAAATTTAACAGGCTTACTGAGCTGGCAAATTACTCATCATAGCTAAGCTACCAATGCCTATCACCATGAATACCAGCATTAATACGATGGAAACAATAGACAAAATCCCGACTAATTTCCAAAAACTAGCTTGAGCCTCCAAAGCACTTTCCAAATCACTGATATTCAAACCCGTGACAGCACGTTTGATTGCACTGGCATAACGTAGTAAATATAAAGAGGCCATAAAATAAATAACCCCCATTAAGAGGTAAATGACACCCATTCCGATCATCATGCCCGTGCCTGCCATCCCTAAGCCTGCATCAGCACCCTCAAGCCCAGTCATGCCCATCATGCCACCTCCCAAAAATACTGGGATACTAGCTAGGAGCATAAAAGCAGCGCCGATAAAACCTAGAATTGCGATAAATAGAACCCAAGGGCGAGTTTTGCGCAAAGACGCAACTATCATTTCAGACATAAGACCACTACCACCACTCACATCACGTACTACCGAGCGGGGCGGGGCGTAAGCATCTTGAACACTCATTACTGTCACCTATCTTTATTATTAAAATTTAAGCTTAGCTTAACGAATAAAGCCGTGCCAGAAAGAGCTGAACAGCGGCAAAAATACACCCACTGAATTCTTTTACACCTTAGGAGTAAGTTGGATAGGTTTTGCGCATACCAATAAACGGGTAGCTTTTAGCTTTACTGCGTGTTGATTTTTTGCATTAAGCCAAAGGATTTAACGAAAGGGCCGGCCATTTTAGGATTTTTAACCATGGCACCATAATCGCCAGTTTTGAACTTAAGCTTACCAGTGGTATAAGCTAACCCCATTCCCGTTAGACCAATGCCCTTCTCGACCCATTTCATCCAATCTTTACGATCTGCACGCATATCCCAATCAGGTTTTTCACCGTTGTAGGCGCCTGCTTGGGTACAAATGCCTTTTTCCACCACGAATACACCGCGCGGCTTATCTTCATCCTTAAATCCACAAGTAATCACTGAGTTAAAAGCAATTTCAGCTAACTTAGCACTCACTTCTGGCTCATTATTCCATTGATCTTTTAACTCATTCATCCAATCGGCTGAAAACAACTCAGGCATAACGCAGGCTCCTTTTTTCATGGGTTTGAAAGCAACTAAAACTTCACAAGATAGTTGCTTATAGCCTGCAACTGAGCTGTTAACAATATAACCAAATGGGGATAAGACCTTGAATCTACTTATCCACTTTAGCTTCTACTGCGATTGCTTGATAGGCATGTGGCCAATGCTCCAAAACCACTGGACTAGTGAAGGCCAAAGCATGGCAAGTGTGTAAATGCTTGGGGATAGATTTTGGGTCTGAATCAATAAAATTATTGCGGCGCATCTGCGAGCCACCCACGGTTTGAAAGGCAGCAGTCGCGATAGTGACAAGTAGCTCAGTAATATGCGTACAACCTTGAACGCCACCAAAAATTTCTTTTAGTTTTTGATTCCAGCCTGGCGCAATCCGTAAGCCCACCAAACTGCTGTAGACTGGGTGAATAGCCGTACAGTAAGTAAACGGCGAAGCATCTGTGACTGCTTCAGCCGCATGAATTAACAGAGTTTCGTCGACAGTCAAGCGTACTTTCATATCATGTAAAGCTTCGTCTGCCTCGATGCGACCACCACGATCTTGATTAGGAAATGAATACGGTTTGGTGTCCACAATATGAGCTTCAATATCCCATAAACCGTCTTTACGCTCATAACCGTGGCAAACAATCGTGCGGGTATGAGCCAATTCACGCTCAACTGGCTTAGATAGGGGCATAACTTAGATTCCGCTAGTAAACAACGGCTCAAACGATAAAGCTATCAGCCAAAAGCTGCAAGTGATGTGTTATTGTTGCCCTTCTATCGTATTGTTTTCTCGTTACTCTTGAAAACCCTCCACTCTGCCTAGTCTTGGTCTACATTTTCTATAGATAATGCTACTCTTGGCGCATTATTCAGACACCCCATTTTATAATGAAGAAGCTTTTTATGTTGCGTGTTTTAATCGGAGCTGCACTCACTGCTGCGCTAAGCTCAACACTATTGGCCACTGAAGCGCTACCAACCACTAGTACTCCTACAGAACCCAGTTCACCTCGCCAAACGACCATGTTGATCCTGGATGGTTCGAATAGCATGTGGGGGCAACTTAATGGGGTGAATAAAATCGTTAGTGCACGTGAAAGTATTCGTACTTTGCTCGAAACGGCTGAGGGTAATATCCAGTTTGGCCTACTGACTTATGGTGCTGAAGGCAAGAAAGCGGGCTGCTCTGATTTTAATTTGGCGGTCAAGCCAGAGAATTATGATTTAGTCAAAGTCCTTAAACAGGTTTATAAGTTAAACCCCAAAGGCCGCTCACCGATTGCTGCTTCACTAAAAGAAGCAGCCAAATACTTACCTGCTGAAAATGCCCATATTCTTTTGGTGAGCGACGGTGTTGAAAGTTGTGCAGGTGACCCGTGCGCAACTGCAAAGCAATTAGTTGAAGCTAATCCTAGTTTACAAATTGATGTAGTGGGTTTTCGTGCTGATAAAGAAGCACAGTTAGAATGTATTGCAGAAAGCGGGCGTGGTGCTTTTGTAGTCGCGACAGATACTGAGCGCTTAAAAACCTTATTAGCTGGCGTACAAGCGAAAGCTGTAAATATTAACCAAATAGCCAAACCAACACGCACTACGGTTGATAATACAGCGCAACCTGGCAGTATCGAGTTGAATATTTTAGCTCAAGGTAATCCTGAACCTTTACGGGCTAACTATTCTATTTATCACCCTGATGGCACTAATGTCGTTAACTTTGCGGCACGTACTCAGGTTACTGAATATTTACCGCCTGGCGAGTATCGTATTAAAGCCATTTGGCAAAGTGTAGAAAAAACTGAAAATGTCAGCATTCATTCAGGTAAGGCTACACCTTTGACCTTTAATATTGGCCCTACTGGGGAAGTAGCCGTGAATGCACTAAATAAAGCTCAACAAGCAGTCGCTGTGAACTATGCTTTATATACAGCGAAGGGAGAATTCATCTCGCGGCACGTCCTACAAGAGTCTATTAAAACGCGTTTAGCCGTAGGCGACTATCGTATAAAAGCCTTATTGGATAAGAAAAGTTTGGAAACTACGCTTAAAGTTACCCAAGACTCGCTGACAAATTACACCTTTAACTTCACTGATAAATAATATGAGCTTTTCAGAACTTGGTGCTGAGACGCTAGTCTAAGCCAACAGAGTAGTTCTAAATAGGGCTAATCTAACAAGAACAAAACTGAAATAGATTAAATAAATAGATCGAATAAATAGCTAATGACAAAGGAGTTTTCTAATGTTCAAAACCACGACTAAAGTAGCTGCAGTTTTACTGGCTACTAGCTTCGCTTTGGCGGGCTGTAATCCACCTAATAACGCTCAGGGTGGAGCAATGATGGGGGCAGTACTTGGTGGTGTTGCAGGTAACCAATTGGGTAAAGGCGACGGTAAAGTAGCTGCGACTATCGCAGGCACTATGTTAGGTAGTTATATTGGTGGCCAAGTGGGCGCCTCTATGGACACTTATGACCAACAACAAGTTGGCAATGCGATCTACTCTGGCCGTCCAGCCACTTGGCAAAATCCCAATACCGGTTATAGCTATACAGCTACTCCAGGTGCTACTTACACTTCTAACTATCAGGGTCAACAAACGGCTTGCCGTCCGGTTACCGTAGTGGGCTACGTTAATGGTCAACAGCAAAACATTCAAATGAATGCTTGTCGTGGGGCTAACGGCCAGTGGCAAGCTGTTAACTAAATAGCGATTCCCTTGCAGACAGACAGACAGCCACTCTGCTATTTGAAATAGTGGAGTGGTCTAAACTATCAAAACAAGCTTTACTAGGCTAACTACTCTAAAATCCTTAAAATCACCATTTGCACAGCTCGCTGGAGAGAGTAGCTTGGGTTTTGCTGATATTATTTTTATTTTTTATATCATTCTTGGGGTTTTAGGCTTAATCCTGCTTTGGCAGTGGCTGTTGGGCTATATCACCACCTTAGATGTTGCACCTGAAAAGCGTGGTCTCATCACCCTAGCCGTTGTCATGCTAGTCGGTTTAATTTGGCTCAGTTATGCCTTTAAACTAAATCATTGGCGGCAAACTGCTACACCTCAAACCTTACAATCAGCTAACAGTGATACTAACTCCGTTCTAGCCGACGATATTCTCAATCAACCGGTAGAAAACTTAACTGAAGAACAAAAGCTCGCGCGTTTTGAACAAGAGAATTTTCCTGATTTATATAATCAACGCACTGCCCTGTATCGCGATATTAAAGGTTTAGAAACTTGGTTCCTTAAGGCTAAGCAATTTGCCCCCACTGTTCCTAAACAAGTCCCATTGCTGAACCGCATTTATCAACTTCGCCAAGATACCCATAAAAAATACTCGCAACGTTATTTAGAAATTAGCCAGCAGCTGCGTAATTTTTGGGTGCATTACTCGACGGGCAATAGTGAAGACGCCATGTTGAAATTCCAGCCGGTAGTGGCAAGATTGATCAAGAATATTCAGCAAACCCGTGGCGACGATCTCGATAATCAAGATTCGGAAGAGCAATACATTATCGAAGCCATGCGGGCTGCAGAAACCCTGCTGAAGTCAAATAAATTACCTAGCGCCCAGCAAGGCATTACTTCCTATAAAGCAGATAATCGCGCACGCTTAATTGACTGGCTGACTAAAAATGGCTCTGAAAATATACTGCAAAGCCTCACTATGTTGGGCAATCAGCGCACGCATATTTTTCAGCAAATTCAAACTGTTAAAAGTTATATGGAGCGTTATAAGGATTTGCCACTCAGTCGTACTTTGCAGCTGTGGCAAACGGCTTTGCAGCATAATTTTTATGCTGAATACCGCCTGCTATATGCTTCAGAAATCGCCTATACCTTACAACAAGCAGAGATTTCTGTGCCCGCCAAAACAGCCGCCCATTTAGATGCGACCATTGAAGTACAAATACCTAATATTCTGAAATTTGTGAATGAGATGGTAACCCAAGCCGAGGAAGCTTATGCACCCACAGCCCCGAAGGCTAGTGGGGGCACGACCACTAGATAGAATACTTGAGGCGGAAATTAATACCTTTTAGAAATTTCTTTTCTTCTTCCAAATCAGCAAATAACAAAGGTCGCTCACGCGCATTATCTACGAAGATTAAGTCTAAGGATTGATCAGCTGCTTCTAGCTTTTCAACCTCTAAAGCAGGTTGGCCGCTACGATCGCGATGTAAGAGCACAGCCAGCCTTAAAATCATGCTTAAATAAACCGCCTGCTGCGAACGCTTGGCTTCTAAACCTTCAAAAAGCTGCGGGAAAATTTTTCGCCGATGTGTGCGTACTAATAAACTGAGCCAGTGCTGTTCCTCAGTCGAAAACCCTACTAAATCAAAATGATCCAGCAAATAGCCACCATGCTTGTGATAGCCGCTATGCGAAACGGCCAAGCCAATCTCATGCAAATCTGCTGCCCAAGCTAAAACTTCACGCAAATCTGCTGACAATTTCCAAGCACGCTGGCAGCCATCAAATAAATCTAAAGCCGTCTTACGCACCGCTTGCGCATGTACAACATCTACTTGGAAGCGACTTTGCAAATTCATCACCGCTTTGCCACGTAGATCATCTTGATGCAGACGATTAATCCGTTCATAGACCAAGCCTTCACGCAGCGCACCTTCCGAGACCAGCATTTGCTTAATCTGTAAAGCCTCAAATGCACTAATGAGAATCGCTAAACCACCTGCAAAAATGGGTTTGCGATCATCACTTAAACCTGTCAGTTGTAGTTTATCTATCGACTTAGCAGCAATCATACGCGCTTGAACTTCGTACATCTGCTCTAAAGTGATACCAAAAGGCGCTAATCCTGCCTGCTGAATAACTTTTTCAACTGTTTTGATCGTGCCCGAAGCGCCATTCGCAACTTCCCAGCCAATATCGCGATAGCTTTTCTGGATGGGCATTAACTCTAAATGTGCAGCAGTAATCGCTTCCCTCCAGCAGTTTTTTTCCAAAGAGCCATTGGGGAAAAAACGCCGCGTACTACTCACACAACCCATGCGCAAGCTTTCAGTATACAAGGCATCATAGCCTTGACCAATGATCAACTCAGTGCTGCCCCCACCGATATCCATAACAAAGCGGCGGGCATCTTTGTTTTCAGTGGCACTGAGGGAATGCGAAACGCCTAAATAAATCAGGCGTGCTTCTTCACGCCCGCTAATCACTGAAATGGCGTGACCGAGAGTATCTTCCGCTAAATCCAGGAAGGAACGCGCATTACGCGCCATGCGTAGAGTGTTGGTGCCTACAGCAGCAACTTCAGTGGACGAGAAATCACGCAAGCGCTCCCCAAAGCGCTCCAAGCAAGCAAGTGCACGTAGCTTAGCTTCCATTGATAAGTTGCCGAACTCATCCAGACCACTACCTAAGCGTACAGGCTCACGCAGACGATCCAAAACGCGTACATTGCCTAAAACATCGACGCTGACAACGATCATGTGGAAACTATTAGACCCCAAATCCACAGCGGCTATACGCTGTTCGCTAGCTATAAAACTAGACATGATGGTGATTCTCCCGCTTGGCTGACTCAACAGCCTTACGGTTTAATCGTCAAGGCTGGTTGGTTTGTGTTTATCAGTAGCTTCTAAGCGCTTAACTTTAAGAATAGAGGGTACATGCTCCACTTGATGGATAATTTCCTGCAAATGAGCTAAGTCCCGTACCCATAACACCCAATTTGTTTCTTTAACGCGGCGATCCCCACTGGTATTTACTGCCTCAATATTGACATCTAGTTTATGCATTAATTGAGTTATGTGATGTAAAACGCCGACCACATTATGAGCATGGGTTTGAATCCCTGCAAGGAAACATTTTTCGTCAGATCGTTGCTCTGCCCAAATGACCGATAAAATATCAGCCGGTTCAGCTGTAGCATATAAGACTGGACAACAATCGCGATGCACCTCTAAACCATTTTTGGCATCCAGCGTCGCTAAGATGGCCTCTTGCGGTAAGGGATAGCAACAAGTCTGGAAATGTAAGGCTAAACCCGAAGTACCTTTAATCACCAAAGGTGTATCGGTATCCGGTAGTGAAAACACTGCACTGCTTGAATTATCTTCCATGCCTAACAAACGTTGCGCAGTCAGGCGTGAGCATTGATCATTACTCACAATCGCTAAGAACAATTCATCACTATCTTTATAACCGGAAACGTTTAGCAAATCGCCCATGATCTCTGGGCTGATGGACTCCAAACTTGAATGCCGATCATGTAAAGCCTTATCCAACAAACGTTTGCCTAACTCCAACTGATCAGCTTGCGTTTGCTGACGAAGCCAGCTGCGAATCGTTGCACGTGCACGCCCAGTGACTGCATAATTTAACCAAGATGGTTGTGGAACTGCCTTGTCATCAGTCAATATTTCCACAGTTGCACTATCAGGAATGCGTGTCCTTAAAGGCACTTCCTTGCCATCAATTTTTGCACCCGTGCAATGCAGTCCTACCGCAGTATGAATCGCAAAAGCGAAATCAATCGGTGTAGCACCTCGTGGAAACTCTTTCATTTCACCTTTTGGCGTGAAAGCATAAATCTCTGTACGATATAAGTCTGCTTGAATATCCTCATAGAACTCAGCTGCATTTCCCGCCTTCGCGCCCAAATCACGTACCTGCTCTTGCCAACGCTTTAAAGCCTCCTGAGTAAATAACGAACGCTGTCCAGCATTTTGCCCTGGATAACGCCACTGTGCGGTAATCCCATACAAGGCAGTTTGGTACATAGGACGAGTTTGAATCTTGACTGCAACGGGGCGTCGACTAGGCGGAATCAATACAGTCTGTAAGGCTTGATAACCATAAGATTTAGGCGTAGCAATGAAGTCTTGAAACTTACCAGGGCGCGGGCGATAGACGGCATGCAAAATACCTAACGCTTGATAGCACTCCTCGACTGTTCCCACTAGAACACGCAGCTCAATTAAGCCTTTACTTTCATCAAACGAAGCCCCCTCTTTCATACTGTCATAAATTCGATAAAGGTTTTTATCAGGAGTAAAAACTAGGGGGTTAGCAATGGACTCACTCAGGCGTTCAGTGACAGTATTTTCAACCTCTTCACTAAACGCTTTCACTGAAGAGACATAGCGCTCTAAAGTGGATTTGAGCACGCAATAACGCCAAGGATGCAAATGCTCAAAAACTAAGGCTTGCAACTCGCGGCGCAGTGCATTCATGCCCATACGGTGGGCGAGCGGAATATACGTGCTTAAAGTTTCTTTACAGATACGACGACGCGCCTCAGGCTTCATGTGATCTAAGGTACGCAGATTATGCAAACGATCCGTGAGTTTAATAATAACCACGCGGAAATCAGCCGACATGGCTTGCATAAATTTTTGGAAGCTGGCCTTGGAAGCAGCTGTCTTATCAGAAAAATGTTGCGTCTCTAATTTAGTCACACCTTCGACTAAATTAGCGACGACCGTGCCAAAACGCTTTTCGATATCAATATAGGTATAATCGGTATCTTCAATGACATCGTGTAATAAAGCCGCACACACAGTATCTGCATCTAAATGCATCTCTGCTAAAATGCGTGCGACTTCTAAAGGGTGCGTAATATAGGGTTCACCCGATTTACGAATCACCCCTTGATGAGCTTGAGCCGCTAATAAAAATGCATCATAGACCCGAGAGCTTTCCTCTGGCGTCATATAACGCTCAACCGTCCTCATTAAATCATTGGCACGAAAAAAATCCGTGGGTGGTGAGTCTGGCATTCCTGAGGCTCCCGACATATCGTCCCTTCCTTATGGATTATTATTCCACATCAAAATCCTGTGTACGTTTTTTATTTAATACGCCCGCTGCAATCTCACGCAAAGCAATAACAGTAGGTTTATCGCCTTCTTCATCCACTAAAGGTTGTGCTCCGTGGGAAATATCACGAGCGCGCTTGGCGGCTTTAAGAACTAACTCAAAGTTGTTCTCAACATACGGTAGACAATCTTCAACGGTGACACGTGCCATGTTCAATATACCTTTCGAGAAGTTTTAGAAAACTTTCTATTCTAACCTAGTCTTGTCAAAAAGAAATAGCCGATTGCATGTCCAATGATTACCTAGGGATAGTTTACCCATTGAATAAACTGTGGCACTCTTCAAAAGAGCATCTAAAATAATCCTATGCTTAGTGCACTGCAGCATTACTCAAGTTAGTTTAACGCGTTCAACGAAAACCTACGAGGGAGAGGATATGAGAACAATCAGGGAGTTTCTAAACAGTGCGAATCAAACCTTATCAACGGTTGCACCCGAAGATATGGTCTACCATGCGCTTACTATCATGGCGGAACGCAATCTTAGCGCTCTACCAGTCGTAAAAAATAAACAATTGATGGGCATTCTTTCAGAGCGTGACTATGCGCGAAAAGTCATTCTTCAAGGCAAACGTTCTCGTGAAACAACGATTAGCGAGATCATGACAGCCAAGGTTGTCACTATTGAGCCAGACAAAACCGTTAACGATTGTATGGCGATTATGACTGAGCGCCGCATTCGCCACCTACCCATCGCTACCAAAGAAGGCGAATTAATCGGCATCATTTCCATCGGGGATGTGATGAACGTAATCATGGAAGAGCAACGTTTTATGATCGCAGAATTACAGCGTTATATCGCTGGCTAATTATCCACAGATAGCATGCAGCTTTAGCCTGCATGCTGATCGTTTATTTATTTAAAACTAGCTCTAAATAGCGAAGTGGGTTTTCCCCTTGCTCCTAACTTGAATTTAATTCCATTGCTAATCCTTGCTAGATATCAAGTTTATAGCAAGTTAAAACCTATACACTGATCATATTGCAGTGCAGCAATTATGCTCCGCATCACAAATCTAAAAATTAAGGTAGAACTCTCATGGACAAGAACCTCCTTGAAATCCGCGACTACATGGCGCAAAGCATGCCACTTAAAGGGCTGCCACTAGCCACGCTTACAGAATTAGCTGAAGCGGTAGAAGAAGTCAGTGTGCAACAAAACGAAACCATTATGCGGCATGGTAAAACCAATGATCATGTGTTTTTAATTCGCTATGGTGCAGTTGAGCTGATTCGTGATGATGGCATTCTTCACGGGCGTTTTGGAGCAGGTGATTGGTTCGGCTATCGCTCAGTAATGCGCGGCGGTGAGGTCAACTTGACTGTGCGTGCGTTAGAAGATTCTTTATTTTATACCCTCTCAGGCACTCTATTTATGCAACTGCTAGAAAGCTATCAACGCTTTGCTAGCTACTTCTCTGAGCATAAAGCCGATCGTGTACGTAATGCTCTGCAAGAGCTACGCAATACTGACAATCATGCCATGATTACCCTGCATGTCAGTGACTTGATGAAGCAACCGCTACTGGTTCCACTCAGCACTAGCATTCAACAAGTCGCACAGCAAATGAACCAACACAGCTCACGCACAGCGTTGGTCATCAATAACGAAGAACATCTTTCTGGCATTGTGACCGATGCAGACTTTCGTTCAATAGTGGCGCACGGTCTGGATATTTATCAGCCTGTGACTGAAATCATGACCACTGAACCTTTAACTTTAGCGCCTAATAACCAAGCTTCTGAAGCCTTGTTACTCATGGCTCGTCGGAATATTCGCCATGTCCCTGTCATTGACCAAGGCAAGATTGTGGGTGTGATTTCAGCTACTGACTTGTTACGCGGACAAACTCATAGCGCCATTTATTTAGTTGCCGATATTTACTGTGCACAAAGCGTGGCACGTTTAAGTGAGCTCAGCAAAAGCCTGCCAAAAGTATTGGTAGGCTTGGTTAAACAAAGTCTACCTGCTTATGACATTGGTCATGCGATTACTTCGATTGGCCAAGCGATTGTGCGCCGTCTAATTGCGATGGCGGAAGAGCAATTTGGCAAGCCACCCATTCCGTATGCGTTTATCGTAGCTGGCTCAATGGCACGGCGTGAGCAGACTGCACATACTGACCAAGATAACGGCATGATTTTGTCTGATTCGTACAATGAAACCGAACATGGCGAATACTTCCGCAACGTTGCCAAATTTGTTAGCGATGGCATGAATGAATGTGGTTATGTGTACTGCCCGGGCAATATTATGGCTACTAATGATGAGTGGCGACAGCCTTTAGCGGTGTGGCGTAGTTACTTCAATCAATGGATTGATACGCCGAATGGTCAAGCACTGTTAAATGCTAGTATCTTCTTTGACTTACGTTGCTTATATGGCGATTGCAGCCTGTTGGAATCATTACAAGAAGGCTTCTTAGCAAAAACTAAATCCAACACGCTCTTCCAAGCGTTTATGGCGAGTAATGCACTGAGCCATCGCCCACCACTTGGCTTCTTCCGTAGCTTCGTGCTCGATAAAGAGCATGTGGATAGCGATGAAAAAGGCATGGATATGAAAAAGCGCGGAGTAGTACCGGTGATTGATTTAGCGCGTGTTTACACACTAGCGGGCGGACATCATGCGGTAAATACTTGGGAGCGTTTAGATGCTATTGCCGCTGCTCATGGCATTACACAAGTCAATATTGACGATCTTAAAGATGCCTTTGAATTCATCAGCATGGTGCGCTTACAGCATCAAGCTAAACAAATCGAGCAAGGCCAAAAACCCAACAACTACGTACCTCCTGAGGAATTATCAGCACTAGAGCGCCGACACTTAAAAGATGCGTTTGAAGTGGTATCCAATCTGCAAGGATTCATGTCTACACGCTATCATGCGGATAGCTTCCGTTAATACCCTTGCCCAAACTTAGGTGCTCAGTCAGTCTGGGCACTTAGAGTGGCGCATCTTTATTCATCAAAAAATCAGTAATTTTATTAATTAACCTCTGGCTTATTTCTACCTAAAGCGTAGTGAGCTTGGTCAGCTATTATTTAGCACAAACTGGGCAATCATCACGCTTCGGCACGCGAATCGTCGTCCACTCCATGCTGAGTGCGTCGAAAAATAGCATTCGTCCACTTAAAAGCTTGCCGATGTGGGTTAGGAGCTTAATCGCTTCTAGTGCTTGCATGCTGCCTAGTACACCAAGCACTGGCCCCAATACGCCATTGGTACTACAAGTTTGCGGTAGCTCCGCAAACTTACCAGAGAAGCATTGATAGCAGGGTGAATGGGTGTCGGTATGAAACACACCAATCTGCCCTTCAAAACGAATGGCGGCTGCAGAAACCAGCGGCTTATTGGCCTGCACACAAGCAGCATTAATCGCTAAGCGAGTGGCTAAATTATCAGTGCAATCTAGTACCACATCTGCGAGTCGGACTTGTGCTAATAAAGTCTCACCAACAAGTACTTGCTGCTGTATTTCAATTTGAATGTTGGGATTGAGTTGTTGTAAACGCTGTTGAGCAGATACTACTTTAGGAAGGCCAATACTCGTTTGACCATGCACAATTTGGCGTTGCAAATTACTTAACTCTACAACATCGGGATCAATTAAGATTAGCTTGCCTACACCACTGGCAGCTAAATACAAGGATGCTGGAGAACCCAAACCGCCTAAACCAAAGATAAGTACAGTAGACTGAGACAAACGCTCCTGCCCTTCTACACCAAACTGCGGCAACAGAATCTGGCGGCTATAACGTAAGAGCTGCTCATCAGTTAAGTCCATCTGGCAGCCTTAATCGAGTTCGGTCTTATCAAGCGGTACCCATTGATTATTCACAAAGCCTTCAATCGGCTGGAAGCGTACTTTGTAACTCATTTTGGGCGATTCTTTAATCCAATAACCTGGATATACATAAGGCAGCTTTAGCTCTTGTGCCCACTGAATTTGCCACATCAGGGCGAAAGTACCCAAGCCGCGCTCACTGCCTTCTTGAGGATCAAAGAAGGTATACACCGAAGACAAACCTTGCTTAAGCCAGTCCGTCGCGGCCACTGCAAATAAAGTCTCACCCTTCCAAAACTCGATCAGTACGGTGTTGCACCAATGGGTGAGAATAAAATTGGCAAAGGTACTGGGTGTATCATCATCCATGCCGCCCCCAGCATGGCGGGAGCGTACATAGTTTAAATACAACTCAGTATATTCCTCGCGATAACCTTCTTCGTTTACGCGCACGGTTAAATCTTGATTGAGTTTCCAAGTACGCTTTTGGCTACGTGAAGGCTTATATTGTTCAACGGGAATACGGGTAGAAACACAGGACTGACAACGATAGCAGCAAGGGCGATAGACATCGCTCCCACTACGCCGAAAGCCTTTATTTAACAGATGGCTATAGGTGCGATTATCCATAGTATAAGCTGGATCCACGAGCAGATTCGTCGCCTTACGCTCTTCAAGGTAAGGGCACTCATGAGCCGCCGTGATATAAAGCTCCAAGGCATTGGATAACATGCTTTTCAAACCTAATCTGCCTACACTTGGGGTTAAGGTAAGTTTTTTACCACTACAAAGGCGCCACGTAAATCACCCTCTTTAAAACCTGTGGCTTTATCTTGTGGATAAAGTTCATTGATACGGGTCATCACCGCAGGGCTAATCTCAGTACCGTGACAGGTCAAGCAGATGGCTTCGGTAGGAATAGCTTTCATAAAACGAAACTCTTGCTTGTCACCTTGCTTGACCATTTCAGAATATACCAAGGACTCAATCGCTTCACCTTTTACTTTGCGCGCTTCAAAATCATTTAGTACCTGAGTTTGCCACTCATTAGGCACACCCGTGGTTGGATTACGATGACGCAAGCTTACTCGTGATATTTGTACCTGTTGGCTAGCCGCAACTGATTGGGCAATTTCAGGTGCTTTCATATTGCAGACCGTTAAAGCATTGACGGGGCCACCGGATTGCATCGCTGTTTGTAGCTCACTCTTTAAGCTACCACCATAGGCTTTAATCGCAGTTTTAGCTTCCTCTGCTAAGGCTGCCTTATCCATTGGAGCAGCAACAGCGGCTACTTTATTGGCCCCATTGGTATTGCTAGCAGTGGATTCTTCTTTACTTCCACAAGCCACTAATAAGCTAGTCAGCCCTAATAATAATAATCTTTTCATAGCATGCCTTTTTTCAAATAATCTTGGTGTATATATCATTGCCAGCTCACTGCAGCAAAATAATCTATCTAAGTGGATACTCAGTAAAAAAGCCTAGACGCAGTGCGTGGAACATGCGAGATTCAAACTTCCCTCTTTTCCTCTAAACACAAAATAATGAAGCACCTATTTTCTTAGCATTGCACCTTTAGGAGCCGCTTATGCCCTACCTTACTTTAAGCTGGTTACTTTTAGTTCTTTTCGCCTTCCCTGAGCTGTCTTGGGCAGCCACAAGCGGCGGTTCAGAAGCACGCCTTGATCTTACACAACATACGGTTGGCTATTTTTCGTTACTTGTATTTCTCTGTGCCTATGTTCTGGTGGTCTTAGAAGAATTTACACACTTACGTAAATCTAAACCAGTCATTCTAGCGGCGGGATTAATCTGGGTAGCTATTGCTATTGCGTATGGAGGCGGTAGTGACTTGCCTGCGCAAGCGGCTCGGCATAATTTATTAGATTACGCCGAGCTATTTTTATTCTTACTAGTAGCAATGACTTATGTGAATGCCTTGGAAGAACGACGTATTTTTGATGCACTACGCTCTTGGCTGCTTCACAAGGGCTTTAATTTAAGACAAATATTTTGGCTCACTGGCGTGATGGCATTTTTCATTTCACCCGTTGCCGACAATATGACCACTGCTCTCTTAATGTGCGCAGTGATTCTCGCGGTTGGGCGCAATGAGCCTGCCTTTATTGCTGTTTCCTGTATCAATATTGTGATTGCTGCAAACGCCGGTGGTGCTTTCAGTCCTTTTGGAGATATTACGACCTTGATGGTTTGGCAGAAAGGCGTGGTGGAGTTTTGGGAGTTCTTTGCACTTTTTATCCCTTCCGTGCTGAATTGGTTTATTCCAGCTTTAATCATGAGTTTTACAGTCCCCAAAAGCGCACCGCAAACCGTAGATACGCGCCCAGTACCTGTTAAACGCGGTGCCTTCATGATTTTGGCGCTATTTATTTTCACGATTGCCTTAGCGGTAAGCTTTCACAACTCTCTGCAATTACCACCCGTATTAGGTATGTTTACTGGCTTAGCCTTGCTGCAGCTCTATGGCTATTATCTGAAGAAAACCTATCACCGCGCACGCATCCGTGGTTATTTTGATCCGTTTGAATCCTCTATGGACCATGTTCAACCCACGGCTAAACACGGTTTTGATATTTTTGACAAAATCGCGCGCTCGGAATGGGATACCTTATTATTTTTCTATGGCGTAGTCATGTGCGTGGGCGGTTTAGGCTTCATTGGTTATTTAGAACTAGCTTCCCACTTGCTTTACGGTCAGCTGGGTGCGACTTACGCCAATATTACAATCGGCTTGCTGTCTTCGGTAGTAGACAATATCCCAGTCATGTTTGCGGTATTGACGATGAATCCTGAGATGCCAGTTGGGCAATGGTTGCTAGTCACCTTAACGGCTGGCGTAGGTGGCAGCCTGTTATCTATCGGCTCGGCAGCAGGTGTTGCTTTAATGGGGCAAGCGCGTGGGCATTACACCTTTATGAGCCACTTGAAGTGGACTCCAGTCATCGCGCTAGGTTATTTCGGCAGTATTGGCGCGCATATGCTGTTGAATCGTGGGTTGTTTTAGCACAATCTAAAGCTCAAGCAGTTTAGCGCTGCTTGAGCTGATCAAGATCAATTTAATAAACGATACAAAGTGCCGCAATAAGGGCAGCGGTAGGTTTTATCTGCGCTAGTATCAATCGGCAAAAACACTCTTGGATGAGCGCACCATAAGGCATTATCATCCATTGGGCAGTGCAAAGGTAAATCCTTCGCTTTGACCACCACCTCGCGAGTATCGTTGAGACTTTTATAGTCTTTCAGCTCTGGCGCTTTCATTTAGCCACCGGAGTTAGCCAATCTAAATAAGCAGGATTGCGTCCATGAACGATATCGAAGAATAGCTTTTGCAACTGAGTAGTAATCGGGCCACGCACGCCTTCACCAATGGAGCGGCGATCTAATTCGCGAATTGGTGTGACCTCTGCCGCTGTACCTGTAAAGAAAGCTTCATCAGCGATATAAACTTCATCACGGGTAATGCGCTTTTCGCGGACTTCGACACCTAAATCTTTCGCCATTGCTAATAAAGTACGACGCGTAATCCCATCTAAAGCCGCAGTTAAATCGGGCGTATAGATCACACCATCTTTGACTACGAAGAAGTTTTCACCACTACCTTCAGCCACAAAGCCTTCGACATCCAGCAGTAAAGCTTCATCATAGCCATCGTCCAAGGCTTCACGTAGCGCTAGCATGGAGTTGATATAATTGCCATTGGCTTTCGCTTTGCACATCGCGATATTCACATGATGACGAGTGAAAGAAGAGGTTTTAATCCGAATCCCTTTCTCCATCGCTTCAGCGCCTAGATAAGCACCCCAAGTCCAAGCGGCAATCATCACATGCGTTTTTAAATTATCCGCCCGCAAGCCCATACCCTCTGAACCATAAAAGCACATGGGGCGCAGGTAAGCCGTCTCTAGATTATTGTCACGCACTACCTGACGCTGTGCTTCGTTCAGTACTTCTTTGCTATAAGGCATTGCCATCCGCATGATTTTGGCGGAATTAAATAAGCGATCAGTGTGTTCTTTTAAACGGAAAATTGAAGTGCCCTGCTCTGCCTTATAGGCACGCACGCCCTCAAACACACCCATGCCATAATGCAAAGTATGTGTCAGGACGTGAGTTTTAGCTTCACGCCACGGCACCATTTCACCATCCAGCCAAATTACGCCATCACGATCTGCCATTGACATTGCAAGCTACTCCCGTAGTAAATAATGAAATTAGGCAGAAGAGGATAACATGGGGCTAGAAAAGCATGCCAGACTTGCACAAAAAAAGAGGCCTTACCGTGCTAGATAAGGCCAAGAGAAACAAGCAGCTGCTTAATACTGATTAGGGTTGCGCCCTGTGAATACGGAAAAGTCCTCACCTTGATTACGTGAGAAGCTAGTCAATTGATAACCACTACGTGAATAACTATTACGTGGCTGCTGCTGGCGTTGCTGCTGAGCACGTTGCTGTTGCTGAGAGCGAGTAATTTGTTGTGGCTCAGCATAGTAATTCGCCTGCATAAACTGCCCTTGACCTTGTTGGTGGTTTTCCAAGCGCTTGTATTCAGAAAGCACTTTCACTACATAGTCACGAGTTTCTCGATAAGGCGGTATACCACCATGCTTATCAACTGCACCCGGGCCAGCATTATAAGCAGCTAAAGCTAATTGCTTATTGCCATTAAAGCGGCGCAGCATTTGCGCTAAATATTTAGCTCCACCTTTAATATTTTGCCGCGGATCATTAATATTCGCGACGCCCATTAAATCAGCCGTGCCGGGCATCAACTGCATTAAACCTGTTGCACCGACTGGTGAACGTGCACCTTCATTAAAACAGGACTCTTGGCGCATTACGGCACGAATCAGGTTTTCCTCAATGCCATAATCTTCAGCATATTTACGGATAGTATTGATATGGGGGGCTGTGCGTAGCTCTACTTGATCGTGATTTAAGCGTGAGCAGCTACCGACTCTGCCATTTACACGCATAGGGGCGATACCATCCAATGAACTGGAGGCATACTTTTTACTTTTAGCTTTCGGAGTCCGAGCGATTAATTTGGCATTTTTACCATTCACTGATCCATTAGTTAACCAACGGGTTCCGTCCTTATCAGTGTACATATAGATATCAGCAGAGGCTGTTTGGCTGTAACCAGCCGCTATTGCCAGTGGAAGGATACATTTCCACACTACGTCACGCTTAAATTGGATTGCACTCATTTTATTATACTTCTGGTTGTCCAAAGTTAGTCATTGTGGTTAACAAGTAACAAGGGCGCAGGGGTTTGGCCGTGTAGTATCTTGGTTTGTGACTACTATTCTTATAAGTTTTTTTTATTCTGTCACTGCATAACAGATAGATGGCAAGCAAATTTTCAAATGGCTTTGAAACTCGTAACCTCTTTTATACCGCCCATCCTAGTTTAAGCAGCGAAATACCTAGCCGAATGCTTAGAATCTGTTGTGGATTAGCAGGGTAGCCTTGATTTTTCAGATGGAATAAGTTCGTGGTCTTCACAAGGAATAGTGAAACTACAACAGAAAAGCCTATGTAAAACTACATAGGCTTTTTTATGTTTATTTAGTTTTTTGCTTAATGTAAAAGACGAGGATTGGAGAGGCTAAACGGCTTAATCGGTGCATCAAATTCATGACCATCATCAGCCCGTAAATGATAACTACCTTGCATAGCGCCTACTGGCGTATCTAAGACAGCCCCGCTGGTATAACGAAAACCTTCTCCGGGTGGTAAATAAGGTTGCTCACCCACGACACCATCACCTTTAACTTCCTGGGTCATCGCATTTGAATCGGTAATAATCCAATGGCGCGTTAATAAACGTGCAGCCACGGTGCCTTGATTAACAATGGTAATCGTATAGGCGAACACATAACGATCATGCTCTGGATCAGATTCCGCCTCTAGGTATTTAGCCTCAACTGAAACTTGAATATCGTAAGCCTCTTGCTCAGCCATGCACTCACTACCGTGTTGATTTAAAGGGGGTTATCGCGAAGGGAACCTATCACGAACTCATAATAAAACCAGATTATCCCGATGGATCAGCTCTGGCGCATCAATATACCCAAGGATGCTTTCAATTTCACGTGAAGGTTTACGTTTAATGCGATCAGCTTCCTCACTGCTATAATTCACTAAACCTTTAGCCAGCAATTTACCTTCTGGACTAAAACAGCTGACCACTTCACCTTGTTCAAACTCGCCTTCTACTTTCACCACTCCCACGGGCAGCAAACTACCACCTGTGCGTTGGATCGCTTGGGCAGCACCGGCATCTAGCCATAACTGGCCGCGAGATTGTAATTGACTGGCTATCCATTGCTTACGTGCCGCTAAGGGGGCTTGATCAGGCATTAAGAGCGAACCGAGATTCTCACCTGCATATAAACGCTCTAAGACCTTCGCTTCGCGCCCAGAAGCAATCACCGTAGCACAACCTGAAGTGGCCGCCCGGCGTGCAGCTAAGACCTTAGTACGCATCCCGCCACTGCCAATTGCAGTACCTGCACCACCGGCAAACGCTAAGAAACGCTCATCATTAGCCCGACCCGAACTAATCAACTGCGCATCAGCAAATTTGCGTGGATCTTTATCATAAAGGCCGTTCTGGTCAGTCAGAATAACTAACAACTCTGCTTCAACTAAATTAGCGACTAAAGCACCCAAAGTATCATTATCGCCTAAGCGAATTTCCTCAGCCGCCACCGTATCATTTTCATTAATGACCGGAATCGTACCGAGTTCAACTAAGGTTCTTAAGGTATTGCGCGCATTCAGATAGCGGCGACGATTAGCCAAATCATCATGCGTAAGCAAAACTTGCGCTGCTAAATAACCATGTTCTTGGAAATTCACTTCATAAGCATGAATTAAGCTCATTTGCCCAATAGCAGCAGCAGCTTGCTTTTCAAAAAGTGCTTTTGGCTTCTGCTTCCAACCCATGCGGCTCATACCTTCAGCGACCGCACCCGAGGAGACTAGAACAATTTCAATCCCCTGCTTGCGCAAACGTGCCATCTGCCCCGCCCAATCAGCCAAGGCCACACGATCTAAGCCTTCCCCATCACGCGTCAATAAAGCGCTACCGATTTTGACAATCCAGCGGCGCGTGGTACGGATAAATTCAGCCCTATTCTGCATTTTCTTCTAAGTACTGCATAATTCGATAACACAAATCCTGCGTACCCTTGGCGGTAGCCGCAGAAATAAAAAATACTTCACCTTGCCAGCCCAAAGCATCCACAATCGCTTGGCAGCGGTCTTCATGCTCTTCTTTTGGCACTAAATCAATCTTATTTAAAACTAACCAGCGCGGACGATCAGCCAATTCATCACTGTATTTTTCCAGCTCGTGCTCAATCGTATGCACTGATTCAACCGGATCAATGGCCTCATCTAAAGGCGCAATATCCACCACATGCAAGAGCAAACTGGTACGCGACAGATGCTTCAGAAATTGTATCCCTAATCCAGCTCCTTCCGCAGCACCTTCGATCAAGCCCGGAATATCAGCCATCACAAAACTTTGTAGATCGCCCACCCGCACGACCCCCAAATTCGGGTATAAAGTCGTGAAAGGATAGTCAGCTACTTTCGGGCGGGCTGAAGAGACCGCACTAATCAGCGTTGATTTACCAGCATTTGGCAAGCCTAGCAAACCCACATCGGCTAATAATTTCAATTCAAGACGCAAGCTGCGCAGCTCGCCTTCAGAGCCTGGCTTGCATTGGCGCGGCGCACGATTCACTGAACTTTTATAGCGCAAATTGCCTAAGCCGTGATAGCCCCCTTTAGCAACCATTAAGCGCTGCTCTGGCGAAGTCAAATCACCGATCAGTTCGCCGGTTTCCTCGTCGAAGGCCATTGTGCCTACTGGAACGGGAACGAGCCGATCTTCGCCACGATTGCCAGTCATATTGCGCGCAGCACCGTTTTTGCCACGTTCAGCTTCATAGTGACGCAAATGACGAAAATCAATCAGGGTATTGAGGTTGCGATCAGCCACTAAATAGACGTCGCCACCATCACCGCCATCGCCACCGTCTGGGCCACCAAATTCAATATTTTTTTCACGGCGAAAACTGACTACGCCATTCCCGCCATCACCCGCCTTCACTTGGATGACGACTTCATCAACAAACTGCATAACTTTGCCTCGACTTGCGTCTGTGAAGCATATACGAAAAAGCCCCGACAGGCGGGGCTTCTAGGATTCACGTCCGAAGATTGCCTTAGGCGTTTTCAGCAGATAAGGGCTGAATGCTGACAAACTTACGGCCTTTCTCACCTTTGACTTGGAAAGTTACCACACCATCTGCTTTCGCAAATAAAGTATGGTCTTTACCGCAGCCAACATTGTCGCCAGGGTGGAAGTGAGTCCCGCGCTGACGCACGAGGATATTGCCAGCCAATACGAATTGACCGCCAAAACGCTTCACACCCAAACGTTTGGATTCTGAGTCGCGTCCGTTGCGGGTACTACCGCCTGCTTTTTTATGTGCCATTGATAATTACCCCTTACGCTGAAATGCTAGTGATTTCGATTTCTGTCAGATACTGGCGGTGACCAGTACATTTCTGATGGTGCTTACGGCGGCGGAACTTCATAATCCGCACTTTTACGCCGCGAGTCTGGGCCTTTACCGTTGCAGTCACCTTACTTCCTGCAAGATAAGGTGTACCAATTTGCACTGATTCACCTTCCCCGACCATCAGGACATTTTCGAAATCAATGCTTGCGCCTTCTTCCACTTCTAGCTTTTCAACTAGCAGTGTATCGCCTTGAGCGACGCGGTATTGCTTACCGCCGGTTACGATGATCGCGTACATGATTTACGAATTCTCCAAAAAATGTCCTGTTAAAGAGCCGCGAAATTCTAATGCTTTAGGTGCTCTGGGTCAAACTAATTCACTTTGGTCTGAGGAAAACAAAGTAGATAGCGACTATTGCTTGACACAGTCGCTACCTGTTTCTAGCATGCAGTGCTTTCAGCTAGCAGCTTGATAATGGATTTTACCACAATACTTCAGCTGACCGCCGACGATATGCGTGCTGTTAACACGCTCATTCAACAACGTTTGCACTCTGACGTCGCGCTGGTTAATCAACTCAGTCACTATATTATTAATAGTGGTGGTAAACGTTTGCGTCCGCTTTTAGCTCTGATCTGTGCGCGGGCTTGTGGTTATGAGGGCGAACGTCATGTGGATGTGGCAGCAATTATTGAGTTTATCCATACCGCTACCCTCCTCCATGATGATGTCGTCGACGAATCTGATTTACGGCGTGGTAAAGAAACCGCAAATAATGTCTGGGGCAATCAAGCGGCGGTTTTAGTCGGTGACTTTCTGTATTCACGCTCATTTGAAATGATGGTGGATGTTGGCAGTATGCGCGTAATGCAAATTCTCGCCAGCACCACCAATGTGATTGCCGAGGGTGAAGTGCTCCAGCTACTCAATTGCCATGACCCTGACACCACTGAAGAGCGCTATATGGAGGTGATCCACTCCAAAACAGCGCGTCTGTTTGAAGCGGCTTGTCAATTAGGTGCAGTGCTCGCGGGTAAATCGCCGGAAGAAGAAGCTGCAATGGCTCGCTATGGCATGCATTTAGGTACTGCCTTCCAATTAGTAGACGATATGCTCGATTACACAGCAAGTAGTGAAGAAATGGGTAAGAATGTCGGCGATGATCTCGCTGAAGGCAAACCTACGTTGCCCTTGATCGTAGCTTTGCGGCATAGCACCGGCGCAACGGCACAAATGCTACGTGATTCGATTGAACATGGTGGCTTAGATAATTTACCGAAGATCATTCAAGCGATTAAAGATACAGATGCGCTGGCTTATACTGCTGAATTAGCACAGCGTGAAGCACAACTAGCGGTGGATAATTTAGCTTATTTAGCTACTAACGCTCACCGTGATGCTTTAGAAGCCCTAGCTTGGTTTTCAACCAATCGTAGTCATTAGGCTAAATCAGCTAGCAGCGCTAAGCGTGAAGCCTCAGTAAGCTGCGTGCTATAAGTATAATTAACATGGCTAATTCCCATGCTTAAGCCAACACCAGTTTTCAGAGCAGCAAGCATATCTTGGCTCAACTCAAAGCGTAGGAAATGCACCGCCGCAGTTTTTTCTGCTGTTTCCCGCTCTAAATCCTCATTGGCAATCGCTAAAACCTGCTCAAAACCCTGAACTTGCACCCAAGTTTGGCGCTCAATGCCTAACAGCTTACCCAGCCATTCCTTACGCTCTTCGGGATTAGGAAACTCCAGCATAAAAGTAGCTTTCCAATTAGAGCCATCTGGAATCAGCGGATTGTAAGCCTCTAATTCCTCTTCGATACCTGCTGCCTCAAAGATACGCTCGACTCGCAACATTTCTTGAATTTGATATTGAATCGTTAAGCGATCCTCAAAATACAAAGTCGCATTCGGGCCAAGCGCAATTTTGCGCGGTACTTTATGTGCAATGACTTTTTCCCGAAAAGCTTTACGCTGCTCCGAGTATTGCTCAAGACTCATTAAATCGGCACGTGTGAGCTTATTCATCTTTTAATCCTCTTTAGAGTCCGTAAGCAATGCGTAACATAGTGAGCGGATGAGTAGGCGCTGAAGCATCATCCTCTAAACCATTTTCGATTTGATCACCTGCCATCGGGCAGTCACTACCATAATAATCGGGCTTAGATTGCTTCACTTTATTCACAATCGGGCGACAAATCTTCATGGAAATCTCATGAAACTCAGCTTTCACCGCATAAGTCCCATCATGCCCTGAACAACGCTCTAACAGCTCGACTTTGGTATCAGGCACTAATTCCAGCATTTCGCGTGTTTTATAACCAATATTCTGCACCCGTAAATGGCAAGCAGTGTGATAAGCCACTTTACCTAAAGACTGCCTGAACTCAGTATTTAACTTACCTTCTTTATGGCGCAACATCAGATATTCAAAGGGGTCAAAGATGCGTTGCTTAACCGTTTTCACATCTGCATCATCCGGGAACATTAAAGGCAGCTCTTGCTTAAACATCAATACACAGGAAGGAATAGGCGCAACAATATCCCAACCCTCATTAATCATGGCTAACATTTGTGGGATGTTTGCCTCTTTAGCGGCTGCAACTGCCTCTAAATCACCCAGTTCTAACTTAGGCATGCCACAGCATTGTTCTTTAGCCATGAGTGCAACAGGAATACCATTGTGCTCAAAGACTTTTAGCAAATCTTCGACGGTATCGGGCGCATTACGATTACCGTAGCAAGTGGTAAAAATAGCTACTTTACCCGTAGTGCGCCCAGCAGGCACGGCTACTGACGACTCTAAGGTTTTCTCGGCCGAGATTAGCTTACGCGCTGTTTTACTATGATAGGCAGGTACAATCGCATCAGGATGTATCCCCACTTTGGCTAACCCTTTACGGAAAGTAGCATTCTGATTGAGGCTATTCACCACCTGCGAAACCACGGGAATACCTGCCAAGCTCCCCACTAAATCGGTAGAAGTGAGCAGCTTGTCGCGCATACTAGCGCCGTGATTTTTAAAGTGAACTGCTTTAGCACGTAACATTAAATGTGGGAAATCGATATTCCATTCATGCGGTGGTGTGTACGGGCATTTGGTCATATAACAGAGATCACAGAGATAACAGTGATCCACTACCTGCCAATAGTCTTCTTTTTTTACTCCATCGACTTCCATCGTTGCAGAGTTATCAACTAGATCAAATAAGGTCGGAAACGAATTACAAAGACTGACACAGCGCCGACAGCCGTGGCATAAATCAAAAACCCGTTCCATTTCTTTGAAAACGGATTTTTCATTATAAAAATCAGGATTTTTCCAATCGAGAGGATGGCGAGTTGCAGCTTCAAGGCTGCCTTCACGTTTAGGGGTTGCCATAACAGTCGCTCCGTAAGCTAGGCACTAAAACTCAGCCTCCCTCAACATAAGGGAGGAGTTTGCAAAAGCTGTTAAACCTCCCTCTTGAATGTAGAGGGACTGAGCAATAAACGCTTAAGCGTCTAAATTATCTAAAGCTTTTTGGAAGCGATTGGCGTGTGAACGCTCAGCTTTAGCTAAAGTTTCAAACCAGTCAGCAATCTCATCGAAACCTTCTTCGCGAGCCGTTTTTGCCATACCGGGATACATATCGGAATATTCATGGGTCTCGCCTGCCACTGCAGAGCGCAGATTATCCGCAGTGCCACCGATGGGTAAACCAGTTGCTGGGTCGCCAGAAGCCTCTAGATACTCTAAATGCCCGTGCGCATGGCCTGTTTCACCTTCAGCGGTGGAACGGAAGACAACAGCGACATCGTTATAGCCTTCAACATCAGCTTTAGCTGCGAAGTACAAATAGCGACGATTGGCTTGTGACTCACCTGCAAATGCATCTTTTAGGCTTTGCTCGGTTTTAGTTCCTGTCAGTTCCATTTTTGACTCCTCTCTTTTCTGGGTTAACAAATCAGTCTATGAATTATGTACCTAGATACAATTTAACCAAGCTGGTTATTAATGTCCAATCGTATATTTTGAACACATTTATCCAAGAAACAGAAAGTGATTAGCTTAAGGTTAAAATTTAGCTATTGATCTAGAAAGTCAGCAGCGAAGCCTTATACTCAGCAGCATTAAAAATCTAACGCTTAAAGGACAGAGCAATGAATTTACCTGCAACTCTCTACACCATCGCGGCTATTGGCTTTTTCGCGCTGATGGCTAGTCGCCCTATGGTGGAAATGCCTACCGCCACAGCAAGCACAGCAGCAACTCCAGCGGTGGTTGAAACCAACACACCACCAGGCACAAGCACGGAAGCGACGACTACTTCAACTGAAGCTATAACACCGAATGATCCCCCCCAAGACAGCGATACTGCTCCGGGTAGTAGTCAGCCCTCAGTGACAACCAGCACGAACTAATAAAACTAGCTTGATCGCTAAAAACGAAAGGCCGCAATTTGCGGCCTTGTCTATAAGAAAAGATGAATTAAACCAGTGGGAGCGGTAGTTTGCAGGCACCCGGAATACGGCCAAAACCGATCAAGCGACCCTGCCAATAGCCACTAATAGCACTCACTGAAACAGTCTTGCCTTTGCGTGGAGCATGTAAGAACTTACCATTACCCAAGTAAATACCAACATGGCTCACACCGTTACCACGTGTTCTAAAAAATACTAAATCGCCACGACTAGCACCACCGTTAGATACTTTCACGGATGCAGCATATTGCTCAGCTGCTGTACGTGGAACGCGCACATTAGCGCCTTGCGCTAAGGAATGCTGCACTAAACCGCTGCAATCAAAACCTTTACCTGGAGTAGTACCCCCCCATACATAAGGCGTACCAATTTGGCTTGAGGCGGTTCTAATAACGTTTTCAACCTTTTTAACCAACACTTGCGCATGCTCTTGCTTAGTATGCACCTTAGCTTGCTGACGAGTACGTTTAGCTTTGGTTTTGGCTTTGGTTTGACGCACTTTAATAGCGGCCTTATTGGCTTCCCATTTTTGTGCATACTCATCACGAATGGCATTTTCTTTAGCAATACGCTGGCGCTCTTCTGCAGCAGCTTTAGCTTGCTGCTGGCGAATCGCTTGCTCAGCACGTGCGGCTTTCTCTGCTTCAAAACGAGCTTGATATTGCTCACGGCTCAAGCCAACAGCAGCTGTCCTTCTGACAACCGTATCAGAGCTTTGATAGGCTTGGATTTGGCGGCGGGCTTGCCGATTGACTTCGCTTTGAGCATTTTGCTTATAAGCATTTAAATTGGACTTACGTATTGAAGCTTTTTTAACAATGTAGGTAGTGTTCGTGTTGCTTGCTACCGCTGGCTTAACAGTCGGGTTCATATTTTCCGGTGTCGCCGCGCAGCCCCCTAAAATTGCTGCAGATAAACCCAACGAACAAACCGAAACACCCCTAAAACTCTTACTATTACTCATGAATTCCCTCGGATACAATGATCATCGAAATCCATTTCACTCAGGACTATGTATCAATCCTGATACATACTCAAACCCACTGACTTCCTCAAACACGAAGCTAACAAAAGATGTGATTTATTTCCATAGAAAGTCAAAAAAACATCAGTTTTGAGTGAAATTAGTTAATTATTAAAATATTAATACTTACTAAAATTTCCTATCGATAGTTCACCTTCACTTAGCCCATTGTATAGTCAAAATTTTCATCATTTATTATTTCCAAGTAACAAGCTTACATTTTTGAGTATAGACAGGATTTTTCAGGATACCGACAAATCGTTCAAAATCTAATCTCAACAGCAACTAATTTTATTAGAAATAAATCTAAGTCAAATTATGACTATCTTTTCCTCTACTCTCTAAAGTAGCGAACTATGCAGAACTCAAGCATAAGACGCAAGTTAATTTGGGTAATATGCACACTTTTTCCACAATAACTAGCCTGAAACCACCTCAAAATCATGAGTAATCTCGGCTGTTTTCCCCAGCATCATGGAAGCTGAACAATACTTCTCAGCAGAGAGTTTGACAGCGCGCTCCACCTTATCAGCTGCCAAATTATGCCCTTTGACGATGAAGTGCATATGAATTCGCGTAAATACTTTAGGGTCTTCAGTAGCTCGTTCAGCCTCCAACAGGACTTCGCAATCGCTAATGTCTTGGCGCGATTTCTTTAAAATCATCACCACATCAAAAGAAGCGCAGCCACCTAAACCTAAGAGCAACATTTCCATAGGGCGCACGCCTAAATTACGCCCACCGGCTTCAGGTGCTCCATCCATAACGACCGAGTGCCCACTACCCGATTCGCCCACAAAGCTCATGTGATCCAACCATTTGACCCGTGCTTTCATAGTATTACTCACTGTTTAAGAGCCGCTCATTCTAAACAGGCTAGGCAAGCGATACTAGGCCAAGCTGAGGTTGACTTTTCTCACGCTCGAATCGGCTAGGGTATGCTATGTTTATTAGAGATAAATATTTCAACAGAAGGAGAATGAAGATGTTTGGAGAGTCACACGACTTGTTACATGAGTTTCCAGAGCACAAAGAACGCATCCATCAATTGAAGATGGAAAATCACCACTTTGCTCGTTTATTTGAAAAGTATGATGAAGTTGAACACGAGCTCCATCGGATTCAGCAAGGCATTGAAACACCATCCGATGAAACTGTGGAAAACTTAAAAAAGCAGCGTTTACATCTTAAAGACGAAATGCTGGCAATGATCAATCAGCACTAAGTGGCTAAGCGCTTTTCAATCGCCGCTAATAATAAGGCGGCGATATTGGCATCGTAAATTTTGTCTAATTCACGGATACAGGTCGGGCTGGTGACATTGATCTCAGTCACATAATCACCGATAACATCTAAACCCACAAACAGCAGCCCCATTTCCTTCAAAACAGGTCCAATCGCCGCACAAATTGTATGCTCCCGCTCTGTTAAAGCCGAACCAACCCCAGTTGCACCTGCGGCTAAATTGCCGCGACTTTCGCCTGCAGCTGGAATCCGTGCTAAACCATAAGGAAAAGGAACTCCATCAATCACCAAAATCCGCTTATCACCTTGTTTAAACTCAGGCAGGAAGCGCTGAGCCATGACTGTACGCCGCCCATAATCGGTAATCGTTTCTAGAATGACGCTACGATTTGGATCATCTTGGCGCACCTGAAAAATCATCGAGCCGCCCATGCCATCGAGCGGCTTCACGACAATATGTCCCTGCTCTGCTAGAAAATCACGAATTAGCTGCATATCGCGCGTTACTCGTGTTGCTGGGCTAAACTCAGGAAACCAAGCCGTAAAAAGCTTTTCATTAGCAGCACGAATACTTTCAGGACGATTGACCACTAACAAGCCTTGGCGCTGGGCTAATTCAAGTAAATAGGTGGTGTAGATATACTCCATATTAAATGGAGGGTCTTTACGCATCAGCACACAATCCAACTGATGTAACTCTTGAGTAATCGGCTCGCCTAGGGTAAACCACTGCTCGGGATCATCGTTGACTTGTAATGGTTGCAT
The DNA here is from genome assembly GCA_049290875.1 of Thiolinea sp. Lineage (GTDB taxonomy): Bacteria > Pseudomonadota > Gammaproteobacteria > Thiotrichales > Thiotrichaceae > Thiolinea. The sequence goes on from JBATOI010000007.1 coordinate 40,292, forward strand.
GCACGCAAAGGTTATCCCATTATCTGCAAATAGGCTTTCTTGCAGCATATAAAAAAGAGCCCAGCCACGCCGTTGCGCCTCCAACATCATGGCAAACGTACTGTCTTTTTTAATATTAATCGAGGCAATGGGATCCATCACAATCCCAAGAGAACGCGGTGTAGTAGGCATACTGACCTCAGAATTCAGCTTTTAAATCGCGACCAATTAACTCTTGCACTGCCTGCCGAGGTGGCAAATCTTCATAGAGAATGCGGGTGACTTGCTGGCAAATGGGCATTTCCACACCCGCACGCTCAGCCAGCTTACCAATAGAATGCGCTGATTTCGCACCCTCCACTGCTTGACCAATCTCAGTCAAAGCCGTTTGTAAATCTTTACCCTGCCCCAATGCCAAACCTAAACGCCGATTACGCGACTGATCATCGGTACAAGTTAAGACTAAATCACCCATACCCGCCAAACCCATGAGAGTTTCTGGTTTAGCGTCCATATGCAGACTCAGACGCATCATTTCAGCCAAACCACGCGTAATTAAAGCAGCACGTGCATTCGCACCAAACCCCAAACCATCCGAAATCCCAGCGGCAATCGCTAATACATTCTTAACTGCACCGCCTAGCTCCACACCTACAATATCGTCACTAGTATAAACACGATAATTTTTACCGTGGAAAGCAGCTGCAATTTGCTGCGCTAGTTGAGGGTCAGTGGCTGCGGCGGTCATTGCAGTAGGCAAACCTTTCGCAACCTCTGATGCAAAGGTGGGGCCAGAGACTACTGCATAATGTTTGAAATCAGGTAGGGTTTCATTCATGACCTCATGCAGCAACTTGCCGGTATTTAGCTCTAAACCTTTTGTGGCCCAGCAAATACGATCCGTACTTGGAATTAAATCCTTGAGCTGCAGCAACAAGCTACGGAAACCGTGGCTAGGAACAACGATCAAATGCCAATGTGCCTGTTTAGCAACTTCATCTAAATCTGGTTCAGCATGTAAATTGTCTGGAAATGGAATATTCGGCAAATAACGGCTATTTACCCGCTCTTGCTCGATTTGACGGGTGCTGTCCGCATCAATGCCCCAGAGCCAAACCGCACTGCCATTACGCGCTAGCTGCAAGGCCAGCGCAGTCCCCCAAGAGCCTGCACCATACACTGCTATCGACTGCAGACCTGCCGTCACTAGGCAACTACTGCGTTTGGTACTGCTGGAACGCTAGCACCCGTTTGTTCTTGCAAACGCTTCGCATATAGCGCGTCGAAATTAATTGGCGACAAGTGCATTTCAGGAAAACTACCTTTTGAAACCATGCCAGCAATCACTTCACGCGCATACGGGAACAAGGTATTCGGGCAATAGGCAGCCAGTAAATGATTGAGCTGCTCTTGGCTATAGCCACTGATAAAGAACACGCCTGCTTGCTTCACTTCAACTAAGAAAGCTGTTTTGCTATTGCTACTGACCGTAATGGTCAGCGCTAGCTCAACTTCATAATTGCTATTGGCTAAAGTATTTACATTGGTATTCATATCCAGATTAGTATCTGGATTCCACTCTTCAGTAAACACTTGCGGTGAATTAGGGGCTTCAAACGACACATCTTTCACATAGATACGTTGGATGATAAATTGCGGTTCTTGTTGGTTCTCTTGCTCAGCCATGACAGACTTTGACTCCTGAAAATAATTTTTGTTGATCTTACTAAAGATTAGGCCAGATTTTGCTGAACCCAGCTTTGAATTTGTTGTGTATTCATTGCCCCAGAGACACGTGCAAGCTCCTGACCACCATTAAATAATATCATGGTTGGAATGCTACGAATCCCATAAATCATCCCTGCTTGTTGTTCATCTTCAGTGTTCAGTTTGGCAAGGCGGACTTTAGGCTCTAATTGAGTCGCTGCCTCAGCAAAAGCAGGTGCCATCATTCGGCAAGGGCCACACCAAGGCGCCCAAAAATCCACTAGCAGCGGCATTTCACTTTTTTGAATATGCCGTTGCAAGCTAGCAAAATTTAACTCAACTGGCTGCCCTGTAAATAAGCTTTTGCCACACGCACCACAATGTGGATCACCTGTGAACTTATCCTCAGGAACACGATTCGTTTTATGACAATGCGGGCAAACAATATGCATATCACACCAACCCTAATAATTTGTCTAATTCACCAGAACGATTTAGCGCGGCTAAATCATCATAGCCCCCCACATGAGTCTCGCCGATGTAGATCTGTGGCACAGTGTCGCGCCCAGTCATTTCTTCTAATTCATCCCAGGAAATGCCACTACCACCCACAGGTAAATCTTCAAACTCGACCTGTTTGTTTTTAAGCAAAAAACGTGCTCTTACACAATAAGGGCAAAAGCGCGTTCCATAAAGCTTAATAGGTGGCATAACACTTACCTTTTCACCACCGGCAGATTAGCCGATTGCCAAGCCATAAAGCCGCCTGCTAAGTTGGTTACATTAGCAAAACCATTTTTAGTTAAAGTAGCACAAGCATGCGAAGAACGGTTGCCTGATCTGCAATAAACCAAGATAGGTTTGTCTTTGCTTTTTTCAAGTTCAGCGATGCGTTTATCCAACTGGCCTAGCGGAATATGCTTCGCCCCTTGGATTTTCCCATCACGTACTTCATTATCTTCACGCACATCTAGCACGACAGAGTCGTCATTATTCATCAAGCGCACGGCTTGAGTGACATCAGCCTGCTGATGCTTGCGCGTCATGCGATTAAACTCAGTCCAAATAATCAGGCCAAGCACACCCACAAAGCCCATGACCAATAAAGAATGGTTCTGGACAAATAGCATATATTCGTTCAATTGAAGTCCTCCAGAAAGTGGAGCTTAAGATATACAGATGTGCGCAGAGCGTAAAGTGCTTTGCGCAATTAGCTAAGGTTTAGCCGCTAACTCAATGAGAAGGGCAAAATACTTCTTGCATCATACTAATCAGGCGCAAAGTGCGATAATCGCCCACTTTGTAATACACTCGGTTCGCATCTTTACGTGAGGTTAAGATACCTTTATCGCGTAAGATCGCTAAATGCTGGGAAATATTACTCTGCGAAGTACCCACACTATCCACAATGTCTTGCACATTGACTTCTTGATTACCCAGTACGCAGAGGATTTTCAAACGTAGGGGGTGTGAAATTGCCTTCAAAGAACGTGAAGCTCGGTCAATATCCTCATCACGTGCCATCATAGGGCTAGTAATATCACAACTATTGTCCAAACTAAGCTCTTTTCTTACTTCTACTTGCATATATTAACCCACCTATCTGAGACGATAGCATCTAAACTTTGAATGTTTAACAGCAACTATTGAGGCACTGTAATGATTTGTATATTAGCATACACAAATACAATCATATACTCAAAAGCACGGCTTGATTCAAGGCTAGACAAGCAGAAAAGAGCTACCTATGATCGACCCGCACTAAGTTTTGCCACACAACTGCTGATTTAATTGACCTATGAAGCCCCAATCCAATGTTCAACTGTTCATAACTACACTCTTTAAGACTGCAATGAGCTGCCTAAGCTTGTTATTACTTAGTAGTGCAAGCTGGGGGCAAACTATTGACAACGCCACAGTCACCCGTGAAATTGACCGTCTGAATACGCAAATTGATCGCCAGCAGCAGCAATCTGAAAACCTCAATGATGAGGTGGCACAGATGGAAAAGAAAATCAGCGATATTGATAAGACCGCCTATAGCAATGAACAAAAAATTGAAGTCTTACTCAACCGCCTGCAAACCGCTAATAAGCAAAAAGAAAAATTGGATGCGGAAATCGAAACACAGCGTGCTGCATTAGCGCAGCAGCTAGTGGCCATGTATACCGCTGGTGATCAGTCGTATTTACGCTTACTGCTTCGCCAAGATAATCCTTCTGACATTAGCCGCACCTTGCGTTATTTTGAATATTTAAATGAGCATCGCACGGATAAAATTACCAAGATCAACACCTCCATTGAAAAAATTCGCACGCTAACCCATCAAGTGGAAAAAGATCGTTTGCAATTAACTGGTTTAGAAGAAACCTTAGGCGGGCAAAAGAAAGCGCTCCAAGGCACGATTGCCTTACGTGAAAATGTGCTACAACGCTTAAATACTGAGATCAGGATCAAGCAAGACCAAGTTGAGCGTTTAAGGGTACAAGAAGCTAAACTACAGACCAAATTTGATGAATTAGCTTCACGTACTGAAACACAAAAACCCAGCAATACCCCTGAACAAACCTCTCCCCCAGCACCTGCCGAGCCGGTGAAGCCGCAAACTGCTGAAGTTGCACAAAAAGTTGAAAAGCCAAGTATTCCTGAAGAAGTCACTAGTGAAGGCAGCTCTAGCAAACCGTTTTCAACTTTAAAAGGCCGCCTACCTGCACCCGTTAATGGGCAAGTACTACATGCTTATGGCAGTAAACGTAATGAAAAGCAGGAATGGCAAGGCATGGTGATTACCGCAGCGGGTGGCTCTAAAGTACGTGCAGTTGCACGCGGTAAAATCGCTTATGTTGGGCAAATGGATGGTTACGGTTTCTTAACAATTATTGAACATGATCGCAACTATATGACATTGTATGCCTACAACCGCGCCAACTATAAACAAGTGGGCGATGTCGTAAATGCAGGCGATGTTATCGCAGCAGTGGGTAGCTCAGGCGGTCAAGAACAAGACTCGCTCTACTTTGAAGTACGTCGAGGTAGGTCGCTACAAAATCCTGCGCAATGGTTACGCTAATAAGTTAGAATTAGCCTGCACTTAATTGAAATCAGTGCCTCTCGATAAGGGTCAAATTGCTCGATTCCGGGGCCAATGCACAATATATATTTAAAGAAAACGGCTTCATAAAGCCTGGAGAAGAAATAGCATGCATCCCAATCATCGTCTTGCAGTCGGTGTGCTCACAGGGGCTATAGTCGGCATCACCGCTAGCTTGAGCCTTAATGTATTTGCGCTTAAACAAACCACGGATGACACTGAACTACCCCTTGAGCAGCTACAAAAATTCACGGAAGTTTATTCTCGGATCAAACAAGACTATGTAGAAACACCCGATAGCAAAGAAATGATCAATAATGCCATTCGTGGCATGTTGACTGGCCTTGATCCACATTCAGACTACCTAGACGAAGAGTCCTTCAAAGAACTGCAAGTGGGTACCAGTGGTGAATTTGGTGGTTTAGGGATTGAAGTCGGCATGGAAGATGGCTTTGTTAAAGTTATCTCCCCGATTGATGACACACCTGCGCAAAAAGCCGGTTTAATGGCTGGTGACTTGATTATTCGTTTAGATGAAACGCCGGTTAAAGGTATGAGTTTAAATGATGCCGTCAAATTGATGCGTGGCAAGCCGGATACTAAAATTGAACTGTTGATTGTCCGTGAAGGCAAAGATAAACCGTTTAAAGTCACGCTAACACGTGCTGTGATTAAAGTTCAGAGCGTGAAAAGTCGCATCCTCGAATCAGGCTATGGCTATGTACGTATTTCCAGCTTCCAAGCTAAAACTACTGACTCTTTATTAGAAGCGATTAATAAGCTAAAAGCTGAAAACAAACAAAATCTCCGTGGTGTCGTTTTAGACTTACGTAATAATCCGGGTGGTGTTTTGAATGCTGCAGTCGGTGTTTCTGATGCTTTCTTAAACGATGGCAAGATCGTTTATACCGAAGGCCGTGTAGAAGATGCGAAAATGGAATACACCGCCAATGCAGGCGATGAATTAGATGGTGCACCGATTGTTGTGCTCGTCAATCAAGGTTCTGCGTCTGCGTCTGAAATCGTGGCAGGAGCCTTGCAAGATCACAAACGTGCTTTGATTGTAGGCCAAAAAACCTTCGGTAAAGGCTCAGTGCAAACTGTACTCCCCTTGGATGAAAAAACGGCGCTGAAACTAACCACAGCACGCTACTTCACACCCGCTGGGCGTTCGATCCAAGCTGAAGGCATTAAGCCAGATATTGATATTAAGCCTTTAAAAGTCACGGCTGATGATCAAGCGGCTGATGAGGATATTGCACCTTTATCTGAAGCTGACTTCAATAAACACTTGAGTAATCCCAACAAAAAGCCTGAAGAAGCCGCTGCACCCGCAAAACCCGATGAATCTGCACCCGATGGTTCGACTAGTACAACACCTGTTGTGCCAACTGAAAATGATTCGGCAGCAGATATTGTAAAAAAAGGTGAAGCCAAAGATAAGTCGTTAGCGGCTGAAGACTATCAATTGTTTGAAGCCTTAAACATTCTGAAAGGCATGGATCTAGTTCTAAACAAAAATAGGCCAACTGCTCCTGCAACGAGCAACACGCCTACCGCCGAAAGCAAACCTTTATAAATTCAAGCACTAGCCCCTTTGATCAGGAAGGGGCTAAATCTGAGGCTAGCGATGTCCCTCACCCATTTTAACCCACAAGGTGAAGCTCACATGGTGAATGTGGGTGGAAAAGCCATTACCAAACGCCGTGCTATTGCAGCGGGTACTATCACCATGCAAGCCTCAACCCTAGCTTTAATTCAACAAGGTAATCACAAAAAAGGCGATGTGTTAGGGATCGCACGGATTGCAGGCATCATGGCTAGTAAACGCACAGCCGACTTAATTCCTTTGTGTCATCCACTGGTTTTAACACATGTTGAGGTGCAATTAGACACAGCACAAGCCGACCAAGTCCCCGCTGTTTTTTGCCAAGTGACGGTAGAAACTAGCGGGCAAACTGGAGTGGAAATGGAGGCGCTTACCGCTGTGCAAATCACCTTGCTGACGATTTATGATATGTGCAAAGCGATGGATCGCGGCATGTGTATGACAGATATCCATTTAGTGCATAAGTCGGGTGGCAAATCCGGCGTTTGGAAGGCTGAAGCCAGCTCTTAAACAGTCAGTGGTTTAGCCTTAGGTTCTAATTCCGGCTCTGCACTAGCTGCCCGCTCTGTCTGAGGTACTGCTGGGGTATACTTGAGCAAAGGCTCAATATTAATAGCCTCACCTAACTGCCCTTTAGCGTCCTTAATAGCTTGAGTACGCTCACGAAAGAAGCGATTCTCACCAATTTGCTGAGCCAAGCCTGAACGCTGAAAAGCGTCATAAACGGGCATTTTAATCCGGGCGATATAAAACCAAATGCCATTAAAGCGTAAACGATCCGCCAACTTATGCAGCATTTCCTCGCCCGTCGAATCGACTTGATCCACTGACTCCATATCCAAAACCAATACCTTTAACTTAGGCTTATTTGCTATTGCATTCAGCAGCTTACCTTCTAAATAACCTGTATTAGCAAAATACAAATCACCATCAAAACGGTAAATCGCAACCGTATCACTGGTTTTTAAATGATGGCGTTCCGAGTCACGCATCGAACCATCAGGATGGCGTGCAACCTCAACAAAACGAGGACTCATAGTGCGATACAGAAATAAACCCAGCGATAAGACGACACCCAGGAAAATGCCTTGATCTAAATGCGGCGCAAAGGCCAAGGTCGCACAGAAAGTAACCACAGCAATAATGCCATCATGCTTTTCTACCTTCCAAGCATGCTTAATGGGTGCAAACTTCAGGAGATTAATGACTGCCATAATGATCACAGCCGCTAAACTAGCTTGTGGTAAATGGAATAATAGTGGGGTTAAAAACAATAAAGTAATCGCCACCAACATACCCGTGACCACCGAGGAAAATCCGGTGACCGCACCTGCTGCAAAATTTACTGCTGAACGCGAAAATGAACCCGAAACGGCATATCCACTAAACAAGCCCGCAGAAATATTTGCTAAGCCCTGCCCGACTAATTCTTGATTAGCTGACAAACGCTGGCGTGTTTGTGCCGCCATGGCTTTGGCAATCGAAATCGCTTCCACAAAACCCAATAAACCTATAATCATGGCTGAGGTAGCCAAAGCACCTAGGGTTTGCATAGTAGGGATACTAGGAAGACTGAGGCTGGGTAAGCCTTGAGGAATAGTTCCAACCACACTACCGCCCGCAGCTTGGTAGCCCAACGCCCACGAAAGCAGCGTTGTTGTGACCACTGTTATCAATACACTAGGCTGGCGTGGAAAATACTTGCGTAAAGTCAATAACATACCTAAAGCAACAGCCGCCATTAGCAAAGTAATTAATTGTGTTTTAGGTAAAGCGGCGAGTATGGCCCAAAGAAACTCATAATGATGATCGAATTGATCAGCTTTGACATTAAGCCCAAATAGTTTAGGTACTTGCGAGCTACCAATAATGAGTGCGCCTGCATTAGTAAAGCCAATGACCACTGGATGAGAGAGAAAGTCGACAAGCACACCAAGCTTCAACAAACCGAGGCTCAGCTGAAATATGCCGATCATGATGGCTAACAACGCAGAGTAAACGACAATCGTCTCAACCCCTTGACCTATATAGGGTTGCATCGCAGCCGCTGACATCAACGAAACAATCGCCACTGGCCCAGTTCCTAATTGGCGTGAAGAGCCAAATAAAGCACCAATAATGACCGGTAGGAAAGATGCATAAAGACCAATATAGGCAGGTAGCCCGGCTAATTGAGCATAGGCCATTGATTGCGGGATCAAAACCAAGGCAACGGTTAAACCAGCCAAGGCATCAGCCCGCAAGGTTGATGGATTTTTTAACTCATCAACCCAAAAGGTAAAGGGTGTGAACCGTTTTTTCCAACTACGCACTAAGGTAGCTAGCCAATCAATCATCTAAGACCTTCCTCTTAGCACTCCAGTCACTATAGATGACTAGGCTTAGCTAGTCATTGCCAAAAGGTCATATCATAATGCAATGCACAAAAACGGTTCATCACCTAAAAGAGATAGGGTAAACCTACTCCACCGTCACCGATTTCGCCAAATTACGCGGCTTATCCACATCAGTACCTTTTAGAATAGCGACATGATAAGCCAGCAATTGCAAGGGTACTGTATACACAATAGGCGCCAATAATTCAGGAACAGCGGGTAATTCAAGTACATGCATTTGCTCATGAGGTACTAAATTGGCGCTCTTACAAGCAAACACATACAACTCACCGCCACGCGCGTGCACTACTTCCAAATTAGACATTAACTTTTCTAGCAAGGCGGTATTCGGTGCGACTGCAATCACTGGCATCTCACTATCCACTAAAGCAAGCGGCCCATGCTTTAACTCACCAGCAGGATAAGCTTCTGCATGAATGTAGGAAATTTCTTTTAGTTTCAGAGCACCTTCTAAAGCGACTGGGTATTGCTCGCCACGTCCTAAGAATAAAGCATGCTGCTTTTCTATAAAACGTTCAGCTAGAGCTTCAATCGCAGGATTGAGCGCTAAGACTTGTTCGATTAAATCGGGTAATAAATTTAAGTCGGCAACTAATTGACGGCTAAATGCGGTTTCACCCTGTTTAGCCTGAATCAACAAGCCCAACAGCATTTGCAAAGCAACTAACTGCGTAGTGAAGGCTTTAGTAGAAGCAACCCCAATCTCTGGACCAGCGATAGTCATCAAAGACATATCTGATTCGCGGGTTAGCGAGCTTTCCAACACATTACAAACCGTCAGTGACGCCAAACAAGCCTTAGACTGCTTCATTTTCTCTAAAGCCGCTAAGGTATCCGCAGTTTCACCCGACTGAGAAATAGTAATCAGCAATAAATTTTTGCGCTTAGGCTGGCGACGGTAACGGTATTCGCTCGCAACCTCTACACTGCAAGGGATATCGGTATGGCTTTCAATCCAGTGACGTGCAATCAAGCCCGCATGATAACTAGTACCACAGGCCACAATTTGGATTTCCTCGACTTGTGCAAGTATATCCATTGGCTTGTCACCACTTAAACAGGATAGCACCTGATGCTGAGCCAAACGTCCTGCTAAAGTGGCAGTAATTGCGCGTGGCTGCTCAAAGATTTCTTTAAGCATATAATGGCGATACTCGCCTAATTCAGTTGAGCTATCGCCTACTTTTGATTCACGAATCGGGCGCTCAACCGTTTTACCTTCCGCATCAAAAATCTCAATCTTATGCTGATTGATGCGTGCTACATCACCATTTTCTAAGTAGATAAAGCGATTGGTCACTGGCAACATGGCTTGGATATCCGAAGCAATGAAATTTTCACCAATGCCCACCCCAATAATTAAGGGGCTACCTTGGCGTGCCACTACAATGGTATTCGGCTCAGCTGGGCTAATCGCAGCTAAAGCATAAGCACCTTTAAACTCTTGGCGCGCATTAAGCATACCCTTTAATAAACTCTCAGCACGCTTCGTATGATAATCAACTAAGTGAGCAGCAACTTCAGTATCCGTTTCGGTACTAAAAACATAGCCTAACGAACCCAAGCGCTCACGTAAGTCTAAATAGTTTTCGATAATGCCATTATGGACTAAGCCTAACTCCTCACCACTGAAATGCGGGTGCGCATTATGCTCAGCCGGTTTGCCATGTGTAGCCCAACGGGTATGAGCGATGCCAACCTTACCTTCGATAGGTTCAGAGCCTAGTTTTTCAGTTAAAGCGATGACCTTGCCTAGAGCACGAACACGTTTGAGCTTACTGCCTTGAGTGATCAATGCGACCCCGGCTGAATCATAGCCGCGGTATTCTAAGCGTCTTAGTCCCTCTAACAAGATTTCCGAAACAGGACGTTGTGCAACTGCACCGACAATACCACACATTATTTTTGCTCCTTGACTGGGCGCTGCCAGCCTTTAACGCTCATTTGCTTTGCTCTTGCCAACGTTAGCTGCCCTGCTGGCGCTGTTTTGGTAATCGTCGAACCCGCACCGATAGTCGCATCGTCCTCAATCGTGACCGGTGCTACTAATTGGCTGCAAGAACCGACAAATACTCGATTCCCAATCATGGTTTTAAACTTATTCACACCATCATAGTTACAGGTAATCGTACCCGCACCTATGTTGACCTCTTCGCCCATTTCGGTATCGCCAATATAGCTAAGGTGACTTACCTTGCTACCCTTACCAATTTTGGCTTTTTTAGTCTCAACGAAGTTACCAATCTTAGCCTCTTCAGCAAGAACTGTTCCAGGGCGTAAGCGTGCAAACGGACCTACATCACAATTTGCGCCAACCACTGCACCCTCAATACAAGAATTGGCTTTAATATGTGCGCCAGTGCCAATTTTCGCATCTTGAATCACACAGTTCGGCTCAATAATCACATGATCGCCCAGCTCCACCTCACCTAGCAGCAAGACATTAATATCAATAAAGCAATCTCTACCGGCTTTAACTTGCCCACGAATATCTAAACGCGCTGGGTCAGCGACTGTCACACCTGCGATCATTAAAGTTTCTACTTGGCGCTGTTGTGCCATTCGCTCTAAGCGTGCTAGCTGCACTCGATTATTAACACCTTCGGCTTCCATCGGATCATTACATAGCACAGCCTTCACAGTACGTCGTTCTTGCACTGCAAGGCTGATACAATCCGTTAAATAATATTCGCCTTGGGCATTATTAGGAGTCAGTTGCTTCAACCAACGTTTAAAATCAGCTGCTCTCGCTGCCATAAAACCAGTATTAATTTCGCGAATCGTTTTGGTGGGCGCATCCGCATCTTTTTCCTCAACAATACATTTCACTGCGCCTTGCTCATCCCGCACAATCCGCCCATAACCTGTAGGATTTAGCGGAATACTGGTTAAGACGCTTAAGGCAGCACCTTCTAAATGACGCGCTAAGCTTTGCAAAGTTTCCAAACGAATCAACGGGGTATCTGCATAAGCTACTAATACAATCGCCTCATCAGGAGCTAAATCAATGGCCTGTGCGACTGCATGCCCAGTGCCACGTTGTTCAGCTTGCAATACCCAAACGATACCATCGTTGCTGACAGCTTGTTTAACCTGCTCGCCTCCATGCCCATAAACAACTGCCAAACGGTCATTAGCTAAATTTTGGCACGTATCAATGACATGCTGCAGCATAGGCTTGCCCGCTACAGAGTGGAGAACTTTAGGTAAATCAGAACACATCCGCGTGCCTTGGCCAGCCGCAAGAATAATGGGAAATAGTTGGGTCATAATGGTAATGAAAATTAGTAAGTTTTAGATGAATGATTAAAGCAGTATTCTACGCTGTCTTAATTAGAAAAATAACGTGGCAACATGATTAGTTTATAAATTTACTGATGGAAAAAATCACTAAACTCTCTCGCTTAACTCCACCAACAAAAGCACAGCTCAAGGAACTTGCCAAACCAAGCTAACCTTGCGCCGTTTAAACAGTAATTCTATAGTAACGCGCTTTTGAATAAAGGCATAGCTCATGAATCCGGTACTTGTCTCGATTGGCCTGCTCATCTGTAGCAATGTATTTATGACTTTTGCATGGTATGCACACTTAAAAGAACTCAATAATAAGCCGTGGCTGATTGCAGCTTTCATTAGCTGGGGAATAGCGCTATTTGAGTATTTATTACAGGTTCCAGCCAATCGAATTGGCTATACAGTGCTAAATCTTGGGCAGCTTAAAGTGATTCAAGAAGTCATCACTCTTTCGCTGTTTGTCCCATTTGCTTACTTCTATATGCGTGAACCGCTGAAGCTTGACTACTTGTGGGCAGGCTTATGTTTGGTAGGAGCTGTTTATTTGGTCGTGTATTTAATTAGTTGAAGAAGTGTCTGGCAATGTATTCGCCGATGACCTTGTCATGAATGTCCACCGACTTAGAAAAGCAAATGGTGCGTCGGGCTAAACGCTTTAAATGCGTTCTGAAGTTCAGGTTCTGCCGCTCAATACTCTGGGTGTAACGTTTAGTCATCAAGTGTTGGTCCTGAGGCAATAGGCGCTCGTAAGCCCCCCAGTCATCGGTACAGTACAAACGAAACGAGAAGCGCTGGAGTAAAACTAGCAACTGTTTCAAGCACTCATCGACGCGCCGCCCTAAGGTATAAGCAAAGACCCGTTTGAAGTGGGGTGACCACGCATACCACAACCAGCGTTGCTCTGATTTCTTAGCAACAAACGACCACTGCTCATCCATTTCACACACAAGTTCTAGGTCTTGAATTTGCTCAAAAGGTAAGGGCGTTACCTGCGGTGGCTGGAGTTTTTTAAATGTCGAACCACGGTGGTCGCACTGATCTTCAACACCCTACCCGTGTCTCGTACGCCAGAACCATTCATCGCCATCGCCACGATTTTCTCCGCCACCCCCGGACGATTCGCTTCGTAACGGTAGTTCAATTGAAAGCAATGATGACAGGCGCGACAGCGGTAGCGCGGCTCACCGCTGCTCGCCGTACCATGACGGTATACCGCACTCTCACACTTCGGACAGACCACCTCGATACGCGCCATCAGTCACTCCCAACTCAGTTCACTTGGCCTGAGTTTACTACCTATTCAACTGCTTAACTACACGACC
>JBATOI010000008.1:0-103023 GCA_049290875.1 Thiolinea sp.
GCATAGACAATACTAGTGAAAATTCAACTGTTTACGCTCAAGCGGAACTTGCCAAAGTGGGGGCAATGGTGAGCTGTCCTAATTGCGGTAATCAATTCCAGAAGTCCAACAAGTGGCACTTATTTTGTTCAAATAATCGCAAGCCACGCGCCGATGGTGGCAATTGTTCTGATGATTGGCACAATGCCCAAAAGCCGGAACGGGCGGCGATTGCGCAGGGGAGGAAAGGGGAGGGTAGCGCTTAGGTTAAAAGCCTTCCACCGTCAAGGCTGGCACTGCTGAGCGCTGGCCTTGATGCTCAAAGGACAGGATTCAAGCCACGCTAGCCAAGCTAAAACCGTTTTAAAGCAGCAGGGACACCGAAGGGAAGCCTTGGAGCCACCGCACGCACTGGCGACCGACGGGAGTCTACAGAGGCCAATATGCACGGCAAACTATTCAAACAACGCTAGCCAAAGATGCTTGACCGCATACAGTGCGGGAAAGCATCTGAAAGCCAAAAGCGCTTGAAATTAAGGGGTAGGCAGGGGGTACTTTTACAAACAGGTATATAAACGGGTATATAAAAACAAACATGATTAATTAAGTTATTGTTTTATAAGGTTAGTTCGATTCCCGCTCTCGCACCACTTAGTTTTCTAAGTGAGTCTAATACATCCATAAAGCCTTGATTTTTAACTGAATCAGGGCTTTTTTGTGTCTACGCTTGTCCATCTTCATACGCGGACATCTACACAAAACAGGGACATGAACTAGGACATGCTAAACGCCCCTTTTAGTTCGATTCTCCCTTTCGCCGCATTACTGCCACACTGCAAAAAGCAAAATAAACTTAAACCCCACTTACCTTTCTTGATTGAGTTTTGATTACGCGCACTAGTTTTACAGTCAAAAATCACTTAGACGCACCTCATAAGAATGGGGGGTTATTTAGGCATCTGACCACTTAAGATGCGTTGCTAAATATACCAAACCATTAATTTAGAGGGAATTAATCATATGCACGCTAGCAAACTTGCTGGGTCTTAAGGCACTCCTTAGCGTGTCTAGTAGAGTAGTAAGGCAGGGCAAGGAGTGCAAACAGATAGATGCAATCTGTGTTAACTAGTTAAGCTATTATTGATTAGTACAACTTGTATGGATATCAATATGATTAAAGCCTTGCTTCTTAATTAAAGCAAGGCTTTTTTATTTTAGTTTTACTTTTTCAGACGAAAATTAAACTTTCTTCTAGTCTAGGTGGTTTTTTATTCAAGGGTGGTTGCTCTAACCAATATTTGACTACCTTCAACAACTCATCTTTTTTCACAGGCTTGGACAAATAATCATTCAAACCAGCAGCCAAGCACTTTTCTCGATCATCTTTTAAAGCATTGGCAGTTAAGGCGATAATGGGTGTATTAGTCAAAGCATGGGCTTGCTCCCATTCTCGAATCGCTTGAGTCGTTGCGAAACCATCCATATCCGGCATATTGATATCCATCAGAATCAAGTGATAAGGATAATGGCTCGCTTTGTAAAAGGCTTCTTTGCCATTAGTAGCTTGATCAATTCGATAAGGCAAACCTTCCAACATAGTGCTCGCGATAAGGGCATTAATTGGATTATCTTCCGCTAATAAAATCGCTGGAACTGTTTGGGCTATGGGCGCTTCTTGCGTGATGAAACCATGTTGACCCTCAATAGCATTGTTTTGCTGGCGAATTTGTTGAATGAGCAGTGTTTTTAAATCTTTGGCTTTAATTGGTGTACTCGTATATGCATTGACACCATGTTCTCGTTGCTCTGCCTTCTCCAGTTCACGTGAAGACAGCATAATGATGGGTAGGCGGTCATAATGACGGTCAGTGCGAATAGAGCGAGCTAGTGTTTTGCCATCCATTGCAGGCAAAAGCCGTTCTAAAATAATGGCTGCAAACGGCTCATTCAAAGCAAGGCTATTGCGCAACATTTGCAGCGCTTCTATGCCACTGTTAGCGATGATGGGTTTGGCTTGCCAAGATTTTAAATAGGTTTTCAGGATAAATTGATTAGTAGAATTATCTTCTACTACTAACACATAACGTCCGGCTAAATAATCACCATCAATTGCTTTGGCAGCCGATTGTTTAATTGGTAGCTTGAGTTCTACCCAGAATTGACTGCCTTGTTCTGGTGTGCTTTCTAACCAAACGCGGCCATTCATTAATTTGACTAGCTCTTTGACGATAGTCAGGCCCAAGCCAGTGCCACCATAACGCCGATGAGTGCTGCCATCTACTTGGACAAAGGATTCGAAAATACTGGCGTGCATCGCTTTAGGAATGCCAATGCCCGTATCGCGAATTTCGAATAATAGCGTGGCTTCCTGTTCGTTGTTGGTATCTTGCACTTCCACGCTAATCAGAATTTCGCCTTTTTCGGTGAATTTCACGGCATTAGTCACAATATTTGCCAGTACTTGGCGGATTCGGGCGAGATCACCCAACATTTTTTCTGGAATATCTTCAGCGATATAACAATAGATGGCTAAGCCTTTTTTATGCGCGAGGGTAGCCATCATTTGGCTAATATTTTCGACTAAGTCTCGAGGTGAAAACTCGACCTTTTCCAACGCTAATTGACCCGTATGAATCTTTGAGTAGTCGAGAATATTGCTGACCAAATCCAGCATAACGCTGCAAGAGCTATAGGCTGTATCAATGAAGGTGGTTTGATGACTATCCAGCTTGGTATCGCGTAAGACATCTAAAGAACCCATGACACCATGAATCGGGGTGCGTAGCTCATGGCTCATATTTGCCATAAAACGTGTTTTTTGCTCAGATTTATGCAAAGCGTCAATGCGTTGCTCGCTCTCCTGTTTTAAGTTGGCATAGAGCGTACTCATTTCTTGAGTAGACACCTCTAATGAGCGCTCTAGTAGGTAATAGGCTTCATGCTGATTGGTGTAGGTGCTATCAATGATATGTAGTAGCTTTGACCATTGCTCAGGTGTCGAGGGCAGAGTATTTGCGTTTAATTGGCAGCGCTTTAGTTGCGCTAGAAGGCGATGGCTGATTGCCGTACCCGATTCAGGATTCAGATTATTATTATTTTCAATGAGTGCTGATGTCATAGTATCCATCTCAAAACGCTCAGGGCAACCAGGCATCCTGCTCGTAAATAGCGGTTAATGTTATTGTTTGATTGTGCAGTTCACATAAGCTATAGCTTGGCGTAACAAGACAACTGTTACAGTCAGGTACAACACCATGTGGCGGTTGAGTGGGTTCGATTTGTAGATTGTGTGGCCCTAATTCGCCGAAAGAGTAATAGCCAATTTGCTGTGCTTGCGCTGGAAATGCTGAGCAAGCAGCTTCTAACTCTAGCTCGGTGTCTTCCAACATAACTAAGCGTCGGGCTGCGCAGCTGATAGTTAATAGCAGCATAGGTTGAGCATCATGGGTTTGAGTGGCTGCGGCCAGTTGTTCACTAGCTGCATACGCACCTTCCAGCAAATTATTAACATTGCCACGTACCAGCTGGGCCGTACTACCTTCAGGAATATCACCGGCAAAAATTAAACTTTGGCTGGCCTCATCAATGCCTAAAGGGGTGCGAATCACTGCATGGGCTTTGCCTGCAGAGCGAATTGCTAAAGGGAAATGTAAGCTAGCCCCGGGTAATTCCGAGGCACGTTCACCTAAATAATGCTTATAGAGCTCTAAAGCAGGGCGGTCATCTAAAGAATAAAGCTTATTGCCATTAGATAAAGTGACACGCCGCTCTGGCCCAAAGGGGTTCCAACCATCGCGCGCTAAGCTATGAAAATGAATAGATTCACCATAAAAACCAATACCACAAACTAAATCTTCTTGTGGGAGTTGGTTAGCAACCACCCAAGTCTGTTTGAAATGCAAAGCATCAGCAGACAGACCACCGACAATGGTAACAGGCTGTTGCAGGGTCTGATTTAAGCCTGCAGATAAGGTGCTGCCATTGGTTTTAATCCCATCACTAAGTACCAAAATAGCTTTTAACTGCGGTTGTGCCAATTCATGGGCTAAGGCGTGACCCGCCGCGAATGAGTCGCTGGATTTTTCTAACTGATAAGTCGTTAAACGGAGTTGCGTATGTTGAAACGAACTAATACTAACTGCTAGGGCTTCGTCCAATAAATTTCCTGAAGAAATGCTGCCGTGCCCAGAGCAACCAACAATAACTGCTTGTGGATAATGAGCCATAAGCTCATTGAAAGCAGTGGTATATGCCTGCCAATCAGCAGGCCCAAATACTAAGACGAGCGTCTGTGTCGAATCGATAGCAGGGAAGGCAGAGCTCCAGCCGTTGGCCAGCGTATAGTGTATGGAGTGCGTTTCCATCGAATAATCTCAGTATTTATTGTTATAATCTTTTAGGTTTAGCACGATGAAACTAAAGAATTTGTTTCATTTAGTTACACATTAACACAATAAGCATTTACAGCCTATTCCCATCCGTCGTATAGATGTCATAGGTTTTATGCATAATACTAAGCACTTACATTAAGCTATAATCAAATTTTTCAAATAGGAATATACGCTAGTTTGACTACTGCTAATCAAAATTCTCAAGAGGGTGAGTCAGTCACCGTCCGTTTCGAACTTAATCCGGTAAATACCGAGCGCTTAATGAATCTAAGCGGCCAGTTTGACCAGCATCTGCGCCAGATCGAAGTTAGGCTCGGCGTTGAAATCAGCAATCGTGGGCATGTATTTGCTGTTTCCGGCCACCCTAATCTTGTCCAAATAGTGATTAATCTGCTGCAAAATCTGTATGCAGAAACTGCTGAGAGCACGCTTAATCCCAATAAGCTGCATCTGTTTCTGCAGGAAGCGAATTTAGATCAGCTCGCTTATGCGGGTGGGGATGGCATAAAAATTCGCACCCGGCGTGGCTATATTCGTCCCAAAGGTTTTACCCAAGCCCGTTATGTACAAAATATTCGTAACCATGATGTAAGTTTTGGTGTCGGCCCTGCCGGTACAGGGAAAACTTGGCTCGCGGTAGCTTGTGCAGTCGAAGCTTTAGAGCAAGACGAAGTGCGGCGCTTAGTGTTAGTGCGTCCGGCAGTCGAAGCAGGGGAGAAGTTGGGGTTTTTACCCGGTGATCTTTCCCAAAAGATTGATCCATATTTACGCCCAATGTATGACGCTTTATTTGAAATGCTGGGTATTGAGAAGGTTAACCGCTTGATTGAACATAATGTCATCGAAGTAGCACCCTTAGCTTATATGCGGGGGCGTACTTTAAATGACGCTTTTATTCTGCTTGATGAAGCGCAGAATACTACGGTTGAGCAAATGAAAATGTTTCTGACGCGCTTAGGCTTTGGCTCGCGAGCGGTCATTACAGGTGATATTACTCAAGTAGATTTACCTCGCCAGCAAACTTCGGGTTTGAAGCAGGTATTGGGTGTTTTGAAAGATGTGCCCGGGATTAGCTTCACTTGGTTCCAAGGCCAAGATGTAGTGCGTCATGCTTTGGTACAAAAAATTGTTGCAGCCTATGAGCAGCATGATATGCATCGAGGTGGCTCATGAGTTTATGGGTTGAGATTCAAAATCCCGAAGAGTTCCAGTCGATTCCTGCTAATAGATTAATCGAACAATGGGCGCAAGCAGCTTGGTTGGATGAAAATGAAGCCAGTGTAGTGATTCGAGTTGTTGGTACGGAAGAAGGTTTGGATTTGAACCAAAGCTATCGGCATAAGGACTATCCAACCAATGTGCTGTCCTTTCCGTATGAGCCTGCAGAGTTTGAATTAGAGTTTCTTGATGCAGAAGAGCTTGGGCATTTAGGCGATTTGGTCTTATGCCTGCCAGTGGTGGAGCGTGAGGCGGCTGAACAAGCTAAGCCCGTGGAACATCATTGGGCACATTTAATTGTGCACGGTTTACTGCATTTACAAGGCTTCGATCACGAGGAAAGTGAGGTCGAGGCCGAGATAATGGAGGCACGTGAAATTGCAATTTTAGGCCAGTTGGGTATTCCCAATCCTTATGAATCTGACGAATAGGTAACATGAAAAACAACGATATAGCCAGTTCTCAACCACGACCGCGTTGGAAGCAATGGCTGATAGAACATCTAGATCTGGACTCTCAGACTTCCGGTCAAGTATTAGATGATCTACAAAGGGCGAATGATAAAAATATCCTGCATGCCGATGAAGTAAAGATGATTCAAGGTGTGCTGGCATTTGGTAGTCGACAAGTGCGGGAAATTATGATTCCGCGTTCCCAAATCAGCTTCATTGATCATGATGCGGATTTTTCACAAATCCTTACAGCAATTGCAGGAACTGAGCATTCTCGTTATCCGGTATTGAATAAAAGTAAGGATGAGTTGATCGGTATTCTAATTGCCAAAGATCTGCTCAAGTATATTGGGCGCGCCGAAAGTTTTGCGATCAATGATATTGTGCGTCCGGCTTTATTGGTGCCAGAAAGCCAGCGTTTAAACCGCTTATTAGCTGAGTTTCGCAATAGCCGTAGCCATATGGCCGTTGTATTGGATGAATATGCCGGTGTCACTGGTTTGGTCACTTTTGAGGATGTGCTTGAGCAAATCGTCGGTGATATTGATGATGAGCATGATGACGAAGCGGACTTGAATATTCGCCTACAAGCACCCAACTTGTATTGGGTGAACGCCACGACGGCGGTCAGCGAGTTAAACGAAGTTTTAGCTAGTAAATTTGTAGTTGAGGACTATGACACCGTAGCAGGTTTGGTGATGCATGCTATGGGCAAGATCCCTTGTGTGGGCGAAGAAGTGATTTTAGATGATGTGTTATTCCGCATTGTCGAAAGTGATAGCCGCCGAATTTTATCGCTAGAAGTCCAAACTAATTTGAATGCAAGCACTACTGAATAAAACTGAGAGGAAATAAAGGCATGGATATTAATAGCTTATTAGAACAAGTATTAAAAAATGGCAAAGAAGCCGCACAAAAAGGCCAAGCTGTAGCTGAGCAGAAGCTCGGCATTCCAGCAGAAGGCGCGCAGCGCGATTCTATGATGTCTGGGATAAAAACGGGGGCAGCAGCTGCGGGCGTATTAGCACTACTTTTAGGTACGCGTGCTGGGCGTAAAGTGACAGGCGTAGGCTTAAAAGTAGGAAGCGTGGCTGCTTTAGGTGGCTTGGCGTATCAAATGTATAACCGTTGGCAGAGTGAGAATGCTCCAACAGCTAGCGTAGATGCCAAAACCACAACTCTGTTACCTGCGCCTGAGCAACAGCCTGTTTTATCCAGCGACGTCTTATTAAAAGCCTTAGTGGCGGCGGCTAAAGCGGATGGCCAAGTCGATGAGCAAGAGCTAAGCATTATTCGCACCAAAATGGCTGAGCTGCATTTAGATCAAGATGTAAATGACATGCTGATGAATGAATTGGTACAGCCGTTAGGGGCGAAAGAAGTCGCTGCTTTAGCGAAAGGTGATAAGCAAGCAGCCTTAGAGTTGTATTTAGTTTCTGCATTACTGTTGGATAAAAATCAGGAAGCAGAGCGTGTTTATTTGAGTGATTTACAGGCTGCCTTGGCTTTGCCGGATGCAGTGGTTGCGCTTGCGTAACGTCCCACAGTAGAAAATGCATGGCAGGAGCAGAAGGCTGGGTTATAATCCAGCCTTTTCCTTTTGAGCGTCTTGCATGTTGTCGTTTCGCGCCCAAATTTCCCGCTGGGATTATCTGCTGGCCTTGCTGGCAGGTTTAGCTTCTGTGTTTGCATTTGCCCCGTTTTCTTGGTGGCCAATCGCGTTTTTAACCCCCGCTGTATTCTTTTGGCTGAATCTCAAGCCGATGCTACGTGGACAACGTTTGCGCTTAGCTTGGGTATTTGGCATGGGTTTATTTGCAGGCGGCACGCACTGGATTTACTACAGCATTCATTATTTTGGGGGAGCAAATGTCTTTCTAGCTGGGGCGATGGTGGCTGCTTTTGTCTTATTTATAGCGCTTACCTTGATGTTATTTGGTTTTATCACCTCGTTTTTTCCTTATCAAACTGCTTGGACGAAGCTATTAATTGTTTTTCCGGCTGCTTGGGGTTTGACTGAATGGTTTCGTGGTTGGTTCTTAACAGGCTTTCCTTGGTTACAACTTGGGCATAGTCAAACCGATACCTTGCTTGCTAGCTATGCGCCAATTTTTGGTTCACTCGGAATTAGCTGGTTAGTCGCTTTGGGTGCGGGCGCTTTAGTATTAGTCATGATTGGCTCGCGCTTGCAAAAGAGCTATGCAGTGTTGGTGGTCGTGGGCTTATTCGCAGTGGGTTATGGGCTGGGCTTGATCCATTGGACGAAACCAACAGGCGAAAAGCTTTTTGTTAGCTTAATTCAGGCGAATATTGCTCAAGAAGATAAATGGCTCAGTGAATTTCGGAATGAGCATATTCAAAAGCACATCGATTTGATGGAGCCACGCATCAATACTTCGCATGTGATTATTTGGCCGGAAACGGCGATTTTCGATACCTTTCAGCAATCGATGGACGATGTGGTTAAACCTTTACAAGAAGTGTTTAAAACCGCTGAAACAGATTTATTAATGGGTGGCTTTCATTACGAGCAAAGCACCGACAATATGTATAACGCGATTATGTCGGTGCGTGATTTGGATGTGTATGGCAAGCGTCATTTAGTGCCGTTTAGTGAGTATACCCCTTTCTTGGAATATCTCCGCTGGATGGGGAGCTTTATTATGTTGCCCTATGACAATGTTGCTCCGTGGAAAGGCAAGATCAATCTGCAAGTAGCAGGACAGCCGATGCGGATGTCAGTTTGCTATGAAGATGCTTATGGCGAGGAAATGATTGATGGCTTGCCAGAAGCTACCATGCTAGTGAATGTGAGTAATGATGGCTGGTTTACTGGCTCAATTGAACCAGCGCAGCATGCACAACTAGCACGCTTTCGTGCGATTGAAACTGGACGTTATTTATTGCGTGCTACCAATAATGGAGTCAGTGCCATTATTAATGAGAAAGGCAAGGTGGTGACGACTGGGCCTCAATATGAGGCAGTGGTTGTCGAGGAGTTTGCTCAGCCTATGCAAGGTAGCACGCCCTATATCCGTTGGGGCAACTGGTTTTTAATGCCTTTACTGGCTATTACTCTGTTTGTAGTAGGCTGGTTAGGGCGCGGTAAGTTTCGTTAATCATTGCGAGGAACCAGTAGTGCGTATTCAATTGATAGCAAGCCTAGCCTTATTAGCTAGTTTAAGTGTTGTAGCTCAAGCTGATGAGGTTTGGGATAGTAATTCAGGGCGGATTGTCTATGAGGCCGAAATGGGACCAACCGCGGTTTGGTCGTATGGCACGCAACAAGAACCGGGGGTGATTTTCGTGCTTGGCTTGGCAAAAGTGTATAGCAATCGTGCTAGTTACCAAGGTTATTGGGCGAAGAATACCTCAAAAAAGGCTTGCGATACCCAGCGCCCCGGCATTAACGGGCAGATGACTGCCTATTGGGGGCGGTTCAATGTAAAGTTCTTAGATAAGGATTTTCCTTCACGTTGGGAAGGGACTTGGAGCTATTGCGATGGCCCAGATGAGACCTTAAAAGTTGAGGCAAAGCCAGTCGTCGGTAAACCCAGTCAGCCAGGTAATTTGCAAAATAAGCCAGTACCCGCTATTAAATAATACTAAATAAAATTTCTGTTACTGGGAGTAATCTATGGCGGGAGCCAGCCTGTTAGCCGTTTTTGATGATATCGCTGCCATCTTAGATGATGTTTCCGTCATGGCTAAAGTGGCTGCTAAGAAAACAGCGGGAGTTTTGGGCGATGATTTAGCCTTAAATGCTCAGCAAGTCGCAGGCGTGAATGCGGATCGTGAACTGCCGGTGGTTTGGGCGGTCGCTAAGGGTTCTTTCTGGAATAAAGTGATTCTTGTTCCTGCCGCTTTAGCGATTAGTGCGCTTGCTCCGGCATTGATTACGCCACTTCTGATGATTGGTGGCGCTTATCTATGCTTTGAAGGCTTTGAAAAAATCTATCACAAAGTTTTTCATCATGCTGATGAAAAACAGCATCATGCCGCTGAACTCCAAGCACTGGCTGATGAAAGTATCGACATGGTGGTCTTTGAGCAGGACAAAATCAAAGGCGCGATTCGTACCGATTTTATTCTCTCTGCAGAAATTATCGTTATCGCTTTGGGTACAGTGCAAGATGCTTCGTTCACTTCGCAAGTGCTGGTAGTGTCCTTGATTGCTTTGGTCATGACGGTCGGTGTTTATGGTTTAGTGGCTGGTATTGTGAAGCTGGATGATGCTGGCTTGCACCTACTGAAAGATACTGCACAGCATGCTTGGGCTGGCTTCAAACGTGCTGTAGGGCGTGGTTTGTTGGCGTTTGCGCCGCTACTAATGAAGACCCTATCGATAGTCGGTACTTTGGCGATGTTTATGGTGGGTGGTAGCATTTTGGCGCATGGCCTACCGCATTCGCATGAATTCTTGGGGGGCGGAGCTGCCTTCGCACGCCAAGTAGGTGGAATCGGTAATTTCTTAGCAGCGATTACACCTACGATGTTGAGCACCTTTATTGGCTTTGTAGCGGGCGGTTTAGTCCTATTGTGTTGGACACCGCTGAGTAAAGTCATTGCTAAATTTAGAAAATCTAAAGATCCGCTCAGCGCTTGAGCTTAGCCCCAGCGCGCTACAATAAGCTTACCACCACTTTTTTGTTCCATTAAAGTGGTGCGTGCACTGTAACGGGTATCGACCAAATAACTCGGCTCTGAAGAGTAAGTCACTTCAGAGCCAGTAATTTTACCAGACTCATTCAGCTCCACCGTTACTTCTTCTGAATAAGTATTCACGATTGACAGGCCAACCCCTTCAACGCTCGTTGCTGAAGAAGCATCCCGCACATCATCATACGAACCAACAGCCATTACGATTTTGCGGGTGCGCCCAGCGCTATCTTTATCCACCTTGATTACTGTGACCGTATGGTCGTATTTGCCATCACCGGAGTGATCAATAAAGATAACATTGCCGGCTGCGAGGTTATTGATAGGTAATTCGGGTTTGGAGGTATCGCCGCGATTATCGTAACTGGAGTTCCAATCAAATAAGCGCGTACAAGACTTCGCAACTCGATCAGCACTCACTTCGGGATAATGCACATTCACGCCATAGAGCATGGACTGCTGCGAGTCTAAGGCTTGAACATTTAAAATCGCCCCATAACCCGGGCGTGAGACACGTAAGCCTTCACTACTCATTAATTTATCCGCACGGCTAAACAAACCTTGAGTCTTGTCGCTGGTCGCGATAATCCATTTCTTTTCAGGCGAGCTACCCAGCACCGGATGCGGCAAGTTGATCATGCGATCTTCCCGCAATTGCTTACGGAATTGATCCATCAAAAACAGTGCAATATTTTTACAGTCGCCTTCCACCCGATTGCGTTTCATCACGTCCCAGTAAAAGCCTACAAACTGCCCATAGGCATTCCGAATTTCTGGACTAGCCCAATTAAATACTTCAGCGGTACTACGTATTGTTAATATGGGTAAGCCCAAGGCGCGAAAGTTGGATAAATAAGCTAGGGGGTCAATGGCTTTTGCTGCGGGCGCGCGTAAGTCTAAGCCTGCAACCGCTTTATCGAGCGCTGTTAGGGTTTGAGGGTCGACAATACCTGTGGCTGGTAAGCCTTTCGCGGTTTGAAATTTTAATAAAGCTTGTTCGGTGATGCCACCGAAGCTGCCATCACATAAAGCCTGTAAATAGTTCAAGCGCCCTAAGGCATATTGAATGGCAACCACGCCAGTTCCTGAAGAGCCACGTCCTAAATTAGCACTAAGACCCCGTGGAAAGGCTTTGGCTAAAGCACGGTCAGCAAGATGCGTGCTACTAGTCGGTGGAGGCATAGCGGCTGCTGTAGCAATCTCACGAATAGCGGCTACCATTTTCCCCACGGTAGTGGGTGCGGCACTAGTGCCTAAATCCAATGACAGGGAAGAGCCATTCACATCAAAGCGATCTAGGGCAGTGAATAAATAAGTGAACTCACTGCCACTGATTGAGCCATTACGATTAATGTCTAAGCTAGACCAATTCAGGCTAGTTAAGCGTGTATCACGCCGCGCTTGCTCGACGCTAATAGTTTTAGTTGCCATTTCCTGTAGAAAATTAGTACGGCTAAGGCTAGTCATGACTTACTCCTCAAGTTGATTAAACTAAAACTAAGTTTAGTTGCCGTCAGGTTGTTGGATCAGGAAGGCACCATTAATATTATTGGCGGAGTTATTTGTGTCTGCCATATTAAAACCGCCCACAATGCCTTGGCCATAGTCGCCTACAAAATCACCACTAATAGCACCGTTCACTTGGCTAGTTTGCTGATTGGTATGATTAGTCAGCTGCCCACCTTGGAAATTCAGGCTTAAATCACCAGCACTTAATTGCCCGTCGAAATTACCTTGCCAAGTATGATCAGGTACATCAGCACTGATTTTGCCATTAGTCACTTTGCCACTATTAAAATCGACATCCAAGCCGACTTTTAAATTGCTCACAGCGCCCATGCTGCTTTGGGCTGAGCTAGCCAGCATATGGTCATAATGTGCAGAACCACTGCGTTGCTCCAGTATGGTTTTAGGTGTACCTTGATAGGAAATCCACATTAGACCTTGTTCATTCGGTACTTCTTTACCTGAAACGGCTTGGTAATCCGCCCAACGCCCCCATTTCACATCAAAATGGCTGAGCGGCTGCGTATTTTGCTGTACATGGTTGGCCGTGGTTTTTAGATACTCGCTGTTGACTTTTAAGGTGGGAGTGCCTTGATCATCATTGCTAGCTGAGCCTTTACTCACATTGGTATTGCTTGGTGTGATAACAATGGCTTTGCGTGCTAAGGAACTACCATCGTCATTATCATCTGGCGGTAGCCCATCATCCTTGAGAGTAATTTTTACGGGGTTGTTGAGTGCTTCAGAATTCATGGCTAAGGCAGTGCCTTGAGTTTTGGCTTTGGGCGCTTTCGGTGTAAATACTTTTGGTGCCTCTTCCAGTAATTTGCATTGACCGTTATGGTCTACAAAAGCAAAATTAGCTTTCTGCCCAACACCAATCGCAGTATTACAAGCTCCAGAATACGACTTAACGGTGATGCCACCTTTCCAAGCCGCCAGATACATGCCTTCTTTGGTGAGACTGACTTCATAGAAAGTACCGCGAATACCAATCGTCGCAGTCGGTGTTTTAAGCTGGTAGGCGGCTTTATCTTGCTTACCAATCGCACCAGAAATAGTCCGTAAGCCCCCAGAAATTAACTCCATGACAACATTGCTGCGCTTACCATCAGCTTTGAATTGATAGTCATGCAGGCGTAATTCGGAGTTTTCGTACAGGTCGATATAAGCATCATCAATCATCCGAAACTGCGCAGTAGACTCTTTGCCAGAACGAATCACATCAGTACGATACACTGGGCTTAGGCGCTTAAGTGCTGCTTGTGCACCCGCCCGCTCTGCTTGAATGCTACCTTGTGCCAATAAAGTATTGCCCAACGGCTCTTTAGTCGTGCTAGCTAAGACGTATGGCGAACTCAAAAGGATTAGCAACAGGCTATAAGTATATTTATTCAACATTATGTCATTCTCCTGAGCTTAAAACTGGTGATTAATGCCAAGTTTAATGAAAGCCTTTTCTGAATCATAAAGCTCCAAATTACTCGCATTGTCAACATAGCCTAAATTAGTAAAAAAACTAGTCTTATGGCTGAGTTGGGTTTGATGCGCTATTTGTAAGGTCAAACGTGTATCTTTACGTTTAACCTGATAGCTTAGGTCATCACCCTGATTAATACGTCGTTGTGCATTCAAGCCAATCGAGCTGCTATGTTTAGTATTCCAAGCTTTATTTAAACCATAACCCAAACTCACAAGATCACGGCTTAAATAGTTATATTTATCGTTATCTGGCATTTCATGACTGATCGAAGCGCCGAATTGATGGTTCATATCACCGGCGATAAATTGGTACTGCTGATTAAGTTGCAGTGTTTGATTGTTTTGGTTTTTATTATTCGTTTGCTGATAATCCGTATTACTCCAACGCATAGCGCTCAACCATAACTTATTTTCGGCTAATTGATAGTTTAGGCTAGCTTCTAAGGCTTGTGAACGACTATAGCTACGATCATTGAGATTAAGAGCCTGCAGGCTGAGTCCTAGTTGATAGTGCTTATGTCCATCCATAAAAGCAGTGCCTGTAGTTAAGCTGAGTTCTTTAGTGCTTTGTGCAACCGCATGGGGGTATTGCTTATTATTAATGCTGCTATTAACAAACCAAGCTTGCTGTGGATTAGGTTCAGCATGGTAAGTCAGTTGTGCACCCAGCTCAGCCGACACAGAGTCCTGCTTCACTGAGCCAGCGTCCAAAATCACTTCACCAAAAATAGGCAGGCTGATGCTGGCATTGCTAACCCCTAAATTCACATTACTATCATGACCCACGGCAAAACTCATTGAGCTTTGCCACGAGCTAGTTGCGCTTGGCGTATCACCTTTGGCTAATGCTTGCAATTGGTGCTCTACATTAGCACGTACAGTAGCAGGCATTGGCAATTCGAGTGCGTCTTTAAATTCACTCGTAGCAGCTGGCCTGTTATTGAGCAAAACATAGGTACGTGCTAGTTCTAAGCGCGGGCGCACTTCATTCGGTTCATTCGCCACTGCACGCTTAAGTGCTAATAAAGCATGATCAAGACGCTGAGTTTCTAAAGCGGCTAAGCCATACAAAAAGTCAAAGTAAGCATCACCTTCATATTTATTTTTTAACCCTTGGGCGGCTTGCCAAGCCTGTTCGTATTGTGCCCTATCCACCGCTTGCTGTAGTTTGGAAAAAGCTGGATGGTTGCCTGCAAAACAAGGCTGAATACAAAAAGCGACACAAAGAAGTAAAAAATAATTTATTTTGAATTTTAATTTGCTTAGTTTCAAACCCATTACTTGGTCTCGTGATTAAGGTAAATTGAGCTTTTAGGCTATGGTTACACCAGTTAACTCAAGCCTAAGCATGAGCTAGTCTTAAGCTCAGACTAAGCTAATTATTTGACGAAAGGTAGTTGTCTGTTGACCAATCTTTATTTGGCAAGTTCAAAACCCGCGAATAATTATAATTAGCTTTCGGTATTTTTAACATTAAGCTACACATTTAAGAAGTATCAGTATAGGTATGTTTAAGTTTTGGCGCCGCTGGCGTGAGTTATACATTTTGGCCGGTGGTATCGCGATCTTGGTGGGTGGCTGTTTGATGTATTTAGGCTATCTATCTGTTATGCCGGTGGTATTTCAACGCATGGAAGCACTAGCCTATGATTTAAGGATGCGTTTGACGGTGCAAGAAACCGTACGCACCACCCCGCCGATTTTGATTGTGGATATTGATGAGCGCAGTTTGCAGTTTGAGGGGCAATGGCCTTGGTCGCGTCATAAGCTCGCCACTTTGATTGAGCGTCTGAATCAAGCGGGGGCAGCAGTCATTGCAATGGATATGACTTTCCCCGAGCCAGAACAACACCCTTTGGATGAAATCAAGCTCCGCCTAGGCAAGGCCGGGTTGGTTCCACAAGATCTGCTTGATCAGTATGCAACTCTCGATGGCGATGAGTACTTCGCTAAGCTGATCAACGATAAAGGGGTGATTTTAGGTAATCTTTTTCACCAAACGGATGACTTTCAAAAAGGCCAACTAAAACCGCTCGTAATGAGTTGGCAGACAAGCTCTACTCAAGCGCCTAGTAGTTTAATCATGCGTGGCTATACCGCGAATTTAGCTAAATTAGCAGAAGCGGCTGCCCAAACTGGGTTTTTAAATATTTTTCCTGATGATGATGGAGTCATTCGTTCAGCGCCCTTAGTTTTGGAATGGAATCAACAACTTTATCCGAGCCTTGCTTTACAAGCAGTACGCCATTATTTAGCGGATGATGCCCAGCCGGTTCAATTGAGCACTAAGTGGGTGGGAAATGTCAGTGTTATTAATCAACTCAGTTTTGCAGGTAAAACTATTCCCACTGATCCTACTGGGCAAATTACTATTCCCTTTTTAGGCAAAACGGGGCAATTCCCAGTATTTTCGGCCACTGATATTTTGCAGCGGCCTTTAGTCAGTAGTTTTACCGACGCTATTGTTTTGCTAGGTACTTCAGCTAAAGGGTTAGCTGATTTACGCTCGACCCCCTTTCAAGCCAGTTTTCCCGGTGTGGAGGCACAAGCGACTTTAGTACATGCCTTGTTACATCCAGAGCTGATTCCAGTCATTCCTGAATGGCTAGATGCAGCGCTGATTTTGGAAATGCTGCTATTGGGGATCGTCATGCTTTGGTTATACCCACATCTCCAACCTTATGGCATGTTGATGCTTGGAGTCGTTTTGGCTCTATTAGTCATTAGCCTAAATACTGTGCTTTGGGTCTATCAGCATCTCAATACACCCTTGTTACCCCCCTTATTATTAGTGCTAGCCATGAGTTTGTTTTTTGGCTTGGAACGTTTGATTAATGAGCATCAACAGCGTCAGCGTATTCAAGGTATGTTTGGCCAATATGTACCTTCTGAACATATAGATCAGCTACTCTCTAATAATAAATTGAATGCCAGTATGGAAGGGGAGCGGCGCGAAATGACCGTGCTATTTTCGGATATTCGCCAGTTCACGCCTTTGGCTGAACAGCTCTCAACCACCCAAGTGCAGCGATTTTTAAATGCTTATCTCACCCCGCTGACTTCCATTATTTTTCAGTATCAAGGTACGGTTGATAAATATGTAGGCGATATGATTATGGCGTTTTGGAATGCGCCTTTACCTGATGCAAGGCATGCCGAACATGCTGTGTTGGCGGCTTTATCGATGCAGAGCGCCTTAGTGAAAATGCAGCCGCAGTTTGTTGAGCTTGGCATCCAACAAGAATTAAAAGCAGGGATTGGTGTACATAGCGGTGAAATGACCGTGGGTGATATGGGGTCAGCTTATCGGCGCGCTTATACGGTACTTGGGGATGCTGTGAATTTAGCCTCGCGCTTACAGGAACTCACGAAGTATTACCAAATTTATACGCTAGTTAGCTTAGCTACGGTGCATCAATGCCCGCAATTGAGCTTTCGAGTGATTGATTATGTGCGTGTACGTGGACGCCAAGAGCCGGTCATGATCTATGAGCCTTTGGGGCTAACTAGCGACTTAACGGTAGCAGAGAAAGCCGAATTAGCTCAACATGATGCTGCCTTGCAGGCCTATTTTGTAGGTGATTGGCTTAGCGCTAAAACAAGGCTTGATGAACTGACAAAGCGCTCTATCAACCACTATTACAGCTTAATTTTACAGCGGATGCAGGCAACTGAATATCAAGCTCCTAGTGCTTGGGATGGCATTATTAATTTAGCAGATTATTAGTTTTAAAGACTTTTGCTAGTGCTAGTTGAAAGCGCTACCATGCATCCTTCCAGAGAATATTCACAAAAATGGGGCATCACCTATGTTACCACCACGTCCGTCCGGCGTGATTGCTTTAGCAGCAGACACAGATACCGGCGGAGCTTTAGCGCGTTTAACTGCTTTAGAAGGTTTGTCACGGGCAGTTTTGGTCGGCATTATTCCACTGATTGCCTTTGCTGCTTTGGGGAGTAAAGAGGCAGTCGCGCAAACTTATTTAATCGCCGCAATCATTACTTTATTTATTACCCTAAATTTCAGTCGCTTAGAAAAAATACTGCAACGCCGCTGGGTGTTAACTCTGGGGGGTGTTTTGCTCATTCTTTCTTCCCTGCTAATTTATAAGGGAAATGATTGGGGATTTGCTATCGGAGTGGGGTTGCGCTCGGCAGCTGCTTCGATTTTTACAGTGTGTATCTCGCTGTATGTGATGGATTATATTCAAAAGCTGGAGTTCGCCCGTACTGAATCGCGCCGCATGTTGTATAACGGTGTAGCTTGGCTACTAGGACCTTTAGTAGGGATTTGGCTATGGGATAATGGCTACCCTTTTAGTGCGTTTTTAGTTTCTATCTTCGCTGCAGTGGTTATGTTGGCGTATTTTTGGCACCTACGCTTAGGTGATAACCCCGTGCTAGTTGCTGCAAAACCGCGTAAAGCCATTCATCCACTCACTTTATTACCGCATTTTTTTAAGCAAAAGTTTCTGCGTATTTCTTATTTGATTACCTTAGGGCGTGCGATTTTCTGGGTACTGCTTTATATCTACGGGCCTATTTATGCGGTAGAGGCTGGCCTGCCGAATTGGGTAGGGGCTGCTTTATTATCTGTGGGCTGTGCGATGTTGTTTTTTAGCCCTTGGGTACGCGCCTTAGCAGAGCGTTTTCATACTAAAAATGTATTGATTTTCGGCTTATGTCTTTGTGGTGGGTCGTTATTAATGTTGGGTGTGTTAGGTGAAGCGCAAAAGTTTGGCTTATTATTTTGGTGGACAGGTGCTTGGGGAGCGTCGATGGTGGATGTGCTGGGCAATATTCCGTTTATGCGCACTGTCAAAGCTTATGAACGTACTGAAATGACCATGGTTTTTTCGACATGGCGCGAAATGTCTGAGCTAATTACGCCGCTGATTATTTCTATTATTTTGCTAATGCTGCCGTTTTCGACTGTTTATTATATTTTTGGCGGATTTTTATTAGTAGTTGCGGTATATGCGCGTGCTCTACCTAATCGGGTTTAAGCTGAGCAATTAGAGTAGTCATGTGGTTTTTTCACAAAACTGTCTGCTTTTGCACTAAACTTGAACGATTAATTGCGAGCATAGGGTGGGTAACAAGCATGAGTTGGTTTACGCAAAGCCTTCAGCATGGTGTCATTTTTGGTTCACTGACGCTCACTACGATTGGTTGTAGCGGCCTAGGTCGAGAGCAGGTTTCTGGGATTCCAGAAATCCAAGGTGTCTGGTGCTATTCCGAAGGTAAAATGCCGCATGTTGAGCCATCGCTGACCTTCGAGTTTCAGCGTGATCAATTTCGAGTCAGCGGACATCCCGATATCTATGCTTACGGGAAATATGCGTTCGAAATGAGCCCACAAGGTGTGTATGAAGTGGCTTTAGCGCCCGAAGAAAGCCGTGGTTTTGAGGCCAGAAACATCCAAGTACAACCTACTGGTGGGCGTTTGCTGTTAATTGACCGTATCACCTATCGTAAAATTTTGCGCCAATAGTTGCGAGGCTTTGCTTCGCAACAGCATGCTGAGGCTCAGTAGTCATTGTTTCAGGAAAATAAGCCAATTAATTGCTTGGTGCAGGTGCTTATGATGAGGCAGTGTGTTGGTTTTTCAGGCGCTCGATTTCTTGTAGTAATGCAATACCTTGTTCTTCCTTAATACGACTCATCGTGCGTAAAACCGAAAGGTTGGATTTTGTGATGGTGTTACAGGATTTCAGTGAAATCTGGAAGTCCTTTAAAAAGTTGTCAAGCTTTTGGCTATACTTTTCTGGGTACATACATCCATCATCACTTTCAATATCAGAAATAACAGTATTGCCTGTAGCGATGCCTGTTCCTACAATTCCAACACCATTTTGATATAAGAAGACTCTATCGCCTTTTTTTAGTTTATTAATATTTAACTTCCAATCCCCCCAAAAGGCTGCCGCCAAACCATTTTTCAGCATGTCGTGGTGACTCGCCATATTGTGTTTGGTATTTGTATTTAACAAATAATAATTCGGATGGCTGTTGGTAGAATCATCAAGCTCAACTCCCTGAGTATCGTGTTTTTTAATCATTTCTTGAGCCTTTTTAATGCCATAGCTTACAAATTGAGCAAGTACATCCTGTCTAGTCAAGTTCAATTCTGAAGCAATTTCATCAATGCTAAGTAGCTCACCATCGGCTATGCGGAGGGTAACCGCCGTGATGTTTGTATCCCTGTTACGGAGGCGAGAGGTGACCAATGTTTCGATGTCGTTTGTTGCTTCGGAAGTTGCCATAAAATTTCCTGATTATTGAGTAAGGCTAACCATCATAAAGCATCCTTCAAAAAGAATCAAATTAGATTCTTAATTGATTCTAATTAACATCTAATTTGATATATTTGTGAGTTAAGAGTGTTCGCCATGATTGCTTGTTGGTCTATGTCTCGCTCAACTTATTAAGTTGTAGTGTTATTTTAACAGGCTAACAAACGCCTGATGGAGCTTGACAAATCGACGACAAGTTAGTTGGTAAGCCTGCTTGAGCTGTGCCAGAATGCACGCATTCGTTTGATTTCAAGGCTGATTTGAGAATGTCCGAGTCTAATTTGTTTTTACGTATGCTGGCTGAAAAACGCTTTTTATTAGCGGATGGCGCGACCGGTACCAATTTATTCCAGATGGGGCTGATGACGGGTGATGCGCCTGAACTATGGAATACTGAATATCCCGAACGCATCGCTGCTCATTATCGAGCTTTCGTCGAAGCAGGCTCGGATATTATTCTCACCAATACGTTCGGTGGCAACAGCCGCCGCTTAGTGCTGCATCAAGCCCAAGATCGGGTGCAAGAATTGAATACCGCAGCAGTACGGATTTTAAAAGAAGAAATCGCTAAAGCGGGTCGCGAGATTGTAGTCGGTGGCTCGATTGGTCCTACTGGCGATATTTTAGAACCTAATGGCCCGCTGTCGATTGCAGATGCTGCTGATATTTTTGAAGAGCAAGCGCGTGCTTTAGCCGCAGCGGGTGTCGATGTGTTATGGCTGGAAACTTTATCCTCTAAAGAGGAAGTGGAAGCCGCTGTACTCGGAGCAGGACGGGTTGGTTTGCCGGTGGTGAATACTTTAAGTATTGATACCAATGGTCGCACCATGATGGGTTTGACTGCTGCTGATATTATTAATCTGCAACCGAATTTGCATCCGCATCCAGTGGCTTGCGGTACGAATTGCGGGGTGGGCGCATCTGAAGTAGTGGCTGCTGTGCTGAATTTCTTTAATGCAGCGGGCGAAGAGCAAGAACCGATTATTGTGGCCAAAGCCAATTGCGGTATTCCTGAATATGTCGATGGCAAAATTGTGTACAACGGCACGCCTGAACTAATGGCGCGTTATGTCGAATTAGCAATGGATGCAGGTGCGCGGATTATTGGCGGCTGTTGTGGTACGAGTCCTGAGCATATTAAGGCGATGCGTGCAGCGATGGATGCGCATATTCCTCAAGAAAAACCTAGTTTAGAAGTGATTCTGCGTGACTTAGGCACAGTTTCAAAAGGCGCGCAAGCGCAATTAGCTGGTGATTTAAGTGTGGAGGGTGGTTCATTAGGGGGCGGTGGAGTGCGCAAGCGTTCGCGCCGTGCTTAATTAATCTACTTAGCTGAGGGTTAAATCAAGCTTTTAACTCTCAGCAGCTTCAGCCCGCTCCACAAACAAAATCCCATTCAAATGATCCACTTCATGTTGAATAATCCGCGCTACAAAGCCGCTAAATTCAGCCTCGATGCTTTCAGCCTTTTCATTCAAATAGCGCACGGTTAAGCGCTCCGCCCGTGCAACTTGCGCGCGTGTTTCTTGCACACTCAGACAGCCTTCTTCACCTAAGCAGGTTGCCTTCGATTGCCAGAGAATTTCCGGGTTGATCATTGAAATCGGTTCCATCAAGGGTGCTTCTGGATAGCGTGGATTCGGGCGCGAGGCGACAATAATAATCCGTAAGGATTGAAACACTTGAGGGGCTGCTATCCCAACTCCATTCGCGGCGAGCATAGTGGCCTGCATATTTTGCAGCAGGGTTTGAATTTCAGGATCAAGCGGATTGCTCACTGCTTGCGCTTGCTGAGCTAAGATCGCTTCGCCGCGTTGGGCAATGGCTAAGATTTGAGGTGTAGTATGTGTCGACATCGTTAAGTTCTAGCTGTGTTAAGCAAAGCTTATGTTTAGCAGGTTTCTGTTTGGAAAACAGCTTTCCTTAATTCGCCTAAGCCTAATCATAAAAAATGTGCAAACGCACATTGTCGACAATTTCCGGCATTTAGAGCGCTAAAATTGAGTAAATTAGTGGCACATTGGTTGACGCTGAGAAAGCGATTACCGACAATATGCGGGCTTATTAGCTACTCGTGAAATCCACCCCATGACACTGCTCGCTCTGTATAATTCTGAAATTGCCGCTGGCAATATTCAACGTGACCCCGCACAGGAACGTGCTATCCAAGTTTTACAGGGAATTAGTGACGGTTTAGTCAATCCTAAACCACAGCCACCGACCAAAGGTTTTCGCTTCTTTTCTAAGCCTGAGCCGCGCGCTGAAGTCAGTGTGAAAGGTGCTTATTTGTGGGGTGGCGTCGGGCGCGGTAAAACTTGGCTGATGGATTTTTTCTTCAAAAATGTACCGATTGCTGAGAAAAATCGCTATCACTATCATCATTTTATGCTGATGGTGCATGAAGAGCTGCGCAAACTAGGGACTAATCAAACCGATCCTTTAGAATTAGTTGCCAAAAAAATTGCCTCGAATACCGAATTACTCTGCATTGACGAATTTCATGTGCTGGATATTGGCGATGCGATGATTTTGGCCGGCCTGCTGCAAGGTCTGGTGCATAATGATGTGACTATTGTCACCACCTCCAATCGCCCACCGGATGATTTATATAAAAACGGTTTGCAGCGTGCGCGTTTTTTGCCGGCGATTGATTTGCTTAAAAAGAATCTGCAAGTCATTGAGCTAGATAATGGCATTGATTACCGCATGCGCCATGTCGTACCGATTGATGAAGTGGGTGACAATATTACGCATTCTGATCCTGAACTGGAGGAACGCTTCAGTGAAGAGGCTAAAGGTAAAGTCTTTGAAAATGTAGAGATGGAACTGAATGGCCGCCGTCTGCCGGTGAGAAAAATGGCGGATAATATTATTTGGCTCGATTTCAAAACGGTTTGTGATGGCCCGCGTTCGACCAGTGACTACATTGAATTAGCAGCACGTTATGGAACCATCATTCTCTCTGATATTCCCATTATGAATCAGGATAGCGAGAATGCAGCGCGGCGCTTTTTGAACTTCATTGATGAGCTGTATGATTGCAAAGTGCAGCTGATTATTTCCACGCGCTACGATATTAAAGAGCTGTATCAAGGCCAGCTGCTCAAGTTTGAATTTGCGCGTGCCTTCAGTCGCTTGAATGAAATGCAATCACCGACCTATTTGGCGGCTTAAACTGATCTTAGCGCTGGGAGCGGCTAACAATGGCAACTTGGTTTATCTCTGATCTGCATTTAGAGCCTGCGCGCCCAGCGAGTACCCATTTATTGTTTAGCTTTTTGCAGCATATTCGTGGTCAAGCGGAAGCTTTGTATATTCTCGGTGATCTATTTGAGTATTGGATTGGCGATGATTTTCTGCAAACCGAGCAAGGGCAAATGGTATTACCCATCCTGCAAGCCTTTAAGCAAGTCGCTGAGCAGGGTACGCCGATTTATATTCAACATGGCAATCGCGATTTCCTGTTAGCTGAGCAGTTCACCGACCTGAGTGCTTGCCAATTATTGCCAGAACAACAAATCATTGATTTATACGGTACGCCAACTTTGCTTATGCATGGCGATTTACTGTGCACGGATGATGTCGACTATCAACAAGCGCGCCTGTTATTCCGTAACCCGCAATGGCAACAGCAAATCTTGGCAAAGAGCATTCCTGAACGCCTACAATTTGCCCAAAGCTTGCGGATGCAAAGCCAACAAAGCGCGCAAACTAAGCAAGAAGACATTCTCGATGCAAATCAAACCGCTATTGAAGCCGCCATGCGTGCTGCTAAGGTGAATCAGCTGATTCATGGACATACGCATCGGCCAGCGATTCATGAGTTTGTTTTAGATGACCAGCCAGCCAAACGGATTGTATTAGGCGATTGGTATAGACAGGGTAGCTTCCTGAAGGTCGATGCGCAGCATTTGCGCTTGTCAGCCGAGTTTAACTAAACAGTCTAAATAGGTATTTTCATCCGGTGGCTGTTGCTGCTGTTGAGCCTGCCAGAGATTGGCTACTAAGCATTCCATCATCAAATGTTCAGTATCGTGCTGCCCATAGCGCTCGGCTAGATTTTCATAAATATCCCGAATCCCAACCGGGCGATCCGTGGAAACTTGTTCGCGCAAACTTAAATGCAGACCCATGTGCAAGAAAGGATTGGTATTACCTTGTTCCGCTTCATAGTCTTGGCGTAAAGCTTGCTCACTATTTGCAAAAATCGGGTGATATTCAGGATGCTCCAGAATCACTGTAGCGACTTGTTGTTCTAAACCTTTCAGCGGTTGCCCGGCCTGTTGTTTTTGCCAGCAAGTTAAATAATAGCGGCGTAAGTTTTCACGTTGTACAGACATCATGCAGTCGTTTTTTCCTTATATTCACAGAGATCCGCGACCATACAGGTTGGGCATCGGGGCTTACGGGCAGTGCAGACATAGCGGCCATGTAGGATCAGCCAGTGATGTGCATCCTGCAAATAGTCAGGCGGAATATGCTTCAGTAAGCCTTGTTCAACTTCCAGCACATTTTTTCCCGGCGCTAAGCCAGTGCGATTACCCAGCCGGAAAATATGCGTATCCACCGCCATCGTAGGCTGATGAAATGCGGTATTCAAAATAACATTAGCCGTTTTGCGGCCAACGCCGGGCAGTGCTTCTAAATCAGCACGCTTATCCGGCACTTGCGACTGATGTTGATCAATCAGTATTCGGCAAGTGGCAATGATATTTTTGGCTTTGGCATTATAAAGGCCAATCGTTTTGATATAACTGCGCAAACCTTCTTCACCTAAAGCTAAAATAGCTTCAGGCGTATTCGCAACGGGGAATAGTTTTTCGGTCGCTTTATTCACACTTTTGTCAGTCGCTTGCGCCGATAAAATCACCGCGACTAATAGCTCAAAATTTGAGTGATAACTGAGTTCGGTGGTGGGATGCGGATCAGCTGCTTGCCAACGCCTAAACAGTTCAGCGCATTGCTCGGGATTCACGCCGCTTCGCCTGCTGGTTTCAAAATAGCTGCTTGTTGTGCACGACTCGCTCGACGTTGATCAAGATAGTTTTTGCCTGCGACCAAAAAGCCTAAGCTAATAAAAGCGCCGGGTGGTAAAGCGGCTAAGAGCAGCCCTTTAAAATCATCACTGATATGCAAAGCCAAACCGCGCGCTGCTTCGCCAAACATTAAATGCGCTTGAGCAAGCACCGTACCTTGCGCTAAAAACTCACGGATAGCACCCAAAGCGATTAACACCAAAGCAAAGCCCAAGCCCATCATGAAACCATCTAGCCATGCATATTTGGGTGGATTCTTGGCAGCATAAGCTTCAGCGCGGCCAATAATAATGCAGTTGGTAACAATGAGCGGGATGAAAATCCCCAGTACGGCATAGAGTTCGGAAAAGTAAGCATGAATCAGTAATTCAATAGCGGTCACGGTCGAGGCAATAATCAGCACAAAAGCGGGAATCCGAATTTCTTCACGAATAAACGGGCGCAGTAGAGAAATTAATAAATTAGTAATCACTAAGGTCGCCAGCGTCGCTAAACCTAAGCCTAAACCATTGATAGCATTAGTAGTGATTGCCATGAGCGGACACAAACCAAGTAGCTGTACTAAGCCCGGATTATTTTGCCACAAGCCATTGAAGGCTATTTCACGATAAGGATGTTCTGTACTCATGGCTTAGCTCCTGTGCTGGGTGCATACAAAGTATCAATATGTTGCTCTGACCAAACTAACACTTGCTTGACAGCGGCTACCACTGCACGTGGAGTGATGGTTGCACCCGTAAATTGATCAAATTCGCCACCCTCTTTTTTGACTGTCCAGCCCGTATCCTTGGGATTTTGTAGCGATTTACCCGAAAAACCGAGTATCCAATCGCTTTTTTCTGCATCAATCCAATCGCCTAAGCCGGGCGTTTCTTTATGCGTTAATACGCGCACGCCTGCTAACGTTTGATCGGCATTGACTCCTACCACTAAGCGAATATTCCCGCTGTAGCCATCAGGAGTGGTCGCCGTGAAAATAGCCGCGACGGGCTGATTTTGTTTGCGCAAACGGTAGACCAGTACTGGTTCAGAGCTATTCAACTCTGCGGGCGGCAAGCTAATTTTATCTTCCAAAGGATTATTATCATAACGACTGGCTTCGACTAACGTATTGATGCGCTTGAGTAGCCCTAAACGCTCACTTTCAGCAATTTGCTGAGCGGTTAAGTTGTGTACACCCGCTAATAACAAAGTACCTGCGACCGCAAAGCCGGCTAGCAATAAGGTCGGTTTGCTAACTTCATGAACTAAAGTGCTCATAATCCAAACCGCCCTTTAGTACCATACACGCGCGGTTGAGTATAAGTATCCAGCAATGGCACGGCCATATTCATAATCAACACAGCGAAGGCTATTGCATCGGGGTAATTCCCCCAAACGCGAATAATATAAGTAAAACAGCCAATCCCACCTGCGTATAAAAGCTTGCCGACTGGCGTAGTACTAGCAGAAACAGGGTCAGTGGCAATAAAGAACGCACCTAAAACGGTAGCGCCACTCACCAGATGAAACAGCGGCGAACTATAGCTATGCGGATTAATCAGCCAAAAAATCAGCGCTATTCCCGCCAAAGCAGCCATCAAGGCAACTGGAATATGCCAGCTAATAATTTTTTGATAGATCAGCCATAAACCACCAGCCAGCCAAGCCAGACTAACCCATTCCCAGCCAAGCCCTGCGATCCAGCCAAAGGCTTGACTTTGGTTGATTTGGCTGACGGTTTCACCTAAACGCAGATGAGTTTTGATGGTGTCGAGCGTGGTAGCTTGAGTCAGCCCATCCCAATGACTGGTTCCACCTAAAAATACCTGTTGCAAACTATCGGTTAAGCTAATTTGACCGATACTGGTCAGTTCTGGCGTAGGCCAACTGGTCATTTCAATCGGGAAGGAAACCAGCACCGCTGCATAGCCCACCATCGCAGGGTTAAACGGGTTATAGCCCAAACCGCCGTATAAATGCTTGCCTATCACCAGCGCAAACACCATTGCAATCAACAACAGCCACCAAGGTGAATAAGGCGGAAGTGCCACCGCTAACAGCCAGCCAGTGACAACTGCACTATAGTCAGTCAAAAACGGCAGAAGTGGACGCTGGCGCAGCTTGAGCATGAGCGCTTCAAGCAGCAAGGCAAAGCCTAAACCTAGCAATAAGTTAGTGACTACTCCCCAACCGAAAAACCACAGCAGTACCAAAGTGCCGGGAACCAGTGCATAAATCACTTGCGCCATCACTTGACCAACGCCTTGGGGAGCGTGCATGTACGGCGAAGTCTTAGTGCCAAAAATCATGCCGGTTTGTCCTCTGACGCAGTAGTAGTGGCGGCTTGCTGAGCTTTTTTCGCTTTCGCCCGCTCTAAGGCGGCTTGAATGGCGGCTTGTTTATCCGCAGTATCCGTTGTTTTATTTTGGGCGGCTTCTTTGTGTTTAGCCAGTTTTTCAGCTTTTTCGCGCTTAGCCCGTTCAATGCGCTCTTGATGAAACTCGTGGCGCTCACGGGCTAGAGCTGCTTTTTCGCGGGCTTCATTTTGAGTGTGAATGTCGGCTTTGGCATAGCGATAATAATCCACCAGTGGAATATGGCTCGGGCAAACATAAGCACAACAGCCGCATTCAATACAGTCAAAAATATGATGTTGCTCGACTTTTTCCAAATTGCGCGCGCGCGCATGCCAATACAGTTGTTGCGGCAATAGTTTTACAGGGCAGGCTTCAGCACAACGCCCGCAACGAATACAGGGTAGTGCTTCAGGTATCGCTTCTTGCTCATTCACCCATAAGCAGTTGGTAGCTTTCACCACCGGAATTTGGTCATTGGGCAAAGCCACACCCATCATCGAGCCACCCATAATCAAGCCTTTAGCTTTGGGGGTATAGCCACCTGCTGCATTAATCAGAGTTTGCATACTCAAACCAATTGGCACCTCGAAATTTTGTGGCTGTGCGACGCCCTTGCCAGTTACAGTCACATAACGCGAAATGAGTGGTTGTCCTAATACTACCGCTTGATAGATAGCTCTAGCGGTGGCGACATTATGGCAAAGCACACCAATATCCGTTGGGCGACCACCACTGGGTACTTCATGTCTGGTCAAAATATGGATGAGCTGACGCTCGCCACCAGTAGGATACTGAGTGGGGACAGGCACGATCTTTAGGCGTGAATCATTTGCATGTGCCGCCGCCGTTTGCATCGCAGCAATCGCTTGCGGTTTATTATCCTCAATGCCAATTAAACAGTCTAAACCTTGAGTGGGCGCATGTTCATGCAAAGCATGCAGCATAATCAAGCAGCCTGAAATGATTTCAGCAGCCTGCTCGCGCATTAGCATGTCATCACAGGTGATATAGGGCTCACATTCAGCGCCATTGATAACTAAAGTAGTGAGCTGAATGGGGTCAGGCACCTTGAGTTTAATCGCTGAAGGGAACACCGCGCCACCTAAGCCAACAATGCCTGCTTCGCTAATCCGTTGGCGTAAGACTTCAGCAGAAGCTGCAGTGTAATTTTCAATAGGGGGTAGGCGTTGATCACCCCAATTATCGTGACCATCCGGCTTTAAGATCATACAAAGATCAGTTAAGCCGGAAGGGTGCGCAATCGGGCGCTCTTCAATCGCAATAATGTTGCCTGAAGTGCTGGCATGGACAGGTACGCTAATAGCACCATCAGCGACTGCTAAGCATTGGCCTTTATGGACAAAATCACCCAGTTTCACCAGCAGCTTGGGTTTGTGCCCTGAATGCTGTTGAAGGGGAATCACTAGCTCATGAACTGCTGTGGCTGTAAGTTTGTGTACAGGCTGCTGCGTCGATTGATCTTTGTGATAATCCTTTAAATGTAATCCACCCGTGCTTCGCCAAAATTCACGAAGGATTGCAAGCATTAGGCCACCTCCTTCAACGGAATAATCGGATAAGGCCATTTCCAATTCGCTGGGCTAGTTTTCACTGGAACCATTAAAATGCAGTCAACCGGGCAGGGCGGTAAGCAGAGCTTGCAGCCGGTGCATTCGGATTCAATCACGGTATGCATATGTTTAGCTGCACCCACAATCGCATCGACAGGGCAGGCTTGAATGCAGAGTGTGCAGCCGATACAGGTTTGCTCTTCAATAATGGCGACTAAAGGCACGGTTTGCGCTTCGCCATTTTCTGCATTTAAAGGTTTAGCTTCAACGCCGAGCAATTCGGCTAAAGCTTGAATGGTGGGTTCGCCACCGGGCGGGCATTGATTAATGTCAGCCTCACCCTTAGCAATCGCTTCAGCATAAGGGCGGCAGCCGGGGAAGGTGCACTGACCGCATTGAGTTTGTGGCAGCAGCTTGTCGATTTTATCCGCTAACGGATCACCCTCTACCCGAAAACGAATGGCTGCATACCCGAGCAATAAACCAAAAATAGCCGCTAAGCCACCAATGACTAATAAAGCGCTTAACATTAGTGCTTCACCAGTCCTGAGAAGCCCATAAA
The DNA here is from genome assembly GCA_049290875.1 of Thiolinea sp. Taxonomy (GTDB): domain Bacteria; phylum Pseudomonadota; class Gammaproteobacteria; order Thiotrichales; family Thiotrichaceae; genus Thiolinea. The sequence continues at coordinate 29,492 of JBATOI010000008.1, forward strand.
GCTGAGTGCCATCAAGCCCGCAGTAATTAAGCCAATCGCATTACCTTTAAACACATTCGGAATATCAGCTACAACTAAGCGCTCGCGAATGCTCGCAAACATCACCATGACGAGCGTAAAGCCTAAAGCGCCCCCCATGCCGTAGAGAGCCGATTCAATAAAGCCATGATGCTTTTGTACATTAAGTAGGGCTACACCGAGTACTGCGCAATTGGTCGTAATCAGAGGCAAATAAATCCCTAATACATTGTGTAAGACCGGGCTGCTTTTGCGCACCACCATTTCAGTGAAGCCCACAATCGCTGCAATCACCAGAATGAAACTTAGGGTACGCAAATATTGCAAGCCTAAAGGCTCTAGCAGCCAAGTATCGACTAAATAGCTGCTGACTGAGGATAGAGTTAAGACAAAAGTAGTTGCTAAGCCCATGCCAATCGCTGTTTCAAGCTTGCGCGATACGCCCATGAAAGGGCAGAGGCCAAGGAATTGGGAAAGTACTAAATTATTGACCCAAACGGTGCCAACAATAATAAGCAAGTAATCAGTCATGGTTTGCAGTCGCTACCTATCCGTGTTTCTGAAGGATAAAAGTGTGCGTATTTTGCCACAGTTACCCTTTCAAACCTTAATCGAAAGCAAGGATTAGTAAAAATAAATAGAAAGTTTATAGGCTGATAAAATGTTGCAGTGCACTATATTTTGCACTATCATTGATATTGAAGCTACTTAGGCTTCAATATCCTCCTAGCGGTTGGGCATCAATAGATGCCCTTTTTTTAGTTAGCTTGCCAATTTCTGGCTGCGGCCTAAACCTATTCCCATCTGAATCGCTGCTTGCAAACTACCACTGTCTACTTTGCTCGTTCCAGCTAAATCAATCGCTGTACCGTGATCCACTGAAGTACGAATAATTGGTAAACCCAAAGTCACATTCACCGCTTTCCCAAACCCTGCATATTTCAAAACGGGCAAACCTTGATCGTGATACATCGCTAACACGGCATCCGCTTGCTGCAAATTCCGTGGTGTGAATAAAGTATCAGCAGGTAAGGGCCCAGTCAGATGCAAGCCTTGTTGTTGGAGCTGGCGAATGGTCGGAATAATGACATCAATTTCTTCCATGCCTAAATAACCTCCTTCACCTGCATGTGGATTTAAGCCACAAACTAAAATACGCGGTTGTTTTAAGCCAAATTTCGTGCGTAAGTCGTGATCTAGGATTTTCAAAACACTACGCAACAGTGGGGCAGTAATCGCAGCACTGACTTTATTTAAGGGTAGATGTGTGGTGGCTAAGGCGACTCGTAAATTACCTGCCGCGAGCATCATCACTGGCATTGCCGTATTCGTTAATTCAGCCAAATATTCAGTATGCCCCGTGAACGGCACACCTGACTCATTGATAATACCCTTATGCAAGGGTGCTGTGATCATGGCAGCAAATTCACCGCTTTGACAGCCGTGCGTTGCACGCTTTAGTAGCTCTAAAACATAAGCAGAATTGCGGCTGTCTAAACTGCCGGGAGTCACTGGAGCTGCACAGGGGATATGCAAAACAAAGAGTTCACCACGCTGGCAGGGTTCTTGTTCTTGCTTTGGAGTATAAGCACGTAGGCGCACTGCTAGGTTTAATAAGCGTGCGCGCGCACGTAGCATTTCGATATCGCCTAAAGCAATCACATCCTCTGCCCAATGGGTTTGGCTGGCTAGCATGAGGGTTAAATCAGGGCCAATACCTGCAGGCTCGCCGGTAGTTAAGGCCAGTCGTAAACGCTTATTCATACAAATCCTTGATGCGGGGTTTTACTTTAGTTGTAAGCCGGGTGCAGCACCTTGCAACCTATAATCAATATAAGCGCCGTTACGCAAACTTTGCAACCAAGCTTTGTATTGTTCTTCTTCTTTGCGTCCACCTAAGTAATTGGTCGCTTTATCGCGAATCTGGTCAGCCGTTTGATCAGATTGTTTGCGCTCTAAAACTTCTAAAATATGCCAGCCAAATTGGGTTTGAAAAGGTTTCGTCACCGTATTAAGTGTCTGAGCATTCATCACTTGCTCAAAAGGTGCCACCATTTGCCCCGCTTTCGCCCAGCCTAAATCACCACCCCGTGCAGCACTACCAGGATCATCTGAATTGGCTTTAGCTAATTGTGCAAAATCTTCACCGGCTTGTAATTGTTGATAGATCGCATCAATTTTTTGTTTAGCTTCAGCTGGAGATTGTTTTTGGGTACTGACTAAAATATGCCGTACATGCGACTCGGAAGCATTGGCGCGTTTACCACCTTCGCGTTCAAGCAGCTTCAAAACGTGGAAGCCATTCTGATCACGTACCACAGGTGAAATTTCACCGACCTGCATCAAGGCCAGTGCACGTACAAAGGAACTAGGTAAAGACTCAGCGGGTTGCCAGCCTAAATCACCGCCATTATCAGCTGCATTATTATCTGAAAACTGCTTGGCTACCGTAGCAAAATCCTCACCACTAGCGATCTGCTTTCTTAGCCCTTCCGCTTTAGTGCGGGCTGCATTTACTTGCTCAATGGTAGCGCCATTGGGAGCATTCACCAGCAAGTGTTGCAAGTGATAACGTTCGCCTGCGGTAATTTTTTGGCTTTGGCTAGCGATCAAGTCGTTGACTTCACGATCTGAAACAGAAACTTTGCCACCAGCTTGTTGTTTACGCAACATATCCGCAGTGATTTTGCGTCGTGTTTGCTCACGCAAAGCAGCATAGCTAATCCCTTGTTTTTGCAAAGCCGCTTGGAAAGTACGCATGTCCATCCGATTTTGGCGGGCAATACTTTCCATCGCCCGATCCACCATTGCATCATCTACATTGAGGCCATTTTCTTTCGCGTATTGGGCTTGCAAACGCTCAGTGACTAATTCGTCCACGGCTGCCCGCAAAAGATCAGCCTGACCTAAACCTTGGGTTCCTTTGCTAGCACGCAGCATTTGCATACGTTGCTGGACTTCGCTGTAAAGGATAACTTCGCTATTCACCACTACCGCAATTTGATCTAAGGCAGCGGCTTGCAGGCTAGGGAAGGCACTCACAGCTAAACTACCCAGTAACAGAGTCATAGGTAACAGTTTGCGCCAAGTTGTGCGGAAAGACTGAGTGCTATTTGTAGCCATAAATTCGATTTTCCATCAAGTTGCGTGTGCCACTGCCAAAGCTGCCTAAGCCTTTTAATTCAAGCTCAACAAATAAGGCGTCATCATAGGTGGCGTTGTCCGATAATAAGTATTTACGTGCCGCCAACCGGCTTTTCCAACAACAGCTTTGATACTCAAGTCCGGCTAAGCTTTCTAAGCTGCGATCATTTTTTAAATCTTGCTCATGTGCACCGACTAAAGTCCACTGCTGAGTTACGGGTGTTGCAAAAGCAAGCTGTGCAGATTCATATTCACTCTTGCGCTGACTATACCCCAAATTTAGAATCCGCTGTTTTTGATCTTGATAATTCACGCGAATTTGCCCAGCTGATACGGCTTTTTCCTGCATATCAGCAAAGGCAGTACCTGAAATACGCGTGGTATCATTCAATTCGCCCGCCATTTCCATCACTAACTCTGAGCGTGAACCGGTTTTGATCGTTTCATCCGGTAGCGTTACTTTGCGGTCTGCAAAATAATACATTTGCCCTAAGCTCGCACGGAAAATTTCCCGCCCTTTATCTAACTCTTGTAAGCGTGTCGTAATCGAGGTCGACAGACGGTTATTGTCTGCAATTCTATCCTTACCCGTAAAGTCATTATCTGTGAATAACTGGCTATAACTTAAAGTGCGTTCAGATGAATCAAATACTGGGATATTGGCCTGCTCACGAAACGGCGTGTAGGTGTAGTAAATGCGCGGCTCTATAGTCTGTAAGCGTTTACCACCTTCGAGTTCACGCTCAAAAAATAGACCTGCATCAACAGCTAGCGTCGGCAAATTACGCTGGAGACTTTTATTATTTTCTTGTTCAAGCTGATAGTTGGTATGCTGTAGTTTGAGTTTTGGTTCAAGATAAGCCGAAGCATTTTCAAAGCGCTGCTTAATATTAACTTGTGTGTCTAAACGATGACCATTATCGCCTTTACTGCGTGAAAAGTAGGTGTATTCACTACTGACGCTGAGTGTGGGTGCTGCGCTAGCGAGTTGTGGTGTCCAAGTCGCTTGTAATTGTGGCAAACGGGCATAGTTTTGCGAGCTGCTATCGAGGATTTGATAGCTTTGTGCTAGGGCTGAAAAATCCCATTCTTCATTATCGCTGCTATAACTCAGCGTGCGCTCTAAATTAACAATACTGCTAGCGGCCAATGAGCTGCCTAAGTCATCGAAATAGTTTTTATCGGATACCCCTGCTGCTTGCAGTTCAAGTTGGCTATTCGGGTCAAGTTGGCTTAAATGCTGCACATTAAAGTGATAGCGCAGGTTATTGTCATAGGCCTGATCGCTGGGTAAAACATCATATTGGAATTTACCACCATGCCGTTCAGTCAGATAACGAAACTCAGTTTCTAATTGTAAGCCGCGTTTACTCAACATATTCGTGGTGGTGGTGAGGTCGTAGTTGGGGGCAAGATTCCAATAATAAGGAAGGCTAACTTGCACACCACTTTTTTCATCGGTTTCAAAGCTGGGAATTAAAAAACCTGACTTGCGTTGATCCGTCAGCGGAAAAGAAAAATAAGGCAAATACAAAAAAGGCCGATCATTGATCTGTAAAGTTACTTTCCGCGCAGTACCTTGCTCAGTACTACGATCTAATTTAATGTCTTCCGCTTTGAGGCTCCAGCTGTTGACTCCAACGGGGCAAGTGGTGTAGCTGGCATTTTTTAAGCGGGTGATTTGGTTAGTTTCTTGCACCAATTTCTCACTTTCCCCGCGCCCCTCAGTTCCATTTAATAAATAGGCTACGTCTGTGAGACTACCTAAACCACTATTTAAGTTGTAGGCCAGTTGCTGGCTTTGGACATTAACATTACTGCTTTTGAAGCTGACTGAGCCTGTTGCTAACACTTTCCCAGATTGTTGATTATAAATAGCTTGTTGAGCCGTTAGCTCCTGGTCATTTTGACTAATATAAACATTACCACTCAGTTCTGAGTCACCACGTTCGCGGAACAGCGCTTGATCGGCTTCAAGGTAGATAGCCATCTTGTCCAAATCTGCAGGACGTAAGGTTTTGGATTGGCTAAGAGACTGTAGTGGTGGCGGGCATATCTCCCAGCCTGTTTGTGCATAGATCAGGGTTGGGCTACAAGACAAGCCAGCGACGAATAATCGTGTCTGGGATGACAAAAACATGGATTTCCTCGATTTTTATACTCTATTTCAGAGGTATAACATCGCATACTCTGTACTAACAGACAATGTTTAACAGAGGTAACCCTGTATAGGGTAGAGGTCGATATTTATGAGAGTTAATCAGCCTTTACGGCTAGCAATAAATTTTACAAATAAAAATGTATTGTGTAATATTTGCCCAATAATATTGTGAGAACTCTATATAAACGCATATTAAAGGGGAAGCATTATGGAAAGTGCATTAGGTGCTTTGTTATTTTACGATGATAATTTAGATGTGTCTGGAAATAATGATGGGTCAGGTATGATGAATGAACAACCATTTAAAAAACGTGGTCGCCCTAAAGGGGCTATTTCAGCTACCGTTTCAGAAGTCAGACAGCAAGCTGCTGAAGAGAAACGGCAGTTAAAAACTGAGTATAGTGGGAAAATTAATGAGCTCGAAACCACTATAGAGGAGTTACAAATACGCTATGATGCGAGCATCATGCGCTTAGAGCAAGAGCTGGATTTATTGCGTAAGCGTGAGTTGTATTATCAACAAGCACTAGGTGCACGTTTGGAAGAAGTCGCAACCCATCTCTATGATACACTTATCAATTGGGGTGATGCCGAGCTTTCAGAAGCACAAATTGACAAGCGCAAACGTGGCAGGCCACGTAAAACGCTTAAGTGAACTATAGCTATAATGTTTCTAAAATCAGAGGAGCAAGTGTTCTAGTGTCCTCTGATAAATTGCAGCTAACTTCTCTAGGTCTTGTATAGATACACACTCATTGATTTGATGAATCGTGGCATTACAAGGCCCTAGCTCAACGACCTCTGCACCCGTCGGCGCAATAAATCTCCCATCTGAAGTTCCACCGGATGTCGATAATTCGGTCTCGATATTAACTGTTTCCTGAATCGCTTTTACTGCAGCTGCTACCAAGTTTCCGCGTCTGGTTAAAAACGGATTGCCCGATAGACTCCAGTCTAAGAAATAATTTGTTACATATTTATTTAAAATATTCTCAGTGCGTTGTTTAATTTCGGCTTCAGTTAATTCCGTTGAGAAGCGGAAGTTGATTAAAGCTTCTAGTGTTCCGGGAATAACATTGTTTGCACCCGTACCCGAATTTAAATTAGAAATTTGAAAACTAGTGGGGGGGAAGAATTCATTTCCATGATCCCAAATCTCGGCGGCTAGCTCAGCTAGGGCAGGTGCAACCCGATGAATCGGATTGTCAGCTAGTTGCGGATAAGCCACATGACCTTGCTTGCCATATACGGTTAGTTTGGCGTTGAGTGAGCCACGTCGACCATTTTTAATAATATCGCCCAATTGCTTAGAGCTTGAGGGTTCACCGACTAGACACCAAGTGATTTTTTCATGGCGTGCTTCTAAGGTTTCGATCACTTTAACCGTGCCGTATTTAGACGGCCCCTCTTCATCGCTAGTAATTAGCATTGCAATCGAGCCTTGATGCTCAGGATGTTCACGCACGAAGTTTTCAGCGGCAATCACGAACGCAGCAATGCTACCTTTCATATCCGCAGCGCCCCGCCCATAGAGCATACCATCGCGTATTTCTGGCTGGAAGGGGGCGCTTTCCCAAGCAGTTAATGGGCCAGTAGGGACAACATCCGTGTGACCTGCAAAGCAAAACACCGGGCCTTCCGTGCCACGCCGCAACCAAAGATTTTCAACATCTTCAAAGTTTAAGTATTCAGCCTGAAAGCCTAAAGGAGCTAAGCGTTCCGCTATCAATGGTTGGCAGCCGTGATCAACAGGTGTCACTGAAGGTAAAGCGATCAGTTGCTGGGTAAGCGCTAAAGTATCTGACATGGTGGTTGTAGGTAGTTAAAGTAGGAAGGATTCTAGCTTAATTTTGAAACAAGTTTTTCCATTGTTCGGCATCAAAGCCGACTAAACGGCGTGAGCCAAGCTCTAACAGTGGACGTTTGATCAGGCTAGGCTGATCTTCCATTACTGCTAGCGCTAAAGCCTCATCCATATTGGCACGAGTGGGTTCAGGCAAATTGCGCCAAGTAGTACCACGACGATTGACAAGATTTTCCCAACCTAATTCATCCACCCAAGCACGTAGTTGCACTGGATTTAAGCCGTCTTTGCGCCAATCATGAAATTCATAAGCAATGGCACGCTCATCCAGCCATTTGCGTGCTTTGCGCACGGTATCGCAGTTACTAATGCCATAGACAATAATCATTGATCGTACCATTTATGATAAGAACGGCGCTTACCCGCCCGCTGCGTGATAACACCTTGGATTTGTTCGGGGCGAATTTCCAAGCTTGCATAAGCAGGTTGTAACGCTTCTAAATAGTGCTTGCCTGCCTGAATGCGTAAGCGGCGAAAAATATACTCGTCCTGATGGTCTTTCGCAAATACGAAAGCACCATCCCGTACAATTCCAGTCGGGTCGATAATGATAATACAACCTTGCTCGAATTCTGGCTCCATACTGTGGTCGATCACTTGCAGGGCAAAGGGTTCAGACTCTGAACAACTGCTGCCTTCACTAATATTTTGTTTAAAGCTATCTTCAACCGTGATTTTGATTTCTTTAAAACTAGCCATGATTTATTCCTGTGGTTCGGGGTTACGGCTAAATTCACTGGCAGCGACATGGCGCTCAGGCTGATACCAGTGCAGTTTTTCGTGCAGTTTCACCACTTCGCCAACGATAGTTAAGGTTGGGGCGCGGACTGAGCGCTGCTTCACCATCTCGGGCAAAGTAGCGAGTATGCCAATATGCACCCGTTGATTGCGGGTAGTACCTTGCTCGATTAACGCAGCAGGCATCTCACTCGGTGTGCCATGGGCAATTAATTCGCGGCTAATCACTTCGATACCCGTCAAGCCCATATAAAACACGACAGTTTGTCTGGGTTGCGAGAGCTTGTTCCAATCCAAATCAATCGTGCCATTTTTAAGGTGGCCAGTGGCAAAAGTGCAGGATTGCGCATAGTCACGATGCGTAAGCGGAATACCTGCATACGAAGCACAGCCTGATGCAGCGGTAATCCCCGGCACAACTTGGAAGGGAATACCATTTTCCGCCAAAGTTTCGATTTCTTCGCCGCCGCGCCCAAAGATAAATGGATCGCCACCTTTCAAGCGCAACACCCGTTTACCTTGTTTCGCTAAACGCACTAAGAGCGCATTGATGCCTTCTTGGGGAACCGCATGATTGGCTTTTTCTTTACCCACATAAAACCGTTCAGCAGTGTGGCTCGCCATCTCCAGAATCGATTTCGCCACTAAGCGGTCGTAGACAATCACATCAGCTTGCTGCATTAAGCGCACCGCGCGGAAAGTGAGTAAATCAGGATCACCCGGGCCAGCACCGACTAAATAGACTTCACCTATAACGGTTTCAGAGCTTTGCTTGGCGAGCATTTCATCCAGCATCTGCCGCGCTGCACTCACATTGCCTGCATACACCAATTCTGCAAAAGGACCATGTAAGGCATGCTCCCAGAACTGTTTACGTTGCTCAGGGTCAGCGAAGCGCTGTTTGACTTGATCACGATATTCTTCGGTGATGGCCGCTAATTGCCCGCAGGAAGAAGGAATCATCGTTTCCAATTTCATACGTAATTGGCGTGCTAACACAGGCGAAGCGCCACCCGTAGAAACAGCAATCATCACCGGCGCACGATCGACCACGGAGGGCACAATAAAACTACAAGCGGCTTGGTTATCGACCACATTAACCGGGATTTGCCGCTGATTCGCAAGCTCAGCGACACGTGTATTCACTGCGCGATTATTCGTCGCGGCAATAATCAGGTAATGGCCTGTAATATCAACATCTTGGAAGTCACGCTGCTGCCAAGCAGCTTGATTCGGATACTGTTTTAGAGTGTTGACTAGCTCGCTATCCAATTCAGGAGCAATGATGGTCAGTTGTGCACCGCTTTGTAGTAGGGATTCTGCTTTACGCAAGGCTACTTTGCCACCGCCCACGACTAAACAAGGACGGTTTTGTAGGCACATAAACATTGGGTAGCGTTTCAATCTAAAATCTCCTCGCAGATAGAGGGTGTAAGATGACTTACTTTTCCCATTCCATCAACACAGGTTTTTCGCGTTGCTCCTGTAAGCGTTCTTCTGCTTCCAATTGGTTAGCCGCAAAGATCAGTTTGTACGTAGCGGTATCGCTAGGCGCAGCATTCATGCGCAAATCACGCACTTGATTGCGCGCTGCTTGATAAACCTCATGTGTGCTTTGGTGCTCCAGATTTTTTAGGATGGAAGTGGTTTGGGTGATACGAAAAACATAATAGGGCATGCACACCTCTAGTTGCGAACGAACAGACTACTTGATTGATTGCATATTATCGGCTGCTTGACTGGCAAGCTGCCATAGCTCCAAATGGGGATAGGCCAATTTAGCCTAAAGTCTCTGCTAGCCAAGCCCGAATCGCTGCTCGATCTGGCAAAGCAGCTAACACAAATTCCGTTAATCGCTCTAAATCAGCCTCGGCTAACGTGCTCGGATCAGCTTGCAAACTGCGCTTCGGATCACGAAAACGTTCCTGCATTGCCGGTTGCTCTAAAATATGCCCCAACAAATCTTCCAATAAATCTGCTCGACTCGGTGCTCTAAAGCCTATCGAATAAGTCATGCACTCGCCAACCGCTACCCCATAATGCGGTACGTCAGGCGGTAAATAGAGCATATCGCCCGGCTCTAGCACCCATTCTTCCTCAGCGGTGAAGGACTGCATAATGCGTAGATCAATATCAGGAATGAAATTATCTTCCACGCAAGTTTGCGAGCTGATTTGCCAGCGGCGTTGCCCTTGAGCTTGCAGCAAAAACACATCATAAGCGTCAACATGTGGCCCCACCGAACCACCATCGACCGCATAACTAATCATCAGATCATCAATCCGCCAATCAGGAATAAAGCGGAAAGGTTCAATAATTTCCGTAAATTCGGGGAGCAGTTTTTCAATATCATTGATTAGCAAAGTCCAATGCGTCGCCGGTAATTTGGCAAAATCCTTTTTGCGCAAAGGGCCATGCTGCATTTCCCAAGGCGTTTTCCCACCTTTTTCTAGGACTAAACGTGCGGTATCCGTATCACAAGCCAAACCGGCTAATTCATCCGAACTCAGTGGCGATTGAAAGTTTGGGAAAGCTTGGCGAATCAGCAGCGGTTTTTGCTGCCAATAATCGCGCAAAAATTCCTCAGCCGAGAATTCGCCTAACTGCGTTAAAATCTGCTTAGGCTGAATTAGGCTCATATTTTCTTCGCCTGCTCAATCGCATTGCCGATATAAGTGGCGGGTGTGAGCTTGCTGAGCTCAGCTTTGGCGGCTGCGGGCATCTCTAAACTTGCAATAAATTCGCGTAAACCTTCAGGCGTTATCCGTTGGCCACGAGTGAGTGCTTTGAGCTTTTCATAGGGTTGCGCAATCCCATAGCGGCGCATGACGGTTTGAATGGGTTCGGCGAGCACCTCCCAATTATTATCTAAGTCCGCTTGCATGCTGCTTGGATTAGCTTCAAGCTTAGAAATACCTTTTAAAGCAGATTGATAAGCAATCAAGCTATGCCCTAAACCCACGCCTAAAGTCCGTAACACGGTGGAATCGGTTAAATCACGTTGCCAGCGAGAAACCGGCAGTTTCTGCGCTAAATGAGTGAACAGGGCATTGGCAATGCCTAAATTACCTTCAGCATTTTCAAAATCAATCGGGTTGACTTTGTGCGGCATAGTGGAAGAACCGACTTCGCCTGCAACGACTCTTTGCTTGAAATGCCCCAAAGAAATATAGCCCCAAACATCACGGCAGAAGTCGATCAAAATCGTATTGAAACGCACCAAGGCATCGAAAATTTCCGCGACATAATCATGCGGCTCGATTTGCGTGGTGTAAGGGCTCCAACTCAAACCTAGGCTGGTCACAAACTGTTCGGCATTAGTTTGCCAATCAACTTCAGGATAAGCACTCAAATGTGCATTGTAATTGCCAACGGCGCCATTGATTTTGCCTAAATATTCACAGGCTTGCACTTGCTCTAATTGGCGTTGTAAGCGGTAAGCCACATTCGCCATTTCCTTACCCAAAGTGGTGGGCGAGGCGGGTTGACCGTGAGTGCGTGACAACAAAGGCTGGTCTGCATAACGATGAGCTAGCTCACGAATCGCAGCTAAGGTGCGCTGCATTTCTGGCTCAACCACTTGGCGCATCCCGCCTTGCAACATCAGCGCATAAGACAAGTTATTGATGTCTTCGGAGGTGCAGGCAAAGTGAATGAATTCGCTCACTGCTTTCAGCTCAGGCTGCTCAGCAACTTTGTCTTTGAGGAAGTATTCAATCGCTTTCACATCATGATTGGTAGTGCGTTCAATCGTTTTCACTTGGCGCGCATCTTCTGCATCAAATTCGCGCAAGATGCTTTCTAAAAATTCATTCGCCGCTGGAGACAGATCAGGAACTTCAGTGATTTGTGGATGACGCGCGAGCATTTGCAGCCAACGAATCTCCACTAAGACACGATGATAAATTAAACCGTACTCACTAAACCAAGGGCGCAACCCATCCGTTTTGCTGGCATAGCGACCATCAACGGGAGAAAGAGCAGTGAGGGCTGAAAGTTCCATAGCAGATCCTATCGGGGAATGATCGAAAGGGCGTTATTGTAACTGAAAATGGGGGGGAAGAGGCTAGCTCTAATTGCTGGAGGTCAGGCGTGGTAGAAAGACTAACTCTATAACCAAATATCAAGCTAGTGTGATTCTTGCCAAGCACAACCCATTTCAACGGCTATATCGCGTAAACGCTTATCACGTGTCCAAAACTGTATATTGGGGGTTAATAAAGTCGAGGTTAATAAATGCAAATCCACATAACCAACCCCACGGCCCATCAACTTTCTCTGCTCTAAGCAAAACATGGCTTCGTTATGCGTAGCTTCCGAAATGTGCGGTAAGTTTTGCCAAAGCTTTATTAAAATACTGCGGTTTTTTAAATTGCCACAGGCTAACTCACCCCAAATCATCGGGTGCATAACAACCTGAGCTTGATCTAATAAATGGACTAAACGCTCCTCATTGGAACGCAGATGATCAATCCACACCGAAGTATCAACTAAAATCATTCGCTTGCTTCACTGGAGCGGCGACGGCTTGGCACCGTTAATTGCTGTTCGGTGCCACCTAGTAAAGCTAAACGTCGCGAGCTTTCACGCGCAATCAAGGCTTTTAGGCTTTCGCGCAATAAAGCACTCTTTTCAGCGATGCCGGTTAATTCGATGGCTTCTCGTAATAATTCATCGTCTAAGGTTAAGGTGGTTCGCATAGGTCAGTTCTCGCATCAATTTAAGCATTATTATATGTAGTTTTTGATGATAAGGTACTTATTTGCTTAAAGGGCACAGATTTATTCTTTCGTTGTAGTAGCAATTGTTGCTCAGCAAAGAGGCTACTGACTGTGCACTATCATCCGACCATGTACTCTAGGAAATACTCGCCCGCGCTTGCGCTTCTGTGAAACATTGTGTCATTGCTCAAACCGATGAAGACTAAAAGCAGAATTCATTCTGTGAAGTATTCTGCCAAGTCTAATAAGCTGCCTTTAAACTAACTCCATTAATTCATAAATATTTGATTTTATTGAGTTATTAAGATGATTCACATTAATCTTTAATGAATTTAGGCAGCTAAGTTCAGATTCGCTATCATACGCGCATTCCACCATGAGACGTTTCCATGACCCTTAGCCCCAACACCCTCAAGCACACCACCTGCTACGAATGTGATGCGAATTGCGCCTTCACCGTGACGCTCAATCCACAAGGCGATGCGGTGGCGGTGGATGGTTTGCCGAATTGCCCGCGTGGGCAGATGCAGTTGGAGCGGCAGTATCATGCGGAGCGTTTATTGTATCCCTTGAAGCGCGTAGGTGCGAAAGGTTCGGGGCAATTTGAGCGGATTTCCTGGGATGAGGCGCTGGATACGATTGTCGCGGAATTGAACAAAGCGAAGGCTAAATATGGTGCGCCTGCGGTCGGATTTTTTGCGGGTTATACCAAAGAAGCACGTCCGCAATTGCAGCGTTTGGCGCATGCTTTTGGTAGCCCGAATTATCTCACTGAATCCGGCTGCTGTTTCTCGGCAACGATGGTCGCGGAAAAGCTTACTTACGGTTATAAGCTCAAAACCACGTCTACGGTCGAATCACCGAAAACCAAATGCGTGCTAGTCTGGTCGACCAATGCCTCTGGCTCGATTCCACCGTTTGAAAATCACCATCTCGCCAAAAAGAAAAAGAATCGTAAAATGATTGTGGTCGATCCGCGCCGTACCGAAACCGCTGAGTTGGCGGATATTCATCTGCAAATTCGCCCCGGCACGGATGGTGCGTTGGCGCTTGGTTTTCATCATTTAATTTTTGCAAATGGCTGGCAAGATCAGGCGTTTTTGGATGAATGGGCGAATGGTTTGGAGGCATTTCGTGAGTATATTCACGAATTTACCCCAAGTCGTGTCGCTGAAATTTGTGGTATTCAAGAAACCGATTTACGTGCGGCGGTGGACATGTTCGCCACCGTTTTACCCTCGCAAATCGCTATGTCACCCACCTCGACCGTGCAACATAGCAATGGCTTTCAAAATCACCGCGCGATGATTCTACTTTCGGCGGCACTGGGGATGATTGATCGTGAGGGTGGTAATCGTTTTTTCAATGACAAAGTGCTACCCAAACCGATTGAGCTATTTGATGTCTGCGTGAAGGAGTTGCCACCACGGATTGGCGATGAAGTCTTCCCAATTTGGACAAAATATTGGCCTGCAGGGCAAAGTATGCTGATGCCGGATTGTATTCTGGAAGGCAAACCGCAACCTCTGCGTGCACTGCTGGCGATGGGCATTAATACCGCAATGTGGGCGAACTCCAAACGCATGGAGCATGCCTTAAGCACGCTGGATTTCTTCGCGGTGTCCGATTTTTTCCATAATCCGGCGACCTTACAAGCCGATATTGTCTTGCCTGCTGCCACCAGTTTAGAGCGCCCCGCCTTAATCGCCTACCCCGGCTGCGCCTATCAAGGTGAAGTAAAATACCGCCACCAAGCTCTGCCCCCACGCGGCGAAGCGAAACCCGACGGGCAAATCTTCCTCGAAATCGGCGTGCGCTTAGGCATGGCGGAGCAATTCTGGCACGGCGATTTGGAGGCTTCATGGGCAGAAATGGCGGAAGGTTTACCGAAAGAGGTGCGCGAGCAAGCCTATGCCAAGCCTGAAGGTGTGATCGTGTATAGCCCGGTGATTGAAGAATTGGTCGAGCGCGGCTTTTTGGACGCTGATCGCCAATGGCGTATCAATGGCTTCAAAACCGCCACGGGCAAGATTGAATTTGACTCGGTGGAATTGAAGCAAAAAGGCTACGATGGCTTGCCCACTTATCGCGAACCAACCGAAAGCCCGCTGTCCACTCCTGAATTATTACCCGATTACCCATTAGTTTTAACTTCAGGTGGACGCCAGAAATACTTCACTCATTCGCAGCAGCATAATGTTGCACCAATGCTGAAGCTCGATCCTTATCCGCGTGTGCAAATTCATCCAGACGATGCAGCAGCGCGCCAAATCCAACACGGCGATACAGTAGAAATCAGCTCACGTCGTGGCAAAGTAGTCTTCCGCGCGGAAGTTACTGATAAGATGAAACAAGGTGTGGTGCATGCCTTCCACGGCTGGAATAGCGCGAATATTAATGAACTGACCGATGATCAAAGCCTTGATCCGATTAGTGGATTTCCGCCGTTTAAATCGTCGTTGTGTCAGCTCAAAAAGGTTTCGGTATAAGCTCCACGCTGTGCAGGTGTCACATCAATGATTCGATTTTGGTGGATGATTTCAATCTCCACCAACTGGCTGTGTAGGCGATTCACATTCACCAAATGATTCGGCTTGACGCAGCGCCATCACTTCGCTGGGTGATAAATTCTCGCGAATGATTTCAGTCACTATTTGCATGGCTGACACTCCATGATTTTAAGCTGTTATTCATGTTATTGTAAGATAAGTACAATCTTATACCAGCAGGCACTGATAAACGTGCAACTAAGCCTGTAAAACTAGCGAGGGATCGGGAGATGAATGCGAAAGAGCAAGAAGTAATTTTAAAGGCGCGCCGTCAAGCTGATGAGCGTGCCAAAGGTTATCGTGAGCAAGCTTTAAAACTGTATCCGTGGATATGTGGACGTTGCACCCGTGAATTTAATCATAGTAATTTGCGTGAATTAACGGTGCATCACCGCGACCATGATCATGATAATAATCCAGCCGATGGCAGCAATTGGGAGTTACTCTGCTTATATTGCCACGACTATGAGCATCAAAAACTGACTGAGGCTGCTTATGGTGGTTCGGCGGGCGATACGGGTGCAGTGGGGGCGACTTATAATCCATTTGCGGATTTGAAGGCGAAGATGCAGAAGAAAATCTAAGGTTTTAAGATTGCCCGCTACTTTATTAAAAGTAGCGGGCAATAGCAGTTACCAATTAATACCGATAATGATCCGGCTTATAAGGGCCTTCAGCCGCTACATTGATATATTTCGCTTGATAATCAGTTAGTTGAGTCAATTGCGCATTCAATTTCTTCAATTGTAAACGGGCAACTTTCTCATCTAAATGCTTAGGCAGGGTATAAACACCAATCGGGTATTTGCCAGAATCACGTTCAGTCCACAGTTCAATTTGCGCAATGGTTTGATTGGCAAAGGAAGAAGACATCACATAAGAAGGATGGCCAGTACCACAACCTAAATTCACTAAACGACCCTGAGCTAAGAGAATAATACGCTTACCGTCTGGGAAAATAATGTGATCTACTTGAGGTTTGATCTCATCCCATTCGTATTGCTCAAGACTGGCGACATCAATTTCATTGTCAAAGTGGCCGATATTACAGACGATGGCTTGGTCTTTCATTTTTGCCATGTGGTCGTGGGTAATGACATGGAAGTTGCCCGTTGCGGTAACGAAAATATCTGCTTTGTCTGCCGCATAATCCATCGTTACCACACGATAACCTTCCATCGCTGCTTGTAATGCGCAGATTGGGTCGATTTCAGTCACCCAAACTTGTGCTGATAAAGCACGCAATGCTTGAGCAGAGCCTTTGCCTACATCACCATAGCCTGCAACCACAGCAATTTTGCCTGCAACCATAACGTCAGTGGCCCGCTTGATACCGTCGACTAACGATTCACGGCAGCCATACAGATTGTCGAATTTAGACTTAGTAACCGAGTCATTCACATTGATAGCTGGGAATTTCAGCCCACCTCGTGCATGCATTTGATACAAGCGATGCACGCCCGTCGTGGTTTCTTCGGTTACACCACGGATCGCGGCTAAGTTTTTGCTATACCAACCCGGATGCTCTTCAACACGGCGACGAATCGCGGCGTATAAATAAGTTTCTTCTTCAGAAGTCGGGTTAGCGACGATGCTGATGTCTTGCTCAGCACGTGCACCTAAGTGCAGCAATAAAGTGGCGTCGCCACCATCGTCTAAAATCATGTTCGGCGTGCCGCCATCAGCCCACTCGAAAATTTTATGGGTGTAGTCCCAATATTCTTCCAAATTTTCGCCTTTATAAGCGAAAACGGGTATGCCTGCAGCGGCAATCGCAGCGGCAGCATGATCTTGAGTCGAGAAAATATTACAAGATGCCCAGCGCACATCAGCGCCGAGTGCTTTTAAGGTCTCAATCAAGACAGCCGTCTGGATAGTCATGTGTAAAGAACCAGCTACCCGTGCCCCTTTCAGTGGTTGGCTAGCAGCATATTCTTCGCGAATCGCCATTAAACCAGGCATTTCAGTTTCAGCGATTTTGATTTCTTTGCGGCCCCAAGGAGCCAGTTTCATATCGGCAACGATATAGTCTTGCTTGGTGTTTGTATTTGCTTTCGCGTTCATCATTCAATCTCCGAATGTTTCAATTGAATGAGCGCAGTTAATCATAAAGATTGCCTGAGCCTAGCGGTTAGCGAATGTTTTACACTGCTAACCGTTGCAGCGCTCCTCAGGCTGAGGAAGTAATTACAGACCGGCAGCAGAGCGTAACGCAGCTGCTTTATCAGTACGTTCCCAAGGAAGATCTAAATCTTCGCGTCCGAAATGGCCGTAGCTCGCAGTCGGGCGATAAATGGGGCGTAACAGATCTAGCATTTTGGTAATGCCATAAGGACGTAAGTCGAAATGCTCCCGGACTAAATGAGTGATCAGCTTGTGATCGACTTTGTTAGTACCGAAGGTTTCAACTGTAATCGAAGTCGGTTGTGCCACACCAATCGCATAAGAAACTTGAATTTCGCAACGATCCGCCAAGCCTGCTGCGACAATATTCTTAGCAACATAACGGCCTGCATACGCAGCTGAGCGGTCAACTTTCGATGGATCTTTGCCGGAGAAGGCACCACCACCGTGACGTGCCATACCACCGTAACTATCTACGATGATTTTACGGCCCGTCAGGCCACAGTCACCGACTGGGCCACCGATAACGAAATTACCGGTTGGATTGATATGGAATTTGGTGTTTTTATGCAACCACTCAGTCGGTAGCACTGGGAAAATCACATGCTCCATCACGGCTACACGTAAATCATCCAAACTAATTTCAGGGCTGTGCTGAGTGGATAGAACTACGGCGTCAATCGCAACGATTTTATCGTTTTCATAACGCACAGTAACTTGTGATTTCGCATCAGGACGTAACCAAGGCAGAGTACCGTTTTTACGGACTTCAGCTTGTTTCTTGACCATTAAATGCGCGTAAGTTAAAGCTGCAGGCATTAATACGCTGGTTTCATTGCTGGCATAACCAAACATTAAACCTTGGTCGCCAGCACCTTGATCTTCCGGTTTGGCACGGTCAACGCCCATGGCGATGTCTGGTGATTGCTTGCCGAGTGCATTGATCACTGCACACGTATGGCCATCAAAACCGATTTCTGAATTGTTGTAACCGATGTCATTGACCACGCCACGCACGATATTTTCGTAGTCGATTTCCGCCGTAGTGGTGATTTCGCCCGCGAGTACTACCATGCCCGTTTTGGTCAAGGTTTCGCACGCAACACGCGCATATTTATCTTTAGCAAGAATGGCATCCAGAATCGCATCGGAAATCTGGTCGCACATTTTGTCGGGATGGCCTTCTGATACAGACTCGGAGGTGAACAAATACGCCTCAGTCATTATCAATCTCCTATAAATCTATTAATGATGACTGAGCGCCGTTGTATCTTTAAATTGTCCTTCAACTGTCTGAGCCTGGCAGGAAAACCTGTCGCAACGCTCCTCAGTAGTTGAGCTTTTTGAAGCTATTAAGTCCTAGCTCAAAAATGGCCTGTAAGCATAACTGAAACTCTTCGGCAATGCATCAGCTTTTAGTTGATCAGTGGCTGCCTCGAAACTTTAAGCTAAAACCGCTCAACGGTGCTTGTTAGCAGGTCAAGGTTCAGTTTAAGCTTCATTAGTATTATAAATTCATAAATAATTTTAAATTATAGTTATTAGGCTAGCCTTTCCCTGTTAAAGATTATTGAAGAGTGTCAACTTCATGAATAAAAATAAACTTGTGCAAATTATACTGGGTGTGAGCACCACTATGATGCTTGGTTCTTTACCGCTAACTGTAGTGGCTCAAGAGCAGGGCAGGGTGTATGGCAAGGATCATCCTTTCCAACTGAATGAATTACCTAACAGCCAACTGAGGGATAAGTTAAATAAATTACCCAGCAAAAAACGAGAGAAAGCTAAAGTTTGGCTAGATAAACTTCAATTTCATGATCGCGATCTACCTTTTATGCGAGTAGATGATGAGGGCGGGATTTATATCGCTGATCCAAGTGCACCGGATGCAACGGTGAACGGTGCTTGGCGAAGTACAGCTTTGGCCGCTGAGTTGCCTGCGGGCGTGGATGTCTTTAAATTGCATAGCAACCCCGGTGCACCTCATGTCGTTTATTTGGATTTTGATGGTCATGTCATCACAGGTACTGCATGGAATAGCTCAACGAACCCCAGTTTTACGGCGCGTCCTTATGATCTTGATACTAACCCTAGTAGTTTTAGTGAGGCTGAGCAAGCGAATATTGCTGAAGTTTGGCGGCGAATTGCCGAAGATTATGCACCCTTCAATATTGATGTTACCACTGAGCTACCTGCAAGCTTCGGTGCGAAAACGGGGCGGGTATTAATCACTGCGAATGTGGATGCTAATGGCTTGGATATGCCTGCAAAAAGCTCTGGCGGTGTGGCCTATGTAAACGTATGGGGGGCAAGTAACTATTCTTATTATTCACCGGCCTTAGTTTATTACAATCAAGTAGGCGGCCCCGATAATATCGCTGAAGCTGCTTCGCACGAGTTAGGACATAATTTAGGTCTAGCCCATGACGGCACAAGTTCTTCAGGCTATTACACGGGGCATGGTGCGAATACACAGTTTATCAGTTGGGCACCGATTATGGGGGCTGGCTACTATAAACAAGTCACCCAATGGAGTAAGGGTGAATACCCCTTAGCTAACCAAACCCAAGATGATATTGCCCTCATTAGCGCTAAGCTGACGACTCGAGTGGATGACCACAGCAATACAATGACAGGGGCTACGCCCTTAGTCGTCGATGCAACTGGGCATCTATTTTCAGTAACCCCTATAGCTGGCCCGTTAGACCTATCTAAACTTAATAAAGGGGTGATTGGGAGTCGTACCGATCTTGATGTTTTTAGTTTTAGTATGGGGGCAGGTGATTTAGTGCTACAAGCAACACCCTTACGTGAGCCCAAAGCTGAGCGAGGTGGTAATTTAGATATAGCGCTCAGTCTTTATGATGCCGTAGGTAATTTAGTCACCAGCAGCAATCCGGCGGATGAAACCGATGCAGGGATCAATACGAACTTAGCAGCAGGTACTTATTATTTAGCAGTAGAAGGTGTAGGCAGTGCTAATTACAGCGACTACGGCAGTTTAGGTCAGTATTTCATTGAGGGTGTTTTACCCGTAGCAGTGCCAGATACCACCCCACCGAACCCTAATCCTTTGAGTTGGGCAACTTTACCTGAAGCTAAGAGCAGCACTAGCATTCAGATGACGGCAACCACAGCCACCGATGATAGTGGTCGGGTCGAGTATTATTTCGCTTGTACCGCAGGGGGTGAGGGGTGCGTAGATAGCGGTTGGCTTAGTTCACCCGATTTTACCCTGACAGGTTTAGCAGCAAATACTAGCTATAGTTTTACAGTCAAAGCACGTGATCCTGCCGGGAATATGACGGATAGCTCAGCGGTCATGAGTGCGACGACCTTAGCCCCTCCCGTAGAGACTACTAATCGTGCACCCGTTGCAATAGCAGACTCCATCACAGTAGCACGAGGGCAAACAGTCACTATTCCAGTCCTAAACAATGATACTGATCCTGATGGCGATGCTTTAAATATAACCAGTTTCAAGCAAGCACGTCGTGGCTCTCTTACGAATACAGGCAAAGAGTTGATTTTTAAAGCAGGTACTCGTACTGGCACAGAGTACACCACTTATACCATCAGCGATGGCCGAGGCGGTAAAGCTAGCGCTCAATTAACGATCACGATCACACGCTAAGTAAGTTCTATTCATCTGTTCCACACCAGGCTAGTTTGCCTGACTCCGACAAGCCGGTTCTTGGAAAAGAACCGGTTTTTATGTTGGCCATCCTGTATTCATGGGTAAGGATGCCCCTAGATCGGTTGCTTAGTTTTGGCCAGTTTCGGAGGGTATTAAAAAACCTACTGTACCAACGGTGAACCCGCTGTTGCAAACGGGATGCCTTCTACCCCAATTTCTGCACCCAATACCTGCAAGTATTGGCTCAACGCCCGCCGCGTCACCTGCTCATGCAAATACTGACGGATGCGGGTTGCAACGTGTTCATATTCCAACGGCTCGCCTTCCACACGCTGATCCACCCGCACCAGATGAAAACCAAAGCGCGTTTCCACCGGATTCGTGCAAAGCCCCACGGGGAGCAACCACACTTGGCGCTCAAATTCCGCCACGGTTTGCCCTTTCGACAATTGCCCCAAGCTGCCACCTTGCCCCGATGACGGGCAGGCAGAATATTGCTGGGCTAATGCTGTAAAGCTATCCGGGTCAGCTTGCAACTGCCGCAGCAATTGCGTCGCCAGAATGCGCTGTTGGTCACGTTGCTGCACATCATCCGGCGCGGCTGGCAGCAAGATATGACTCACTGCCAGCAATACCGGCGTTTGAAAGCGTTGCCGATTACTCTGAAAATAGTGAAGACACTGCGCCTCTGTTGGATCGGGTACTTGCATATCCCTTTCCAACAGCAGGGCGGTGCGTTCCTCTTCACTAGCGGCTTCGATACCCAGTTGTGCAGCGCGTTGTTCCAGCAAGGTTTTCACCACCAAGCTGGTTGCCGCTGCTTGCCATGCTTCATCCAATTGTGCCGCCGGGTGGTATTGCAACTCCTCCGCAATAGCCTCCTCAGTCAGCACTTGCGCACCAACGCGAACTTCTTGCTCCCTCACCCCTTGCGGGGGAGGGTTGGGGTGAGGGGTATATTGCATCACTTCCATACATCACCCCCTAGCCCGCACGATTTGATACTGGCGCGTCACGTATTGCACCGGCACGCTCCAGATATGCACCAAGCGCGTAAACGGGAACAGCAGGAAAATGGTCAAGCCCAGCAAAATGTGCAGCTTAAAGATAAAGCCCACATCCGCCAGATGCGCCGCCGCACCGCCTTTAAAGAACACAACGGATTGCGCCCATTCCGCCAGTTTCAGCATATTACTGCCATCCAAATGCCCCAGCGTGGGAATGATGGTCAGCAAACCCAGCGTCACTTGCACCAGCAAAATACCGATTACCACCAGATCCATCGTCGAGCCCGTGGCGCGTACCCGTGGATCATTGCGACGACGCATGAACAGCAAGAATGCGCCATACCAGCAAGCCGCACCCGCAATCCCACCAATGAGAATCGCCATGACTTGCTTCGTACCCGGCGACATAAACGGCTCATACAACCAATGCGGGGTCAGCAATCCCACCAAATGCCCGAAGAAAATCACCAGAATACCCACATGGAACAAATTACTCGCCACGCGCATTCCTGAATTGCTCAACATCTGGCTAGACCCTGCCCGCCACGTATATTGTGCTTGGTCGTAACGCAGCCAGCTACCAATCAGAAACACCGCACCCGCCACATACGGGTACAGCCCAAAGAAAAGTGAATCAAAGTAAGACATATCAGTTCTCCCGAAAATGCAGCGTGTGGGTTTGGTTGGTGGATTGGGTGGGTCGGCACGACGCGCCTTTGTCTTCCACAAAGGCGACCATTTCCTCTTCCCAGACCTTATCCATCGCAGCGGCGGTGTCATCGCGGGGTTCAGTTGCCACTTTACCGCGCAATTCCCCCATGTTCGGCTGGATGCCAATCATCGCCAGCAACGCATCAAACAACAGGTGGTAATTGCTGCCGCGCTCCTGCAAGCGTGCCGATAACAGCGCGAGAATCGGGTGAACATCACCCAGCCCTTGCGCCGCTTCTGCTTCGCTGCGGGTGGCGAGGTATTCCAGATACAGCGGGATGTAATCCGGCAATTCCTTGACACTCAACTCCAACCCTGCGTCACGGTATTGCTGGAGTAAATCCACCATTGCCTGCCCACGATCCCGCGATTCACCGTGTACGTGTTCAAACAGCAACAAAGACAGCGAACGCCCGCGATCAAACAGCGCCACGTAATCTTCCTGCGCATCCAGCAAATCACCCGTACCCAGTTGCTGGATAAAAGCGGTCAGGGAATCGCGCAAGCTCACCGGCAAACGGGTTTCTTCACGCACCACGTCAATCAAGCCACTACGTGCTTCGATCAGTTCCGCCGTGGGGTAATCCATTAAGCGTGCCAGTACGGCAAAAATTTTAATCATGGCTTGACCTCCTGCTTCACGAAGTCGATTTTCTGCACCATTGTCACGGTTTGCTTGCGCCCGCCGAACAAGTTGACCTCGTTATTTCCCGTGCCAGTGCCGCAGCCGTCGCCGAAGCTGAAACCGCAACCGCCGCGTTCGGGGAAGGCTTCGCGTGCCAGTTCGCGGTGACTGGTCGGAATCACGTAACGGTCTTCGTAATTGGCAATCGCGAGGTAACGGTACATTTCCTTGGCTTGCGCTTCCGACAAACCGACCTGTTCCAGCGCACGAGTATCGTGAATGCCTTCCACGGTTTCTGCCCGTTTGTATTGGCGCATTGCCATCAGGCGTTTGAGTGCCAATTTCACTGGTTCTTCATCGCCCGCCGTCAACAGATTCGCCAAATAACGTACTGGAATCCGCAAGCTGTCCACGTCCGGCAATACGCCGTCGTAGCCGATTTTGCCCGCATCCGCCGCTGATTGAATCGGGGAGAGTGGCGGCACATACCACACCATCGGCAAGGTACGGTATTCAGGGTGCAACGGCAGTGCCAGCTTCCAATCCATCGCCAGCTTGTAGACCGGAGACTCTTGCGCGGCTTTCAGCACATTGTCAGGAATACCGTCTTTCTTCGCCTGTTCAATCACTTTCGGGTCGAATGGGTCGAGGAATACTTCCAACTGCTTTTGGTACAAATCCTTCTCGTTGGGTGTGCTGGCGGCGGACTCAATCTGATCCGCGTCATACAGCAATACGCCAAGGTAACGGATGCGCCCCACGCAGGTTTCCGAACACACCGTCGGCATCCCCGCTTCAATGCGCGGGTAGCAAAAAATGCACTTCTCGGATTTACCGGACTTCCAGTTGTAGTAAATCTTTTTGTAAGGGCAACCACTCACGCACATGCGCCAGCCACGGCATTTGTCTTGGTCGATCAACACAATGCCGTCTTCGTCGCGCTTGTAAATTGCACCGCTGGGGCAAGACGCGACACACGCCGGATTCAAACAGTGTTCGCACAAACGCGGCAGGGTAAACATAAAGGTGTTTTCAAATTCACCGTAAATGTCCGCCTGAATCTGGTCGAAGTTTTTATCCTTGCGGCGTTTAGAAAATTCCGTGCCGAGGATTTCTTCCCAGTTTGGCCCCCATTCGATCTTGTCCATGCGCTGCCCGGAAATCAGTGAACGCGGGCGAGCCACGGGCTGATGATTACCGGAAGGCGCGTTGTGCAAGTGTTGGTAATCGAAATCAAACGGCTCGTAATAGTCGTCAATCGCGGGTAAATCGGGGTTGGCAAAGATATTTGCCAGCAAGCGGAATTTACCGCCAATGCGTGGTTCAATCTTGCCATCGGCGCGACGTAACCAACCACCTTTCCACTTTTCCTGATTCTCCCACTCTTTGGGGTAGCCGATACCGGGCTTGGTTTCGACGTTATTGAACCATGCGTACTCCATGCCTTCGCGTGAAGTCCAGACGTTTTTGCAAGTAATCGAGCAGGTATGGCAGCCGATGCACTTGTCTAAATTCAGCACCATGCCGACTTGTGAACGTATTTTCATTTGACTGCCTCCTGAATCGTGTCATTACCTTCGCCGTCCAGCCAATCGACGTTGGTCATCTTGCGCACAATGACGAATTCATCGCGGTTAGAACCGACCGTGCCGTAGTAGTTGAAGCCGTAGGCTTGTTGCGCGTAACCGCCGATCATGTGGGTAGGTTTGGGGCAAACGCGGGTGACAGAGTTGTGAATGCCGCCGCGTCCGCCGGTAATGGCAGAACCGGGCACGTTCACAATGCGTTCTTGCGCGTGGTACATCAGCACCAATCCCGGCATGACGCGCTGGCTGACCACCGCTCGCGCCGCAATTGCACCGTTGGCGTTGAACAGGTCGATCCAGTCGTTATCCTCAATCCCCAAGGTTTTGGCATCGTCTTCACTCATCCACACAATCGGCCCGCCGCGTGACAGCGTGAGCATGATCAGGTTGTCGGTGTAAGTGGAATGGATACCCCATTTTTGGTGCGGGGTAATCCAGTTCAACGCCAGTTCGGGGTTGCCATTGGACTTTTGGTTGAGCAACGGCTTGATGGTTTTGGTGTTGATCGGCGGGCGATACACCAACATGCTTTCGCCAAAATCACGCATCCAGTCATGGTCGAGGTAGAACTGTTGCCGCCCCGTCAAGGTGCGCCAGGGAATCAACTCATGGACGTTGGTGTAACCCGCGTTGTAGGACACATGCTCGTCTTCCAAACCCGACCAAGTAGGGCTGGAAATGATTTTGCGCGGTTGCGCCACGATGTCGCGGAAGCGGATTTTCTCGTCTTCCTTGTTCAAAGCGAGATGGGTGTGGTCAATGCCGGTGATTTTCGACAAGGCTGCCCACGCTTTCACCGCCACTTGCCCGTTGGTTTCGGGGGCAAGTGAAAGGATCATTTCCGCCGCATCAATCGCGCTGTTCAGGCAGGGGCGACCTTCATTCGTGCCACTGGTGTGCTGGTGATTGAGCTTGCCAAGGAACGCGACTTCGGTTTCGGTATTCCAGCCGATGCCTTTGCCACCATTGCCGAGTTTTTCCAGCAAGGGGCCAATCGAGGTGAAGCGGGAATAGGTTTCGGGGTAATTGCGTTCTACCGCCATCAAGGCTGGAGCGGTTTTGCCCGGAATCAGGTCGCATTGCCCTTTTTTCCAGTCTTTCACACCGACCGCTTGACCGAGTTCGGCAGGCGCATCGTGCAGCAATGGCAGTGTCACCAAATCGGTTTCCACACCCAAATGCCCGACGCATACCCGTGAGAATTCCTTGGCAATGCCTTTGTAGATTTCCCAGTCGCTTCGCGCTTCCCATGACGGGTCAACCGCAGCAGTCAGCGGGTGAATGAACGGGTGCATGTCGGAAGTGTTGAGGTCATCCTTTTCGTACCACGTCGCGGTCGGCAGCACGATGTCGGAATACAAGCAGGTGGTGGACATGCGGAAATCGAGCGTTACCAGCAAATCGAGTTTGCCTTCTGGCGCGTCCTTGTGCCACTTCACTTCTTGCGGCATTGCACCGCCCATTTCACCAAGGTCTTTGCCTTGCACGCCGTGCTTTGTGCCCAGCAAATACTTGAGCAAGTATTCATGCCCTTTGCCCGAAGAACCCAGCAAATTGGAACGCCACACGAACAGGTTGCGCGGGAAGTTTTGCGCATTATCGGGGTCTTCCGCCGCAAAAGCGATTTTGCCGGATTTGAGGCTGGCAACGGTGTAATCCGCCGGACTCATGCCAGCGTCTTGCGCTGCCTTGGCAATGCGTAACGGGTTGGTATTGAGTTGCGGCGCGGACGGCAACCAGCCCATGCGTTCTGCCCGCACGTTGTAGTCAATCAGGCTACCGGATTGACGTTCTTTGTTCGCCAGCGGGGAAAGGATTTCCTTGATTTCCAGCTTTTCGTAACGCCATTGGCTGGAATGGTTGTAGAAGAACGATGTGCCATTCATTTGCCGTGGTGGACGTGACCAGTCCAGCCCAAACGCCAGCGGCAACCAGCCGGTCTGCGGACGCAGCTTTTCCTGCCCGACGTAATGCGCCCAGCCACCGCCGGATTGACCCACACAGCCGCACATCGCCAGCATATTGATCAGACCACGGTAGTTCATGTCCATGTGATACCAGTGGTTCATGCCCGCGCCGACGATAATCATCGACTTGCCCTTGGTCTTGTCGGCGGTATCGGCGAATTCCCGCGCAATGCGGATCACTTTGTCACGCGGCACACCCGTAATCGCTTCCTGCCACGCCGGGGTGTACGGGGCTTTGGCATCATCGAAGTTTTTGGCACTGTCATCCGCACCCAAACCACAACCCACGCCGTAATTCGCCATGTTCAGGTCGTACACGGAAACCAGCAAGCCTTCGCTACCATCCGCCAAGGTCACTTTGCGGGCAGGCAACTTGTACTTGAGGATGTCTTTCAGCGTATTGCCTTGGAAATAATCGCTCGGCACACCGCCGAAATAAGGCAGCGCAACATCCACCACGGTGTCGTGCCGCGCTACCAAGGACAATGAAAGGTTAACATCTTCGCGGGTTTTGCCGTCTTTCTGTTGCAGATTCCACTGGCTGCTGCCATCCCAGCGGTAGCCGATTGAACCGTTCGGGGAAATGATTTCACCCGTGGCATCGTCAATCGCCACGGTCTTCCAATCAGGGTTTTTGTCTTCGCCCAAACCGGATACGAAATCGCTGGCACGTGCAAAACGTCCCGCCTGATAGCTGCCATCGTCACGCGCTTCCAGCAACACCAGATTCGGCCAGTCGGTGTAACGGCGCACGTAATCGGTGAAATATTCGCTCGGCTTATCAACGTGGAATTCTTTGAGAATGACGTGTCCGAATGCCATTGCCAACGCCGCATCCGTGCCCTGTTTCGGGTTCAGCCATTGGTCGGCATGTTTGGCAACTTCCGCGTAGTCCGGCGTAATCGCCACGGTTTTTGTGCCTTTGTAACGCACTTCGGTAAAGAAATGCGCGTCAGGGGTACGGGTTTGCGGAACGTTAGAACCCCACGCAATGATGTAGCTGCTGTTGTACCAATCGGCGGATTCCGGCACGTCGGTTTGCTCGCCCCACACCATCGGCGAAGACGGTGGCAAGTCGCAATACCAGTCGTAAAAGCTCAAGCACACGCCACCAATTAGTGACAGGTAACGGCTACCCGCCGCATACGACACCATCGACATCGCCGGAATCGGTGAGAAACCAATCACACGATCCGGACCGTATTGCTTGGCGGTGTACACGTTCGCAGCTGCAATCAGCTCGTTAACTTCATCCCAACTAGAGCGGATAAAACCGCCCAGCCCACGTTTGGTTTTGTATTCCTTGGTCGAAAACGGATTTTCAACGATGGATGCCCACGCCGTGACCGGATCAGGGTTTTTGGCTTTGGCAGAACGCCATAATTCCATTAATTGGCGGCGCATCAAGGGGTATTTGAGGCGGTTCGCGCTGTACATATACCAGGAATAACTTGCGCCACGCGGACAGCCACGCGGCTCATGATTCGGTAAATCCGGGCGGGTACGCGGGTAGTCGGTTTGCTGGGTTTCCCATGTCACCAAGCCGTTTTTCACGTAAATTTTCCAGCTACATGAGCCTGTGCAGTTCACGCCGTGGGTGGAACGTACCACCTTGTCGTGCTGCCAGCGTTTGCGGTAGCCGTCTTCCCAGTCGCGGCTCTCCTCGGTCATCGCTCCATGCCCGTTGGAAAACGGCGTTTGGGTGCGTTTGAAAAAATTCAGTCGGTCAATAAAGTGGCTCATGGCAATCAATGCTCCCCTTTGGTTCTACGGATTCCTGCCAAGCGATTGCCCTGCTTTTGCGGGCCGCCTTTGGGGAATATTTCATGTAGGTAATGGTTCGTTGCGAACTCTTCACCCCACGCCTGTTTGAAGTGCTTGAGCATGTCGCGCACCGGGGCTTGCACGCCGTGTTCCTGATGATAATTACGCAAGAACTCGATGATTTCCCAATGCTCGTCGGTCAGCACCAAGCCTTCACGTTCGGCGAGGGCTTCCACAAAACCTTCGCTCCAGTCATCCATGTTCTGGATGTAGCCTTCCTGATCGGTGAGGATCGTTTTGCCATCCACTTCCAACGCCAAGGTATAAATCGCGTAAGGGTTGGTTTGCAGTCTGGGGTCGTATTGTTGAATCGTCATTTTTCTATTTCCTCGAAAGTTAGGGGTTCTTGATTTCACTGCTTTTGCGTAGATAGAACCACCAGTTCAGGATGAGGCAGAAGGCATAGAAAATAGCGAAGCCATACATGGCGTTTTCGGGTGTACCTGCTTTAATCTGATCACCAATCACTACGGGAGCGATAAAAGCACCATAGGCTGCTACTGCTGAAGTCCAGCCTAATACAGGGCCTGCCTGAGTGCGGTCAAAAATGAAACCTACGGAGCGGAAGGTTGAGCCATTACCAATGCCACTGGCTGCAAAAAGCAGAATAAATAGTCCTAGAAAAGCGGGAAAATAGTGCTCTGGTGTGGGTGAGGCGTAGGCTTGCATCATCACATAACCTACTGAGATGGACGCGATTACCATAACAGTTGAAATAATCTGCGTGACGATTGAGCCACCTACTTTATCTGAAATCCACCCTCCTACTGGGCGAACCGCCGCACCTACAAAAGGACCGATCCAAGCATAAGTTAGTGCTGAAGGAGCATTAGGATTCTTAGCAGTATGGGTCATCACACCCGCTGCATCCGGCAGGTGTTGAAAGCCAAAAATAATGGTAATGGCTAGAGGCAAAGCCATAGAAAAGCCGATGAATGAACCAAATGTGACAACGTATAAAGCGGTCATAGACCAAGTATGCTTGTTTTTAAAAATAGCAAATTGCTTGGCTACGTTTTCTTTCATGCTTCCAAAAGCAGCTAAGCGCATGACAAGCAGAGCGGCCATAATATCTAAGGGGATGGCTATCCACATATTCAATAAACCTAAGCCTGTCGGTGCAGGTAGGTACAGATAGAGCATGAGGATGGAGGGGATAAAGGCGAGTGAATAGAGGTAGGTGATTTTCAGAAAGGCCATCAACGGGCTACCCGTATCAGGTGACACTGTTTTTAAATTATTCATCCCAAACCAGCACAGTAGCGACAGCGGTACTAAAGACAGTACCCAAGCAAAACCTGCATTTTGAATCCATGTAGGTGTGCCTGCGGCAATCTTGCCAAAAATCCAACCGCTATCTTTTTGTAAGATCATGGGTTCGCCTGCTATAGCACCCAATAAGCCTACGGTCATCACCAGTGGTATAATGATTTGCATCGTGGTAACACCAAAATTACCCAAGCCTGCATTGAGACCTAAGGCTGTACCTTGTAGGCGCTTAGGAAAAAAGGTACTCATATTCGACATGGAGCTAGCAAAGTTACCGCCGCCCACGCCCGACCATAAGGCCAGCAGTTGAAAAACCCATAAAGGCCAATCAGGGTGTTGTAAGGCAAGGCCAGTCCCGATAGCAGGCGCTAGCAGCATGGCGGTAGTCAGGAAAATAGTATTCCGTCCCCCAGCCAGCCGGATGAGAAAGGAGGCTGGAATCCGCATCGTCGCACCTGAAATCCCTGCAATCGCGGTCAGAGTAAACAGCTCTTCCTTTGTAAAGGGAAAACCGAGGTTAAGCATCTGTACCGTGATGACGCTCCACATACTCCAAACCGCAAAGCCACACAGTAACGCAGGAATCGAAATCCATAAGTTACGGTAAGCAATTTTTTTGCCAGTTTTTTCCCAGAACGTATTATCTTCTACATCCCAGTGTTTAATATCACTCATAAAAAGCTCCTTGGATTTAAGTCACTTGAGTTAGTGAGCCTGAGTTTGCTGGCGCAAACGTTCTTGATCTGCATGAAGGCCTGCATACACAGGGCGTACTTCGGTGAAATACATCCACATTAGTGAGATCCAAACAACACCAAACATCAGCATGAAGGCGGAAGAGCGCACTCCGGTCAGATCTAACAAAGCACCGAACATAATCGGCATCAAAAAGCCACCTAAACCACCTGCTAAGCCAACCACACCGGAGACCACACCGATATTGTCTGGATAATCGTCCGCGATATATTTGAAAACTGAAGCTTTACCAATGGCAAAAACGATCCCTAAGGTAAACATAATGATGGTAAAGAGGGTGGCATTCAGACCGATTACGAAAGTGTTGGGGCCATTAACGGTTTGAACTGTGAAGGTGGTCTGTGGATAAGAGAGGAAGAACAAGCAGACTAGAGCGATCCACAATACCCACCAAGTGACGGTGTGTGCACCCAATCTATCGGCAAAATACCCGCCCATCGCACGCAAAACACCCCCCGGAATACTGAAAGCGGCTGCTAAAAATGCAGCTGTTTTTAAGTCGAAGCCGTATTCACCGACATAGTATTTAGTCATCCACAAGGCAAGTGCCACATAGCCACCAAATACAATGGAATAGTATTGACTGTAACGCCAGACTTTAGGATCTTTCAGCGCAGCTAATTGCTCACGAACCGTAACCGATTTACCTACTGTATGAGCGGGGTCGCTAAAAGTGAAAAACCAGAAAATCAGAGCAGTTACCAACATTAAAACTGCATAGACTTTAGGCACCATCGTCCAGCCGTAGCCCACTACAATAATCGGTGCAACTAATTTGGTGACGGCTGCCCCTGTATTCCCCGCTCCAAAAATCCCCATCGCTAAACCTTGTTGCTGCTTGGGAAACCAACGAGCGCAATAGGCGATACCGACGGTAAATGAACCACCCGCCACCCCAACAAATAGCCCAACTACTAAGAAGTGCCAAAACTCAGTCGCATAAGCAATCAACCAGATAGGGAGAACAGTGGCTAGCATCAAGACGGTAAAGACGCTGCGTCCGCCGAATTTGTCTGTCCACATGCCTAAGGGGAGGCGAATGAGCGAACCTGTCAGTACAGGCGTGGCTACAAGGATACCGAACTGAGTTTCGTTCAAGCCTAAGCTTTCCTTGATGGGAATACCGATCACAGCAAACATCATCCAAATCATGAAGCACACGGTGAAGGCTAGGGTGCTCATGATGACGACCGACCAAGCCTTATAATGTTGTGTTGCCATAAATTACCTCACGACTAACTCAGATGGGTTCAGGCGCTGTTGTACGCCTGAAAAAAACCTTGTACTAGTAGGGTGCTAGGCGTGACAGCTGAGCTAACTACCACCAAAGTGGTAGCAGTGGTATTGAACTATCTATTTGTTAATCAAGGCTTATATTAAAATTCAGTGCATGAAGCAGTTGGTTAAAAAGTTTGTGGAGGTACGCCCTAAAACTTTGTCAGCCCAGTCAGGGAGTATGCGACAATCGACGTTTCAGTATTTATGTGCAAAAGTGAAAGCAAGCTTGTCTCCAAGTTGAGCTTGCTTAGTAGGGGTGGGATAGCGTGATAAAGTGTAGGTAAGTAAAGGGGGTATCAAATGGACAAGCTGCAAAACTCATTGCTCTTACGCATCGGTGGGATGATTGCAGCGATTACGGTACTAGCCTTGGTAAGTATGTCTACTTCATGGATGATCGCAGAAACTACCCAAGGTAATGGGCAGGCTATCAATATCGCGGGTAGCTTAAGGATGCAGAGCTGGCGCATGGCATCGCTCTACCAGCAGCAAATGACAGCAACCGTTCCGCCAGCCGCCTTGCAATCAGCCATCTTGCGTTTTGAAGCTGATCTTGCGGCAACCCCCATCCAATCGGTCTTGCCTATCGACACGACGACGCCCTTGCGCCGAGTCTATCAGCAGGTTGTGACTATTTGGCAAGACAAGATCAAACCTGAGCTATTGACACCTACGAGTAGTCGCCAGCTCATCCTATTAGAGGGTATTCCTCTATTCGTTGACCAGATTAATGCTTTGGTCAAACAGATTGAGGAGGCTACCGAAGCCAAGATTCTTGTCCTGCGACTCATTCTAGGGATCGCTATTATTGGCACTTTACTCGTGGTTATCTTGTCGATTTACTTAGTGAATAATATTCTGGTCAAGCCACTAACGACGCTTTTGGGACTCACTGAACGTATTCGTCAAGGTAATCTGGCTGTGCGTACTGATTTCGTGGGGGAAGATGAAATCGGGCAACTAGGGCGAGCTTTTAACCGGATGGCGGAAGACCTCGCTAAGCTTTATCAAGATCTAGAAGCACGTGTGGAGCAAAAAACGGCTGAACTCACTCGGAGTAATCGTTCACTGGATTTGCTGTATCGCTCTATTACGCGTCTGCATGGTAGTTCACCCAACCGTGAAGTGTTCCAAAACGTGTTGAAAGATGCAGAGGCAGTTTTAGGCTTAGGCAATGGCATGATTTGCCTCAAAACTGAGACGGAAGTACAAGGTAAAGTTCTTGCTAGCACTAGCTCACAAGCTATCCCGCCTTTATGTCAACAAGCTAGTCATTGCACAACCTGCTATAACCCACCATCAACCCAAATGGATGTCTTACCGGATGGGCAGCGCATCCTCCGTCTACCCTTAGCCGATGCAGAAAAACGGTATGGCATGTTAGCGGTTGATATGCCGACCGATGCGGATGCTGCACACTGGCAGATTCCCCTACTTGAAGCTTTATCACGCCATATTGGTGTCACGATTGCCTCGGAACAACGTAGTGAACAACACCGTCGTGTCTCTCTGCTGGAAGAGCGTGCAGTGATTGCTCGTGAGCTGCATGACTCCTTAGCTCAATCACTGGCCTATATGAAAATTCAAGTTAGTCGCTTACGTACCGCCCTCAAGCACCCCGAAGACGGCAATGAAATCACCGAAGCTTTGGAGGAGTTACGCGAGGGCTTGAACAGCTCCTATCAACAATTACGTGAGTTGCTGTCCACCTTCCGCCTACGCATGGAGGAGGCTGATTTGGGAAGAGCCTTGGAACAAACAACCAGCGAGTTTGCTGAACGGGGTAAAATCCCGATCGTACTAACTATCAATTTAGGGCAAATCATCCTCAGCCCTAATGAAGAAATCCACTTATTACAAATCGTGCGTGAGGCCTTGTCGAATATTCTCAAACATGCCCATGCTGGTAACGCTTGGGTCAGCTTGCAAGCTCAAGCAGAGGGAAAATTACGTTTACAGTTGGAAGACGATGGGGTAGGTATCCAAAAAACGGCTGCTATGCACCACTACGGCATGGCTATTATGGAAGAGCGTGCCCGTGCTCTGCAAGGTAGGCTTGAATACTTATTGCGTGAAACGGGTGGTACTTGCGTTCGCCTTGATTTTACCCCTAGCAATGTTTCCTCTCTAGGCTCTGATATAAGGATTGCCCATGCTGCCTGAACATCCACAAAGTTTGCTGATCGTTGATGACCATCCGCTGTTTAGGAAAGGAGTACGCTATTTAGTCAATATGGTGCCCGGTTTTACCATTGTTGGTGAAGCCTCTTGTGGACAGGAGGGCATCGACTTGGCGCAAACCCTGACTCCAGATATGATTTTGCTCGATTTGAACATGAAGGACATGAGTGGGATTGATGTTTTGAAAGTGATCAAAGCCTCTGGGCTGGATTGCCGGGTGGTGATGTTGACTGTTTCCGATCAAACCGAAGATTTAGTCGCAGCCTTACGTGCTGGAGCAGACGGTTACCTACTCAAAGAAATGGAGCCTGAAGATTTGGTAGATAAATTGGCAGAAGCGGCAGCAGGGCGCATCACTTTAACCGAGCGTATGGTCAATGTGCTAGCACATGCCATGCGTAATGACAGCATTCAACCCAAAACTCGCTCTGAGGCGGGTCTAACTGACCAAGAACAACGTATTCTCGAACTGGTAGCTTCTGGCAAAAGCAATAAACTAGTCGCGAGGGAACTCAATATTGCCGAAGGCACCGTGAAGGTTCATGTCAAACACCTATTGCGCAAGCTTAATCTGCGCTCACGACTAGAGGTGGTGGTGTGGTATGCGGAGCAGCAGAAGTAAAACGCAGGATGTCAGAGCGCGTCACTATCCCTACTACATGATACTGTTGATCCACAATTACCAAGCGTGTTACTTGATAGCGGCGCATTAATTCTAGACCTTGACCTAAAGTGTCCCTAGGTTCAGCCGTTACAACCTTACGGGTCATCACTTCCCGTACTTTGGTTGTAGTGGTGCTAGGTGTCTGTGGGTGTAGCCATGAATCTAGGGCTTTTTTCACTCTTGAGGTCTGTGGGGCACGTGCGGGTACACCAAATCCAGCCATGAGATCGCCTTCCGTAAGGATACCAACTAAACGCTGATTTTCGACAACGGGAAGGCCGCTGATCTGCTGTTCTAAGATGAGCTGAGCAGCCTCGGCTAGTAATTGATTAGGGCTAATAGTGATAACAGGGGTATGCATGAATTCGGAAAGTAAATGGCTGGCTTGTTCACGTAGTCGCGCATAATGCAGGGCTGCTTGATATAAGCGCCAGAGTTCATCGAGGAGGATAGGTGGGTCTTCACTATAGTCTTGCAGAGCTGCCGCAAAATCTTGCTTTTCCAAAACCATAGCTAGCGATCCTTATTCAATTCAGAGGCTAGGTTTAGACTAACGATCAAGGCAGACTGAGGCAATTACACTGAGGTAGTAGGCGCAATTACCACTAAAGAAGTAGGTACTACCAACGCTTTTGACCAGTGCTTTGCTTAGAGCACAGGCCAGCTAAACACTGAGTACATGACGGTTTTTCTTTTTAAATCTTGTATTTTTCATTTTCCGCCTTATTGTTAAGGCCATTCTGGTTTTTTATTTAGGATAGTTTTATATGGCTGATTCACCGTTTATCTTTGAGGCGAACACCCAAAATTTCGCTCAGCTGGTTATTCAGAATTCGCGACAAGTCCCCGTACTTGTTGATTTTTTTGCAGATTGGTGTCAACCCTGTAAGACACTCACGCCGATATTGACCAAATTGATTGATGAATATCGCGGTGCTTTTATTCTGGTCAAAGTGAATACTGATCAAAACCAAGCCCTAGCTGCGCAATTAGGTGTACGTAGCCTACCCACTGTCAAATTGTTTAAAGATGGCAAAATCGTTGATGAGTTCATGGGCGCTTTGCCTGAAGTTGAGCTGCGTAAATTTTTGAATAAGCACCGTACACGCCCTACCGAACCCTATCGTCAGCAAGCTCTCATGATGCAGGCAGAGGGTGATTTAGCCGGGGCGATGGGCTTAATGCAGCAGGTGCTACAGCATGAACCAGACTTTTATGAAGCTGCTTTAGATTACGCAACCATGCTCCTAGCCTCGGGTGAGGTGGATCAAGCAGAGGCCTTAGTTAATCAAGTCCCTGAAGCTTCGGTAGAGCCAGAACTGCTGCAAAAACTGCGTGCCGAAATCAAGTTGGCACGTTTAAAAGCGCAATCCGAAGGCCAAGATACTTCAGAGCTAGAACAGCGCCTCGCACAAAATTCACAAGACTATGCGGCGATGCTTGAATTAGCCAAAATCCGTGTTGCGCAAGGTCGTACTGAAGAAGGTTTGGCGCTGTATTTGAAGGTGATGCAAGCAGATCGTAGTTTTGGCGATGATGCAGGTCGGCAGGGTTTAATTGCGAGCTTTGATTTATTAGGTGCGAGTGATCCCTTAGTGAAAAAATACCGTAGTAAAATGTTCTCGTTATTGTATTAAGTAGCCCTAGCCACTAAGTTTTAGGTTTAGTGGCTAACACTTGGCAGCTTAGCTCACCATCGTAGAAACGTATTTGAACTTGGTCTGTGGGCTTGACTTGATTCACCGCTTTAATCAGCTGCTCGTTAGTATCCAACACCAAAGCATAACCCCGCTCTAAGGTAGCCAGTGGGCTATACGCTTGTAGACGAGCTGCTTGCAAACTAAATAACTGACCTTTGCTCTGTAATCTTTGCTCGATGAAGCGTTGTAATTGCTGGCGATGCTGCTGTAGTTGGGTCTGCAAAACTTGAATAGTTGAGCTAGGATTTTGCCATTGTAAACGTTGCTGAAGTATCTGTAGGCGCAGACTTACTCGTTCTTGTTTAAGCTCTAAAGCTCGCCGCAAGCGCAAGTCCAATTCATCTAAACGCTGCGTTTTCTGCTGCAAATAATTGAGTGGATGTTGACGGTTTAGGCGGCTTTGCAGTTGGCTGAGCTGCTGGTGGCGAGTCGTCAAGGTTTGTTGAACTGAGCGCTGTAGCTGCGTTTTGAGTGTATTAATGCTAGCGAAAAGGTTAGCAGAGTCGGGGCTAACCAGCTCTGCGGCTGCTGAAGGAGTAGGTGCGCGTAGATCGGCTACAAAATCAGCAATCGTGAAGTCGATTTCATGCCCAATGCCACTAATGATAGGTAGTTCGCTCGCATAAATCGCCTGTGCGACGCTGGCCTCGTTAAACGCCCATAAATCTTCAAGAGAACCGCCACCCCTAGCTAAAATCAATACCTCACACAAAGGTTCACGATTGGCTTGTTGTAAAGCCCTTACAATTTGTGGTGCTGCCATCTCACCTTGCACAGCCACGGGATAAATTAAAACAGGGATTTGTGGGCAGCGTCGCCTTAGGACATTTAAAATATCCTGAACGGCAGCACCCGTGGGCGAAGTAATCAGGCCAATACAACGCGGGTAGCTCGGCAGAGTCTTTTTTTGTTCGCTCGCAAATAGGCCCGCTTTAGCTAGACTTTGTTTGAGCTCTTCAAAGCGGCGCTGTAGCTCGCCTTCACCCGCTGCTTCCATGCGCTCAACAATAAATTGGTACTCA
Organism: Thiolinea sp.; assembly: GCA_049290875.1. Taxonomy (GTDB): domain Bacteria; phylum Pseudomonadota; class Gammaproteobacteria; order Thiotrichales; family Thiotrichaceae; genus Thiolinea. The sequence continues at coordinate 67,038 of JBATOI010000008.1, forward strand.
CCTCGTGGCTCATAAAGGCCAATGCGCCCGTAGGCAAGCACTTTACTGCCGTTGTCGGGTTTGATACGCAAATTTAAAGCTTTAGGGCGAAACAAAGCACAGCGTAACTGTGCTTGACTATCTTTGAGGACAAAATAAAGATGCCCGGAACTCGGTCGGGAGAGATTAGAGACCTCACCCTCGACCCAAATAGCCGGAAAACCTTGCATGAGCAAGTGGTTCACATCTGCATTGAGTTGGGACACATTCAGAACTAGGCGCTGATGGGGCATGGTGGGTTCTATTAAACGTTTCAAGACATTTGTGTGATAGCAGTTTACCGCATCTAGGCCAAACCTTATAATGAAGCGCTTTTATTTTAAGAGCCGGATCACTCCCATGCGTATTCTTCAGGAAGCTCTCACCTTTGACGATGTCCTGCTGGTTCCAGCCCACTCTACAGTGATGCCAGCCCATACTAACCTGCAAACCCGCTTGACTCGTACTATCCACCTTAACCTGCCCCTGGTGTCTGCTGCAATGGATACCGTCACTGAAGCAGGCTTAGCCATTGCCTTAGCGCAAGAAGGTGGGATGGGAATTATCCATAAGAACATGAGCATTGCAAAGCAAGCTCAAGAAGTTCGTGAAGTTAAAAAATACGAAAGCGGTATTATCAAAGAACCAATCACGGTTGCTCCCGATGCAACCATTCGTGATGTCTTAGAACTGACGCGCGCTAAACGTATTTCCGGCGTTCCCGTCGTACAAGGCGAAGATTTAGTCGGTATTGTGACCGGGCGCGATTTGCGCTTTGAAACACATTTAGATGCTCCGGTTAGCACCATTATGACGCCCAAAGAGCGTTTAGTTACCGTTAGTGAAGGTGCTGAAAAGGATGAAATACAATATTTGTTACATAAGCACCGTATTGAAAAAGTGCTAGTAGTCAATGATCAGTTCCAATTACGTGGACTGATTACGGTTAAAGATATCCAAAAATCCCATGATTATCCGAACGCTTGTAAAGATGACCAAGGCCGTTTGCGCGTAGGGGCAGCCGTTGGCGTAGGGCATGGTACTGAAGAGCGCGTGGCGGCTTTAGCTGCTGCCGGGGTAGATGTAATTGTAGTGGATACAGCCCACGGGCATTCACAAGGGGTCATTGATCGGGTACGTTGGGTTAAAACCAGTTTCCCGCATATCCAAGTGATTGGGGGTAATATCGCGACCGGTGCTGCCGCGTTAGCTTTAGTCGAAGCGGGCGCGGATGCCGTAAAAGTCGGGATTGGCCCTGGTTCGATTTGTACCACCCGGATTGTTGCAGGCGTGGGTGTGCCGCAAATTACCGCAGTGATGAATGTCGCTGCGGCGCTGAAAGATACTGATGTACCTTTAATTGCTGATGGTGGGATTCGTTTCTCTGGCGATATTGCCAAAGCTTTAGCCGCAGGTGCGCATCTAGTCATGCTGGGTGGTTTGTTCGCAGGTACGGATGAAGCACCCGGTGAAGTGGAATTGTTCCAAGGCCGTTCTTACAAATCTTATCGCGGCATGGGTTCTTTAGGGGCAATGGCGCAGGGTTCGAGCGACCGCTATTTCCAAGAATCTGAAAATGCAGTGGATAAATTAGTCCCTGAAGGAATCGAAGGTCGAGTGCCACATAAAGGCCCTTTGTCGGCGATTGTGCATCAGTTGATGGGCGGTTTACGGGCTAGCATGGGCTATGTCGGTTGTGCGAATTTAGATGAAATGCGTAGCAAGCCAGAGTTTATGCGCATCACCAGTGCAGGGATGCGCGAATCGCATGTGCATGATGTGACTATCACCAAAGAATCGCCGAACTATCGCGTTTAATAGCATTATGTGTGTGGGTAACAGTACTTAAAACTTTTACCCACACAAGCTCACTCCCCGGTTAGGGGGTTTTTTTTTGAGAACTGATTTATGAGCCAAGATATTCATTCCCAACGCATTTTAATCCTCGATTTCGGCGCGCAATACACTCAATTGATCGCGCGTCGCGTGCGCGAAGTGGGCGTCTATTGCGAAATTTACCCTTGGGATGTGAGCGAAGCAGACGTAGCGGCTTTTGGAGCGAAAGGCATTATCCTTTCAGGCGGACCTGAGTCAGTCACAGCGGGTGATGCTCCATTTGCACCGGCGAATGTATTTAGCTTAGGCGTACCCGTCTTAGGTATTTGCTATGGCATGCAGACAATGGCAGCGCAGCTCGGTGGTAAGGTCGAAAATTCGGATCATCGCGAGTTTGGTTATGCGCAAGTGCGCGCTCGCGGTCATACCCAATTGCTGCAAGGCATCGAAGATCATGTGAGCGCAGAAGGTTTCGGCCTGCTGGATGTATGGATGTCGCATGGCGATAAAGTCACCGAAATGCCCGCCGGTTTTAAACTGATGGCTAGTTCGGAAGGTGCGCCCATTGCTGGGATGGCCGATGAAACGCGTCAATTCTATGCGGTGCAATTCCATCCTGAAGTGACCCATACTCGTCAAGGCAAGCGTTTGTTGGAGCGTTTTGTCGCCGATATTTGTGGCTGTGCACGTTTGTGGACGACCGCGAATATTATTGATGACAGCATTCAACGGGTACGCGAGCAAGTTGGCCAAGATGAAGTCATTCTTGGTCTATCTGGGGGTGTGGATTCTTCAGTGGTCGCTGCGCTGTTGCATCAGGCGATTGGCGAACAATTAACCTGTGTGTTTGTCGATACTGGTTTATTGCGCCATCAAGAAGGCGATCAAGTGATGGCCACTTTTGCCCAACACATGGGCGTTAAAGTGATTCGCGTCAATGCTGAACAGCGTTTTCTAACGGCTTTAGCCGGCGAAACTGATCCAGAGAAAAAGCGCAAAATTATTGGCCGCTTATTCGTCGAAATTTTTGACGAAGAATCACAAAAGCTCAGCAATGCAAAATGGCTAGCGCAAGGGACGATTTATCCCGATGTGATCGAATCAGCAGGCAGCAAAACGGGCAAGGCGCATGTGATTAAATCGCATCACAATGTGGGCGGTTTGCCAGAAAATATGAAGCTGAAACTGGTCGAGCCTTTACGCGAATTGTTCAAAGACGAAGTGCGTGTGATGGGTGTCGAGCTGGGTTTGCCGCATGAAATGGTCTATCGCCACCCCTTCCCAGGTCCTGGTTTAGGCGTGCGTATCCTTGGGGAAGTGAAGAAAGAATTCGCTGATCTGCTGCGGTTAGCTGATGCTATTTTCATCCAAGAACTGTATCGCCATGATTTATACGATAAGACGTCGCAGGCTTTTGCTGTGTTCTTGCCAGTGAAATCAGTGGGCGTGATGGGTGACGGGCGCTGCTACGATTATGTAATTGCTTTACGTGCGGTTGAAACGATTGATTTCATGACAGCACGCTGGGCGCATTTGCCTTATGAGTTTCTCGATTTAGTCTCACGCCGGATTATCAATGAAATCAAAGGTATTTCGCGGGTGGTTTATGATGTTTCTGGCAAGCCGCCTGCGACGATTGAGTGGGAATAATCGGTGTCAAAATTAAGCGCCAGCCTCTTGCTGGCGTTGATGGCGATTTTCAATTTCCTGCATATTGCTGAGCCAAGTCTTCCCGCTTGGCTTAGCGGCTTATGCGGCTGGATAAGTTTAGCACTGCTTTTCAGTTTTACACCGTGGCGCAACTTTATTCAATTTTTGGTCTTAGCTGGAATAGGCGGCTTGCTGTTAATTTGGGGAACTAGTCAGAGTACTTCCATCTCTATTCCTAATTTGCTCGTGCAAAATAATAGCCTGCTAGTGATGCTGTATAGCGTGAGCTTTCTGCGGCTAGTGGCACTGCCCGCAGCAGAAGCGGGCGAACTACCGCGTGGGCGGCTAGCCTTTATTAAAACGATGTTGGGTACTCACGTTTTAGGCGCAATAATTAATCTTTCGATTTTAGTGTTAGTAGCGGGGCGCTATTACGATCAAGGTTTATTGCGCCGCGATACGGTGACTTTAATGGGACAAGCATTTTCTGCGGCGGCTTTGTGGTCGCCGTTTTTTGCAGCGATGGGGGTAGCACTTACCTATGCGCCGGGTGCGCAATTACTGCAAGTGATGGCTTATGGTTTGATTTTGACTCTGTTATCTTTAAGCCTGATTACCGTATTAGCGGGTGGTTGGGGTTTGCATAAAGTCAGTGATTTTCCCGGTTACCCAATGCATCTTCGCAGTTTGCTGATACCCGCTAGTTTGGCTGCTTTGGTAATTGGCCTGCATTTACTGTTGCCAGCAATTAGTATCTTGGCTTTAGTCTCAACAAGCTCGATTGCTTTAGTGTTTATTGTCCTATTAATGCGCAATCGACAAACCGCTTGGCCTAGTTTCCGTCAGCATCTTGTTTCTGCAGCGCCGCGAATGGCGCGGGAGCTAGCTTTGTTTTTAGGCGCAGGCGTTTTAACCTTGGGCTTACAAACTACACTCTCAACTGTCGGTGAGTTTCAAATTTTAAAGCAATTTACGGGTGTAGAGGCCGCACTCTTATTAGGCGCTGCGATTCTGATCTCGATGATTGGTGTGCATCCGATTATTAGTGTGGCAGTGATTGGCCCTTTAGTGTTGCCCTTGCAGCCTAACCTAGAATTGTTAGCGGTTTTATTTCTCTCCATGTGGAGTTTAGGTGTAGTCGCCAATCCTATTTCCGGCACGAATGTGATGCTGCATGGGCAATTTGGAGTTGCTGGGCGCGATGCGTTTCGCTGGAATCTTAAATATGTGATTTTGATGTGGCTACTAACGTCCTTAGTCTTGATAGGGCTGAGCGCGACCTTGGCAAGGTAACTTTCAGTATTAAAGGTTCAAGCATCGGTGTTAAATGCTTGGACAATAATTCGTTTTTAAAGCTAAGTAAGTGGCAACTAGTTTCTCAGCGACCGCATCATCATGTGGGATTAAGCCGCTCACCAATAGGCGCTTAAAGCCGTGTCCGACCACAGTGCCTTCGGATTTAATCGCGAAATTCAAATTCACTTCGCCGCGTTTGCCATTCACGACTAATTCAGCTTGTTTGGCTTCAAGTACCGGATTTTGAATAGCTAAAGTATCTAATTCAAACAGCATACGCTCATAAATCACTAAAGGACGCTCTGGGTTGAGCATCACATTTTGCGAAGTCAGTAGCGGTTGAATGGTATAGGGATAATTATGTCCAGAAAAAGCGACATAATTGCGGCTTAAGGTTTCAGCGAGTTCAGGGTCTTTATGAATTTCACCCTCACGCTCCACCCGCAAATAGATCTTATCCGCGCCATTACTGATATTAATTTCAGGGGCATCGCTTGGACTAAAATCTAACAGGTCATTATCGCCGACCATGCCTTTGAAAATAAAAGTCATTTTCGGGCTAAGGCCGTAGTTAGCAAGGACTAAAGAGAATAATAAATCGCCGGGTACACAGAAGCGTTGTGCGTCAGGATTGTGGATCGGATTAAAATCGTCAGCAATTTCTTTGGCAAAGCGGCTGGCTTGTTGGGCGCTAATCCGCAGCGTATGGCCTTCGGCACTATGAAACTCGTCAAGGAACATAAAAACTCAGGTGTACTTAAACTCAGGGCTGCTAAGTATAAGCAAATTTCAGCCGAGAATCAGCCAAATCCCAATAGCAATCATCAGCGTACCGGTAATTCGGTTGATCATGCGTACATTACCTTGCTTGAGGAGCAAGTGGCGTAAGGCTTGCCCGCCGCTGGCATAGGCTAATAAGCAGCCAAATTCCATGCTCAAGACTATGCTGAGCATCATCACTAATTGCCAACCCAGCGGGCGGCTATGATCAATAAAGGGCGGGAGCAAAGATAATAAAAATGCCCAACCTTTAGGATTCGACACCGCCGTGATAAAACCGCGCATTGCTAAATCCCAAGGTTGAATAGAGATCGTTGCGTCTGGTGTTTCAGGGATAGCTAAACTTCCACGAGAGCGCCACATTTCTAGACCAATCCAAGCTAAATACAGGCCGCCTAAAATTTTGAACACTAAGAAAACCGTAGGAAATTGCAGTGCCACCGCTGCGATGCCCAGAATACCTAAAGTCGCAACTAAGCCGACACCTAATAACTCGCCCCACATCATCGGCAGACTGCGTTTTAAACCAATCGACATGCCGAGAGTCAAAGCTAAAGTCATACAAAAACCGGGCGTGACTGAGACGAAAAAAAAGGTCGGAATAAACGCCGCTAAAGTTTCAGCCTGCATGCTTAAACCGCTACAGGTGCTTTAATATGAGGATGGAATTGGTAATTGACTAATTCAAAATCTTCGTATTTAAAATCAAAAATGGAAGTGACTGCCGGATTTAATTTCATTTGTGGCAGTTGATAAGGTTCGCGTGCTAATTGCTGCTCAGTTTGCTCTAAATGATTCAAATATAAATGTGCATCACCCAGCGTATGAATAAATTCACCCGGTTTTAAGCCAGTAACTTGTGCGACCATCAAAGTTAATAAAGCGTAAGAGGCGATATTAAAGGGCACACCTAAGAAAATATCTGCACTGCGCTGATAGAGTTGGCAGGAGAGCTTGCCATCCGCGACATAAAACTGGAAGAGGGCATGACAAGGCGGCAAAGCCATCTTCTCAAGGTCTGCTACATTCCAAGCACTCACGATCATCCGCCGTGAATCTGGCGTTTTCTTCAGTTGCTCGATCACTTGGCTGATTTGATCCAGATGTTGACCATCTGCAGTCGGCCATGAGCGCCATTGATAACCGTAGACAGGGCCAAGCTCACCATTGTTATCTGCCCATTCGTCCCAAATACTCACACCGTTTTCTTTCAGGTAGCGAATATTGGTCTCACCCTGCAAAAACCAGAGTAATTCATAAATAATTGAGCGCAGATGTAAGCGTTTAGTCGTGAGCAGGGGAAAGCTTTCGGTGAGATCAAACCGCATTTGGTGGCCGAAGACCGACACAGTGCCTGTACCTGTGCGGTCTCCTTTTTGGCAACCTTGGTCGCGCACATGGCGCATTAAATCAAGGTATTGCTGCATGATAAATAGGTGCTAATTAGCCTTGTTGCTGAGTATTCGCCGCTAGTTTACCGACTTGTTGCTTACGTGTATTGAATTTTAAAGTGCAGGTATAAACTAGGGGCAAACTGTCGTGGCTACCGGCTTGTGGGGCATGCTCTTCAACATGGCAAGTCGATTTGTGGGTGTAAACTAATGGGCGCTGTTGGCCTTCTTCTTGATCTGTGTGTTGCATTAATAGCTCCTTATTGTTCTTTTAGGACAATTTAATTGTAAGCCCTAACTGAAATAGAACATGGTTTAGTCGATAATAGGTGGATAAAAAACGAAGAGTTTAATCAGTGGTCAAGTTAAAGCGGATGAATGGCTAGCCCTAAACTCTTCTGGGCGAGTTTGACTAGCTACTTTGTCTAAAATTCCGTTCACAAATTTATGCGCCTGTTCAGCACCAAATTTTTTGGTGAGATTGACAGATTCATTCACGATCACTTTATAAGGTGTCTCGGGGTTATTGATCAGTTCGCAAGTCGCAATGCGCATGACAGCGTGCTCAATCATGTCAACTTGCGACAGCTTGCGATCTAAATGCGGATTTAAGAGAGTTTCTAATTGTTCGGTATTTTCAATCGACCAACGCAGCATTTTATGGAAAAAAGCGGCATCACATTTCCGAAAATCCTCTGCTAGCTCAAGGTCTTGTTGGAAATTCAAATAAATCTCCTCAAAGGTATTGCCAGTCATCAGCCATTGATAAGTACCAATCATCGCTAAGCGGCGCGCAACACGACGTTTAGCAATCAGCTGCTGCATTTCATTTAGCGGTCTACGAGAAGGCTTTTTAGACATTTCAGGCACGCAGCTTATTTAACAAAGACACCATTTCGATAGCAGTTAAGGCAGATTCAGCGCCTTTATTGCCTGCTTTCGTGCCCGCACGTTCAATCGCCTGCTCAATCGTATCGGTGGTTAATACCCCAAAAATCACGGGAATATCATGGGCTAAGCCGACCGAAGCTAGGCCTTTAGCGGCTTCACCGGCTACATAATCGAAATGGGCGGTGCTGCCACGAATCACTGCGCCGAGGGCAATAATCGCATCATAGTCGCCATTCACGGCCATCGATTGCACTACGACCGGTAACTCGTAAGCACCGGGGACGCGCACAATTTCGATATCATCTGCTTCAATACTGTGGCGTTTTAAAGTATCTAGCGCACCGGCTAATAAACTTTCCACAATAAAACCATTAAAACGAGCCACAGCAATGCCGTAACGCGCTTTTTGTGGGGTAAAATCACCTTCAGTCACTTTAATGCCTGTCATGCCAAACCTTTAATCCTTGAATTCAAAGAGTCAGTTGAACTCAATTGTGAACGTAATCAACAACTTCTAAACCGAAGCCTGCAATCCCTAAGAAACGCTTTGGAGCACTCATTACACGCATCTTTTGTACGCCTAAATCAGCGAGAATTTGCGCGCCTATGCCATAAGTTTTGAGGTCAGCAGGCGAAGAGGGCGTATTGTCCTGCACAATCGGTTGAGATTCAAACGCTTTTAAGCGATTCAGCATATCTTGGTTATTATTATTGGGTTCGCGCAGAATAATAATCACTCCAGCACCTTCATCCGCCACCCGTTGCATCGCATCACGCAGTGGCCAACCACAATGAGGCTCTTTGAGCGCTAATAAATCGCAGAGTTCATTTTCAAGGTGCACCCGTACCAAAACCGGCTGCTCAGGGCTGACTTCGCCTTTAACAAGCGCTAGATGAATATTCGAGCGCCCTAGCTCTTTATAAGCATGCAGTTTAAATTCACCGGCTTCGGTATTCACCACACGCTCATAGATAGGCTCAACGGTTTTTTCATTTTGTACTCGATAGCGAATCAAGTCTTCAATCGAACCCATTTTCAAGCTGTGCTTAGCCGCGAAAATTTCCAAATCAGGGCGGCGCGCCATCGTGCCATCTTCATTTAAAATCTCGACAATCACCGCGGCAGGTTCGAATCCTGCTAAGCGTGCTAGATCACAACCCGCTTCAGTATGCCCTGCGCGGGTTAAAACGCCACCCGGTTGAGCCATGATCGGGAAAATATGCCCCGGCTGCTCAATATCGGAAGGTTGTGCATTTGGTGCTACGGCGGTGCGAATCGTATGCGCCCGGTCATAAGCAGAAATACCGGTGGTGACACCTTCAGCGGCTTCAATAGAAATAGTGAAATTGGTACGATGCGCTTCATCGGTAGCCGCATTCATCAAGGGCAAGTTGAGCTGTTTGCAGCGTTCGCGGGTGAGCGTGAGGCAAACCAAGCCACGGCCTTCCTTCACCATAAAGTTAATATCTTCGGGGCGAGTCATGGAAGCCAGCATGAGTAGATCGCCTTCATTTTCGCGATCTTCATCATCGACGATGACGACCATTTTGCCTGCTGCTAAATCCGCAAGAATTTCTTCGATTGTGTTAAATGCCATGGTGTGGTGTCCGCTTGGGGCCGTCAGCAATTTGTGAGGGGGCAATGATACGCAAATCTGAGGCGCTTGACTAATTGTGCTTAAGGGTAGTTACAGGAAAATTTATCGAAAGCTCAATGCCGCCGATCACTAATCTTAGCTAGCCTACTTAAAATAAAGCTAATCCCCAAAGCGGCCATAAAAGTCGCGACTAAAGTAAGCAGTAAGCTGGTTAATTCTAACTGAGCGCTAGCGAGCCAATTTTTCTGCACATCTAGGGTGAATTGCAGGCTTAGATATTTAAAAGTACCCACTTGAACATAGACGGCTTGTGCTGCCATTTCTTCAAGGTTGACGTCGCCAGATAATTTAGCCCACAGCAGCCAAACCGCAGCAAAGGTTGCTAAGGCGCGTACCAAAGAAAAGCTCGGGTTTGGAATTTTCCATTTAGAAACAATAGGTAGGGTGATCAGTAGCGCTAAGATTGCTGTACTACCAAGCGTAACAAAGTAAATATTATTGGGGTTAAGTGCGAGCATAGGCCAGAGCAAATTCGGCTAAAAAAAGAAACCTGACCTTAGTCGGGTTAAAATCAAAGATCAACTAAATTTAAGCAGACTAGTCTCCATCATCTACTTTGCTTTGACCCTTAAAAGCGCGCTAGCCACTAATCATGGTACTGACCAAGGATTACCGCGACATCATATCTTCACGGATGGTGGTTCCACCTGATTATGCTGCTGCAGTACTGACGGTGATGCAAGCACATCTTGGAGGCGGAGAATGGGAGGGTATTGCTGAATAACGGATTTGGTGGGATCGGTTATTGGATATGTTGTTGGGGAAGCAGTTGCCGAGGATTTGTTAGTTATACATTTTGCATCGCTGCTAGCGTTGCTGGGTAGAGATTATTTAATTCTGCAATATAACCCTGAACATCAACCTCATCATTAGCTTCACCTTTATCCTGTAGTGTTTTGCAAAGATCGGCCATTTTCTCAGCACCTAAACTTACACAAGAGCCTTTTAGTTTATGCGCTGCTTGAGCCATGCCAGGTAAGTCATCTTTAGTAGCAGCCTGTTGAATTTCAACCAGTAATTCAGGCGTAGTAGAGGTAAAAATAGCAATCAAGCGCGGTAGGATTGCAGCAGGTAATTGCTTTAAAGTTTCAGTGGCTAAGATTTGCATAAGTTAGTTGTTCTTGGTTTTTATTTGGAGCTGAGCACCAACGCTCAAGGGCTGCTTCAATCGCTTCGGGCAAGATGGGTTTGCTGATGTAGTCATTCATCCCGGCAGCTAAGCAGGCTTGTTTATCACTTTCCATCGCATTGGCGGTCATGGCAATGATAATCGGCTGGCGATTGGCTGGGAATTCAGCACGAATCAAGCGGGTAGCCGATAGCCCATCCAATTCGGGCATCTGCATATCCATGAAAATCACATCGAAAGGCTGGTTGCGCAAAGCTTCGATAGCCTGACGGCCATTTTCGGCAATGTCTACCTTATAAGCCATTTCATCGAGAATCGAGCTGGCAACGATCTGGTTAATGGGATTGTCTTCCGCCAATAAAATGGATAAGGGCAAACGTTCACCCAGTTTAAGTGGGGTTTGTTCTTTACGGGGCGTGACTAAATTAAGCTCACCGAGAACGGTCATCAAGCTATCAAACAAACGGCTGCGAGTAATCGGTTTAGTCAGATAGAGATTAAACAATTCACGCACTGTTTCTTTTGGATGCGGGTCATTGGGGGGGGCAATGAGAATCAGTGGAAAGTCTTGAAGATTATAATGGTTACGTACATAGCGTCCGAAATCTAAGGCAGCTGCGTTCGGTAGCCTGCTATCCACCAAGCCAATATCATAAGTATGACCTGAAGCTAGCAAGCTAATTGCCTCATTGCTAGTAGTACAAGCTTGAGTAACCGCGCCCCAAGCTGAGCAGAAGTTTTGCAGTGCTTGTTGGTGTGCAGGGTTGTTTTCAATAATCAGAATCCGCTTACCGATGATTTTTGGGATGTTGGGATAAAGGAAGGGTTTAAGTTTACCTTCTGCCTTCTGGGTTTTTAGGGTGAAATGAAAACGACTGCCAACGCCGAGTGCACTCTCAGCCCAGATGGTACCTTGCATCATTTCGACTAAGCGCCGAGAAATCGCTAAGCCTAAACCTGTGCCTTCACCTTGGATAGTCAAGGCATTATCCGCTTGGCTAAAGGATTCAAAGATGTTTTCTAAGCGATCTGCAGGAATGCCAAAACCAGTGTCACAGATTTCAAATTCAAGCTCATAATCAGCATTATGCTGGTTGTTGACGGTTACAAAGACAGAAATTTCGCCTTGTGGAGTGAATTTAATAGCATTGCCGACTAAATTGGTGAGTATTTGGCGTAAACGTGCTACATCGCCTTCGATAAATAAGGGAATAGTGGGAGCAACCGCATAAGCCAGCTCTAAATTTTTCTCTAAAGCTTTCGAGCTAAGTAAATTAAACACATCTTCAATGCAAGCTCGTAGCTCGACAGGCTCACGCTTTAGGTCAAGCTTGCCCGCTTCAATTTTAGAAAAGTCCAAGACATCATTGATGACAGTCAGCAGATGCTCCCCGCTGAGATAAATGCTTTCCACAAATTCGGATTGCTTTTTGCTCATCGGTGTATTCATGAGCAAACGCGTCATGCCGATTACTCCATTCATCGGTGTACGAATTTCGTGGCTCATCGTAGCTAGGAAGCGTGTTTTGGTATTAACGGCTTCTTCGGCAACCGTTTGAGCAGAGCGTGCTGTTTGAATAAATTGCTTGAAATGGCTGGAAAAATAAAAGCGGCTAGCCAATAAGCCAGCAATGATAAAAATGGCCGATAGCAAAGCTTGGTATTTGATGATGTCTAGTTGCGCAGACATTTGAAAGGTACTGCTAGTAGTGTTTTGAATAGACTCTTGAATCGTCGCCATCACTTGAAAACCAACTTGGTTATCCACTGCCGCTAATTGCTCTATCAAGTTTTTTGCATTGTACGCTGTATCATGAGCATCACGTGCTAGTTGCTGCCAATGGCCGGGCGATAGGGATTCCAATTCGTCAATCAGACTGGTCATAATCCCTGTGAATTCTTCAAATTGAATCTTCAATTGTGGATCGGATGTTTTAGGCCAAGCTTGTAATAGCTCGTTGCTTTGTGCTTTCAAATTATCAGACAAAGCATGCAATACAGGTAAGTTACTGCGATCACTATTCGGGTTTCTGGCAAAACGGAAAAACTCATCATCCAAAGCATCATAGGCTTTACGCTGCTTATCAATCAGCTCTTCTAATTGCATTTGCTGTTGAACGGCTGTATAGGCACTTTGCATTGCTCTTGCAGCTTCTTGTTGATTTTGTTGAGCTTTAGTCGATAAATTACTGAGGCTAAACCACAGTAATAGCGCTATCACGCTCAGTAGTGTAAGCAAGAGCGTGCTATCAATAAGTTGCAGCAAACGCAGATTGCTGAAAATACGCATTAGACTGGTCTATCGCTCACACTAAAATTGAAATAACAAAGTTTGCGAGATGTAATGGCGTTCATTGTCATCGTGATCAAATACAGCAATCGCCCCTTTAACTGGGCTATCGAGTGTAAACCGGACATCATCGGCCTGATGCGTATCTAATTTACGGTTTTGTTCTAGATGCCATTTTCCATCCTTCCAGAGCCCTTTGGCTTTAATATCATCAGTACCTTTAGGGAGCTGTTCGCGTGGCATATATTTGGGCATCAAGTCTTGCTGCTTTTTAAAATAGCGCTTGGCTTCATAAGGCTCTTCGCCTGAGTCATTGGGGCGCTGGATATAAATAGGACTACCATCGGGCAAGATACCTTTATAGGATTCAGCTAAAACTTGCCGACTAATGATGGTCATTTTGTCATGGCTAATATTAATCGGATTGGTGCGTCCCGCTTTCCAATTCCACATATCGGCTTTAAATTCTTTGCCAGAAAACCAGTTCGCGTCGTAATCCCCCTGCATGGCAAATTCCAAAGCAAAGCGGTCTTCACGTTGCGAACCTTCTACATATTTCTGCTTAGCTTCGTTCCAAACATTCGGCTTATGCAGGGTATCTTCAGTGCTATCTTCCCATTCACTATAAAAATAAACTTCGTCAGCGTAGACACCTGCTTTGACTGAGACCGTTTTCACTAGGTCAGGTTTACCAAGATAAACCAAAGGAATTTCAACGCTAGGTATTTCCTTCCATTCTTCGCCTGAACCATCAGTTAAGGGAGCAGATTTGAGCTTAACTATAGGAATTACTTGTAATTCAGCCGTCGCTACGGCTGGAGTAGTGATAACCAAACTTGAGGATGCGAATAAAAGAACTGGTAGAAAAGCTCGCATAAACATACTCCCTTATTTTTGTGTTTGAATGTCAGTGGTGAGAGGTAATTTGTTACAAAATATAAGAAAGTTCGATTAAAGGCAAGAATTGGTCGATGAAATGAATATTATTGCAACTTGTATTAGTTATGCGTTTTATTTTTTAAATAAATATACACAATGTACTAATAGAGGCAGCAATACTATCCAAATGATCCATACTAATAAAAATGAGAAAAATAGTGAATAATTAAAGCTTAAAGCTCCCAACTTAGCACCCGCAAAATAACTTAAGCTGCCTGCTAGACCTCCAATTAAAGCTTGGTAAATCGGTTTAAATTTTTGCAGCCACGCCAAGCTATAAAACAAGCTCAACACAAAGCCTGCCCATATCACCAGCAGCCAAAGTGGTAACTGGCTATGCAAATCCCAAAACCCCAAGGCTTGTAAACTTAAATCAATGCCCCAACCCACAGGCGCAATCAGGCACAGCGCCAAGACATCACGCTTAGGGGCTTGATGCAGCAACACCAAATGCACACCCAACAATAGTATGAGCCACACTAAAGCCGCGTTACCCCACAGTGCCGCACCCCACCAAATCGCTTGAAAGAGTGCGACATCAATCAGAGTAATAAGCAGCGGATGTTTGATCATAGTACAACGGTTTGTCAGCGGTTAAATGGACAGTACTGATCAAGCGCTCTTTAAAGCCGCCTGCACAGTAATGAAGATAAAATTGCCACAGGCGATAAAATTGATGATCCAATCCCAAACCTGACAATTGATCTTGCTTGGCTTGTAGGGCTTGCGACCAGTATTTCAAAGTCAGCGCATAATCTAAGCCTATATCATCTAAGCTGCTGATTTTCATGTCGCTATACTTAGTGAAATGCTCACTCATTACGGTAATCGAGGGTAGAAAGCCGCCGGGGAAAATATAGCGTTGAATAAAATCGGCTTGTTTGCAGTAGCGCTCATAGCGCTGGTCGCTAATGGTAATGGCTTGTAACAGCATGCGTCCATTGGGTTTCAGCAGCTTATTACATTGCCTAAAAAATTGCGGCAAGTGTTGATGTCCGACTGCTTCGATCATTTCAATTGAAACTAGTTTGTCGTATTGCCCAGTTAACTCACGATAGTCTTGCTTTAATAGTGTGATTTGCTGCGCTAAACCTTTGTCTTGAATCAGCTGCTGTACATAAGCATATTGCGCTTCGGAAATGGTGGTGGTGGTGACTTTCGCTTGATAATGCTCCGCCGCGTATACCGCTAGTGCTCCCCAACCTGTACCGATTTCCAGTAGTGTGTCGCCTTTTTTTAATTGCAAGCGCTCGCAAATTAAGTGCAATTTATGTAATTGCGCTTCGTGCAAGCTGCTAGTCGGGCTTGGAAACACCGCGCTGGAATACAGCATGGTTTCATCCAAAAACAGCTTATAAAACTCATTGCCAAGGTCGTAGTGCGCGACAATATTTTTCTTGGCGCCTGCTTTGGAATTGGGGCGCAGCGCATGGGCAAGGCGATGTCCAATTTGGCTTAAAAACGAAAAGCCATGATCCAGTTGATCAATCATGTGCTGATTGCGCACCAACACCCGAATCACTTTGGTTAAATCCGGCGTATCCCAAATACCCTCAATATAAGTTTCGCCTGCTGCAATCGTGCCGCCACCCCACAATACCCGTGCATAGCCGCTGGTGTCATGCACGGTAAGATGCGCTTGCAAGCTATGTTGTGGGTCGCCAAAGGTATAAAGCCCTTCAGGGTCTTGCAGGGTTAAATAACCATAATCAAGTTTAGCAAGTAGCTTTAAAAACAATGATTTAGCAAAGCTTACTGAGCTAATTGAGCGGCTTTTTGTGAGTTTAACTGTGTTTGAACTAGTCATACATTACTCTCCTTATGCGACGTGGAATGCGGCACATACGGGACTTTTTTCCAATAGAGTTTTAGGGCTTGCCAATAAATGCTCACCACCGTTTTGAGAGTCATGGCGGGTATGCGTAGCCATTGCGCGCGTAATTCAGCTTTAGTGAGCGGTTTTCTGTCCAAACGCATCGCTGCATTGAATAAGCGTTCTTCAGCTTGGTTGGTGATTTGCAAATTTAAAACATCCTCTAACGGGCTAAAGCGCCAGTGATAAGTCATGTTCAAATCCATAAACGGCGATACATGAAAGGCTTTAGGAATGGGCGCTTGAGTATGTGCATCAATCAAATAGCAGTGGCGTTCATTCCACGGGGTATTGCTGACTTCGGCGAGTAAATAACGCAATTCGCCATTCGCTTCGTGGCAGTAATAGAAATTCACTGGGCTAAAGTAAAAGCCTAAACAGCGCACTTGCCCGACAAAAATTACTTGGCCATCGAGTAATTCGCCGCCCAAACTTGCCACTTTGTGCCACACGGTCTGGCGCGTGAGCTCGGCCTGATGATCCAAATAATCGCTAGGGCGAAAGCTCATGAGTGCTGTGCGTTTGATCTTAAACCACCAGCCTAAATTCGGCAGGCTATTCAGCTCGTCCAAATCCAAGGCAAACAGAAAAATCGAGTAGCGAAACCGATGCAGAGTGGGCTTATAGCGACAATGACCGACTACACCGCTATACAAGCAACTATTCAGGGTGTTCATACCTGCACTCCTAAGCGTTGGCAGACTTCCACCGCGCTTCTGACCCCATCTTCGTGGAAGCCGTTATACCAATATGCGCCGCAAAAATGGGTGTGATTTTGCCCGCAAATCTCAGCACGACGGCTTTGTGCCTCGACCATGCTCTGACTAAACACCGGATGGCTATAACGGTATTCGCCCAAGATTTTGCTGGGATCAATCGCCGCCGTATTGTTTAAAGTCACACAAAATTGCGGCGCATCGGCAGGCAAATTTTGCAAAATATTCATGCTATAAGTGACGGTCGCGGGCTGAGTGGTGGACTGACTCAAGTGATAATTCCAACTAGCACGGGCTTTGGGAATCGCGGGTAATAGGCGTTCATCATGATGCAATACCACTTCATTTTCGCGGTAGGGTATAGCGCTTAAAATGGTTTTTTCTTGCGCACTCGCATCATTCAGAAGCTGCAACGCTTGATCGCTATGACAGGCCAAGATCACTTCATCAAAGTCTTGTGTGCCGTGTTCGGTGCTGACTTGCACGCCATGCTCATTACGCTTAATCGCTTTCACGGGCGTATTCAGATGAATTTGCTGGGCAAACTTACTCGTGAAATAGGGAATATATTGCTTAGAGCCACCCATAATCGTGTACCACTGCGGGCGATCTTGAATATTGAGTAGGCCGTGATTGTGGAAAAATTGAATAAAAAATTTCAGTGGAAAGCCTTTAATCTCCCCCAAACTCGCTGACCAAATCGCAGCGCCCATGGGCAAAATATAGTTTTGAGCAAAAAACTCACTAAAACGATTTTGCTGGAGAAACTCACCCAAAGTTAAATCGCTGGGTATACCTTGCACAGCTAGGGCTTTGCAGCGTTGATTAAAGCGCATAATCTGCGCCAACAACCCATAAAAACGCGGATTCCACAGGTTAGAGCGTTGAGCAAAGAGGCTGTCCAAAGAGTTGCCGTTATACACCAAACCGCTTTGTGCATGGGTCACGCTAAAACTCATTTCGGTGGGCTGATACGGCACACCCAATTCATCCAAAAAGCGCTGAAAATGTGGGTAAGTGCGGTCATTAAACACAATAAATCCAGTGTCAATCGCCCACGCTTTGCCATTGACATTCACATCAATGGTAGCAGTGTGTCCGCCAATATAGTGATTGGCTTCAAATACTTGTACTTCATGCTCGCGACTTAATAAATAGCCGCACACCAAACCCGAAATCCCCGAACCCACAATCGCAATCTTCATCAACGCACCAACCTTTGCGCCAGCCACAGCTGCACGCTATACGGCAAACGGTTTAATAAGCGCAAACCAAACACAAAGCTCGCGGGTGTGCTGATCAAGGCTTTACGTTTCGCCAAACCCTGACGAATATCCGCCGCCGCTTTAGTCACTGGAATCCGCATGGGCATGGAGAAATCGTTTTGATTAGTGAGTGGGGTTTCGACAAATCCGGGGGTGATTAGGCTCACACTGATTTGGTGCTGCTTTAAATCCAGCGTCAGACTTTGTGCCAAATACGCAATCGCAGCTTTACTCGCCCCATAAGCTTCGGCACGAGTAAAGGGGAATAGGTAAGCACTCGAACCCACTAAAGCCAATTGTCCACCTTGCGGAATATGGCGCGTAAATGCTTCCAAACAATGACCGACACCAAGTAAATTGGTCTGCATTAAACGGGTAAAGCGCTCACTATCGAAGTGCTTAGCGTCGTCGATATAAATGCTAGTTCCGGCGTTTAGGATCACTAGATCAAGACTTTGGTTGAGGCTTTGTCCTTCCACTAGGACGGCCTGACGCTCGGTAATATCAAAGGCCAAGGTTTGTAACTGGCTAGGATTGGGGGCTTGCTGTTTTAAAGCCGCGAGTTTGGCAGGATTGCGTCCACAGGCTATGACTTTCCAGCCGTCTTTGAGGTAATCGAGGGCAAGTTGTTGACCAATACCAGAGCTGGCTCCGGTGATGAGTACCGTTTTCATGCTGCCGCCCGCTTTTTAACACTACGAATTAAACCGCCTAACACCGGAATATGCTCATATAGCATTTGTCCTAAGTCAGTGTAATCGCGGTGTTTTTCAATATAGTGTTCGCTAAATTGCAAATGACTAGCCCCTTCCACGTTAACGGCTTGTCCACTATTTAAATGCGGATGCACAAAGGTCATCGTCCAAATCACACAGGCTTGATTATCTTGATAAAACAAGTTGTTAATCGCAAAGTTGCACGACTGTAAATTGCTATAAAGTGCCGTAAAGTAAGCTTCAAAAGCCGGATAACCTTGCACTTGATGCAGTGGGTCTTGGAACTCAATGGTTGGGCTATACACCGTTTTTAGGGCATCGAGTTGTCCCTTTTGCAGGTGGGTATAAACCTCAGTAAAGCGTTGTAATATATCCGGCAGCATAGCCAAGCTCCAACGGTGGGCGTGATACTGGATAAACTAGCAAGGTCAATGTCAAACTAACGTGAAGACGGGATACGGGATGAGATTTTTTAAATGGCACAGCCTAATGGGATTTATCAAAAGCTAATTCGTGTATTTGTGCTGCAAATGCTGTTTATTAGCGTGATTACTGTGCTGGGGGTGTATACAGCGGCGTGGATTGTGGAAAGCGTGATGGTGAAAACTGCACTCGAAAGTGAGGCGGTGCATTACTGGACATGGGCAGCGCAAGACCCACAGCATCCCACCCCGAATACCGATAATTTGCGCGGCTATTTGGCAAAAAATGCTGATATGAGCCAAGTCCCCACCGAATTACGCGCCATGCAGCCGGGTTATGAGCGGGTGACAATCGGCACCGCTAAGCCTTTGGTATATGTGGAAGATAAAGGCAATCAGCGCTTATTTTTGGTATTCGATGAAAATAGCGTGGGGAAATTATCCTTCTATTTTGGGGTAGTGCCCTTGAGTTTAGCGCTAATGGTGATTTATTTATCCGCTTGGGTAGCGTATCGCTTATCGCGCCGTACCTTGTCGCCGTTGGTGTCGTTGGCGCAAACCATGCGTAGTTTTGATGGCAAAAAGCATGATTTCGCCGATTTGCAATTGGATGAATATACCCAAGTCGGCGTGAATGATGAGGTGCGGATTCTGGCGCAATCTTTGCAGGAATTTACCACACGTTTGCAACAGCAACTCACCCGTGAACGTGAATTTACTCGCGATGTGAGCCATGAATTACGTACCCCGTTGGCGGTGATTCGTGGCTCGCTGGAATTATTGCAAAAGCAAGCGCACTTACCTTTGCAGCAACGCGCTTTGGAGCGTATGCAAGTCACCACTCGCGATATGCAATCCTTGATTGAAACCTTGCTGCTACTTGCCCGCGAAGAAAACCAACAGGCACAACAAGAAACCCTGTCGGTGAATGATGTCGTTAAGCTGTTAATCACTCAAGTCGAGCAAACCCATAATAGTGATCAGCACATTAAATTGTTGTGTATCGAGCGCCAACGCTTGAGTATTCATGCACCAAGCCAAGCCTTAGCGATAGTGTTGGGCAATTTAATGCGTAATGCTTGCAATTATACCCGCCAAGGTTCGGTGACGGTGTTGATTGAGGGTAATGCGGTGGAAGTGCGCGATACCGGCATGGGCATGAATGCGGAGCAGTTGGAGCTGGCGCAACAAGCGTTTCAGCGCGTACATACGGGCAATGATGGTTATGGTTTAGGCTTGGATATTGTGCGCCGTTTGTGTGAGCGCTATGGCTGGCAACTCATCATGAGCAGCTTAGTCGGGCAAGGGACGAGCGTGCGCGTGCAGTTGGTTAGTTAGTCAGCTTAAAACCAATGCCTTTTAGGGTGTGAATCAATTCGGGTTGATTAGGCTGGTTTAAGGCTTTACGCAGATTATAGACATGGCTGCGTAGCGAATCGGTATCGGGAATATCCGCGCCCCATACCTCATGTTGCAAAGCCTCGCGCAACACAATCGCCGGTGCTTCGCGCATGAGAATACGCAGAATCTTAAAACCCGTGGGTGAGACCATCACTTCCTGTTCGGCACGCCACACTTGCTGGGTGCTGGTATCCACCGTCAAATCGCCCAAACTAATCCGCTTATTCACCACTTGCCCACGCTTGCGTTTGACTAAGGCTTGCAAGCGTGCCACCAATTCCTGATTGGCAAAGGGCTTGACCAAATAATCATCCGCGCCTTGGGCAAAACCTTGCAGCCGATCCGCTAATTCATCACGCGCCGTGAGCATTAAAACCGGCAAATCCAAATGGTAGTGTTGGCGCAAACGCTGACACACCGTAAAACCATCTATATCTGGCAAATTAATATCCAAAATCAAGGCGTCATATGACTGCCGCGTGGCAAGTTCTACACCCTGTAAACCCGTGGCAGCATAGTCCACCTCGATGGCTTCACTGCTGAGATAATCCATAATCGTTTCCGCGAGGAAACGATGATCTTCGATAAGCAAAACCAGCATGCGCTGTTAGACCTTTAATAAGCTTAATCCTCAAGTATAAACAAAACTTTGAGGTAAGGCGTTGCATCAGGTAACGGCTTGATTGAATAAATTGGTGGGTGCTCTATTTTATTGTTGGCGGCTGTGGCGCAAAACTAAGGTTGGGCGGTAATGCCTAGCATCGGGCCTAAAACGGTGGTTTGGCTATTGATTTTCAGGTCTTCTGCATAAATAGCTGAAACAACGCCATCTAAGTACAAAGCATCGGTACACTGCAGTTCATCTTTGAAAAAGCGTGCGAATTCATAGAAATTCACGGGCTTATCACTAATCACAAAATAAACTTTATCACCTGCTATGCCTACACCATTACGGATGAGGCGCGAAATAGCCGTTGGGGTAAATTTCGGATGAATCTGATCGTTTTGTAGCAGTAGAGGGCCTGATTGGGTGGCTAACTGCACATCCTGCGCAAGTGTTGGGTAGGCGGAGGATTCGACGATATGTGCTCCCGTCTTATTCACAAAAAACACACCATTCGGTTTCCAATAAAAGTTGCCTTGAGCATCACGCAGATTGAGTTTGCCGACTGGTTTACCCTCTAAGACTAATAAACCCACCGGCTCGAAATTGGTTTGGTACATGCCCGCATTCATCGCAAAAATTAGTTGCTGGTTTTTTGCCGCTAGCCAAGTTTTTAAACGCTCAAAATTTTTGAAGGGTTCGCCGTTTTCGTCTTTTAAATATAAGGTTAATTGCTCTTGTGTGGGCTGGTATTCTCTGACGGTAAAACCTGCATAATTAGCTGCTTGAGTCGTGAAGCTAAGCGTTAATAACAGGATGAAGCAAACTAGGCGCTGAAATATCATCTATTTTTATCTTTAGGCAGTAAAAAAATTAGCAGTTGATTAAGAAGTAGGGTACTGGCCAGCAGAAATAAAATCACCCGTAAAAAGTAATTACCCGGCATTAAATACCACGAAATATCCTTAGGATCAGTGCGCCACAGCTCATTGCTAAACACCAAAGGATGAAAGACCTCCATCCAAAAAAACCTAAAGAAAGGACTGATCGCGAGCATTAATACCAACAAACCTAGCATGAGATTGCGGCTATGTAGCGCGTAGCGTCGATAGCGTAATACCTGCTTACTGATGAATAAATCCAAGATAAACAGCGCAGTAATTACCATAAATAGCCAAAACACCTGATCGTAGATACCACGCACTTCTGTCAGATGCTGGAGTTCTTTTTCTGACCAAGCTGGAGTAGGAAACATGGTTAATTGATGGCGAAAAAAGCGGGCTAATTCATGGCTGCTCAGCTCTACTTTAGGCGTGCCCAATTGCTCACAACGTGGATTCCAGTGGCAATTGAGTGGATAGCTCCATGATGTATAGATAAGAGCCGCCAGTGGAATAAAAAACAGCCAGAGTAGCAACAAAACCGGCAAAATAATTTTTTTAAAGGTAGTTAAAAACTGCATATCAGTCGCAAATAGCAAAAGCTGCATGATACTCAACGGCGCCTTGCACTGCATGTTCTTTGAATTTTAACCCGAGAAAATACTCGGCGGGTACTTCGGCTAAGCTCAAATGCGGCGTAGCTTGAAAGCCAAACCGGCCATAATAATGTGGATTACCCAGCACGACACAACCGTCGGCTTCTAAAGCTTGCAAAGCCTTGAAACCTGCTTGCACCAGCGCTGTGCCAACGCCTTGATTTTGCCATTGCGGAGCGACTGCTAAAGGCGCTAAGCCAAACCAGTTATGCTCTTCTTCATCAATGCTGACTTTGGAAAACGCGATATGCCCAATGATTTGCTGATCAAGTTCAGCGACTAAAGAAACTGCTAAAGCTTGCGCCTTACGCAATTCACTCACCAGCAAGTGCTCCGTTTGATTGCTGTAAATTTCGCTTAAAAACGCTTGCTGGATCACCTGCTCAATAGCTGCTTGGTCAGCAGCCTGTTCAGGACGAAGGATGAGCTGGCTTAGCATTTAGCTATGTTTACGCATGAAAGCTTCTAAGCGGGTGATTAGGTCAATGGGCGTTTCCTGCATCGGATAATGGCCTGCATTGGGAATCACTTGTAATTCGCAGCTCGGATACCAAGTCAAATAGGTGGCGGTCATTGCAGCCACATTGATCGCGCCATCGTTTTCACCGACAAAAACTAGCATGGGCGTTTGAATGCGGCTGATTTCATCTGTGAAATTCTCTTTCACCCAAGCATTCAAATAGCCCGCAAAGGCCGCTTCATGGGTGGTAGCACGTGAAGTTTTCACCATGCTGTGAATCCAAGACGCAGTTAGGCGATTGCCAGTAGTGAAGTCAATAATCGCATAGCGGTTTTGATCGTGCTTAATCGCACCTTCAAACAAACCCCAAGCATTCTCATCCAATTGCCCGCCACAAGCAGGCACAGGGGTAACACCCAGCGCAGATTTGACTTGCAGATCAGCATCACAATCGAGGATAAACCGCTGCATCGCCATCCCACCCATTGAATGGCCGATGACATGCACGGATTTGAGTTTTAATTCGCGCACGACTTGATTTGCATCGGCAGCAATTTCACGCATCGAATAATCACCTGTCAAAGCCGCCGATTTGCCATAGCCACGGTAGTCGATGAAAATATAGGTAAATGTATCGGTATCTAGGGCTTTGAAGGTCGGTTCCCAAGCGGTGTAATCGCCGAACCAGCCATGAAATACGAGCACATGCTCAGCGCCAGTGCCAATTGTTGTATAGCTGATGCTCATGAGTTTCCTCCCAGTAAATGCTTAGTAGTTAAGATAGCAGGGTATATTTAAAAAGCCACGAAAGCGTGCACGTCCACCGCGCGTAGCTGGAGCGGCTAAGCGATAATTCGGATAGCACTTAAGAAACTGTCTAATAGCAATCCGTCCTTCCATGCGTGCCAAATTCAAGCCCACGCATTGATGAATCCCTGAACCAAAAGCTAAATGCCGGTTTTGGGTGCGTTGAATGTCCAACTTATCCGGCTCAGAAAAGCGCTCTGGGTCACGATTAGCAGCTCCAATGCAGAGTGTAATCTGCGTTTGTGCTGGCAGGGTGATACCCGCAATTTCAGTTTCAGCAGTGCTAATTCGATTGCCCAGTTGATTCGAGCTTTCAAAGCGTAAAAACTCTTCCACGGCGGAATGGATCAGTTCCGGTTGCTCAAGGAGTCGCTGCTTTTGTTCAGGATGCTCTAGCAAGGCATACAGGCTATTGCCGATTAAGTTGGTGGTGGTTTCATGCCCTGCATTGAGCAGGAAAATACAATTATGTAGCAGCTCTTGATGGGTAAGTGCTTCGCCTTCCTCGCCTTGCATTAAGCGCGTGAGCACATCTTTTTCAGGATCGCCCGGCTCAGCTCGGCGGCGAGCGATTAAATCTTCTAGATATGGCAGAAACTCAATCACTGCTTGATTGCCATGCTTAAAAACCTCTGGCGAGATTTTTGGCTCTAGTGCCCCCAGAATAGCCAGCGACCAGCCGCGTAACGGTTCACGTTCTTCATGCGGTACGCCAAGTAGATTGCCAATAATTTCAATCGGAATGTGCATCGCATAGTCTTCAATCAAGTCTACCTGCGTCTTGCCCCGCATTTTAGCAAGCAAGCTATCGACACATTGAATCAAGCCAGGTTCTAAGTTTTCTAAGGCTTTTGGATGCAAAGCACCAGCAATGAGCTTGCGCACGCGGGTATGCAGTGGCGGATCATTGAACACTAAACTGGTGGTGTGATGTTCGTAGAGGGCCGAGTTACCATATTTAGGTTGGAATTCGCGCTGTTTATCGGAGCTAAATAGTTTTGGGTTCTTATAAACGAATTGAATGTCTTCGTAGCGTGTTAAAAAATAGCCACCCTCGGGCATTTTTTTAATTGGCTCAAGTTTGCGCAGCGCATGATAAAAAGGGTAGGGGTTTTGATAAAATGCAGCAGACAAATTCGCTAGACTAAATTCGTCAATAGATTTTTTATCAATCACAAATACCTCCTCCACCGGCAATAATGCTTTGAGTATAGTGCTAAGCCACCCTTAGTCTCAATCTTTGCAGCACTGATAGTAAAGCTTGAAAAAACGAGGCGAGCATGTCGGATTTAAACCTATACTTTAACTAGTTGAACTTTACTTTAGGAAATTAGGCCTTATATTCGCGTTTACTAATAAACTAAGGCAGATATGGATTGCTTCATGGCTACTATCAGCTCGCAGTTAGCGAGATTAGGATTGGGCGTTTATTTGCTGCTTGCCCTGCCAAGTACTTGGGCGAGTAGTGTTACACTAGAACAAGCGAGTGCAGTCACGCATCCTTGTGCGCGCATGTCGGTTAAAACCTTAGATAAACGTGCAGAGCCTTACCAAGCGGCGATCGACAAATATGCCGATCAATACCAAGTCAGCGAAGCAGTAATTAAGGCGGTGATTGCGATTGAGTCTTGCTACAACCAACAAGCTGAATCGCCTAAAGGTGCACAAGGCTTGATGCAGTTGATTCCAGCAACAGCTGAGCGCTTTGGTGTTTCCAACTCGATGGATAGCCATCAAAATATTAAAGGTGGTACACGTTATCTAGCTTGGTTGTGGAAACGCTTTGATGGTGATTTAAGCAAAGTGCTAGCGGCTTATAATGCAGGCGAAGGGCGGGTTGATCAATACAACGGCATTCCCCCCTATCGTGAGACTCAAGATTATGTTCGTAATGTGACACATGTGCATAATAAATTGACTGGTGTTGCTGAGTCAGTTACTAAAGATGATACTTTGACAGCAAGCCCTGCTGTTTTTTTCCAAAAAGCCGTGCTCAAGACAAATACAGCAGCTATTGCAGCGCGCCCTGCCAGTTTAAGGCAAGCTCCTGCTCCTAGAAGAGTCGTAGCCGTGTTTGAATCACCTTTTAAAGCGGTTGTACGCCCAACCAAACCAGGGCGTGGTGGTTTAATGATGAATAGAGCACGTGCACCACAACTCTATAAGCATTAAGCTGAAAAAAGGCTTGCGACGGCTAAGAAGTTTAAGTATATTTTGCAGCCTTCAACGACAGGCATATAGCTCAGTTGGTTAGAGCACCACCTTGACATGGTGGGGGTCGTTGGTTCGAGTCCAATTATGCCTACCATTCTTCTGTTTCAAGCTGTTTCAAGTCGTTTCAGGCTTGCTTAAAAATCCTTATTCTTCAATGGACTGCCCTTGAAACTTGTTTCAAGTCGTTCCAAGTCGTTTCAACCTGTTACCTAAAAATGACTGTGTTATTTACTGTATCTCCACATCTGACTTGAGGAGTACAGCAAATGAAGCGCAATTTAACCGATAAGCTAATCAGCAAAACCAAGCCAAAATTAGATGGTAGACCCACCAACTTAGCCGATGGTGGCGGGCTATTTCTTCAAATAAAGCCGACGGGTCGTTATTGGCGCTATAACTACCGATATGGTGATAAACGAAAAACCCTCACAATTGGTAGCTATCCAGAAATCTCAATTCACCAAGCTAGAGAGCAGCACCTAGAAGCCAGAGCGCTACTAGCAAGAAATGTTGACCCTTCCGAATATAAACAGAACCTGAAAATTGCACAGGTTGAAGCCAGCCAACATAGTTTTGAAGTGATCGCTAGAGAATGGTTTTTAAGGTCAAAAGTAGGGTGGTCAGAAGGGCATACCAAACGAACTTTAAGGCAACTTGAAAAGGATATTTTCCCGTGGCTTGGAAAGCTCAGTTTTGACCAAATCACCGGTAGTGAAATTATTAAAATAATGCAGCGGGTAGAAGATCGAGGTTCAGGAGATATAGCGCGGCGCGTCAAGCTGCCTATCAATCAGGTGTTTAAATATGCCAAAGCCTTGGGGCTAGCCACGTACAACCCTGTCGCTGACATTGAAACCAGAACAGTTTTAAGGCCGCGAGTTAAGCGCAGGTTTGCCGCCATTACTGACCCTGTGAAGGCAGGGCAGTTATTACGAGACATAGACGGTTATCAAGGTGGTTTGGTGGTGCGGTGCGCCTTGCAATTATCACCGCTAGTCATGCTGAGGCCGGGCGAGTTGCGCGGTGCAGAATGGCAAGAAATCGACTTAGAAAGTGCTACATGGACAATCCCCATTAAGCGCATGAAAGCACCGACTCACACCAAGCAAGCGAATCAAAGCGTGCATATTGTCCCTCTATCTAATCAAGCTGTAGCGATTCTAAGCGAATTAAAGCCATTGACTGGGCGTTATACGTTTGTTTTTCCGAGTGCAAGGGGGGCAAGCCGATGTATGAGTGAAAACGCTGTCAGAGTCGCTTTACGCGCAATGGGTTACGACAATGAAACCATGACTGCGCACGGCTTTAGAGGCATGGCTTCAACGTTGCTCAATCGGATGCGCGGGCAGGATAACCAACGCTTATGGGATGCTGATTTAATTGAATGGCAATTAGCGCACAAGGGGAGTGATGAGGTCAGAGCAGCTTATAACCGCTCTGACAGTCCAGAAGCAATAAACCAGCGCCGTGAAATGTTGCAAGCGTGGGCGGATTACCTAGACGAATTGAAAACCAATAAAGGAACGGTGCTGACCTTCCCGAAAAAGTAACTAACTAAGAGCCGGACACATTCCGGCTTTTTTTGCAGTGCAATAAATGAAAAATGGAAGTTTGTATTTTTAGGTGTAACTGGTGTAACCGGTGTAACCATATAAATATATTTATATATATCATATAGTTAATTAGGGTAGTGTGGTTACACCACTGTACAATCAAGGTGTAACCGGTGTAACCATTTTAAAATCAATAAGTTAGAATAGTAAAAAGTGGAATCGAATTGGGAAAGTGCAGTAAAAGTTACACCGCTTGATGTTTTACATACCCTTACACATGGTTTTGCTAACCTTGTGTTAAACTTTTTAGCTATACAACACCGCGAAGCGGGAAACCCCGATTCATCCAAACCACGGGTACACAGAGCCTATGACTGAGACACCAAAAAAAACGCTGACCCTAACTAAGAAGCCCAGCAGCACACCGAGCAACACCGTGAACCGCACCGGCAAGCGCATCATCCGCCGTGAAGATTTAAACCCTGCACCGGCTAAGCCAGCGACCAATAAAGGCAAGCCCAACAGCAAACCGACGAATAAGAAGAAGCCCGCACGCAAACCCACCAAGAAGCCCACGATGGCCCCCAGTGACTTGAAAGCTAAAGAGCTGAATGACCGCTTGAATGGTTTCAATGTTTGGCTGAACTTCCAGCCCTTAGCGCTTGGAATAGATAAAGACCTGTTCAAACTGGTGAATGATGAACAGTTCCCTGGTGGTAGTAAGAAGGTGGTTCAAAAAGTGTTGAGAATGCACACCCACCACGGGCGCTATTTGGCCGCACTGGTGCAAGGTGGCGAACGCTATCAGTTGGATGGCGTGATTAATGGGGTAGTGAGTGAACCCGAACGCCAGTGGGCAACGGAAAAGATCAAAGCACGACAAACCGCTTGAGTATTGCTATTCTGTAGTTACAGCTTTGTATTGGATGCATGATGAAATTTGAATGGCATGAACAAAAAAACCGCCTCAACCTCCAAAAGCACAATATTAGTTTTGAGATGGCTGTACTTGTTTTTGCAGACCCTCTGCATGTGTCGATACAAGATAGGTTCGAGAATGGTGAAGAGCGGTGGCAAACTTTGGGCATGGTGAACGGCCAACTTATGCTACTGGTGGCGCACACTATTCAAGATAGTGAGGATGGTGAAGTGATTCGTATCATTTCTGCACGTCGGGCAGACCCGAAGGAGCGTAGACGTTATGAAGCAGCAAACAGACTTGGTTAAGTATGAGTTTGACCCCGCCAACCCGCCAGCCTTAACCGAGAAGCAGCAAGTAGAATTAGCCGCGTTGGTCGCCTTACCTGATGAAGCTATCGACTATAGCGACATTTCAGCCTCGTCTGAACAGGATTGGCACGGTGCACAGATTGGGCGTTTTTACCGCCCGATTAAGAAGCAAGTGACCGTCAGAATTGATGCAGATGTCTTAGCTTGGTTGCAAGCTACGGGCGCTGGCTACCAGACCCGTTTAAATAAGATTCTGCGTGATGCAATGGCACAAGCTAAATGAAAGATCACTATGATTTTAGTCAAGGCAAGCGTGGAACCGATTGAACAGAACACCATTCCACATGAAGTGGTAGCGCGTACTTTGAAAGAAGGTATGACCCCGATTCGTGCATGGCGTGAGTATTTGCAACTCACCCAAGCCGATATGGCCGAGCGCTTGGGTATTTCTCAAAGTGCCTATGCACAACAGGAAGCGGTAGAACATCCGCGCAAAGCAACTCGTGCAAAGATTGCCAAGGCATTAAAGATTGAAGCGGGCTTATTGGATTTTTAAGCTTTACTGTGTAGACACTCTACAAAATTCACCCAAGCCGGATACATTCCGGTGAAAATTTGCCAAGCAACTTGAATCACTGTTTTTTGCAACTATACTTAGTTGCAGGTATCAAATTAGGATAAGTGAATAGCACCGTGACCAAACGAGAAAAGCTATTAGAGAAAATACGCAATGTTGATTCTAAGTGGACATGGAATGAACTCTGTGCACTCTTGGTGAAGCTAGGTTATACCCAAGAGGAAGGCGCGGGTTCTCGCGTGAAGTTTGATAATGGCAATGCTTTAGACTTGATTAATCTACACAGGCCACACCCTAGCAATGAAGTGAAAGCCTATGTAATCCGTCAAGTCCGTGAAAAGTTAGAAAAAGGTGGGATGCTATGAATCTGTTGGAATATAAAGGCTATCTTGGCAGTGTTGAAGCGGCTATTGAAGACGGGGTTTTGTTTGGTAAATTGGAATTTATCTCAGCCTTGATTAGCTATGAAGGCGAAACAGTGAAGGCGCTCCAAACTGCATTTGAAGCCGCCGTTGATGATTATTTAGCAAGCTGTGAGGCTAAAGGGTATGAACCTGAACTGCCATGTAAGGGGAGTTTTAACGTGCGTGTCGGGCATGATTTACACCTAGCCGCGATGTTGAAAGCTAAAGAGTTAGGAATTAGCTTGAATGATTTTGTACGCCAAACCTTGAATCAGGCTTTGCCACTCAGTCATTGAACAGACTATCAATCTTCCACCCAAGCCGGACACGTTCCGGCTTTTCTATGCCCGTCACACCTCCACAAAGTAAAAGTTAATTTGTTATAGTGTATTTTTTGTAGTTACAATAAATCATGCAGCCTGAATATGAATGGGATGAAGACAAGCGAGTCAGTAACCTGAAAAAACACGCCCTTGATTTTCAGGACATTATTCATTTTGTTTGGGATAACGCCCTTATCAGCGAAGATCAACGTGAAAGCTATGGTGAGGTGCGTTATCGAGCGTTAGGATGGATTAATCAGCAGCTAGTGATGCTGGTTTTCACCCTGCGTGGTGAATGTGTCAGAGTCATTAGTCTACGCAAAGCCACACGGCAAGAGAAACAACACTATGGGAATTAAACGCTATACACGGGAAGAAATAGAGCAATTGCCCTCATTGACTGATCATGCTCGTTTGGATGCCATGACTGATGCGGAGGTGATTGCAGCCGCAAAATCTGACCCTGATAACCCACCCTTGACCGCTGAGCAACTCAGTCAGATGAAGCCTATTCGTGAGGTTCTGCCGTGGTTAGGGAGTCGTGGTCGACCTGTCAAAGAACACACTAAGGTTTCAGTCACTATTCGTTTGCACCCTGAAGTATTAGAGTATTTTAAAGCGGGTGGTCAAGGCTGGCAGACGCGTTTGAATGAAGCCTTGCATGAATATATTAAGCAACATCCTAGTGAGGCGGCTTAGCGCTAAAAAACCTATAGGAAAATAACACGATGAATTTAGCGATTGATTTACCGGATGATGTGTTGGTTTTGGTCAACAATCTCCCGGATCAACGTAGCTTTTTGATTGAAGCCATTCGGCGTGAATGGCAGCGACGTAAAGCACTGGCTCAGCTTAACCGTTTGAGTGAGCAGGTGAGTAACCGCCACCCTGAGCTAACGGATCAACAACTAGACGATTTATTGAATGACTGAGCTTTCATTGCGTGTGGTGGTGGATACCAATGTATTGCTGAGTTTTCTCATGAAGCGCTCATCAACACCCGGCAAGCTATTGACGCATATTCTTCAGCATCATCAATTGTTAGTGTCGAGTGCTACCTTAGAAGAGCTGATGGACAAGTGCGGCCGCGAAAAATTTAGACCTTATTTTTCACAAGAAGAAGGTCAAACGTTTGTTAGTTTATTGCAGCAGTTGGCTGAAAGGGTCGTGGTTAATCTAGTCATTACCGATTGTCGAGATACAAAAGATAATAAGTTTCTGGAGCTAATGATTGCTGGTAATGCTGATCTATTGGTCACAGGCGATAAGGACTTGCTGGTTTTACATCCCTATCAAGGTATTCCTGTTCTAAATGCCCACGATAGTAGCTTATTTTTGGAAGTAGCCTTGTAAAGCTGAATGAAGCAGCAACCGACCTAGCAGAACCCTATTGAACAGAACACCATTCCACATGAAGTGGTAGCGCGTACTTTGAAAGAAGGTATGACCCCCATTCGTGCATGGCGTGAGTATTTGCAGCTCACCCAAGCCGATATGGCTGAGCGCTTGGGTATTTCTCAAAGTGCCTATGCACAACAGGAAGCGGTAGAACGTCCGCGCAAAGCAACCCGTGCAAAGATTGCTAAGGCATTGAAGGTTGAAGCGGGCTTATTAGATTTTTAGGCTTCACTGTGTAGACACTCTACAAAATTCCACCCAAGCCGGACACAATCCGGCTTTTTCATTTTAAGCGCTTGCCAACCTGAAGCTAAAAAAAGTGAAGGCAGAATTTAACAACAACCTGTGAACAGCCCCTCGTGTTTTTTGCCTCTTTTTCGCCCCTAAAACCTCTTAAATTCCCACAAAACGTCAGTCTGCATAAGCCTCGGCGCAGTTTCCATTCGTAAAAAATCATTCGTAATTTTTGCGTAGTTATTTTTCCCGCGAGCGGGAGTGAAGTCGCGTTTATGCATTTTTGAAAATTAACGGCCTGAAGCGCTTGCAGACCATCAACTGAGATACAGCAAAGCTTCTACGCGGTTTCAGTGACTTGAAGCGAAGTTTCAAATTCAGCACGTAGCTTGTTTTGGATGGCATGAAATTCGGTGGCACTTTCATAGAGGCTGTGCTGAGTATTCAGCACCTGACTTTCTAATGATTGCCTCACATTTTCTTTCACGAGACCGTCAGCGATACTGAGCGCGGCCATTGTGCGGTTATAGGTAGGCATGAAGACGGCTAGTGCTTGTTCATATTGTTCCCATTCCTTTTTCACATATTGACGGAGTAAAGCACGTTGGCAGGTATTGACCAATTGTTGCCATAGTCCGAACTGTTGTTCAGTCTTACGGACTTCTTGTTGTAAGCGTGTTAGCAAAATGTTTAGTTTGCGTTCCTCCTGTTCAAAATCCAGTTGTAGGCGCTGTTGATCACTTAAATCACTGCTGTCTTGGGTCAAGAGTATCTCAGCGTATGCATCCTCTAGCTGTTTCAGTTCGCGTTTGATCGTGCTCAAGCGCTGCTTGCCTACTTTTATCCGTTGATTGAAGTCTTCTAACTGTTGCTGAGTCGTAGTTTGTGCTTGGTGAGCTGCTTGATAATGCGCCAAGGTGAGGGGCTGATTAAAGATAGCTTGGAGAGAACGGCTATATTCACGTTCATACGGATGCAGGGCAATCGGTTTGGCTTTTCCAGCCTCAAGGTCTGCCTGCTTGGCTTTTAACGCTTGATCAGCTTGGCTTAATGCATTGAAAAAGAACTGAATATCCTCACTAGCCTGAGCGGTCAGTAAGTAGGTTTCGATCTGTTGGGTAGAGCTATACATAGCGGTTTCCTTGTAGGTTAATAACAGCTAATAGCTTCTGGTTTTTTTCTCTATTTGGGCAGCATTTACGTTCCAGTGCGGCTAAGTGCTGGACAAGTTTTTTCACAATGTCATTGTTTTGGCGATTAAGGGGGGGGCAATTACTTTTTGCATCTTTCTATTCTTTTTTGTGTCCAGCGCGGCCTGTAGCTGGATAGCAATAACTAGCCCCTCGAATACCCCCTTGGCAAGATGAATACATCACATAAACCACCAAGAGGGTAACGAATACACTATGCAAAATGATCAAAACTTGGGTTCATTCAAGCTACAAACCAAAGAGGTGGCACGCCTTTTAGGGGTGAAAGCCCGCGTGGTATACGGCTTGCCTTTGCCTTATCAGCAATTACAGCCTAATGGCAAGCGTCTTTACCGACAAACTGATGTTGAGCGTTTGCAAGCTCAGAGTATTCATCAACCTGTCATCACAGTTTAGGAGTTCACTATGAGTCTGAAAACGTATCATCTAGGTAATGCTGATTTTAGCTTGGAACAGTTGCAAGCTTACCGTAGCAAATTGGAAGTGTTCAGAAACACTATGCAGCAAAAAGCAAGGGAAGAGCATAGCGCGATGACTGAAATGGCGAAGATTGAGGCTATTAAGCAAGATATTGATGGCCTATTTGCACTGTTGAAACGGGGTGAGCAGTACGAGTCAAAGATTTTTTCTTTGCACCGAGATTTTAATGATCTGACTAGCCAGACTGAGGGCGGTGGCAAAGTTTGGGATTATTAACGATATGACATAAAAAAGCCCACTATGCAAAGTGGGCTTCCAGAGAACGATCATTGTTATGTCGAGGTTGATTTTGATGACCACACCAGTTAAGCGCAACTCTGAAAAACTCGCCAATCTTTCCTTGACGGTAAAGTCCTAATTTGTTGGTTTTAAATTGAAGTGATTATTGGCATAAAAATTATTTTCCATGCTATAACATTTGGCCTGTCTGGCTAGGGTAGCTCCCGAAAACCTGAATCCTTTGCAGGTTGCCAGACAATTTTCAACAAAGGAAGCACGGCGCAAAGGGGCGTGTATGGCTGAGTCTGATGAAGTTAGGGAGTATTACGCCCAGAGAAATAAGCTAATACTACTAGAAGCAAGATTGCATGATGCATTTTGTAAAATAACCGAAGATTCCTATTGGGATTCTTCAGGCACTTATGATATTCACCCAGCCATCGCTCACCCTGAATGGATAAATATTAAAGACCGTATTTACCCCAGTCTGATGATTTGGCAAATAGCTTATATGGTGTGTCCGTTTCGTGATGTTTGGCATTCTAATAACCCAATAGTGGGTGGTTATTTTAGTGAACGATGGAGCGTTATGTATGAAATCATTGATTGCATAGAGTGCGGATATATAAATAACTATCAACTTCCACCAGAAATTAGCAACCCTAGCCAACTAGAAGCAGCTAGTCTTGATTATAAAGTTAGAATTAAAGTCCATTTTGATGATTTGGCAAACGCAATAAGAAGTGGTGGTTTTGCCTACTGGCACAGCAAGTGGATTAGAGTATGGGTTGCACATTCTACTAGGTCAAAAAAACCTAAACTGCCATTCTCACCACCTCTTGAACCAATTCATGTTCAAGGCATATTCAATGAGCAGGGCTTTTTTCGGGAGGTTGAGGGTAAGCCGTTTGAACTTGAAGAGGTCACCGCACCCGACTGGACTGGTATCAAGCAAACCTATGCCGATAGCTTTACTATCTGGCAGGAAAAATACCGCCACCGTAACATTCACCCAGTTTTTGAAAATCAGTTGGAATGGTTAAAGTGCAACCTGAATACAGCGAGTGTGATTGAAATACAACCTATATACATGGCTGGTGATCCTAAGCCACCAACATACAAGTTAGGTGAAAAGCCCCAGCCTAATACTACTATCGACCTACAGCCTATTCAGTCAACTACCAGCAAGCTCACCAAAAACACCACTGAGGAAATTCTTGGCGAGTGCAAGAGCAAATACCCTGTGCTGGTAGATCATTCAAAAATCATAGAGACAAGTCAATTACCTGAGCCAAGCTCTAAAAAATGCCAGCCAGATGAAATTCAATGGGTGCTTAAAGCACCAAAAAGAGAACGTGATGTTTATTTTCTGTTTGAAAGGCTAGTAAATATTTATGGAGCTGAATCCATCAATACTCATTCATTGTGGGCAATCATATTTTCAGGGGATGGTCGTTTAAGTAGCTTAGTAGAGATTGTCAGTTATTCAGCAGAAATACCCACTAGAGCCATATTCAAAGATAAAGTAGCGAATAGAGAGCGTGATTTCAAATGGTTTGATAAAGCCTTTAAACGGCTTTTCGTGCCTGTGGAAATTAAGAAAATTAAGGGAAATTAAGCGCAAAGCAGCCGGAAAATCTGACAAAAATGACCTTATGAAAAAAGCCCGCTACGAGGCGGGCTTGATACTTAAATATGCTGAAAGGTCATTGTAATGAAAGCCCGTGCTCAGAACCATTCCGAAAAATCCGCCAATCTCCGCTTGACGGTTAAACCGTCACTTGCTAGCCTTAAACACGTACCGAGTGAACGCACTCGGCACAACGTTAAGCAAACTTTCGGCGGCAATGTAAACAACACTGAACCGCCTATGAGCGGTTTTTCTATTTCCGCTACACTAAGCGATTCTAACGAATTGTCGGGAGTAGCAAGGAATACAACACCGCCATGCGGCAATACTTGCAGCGTTTCCGAAAGGACGCTTAACGGCTCCCGGCAGCTTTATAACTGCCAACACGTTAAACAAACTTTCGAGAATAACGCGATGCAAAACACGCAAACACCCGCTATTGGTGCGCCTGCACTCTTGGCGAAGGGCTACCACCCTGAATCGACGGGCACAGCCTGCCTTATTTCCTTGCAAACCTATCGGGATGCACTCCAACAAGCGCGAGCCGACAAAGCCACCAAAGGCAAAGGTCAAGCCTACGCACAGCTCCTCAACGCCTTCCATCAAGCTATCCTTCCCCTGTTCTTTGCAGAAGCCAAGGGCAATTTGTCCGAAGTCTCCCGCTTAATGGGCGTTCACCGCGAAACCATTACCGTTTGGTGCAAACAATTGGGCTTGAATAGCCGTGCAAATGGGGAGGTGCAAGCATGAACTCATACGAATACACCGACCTGACAGGTTGCATCGTGCAAGTTGAGACACTCGATTGGCTAGAAGATGGCTATTACTACAACG
>JBATOI010000009.1:0-19472 GCA_049290875.1 Thiolinea sp.
CGTACCATGACGGTATACCGCACTCTCACACTTCGGACAGACCACCTCGATACGCGCCATCAGTCACTCCCAACTCAGTTCACTTGGCCTGAGTTTACTACCTATTCAACTGCTTAACTACACGACCCCATTTTTTAATTTATAGGGTTAAAATAAGGGAGATAGATTAAAATCACTCTAGTAATAGTGGTTCGGTAGCGATACCTATCCAGACAAATAGTACAATCCTTGGAAAATAAATACTAAAGTAATAGTGGGGTATTTTAATTGAGATAAAACGTTTAAAGATATACTTGTAGCAAATAGCTTTTTATCAAAATTACTAGGTATTTTTAATGGCTAATCTCGAATTCCACACTGAAATCCGCGCCAGTCTCGAAAAGGTCTACGAAATTTCGCAAGATTATGCACAGCGCTATGAGTGGGACCCTTTTCCTGAAAAAATCGAGTTTTTGAATGGTGCAACCGAGGTTGCCTTAGGTGTGAAGGTGAATGTCATTGCTAAATCAGGCTTGAAAATGGTAGTGCAGTTTATTCAAGTCAAACCGCTGGAGCTGGCTGCGATCAAGATGATTGAAGGGCCGAAAGTACTCAAGGTATTTGCGGGCAGTTGGCTATTCAAACCTTTGCCTAATGGCAATACCAAGGCGAGTTTCAAATATACCATTCAAGCGCAAAATTGGTTTTTGCCGCTACTCAGCAATAAAATCATAGCTTGGTATTTTGGCCGTCATGTGCAAGCTCGCCTCGAAGGTTTAAAGCGCTATTGCGAGCAAAGTACTCAGACGGTTTAAGATGCAGCGTTTGCCATTAATAGACGAGTAAAATGAAAAATCAAAAAATTATAAGAATCATCAGCATTTTACTAGCACTGCTATTGGTAGTTTTTGCTGCTTCTCGGGGGCTTCAGGTTATAATTTCGCCTATCGGTAGCGGGCGCTCAGTGGATTCACCTGACCAGCACTATCAAACAACGGCGAGCACTCTGAGTGCGACTCAATTTTGGGGAGGGGAACGCCATTATTATGAGTTCACTCTTGAAAAGATCAGCAACGATTCTCGGCAAGTGTTAAAGCGCGTACGTGTTGAGCCACTCAATGAAAAACTATTGGATTGGTATTCAGGTCAGGGGGCTATTGAATGGGCTAGCGATAGTTCAGCAGTGACTTATCAATTTGGTACTAACCAATTGACTCTCAAACTACCCTAAGCCATTGGCTTCGATAAAACCCATCTCTAGTTAAAGATGGGCTTGTCAGTTTTATTTATTCGCTTTTAGGGGCAGCCTTGGGTTTGGCTTTAGGCGCTGCTTTCGGTTTAGTAGGAGTCTTTTCAGCTCTACCTTCTTCCTCAGCATGCGTGATTGAGCCAGTCTTAAATAAAAATTCTTTCAAGAACTCATCCATTTTGGCGTCTTTGCGGCGAATCCACTCCAGCACCATCGCAGCATGCTCTTTCTCTTCGTCACGGTTGTGTTCGAGAATGGTTTTCAGTTCTTTATCTTTACAAGCATCCACGCGCTGGTTATACCAATCAACCGCTTCTAGTTCCTCCATTAAGGAGGTAATCGCCCGATGCATGTCGCGGGTGGCATCGGATAATTCTTCGATAGGTTCATGATAACCTTCATTAGACATCACTTACTCCTCTGGTTGAAAAATCGGGTTAGCAGGTGTTGAGTTTAAGCGCGCCCTTTGATCATTAAAATGGCTAAACCATCAGGAGTGGTCACTGTTTTAAGCGGGCTAAAACCTGCCTTAGTATAGCAGCGTATAGCACGAAGATTCGTAGGCTGTGGATCGGTTTGAATTTTAGTAACCATCTGATCTTGAAAAATAAACTCCGTAAAAGCCTGCACCATCGCAGTGCCTAAGCCTTGATTGACTTGCGTTGCATTTCCTAAGAACTGATCAATGCCGCATGCACCCGGATCTGTTTCCTCCTCCCACCAACCATCGCCAGAATCTTTCACGACATAAACTTGGATAAAACC
Organism: Thiolinea sp.; assembly: GCA_049290875.1. Taxonomy (GTDB): domain Bacteria; phylum Pseudomonadota; class Gammaproteobacteria; order Thiotrichales; family Thiotrichaceae; genus Thiolinea. Next base: position 1,994 of record JBATOI010000009.1, read on the forward strand.
AAGCGGCTCTTTTTCAAGCAAGGCCAAATAGCCTTTAGTGCTACTGCTTGGCTCAGTCAGTGGCAGGAATTCTGCTTCGATATCTGCATAGCTCCCTGTATTGGGCCACCATTCGTGCACATGCGGTTGCTGGAGCCAAGTATGAATTAAAGGAAGATCCTTAGGGCTTAAACGTCGAAAGCTTAGATTCATCTGCGTGTTAGCTTTAAGATAAATAAGGTTTTAATTCTTTCCAATCATCTCGATTGCCCTCGACAAGAAAAGGGTCAGCACGTTTGGGGCTAAAGCGCACTTGGAATTGAGTCTTTTTAGCGAGCAAATACATAGGAATTGAGATCAATAAACCCACACCGGTAAGCGCCAATACGATCATCACCAGCCATTGCTCAAAGCTATGATAGTTTTTTTTACTTAGCACTTTTATCGCTTGCATATCCTGTGGCAGTTGATACGCAGCAGCAACCATCAATCTAGCGTGAATTTCTAAGCGAGCATTGTCTTGATTGATTTTTACTTGGCTACCGGCTAGATCGCCTTCGATAATGCGCATGGAGAGTCCCTTAAGTTTATTTCTATAACAAGATGAGTACTTGTGTATTTAAAACCAGTTTTCGACACGCAAATCCTCGAACATTATGAAGTCTTTGGTATTGCGTGTGACTAAAGTTAAGTTGTTTACTGCTGCTGTTGCAGCAATCAAGCTATCATATTGAGCAGGCTGCGTGCCTAAATGTTCCAAACGTACTTGCTCTTGTGCTAACCACTCTGCGGCAGCGTAATCAAAAGGTAAAATCACCAAACCATCTTCCGCAAGCAAGTTTAAATAAGCAGCCAATTGTGCTTGGCGCTGCTGATTAGGTAGGCGGTGAATGCCATACCACAATTCATTCCAAACGACTGCACAGGTACAAGCAAAAATACCCTTCAATTCTAATTGCTTAAGTACATTTTGATGAGGTTGAAGCTTGGTTGGTTCAGACAAAATATTATTGTCCAGTAGGTATTTCATCGGTTTATTCCCATGACGAAGGTCGTTCAGCACGCTGCGCTCGTGTATGTTGATACATCGCTGCTTGCTCGGCATCCGTAAAGCCCTCTTCAGTAGGATATTGAGTGCGCCAATGCTGCCAAGTAGTGAAAATACCTTGGCTTTTAGGAAAAGCTTGTTGATAGCGCTCCAAGGAAATCAACACAGCAACGGGTTTGCCGTGGCGGGTGATTTGTATATCCGTACCTTGTTCGGCAAGGTGCACCATTTCAGGTAAATGATCTTTGAGGGTTGAGATAGCTGCTTCAGTCATACTGAGTACTCCGATGTGGATTTATAGCCAGAATTTTAGTGCAAATAGCCAGAATAGGCTAGGTATTAAGTGTTTCAGGCAACGCTTCAGCGGAGTGTAGTGAAATATTTGAATAAGGCGAAAAATCTATCAGTCTCCGCCTTATAATAAAGCTTAAACAGTTTATGTAGTCGGTGCTCTATCTATAGTAAGTTTAGTTCTAAGCTGGCTGCTACAAAGAATAGAAGGTTTTACTCTAGTCAAACTAACTCCTCACAGTCCTCCGACAAAATATCATCAATGACTGATAGTATCTCCTCGGTGATTTTTTCCGCATGTTCAGCAAGTTCTACTTGGTGTTTTTCATCCCAATGATAATAACTAGATGAGGCAGTCAGTTCAGGCAGAGTATAGGTATAAATTAAGTCATTTCCACTAAAAACATAGAGGCGGCTTTCTCCATATAGCTCCCAACTGTCGTCATTAACTAATCTTAATGCGTTGCCATCTTGAAAAATATCTTTGATAAAATGCCATTCATAATCAGTTGCGTCTATATCATCATTGTCAAGTATATTAAACTTTAAAGGTGATGAAAAAGTTTTTAATCGATAACTGCAACAGCCTTCATTGATAAGTCGGTAGACCACAAAAGTAATATCAAAGAGTGAGTCATTTTCAGTAAGGTTCTTGATATCGACCTTTTCCGGAGTTGGAAAAGGTAGTTGATCAATCATTTCTTCATTATTTTCCCACTCAATTTCAGTACTGTCTTCGTAGCTATCGTTCAGGCTTACATAGGTCGGAAGCTCATCTTTAGCAAAAAAATCGATCAGTTGTTTTTTTACGTTCTCAACAGCGTTCGGGAAAACAGTTTGGTGATTGGCTTCGAGGATATTTGGATATGTATTAATAAGTTGCTGGCGGCTTAGTAGTAAGTCATTGTCTATCAACCCCAAGGAAAAGGTTGTTGATCTAAAACCATGTAAGGTGCCGCTGATGTTGATAACAGGCATCTTTCCTTCTAGCTCTTTCAGAAAATCAATCATTCCCTCAAAAGCATTGATCATCTCTGGGAGTAACTTAAAACTCTGCGCCTCAAAAAATTCTCGTGAAATCTTCCATCTGAACTGAAAAATACCACCATCTTTTAAGTCGTTATTTTCAAAAGATTCTAAGAGTTCTTCAAGGGGAACTTCTTTATCTGGTTTGCCGATGAAGGTGTAGAGTAAATCAAAGTTAAAAGCTGATAAGAGGAATAAGTCATTTTCTTTGATCAAACTAATAACTATTTTATTAAAAAGCTCTTTGTCTATCAGGTCGTTTACTTGAAATCCTGCTTCAATAGCTACAAAATTTTTGTTTGTAATAAAGGATATGCAGCAGTTTTTATTATTTTTCAAATGAACATAAGAGCGAAAGTAGCTGCAAAAAGTCCCATAAATGGGTCTGTTAGAAGAATAGCTTTCCAGATCAAGATGGTTCTTATAGCTATCTCTATGATTCAAAAATTGCTTGAAATAATCTTTCATGCCATCAAAAGCTGCACAGTGCTTTTCTATTTCAATTTTCTTGTTATCACCTTGTATCTTAAAGCTTTCTTTGTCAAATACCTCAAGATGTTCTTTATCAAAGCTTATTGGAAAATTATTAAGGATTTTTTTGTATTCATTAAGTTGACTATAGGGGCTAAGCATGAAGACCTCGTTTTTATTAGTTTAATCTATATTGCCAAGAAGTAGGATAACGTTTGTATGAATTTATAACAAGTCTTGTCTGATAATCGGTAAAATTTATTATTAGCTATTTTATAAAACAGCATAAATTTAAAAATTAAAATATTTTCTTTGATTATTATGCATATCAGATGTTTATACTATTTAGGTATGATATCGATTTATAATGTGTATTTTTTTGTTAAACGAGTTTCAATCATGCCCTGGAAACCCATCTTAGCTATCGCTATCGGTGCTTCATTAGGTGCGATCTTGCGCTGGCAGTTGGGCGTGCGCTTAAATGCTTGGTTTCCGCTCTTGCCGCCCGGCACGTTAATTGCAAATTTAATGGGCGCTTATGTGATAGGTGTCGCGCTGGCTGTGTTTGCGCAGATGCCCAATCTCAGCCCGGAATGGCGTCTACTGTGGATTACGGGCTTTTGCGGAGGTTTAACCACTTTTTCCACCTTTTCAGCAGAAACCTTTACTCTGTTACAAACAGGGCGAGTGATGTGGGCGCTAGGCTTGATTTCAGTGCATGTATTGGGTTCAGTGTTGATGACTTGGTTCGGCATACTCACTTGGCAATGCTTGCGTGCTCACTAAACTTAAAGACAGCGCCTTATGCTAGTATGCAGATTGACAAACCTTGTAGTACTCGCTTTACTGCACCGCACCACCCACTAAATAATCCGGCTCAGCGATGGAAGCCCGGAACTGGAGTCTGAAATGACAGATGTCGCCGTGAGTGCCAGCGAGGCCTTACAACGCCTGCGTGAGGGCAATGAACGTTTTGCCAGTAATGTCCGCAGTCTTGATTCACTCCTTAGTCATACTCAACGTGCTGCTTTAACTTCAGGGCAGAATCCTTCAGCCATTATTCTGGGTTGTTCTGATTCTCGTGTGCCTGCCGAGATTGTATTTGATCAAGGCTTAGGCGACTTGTTCGTGATTCGGGTTGCAGGGAATGTCGTTGCACCTTCGCAGATTGGCAGTATTGAATTTGCCGCAACTCAGTACGGTACGCGCTTGGTGATTGTGATGGGGCATACGCAATGCGGTGCTGTGAATGCGGTGATTCATGAGCTACGCAATAATGCGCAAAATCCCTCCTCACACCAGCGCTATATCGTCGAGCGTATTGCTCCCGCAGTCGCTACGCTAATGGAAACAGAGCTGAAAAATGATCCAGAAGAACTTATTCGCCATGCAGTGCGTGCCAATATTCGCATGGCCACCAGCCATGTACGCCATGGTTCGGAGATTTTAGAGAAGTTAATCGCCCATGATGGCTTGATGGTGGTGGGTGCAGAGTATTCACTGGAAACCGGCAAAGTTGATTTCTTCGATGTACCTAGTGAACCCTTTACTATGATCTAGTTTTGAATTGCTAGCCTAGCAGCTTAGTACTGCTAGGCTACTGAATCAGTCTATAAATTATCTGAAGCAAAGTCGGCTAAGCGTGAGCGCTCACCGCGCTGCAAGGTCACATGCCCACTGTGCTCCCAAGCTTTAAAGCGATCCACTACATAAGTTAAGCCGGATGAGGTCTCAGTTAAGTAGGGAGTATCAATCTGCGCAATATTCCCTAAGCACACCACTTTTGTTCCAGGGCCAGCGCGCGTGATCAAGGTTTTCATTTGCTTAGAGGTCAGATTTTGTGCCTCATCAATGATGATATAGCGGTTGAGGAAAGTACGTCCGCGCATGAAATTGAGTGATTTGATTTTAATCTTGCTCATTAAAAACTCATCGGTAGCACCGCGTCCCCACTTGCCACCATTCGTGGGCTGAGTGAGCACTTCAAGATTGTCCATCAGCGCTCCCATCCACGGCGCCATTTTTTCCTCTTCCGTACCTGGTAAAAAACCAATGTCTTCACCGACAGGCACAGTGGCACGGGTCATAATAATTTCTTTGTAAAGCTGATCATCTAAAGTTTGCGCAAGACCCGCTGCAAGTGTGAGTAAGGTTTTACCAGTACCGGCTGCACCCAGCAGAGTCACCATATCAATGTCGGGATCCATCAACAGATTCAAAGCGAAATTTTGTTCACGATTACGCGCGTTAATGCCCCAAACTGCATGGCGTGCATCGGTGTAATTATGGATGGTTTCTACGATCACATGATCACGTTTCAATTCGCGCACAATCGCTTGGAAGCCATTGTCACCGGCTAAGCTAATGAATTCGCCGGGATACCATGCTTCGGTGAGCGGGCCTTCTAAACGATAGAACGTATGGCCTTGTTCTTTCCACGAATGCATATTTTTGCTGTGATCTTCCCAGAAATTGTCTGGCAAGTTGTGGAAGCCACGTGGCAGCAAATCAGCATCTTCTAGGACTTGATCGTTGAAATAGTCTTCTGCTTTGAGATTAACGATATTGGCTTTGATCCGCAGATTAATATCTTTGGATACCAAGATCACATCGCGTTCGGGATATTGGTCACGCAGTTTGAGCGCAACGCCTAAAATCGCATTGTCTGGCGAGTTACTCGGTAGGTTTGGGGGAAGAGCTGTTTCGATGAGTTCAGTTTGGAAAAATAAGCGCCCATGCGGATTTTTGCCATTGCTGAAAATGTGGTTAGCATCCAGCGATACGCCCTGTTCTAGCGAACCTTCGCCTGCGGCTTCAATCAAGTCGTTTAAAAAGCGGCTGGCTTGACGGACATTACGGGCAACTTCGGAGACGCCCATTTTGTTTTTATCAAGCTCTTCCAAAACCACCATGGGCAGGAAGACATCATGCTCATGGAAGCGGAAGAGGGCAGTCGGATCGTGAATTAGAACATTGGTATCAAGGACAAAGAGCCGTTTTTCGTGAGTATGTTGAGGATGTGCTGGAGTCATGCGAGCTTCCGTATAGTAATTATTAACTAAAGCGCTTGAACAGCCGCTAAAACTTCAGCCACATGCCCTGTCACTTTTACTTTACGCCATGTTTGCCGAAGTATGCCTTGCTGATCAATTAAGAACGTGCTGCGTTCTATGCCGCGTACCTGTTTGCCATACATATTTTTCAATTTAATGACATCAAACAACTGACAAATTTGCTCCTCTGGATCGGCTATGAGTTCAAAAGGAAAGCCCTGCTTCGCTTTAAAGTTCTCATGCGATTTAAGGCTATCGCGCGAAATTCCAAATACCTCAGTCCCTTCTGCCTGAAAATCAGCATAAGCTGCACTAAAATCTAAGCCTTCAGTGGTACAACCGGGCGTACTATCCTTAGGATAAAAATACAGCACTAGATTTTGTTTGCCAGAGAAATCTGATAGGCGGAAGGTCTTACCAGAGGTCAGTGGCGCGCTAAAGTCAGGGAGGGCAGTTCCTTCAGTGGGAGTCGACATTAGTTTTATCCTTGGTGTAATTCGGTTAGAAAAGTACGCTTGCTATTAATTTAACCGCTACTTGTCATCATACATTCATCAACTATAGATTATGGTTACACTCTTCTCGATAGCAAATATCCGCACTACACAGACATAATGACAACACAATTGTTGACTAGCCCAAGCTATTTTATAAATCGTGAGCTCAGCCTCCTAGCATTTAACCACCGGGTTTTAGAATTAGCCCAAGACCAAAGCTTGCCGCTTTTAGAGCGCCTGCGCTTTCTGTGCATTTCTAGTGCTAATTTGGATGAGTTTTTTGAAGTGCGGGTGGGCAGCTTACGCCAGCAACAGGTGTTGGGCTTAACGCAAGTCGGCGCTGATGGTTTAGAGCCTAGCGAAGTCTTAGATGAAATCGCCATGCGTGCGCATGGGTTAGTAGATCAGCAATATGCTGTTTTAAATGACGTACTGATTCCAGCCTTGAAGCAAGCAGGGATTTATTTCATTCGCCGTACCAAATGGAACGACGAGCAGCGTGAGTGGCTATCGGGTTACTTCGACAATGAACTTATGCCACTGCTTAATCCCTTAGGTTTAGATCCTTCGCATCCTTTTCCCAACGTAATTAATAAAAGCCTCAATTTTATTGTCGAGTTGGAAGGTGTTGATGCTTTTGGACGCGAGATTGATGCGGCTATTGTGCAAGCACCCCGGGTGTTACCCCGGATTATTCGGTTACCCGAAGAAATCGCACCAACCTGTGATAGCTTTGTATTCTTATCTTCGATTTTGCATGCTTTTATTGGGCGCTTATTCCCTGGGATGGCAGTGAATGGTTGTCATCAATTCCGCATTACCCGCAATAGTAATATGTATGTGGATGAGGAAGAAATTGACGATTTACTCAAAGCCATGAAGGGCGAATTAGCCCAGCGCAATTCTGGTACGGCTTTACGCTTAGAGGTTTCTGATCACTGTCCACAAGCAAGTGTTGACTTCCTCCAACGCCATTTCCATTTAAAGCAGCAAGAAGTCTATCGTGTCAGTGGGCCAGTCAATCTGAATCGTTTGCAAACAGTGTTGGATTTGGTCGATCGCCCTGAATTGCGGTTTCGCCCGTTTCAGCAAGGTAATTTACCCGCTTTAGCGAGTGGCAAACGCGATATGTTTCGACTGATTCGGACAGGGGATGTGCTATTGCACCAGCCCTTCCAATCGTTTCAACCTATGTTGGATTTTGTAGCGCAGGCAGCGCGTGATCCCGACGTCTTGGCAATTAAGATGACTTTGTATCGCACTGGCAAAGATTCAGCGTTAGTCGAAAGCTTGGCGCGGGCAGCACGCGCAGGCAAAGAAGTGACTGTAGTGGTCGAATTAAGAGCACGATTTGATGAAGCGGCGAATATTGCCCTCACCAGCCGTTTGCAAGAGGCTAATGCACATGTCGTATATGGCGTAGTGGGCTATAAAACCCATGCGAAACTATGCTTAATCGTCCGCCGCGAGCAAGGGCAATTGATGCGTTATGCGCATTTAGGAACCGGCAATTACCACACAGGCACTGCCAAAGCCTATACAGACTTCAGCTTATTTACTTGCCGCCCAGACATGACTGAGGATATGCATCGTATCTTTCATATGCTCACGGGGCTTGGGCATATTCGACATTTGAATTGTTTAATAGAGTCGCCTTTCCATTTGCACCAAAGCATTCTGCGGAAAATCGAGCGTGAAATCGCTCATGCTAAAGCAGGCAAACCGGCACATATTATGGCGAAAATGAATGCTTTAATTGAACCGCAAATTATCAGCGCTTTATATGAAGCTTCGAGTGCAGGCGTGCAGGTTGATTTAATCGTGCGTGGTGTCTGTTGTTTACGTCCGGGGATTCTGGGTGTATCAGATAATATTCGGGTGCGTTCAGTGATGGGGCGTTTTTTAGAGCATCCGCGGGTGTATTATTTCAAAAATACTGGTGCTGAAGAAATTTATTGCAGTAGTGCAGATTGGATGCCGCGTAATTTCTTCCGTCGTGTTGAGGTGGCTTTCCCGATTTTGGATGAAGGTTTACGTAAGCGGGTGTTTGATGAAGCCTTTGGTTTGTATCTGCAAGATAATACCCAAGCTTGGGTATTGGATGCTGAAGGGCGTTATACCCGTTTAAGTCCTGAACCGAATGAATTACCGCTAGCCGCTCAAGAGGTGTTAATGGCTTCGTTGGGAGGTGAAGAGGCAAGTTTTAGTGGGCGGCTCTTAGGCATAGGCGAACATCAGCCGACCACTATGCATTAATTAGCGAGTGCACTTCACATAGCGCACAGTGATATGCATCGCACTGATGCGCGCTTGGCTGGTGTTGGATGAAGTACGTAAGCGGCTATTCACGCGCAAATTCACATCTTCACCACAGCGAGCATTTAAACGTCGGCTGTCTTTCTGTGTAAATCCCCGCCCTGTTGATGAGGTCCATTTGCTCACCGCACTAGAGCCAATGTCACCCGCTAAGAAATAGGAACGGCGTAATTCAGCTTTACCTTTGGCATAACCGGTAAAAACGCCACTTACTTCTGACACGCGATAGTCTGTTGGTACTCTAAGAGGTAAGGCTAGATTACAAGTGACATTGCCCGGTTTTGCATGAAATCCTCGGGTATTAATCGTTAGCAAAGCGCCATTTCTTATGCGTTTGGTTTGGTAGCTATAGGTATTGAAGGAACAACCGCTGCCTGCAATGGCAGGTGCCTCAAAACTGACGCCGGCGGCTTGGGTGGTGGGGATAAAGGCTAAAGTACTAAGCGCTAAACAGCTACTTGCTAAGAAAGATATTGTGTTCATCATCAAACCCTCGCTGGGATTAATTAAATTTGGCTCTAACTAGAATCCCCCTAGCTAGAGCCAGAGCTCTTAAGCAGATTGCTTAAGAAAAAACGCCCCTGTTCATTAGACTAGAGGCGTTAAGAATGGAACTGTGTGAACGAACCAAGCAGGAATTTTTAACTTAAGAGCGGGTTAATTACACTTTCTGTATTGAAGATGGAAAATCATGCCGTTGTTTAAGTCTAGCGAGTCAACACTAATAGAGCTGTTGTTACTCTTAGTACGAATCCGGCTGTTAATCCGCAAATTGACGTCTTGACCACAACGTGCGAAGGATTCACTCATGGTTATCATATTGTCGCGTTGAGTATATTCTTTACCACCTGATGAGCTTAGTGGAGTGACTAAAGATGGGCCAGTTGCGCCAGCGAAGAAATAAGAGCGGCGTAATTCGGCTGAACCTTGTACGAAGCCACGATAGTCAGCCGTCATCAAAGAAACTTGAAATCCATTCGGTACATGCACAGGAACAGCGATGTTACAAGTCAAGTTACCTGGATCGGCACTGAAAGCATCAAACAGGATACTTAAAGTTTGACCATCTTCAGTGAGGGCTGCACTGGCAGTACCTGCTGGGCAACCAGAGCCAGCAATGGCAGGTTGTTGAAAATAAACAGCATTGTTATTCGGTGCAGCAGAAGCCGTTTGGCTGAGTACGGCAGCAGTTAATAAAGCGCTAGCTAAAACGGTTAATTTTTTCATGAGACAAATCCTCTTATCAAATTTCAAAACTGATTAACTTAATTTTTTTTGCTTTAAGGCTGTTTTCACAGCCTTGGTGATTTGCTGCATCACCATGAGAGCCATCTTGCCAATTACCGGAGAACTCTTGTATCCCTTGAATTAGTAGAGAGCGCTTTAAATCAGCTCCCTTAAATAGGGGAGTATCTGGGTTTAACTGATGAAAGTGGGGCAAGTGAATTTAACATGCATAAATAAAAAAAGCGCCCCTACCGCAAAGTAGGAGCGCCAAGGATGGAGATGCGTGAAAAATCAATCAGGAGTGTTTAGAGAAAATGATTACGAGTTACATCTTTTGTATTTCAAGTGGAAGACCATGCCGTTGTTCAAGTCCAAAGAGTCGACACTGATTGCGCTGCTATTAGTTCTAGTGCGAATCCGGCTGTTAATCCGTAAGTTCACATCTTGACCGCAACGAGCAAAAGATTCGGTCATGGTCAGCATGTTGTCACGTTGCAGATATTCTTTGCCACCCGGTGAAGCTAATGGAGTCACCAGCGATGGGCCAGTTTGACCTGCAAAGAAGTAAGAGCGACGTAGTTCAGCTTTACCTTGTACGAAACCACGATAGTCAGCTGTCATCAATGAAACTTGAAATCCATTCGGTACATGCACGGGTACTGCAATGTTACAAGTCACATTGCCGGGGTCAGCAGAATAAGAGTCGAACAGGATGCTTAGGGTTTGACCATCTTCAGTCAGAGTGGAAGTAGCAGTACCTGCCGGGCAACCAGAGCCTGCAATCGCTGGCTGTTGGAAATAAACTGAGTTATTACTCGGTGCGGCAGAAGCAGTGCCTGCTACTAAAGCTAAAGTGGCTGTTGCGACCAGAATGCTTAAAGTTTTCATAATCTTGTTCCTCATTACATATCGGAAAATTCGGTTACTTACTGATTTGTCTGGGTGGCGGTTGCTTTGATTTGCTTGCCATCTGGTGCCCATAGTGCGCTTCATCTAAAAGTTTGTGCATCCCCTAGATAAGTATTCAAACTCTACCGCTCGTCCCTTAAATAAGGGAGCTAATCGAGGTCAACTTTTTCCGCTGAATGAAAACTAAAGAGTCCCCTATTTAAGGGGTACTCAGGAAATTAGAGATAACGTATAAAACATGCTAAATAGAGTTTAAAGACAAGTAATTAGATAAACGATTCAAGGACTCACTATGACAACTTCTAACATCCAACGCGTGTTTCTGGTCGAAGATGATCATGGAACACTCAATCGTTTAGCTGACATTATTCGCACTCAATCCAGCTTAAGTTTGGTCGGTATGGCTAGTACCTATACTGATGCTGCCAAGTGGTTAGAAAACAATAATTTAGATGTATTACTAACTGACCTGGGCTTGCCCGATGGCAATGGTAAGCAATTAATTGAGCAAACTCGTGAACAGCACCCGAAAGCAGAAATCATGGTCATTTCGCGCTTTGGGGATGAAAACAGTGTGGTGGAAGCCATTAAAGCGGGCGCAAGTGGCTATCTGCTGAAGGATGAGCCTGCTACGCATATTTCGGAGGCGATCCACCAGTTATTGCAAGGCGGCTCACCGATTAGCCCTGCGATTGCCCGTTATATTCTGGATTATTTCCAACAGAGTGATTCAGGATCAACCGGTACTAGTGATAACGAGGCCTTGCTCACTCCTAAAGAAAAAATGGTGCTGCAATACATCTCGCGTGGCTATTCAAACAAAGAAATTGCTCGTTCTTTAGATATTTCTCCGCATACAGTGGCATCGCACATTAAGCGGATTTACCAAAAGCTAGAGGTAAATTCACGTAATGAAGCTGTGTTTGAAGGCTGGCGGATGGGGCAGCTAAGTATGTTACAAAACCAAAGCTCCCAAGCTACCAATAAGGATGCCAAGCAAGTTGCTGAAGCCTTAAAAATGGGTGGGAAGAGCGGTGGTGAGATCCTAGAGGTTTTAAAAATGGTATTCGGCTTGGATAGGGGGCAAGGCATTCAATGTTTACAGCAATTGCATTATTCGGCGGCAGAAATTTTTGTGGCAGTACGTAAAAGCTTTGAGGCCGATGATAAATCCATTATCCAAGCGATGTTAGCGCATGGCTTTAGCCATGAAGAGGCTCTAGGTGCCATGTTGGCTCAGTTATAGCGGATGCTCAGATTCATTCGTAAAGGACTGTTTGCTTGAAAAATATTATCGACTTACGAGTACCAGCCCGTTTGGGCGCATGGCCTGTCGTACTGCTAGTCTGTATTTGCGTGTTTCTAGGTTGGCAAATCACCGCAGTGCGCTTTAGCCCACCGCTTGAAGATACGCTGACGCGTAGCAATGCAACTGTAGTGCCTGCTGACTCAAGTGCTTGCCCTGCAAGCATTTCCGATAACTTAGCAACGGCTGATGTCATTGAGCAAAGCTTGCCGGATATTTTGAGTCATTGTGTTAGTCAGTCGATTAAGAATATTCAGCAAGGTAAAGAGGTTGTTTTGCCGCATGAGTGGCGCGATGAGCTTGGCACATTACCCGCTCTAAAGTCAGGGCAAGCAGTTTATCGCTTAAAAGTAACATTCTCGACTTCGCCTCCAGGCTTATGGAGTTTGGTATTACCTGCGACAGGTAACAATCCAGCAGTGTTTGTGAATGGTAAATTGATTGGCTGGGGTGGCAGTTTCCAAGTGCCGGTTGCTCGTAATGCCAATCGGCCTTTGCTGTTTGCGATTCCGCAGGGCTTATTGGTTGATGGTGATAATTACTTTGATATCTATGTGGTGAGCCAACCAGCCACCGCAGGATTTTTAGACAAGTTGACCCTAGGCCCAGCAGAAGTAGTGGAAGATAGTTATCAGCAATACCATTTTTTCCGCGCCACTTTGCCCCAGATTATTGCTTTAGTGGTGTTTGTATTGAGCTGTGCGATGGGCGTTTTGTGGTTTTACCGTAAGCAAGATATTGAATACGGCTTATGTGCTTTAGGTGGGGTGTTTTGGGCTATTTCTACTCTTGATCAATTCACCGTCAATATTTGGGGTGGGTATGCTTTATGGGATTGGCTGAGCATTGTTAGTTTTGGCTGTTTAAGCTTGGTGGGCGTGTTTTTTATTCATCGGTTTTTACAGCAGCAGCATCCCCGTTTAGAGCGGGTATTACTCATTAGTCTAGCAGTGGTAGCCGTTATTTTATTAATTGTGCCCGAAGCTTGGTTTTATTGGTTGTTACGCTTTGTGGCCTATCCACTGATGTGCGCAAGTTTGTTGTATGTGCTGATTTTTGCGGCGCGCCAAGCTTGGTCAATTCGTAGTGCAGATTTATATGCACTGGTGGCTGCAGGTAGTGTGGTGATGTTGTTAGCTTTTTATGACTTGATGGTGATTTTTAACTTTGAGTCATTGGCGTATGGACGTTTTCTACACTTTGGTGCGCCGTTTATCTTACTCGCGTTTGGGTGGATTTTGTTACAGCGCTTTGTGCGCTCTTTGCAGGCGATGGAAAGCTTCAATGCACAGTTAATTGAGTTGAATCAAGAGCTTGAAGCACGGGTGGAAGAGAAAACACGCAAAGTTGCCCAAAGCTACGAAACGATTCGGATTTTAGGCCAAGAGCAAGTGTTGTTGCATGAGCGCTCACGGATTATGCGTGATATGCACGACGGGATTGGCGTCTATCTGACCAGTATGTTGCGCCAGTTGGAAAGCGGTAATGTGGATCGGGAGCAATTAAGTGGTGCAGCTCACAATGCTTTAAACGATTTGCGTCTAATGATCGACTCATTAGGTAGTGCAAGTACCGATCTGCCTGCCATGCTTGGCATGTTTCGTACCCGAATTGGTGTGGCCTTAGATGCCTGTAGAGTCGATTTAGAATGGGATGTAGACGAGTTGCCACCCTTAGTCGATTTTGGCCCAGAGCGTGCTTTGAATCTATTAAGGATTTTGCAGGAGGCCTTCACGAATTCACTTAAACATTCGGGCGCAACTTGCATACGTTTATCGGCAAAAGTCGAATCAAAAACCGATGGCACAGGTCTAATTAATATAGAAATTTGTGATAACGGCAAGGGTTTCAACTTAGATGGGCGTGCAGGGAATGGCTTAAAGAATATGCAATACCGAGCACAAAAAATTAAAGCAAAGTTTGCTATCAAGCCAAGCACGATTGGAACTTGTCTTGAGATCGGATTACCGCTGAATACTTAGTGGTAGTAAATCAACAAGCCACCACACTAAAACCAAAGGCTTGTTAAGTGGGTCGTTATAATTTTTAGAGGTTTTCGATATGTTTATTAAGAAATTTTCAAATCAATTGATTTTGTTTGCGGGCTTAACCTTAGCGCAAGCTGTTTTTGCAGCTAACTTAGCGCCTACTACCGTCGAGTATCAGCATGCTGAAGAAGCCGGTGGCAAAGGTAGTGATGTGCTCAAGTTAATTGCACCGAAAGCTTGTGCGGTATTTGATAGTGCACGGATTGTCTACAAAAAACGCCGTTATGGCCAGGCTGATATTGTTAGCAAGCCAGCGGATGGTTGTAATCCGGCGAGTGCTCAATGCAAACTAGAGGTGAAGTGGGAGCACGCACCGGCAGGGCGTTTGAATTATCAAGTTGAAATCGACTGGAAATTGCAGCAGAGTTGCTAAGGAGCTAAGTTCAAGGCTGCCGTGGTAATGCTTGTGTTTCCCTAACTGCATCAAGTAGTATGCTTTGCAGATTTAATCACTGGAGGGACTCCATGTTTCGCGGCAGTATGGTAGCACTGGTCACCCCTATGACCAACACAGGGGATATTGACGAGCAAGCGTTAGAAGCATTAGTGGCATTTCATATTGAAAATGGCACTGATGCTATTGTAGCAGTAGGCACTACAGGTGAGTCTGCAACGCTCTCGCATAAAGAACACAGTTATGTCGTGAAACGTGTCGTACAACTAGTTAATAAACGGATTCCAGTGATTGCAGGCACCGGCTCTAATAGCACTGATGAAGCTATTGAGCTGACTAAAGCGGCGATGCATGATGGTGCTGATGCTTGCCTTTTAGTCACACCTTACTATAACAAACCGCCCCAAGAAGGTTTGTATCAGCATTACAAAAAAATCGCTGAAAGCGTGGCGATTCCACAGATCCTTTATAATGTTCCCGGACGTACTGGTTGTGATTTACTGCCAGAAACGGTTGAGCGCTTGGCGGTTTTCTCTAATATCGTTGGGATTAAAGAGGCAACCGGTAATATTGAGCGTGCTCGCGAGATTATGCAGCGTTGCGGTGAGCGTATGGACGTTTATAGTGGTGATGACGCGACTGCAATGGAGCTAATTCTTGCCGGTGGCAAAGGTAATATTTCTGTCACCGCTAATATTGCCCCTGCAGCTATGCATGCGATGTGCAAAGCAGCTTTAGCCGGTGATCGTGAAACGGCAGCACGCATTGATGCGACAGTCGCTGATTTACATCGAGTTTTATTCTTAGAAGCAAATCCAATTCCGGTAAAATGGGCTGTCCACCAATTAGGCTTCGGTAGCGAAAGCTTGCGTTTGCCTTTAGTGCCTTTGTCTGAAGCATTACGCCCAACTATTTTAGCGGCAATGCAGAAAGCAGGACTTCAGCGCGCATAGGAGCAGCGAGGATTTATGATTAGCAATAAAAAGGCGCGAAGCACTCTGATTGCTTCGGCTGCTTTCAGTTCAGTGTTTTTGTTATCTGGGTGTTCTTGGTTAAAAATTGACTCAATTACTGATACGGTGAACTATCGCGGTAATAGTGGCTCGATTGCCAACCTTGAGGTTCCACCAGGCTTAACTACACCTATTTATGACCCGACTTATACCATTGCCAAACCAGTTTCGGCTGCTGATGTACCGCCTCCAACGCAAGCTGCCATAGCAGCTAATACATCAGGTAATATGGTTATGGTGCCTGCTAGTGGTGGATTGAATTCATCTTTAAGTACTTTAAAGGATGGCAATCCCGTTTTAGTAGTCGATGGGCGTTATGATCAAGTTTGGGCAAAGACAGGTCAGATTTTAAGCCGAATGGGTTTTGTAGTGTCTGGTCAGCAGTACGAGCAAGGTATTTATACGGTTAGCTCTAGTGAGAGTGCTGATCAGGAAAAGGATAAAAACGTGATAAGCCGTTTTATGTCCTATTTAAGCTTCAAAATAGGGGATGGCAAAAAGGTAAGCAATACAACCAGCTATCGTTTTATTATCGCTGAACGTGGCGAGCAAAGCTTAGTTGTGGTCAGTGATGAGGCAGGCGCTCCCGTGAAAGTTGAGCAAGCAAGCTTGTTATTAGCTCGCTTAAAGGCTGAGCTTGCACAATAAATGCTTAGGTTCGCCTCTTTAGGTAGTGGCAGCAAAGGCAATAGTACTTTAATAGAATGCGGGAACACTCGCATTCTGATTGATTGTGGCTTCACTCTCGTAGAAACCGAACGTCGTTTACAGCGTTTAGGCTGCTCAGCTGATTCACTTAGCGCCATTTTAGTCACTCATGAACATGGCGATCATGCTGCAGGAGTAGGGCATTTGTCGCGCCGCTATCAAATCCCCGTTTATTTAACGGTTGGCACTTTTAAAGCCATCAGTGATAAAACCTTCACTCAAACTCAATTCATTAATCTCAAACAAAACTTTGCTATCGGTGATTTAGAGGTCACACCGTTTTCCGTTCCGCATGATGCCCGTGAACCCTGCCAATTTATTGTCTCGGATGGAGCTGTGCGTTTAGGTGTGTTGACAGATACGGGCAGTTATACCGACGAGATGCTCGAAAAGCTCCAAGGCTTGCAAGGTTTAATGTTGGAGTGTAATTACGAGACCGACCTACTTATGAACGGCCCCTATCCCTATCTGCTGAAAGAGCGTGTATCAGGTCGTTATGGGCATTTATCTAATCAGCAAGCCATTGAACTGCTCAAGCAGTTGTCGATAGATAAGCTCCAATATTTAGTCGGTATGCATCTTAGTGAAGTAAATAATTTACCAATACATGCCTATCGCTCACTCTGTAATGGAGTGGGTGGAGCGTCAGAAGGGCTAAAATTAGCCTCACAACACGAAGGTTTAGGCTGGCATACCCTTACTTAGCTTAAGAATTCTAAAATTTTTTAAGGCTTAAGTGATTGAGTTATAAGCCATAAATTTTGACCTTCAAAAAAGCTTCATAAAAACTTTAACAATGGTGTTGACGGTTGTGATGGGGTCTGTATAATGCGCAACTTCTTGAGGACGACACGACAGCGAAACGACTTATAAATCAGTAAGTTAGCAAGCTAAAGTGGAGAAAGTAGATAGTTAGAAAGTTCAGTCGGTGTTAAGAATTAAGTAAGAAAAATCTTGACAGTGATGAATGAAGTAACTAGACTATGCGTCCTTCCTGACTGATGAGTCAGGCGAACTTTAACAAAGTAATCAGACAAAACTTGTGTGGGTGCTTGTAACCGATGGCGAATGCCAAAGGAAGCAAGTGACCCTTTAAAGCTCAATTACGTAAATTAAGTAGTTAAGTCAAAGGTCGCTCTTCCAATCGAAAGATACGATGGAGTGTGTGAGGAATCATGCACGAAGTCACAAAG
>JBATOI010000010.1:0-263888 GCA_049290875.1 Thiolinea sp.
AGTGTTTCGAGGTTCATGATCGTTTTCATCCTAGGGATCATGAACAGGTTACGCCACGCCGTCAGGCTCATTTTATGCTGGAATCTCGCACACGCTTCAGGCTCATTTTATGTTGGAGAAGGCTCTAAATGTAATTTTGGTACTATATTGGTTATGTTAGTAGAACTGTGAAGAAGGATTAGTATTATGAAATTGTTAAGCATCCTTAGTGCATTACTGGTTGTGACTCTAAGCGGCCTGACTATACCAGTCAGTGCTGAACCTGCCCCCGATGGCCTCTTTTACATCAAAGCCAAGCATAGTAGCAAATGTGTCCATCAGCATGGGCATATCAACAATAATGGCGGTAATGTCACCCAGTGGGATTGTGTTAACCAAGGTAATACCAAGTTGGAACGCATCCCCGTTGGCAGTGGCTATTTTCTGCTGAGATTCAAACACAGCGGGAAATGTGTCACGGTCGAAAACGATAGCCTAGAACGTGATGCCAATATTATTCAGTGGGATTGCAACTATGATGGCCCACGTAATCAGACTTGGCATATGATCAAAGCCAGTAACGATCCAACCGATCCTTATGTGCAAATACAATCTGGTAATGGTGCATGTCTGCATCAACATGGAGCGACTAAGGGCAATGGCGACAATATTACCCAATGGGATTGCGTCAATCAGCCTAATGTATTGTGGAAATTTACCCCAGCTCCGAATTGATCCGTCATTAATATATTGGGAATGCTACAGCCTAGCATGCGAGGAATCACCATGAAAATTCGACACATCTATAATAGGACATCAATATCATCATTTATCTTTTGTCTGTTTGTTTTAAGTGCTAAAACTGGGTTTACAGCCGATGCATCCACTTGTGATGTCTATGCAAAAGCAGCAGTAGCTACCAATGATCGAGCCTTACGTATGGGATGCACAGTTGCCAATTCGAGTGTACGTTGGCAGTCAAACTATAATAATCACTACAACTGGTGTTTGAGCGCTAATTCCGCAGCATTGGTTTCCGAGGCCAGCGGGCGAGATAATGACATCCGTCCTTGTGAAGTGCTTTCCACAAAATGTGAGAATTACGCAGAACAATCGGTTCGGCAATTCAATCGTAACAAACAACTAAATTGTGGTTTCAGCCTGACCACACAACCATCGGGGCGTTGGATGGATAATCATCGTGGTCATTACGACTGGTGTATGAAAGCCCAACCAGAATGGTTAGCCAGTGAATCTCAAGCCCGTGCTGATGCCTTGAGCCGTTGTCTCACCCAATAAATTGGAGTCGGATTGATGCAAACCCGTTACCTGTTTTTGCTGCCAGCTCTGTTATTGATTGGCTACACACTATCATTTGCCGAAGAGGAAGATCATCTTGACATTTCGGGCATGGAGAAACGTATCAGTGCCTTGGAAGCATTACTGTCGAAAAAGGAGAATGCCACCCAGATCAAGGCTCCCTTTGAGATAGTAGATGAGCAAGGCAACCCAATCATGAAAGTCACCAAAAGTGGTAATAGCACCATCTTGCTGTTGAAGCCACAAGGGGAAGGGCATTCCGTGGCTTTGGCGACTGGTGATTTGGACAGCCGTATTATCGTTAACTATGACGGCAACCATGCCATTCTTCGGGCTGATGGGGATGGCAGCAGCGTATCCATTCAGAATGCGGATGTATCCGCAACGCTTGGATCAGGAGTGGATGGGCGGGACGGATTAATGATCAGTACGCCCGGTATTGCAGCAGCATCACCTGAAAATGCAGGTGCTACCCCTGAAACTCCCGCTGGTGGTCAGATGATGGCTGAAATTTCCACACAAACTGGTAAAAAGCTGGCACTACGTTTGTACGATGATAAGGGTAAGGTAGTCGTTTCGGCTGGAAGCAACCCAGCAGCTGCTGGTGCTGGTACGGTACGTGTTGCCAATATCAAAGGGGAGAATGTTGCGTTTATGGGAACAACACCAGAGGGAGAAAAAGGGGCAGTTGGTGTTGCGAAGGGGGGCAAAGATGTTGCTGCCATGTTCTCAGAGCCACGCATGATTGCTGTGTATAGCGACTCAGGCGCACCACTGGCTACGATGGGAAAAAGTGACAAGTCCGAAGGTGGCAACCTGACTGCCCGCTCCCCGACAGGAGATGGTGTGTTCAGCGCGGGATTTAACAGTGTTGAGGGTGGTGGGGATGCTTGTGTTTATCGTGCCAAAAAGAAGAGTGACTTTTGTCTAGGCATCGGTGTACCCGGCATGGGCGCGATAGGACGCTAAAGCATGAATACCAAGCTTATTGCATTCCTGCTGTTGCTCATCGCCAGCAATGCCAGTGTTGCAGCCACCACACCCACCGTTCCGCTATGCCCCGGTTTGAACATCGTCACTGCCATCAATCAAAGCAGCGGCGATTACGAATCCATCAAGCGCATTACCAGTACCGATGACGCTGGTCTCACCCTGCATTATTCCAGCGAACACGAAGTTGTTGACCCTTTCAGCGACAAGCCACCGGAACTGGTTGCCACCAACGTCACCCGCCGCATCCTGCACGTAGATCAGCAAAAAGCACCTTACTACTTGGCAATTTTCAGCCCGATTCTGCCGGAAACCGTACCAAACAGCGTTGCTATCAGCCTGACTCGTGACAACTACACACGTCTAAAAACTACGGGCAAAGCAGAAATTTCCATCGTGACCACGCTCAACTACAGTTCCACCCCAGAAAACGTGCTTGATCCTGATTCACCCTATCGCTGGTGGTTTGCGCCCTCGGTGTACGCGCTGGAATTGCCGGATAAAACGCCTGTCCCATTTCCAGTTTTGTTGAACGGCAAACCGGCCAAATTACCGGCATTACACATCAACGGCTTGTTTGGTGAAGAAAAAGCTGAGTTTTTTGTGCTGGATGATCCTGATAACCCATTGATATTGAAGTTCCGCCTAGGGTTTGGCGCAGATGAAGCCTTGAGAGCCAAGTTTGCTGATGACCCAGTGATGAGCAAAATGCTCGAAGAAATCGCCACAACATCGCCTGCCCCGTCAGAACGGGATCGTTTACAGGTCATACAGATTAAGTTTGACTGCCACAGCAGCAATGATTTGCCTATAGCGACCACTACGGGCAAACCGCTGGACATATCCGGCGAATTTGATACCGATGCCGAACTTTTCCCCACAGGTAGCGGTGGTGCGAACAGTGGTAGCGGCGTAGGTGAGGGCACTGGTGGCGGTGGTACAGGTACCGGTTCAATGGGCGGCAGTGCGGGTAGACTGAGTCTTGGTACCGATGGTGGCAATAGTACCGGGCGTGGCAACAAAGCCGCCGAACTGGAAAAGGCTCTGCAAGAAGGCGATAAAGTCGACATTTACGACATTTTTTTCAGTTTCAACAGTGCCACACTGCGCCCGGAATCGGATGAAACTCTGCACGTCATTGCCAACCTGCTCAACAAACACCCGGACTGGAAACTCGCCATCGGCGGTCACACCGACAGCATTGCCAGTGACAGTTTTAACCTTGACCTCTCCAACCGCCGTGCCGCAGCGGTGAGAACCGCTCTGGTGGAACGTTTCAAAATTGCTGATAACCGTTTGAGTGCCCAAGGCTATGGCGAAGCCAACCCTCGTGACAGCAATGACAGCCTTGAAGGTCGCGCTCGCAACCGCCGGGTGGAACTCATGAAGCAGTGAACCTTGTAGTCAACTGGAGGTTCACAGTGTCTTAAACATGATCTTAGAATTACGTTTATGATTATAAACCTGCTTCTTGTTCTCAGGCAGATCAGCAATATCCGCATCCACAAACCCCCGTTCCCTAAACCAATCGGTAGTCTGGGTTGTCAGTACTAACAGTTTCTTTTTATGTTGAGACTTAGCTAATTGAGTAATCGCTTGTAAAAGACGGTCGCCACGATTGGCCGTCCGATAGTGTGGGTCGACGGCTAAACAGGCTAGTTCGCCAATTTCCGGGTCAGCGGTATCGTACAAAGCCGCACAGCCAATAATCTTCTGATCGCGCACAAACACTTGGAAGCGATTGACTTCCAGCTCTAACTGCTCTCGGGAGCGCTTGACTAAAATCCCTGCTTGTTCCATCGGGCGAATCACATCCAAAATTCCGCTGATATCATCCACCCCTGCCGCACGAATCGTTTCATAAGCATCTGCAGAGATCATGCAACCAATACCGTCACGGGTATAAAGCTCAGTCAGCAAAATTCCATCGACATTCGCATCTAGCAAGTGCACGCGCCCGACTTTATGTTTAAGCGCGGCAATGATTTGCGGGAGCATGTCGTGCTGGTCAACATAATCCTCGGCTTCTTCAACCGTTAAATTATTCGGCAAATCAAAAGAGGTTTCGTCAAGGAGCATGACCTTATCGGCTTCAAGTGCTTGAGCCGCTTCAATCGCTAATTGCTCATAGCGTAAGTTATAGGCTTCACCCGTAGGTGAATAACCCAATGGAGAAAGTAGGACAATATGTCGATTTTCTAATTGCTGGCGAATAAAATTATGCCGAATCCGCCGAATTTGCCCGCTATAGCCATAATCCACGCCCTCCAACACGCCAATTGGGCGCGCAGTGACGAAATTACCAGAAATGACGCCGGGGCCAATATTGCCTAAACCGGGCTGTGCGAGCATATAGGTGAGCGCATTTTCGATGGTAATGCGCGCCGAGCCACAAGCATCTTGTGCTGCTTGCAAAGCGGCTTGATCGGTAATGCGCACCCCATTATGGAAACGAATCGGTAATTCTAATTGCTCCAACCGCCGATCAATTTGCGGGCGTGTGCCGTGTACCAAAACAATTTTCGCGCCAAGTGCGGCAATAATCGCAATATCTTGCAGAATGCGCCGAAAATTAGCCTGCTCTAGCACCTCACCCGGAAAAGCAATTACGAAAATTTTATCGCGGTGCTTATGAATATAGGGACTAGCCTCACGGAAAAATTCCACGCTATTGCAGTCAACCGGTCTCGAAGGGGTTTTATTAGTGTCAGACATGATTTTTCCTGTGCTTCTAGTCTTAACTGCTAGGTTTCAAAAGCGTTTTTAATCCAAGTAATCTGCTGCGCTTGATCCAACGCAATCACATCAAAGCGGCAAGGCAGATCAACCGGATGGCGCATTAAATAGTGTTGAGCAGTACGAATAATGCGTTGCTGTTTACGTGAATCAATGCTGTGCAGCGCGCCACCAAATTGTTCACTGCTCCGATAGCGCACTTCAACGAACACTAAATAAGCGCCATCACGCCCGATTAGATCAATTTCTCCCCCACGCAAGCGGTAATTACGCGTTAAGAGCTGAAAGCCTTGAGCTTGCAAGTATTCACAGGCCCTATCTTCTGCTGCTTGCCCGCGTTGCTGGCTAGTGACCATTATTCGAGTGGAGTTGGCAAACCATCTTTAAAAGTTGCCATCGTTAAGCGGCGTTGAATCATTCGATTAGGCCCTAAACTAATCTCGCCTGTGCGGCCTTGTAAGCCTTGGCTTTGGGTCAAAGCAGGCAGGTTTTTGGCAATCACGACTGCATCCATACCCAAAGCATATAAACGTGGGTATTTAAGCTGCTCTAAGCTACCTTGCTGCAAGCTCTGTAAAACGAAAGGAACTTCGGTATAGATTATCCCTTCTAAATCAGCATCTTTACTTTTTTCCACTCGACCAGAGAATACGTGCGAAGTCGCATAGACCGGCAAATCAGGTGCTTGGGCCTGTAATAAGGGCTTCATTAAACGGGCTTGCGTGGGCGAGGCGCCTAAAAACACCATTTGCATACCGTCGCTATTGGCTAAAGCAGCTTGCAAAGTACCTAAATAGTCTTTCGAAGTGCTATTCGGATAAGCAATGCTATTCACCACTTGCCCACCCGCAGAACGATAAGCTGCAGTAAAAGCTTCTGCTAAGCGAGTTCCCCATTGTGAGTCAGGCACTAAAACTAAGGCTTGGCGTAAACCTCGGCTATTTGCAATAGCTGCCACTTGGCGCGCTTCGTCTTCAGGCGAAAGACCAAATTGGTAAAGTGCTGAGGAGGTTTGTCCATCAGTTGTGTAGTTGAGACTCAAAACGGGCACAGTTAATGAGCTACTATTGGCTAACAATACATCCAAGGCGTCTTTATCCAAGGGGCCGACAATAATATCCGCACCTTCGCTAGCTGCTTGTTGATATTGAGCCAATACATTCGCTGAAGTGGTTGCATATTTTTTGCTATTGGTCACCGTACCAAACTGGCTGCCCATATCTTGCATACCTTGGTAGATTTCTTTGCTAACAGCGCCTAAAGCACCACTGTCAGGCAATAAGACAGCTAAGTTTTCCACTGCTCTAGGTAAGACGCTTGGCTGTGCAGGGCGTTCATTAGCTGCAGGCTCTAATTCAGGTGGAAGGCCTCGGGCGATTTGGCGCTGATCAGGCAAGCTTCCACCCATTTCTAGGGCACGTTGGCGTACCAATTGAATTTTATTCTGTAAGCCTGCTGACATTTCAGTAGCACCCACTGGCAATAAATGCAGTGCTAAATTAGCTTGCTCATTTTGCAAAGCTAATAAAGCTAAGGTATAGCGATAGCGGGTTTGGTTCTCACCTAATAAGGCTTGACGTGGAATCTTCTTCAAATACTGTTTAGTAGTTTTATCATCGCCTAAAGACGCAGTTACTTCAGCAGCTTGCAGAATTACCCGTTCACGCTGTGGCGACGGCAAGCCCAATGCAGCACGGTAATAAGTATTTGCCGCTTCTTCTTTGCGGCCTTGCTTAAATAATTGATTACCTAGCTCAACAGAGGGAACCGATTTTTGCTTGTGAGTCGTAGCGCCTTGAGTTGCTGTAGATCCTGGTTTGTTAGCCGTTGCACTAGTCTCACCGAGGAAATTTGGATTGAGACTGCATCCTTGCAGCATGAGTAATCCACTGACTAAGCTAATTGATAAGGAGTAGCGTAAGTTCTGAATTGTCATTATATCTATCCTAAAGGTGCACGGAACTAACCGTGCTTGTGCCCAATTGGGCTGAAACTATAGCAGGATTTCACTGGGTTTGGGATAGCAAAACGCTCAGTAAAGCGTGATCATAGCGCCTTCCAACTCACAACCCCTGATAGGTTTTTATGAGCGCAAGTTTGTATTGTGTAGCCACTCCGATTGGTAATTTAATGGACATCACCGAACGTGCGATTAAAACCCTCAAAGCGGTAGATAAGATATACGCAGAAGATACGCGGGTGACTGTGCGCTTATTGACCCATTTGGGCTTTCAAAAAACCTTAGTGAGTTTGCATGATCACAATGAAAGTGCGCGTGTGGCTCAGGTTTTGGCTGATTTGGAGCAAGGCTTGAGTGTAGCGCTGGTGAGTGATGCAGGCACGCCGCTAATTAGTGATCCGGGCTATCATTTAGTGAAAGAAGTGGCGGCTGCAGGTTTTAAAATCATCCCGATTCCGGGCGCTTGTGCAGTCGTGGCTGCTTTATCGGCGGCGGGTTTAGCGACGGATCGTTTTGTATTTGAGGGATTTTTATCGGCTAAGTCTTCAGGGCGTAAGGCTAGTTTTAAGCAATTCAAAATGGAAACCCGCACTTTGATCTTTTATGAGTCCAGCCATCGTATTGATGGTTTTTTAGAGGATTTAATCACGGTCTTAGGTGCTGAGCGTGAACTCGTCATCGCCCGCGAATTAACCAAATTATATGAAAGCTTTTATCGAGGCTCAGCCCAAGCACTTTTAGAACGCTTGCGTATGGATACTGATATGCAAAAGGGGGAATTTGTAGTGCTAGTTAAAGGTGCAAGCGAAGTTCCAGAGCAGGGCAGTGTGGATGTGGAAACCGTCTTGCAGGCGTTATTGGATGAGGCTATTCCAGTCAATCAAGCGGCAAAAATTGCTGCCCGGATTACCGGGCAGGCAAAAAATAAGCTGTATCGTCAAGCGATGGAAATGAGCAAATCACTCAGCTAAAGGTGTGGGTGTTCCACAGTGACAATCAGCTCAGGTTCAAGCAACACTTCGCTGCTTTCAACGCCATCTTTGTTGAGCACAATTAACTTGTCAGGATCGACCGCTAAAATCTGCTCAGCCACTTCGGCTGGGATTAAGCAGCGTTTGCCGGCTAAGAAGGTAATGGCTAAAACACCTGCTGCTAATTCTTGTTGTTGCTGCTCGGTGACATACAAATATTTCACCGTTTCGCCCACTACGAAGTTGTAGCGAACTGTAGCATCTTCCACATTTTTCAAATTAGCGTTGATGAGTTCCAGCACTTGCTGACGTGTTTGCTTTTTGCGCTCAGCCAATTCACGTTTACGTTTTTCTTCTGCCTCTTTTTCTTGGCGCTCCAAACTATTCCGTTCGCGGTAAAACTGCTCTAAATCTGAAGCACTGCGTTGTTTGGCAGGCTTGTTTTGAGCTGGTTTATCCGCATCGGCCTTAGGGGCTTCAGGCTTAGCAGCAGGTTTATTAGATTTTGCAGGCACAGAAGAACGATTCGGTTTGCTTTGCTTGTGCTTAGCTTGTTCGCGCGCTTCTTTTGCCTTTTCTTTCTGCTCTATTTTAGCCTGTTCCGCTTGGTCGATTTGCGACTGAGTAATGAGGCCGGCTTTGAGCAGTTGTTCGCTTAGTGAATTGGACATAGTCAATGGTCGTTAAGATTAAACAGTAGCAAGTTCCGCTTGGATCGCTTTGGTAATGTCTTCCATCTCGCCAATGCCATTAACCCGCTTTAACAAACCTTGGTCTGCATAGTAGTTAATGAGCGGCGCGGTGTTTTCTTCATATACCTTGAGGCGATTACCAATCGTTTCTTCATTATCGTCAGCACGATGATATAAATTAGTGCTGCCACATTTATCGCATACTCCCTCCTTAGTAGGCGGAGAGAAGTAGCGGTTATAAACAGTCGAGCAATCTTTGCAAGAAAGACGGCCCGTTAAGCGTTTTAATAAGATGTCAAAATCAACATCAATTAATAGGCCAGCATCGATCGGTTGGCCAACTTCAGCCAGCAATTTATCTAGGCTAGCTGCTTGCGTTAAATTGCGCGGGAAACCATCCAGGATGAAGCCATTGGCTGCATCAGGCTGTTGTAAACGCTCGCGAATCATACCTAGTACGATATCATCAGAGACTAGGCCGCCTGCATCCATGGCTACTTTGGCCTGTTTACCGAGTTCAGTGCCTGCAGCCACTGCTGCTCTCAGTAAATCACCCGTCGAAATTTGCGGAATATTATAAATATCCGTCAAGCGTTGTGCTTGAGTTCCCTTACCTGAGCCTGGTGCTCCGAGAAGTACGATACGCATAAATTTGGTTCCCTTTTCTGCTCCAATCGAGTCACTTCTTATACTTAATTAAATGTTGCAGTGCAAGTTAGATTCAACAGTCGTTATAATAGCCCGCTTTAAACCAATGGAAGACCGCTATGAATATCGACAAAATTGCCGTCGGCAAAGACGTACCTGAATCTGTCAATGTTATTATCGAAATCCCTGCTCAATCTTCTCCTGTTAAGTATGAGATAGATAAAGAGAGTGGTGCGGTGGTAGTAGACCGTTTTATGTCTGCTCCGATGTTCTATCCAGCCAATTACGGTTTCGTACCCCATACCTTGTCTGATGATGGCGATCCAGTTGACGTTTTAGTGGTGACTCCCCATCCATTGGTGCACGGTTGTGTCATTCCAGCGCGCCCCGTGGGTGTGCTGAAAATGTCTGACGAAGCAGGCCAAGATGCGAAGATTGTCGCAGTTCCTGCGGGCAAGTTAGCCCCTGAATTCAAGGATATTACTTCGTATACTCAACTTTCACCCTTGTTGATTAAGCAAATCCAGCACTTCTTTGAGCATTACAAAGAGTTGGAACCAGGCAAGTGGGTAAAAGTGGACGGTTGGGCGGATGCAGCTGAGGCAAAAGAAGAGATTCTGTCCAGTATTCGTCGTTACGAACAAAGCAACCAGTAAAGTTTTAGAGCGGGCTTAAATTAAACTTTAGTTAAGCTGGACTCATCCAATAAACTCCTGCTGATTTTCTGATAAACTGAGAGGCAGGAGTTTATCTCTGGGCTAATAATACTTATTTATCATTAAACTAATTAATTATAGTGTCGGCACGGTATGGGTGAGCGGTTATCTATTAAAACTGAACGAGATGAGCAGCAGCTCTTCAATTCGCGTGCGATTGTCGCAGGCTTAATTGTACTGTTTGCTTTAGGCGGCATTATGGCGCGCCTGTATTTTTTGCAGATTGAAGAGCATACCGCTTATACAGTGCTGTCTAAGCAAAATTATCAAAAGCATATTCCGCGTGCACCCACTCGTGGGCAAATTTATGATCGTAATGGGGCAAAATTGGCGGATAACCATGCCCAATATGTCTTAGAGATTGTCTGGGACAGCGTGCCTGACCAAAATGATGATGGCAAAAAGCGCTGGAATGATATGCAAATTATGCTTGATCGCTTAAATAAAGTGGTTCCTCTTTCTGAAAAAGATATCCGTATTTTTGGACAGCAGGTGAATCGCCGCAGTCGCTATCAGCCTACTCCGCTAAAAGAAAACATGACCGAACAAGAAATGGCGATGTTCGCAGTGAACAAATCGCGTTTTCCGGGCGTGAATTTAGAGCGGCGCATGCAGCGCTATTATCCACTCGGTACAGTGGCTAGCCATGTGATTGGCTATGTAGGGCGGATTGATGATCGTGATTTAGAGCGTTTAGATAAAGATAACTACGCGGGTACTAGTCATATCGGCAAGGTCGGTGTTGAAGCAGCTCATGAGGATCTGTTGCATGGTCAGGCTGGTTATGATCTTGCTGAGGTGGATGCGCATGGCCGCCACCAAGATATGATTGAGCGTAAAGAAGCTGTAGGTGGTCAGGATCTTATCCTGGGTTTAGATATTAATCTGCAGCTTAAAGCTGAGGCTTTATTAAAAGGCGAACGTGGTGCAGTCGTCGCTATCGATCCGCGTAATGGTGAGGTGCTAGCAATGGCGAGTGTGCCTACCTTCGATCCCAATCTGTTTGTGGATGGTATCTCTAGCAAGATTTACAGCGAGTTACGTGATGATCCCGATCGACCTCTTTATAATCGAGCTTTACAGGGTGCTTATCCGCCAGGTTCGACCGTCAAACCCATGAATACCATGGCAGGTTTGTACGAAAAAGTGATTTGGCCGGGGAAAACGGTTTACGATCCGGGCTTTTTCCAAATTCCAGGGCATAAGCATCGTTATCGTTGCTGGAAAAAAACTGGTCATGGCGGTGTCAGCATGGATTACGCCATTGCTCAATCTTGCGATACTTTTTTCTATGACATGGCTTATCGCATGGGTGTCGATAAATTTTCGGGCTATATGAGTTTGTTTGGTTTTGGCAAGAAAACAGGGGTAGATCTGACTTCTGAGTCCGATGGTTTGATGCCCACCCCTGAGTGGAAACAGCGCCGCTATAAACAAGTTTGGTATCCGGGGGATACGGTTAATATCGGTATCGGTCAAGGTTACTGGCTAGCAACTCCTATCCAGTTAGCCCATGCTACCGCTAGTATCGCGATGCACGGTAAGCGCATTCGCCCTCATGTATTAAGAGCGGTGCGCACTGCTAAAAATAAGCCTGAAACTATTCTTGAGCCAGAAGTGATTGCACAGATTCCGACCCGCGATCCACGCCATTGGAATATGGTTGTGCAAGGGATGGTGCATGTAGTACATGCGTCTTATGGCACGGCCAAACGTGTTGGTGTGGGTGCTCCCTATATGATTGCGGGTAAAACGGGTACTGCGCAAGTATTCGGTATTGCCCAAAATGCACGTTATGATGCTTCACGGCTAGCCAAACGCTTACATGACCATGCCTTATTCGTCGGTTTTGCGCCTGCAGATAATCCGCAAATTGCGGTTTCAGTGATTGTAGAAAATGGGGGGGGTGGTAGTTCCACCGCAGCGCCGATTGCTCGAAAGGTCATGGATGCTTTTCTCTTGAAAAAATATGATGATGAAGCTTCAACTGAAGAAGCCGGTGAAGTTGAGCCAGCCGATATCGTTCCTACTATTGAGGGTGTGGTCGAATGATTGCTGGGCTCTTACCTGTTTCTCTGCTCAAGATGCTGCAACGTGTCGATTTAGTTTTACTAGCAGCTTTGTCCTTATTGATGTTCATGGGGCTAGTGACTTTATATAGCGCGTCCGATGCCGAGATGACTATGGTGTATCGTCAAGGTATCCACTTCACCATTGGTTTAGTTCTCATGCTGTTTTTTTCGCAAATTGAGGGTAAGACCCTAAGGCAATTTGCGATTTGGCTCTATGGCATTGGCGTGGTATTACTGATTCTAGTGCTGATGGTTGGAGTGATTAAGAAGGGTGCACAGCGTTGGTTATATGTAGGTATTGATATCCAACCTGCGGAGATGATGAAACTCGCGGTACCTATGATGGTGGCGTATTATTTTTCTGAAAAACCGTTGCCACCGCGTTTTTTGGACATCATTATAGCTTTAGTATTAGTCGCGATTCCCATGGTTTTAATTATGAAACAGCCTGATCTGGGTACTTCGCTTTTAGTGGCTTTGGCGGGTTTATTTGTTATTTATTTGGCAGGTATATCATGGTGGCTGATTGGTGGCTCTATTACAGCAATCGCAATTGCTGCACCACTCATGTTCAACTATGGGATGCACGAATATCAGCGCCAACGGATTCTCACCTTATTTGATCCAGAAAGTGATTTGTTAGGCACTGGCTATCATATTTACCAGTCTAAAATTGCGATTGGTTCGGGTGGCGTTTATGGGAAAGGCTGGCTGCATGGCGACCAATCTCATTTGGACTTCTTACCCGAACGTCATACCGACTTTATCTTTGCAGTTTTTGGTGAGGAATTTGGTTTCTTAGGTAATTTATTATTACTTGGTTTATATGTGTTTATTATTTGGCGTGGTTTATATATTGCTTCCAAAGGTGCAGACACCTTTTCACGTTTATTGGCAGGTAGTTTAAGTTTAACTTTCTTCATTTATTTAGTCGTGAACACGGGCATGGTCAGTGGCGTTTTACCTGTCGTGGGTATTCCCTTGCCTTTAGTGAGCTATGGTGGAACTTCGGTAGTTACCTTGATGAGTGCGTTTGGTATTATCATGGGGATGAAGAAGCGCAAGCGCATTTATCAAACAGACGAATAGGGCTCAACCATGCAAAGATCTTGGGGAAAGGTTTACCTCAGTTGGGTAGTCACGCTATTACTGGCTTCAGGCTTAGCAGCTTGTACCGCACCGCGCAGTATTCCAGAGGCAGCAGGTACAGGTTCTTCAGGCTCAGTTCCTTCTGCTGATCCTTTGGTGAATCCACGCTCTCAACCTAGTCGACCCCTTCGGCCATCGCTTCCGAGGCCACCACAACCCCTCCAGCCCCAACCAGCTTATCCAACACAGCTACAGCTGAGTATTCCAGAGCTTTTGCAACCGCAGATTGAATCCCCTGTGCTTGGCGCTAATTATTTAAGCTACCCTGAAATGCAGGCTTTTATCAGTAGAATGCAGCAAACGCATGGTTTTAATCCTACTCAATTGCAAAGCTTATTTAGTAATGTGCAACGTAATGACGAAATAATTGCTAAAGCGACTAAACCAGCAGAAGGCAAGCCTTGGCTACAATATCGGCCTATTTTCCTGACAGAAGATCGGATTAGTAGCGGCGTGGCTTTCTGGCAGCAACATGCTGCTGTAGTGGATGCTGCTGCTCAGCAATCTGGGGTTGATCCTGCTTATATCGTCGCCATTATTGGGGTAGAAACCTTCTATGGGCGGAATACGGGTAATTACTACGTATTACAAGCACTAACGACTTTAGCCTTTGACTTCCCACGGCGAGCTGAGTTTTACCAAAAAGAATTGGAACAATATTTATTGCTGACCCGCGAAGAGCAAGTTCAGCCTTTGGCTTGGCAAGGTTCGTATGCAGGCGCAATGGGTTTAGGGCAGTTCATATCGAGCAGTTATCGCCAATATGCGCAAGATTTCAATCGAGATGGCCGCCGCAATTTGTGGGATCCTGAGGATGCGATTGGCAGTGTAGCCAATTATTTAGCACGCCACGGTTGGCAAGCAGGTCAGGATGTTGCGGTTCCCGCTTATGTTTCAGGGCAGGGCTATGCTAGACTGCTCAACGAAAAGCCTGTACAGCCCAGTTTAGATTTAGCCTCACTTTCTGCTCAAGGAATCGCTCCTGTGAGTAATTTTCGGGCAAGGCAGGCAGGTTTGATTCTGCTGGATGGGGCCGCCGGCGATGAATTTTGGTTGGGTGGGAATAATTTTTATGTAATTACTCGTTACAACCATAGCCATAAATATGCGATGGCTGTGCATCAATTAGCACAAGCCATCCGCCAACGGATAGGTCGTTAATGATATGTTACTGTGCTTAGCTTTAGACTAGCAGCTAGGGCAAGCCATGAGTTAATGATGATAACAACGATGAAAAGTATTCAACGATCAGTTCTGTTGGGTTTCACTATGAGTTTTATAGTGGGTTGTAGTGCTCTCACTACTGATGAACCTACTACGGCTACTTCTATACCACCCTTAAAAATGGCTGATAGCAACAGCGGCTGTGGTAATGAGTCTAGCTACACCTTAAAAGGTAAAAGCTATCAGGTGCTTAGCTCAGCCAAGGGCTATCAAGAAGAAGGGAGTGCTTCTTGGTATGGTGCTGAGTTTCAAGGCTCTAAAACGGCAGGTTGCGAAACTTTCGATATGAATAGTTTCTCGGCTGCGCATCGTAGTTTACCCTTACCTAGCTTTGTGCGTGTCACTCACTTGGGCAATAAAAAGTCGGTGATTGTACGGGTGAATGATCGAGGCCCTTTTGAAGGTGAGGGGTTGATTCAACTATCCTTTGCAGCAGCGAATGCTTTGGGGATTACAACCAAGGGCAATGAAACGGCTCAAGTGCGTGTAGAAGCATTAGATACTCAACAAAATGCTGCTTTAGAGGCAGGCCAGAGTAAACTTGCAGAGCGTGCTAGGGTCAAAGCCAAGCAGACGCCTGAACAAATTCAAGCAGAGCAAGCCGCGAAAGCCATTGGCAAAAGTTTTTATGTAGTCGTGAATAATTTTGCTCAGCAGGAGGAAGCCTTAGAAATGTTTGTGCGTTTGACCTCAGTGGGCTTGAGCAAAACGGAAATGGCAACTGCGGCACAAGAGGGTAAACAAATGCATCAAGTCCGCATCGGGCCTTTGTATACACAAGATCAAATTGATAATGTGAAAGATGCTTTGGAAAATAATGGTTTGGCAACTTTCCGCGTTGTCGCAATAAATCAATGAGATAGAGAGTGAATAACAGGATGTTACTGAGAATACTGTTGGTGGGCTTATTATTATCAAGTTTCGCCTATGCTGAAACTAAGCCTGTCAAAACTCCAGCTCCTACTGCTGTAGAAAGTTCTGAAGATATGCCAGCGAGTGCTAGCTCAGGTGTCAGACCTATGGCTCCACCCAAGGGTGGGCAAGTAGTTGCTTTGGCAGAGGGCGCTCCTGAAGTTGATTCAACCAGTTTTGTTTTGGTTGATTTCCAAAGTGGCGAAGAGTTAGCTGCCTTAAATCCAGGGGAGCGGGTTGAGCCTGCGAGCATCACTAAGTTGATGACGGCTTATATTTTGTATCGTGAGCTGAGCAAGGGCACTATCAAGCTAGACGATGAAGTATTAATCAGCCAACATGCATGGGAAATGCAAGGCTCACGCATGTTTGTCGAGTTGGGTAAAAAAATCCAGCTGGAAAAATTACTACGCGGCTTGATTATTCAATCGGGCAATGATGCTGCAGTCGCTTTAGCTGAGCATGTAGCAGGCTCTGAAAGCGCTTTTGTGCAGCGTATGAATGAGACAGCGAAGGAATTGGGTATGAATAATAGCCAGTATCAAAATGTGACGGGCTGGCCAGCTCCCGATCATTACACGACAGCTCGCGATATTGTGATCTTAGCTCGTGCGTTAATCACTGAATTCCCAGATCGTTATAAGCTGTATTCTGAAAAAGAATTTACCTATAACAATATTAAACAGCACAACCGCAATAAATTATTGTGGCGTGATGCTTCAGTTGATGGCATGAAAACTGGCCATACAGAATCAGCGGGCTTTTGTTTAGTAGCTTCTGCCAAGCGTGACAATATGCGTTTGATTTCAGTGTTATTGGGTTCAGTCGATGAAAATAGCCGTACAGAATCTAGTCAGCGCTTATTGGAATATGGTTTCCGTACCTTTGAAACACATAAACTGTATAAAGGTGGTGATGCGCTTTCTACAGTGCGAGTTTGGCAGGGCGATAAAACTAAAGTGGCGGCAGGTGTGATTGAGGATCTATATGTCAGTATAGGTAAAGGCCGCTATGATCAACTTAAAGGTGTCATGCAATTTGATAAAGCGATTGATGCACCGATTCGACGTGGTGATGTTCTAGGAAAAATTATTCTCTCTGACCAAGGTAAGGTATTGAAAGAAGTACCTTTGTTGGCTTTAGAAGATATTGCCGAAGGTGGTTTGTGGCGGCGAATGTCAGACAGTGTACAGAAGTTTTTCGCTGACTAAGGCGCGGGAGTCGCTACTATGAGTGTGTTTAGTAAGTCTGAAGTGGAAATAGAGTTTCCGAGTGATTTTCCGATTAAAGTGGTGGGAGCCGCGCGTGCTGATTTAAGGCAAATTATTCATGATATTGTTTCCCCGCACGATCCAGAGTTTTCCCTGGATGCGATTCGTACCACTGAAAGCCGTAGCGGAAAATATCACAGCTTCACTCTCGGCGTGCGTGCAACCAGCAAAGAGCAGTTAGATGCTATCTACAATGATCTAAAAGTCTGCGAGCTGGTGCTGTGGGCACTCTAAAAGTTCGAGTTTTAGGTGCTAATCAGCCTTATCTGCCTACGCTTGAAGCGATGCAAGCCTTCACTCAGCAGCGTGCGGAAGACGCTGTTGATGAGTTGTGGGTGCTTGAGCATCAGCCTGTGTTTACTCTAGGCCGCAATGGTCAAATGGAACATGTGCTTGCTGCCGGTGAAATTCCTGTGGTTAAAGTGGATCGTGGCGGGCAGGTTACTTATCACGGCCTTGGTCAGTTAGTAATCTATCTATTGCTAGATGTGCGCCGCTTAAACTTAGGGGTACGTGAGCTAGTGATTAAGATTGAGCAAGCGATTATTAAACTGTTAGCGAGCCGCAATCTTGAAGCAGCAGGTGATCGGGAAGCACCAGGTGTTTATGTGGCTGGCAAAAAAATTGCCGCTTTAGGTTTAAGAGTCAGTCGTGGCAAAACTTACCACGGCCTGAGCTTAAATGTAGATATGAATTTAGAACCCTTCACCCGAATTAATCCTTGCGGTTATGCTGGTTTAGAGGTGACGCAATGTTGTGACTTGGGCATTGATGAACCGCTTATGGAGCTAGCCGGTGAGCTAGCTATGTTGCTTGCTCAAGAGTTGGGCTATCAGCAAATTGAGTGGTTAGCGGATTAGAGCTGTATTAATGTTAATTAATACTGAAGTTTGGGATGTGGAGCAGGATAATAAAGAAGCCCGTAAGTATTTTAAAGGATTAGGTTAAGCAGGTAGCTAAATATACTTAGCTGTGCCAGTCATAAGCTTAGAGAGTAGGGGCATCGCTAGTTTGCGAATCGGCCAAGGCAGTTTCGCGCCGCCGGCCTGTTGAGCCATCTGGCCGTGGCGGATTTCATCTTCTTTCATCTGCTGCAAAATCACAGTGCTCGGTAAATCACTAGCAGGTAGTTTGCCTAAATGTTCGGTGAGATGTTTTTCAACTTGGTCTTCAGTTTCTTTCACAAAACCGAGGCTCCATTTATCGCCGATCAAACCCGCAACAGCGCCCATCGAAAAGGAACCCCAGTACCAGAGTGGATTCAAACGGCTGCGATGACTAGAAAGCTCATCTAAACGTTGTGTACACCAAGCTAGATGGTCATTTTCTTCTAGCGCCGCCCGCTCCATTTGCTCACGGACTTGTGGCAATTTAGCAGTCAGGGCTTGACCGCGATACAAGCCCTGAGCGGATACTTCACCCGCATGATTAATCCGCATCAATTGAGCCGAACGTTTATTTTCTTCCTCAGTCAACTCCGTTAACACCTGCACCTTCTGTGCAGGGTTAGAGCGTTCAGTCGTGGTAGGTGTAGCCACGATTGCACGTAATGACTGATCAATTTCAACTAAAAAACGGTCAAATAAGCTCAATGAACGCATCATAATTAACGAGGTAAAGTAGTTAAGTAGTTAATGACATCAGCCAACTTATCAGTGCCAGTCATCCGGCTTGGGCCAGTGATATATTTACCATTCACAATAATGCTTGGCACGGAATCAATGCCTGATTTGGTATTAATATCACGTGCATAGCTTAATAAACTGTTTAACTCCATTGAGGACATCGCTTTATTAATTTCGTCAGTGGTATAGCCAAAAGACTCGAGGAAGCGGCGTAGATTGTCATCGTTTTTTGCAGTATTACCGCGCTCAAAGCGTGGTAAAGGGCGACGTTGTACATGCGCAGCATTGAAAATTTTGTCATGTAAGCCTTTCGCGCCATCACGATCTAAAATATAGCCAATATAGTAAAGCTTGGCATGATAATCCCAAGTCTCGCCCAAAGTGCCGGGTACACGATTAAAAAATACATTAGCTGGCTTAGTTTTTAGGTATTCCTTAATGGTCGGTTCTAAGCTAAAGCAATGTGGGCAGCCGTACCAGAAAATTTCAGAGACTTCGTTTTGGCCTGTCGGTGCCTTCAGTGCAACGGGTGGCTCAATGACCGAGTATTGTTTACCTACGGTATATTCAGCTTGTGTGACTTCCGACATACAGCCTGCCAAAGTAAACAGCATGGCTGTCATCATTGGCAGGAAAAACTTTACTATTCTCATTCAATTATTCTCCGTCGTTATTGAGTGTTGCATCGCAAATCTTTAGCTAAGACCCAAATAATAGGCTTAAAGTTCACCATAAGAATGCAAGCCGGATAGGAACATATTTACCCCCAAAAAGGCAAATAAGGTGATAAATAAGCCGATCACGGCCCACCATGCCATTTGTGGCCCACGCCAACCTTTAGAGAAGCGGAAGTGGAGCCACGCCGCATAGTTCAACCAAACAATCAGCGCCCAAGTTTCTTTCGGATCCCATGACCAATAGCCACCCCAGGCTTCTGCTGCCCACATAGCACCTAAAATGGTGGCAATCGTGAAGAAGGCAAAGCCTAAAGCAATCGCTTTATAACCGATATCATCTAACATTTCTAAAGAAGGCAAGGCTTTTTGAGTGCTCGGCAGCATTAAGAGTAAGCCTAGTGCACTTAACAACAGGGTGGCAGCGAATGCAATTCCCACAGAGTTTAAGCCTAAGGCAAACAAGCTACCTTCAAAGGGTGTTTTGCCAAAAGCGGCTCGAGCAAAGATCCAAATGAATAAACCGGCGAAGATGGAACTAGGTACTAAAATGGCAACTAAGCGCGAAGGATTGCTGTAATAGTATTTAATCAGATACGCACTGCTAGTCATGGCTGCTAGAGCAAAAGCTCCATAACCGACGAAATTAGCTGGTACATGGATCTTCATCCAATAGCTTTTTAAGGCAGGGACTAGTGGGCGAATCTCATGTGCGCCACGCTCAAAGCTGTACCAAAGCAAGAAGGCAACCGCTGCACTAATTACCAATAAGGCAAAGCCACCTAAAGCACGACTACGATAGCGACCTTCATAGTACAGATACAGTACCCCTGTAATTAAGCAGAAGAGGATAAAAACTTCATACAGATTACTGACTGGAATATGCCCAAATTCAGGATCAACTAAATAGGATTCATACCAGCGTACCATTAGCCCCGTAAAGCCCATCACGACCGCAGACCAAGTTAAGACGCTGCCAGTTTTAGCGACGAATTCATTATTGGCAATTAAACCTGCAAAGTAGAACGCAGTAGCGAGCACAAACAGAGCGCTCATCCACATAACCGCAGATTGGCTCGATAACAAGTATTTCAGGCCAAATACAGTTTCAGCATTGGCAATATTTCCAGTGTATAACCAAATACCTAACAGGCTAAAGGCAGTAATTGCTAAGGAAGCAGGTTGAACCGCACGCCAAGTCCAGCCTAGAGCAATTAAAGCAGGCGCGCTTAGCAGCAAGAAGCCCTGTTCATAAGCGTCCATGTGCACAGAGTAACGGGTATAAGCGAAAGCGGTGCCTATAATAACCAGCGCTGCCCAAAGCCAATCGGTGAGTTTAAGGCGTTGCCAGAAACTAGGCTTGTCCATTAGCGCATGCATCGCTTCTTGTGAAACAGACATTATGAATTACCTCTTGCTGTAAGCACTGTCCGAAAGGCTGAACTCAAGTGTTCAAAATACTTATCAAAATCATGCGGATTCCGATTGGTGCTGCCCGCTAAAATGATTTCATTTTCGCCAGATTCTAAAGGCTTTACCAAAATCCAGATTCTACGTTGAGCGACATAGAATAATAAAAAGACCCCAATCGTTAGCATAATACATCCGAGATAGACCACATCTTGTCCAGGTGAGCGAGTAATTTGCAAGCCAGAGGCTTCAATCTGTTTAAAGGTCTTGAGTTGAATATACCAAGGCGAGCCGTAGAACGGTAAATTGGACATAGCATTCAAACTGTCATCAAAAAACAGCCAATCTGCTTCTGCAGGTTCATTGACGCCGCGCTGCTTGAGTAGATCAATATAAACGCCACGTAATGAGGCTTGTAGGACTTTAGTAAAGGCTTCGCTTACTTGCTGGCGTTGAGCTTCAGGAAAGCGTGCTTCAATGTCACTCATAATACCATCAAAGCCTTTAGTGGCGAATAATTGCGTCAGCCTTACCATTGACTCAATGATTTGAGTTTCAACAGTCGCATTATCAATCGGTGTATTTTGGACTGCACCCATGGAGCTTTTAGTGGTAGTAGTGGCTGTATTTCTTACCGTAGCCTCATCTTGCAAAGCATTCAGGAAGGTAAGAAAAAGTTCAGGTGAGCCTTTTTTGTCAGCAGGGATATGCAAGAACCGTTGAGGATCAGCTGGGCTTTTGCGGACACCACTGATTAAATACATGCGCCCTTCAATGATTACTGGGTTCATGTAGTTAGTGTATTCGATCGCCTCACCCGCTGCATTTCTCAAGCGGAAAATAACGCTAGGGCCAATATTCTTTTGCTCATCAAGGCCCTGCTCGTTTTTCACCGGATTAATATTGAAGAGGCGGAAGTTTTCTAGCTCTAAACGATATTTTTCAGTTGAGCCAGTTAAGTTGTAGTCTTGTGAAATATTCCCAGTGATCGCTTGGGGTGCATATTGCTTGGTGAAGGGATTAAATTGCAGTTGTACTTCCGAACCACCATCGCCAAAGTTAGCTTGATAAATCGCAGTACCTTTATAAATCAGCGGATGATTCACCGAAATAGTATGTGCCATCGGTTCCTTCAGATCAGGATCATGAATGATAAGGTCACTCTCGAAGGATTTAGGTTGGCCGGTTGAATAGTGTTCAACCCTGAATTCTTTAACTTCGATTTCATAAGGCAAGCGCTGCACCAGATAGCCATCACGCACCGGCAGGAAAATAATATTGGCGCTACGCCCTTCAGGAATGTCGACAGAACCGCGATAGGAAAAGCTTTTAGCACCGAGTTGGCTAATCGCTGGAACTTCAGCGGCAGACATATTGCGGGTTTCGGGCTTGACAGTTCCTTGCCACTCACCCCACATAATCGGCAATTTACTATCCAACAAGCCACCGATGAAGATGACAATCATGCCAATATGCGTAAGCCAGTAGCCCCATTTATTAGCTCCACCTTTCATTCCGGCCAGTACGCTATAAGTCTCGTCTTGATGGCTACGGAAGCGGAATCCTTCGCTTTTCAAGGTTTGCTGGGAAACCGCTTGAATATCCGCTGCTGACTGATTACTAACAAAATTGGCGCTATGATGCATGGCACGTAACGACTTTTCCTTAGCCTTTTCACGGTATTGTTTTAGTTCGCGCAAGATACCGGGGGTATTGCGAATCACACAAGTAGCAGTGGAGAGGAGTAAAAAACCTAAAATCAGCAAAAACCAAATCGATGAATAGACATCATACAACCCAAGCGAACGGAAGAACTCAAACCAAAACTTGCCAAATTTGATTTCGTAATCAGGGTAGGGCTGGTTCTGTTGGAGCACCGTACCGATGGCGGAAGCGATTGCTAAAATCACTAACAAAGTAATAGCTAGGTTCATGGAGCCTAGAAAATCAACCAGCCGATTACTGGTAGATCGAGAGATTTTCATAAGTACTGCTTTGTTTGAGGTTAGTCACTGGGGAAAATAGTAAAGGGTGGACAAGCCACCCTTTGTCTATATATCAGAAGTTTTGCAAAGCGCAAATTACTTCTGTAAACCGGAGATGTATTCAGCGACTGCAGTCATTTCTGCATCAGTCATTTTAACAGCGATATTACGCATCATCTTGCCGTTATCGTTTGCACGCGCACCTGTACGGAAGTTATTTAACTGAGATTTTACGTAAGTAACTTGCTGACCCGCCAAAGAGGGGAAATTAGCCGCTGGATTGCCAGTACCTGTGGGGCCGTGGCAAGCAGCACAAGCGGGAATGCCGTTAGATGCATTGCCACCTTTATAAACTTGCTCACCTAAAGTAACTTGTGTTTGATCAGTTTTACCTGGTGTGGTGGTTTGGCTAGCGAAATAAGCAGCTAAATCAGCCATATCCTGATCAGTTAATGGGGCAACCATTGGTGCCATTGAAGCGTTATAGCGGCCGCCTTCAACAGTCTGACCTGCTTTAAAGTTCTGTAATTGCTTGAACAGATAACCTTCAGACTGACCCGCTAATTTTGGCCATTCTGGATTAGTGCTGTTACCATCAGCGCCGTGGCAAGCGGCACAAGTGGCTGATTTGGTTTTACCCGCAGCTGGATCGCCTTTTAGTGCAGCATCAGCTGCCCATACAGCAGCAGAAGTGCTAAAAGCAAGGCTTGTTAGTGCTAGGATGAGTGTCTTCTTCATCTAGAAAGTGCTCCCAAAAACATCGAAGTAAAGCTACAAATTCGTTTGCCTGAGAGGATGGCCGCCGGGTATCCTCCAAAAGTGCCAGAATTGTATATCATATCCCGCAATCATACCTCAAAAAATGCATTAGAGAACGCTAACATCATGATGAATCACTATTATCAGCAAGCCAGTTTTGTGCAAAGCGCCACAACTCCCAATACCCTCCCTCAAGAAAGTGGCATTGAGGTAGCTTTTGCAGGGCGTTCTAATTCAGGCAAGTCCAGTACAATTAATCGCGTTTGTTTTCAAAAATCACTGGCACGTACCAGTAAAACGCCTGGTCGCACACAGCTGATTAACTTTTTTACCTTACCAGAAGGACAATTATTGGTTGACCTTCCAGGTTATGGCTATGCCAAAGTGCCTGAAAATATCAAGTTACAATGGCAAAAGTTTATCGAGGCCTATCTTACTATGCGAAATACCCTTAAGGGTTTGATTTTGGTCATGGATATTCGTCATCCGATGACAAGCTTTGATCAAGGCTTATTGAAGTGGGCTGAACATCGGCAGTTAGCCGTACATATTTTGTTAAATAAAGCGGATAAATTAAGCAAGGGTGCTATGCATAGTACGGTTTTAGCCGTGAGAAAAGAATTAGCTGATTATCAAATGCCTGTCAGCGCTCAAGCTTTTTCAGCAACCAATGGTTTAGGTTTAGAGGAGTTATGGGCAAAATTAGATAATTGGTATGAACGTGGGGCTGCTATATAAAGAGACTAATGTTCATTAGTCATTCATTTAAAAGCGCATAGACTTTAACTATAAAAAGGAACCCCGGCCAAACAGGGGGTCTAAAAGCCGGGGTTTAATAAACAGGTCTGGATTGGGGACACCAAACCTGTATCCGCAAAAGAGACCTCGACAGCACCGGGCTTTAGTGCTTTTTTATGTCGCGTCCCTTTATTTCGCGGAAATTCGCAATAACTGCTTACCTTCATTTTTAGATTTGAAGCTGGATTTTCCTGCTTCTATTTCCTTAGATGAACGCAAGCTGTATCAGTTCCACCATTTATAGCATTTTTTTGCCGCTTGTCAATCTCAGTTCCTTTACATTTGCTCAAGTTATGAGCTTTTAGTCGTAAACTTAGTTACTTTCCCAGAAAGGGCGTTGATTCGGCACAGCGTTGCCTGCAGCACCACCTACTTGCCCAATCCGTGCTTGTGCAGTGTAAGTCTGCCCTGAACGCAAATAAGTAATTTTCAGCAGAGTTCCTGCACGTACAGAACCAATTAAACTTTTAACATCACTGGCAGCACGAATCTCAGCTTCGTTCACTTGTAAAATCACATCGCCTGCTTGTAAGCCAGAAAGCTCTGCGGCAGAGCCAGGGAAAACACGTTCGACTAAAGCTCCTGTATTTGCAGGTAAACGTGAGTTGGTAGCGATTTGTGCATCTACATCGCTTACCTCAATGCCTAACAAACCACGCTCTACTTGGCCAAAACGTACAATTTGATCAATAATCCCGGCTGCAGTATTGACTGGAATCGCAAACCCAATTCCAATGTTGCCACCACTTTGACCGCCTAAAATCGCGGTGTTGATGCCGATCAACTCGCCACGTAGATTGACTAAGGCTCCACCTGAGTTGCCTAAATTGATAGATGCATCAGTCTGGATAAAGTTTTCGTACTCCCCTATGCCGGGATTACGATGTAGGGCACTGATGATGCCAGAAGTGACTGATTGGCCAATACCATAGGGATTGCCAATTGCCACCACAAAGTCGCCAACTTTTAAGCGGTCAGAGTCACCAAAGCGCATAGCTACTAAACGATTGGCTTTAATGGCGATGATAGCTAGGTCAACTTTAGGGTCAGCACCAATGACGCTCGCTTGGAAGCGTTGACCGTCACTCAAAGTAACCGTAATCCGCTCAGCACCTTCAATCACATGGTAGTTGGTGAGAATATGACCGTGACGTGCATGCACGACTACGCCAGAGCCAGTGCCATCAATTTTACGTTCACCTTGTACATCGCCAAAAAAACGCTTAAAAAATGGATCATTTAAAATAGATTCATCAATTTTTTGCTTGCCTTCAGTTGTAATATTAACTACAGCTGGGGTAACACGTTCTAACATTGGGGCAAGGCTAGGTAGTGCCTGACCATTAACGCTTTCAGGCAAAGCACCTGCACAGGCACAGCCTTGTAAACCGACTGCTAATAGCGTGGCGAGTAGAGCGCGCTTCCAAATACTTGGTGACATGTTATCTGCATCCTGAAACGTTTAGCTTCGTGAATCTGATTATTTTAGACCAGCACTATTCATTTTTTGCAAAGCTGAATAGAAAGTGATGTTGTGTAGTGAAAATACCACTATTTTGAGTTTTGTTCCAAAAAAACCACGTTAGACTGACACCGCCTATCGCGTGATTTTTAAGTGTTGTCTGGGTGACCAATTAAAACTACGTTCCATTTGCGCATAAAGCTCTTGTTGCTGTGCAGTGGTTGCAGGAGGAACTTGCACTTGTAAGGTAAGGTACATATCACCTTTAGTAGTAGCAGTATTAATGCCACGTCCCGGCAAACGCATTTTTTTACCAGACTCACTCGCTGCTGGAATTTTTACACTAACTGCCCCCGTCGGGGTTGGTGCTAAGATGGTGGCACCTAAAGCCGCTTCCCAGGGGCTAATAGGTAGATCTAAATAGAGGTCTTTTCCTACTAATTGATAATAAGCATGCTCAGCAATATGAATCACCAAGCTCAAATCTGTGCTACCGATGCCTTTGCCAATTAAACGTAAACGGCTGCCTTCTTCAGAGCCTTTCGGAACACGCACTTGAATAGTCTCGCCATTCGGGGCTTGAATAGCTTTGATGGTATCGAAGAATAAATCTTCAATTTGCAAAGTCAGATTATATTCTTGTGGCTGCTCTGTTGCAGTTTGAGCTTTAAATTCAGCTGATTTATCCCGCCGTTTTTTGCCGAAAAAATTATTAAAGATAGCCGAGCTAAGTCGAGTATCAGGAATATCTTGTTTGCTAATTTCCTCAAAGAAAGCCACATCCACTTTTTTCGCTTGAGTGCTTTTATTAACCGTGCTTTCAGTTGGAGTTGGCTTGGCAGTAGTTTGTTGTTCATATTTACGACGTTTGCTGCTATCGCCTAGTGTTTCATACGCTTCATTCACGGCTTTGAAATGCTCTTCCGCGCCCGGTACGCGGCTGACATCAGGATGGTATTTGCGTGCTAAACGACGGTAGGCTAGCTTGAT
Organism: Thiolinea sp.; assembly: GCA_049290875.1. Classification (GTDB taxonomy): domain Bacteria; phylum Pseudomonadota; class Gammaproteobacteria; order Thiotrichales; family Thiotrichaceae; genus Thiolinea. The sequence continues at coordinate 26,344 of JBATOI010000010.1, forward strand.
GTCCTCTGCACTAGCGCTCCGTGAAATTCCCAATACCTGATAATAATCTTTAGCGGCCATCATTCTATATTCTGAATTTGCTCACGCATCTGTTCGATGAGTACTTTTAAATCAACGGCGGCTTGGGTAGTTTCTGCGTCATTGGATTTGGAAGCTAAGGTATTCGCTTCTCGATTTAACTCTTGCATCAGAAAGTCCATGCGCCGGCCAATGGGTTCATCGCGTTCAAGTACGGCATTTATTTCGTCAAGGTGCGCCATTAAGCGATCCAGCTCTTCTTCGACATCTAAGCGCTGTGCGAGAATAACCAGTTCTTGTTCAAGGCGGTTATTGTCTGGAATGACATCTAGCTCGGCTAGGCGCTGATGAATCTTGTCTTTAATGCCGCTCACAATCTCGGGGCGACGTTTACGAATCCGTACTAAAATTTCCGCAATTTGATCACAACGTGAATCAATAAATTCCGCTAAGCGTTTACCTTCGCGTTCACGCGTAGCAATTAAGTCATTTAAAGCAGCGAGCAGCAATTTTTCTGCTTCTTGCCCTAGGCTTTCTAGGTCGGGAGCACTATCTAAGGTAACCCCTGGCCAACGGAGAATGTCTACCGCTTTTAAGGTTTCAGTACTATTAGTTAATGCTTCAATTTGCCGACATGCAATTATCAATGCACGGGCTAAGGGTTCATTGACCACAATCGTTGAGCTTTCACCCACGCCTGCGGCATAGCGTAAAGAAGCTTCTAGTTTGCCACGGTGGAGACGGTTTTGTAGCAGAGTGCGGAAGTTATTTTCTAAGGAGCGAAACTCTTCAGGAACACGCAAACTAATATCCAAGTAGCGATGATTAACAGAACGCAATTCCCAACTCAATTTGCCTTGAGCTGAAGAAGTTTCGTGGTGTGCAAATGCAGTCATGCTACGAATCATATTGGGTTTCCTATCCTGCTGGGGGTTAAAAAGCTAATAGGTTCTTATACTAGAGGATTTAGCGCTTTAGGTCATTTTTGTCTGTGCGCAGCACCAAATCTGAACTTTTTCTACACCCTGATCAATTAATAAGGCTTCTAATTCAGCACAAGTGGCACCTGTAGTGACTACATCGTCAAAAATCGCGATGTGTTTATAGAGAAGAGGCCGAGTTAACCGAAAAGCTTGCTCAAGATTATGCTGCCGTTCAGCTGCCGCCAATTTTTTCTGCTCATCGGTATGGCGTTGACGGGCTACTTGAGTGAGCAATAAGGGAATACCCAGTTGCTTCGCTAAAGGGCGTGCTAGCTCGACTGATTGATTAAAGCCACGCTGCCTAAGGCGCTTCGGATGCAAAGGAATAGGTAAGATCGCTTCCGGTAGCTCAGTAATGATGGTAGGAAAATAGCAGCGCAACAAGCTCGCAAGTAAATGTAGCTTATCCAAATTTTGGCTAGTTTTGCCCTTCAAAATAAGCTGCTTAATGGGGCTGGCGTAGGTGAATGCGCTAAGCAGAGGAGTAGCCGCTTGCTTATTTGCTACAGTTTGCCAAGGTAGAGCTTGATAGCAAGGCTCACAAATAAGCTGCTGAGTTTTGGTAAGTTGAGCAGCGCATAAAGGGCAAATTTTAGGCTGAAACAAGCGGGTAGTGGTAGCCTGTAAGGAGTGGATCAGTTGTTCGAGCATATAAGGATTTGGCTTATTTTTTATTTTTGTGAGTCTTATTAATTTGGGTAGCCGGTGTTTGTTTAATGCTTGAGGCTTTGGCTAAAGCAGGCAAACTCAGTAATAAGCCTATAATTAAACCATAAACATGCGCTACCGTAGCGACTGGAGCGCCAATCAGTAAGGCACTCGTGTTAGTTTGGCCACTATAAATATCCAAAGCCATTTTTACGGTCAGCGTACCAAAGATAAGCGCTCCTATTAATCGTTGTTCCTGTAAAGCGAAACGTAGAGAGCCGATCAAGAGCAAACCATAAAGTACGCCAGAGAAGCCCAGATACCATTGGAAATCTGTGCGGAGAATCAGCAAGCCTAAGCTAATACCTAGCGCTAGTAGTAGTATATTGATAGTCAGCTGTTTGTTGCTAAACAAATGTCCGCAGAGCAGCAAGAACAGCCACCAGCCGGCTAAATTCAATGCTAAATGGGTTAGATTGAGATGGACAAAATGAGCACCCAGCAAACGCCAGTATTCCCCCTGTAGAATTAAGCTACGCTCATAGCGTAAGAAATCCTGCCCATTATATAAAGCTAGCAGGATAAAGCTGAGACTTAGGCCATAAGCCAGCAAAGGTTTGGCTAGGTTTAATGGATTGGTAATGTGCTTCACTGTCGATTGGTTACAATGTTGGGGTATTATGCCATGATTGCGCCGTTTTTGAATTTGAAGGTTTGATAAGTCGAATGAATAAGCACAAACAGATAACACGCCGTCAGCAACGTATGACGGGTTACACCTTGATGGAGTTATTGATTGTTATCACTATTATCGGGGTTTTGCTGGGTATTGCGGTTGTCAATCTTAGAGGTACGCCGGATGAGGCACGGATTGCTTCTGCTAAGCAAGAGATTCGCACTATGGAGTTGGCTATGGATATGTACCGGATGCATAACGCAGCTTACCCAAGCACCGAACAAGGCATAAAAGCCTTAGTCGAAAAGCCTGCAGAAGCGCGTAAATGGCAAGCAGGTGGCTATTTAAAATCAAAAGCGGTGCCGAATGACCCTTGGGGTAATCCTTATAAATATTTAAATCCAGGTACACATGGTAGTGAGGTTGATATTTACAGCCTAGGACCAGATGGGCGCGAAAGTGAAGATGACATCGGTAACTGGATGCAAGAATAAGTTGATGCCTGTGCAGAGGCATGCGGGTTTCACGCTCATCGAGCTACTGATCGTGCTGGTAGTGATGGCGGTGATGATTTCTATTGTCTCACTCTCGTTTCGTAGCTTTGAAACTGATCCAGTCGAACAAGCTTTACAACGTTTGCGCTTTGATGTGACGGTGTTAAGCAATGAAGCGATTGTACGTTCTGAGCCTTTAGCGCTGGGTTTTACGGAAACGGGCTATCATTTTTTCAAATTAGATGACAAAGATAAATGGGTCGAAATTGAAAATGATAGCTTGTTCAAAGCGCGTGCCTTTGATAGCAAAACGCTCAAGCCGCAAGTTTTGATTGATCAAGAATTAGTGAGTTTGCCAACCGATGTGCCTGAAGAGCCTCAAATAGTAGTGGAGCCAACTGGCGAGTTGACGCCTTTTATCTATGAGTTGGCAGCGGATAAAAATGAGCCTCAGCGTGTGCAATTTGATTCTTTAGGCCAAGTAGTCGAGCCAAAATCTGAAGATGATGCCAACAGCTAAAAAAAACGTAGGTCAGTCGGGCTTTAGCTTAGTCGAGGTCATGTTTGCGTTATTTATTATTGTGTTGGTGATTAGCATAGCCTCACAAGTGGCTGCAAACAGTACACGTAATGTGCAAATCTTGAAGGAAACTACCTTTGCGCGTTGGGTAGGCCTAAACCAGCTAGATATCTATGAAATGGCTATGGATAACGGCAGCACTGAACCCGCCGCAGACGGTGAAGAAGTCATGGGCAATATGCCTTGGCGCTGGACGCGTGAAGTCAGTCCTTCCAGCTCTGATCTTTTATTAGAGGTCAAAGTGTCAGTATTTCATGGTAATAATTCGTCTGATGCCGAACCTGTCACGGTCGTTAAAGGCTATGTGCAGCCACCTGCACTGTAAAGCCTCAGAAGGGTATTAAGTCAATTTTGCTGGTTCTATCCCTATTAGTGTATTGCAGCCTTTTCACTAGAATTACCCTCCCCGAAAAGCTATAGTTCAGCCTGCTAAAAGGGATGTATTGCATCCGTGATCACTGAGGAAGAGTTATTCATGAGAAGAGGACGTAGTTGCGCGGTAGGCTCAACTCTAGCGTTTTTATGCGCTATGCTGAGTTTGAGTTCAGTACAGGCCGCTGAAATAGTAGCTGTTGAAACCTCAAATTCTCCTACCCAGACTGTCTTAGGCAGTTCAGTTATTCCCTATAAAGAAGTTACCTTAGCGGCGCAAATTCCTGGCGTGCTTAAATACTTTGCAGGTGAGGTAGGTAGTGCTTTTCAACAGGGCGCAATACTCACGCAAGTTGATGAAGCCCAGCTAGTTGCTAAGCGCAATTCAGTGCTAGCACAAATCCAAAACGCCCAATCCCTGTTACAAAGTGCAGAGGCTCAGCATCAACGTGAGGTGGTGTCACCACGTAGCCGTGATATTGGTGCCATGCCGGGCTTTGGTATGCCCGCCATGATGGATAATTTTTTGACCCGTCCCATGGCCGACATGATGATGAATAATTATGATTCCGATATGGGGCGTTATTCGGATTTAGTCACCAGTGCTTCAGGCGTTTCGCAGGCGCGTGGTTCTTTACAGCAGGCTTATTCACAACTCCAAGAAATTGATGCGGCACTACAGAATGCTAAAGGTATTGCTCCCTTTGAAGGTGTCATTTTGCAGAAAATGGCCGAAGTAGGGGATACGGTACAAACTGGGCAAGCTTTATTGCGGTATGGCTTTGTTAAATACAAGCGCTTGCAAGCGGATGTACCTGCAGGCCTGATGTCACAAGTAAGCCAAGGTATGGTTGTACCGGTAAAGATCAATGGTGCTGCTGAGACGATGGCTAAGGTTTCACAAATTTATCCTGTGGCTGATGCTGAGCATCACACAGTCACGGTGAAGTTTGATTTACCGGTGGATGTAGTGGCGGCTCCGGGGATGTACGCAGAAATTTATTTATCCAACGCTCAAGCTAATGCTGAGCCAGTGGTCATGATACCCCGGACGGCTTTGTTGAGTGGGCGCAGTTTGCCGAGTGTCTTGGTAGTAGAAAATGGTCAATCTTCATTACGTTTAGTGCGCTTAGGTGCAGAGCACGGCAATAAGGTTGAGGTCGTTTCGGGCTTAAAATCAGGAATGAATATTATTGATAACCCGCCACCTCGCGCTGTTTCTGGGTGGATGCCGGATGCTCAGTAACTACGACTGCGGTCGCGTACTTTCACTTTTTCGTATTGGTAGATAGTGCATGAATGACTCCCCTCAGCCTAGCCAAACCCCACAGCATCGCTTAGGACTTGCAGGTCAAACTGCTAAAGCCTTTATAAATTCGCCCTTATCCTTACTGCTCTTGCTGGCTTTTCTAGCTATTGGTGCACTTGGGCTAATGATCACACCGCGCCAAGAGGATCCGCAAATTTCTGTGCCGATGGTGGATATTTTTGTAGAGTATCCCGGTGTATCGGCGCATGAGGTCGCAGCGATTATTGCTCGCCCCTTAAATGCAATTATGTCGGAAATCACTGGGGTCGAACATGTTTGGTCAAGATCAGATCGTGGACATGCTGTAGTGACCGTGCAGTTCAAAGTAGGGGAGGATTTGGAAACCTCTTTAGTTAAATTGTATGACAAGCTCAGCTCAAATCGAGACGCGATTCCTCGGGGGGCGAGCGAGCCATTGGTTAAACCGAAAGGCGTTGATGATGTACCTGTAGTTACGGTGACGCTTTGGTCAAACGAAGTCGATGATGCTTCGTTGCGCTTATTGGGTTTAGAGGTTTTACAAGAGTTACGTGGCGTTGCCAATACCAGCCAAAGTTTTATTGTGGATGGGCGACGTGAGGAAATTCAGGTAGAAATTTTGCCAGAACGCTTGGCCACCTTTGGGGTCTCACTAGAGCAGATCGCTCGTACTATTCAAATGGCGAATGCAGAGCAGTCAACCGGCTTTGTCGAGCCAAACCAGAAGGTTTACAAGGTCTACAGTGGTTTATTTTTAAGCTCAGCCCAAGATATTAAAAATCTAATGGTGACCGTGGTTAATGGTCGCCCTGTGTATGTGCGTGATGTGGCCGAAGTGAAAGAAGGCCCCAGTGATGCAGCCCATATGGTGGGTTATTACACAGGCGCAGCGGCTCAAACTGGGGAAGCTGCCTCTAATGCGGCAGCGGTTACTTTAGCGATTGCCAAGAAGCATCGTACCAATGGTGTTGAGGTTTCTGAGGCTATTTTGCAGAAGCTGGAAGGGTTAAAAGGCCAAATTATCCCTGATAATGTGCACGTGGAGATCACACGCAACTATGGTGCTAGTTCTCAAAGTAAGGTCAATGAGTTATTAAAAAAGTTGTTCATTGCTACCGTGATTGTGACTTTTTTAGTGTGGGTTGCTTTGGTTTGGCGAGCTGGTTTAGTCGTTGCTATTGTGATTCCCTCTGTCATTATGACTACGGTTTTTTCGGCCTTAATTTTGGGAATGACGATTGATCGAGTCAGCTTATTTGCCTTGATTTTCTCAATCGGCATTTTGGTCGACGATGCGATTGTTGTAGTGGAAAATATTTATCGTCGTTGGCTGATGGCAGGGCAGCAATCGCTGGAAATAGCAGTAGATGCTGTACGTGAAGTAGGCAATCCAACCATTTTAGCGACAGCTACCGTAATTGCTGCTTTATTACCGATGGGTTTTGTCAGCGGGATGATGGGGCCGTATATGCGGCCTATTCCGGTGTTAGGCTCGGTCGCCATGATTATTTCTTTATTCGCTGCGTTTGCTTTCACGCCGTGGCTAACGAATTTATTTAAGCCTAGCCTTGCGAAATTACATGCCGATGCTGAAAAAGAACATAAGCAAGCCGCACGTATTGAGTCTTTATTTCGCCGTCTCATTCTGCCTTTAGTGGATAGCAAGGTGAAAGGTTATGCCTTTTTGTGCAGTATTATTCTGGTGTTTTTTGCGCTAATGACGTTGTTTTATCCATTTAAATTAGTGCCAGTAAAGATGCTGCCTTTGGATAATAAGCCTGAGTTTAATGTAGTTGTGAATATGCCTGAAGGCACGGCTTTGCCAGTCACGGCTAATTTAATTCATCAATTAGCCACTGAAATGCAAAAGCTACCTGAAGTCACTGCAGTGCAGACTTATTCAGGCACTGCTTCGCCTTTTAATTTCAATGGTTTGGTTCGGCATTATTATTTGCGTCAGCAGGCATGGCAGGGTGATATCCAAGTTCAGTTGCTAGATAAAAACGCGCGGGCGCGGACTAGCCATGAAATTGCTGTACAAGCACGTGAAATTCTCACGCCTCTCGCTCAGGCAGCAGGTGCTAGCGTACAAGTGGTGGAAATGCCACCTGGTCCACCTGTTTTACAAACCGTAGTGGCTGAAATCTATCATCAAGATCCAGTCATTCGGCGGCAAATGGCGGCGGATATGACTGAATTCTTCAAGCAAGCGAAGAATTTAGGTGATGTCGATAATATGTTGGAAGATGATTATGAAAATTTGCGCTTTGTGATTGACACTGATAAGGCTCAACGCAATGGCATCACTGTTGAAGATATCAATCGTGCGCTGAGTATGACGATGGGGGGCTTTGTACTAGGGGATATTAAGAAAAATGCTTTAATCGACCCTACACATATTGTGATGCAAGTACCTCTAAGTTCGCGCTCCCAAATCATGACTTTGGTGCAGCTACCGGTCACCAGTGCTCAAGGTAAATCAGTCGCTTTATCAGAGTTGGGCGGTTTTGTGCGTGAGCCACAAGAGAAACCGATCTACCACAAAGACTTAAATCCGGTTGAGTTTGTCACTGCAGAAGGGGTAGGGCGTTTAGCCGCGCCTGTTTATGGGCAAAAAGAAGTCGAAGGTTTGCTGGCTGCTGCTAATGAAGGCAAAGGCTATACTGCTCCTGATGGCACACTAGTCGATAGTGGTTATTGGTTTAAAGCACCTAGCCATTTGGAGTTAAAATCCTCTTTTGTCTGGGCAGGGGAGTGGACGGTAACTTTTGAAACTTTCCGCGATATGGGAATTGCTTTTGCAGCCGCTCTGGTTTTGATCTATATGTTAATTGTGGCGCAATTTGGGAATTTTATTTTACCCGCGATTATTATGGCGCCGATTCCTTTGACCTTAATTGGAATATTACCAGGGCATTGGATTATGGGGGCGGAATTTACGGCAACTTCCATGATTGGCTTCATTGCCTTAGCGGGAATCATTGTCCGTAACTCGATTTTGCTGGTAGATTTCGCCCGTGATGCGGTGATTAACCAAGGCTTGTCACCGCGAGAGGCCGTCATTCGTTCTTGTGAAGCACGTACTCGACCCATTTTAATTACGGCTTTAGCCTTATTGGGTGGGTCAATGGTGATCTTATCTGATCCCATTTTCCAAGGGATGGCCGTATCATTAATTTTTGGCGGTGCCGTTTCAACTTTACTCACTTTATTAGTTATTCCTCTCGGTTGTATTAGTGCTGGAGACTCATTGAGGTTGCCACCTAAAGGCACTGAAAAGACTTCAGTGGGTGCAAAGCGCAAGCCTAATAAAGTCTTGAACGCCACAAAAGCTTTGGTTGTTTTGCCGTTCATGTATCTCGTCGCTTTAATTACGAGTATAAAGGATGGATTAGTTGATGCAGGTAAAGCTGTTTTAAGCTGGCGAAAGAAGCGCCAATCTGTTAAAACATCGCACCGATTAAACAAAGCCGCTCGACAAATGCCTGTAGATTCGGGCAGGATGCTGAAGCCTGAGCCTGAGCCTGAGCCTGAGCCTGAGCCTGAGCCTGAGCCTGAGCCTGAGCCTGAGCCTGAGCCTGAGCCTGAGCCTGAGCCTGAGCCTGAGCCTGAGCCTGAGCCTGAGTCTGAGTCTGCTAAACCTATTCGTAAGCCACGCAAAAAATTGGCTAAAGATAATATGGACTTAGCTGAGCCAGAAACGCCAACTCAGGTGGTGCCAGAAACGAGTGAAAATAATGAGTCGGCAGGATCTGCCAAACCTGCTAAACGCAGAGGCATCAAGCTGAAAAAAGATATTTAAATTTTAAGGAGTTCTTTAATGAATACGCTTAATAGAAATCTAGTTGCGCTGGCTATCGCGACAGCTTTAGCCTCAGCTGCGGTGTTTGCAGCCGATATGCCTTTGCCTCCACCTGGCCCATTTGCAAATCCAACTGAAGTCACTGGTGCAACAAATGCAGCAGTAGCGACTGCTACTACAACTGCAACAGCGGAGACAGCGAATGTAACTGTGACTACGCAAGCCGCTGATCTACCAGCAGCACCTCCGGGGCCATTTGCTACACCTGCTCCGGCTGACGCAGGTGGTATTACAGTAGAACAAGGTGTACCAACTCTTGCAGCGCCAGAGCAAGCGGCTCAAGTTCCAGTAGCGCCTGCTGCTCCAGAACAAGCAGCTCAATCCCCCGCTGCACCTGTAGCTCCAGAACAAGCAGCTCAAGCTCCGGCTCAACCTGAGATGCCTGTTATGCCTGAGCAACCCACTGCTGCACCTGTAGCTTCAGAACAAGCCGCTCAAGTTCCCGCTGCACCTGTAGCACCCGAGCAAGCGGCTCAAGCTCCGGCTCAACCTGAGATGCCTGTTATGCCTGAGCAACCCACTGCACAATCCACTGCACCTGTAGCTTCAGAACAAGCCGCTCAGGCTCCGGCAGCTCCTGTTGTACCAGAACAGGCAGCTCAAGCAACGGCGCAACCAATAGCACCAGAGCAGACGGCTCAAGCTCCAACTCAGCCAGCAGCACCAGAGCAAACCGCTCAAGCGCCAGTTCAGTCGGTTATGCCAATGCAGCAACCTAGTACACAAGTAATGCCGATGACTGCAATGCCAATGGTCATGCCTTATCAACAGCAAGCACCTGTACAATATTGGTATATCATTCCGGTAGCACCACAAGCTGCTCAAATGCCGATGATGATGCCGCAAATGTATGGTATGCCCGCAGGTCAACGTATGTATATGATGCCCGGCGCCCAGATGCAGATGCATCGCCAAGGTGGTCAAATGCATATGCAGCCACCTCAACCAGCGCCGCCTGCGCCTGCTCAAGCACCCCAACCGATTCCAGCCCAATAAATGGGCTCTCAAGCTATGAGTTTAGGCTTATAGCTTGAAGCAAGTGAATACTGGGCATGATTACATTAATTGGCAATCTCAAGGGTGGAACGGGTAAAAGTACGATTACTTTTAACCTCGCTTTGTGGGCGGCAACTCGCCAAAATGTACATGTGGTTGTGTATGATCTTGATCCACAAAGCACCACTTCAGATGCATTTGAAATTCGCACTGAAGAGGGCTATTTGCCAGCCGTTAAACCGCAGCGGCAAGTAGAGCAGCTTGGATCAGAAGGAAAAAATACACAAGTCTTAGTGGATATGGGTTTAGCTGATATGCATGCTACAGAATTAGCTATTCAGCGTGCTGATCAGATTTTAATTCCCGTATCACCGAGCCAAGCTGATGTGTGGTCAACGCAACGTTTTTTAAAAATGATTGCCGAAATCCGTGACCAGAAACCAGTTAAACTATTGGCTTTGCTGAATCGTGCAGATACACATGCTTCAGTCCGTGAAACTGCTGAGGCTGCAGAAGCTTTAACGATGCTAAATGGCCTGCAGTTATTGAACTCGCGGCTGTATTTAAGAACAACCTATCGCCGCTCTTTCAGTGAAGGCTTGGCGGTATTTGAAATGGAACCACGCTCTAAGGCAGCCGCTGAAATCGATGCCTTGGGGCGGGAGCTTTACCACCTTATTAATTAATTGTATTTGGCGTTTGGAGACAGGAGATATCCATGAAACAAGCTTTCCGTTGGCTATTAGTGCATCCCATAGCATTTGCTTGGATACTGGCAGCTATTGCTATTATTTTAAACTGGATTGTAGGCAGTGGTGCACCCCCTAAGAAGGAGCATCAAGCCAAAGCCGAGCAGCATGAAGTGCAAGCTCAAAAGAGCGCTGGACATGAGCAAGTAGCGGCTGATCAACAAGCCGCTGCTGGACACGAGCCAGCTTCTACTCAAGCGCAAGCTGCAGCGGCTATGCCTGCTGAGTCAGCTGAAGCTACGGCTACCACTGAGCAAGCTCAAGCTACTCATGCTGCCACTTCGGGTTCTGTGGCTGAGCAAGCAGCAACAGGTTCAGCTGGAACTGCAGCAGCCGTTGCTGCCACCGCAGCCGCAGGTGCTACTACTGTTGCCGCTGCTAATACAGGCTCCGCTGTGAATGAAAATTCCAGTGCTGAAGATTTACTGTTAGCAGCGCGTGAAGCTTATTGGAGCGGTGAATATGACCAGTCTGTTGGCTTCTATCAGTCTTTATTGAAGAAAGAAAACAAGCCAGATTACAAAGGCGAGTTGGCGAATGTTTATTGGAAGCAAGGTAAAAGCACTGAAGCGGTCACCTTGTATGCTGAAATCGCGCCTTGGTTAGCTCAGCAAGGCCGGATGGCTGAATTACAAAGTATTAAAGTTTATGCTGATGTAGTTGATCCCACCAAAGCTGCCGAAATCGGCTCTGCTATAAAACAATAAGATCTATCAGTGGCATGCTAATTAGCATGCCACGCCCTCTTATCCACCAAAGATAAAAAGGCAGGTTGCAAACTTATTTGCCGCCTAATGTTTTATGGTTGGGGATCTCCAGTTGGAGCTCCTTTACAAATCCACAGGAGCACCATGTATGTCAACTGATTCTAGTGTGTCTTTAGATGAAGTTAATTCTGAATTAAAAAGTGTCGAGCATGAACTGGTTGATGTCGAAAAAGATTTACGTCAATTTGAATCACGCCAAAACAATGCCACTACAACCCTAAAGTTTCTCGTTTACCCTTCATTGCTTGCTTTTGTGATTTTAGCGGGCTATGGGTTTTATTTGATTCAACGCCTGACCAGTGATGTGAATCGGCTAGCTGAAACTATTGTCCAATTAAGCACCACAGTGGACAGTAGTATGGTTAGTATTTCCAGCAGTATGAATACTATGTCGGGGCAGATGGCGAGTATTGTCACTTCCACCAATGCTATGTCTAGCCATATGTATGCAATGAATAACAGTACTCAACGTATGTCCAATGATGTGACACAAATGAATGCTTCTACTCAGCACATGGCAGCTTCGGCGTACCATATGCAGAATGATATGTGGAGCATGAATCGTAGTATTTCTAAACCAATGCGCTTATTTAATAGTTTTATACCTTTTAGTGGTGGCAATGATAATGCGCCCCCAATGTCCATGCAGGCTGCACCGCTAGTACCTTATTACACTAGTCCGTATTATAATACCGGCTGGCCTTATCAGGGGCAGCAGGGCTTTGCACCTACAACACCGCAAGCACAACCCAGTACTGCTCCTGACAATCAACAGTCTCAACAACCCACTAGTACTCAAGGGAATGGCCGTTCGCAGCTAAATACAGCAGCGGTTTCCACATTGGCGGGTTTGCATTAATAAATAAAGGATCGTCGAATGACCCCTGACAAACGCATGGAACAACGCCTTAATTTGCTTCAAGAGCACTTAAAGCGTGAAAACCCCACGATGGTAGATGTGGTTGGCAAATACCGTGAGCTAGATGTAGTTGCCAAAAAAATTGGCTTATTAGCACCTGGCGAATCCTATGCGACGCGTATTTCATGGTGGCCATTAATTTCTATTCTGGGCACTTTCTCAGCGGGCAAGTCGAGTTTTATTAATACCTATTTAGGCTTAGAACTACAACGTACCGGTAATCAAGCAGTCGATGATCGTTTCACGGTGATTACTTATAGCCCAGATGGCTCGCAGCGTACTTTACCCGGTTTAGCGCTGGATGGTGATCCGCGTTTCCCGTTCTATCAAATTAGCGAAGAAATTGAGCTGGTGAGCGAAGGCGAAGGTTCGCGCATTGATAATTATTTGCAAATGAAAGCAGCACCCAGTGAAAAGCTGCGGGGCCGGATTTTAATTGACTCGCCCGGATTCGATGCGGATGCACAGCGTAAAGCTATTTTGCGTTTAACCGATCATATTATTGAGTTATCTGATTTGGTGATGGTGTTCTTCGATGCCCGTCATCCAGAACCAGGCGCGATGCAAGATACGCTTGAGCATTTGGTTCGTGGAACTCAGCGCCGTAACGATAACTCTAAGTTCTTGTTTATCCTCAATCAAATTGACACCTCAGCGCGCGAAGATAATTTAGAGGATATTGTGGCCTCTTGGCAAAAAGCGTTAGTTCAAAGTGGGTTATCGGCAGGTAGTTTCCATATTCTCTTCAATGATCGGTTGGCAGTACCTGTGCCTGATGAAGCGGTCTGGTCGCGCTATGTATCCAAGCGTGATGCTGATTACGAGCGCATTATGGAGCGGATTGATGGCGTTAATGTTGAGCGTGTTTATCGTATCATTGGCAATTTAGAATCGACCAGTAACCAAATTGAACAGCAGGCAGTACCCCGTTTACATACACTCTTAAAGCGCTGGCGTCGCGATACTTTCATTTGGGACGGGATTGCTTTTGCTGCTTTAGGCATTGCTGGGCTTGCTTTAAGTGTCTGGCTAGGTTGGTGGCAGGGATTGACCTTCAATCCGGCTTGGTTAGTGGAATTACAAGCTAGTCCTGTCATGTTCGGCTTGGCCATTGCGCTGCCTGTACTATTTTTATTAGTGATTCACTTCCTAATTCGTAGCAAAGTCCGTAGCTATGTGGCTAAGCCTTTAAGTACGGAAGAGTCTTATGGCAATTTAAAAGCCGCTTTTTATAAGAGTACCGGTTTATTCCGTTTTATTTTCCAAACCAAACCAGCAGGTTGGGGCACGGTGAATCGCCGTCGTTTAGACAATATTCGTCATTCGGTGGATCGCTTAGTGCAACGCTTGAATGATCGTTTTACGAATCCATCAGGGCGCGAACCAACTGCTACTGCTAAAAGCCGTTAAATCTTGATGCTGCATTTAACAACACGATGGTTAATGCCAGCTTGGATGCTGGCATTAATTTGTGTCTTTCTATTGAGTGCTTGTGGTTCTAAAGAGCAAAAGTCGCTGCGTTTACAAGGCGAGAGCATGGGTACTACTTGGCATATCACGCTAGTGCCTAAGGCGGGTACATCGCCAGATGCCACTGTGTTAGTGGCAGGCGTTGAGCAAATTCTGTTGCGTATTGATGAGCAAATGTCGAATTGGCGTAAAGACTCAGAGATTTCTCGGTTTAATGAAGCCCAAACAACTGATTGGTTTCCAGTTTCTTTAGATTTAGTCAAGGTAGTGCAAGCTGCTCAACAAGTTAGCCAATTCAGTGACGGTGTTTACGATATCACTGTTGGCCCGCTGGTACGTTTATGGGGTTTTGGTAGTGATAAAAAGACAGATACGAAAGTTCCTGCTGATGCTGATATTCAGGCAGCTTTAGCTAAAGTGGGCTATCAAAAATTGACTACCCAAGAAAGCCCACCGGCTTTACGCAAAGCTCGTGCGGATATGTATGTTGATTTAGCCTCAATCGCACCTGGTTATGCAGTCGATCTAATTGGGAAATATTTTGAGCAGCAAGGTATTAAAGACTATATGGTGGAGCTTGGCGGTGAAGTCCGTACTCTCGGCAAAAGTCCACGTGGTGACGATTGGCGAATTGGTATTGAAAAACCCGTCGATTTAGGTAAAGCCGTTCAGCAAGGTATGATTTTAGCCAATGCGGGCCTATCTACTTCGGGTGATTATCGTGATTTTTTTATGGAGAATGGCAAGCGCTATTCACACACCCTGGATACAAGCACCGGCTACACCGCTAGTCACAGCTTGGCCTCTGTATCCGTAGTCGCCGAAAATACCACTTTAGCCGATGCCTATTCCACTATGCTCATGGCAATGGGAGAAATCAAGGGCAAAGCCTTTGCGGATCAGCAGCAATTGAAAGCATTGTTTATTTGGCGCACTGATAAAGGGTTCGAAACTTATGCCACAGCAGGTTTTCAGCCTTTACTCTTAAAGAAATAAGCAAATGTCTCGCATTATTTTATTTAACAAACCCTATGATGTACTTTGTCAGTTCACGGATGAGAGCGGACGGCAAACTTTAGCGGACTTTATTCCAATTCCTAATTTTTATGCAGCCGGACGTTTAGATCGCGATAGTGAAGGCTTGTTAGTATTAACTAATGATGGGCGTGCACAGCAGCGTATTGCTGACCCTCAATACAAAATGTTTAAAACCTATTGGGTACAAGTGGAAGGTGAGCCTAGTCAGGACGCTTTAGCAACCTTGTGTAAAGGTGTTAAGCTAAACGATGGTTGGACTTTGCCTGCTGAAGTGCGTTTAATACCTGAACCCGTTAGTTTGTGGCCCCGTAATCCGCCGATTCGAGTAAGAAAAAATATCCCAGATACTTGGCTAGAATTAAAAATTCGCGAAGGGCGTAATCGACAAGTGCGACGTATGACCGCTGCGGTCGGTTTTCCAACTTTACGTTTGGTTCGTTATCAGGTTGGTGAGTGGACGCTGGACGGGCTAGAGTCTGGGAAATGGTACTACGCCTAATGTCCAGCGCCTAAGCGAGGTTGCAATAACCAAGAGAAATTAAAAAGCGCTCGCAGCGGTATATGATTGGAGGAGAGGAGGAGTCATGTACCTAATAAGCCGCGAGCGCCGACAAACTATTTGCACTTTACATCAACTGGATCTCAGTTGCTTCGTGCTATGAAATTCATGTTAGTGACTATTGGTGCAATGCACAAGTGATGAAAATTGTCCGTATTGGTTATTTATTCTAACCATTTGATGATGAACTTTCTAAATAGTCGAGACGACGTTCTAAGTCTTCGATGCGTTTTAAGAGGCTGTCATACAGCGATTCATCCATTACATTCGCTTCAGGTTGCTTAGACGTGGCTGCCTCTGTTTGCAAAGTCTCAAAAGATTCAGTACTTAAGGTATGGTAGTAACGCTCTTCGCGTTGGCCTGCTTGGGGTGGGAGTTTGATTACTAGCGGCTTTTCAGCTGTTAGCCAGCCTTCAAGTATGGTGCGTATTTCCTCAGGCTGCTTAAATTCAGCCATCCGTTCAGTACGTAATTTCAGCTCATTTAAGGTTTGCGGGCGGCGTAACATCAATACAGCGAGTACCGCTTGCTGCTGCTGAGTTAGGTTTAATTTACGCTGCACTTTATGTTCAACACGCTGCGCACGTCCACTGTTTTGCATCACAAGCCAGCCAAATTCAATTAAGCTACGCGCAATATGCCCTACATCACCCTCTTTGAGATTCATCAAAGGCTCACGGCTGGTTTTTTGATTGCAAGCGAGCATCAGTGAATTGATCGTGAGTGGATAGTTATTCGGAGTAGTCAGCTGTTTTTCCATTAAGCTGCCTAAAATGCGAATTTCTTCTGCGCTAAAAGGCGGTTTAGTGCTTTCATCAAGTGTTTGCATGTTTCAACTCTAAGTATTGTTATTTATCGGTTGAGTTGATTTTATGATAAGCGCAGTTTTTACACACTAGGAGTTGCTCTCAAGTATGGAAAAAAACCTTTACGTTTTAGTAGAGCAGTTAGGGAACAGACTGCAACAAGCAGAATTATGTTTAGTGACGGCAGAGTCTTGTACTGGTGGTGGTGTCGCTAAATTGTGTACCGAGATTGCAGGCAGTTCAGCTTGGTTTGATAGCGGCTTTGTCGTTTATAGCAATGTGTCTAAGCAACATTTATTAGGGGTCACCGAGCAAACTATCGAGCAATATGGTGCAGTAAGTGAAGCAGTGGTGCTTGAAATGGCAAGGGGAGCGCTTAAGCGCTCCAATGCGCAAGTGGCTTTAGCTGTGAGCGGGATCGCGGGGCCGGGTGGTGGTAGTGCGTATAAGCCAGTCGGCACAGTGTGTATTGCTTGTGTGATTGAAGATAAGACTGAGTGGGTACAGACTTTTTATTTTCAGGGTGATCGCGCCAGAGTGCGGCAGCAAGCTATTGTTGAATCTATAACGCGCCTGTTGGCTTTGTTAGCTAAGTAAGTTGGAGGAGCTGGGTGGTTGAGTCCAACTCCTCTTGAGCTTTAAAGCTAATTAGCTATGAATGTATTTATTAAAGACATCGCTATAGTCGCGCTTAGTGTGGGTCACTAACAGGCTAGTATTGAGCTGGCTTAACAGCTCTTTGAACTGGCCTACGACTTCACCATTAGTCGCTGTATTTAATTTATAGATCGATGCGGTGGCATTGAGCGCAACAACCACATTATCACGGCAAATCTCATCAGCTACTTGGCGCTTGTGGATGGAAATCAGCGTTTTATAAATATCTTTGAGCTGTTCTAGGTAGGTCTTGCGGACATCAATACTGAAAGATAGGCCCTCAATGATGAACTTTAGCTCGACATCCATATCAATCGTGCCCGCCGTTTCAATGCGTACTTGTTCAATAAAAGAGGTTGAGTAGTCATAACGTTTGATGGTGCGCTTCGAGGACACTGCCGAGTCGCCATCCACATGAATCAAGGCGAAATTGGTAAAACAATATTCGTCTTTTTTTGACTTGATCAGAAAGAAGATTTTCTCGCCATCTTCCTGAAATAAATAATCATCCGCATCGACTTTGTTGTAGTCCTGTGGAGCAACAATCACACCCACATCACTCAGCCCGAGCGCTTCAGAAGCTAATTTTTTGAACATTCCTACCTCCTTATTTTTAGCAAAATTTATAGTCATTAGAATGCCTATTAAGCTTAACACAGGCTTGAATTTTTGATAGTTTTTGCGACTAAGCGGCTAGTTTTTAAACGCATGCTATTCAGGACAACTAGGCCAAAAAATACACCTAGCTAGAGTAATGGTTTAGAGGATGATTTGCCTTAAAAAGTGCTGATTTGGGGATTTTCTTGTGTATTTTAAAAAATAACTCGATTAAAATGTTTTTTAATTCAAATAGATAGAAGTTTCACCCTTAAGCATGTCGAAGGTTTGTTTTTTGTTCGTTTTTTTCGTCTGTTTTAGTTTTTTATCAGCTTTAACTATGCGATAATTAGCGGGTTCAAAAACATTAATATTTTACTCAGTTATAAGGAGTGACCGGCATGGATGAAAACAAGAAAAAGGCATTGGCGGCAGCATTAGGACAGATCGAACGCCAGTTCGGTAAGGGCGCAGTGATGCGTATGGGCGACACTGCTGCAGTACGGATTGAAGCGATTTCGACAGGCTCGTTGACTTTAGATATTGCGCTAGGGATTGGCGGCTTGCCAAAAGGGCGGGTGGTTGAAATCTACGGCCCAGAATCATCAGGTAAAACAACTTTAACCTTGCAAGTGATCGCTGAATGCCAAAGAGCAGGCGGCACAGCAGCTTTCGTGGATGCCGAACATGCACTTGATCCCGGTTATGCGGCCAAGTTAGGCGTCAATGTTGACGATTTATTAGTTTCTCAACCCGATACAGGCGAGCAAGCTTTAGAAATTGCCGATATGTTGGTGCGTTCTGGAGCTGTGGATATTGTAGTCGTCGACTCAGTCGCTGCTTTGACCCCTAAAGCTGAAATTGAGGGCGATATGGGTGATTCGCATGTTGGTTTGCAAGCACGCTTAATGTCGCAAGCTCTGCGTAAATTGACCGGCAATATCAAACGCTCGAATACTTTAGTGATTTTCATCAACCAGATTCGGATGAAGATTGGGGTAATGTTCGGTAGCCCGGAAACCACTACTGGGGGTAATGCGCTGAAGTTCTATGCGTCGGTGCGCTTGGATATTCGCCGGATTGGCTCTATCAAAAAAGGTGAAGAGGTTATCGGGAATGAAACCCGCGTGAAAGTCGTCAAGAATAAAATGGCACCACCTTTTAAACAGGCTGAATTTGAAATTCTTTATGGTGAAGGTATTTCCCGTGAGGGTGAGTTGATTGAGTTAGGTGTCAATCAAGGCTTAATCGGCAAAGCTGGGGCTTGGTATAGCTACAACGGTGAAAAGATTGGTCAAGGTAAAGACAATGCTAAAACTTATCTAAAAGAGCACCCAGAAATTGCGAAGACTATTGACCAAACCATTCGTGCGGCTGCTTTAACGGGGCCGATTATCGCTTCTGCTACGGAAGAAGATGATGATTTGCCCGCAGATGAATTAATGTAATGCCCTTCAATCTGTTTCAACAGGTGCTATAGTGGCGGCTTCTGCAACAGAAGCTGAACTGTTTGCCAAAGCGCTGCGAGTGCTTGCTTTACGTGAGCATTCGCGCCTTGAATTAGCAAAAAAATTAGCAAGTTTAACAGAAGATAGTAGCCTGATTGAGCAAGTCTTAGATAAGCTAGCAGAGTCTGATTATTTGAATGATCAACGCTATGCAGGCATGCTAGTGCGTTCTTCACTTTCAAAAGGTTATGGCCCACTGAAGCTCGCGCACTTATTTCGTGAAAAAGGAGTGGATGCTGAGCTGGCTAAAACCGCACTAGACGAGGCTGAAATTGATTGGCAAGCCTTAGCCGCTCATCAACGACGCAAAAAATTTGGTGATACCTTGCCTACTGATTGGCCTGAACGTGCTCGTCAAAGTCGCTTTTTAGCCGGGCGAGGCTTTTATTTAGAAACAATTAATGCGGTTTTCCATGAAAAGTGCTGAGTTAAGACAAAAATTTTTAGGTTATTTTGCGAGTAAGGGTCATGAAATTGTTCCTTCTAGCTCACTAGTGCCTGGCAATGATCCCACGCTTTTATTCACCAACTCAGGGATGGTGCAATTTAAGGATGTATTTTTAGGGGTTGATAAACGCTCTTATGTGCGCGCTACTACCGCACAACGCTGCGTGCGTGCAGGCGGCAAGCATAATGACTTGGAAAATGTTGGTTATACCGCGCGGCATCACACCTTTTTTGAAATGCTTGGCAATTTCAGTTTTGGCGATTATTTCAAAGAAGATGCTATTCATTTCTGTTGGGAGTTTCTCACTGAAGTTTTGAAACTGCCGAAAGAGCGTTTATGGGTCACTGTTTACGCAGAAGACGACGAAGCTTTTAAAATTTGGTCAGAGGGCATTGGCTTCCCTGCCGATCAAATTAGCCGCATTGGCGATAACAAGGGCGCTCGTTATGCTTCAGATAATTTCTGGCAAATGGGTGACACCGGCCCTTGTGGCCCTTGTACTGAAGTCTTCTATGATCATGGCTCACATATTTGGGGTGGCCCTCCGGGTACACCAGAAGAAGATGGCGATCGCTATATTGAAATTTGGAACCTCGTCTTCATGCAATTCGAGCGCACCAAAGAGGGCGAAATGCGTCGCTTGCCTAAGCCTTCCGTTGATACCGGCATGGGCATGGAGCGTTTAGCCGCCATCCTACAAGGCGTGCATAGCAACTACGAAATTGATTTATTTCAAGCCCTGATCCAAGCTGCACGCAATTTGGCCGCAGAAGGCACTGATCCGAATAGTGCTTCCTTAAAGGTTATTTCAGACCATATTCGCTCTTGCTCATTCTTGGCGGTTGACGGTGTGCTGCCTTCAAATGAAGGGCGTGGCTATGTATTACGCCGGATTATTCGCCGTGCGATTCGTCATGGCTATAAGCTGGGTATGCAAGCGCCATTCTTTTATAAACTAGTGCAGCCTTTGGTTGAACAAATGGGCGAGGCTTACCCTGAGTTAGCCAAACTGCAAACTCAAGTTGAGCAAGCACTAGAAAAAGAAGAACGCCGTTTTGCTGAAACGCTTGAGCAGGGGATGAAGATCCTTGAAAGCGCAATTGCCGATTTATCAAGCGATACCATTGATGGCGAAACTGTTTTTAAGCTTTATGACACCTATGGCTTCCCGCTGGATTTAACAGCAGATATTGCCCGTGAACGCAATTTGCAGCTAGACGAAGCTGGCTTTGAGGCTGCAATGAATGCTCAACGTGAGCGTGCGCGCGCAGCTGGAAAGTTTGGCGCTGACTATAACGATAAATTAGCGGTTGAAGGCGAAACGGATTTCCACGGCTACGATACCTTAAGCGAAAGCAGTGTAATCTTCGGCTTATTTAGTGCAGGCCGAGCGGTTGAGAGCTTAGCCACTGATCAAGAAGGGCAAATTGTTTTAGCAAATACGCCTTTTTATGCAGAGTCTGGCGGCCAAGTGGGCGATACCGGCTATTTAAAAACGAGCGTTGGCGTTTTCCGTGTAACTGACACGCAAAAGCAAGGCAAAACCTTTATTCATTTTGGCCAAGTCGAAAGCGGCAGCATTCAAATCGGCGCGACGGTTACGGCTGAAGTCGATAGTGAGCGGCGTAAAGCGGTGATTTTGAATCACTCCGCCACGCATTTGATGCATGAAGCTTTACGCCAAATTTTGGGTACGCATGTTGAGCAAAAAGGCTCTTTAGTAAATGAAGAGCGCTTGCGTTTCGACTTTTCGCATCCTGAAGCGGTGACGCCTACGCAAATCACTGAAGTAGAAGCGATTGTGAATATGCAAATTCGCTCCAATGCAGCAGCTTCTGCGCGTTTGATGGATATGAAAGCTGCCAAAGCAGCGGGTGCAATGGCTTTATTCGGTGAGAAATACGGCGATGTCGTGCGCGTAATGCAGATTGGTTTCTCTACCGAGCTATGTGGTGGTTGCCATGTGGAACGTACTGGCGATATTGGCCTATTCAAGATTGTCAGCGAAAGTGGTGTTGCTGCTGGAATTCGTCGAATTGAAGCAGTCACAGGTGCCAATGCAATGGCTTGGTTAAATGAGGTGAATGCGCGTTTAAGCAATGTAGCACGCTTATTAAAATCCAGCGGTAGCGAAGTTTTAGACAAAACAGAAGCACTGATTCAACGCAATCGTGCCTTAGAAAAAGAATTGGAACAGCTTAAAGGCAAAATCGCTTCACAAGCTGGTTCTAACTTAGCGGATAAAGCGCTTGATGTAGCGGGTATCAAAGTTTTAGCGGCGAATTTAGAGGGCGCTGATCCTAAGTCCTTGCGCGATACGGTCGACCAGTTGAAGAATAAGCTCGGCAAAGCAGTGATTATTTTGTCTGCCGTAGCGGATGGCAAAGTCGCTTTAGTCGCTGGTGTCACCAAAGATGAGACAGCCAAAGTGAAAGCGGGTGATTTGCTGGGTTTCGTGGCTGGTCAGTTAGGTGGTAAGGGTGGTGGTCGCCCAGATATGGCGCAAGGGGGCGGTAGCGATGTAGCTGCTTTGCCGCAAGCCTTAGCCTCGGTGCAAGCTTGGGTTGCTGAACGCGTTTAGTATTTCTTTCCAAAAAAGCTTATAGTTTTAGCCCCCCTCCTATGAGGGGGTAGTCATTTTTATAGATTGAAGGTAAGTCATGGCACTGATCGTACAAAAATACGGCGGTACCTCGGTTGGTTCGCCGGAGCGCATTGCGGCGGTGGCTGATCGGGTCATCCGTTGGCGGCAAAAGGGTAATGATGTCGTAGTCGTGGTTTCTGCAATGTCAGGAGAAACCAATAAGCTGGTAGCACTGATTAATGCAGTGAATCCCACTGGCTCGGAGCGTGAAAAAGACGCTATTTTGTCTACCGGTGAGCAAGTCACTATTGGTTTGTTAGCGCTTGCCTTAGAGAAAAAAGGCCAGCCAGCCCGTTCGTATACTGGTGGCCAAGTGCGGATTCTCACCGATGATGCACATACCAAAGCGCGTATCATGGACATCGATGGTTCTTTGATTCGTAAAGATTTAAGCGAAGGTAAAGTTGTTGTCGTTGCAGGTTTCCAAGGTGTGACTGCTGACGGCAGTATTACCACTTTAGGTCGTGGTGGCTCGGATACTACGGGCGTGGCCTTAGCCGTTGCTTTAAAAGCGGATGAGTGCCAGATTTATACGGATGTGGATGGGGTTTATACCACTGACCCACGGATTGAGCCAAAAGCCAAGCATCTTCCAGTCTTAAGCTTGGAAGAGATGTTGGAAATGGCGAGCCAAGGCTCCAAAGTCTTGCAGATTCGCTCGGTCGAATTCGCTTATAAATATGATATGCCTATTCGTGTGTTGTCGAGTTTTGATGAAAGCGACGATGGCAAAAGCACACTTGTGACTCGTGAGGATGAAGTAATGGAAGAAGTATCGGTTCGTGGGATTGCCTTTAATCGCGATGAAGCGCAAATAACAGTGAAAGGTGTTCCTGACCGCCCCGGTGTGGCTTACCAGATTTTAGGACCTATTTCTGAGGCTAATATCGAAGTTGATATGATCGTGCAGAATGTGGGTGTAGGTGGCTCTGGTGGTACGACTGACTTCACTTTTACCGTCCACAAAAATGACTATACCAAAGCGACCCAAATCCTTGCGCGCACTTGTGAAGCTTTAGGTGCTCGCGGTTGGGAGGGCGATGAAAATATTGCTAAGGTTGCGATTGTCGGGGCGGGTATGCGTTCGCACGCAGGTGTTGCTAGCAAGATGTTTAAAGTCCTAGCTGATGAAGGCATTAATATTCATATGATTTCCACGTCTGAAATTAAAGTCGCTGTGGTCATCAATGAAAAATACCTAGAGCTTGCAGTTCGTGTATTGCATAAAGAGTTTGGTTTATCTGCTTAAGCGTTATTAATCGTTTTGAGGTTGTTTAAAAACCGCCAAATTATAGGGTTAATTTAGGCGGTTTTTTCATATCGGCTATTTCAAAAAATCATCGAAACTTAAATAATTTCCTGTTGCTTTTTACCACTTAATGGTAAAAGTACCACAGAGCCTATAAAAGTTAAGGCTCAGTTCAGTCGCTATGTGGGAATGTTAAGCAACTAGGTGCTGTTCTGAGTATTGGGGTCACAGACTCTGTAAGAGGTTCGGTGAATTAAATGCAGCGATATGGAGATTTGCGTTATGTTAATATTGACTCGTAGGGTAGGGGAAACCCTGATGATTGGCGACGAGGTCAGCGTCACGGTATTAGGAGTCAAGGGCAATCAAGTACGCCTAGGTATTAACGCACCCAAGGATGTTGCTGTGCATCGTGAAGAGATTTACGAGCGTATTCATCATGAAGCGGCTGAAGCGATTGTTGTCGAAGAAAACTCAAATTAGCTCTTTACCAAAGCACGCAAGCCATGTATTCTTGCGGCCTTCATAAATAAGTGTTGTTTCTCTGTACGGAGAGGTGGCCGAGTGGCCGAAGGCACTCCCCTGCTAAGGGAGCATGGGCCAAAAGCTCATCGCGGGTTCGACTCCCGCCCTCTCCGCCATTTATGAATAAGTAGCGATAGAAATTTTAAAAAAATTCTTGACCTGCGAAGGTGAAATGCGCATAATACGCGCCTTCAGAAAGCGTCCATAGCTCAGTTGGATAGAGTACCTGGCTACGAACCAGGCGGTCGGAGGTTCGAATCCTTCTGGACGCGCCATATACCAAAGGCTTGCATCAAATATGCAGGCCTTTTTTATTTCCAGCTAATAAAATTTAATAGTTTTATTAGTCGCCAGAAGATAATAGGTAAGGACGGTCTGGGTTGCGTTGGTATAGCACCGCCGTATTACCAATCTTTTGAATTAAAATGGCTTCGCTAGTGTGTTCGAGAATTTTCTCGAGAATTTGATCTCTTAAATCACGATCGCCTGCGTTGATTTTAATTTTTACTAGCTGGTGATATTCCAAAGCCTGATCTATTTCCACCAAAATGGTATCCTTCAGGCCGTTTTGCCCGATGAGTACAATAGGGTGTAGTGCGTGCGCTAAACCTTTTAGGCGCTTTTTTTGTGCATCCGTGAGTTCCATAAGCCGTTCTTCCCAAAAAGGCGCGAGTTTAAGTAGTAAGTTGATAGTATGGCAAGAAGCAAAAGCAGTCACAAATGGTTACGCGAGCATTTTGATGATGAGTATGTGAAAAAAGCTCAACAGGAAGGCTATCGTTCGCGTGCCGTTTACAAGCTCAAAGAAATTCAAGATAAAGATCATTTACTGCGCCCAGGCATCAAGGTAGTGGATTTGGGTGCGGCTCCTGGCGGTTGGAGTCAAGTAGCTGTACAGCTAGTGGGCCGCACAGGCCGAGTGGTAGCCAGTGATATTTTGCCAATGGATCCCATTCCGAATGTTGAGTTTGTGTTAGGTGATTTTCGGGAAGAGTCTGTGTTAAATGAATTGCTGAATTTATTAGGCGAGGAAAAAGCAGACCTTGTACTTTCAGATATGGCCCCCAATATGAGTGGAGTCGATGCTGTCGATCAGCCACGTGCAGTTTATTTATGTGAATTAGCTCTAGAAATGGCGCAACAGGTATTAAAACCAGGTGGGTCATTTGTTGTGAAGCTTTTTCAAGGCGATGGCTCTGATAAGTTTTTAAAGGATGTTCGGCAGCATTTTAAAACGGTAAAAATTCGCAAGCCGTCGGCCTCAAGACCCCGCAGTCGTGAAGTATATGTGCTTGGACAAGGGTTTTTGGTATAATACCAGATAAACCTGTAAGGTGGCGTGAGGGTCATTAGACCGGAAATGGAGATAGTTTCTTGAATGATTTAACCAAAAATTTGCTCATCTGGGCTGTCATCGCATTCGTTTTGATTGCAGTATTCAGCAAGTTTAGCGTTCAGCCTGGTAGTCAAGCTTCCGTTGCGTCCTATTCTGAGTTTCTAGAAAGTGTACGTAGTAAAAACGTCAAGGAAGTTGAAATCAGAGGGCAAAAAATTATTGGTGTGACTGCAGGTGGTGAGCGGTTTACTACTTATATGCCACCGGATGATCCCGGTATGATGAACGACTTATTGAATAATGGTGTCAAAGTCAATGCTGCACCACCCGAAGAGCGTTCTATCTTATGGGACATCTTGGTTAATTCAATTCCCTTTTTGTTGATTATTGGTCTATGGATTTACATCATGCGCCAAATGCAAGGTGGCGGTGGTGGCCGTGGGGCTATGTCCTTCGGTAAAAGCCGTGCCCGCATGATGACTGAAGATCAAGTGAAAGTAACTTTCAATGATGTCGCTGGTTGTGATGAGGCTAAAGAAGAAGTTGCCGAGCTAGTTGAATTTTTACGTGACCCAAGCAAGTTCCAAAAGCTCGGTGGTAAAATCCCACGCGGCGTATTGATGGTTGGCTCACCCGGGACAGGTAAAACTTTATTAGCCAAAGCCATTGCCGGTGAAGCTAAAGTTCCTTTCTTCAGTATCTCTGGTTCGGACTTCGTTGAGATGTTCGTCGGTGTGGGGGCCTCGCGTGTACGTGACATGTTCGAGCAAGCGAAAAAGCATGCACCTTGCATTATCTTCATTGATGAAATTGATGCCGTAGGTCGTCAACGGGGTGCTGGCTTAGGTGGTGGTCATGATGAACGTGAGCAAACCTTAAACCAATTACTGGTTGAAATGGACGGTTTCGAAGGTAGTGAGGGTATTATTGTTATCGCTGCAACTAACCGCCCTGATGTATTAGACCCTGCTTTATTGCGTCCAGGCCGTTTTGACCGCCAAGTCGTAGTGCCATTACCTGATGTGCGTGGGCGTGAGCAAATCCTAAAAGTACACATGCGTAAAGTGCCTTTAGGCGATGACGTAAAGCCAAGTTTTATTGCACGTGGTACTCCAGGTTTCTCAGGTGCTGACTTGGCTAACTTAGTCAACGAAGCTGCACTGTTTGCTGCGCGCTCAAATAAGCGCACTGTGGACATGATCGAATTCGAGAAAGCCAAAGACAAAATCATGATGGGTGCTGAGCGCAAATCGATGGTGATGAATGAGGAAGAGAAACGCATGACTGCTTATCATGAAGCAGGTCATGCGATTGTCGGTCTTAATGTGCCTGAAGAAGATCCCGTTTATAAAGTGACAATTATTCCACGCGGTCGTGCTTTGGGTGTAACCATGTTCCTACCGGTGGAAGATCGTTACAGCAATAGTAAGCAACGTTTAGAAAGTAAGATTTCTAGTTTGTATGGCGGTCGTATCGCTGAAGAGTTAATTTTTGGTGCAGAGCGTGTAACGACAGGTGCATCCAATGACATCGAGCGTGCGACGGATATTGCCCGTAATATGGTGACCAAATGGGGTTTATCAGATCGGATGGGGCCATTAGCTTACTCTGAAGATGAAGGCGAAGTGTTCTTAGGTCGCTCGGTCACTCAGCATAAGCAAATGTCAGATGACACGGCTCATGCGATTGACGAAGAAATTCGTGAAGTGATTGAACGTAACTATTCACGCGCTAAGCAAATTCTAGTTGATCATATGGATAGGCTCCACGCAATGTCGAATGCTTTAATGAAGTATGAAACCATTGACCGTGATCAAATTGATGCGATTATGCGGGGTGAAGAGCCAAAACCACCTGCTGACTGGACTGAAGATGATAATGGGAAAGGCAACCCCCCTTCAATACGGATGCCACAGTCAGGCTCTGGTGATGTGGTAGGTGATCCTGCTGGTTCACACTAAGCATTCGTAAGTTCTCAATCAACTCTAAAGGCGTGGATTATTCCGCGCCTTTCTTTTTGGAGCGCACCTGATGTTTGATCTCAGCTCGCCACGCACCCAAGTGATGGGAATTCTGAATGTCACACCTGATTCTTTTTCAGATGGCGGGCATTTTTATGGGCTAGATGCAGCGCTCAAACAAGCAGAGTCTATGATCGTGGCTGGCGTAGATATCATTGATATTGGCGGTGAGTCTACCCGTCCGGGTGCACAAGATGTGTCAGTAGACGAAGAGCTGAATCGAGTGCTTCCTCTCATTGTTGCTATTCGTGAACGCTTCGATATCCCGATCTCTGTTGATACTAGCAAGCCTGAAGTCATGCAAGCCGCGATTCGGCATAAGGTTGAGCTAATCAATGATGTGCGTGCTTTGCAGGAACAAGGTGCATTAGAGGTTTGTGCTAAAACTGACGCCTTAGTCTGCTTGATGCATATGCAAGGACAGCCGCGCACTATGCAACAAGCTCCACACTATAATGAGGTAGTGCAGGATGTTTCCATGTTTTTCCAACAACGTATCGATGTTTGCATACAAGCAGGTATCGCACGTGATCGCATAATTTTAGATCCAGGCTTTGGCTTTGGGAAAAATTTAGAGCACAACCTAAGTTTATTTAAGCACCTAGGGGCTTTTCAATCCTTTAATTTGCCAATATTAGTCGGTGTGTCACGTAAAGGCATGATTGGCGCTTTATTAAATGGCCGCCCCGCTGCTGAGCGCATGCAGGGAAGTGTCGCCGCCGCCGTGATGGCTACCGTCAAGGGCGCGAAAATAGTGCGTGTCCATGATGTTTTAGCGACGGTTGATGCATTAAAAATAGTTCAAGCTGTGTTATAAAGCTGCGCTAAGAAAATAAGTAGGATTTGAATGATGGCTAGAAAATATTTTGGTACAGATGGAGTGCGTGGCACGATTGGACAAGCACCAATGACTCCTGATTTTGTACTCAAGTTAGGCTGGGCAGCAGGTAAAGTATTAGCGGGTGATGGGCATCCCTTAGTGCTAATTGGCAAAGACCCACGAATTTCTGGCTATATGTTGGAGTCTGCCTTACAGGCGGGTTTGGCAGCAGCAGGGGTTAATGTACGCTTATTAGGCCCCATGCCCACCCCAGCGGTGGCTTATTTAACACGCGCTTTTCGTGCTGCCGCCGGAATTGTCATTAGTGCCTCGCATAATCCTTATCATGATAATGGCGTGAAATTCTTCTCAGCCGATGGCATGAAATTGCCCGATGCTGTTGAGGAGGAGATTGAAGCTTATTTAGAAAAGCCGCTAGTGACAGTGGTGTCACAAGATTTAGGTAAGGCGGTGCGCATCAATGATGCGGTGGGGCGCTATATTGAGTTTTGTAAACGCGCCTTTCCGACTGAGCTGTCCTTGAAAGGTTTGCGGATTGTGGTCGATTGCGCCAATGGCGCAACCTATCATGTTGCCCCTGATGTATTCCGCGAGCTAGGTGCTGAAGTGATTGCCATCGCGAATGAGCCGAATGGCTTCAATATCAATGAACAATGTGGTGCCACGGATACGGCGGAACTGCGTGAAAATGTACTCAAGTACCGTGCCGATATTGGCTTAGCGCTGGACGGTGATGGCGACCGGTTAATCATGGTGGATCATTTAGGTGAAGTCGTCGATGGCGACGAAGCCCTCGCCGTAATAGCCCAAGAACGCGGGCGTGAATATTTACAAGCCGGTGTAGTTGGCACGCAAATGAGCAATCTTGGTTTGGAGAAAGCCATAGCACGCTTAGGCGTACCGTTCTATCGCGCGAAAGTCGGTGATCGCTATGTGATGGAGCAAATGCTCAAGCATCAATGCATCTTGGGGGGCGAATCCTCTGGGCATGTGATTGTGCGTGATCATATTTCTACCGGCGATGGGATTGTTGCTGGCCTCCAAGTGCTACGGGCGATGTTGTATAGCGGTAAATCACTGCATGATTTGAAAAAAGTTATGCGTAAATACCCACAAAAGCTGGTAAATGTGCCAGTCAAACAGCGTATTAATTTAGATGAATCGGTAACTATCCAAGATGCAGTGAAGCAAGCTGAATCTGAATTAGGTGAGCGTGGGCGAGTACTGTTACGCGCTTCCGGGACTGAGCCACTGATTCGTGTGATGGTTGAAGGTGAAGATAGTACTGAAACCAAACGCTTAGCCGAAGCCATTGCCAATGTAGTCCGCAACGCTGCTTAACCCCTTTGAGTATCTTTTATGTCGATTGAATCAGAATTAAAAACTCGTAGTAATAATAGCTGCGAGTTATGCGCGGCTAGCAAAAATCTAGCGAGCTTTGTGATTGCGCCGAAAGCAGGCGAGCAAGCCGAAGACTGTGTTTATCTGTGCGCAACTTGCCAAAGCCAAATGGCCGCTGATGCGAATTTAGATGTGCAGCATTGGCGCTGTTTAAATGACAGCATGTGGAGCCAAACGCCTGCGGTACAAGTGCTCGCTTGGCGGATGTTGAATCGCTTGAGTGCTGAGGCTTGGGCACAGCAGGCTTTAGATATGTTGTATTTAGAGGAAACCATCTTAGCTTGGGCACAAGCGGGTGCAGGGCAAGCTGACGAAGATAATGTCATCCATCGCGATAGCAATGGAGCGGTCTTGCAAGCAGGCGACACAGTGACTTTAATTAAAGATTTAGTGGTGAAGGGTGCAAATTTCACGGCTAAGCGCGGTACTGCGGTGCGGAATATTTCTTTAGTGCAAGATAATTCTGAGCAGATTGAAGGGCGTGTGAATGACCAGCATATTGTGATTTTGACGCAGTTTGTGAAGAAATCAGCTTAATTAATGGGCTACTTTCCTTCATGCGCTGAACAGGAGTTTGGACATAGAAACTCCTGTGATGTTGCTAAAGTGATATGGATTTATTGTGCAGGATAAATAATCTGTCTAAAGCTAAATGCAAACTCGGTTTCGCCGTGTTGGCGCAAGTGCTCTAAGTGCTCACGTGCCTCTGCATTAGTTGGTTTATGCCCAAACGGAACCCACCACAGAACATAATTGGCCTCGGCCATCGGTGCGAACCACGCTTTGCGGCGTTTGAAAAATGCGCCGTGCTCAGTTTTGTAGGCGTAGCTCTTTAAGAACTCTGGTGATTTCCATACCGATAGTGTGGAAATCATACTGGCATCTTCTGGAAAAACAGCAGGCTGTGTGGACTCTTCTGTATCTTTCAAACGCCAGACGAAACCTTCGCTGCTTTCTGCCAGCAAATTAATGCGTGGCACATTATCGACAAATTCTTTGGTGTCAGGATGATCAACAGGCTGTAAGAGCTTGGCGACATTGAGTTGGGCGATGTGGTATTGCATATAAATGCCCCTTGTTATGAGTGGAGCGAGTTTTTAGCATATTGATCGCTATTCTTCCAGCGATAAGGCACTAAGTCTTATTTCAAGTGTGCTAGGGTTTTATTTGTTTCACTCCTGACATGATGCTGTCAGGAGGCCTGTTTTAGACTACATACTCTAGTAATAACCACAGATAAGGAGATTGCCATGAGTAACCCAGTAGGTTGGTTTGAGATTTATGTGCAAGACATGCCGCGCGCTAAAGCCTTTTATGAGCAGGTATTCCAAATCAGTTTGTCACCGTTAATGGGTGATCAACAAGAGGAACTGCAAATGTATGCTTTTGCTATGAACGACCAAGGTTATGGGGCAACGGGTGCGTTGGTGAAGATGGAAGGTGTGCCAACCGGCTTTGCGGGTACTTTGGTGTATTTCTCCTGCGAAGATTGTGCAGTTGAAGCCCAGCGTGCAGCAGAATCTGGTGGCAAAATTTTCAAAGAAAAGTTCTCGATTGGTGAGCATGGCCATATTGCGATGGTGACTGACACTGAAGGCAATATGATCGGCCTGCACTCGATGCAGTGAAAATCTAAATGCGCCGCGCTGATCGCTTGTTTCAATTAGTCCAAATCCTACGCAATAAGCGATTGGTCACGGCGCGCGAATTGGCGGAGCGCTTGGCGGTTTCCGAGCGCACCATCTACCGCGATATGCAGGATTTGAGTCTGTCTGGCGTGCCGTTAGAAGGCGAGGCGGGCGTCGGTTATCGCTTACGTTATTCCCTCGATATTCCCCCTCTAATGTTCTCAGCCACCGAAATTGAGGCTTTGGTCTTAGGTGCGCGTATGCTGCGGGCTTGGGGCGGAACCGAATTGGGGCATAGTGCGGATTCACTACTTGATAAAGTTTACGCAGCCATTCCTGAAGAGCTGCGCCACCATCTCACCAATAATCATTTATTCGTGTTGCGCTTTGGCGAGCGCACTGATATTTCCAAAACCTTGGATATTGCCCGCAATGCCATCGACCAGCACCGTTATGTTGAATTGCATTATGAGCGTCAAGATGGCGAGCTTAGCCAGCGAGTAGTTAAGCCCTTAGGTTTGTTCTTTTGGGGGCAGACTTGGACGCTAGCAAGTTGGTGTGAACTACGGAATGAGTTTCGTAGCTTTCGGCTGGATCGGATGCAGCATATTCAAGTACAGGCAGAATGCTATACGGATGTAGCAGGGCAAACTTTGCAGGATTATTTTGCGGCACAGCGGCATTTTGATTAGTAAAGCGTACTAGAGATAATTGCCAAAAATATATTAAAAAATGAGCTTTTTCAAATGCTAAGGAGAAACCACCATGACGGGAACTGTTCGTTTATACCGTGTATTGAAAGCACCGCCAGAGCGTGTCTACCGCGCATTTATTACTCCAGCAGCCTTGGCTAAATGGATACCACCGCATGGCTTCACTTGCACTGTGCATCAGATGGAGGCGAAGGTTGGCGGAACATTTAAGATGTCTTTTACCAATTTCACCACCCAACACAGTCATTCATTCGGTGGCGAATATCTGCAGATGATTCCAAATGAACTGTTGCGCTACACCGATGTATTTGACGACCCGAATCTCTCCGGTGTGATGCAAGTCACGGTTTTGCTCAAGCCGGTTTCAGGTGGGACGGAGTTAAACGTGGTGCAGGAAGGTATTCCTGATGTGATTCCGGTGGAAATGTGTTATCTCGGCTGGCAGGAGTCGCTGACACTGTTGGCTTTGCTGGTGGAGCCGGAGATTCAGCTTATTTCGTGACAAATTGTTGTCTATTGCCGCAGCCGCAAAAGTAGCAGGCATTTCGCTTGCGGAGATGCTGACCATCGTGTCGAATAAAGGTATTTCCGTGGTCGATTTTGCCAGTGAAGAAGATGCCGAAGCAGAAATAGCGTATACCGAAAAGTGGCTAAAGGCGCATTGATATGCAAACGGTAGTGATGGCAGGTGAGTAAATAGCGCTCACCTAAAGCAAAGCAAGCGCCATATGGCTTTAAAGTATTTAGCCAGAAGTCTTACAAGCCTTACCAGCCGCCTGATCTGCTAACTTACGGGCCTGTTCATTCGCAGTGGCACTCGGCTTGACTACATTCGTCACGCAAATGTGATTCGCCGTAATTTTGCTAACCACCAAATATGAAGTATTTTGCTCCGGCTTTTCTGAGTTTTCTGAGGCGTTGAAGCGCACAATCAACGCTACAGGGACAGTCTTATTACCTTGTTTTTTAACTCGCCATTCAGCTTTAGCACCTAAACTCGAAAAGCCACTAGAAACGGTGCTCCATAACTCAAGCGGGAATTCTTTTTTCTTCGGATCAACAACAGTGATGGTTTGGCGGAGATCACCTTCCATGACTAATAAGTTATAGCCACTAATGCCGGTACAGCGGCCTTTATACCAGCCACCTTCGTCTTCATGGGATTCTAAGGTTTTGCAGCCAGCGCCATCTAAAGCGGTGTAGACACTGGTGATTGAAGTGGCTGCTTGGCTGGTGAAACTCGCGCTCAGTAAGCAGGCAGTGCTTAAAGCTAGTAGTCCTTTATTCATCTTGATCCTCGCTGGGTTTTGTTAGCTTGCAGTGTAATCAGGCCTCTAAAAACTTGGGCATTTTTATTACCAAATGGACATGAGGCATTATTTACGTTTTGTGCTAGGGTTGCTGTCTATTTAAAAAAATTTGTTAATAACGACCAGCCACTTGGTTAATTGCTAGGTTAGACTTTAAATGAGAAAAAGAGTTTTATGCGTCTGCTTATTAGCATGGAGTGCAACTATCAGTGTTGATGCAGAGCAATCAATAACCATGACCGCAAGCCCTTCAGCCGCTACTGAGGCGAGTAAAGCCTTAGAAACACGTCTGTTTACTTTGAAAAATGGTATGCAGCTCATCGTTAAGCCTGATCATCGAGCGCCGACGGCGGTGCACATGCTGTGGCTCAAAGTAGGCGCCATGGAAGAGGTGAGTGGTACCACGGGTGTCGCTCATGTCTTAGAACATATGCTGTTCAAAGGGACTCCTACCGTGAAAACCGGTGAGTTTTCGCGGCGGGTAGCGGCTTTGGGTGGGGAAGATAATGCTTTTACGAGCGATGATTACACCGCGTACTACCAGCAAATTCCTAAAGATAAATTAGAAGAAGTGATGCAGCTGCAAGCCGACAGCTTTGTGAATAATCAATGGCCAGATGATGAGTTCAAGCGTGAATTAGAGGTTGTCAAAGAAGAACGGCGGATGCGCACCGATGACCAACCCCGCTCCTTACTCTATGAACAATTAATGGCGGCCACCTATAACGTCAATCCTTATCGTAATCCAGTTATTGGCTGGATGAATGATTTAGATAATCTAACCGCCGCTGATGCTCGCGCTTTTTATAAGCAATGGTATAACCCGTTAAATGCTGCGGTGGTGATTGCGGGTGATATAAAACCGGACGATGCGCTAGTGTTAGCAGAAAAATACTATGGCAGCCTAGCCACACATCCCGTACAGCCACGCAAGCCTGCCATTGAACCACCCCAATTAGGCATTAAACGCTTAGAGGTGAAAGCGCCTGCTGATCAAGCTTATTTGCTAATGGCTTTCAAAGTGCCGCAGCTTACTAGCGTTGACCAACCCAAGGACAATGATTGGGATGCCTTGGCGCTCACGGTGCTATCCGCGATTATGGATGGCAATGACGGCGCGCGCTTTGAGCGGGCTTTGATCAACCATGAGCAGCGGATTGCAGACAGTGCAAGCACTAGTAATGGCCTGTATGGGCGTGGGCCACAGCTCTTCTTTATGGAGGGTGTGCCTGCGAATGGCAAAACGGTGGCTGATTTAGAAGGCGCTTTACGTGGGCAAATTAAGCGGGTCGCTGATGAGGGGGTGACCGAGGCTGAATTAAATCGAGTCAAAACTCAATGGATTGCTTCCGAGATTTATCAGCGTGATTCGGTGTTTTCTCAAGCCAATGAATTGGGTGCACTTTGGGCGATTGGCTTACCGCTTGAAACCAAAGACAAGCTAATTGAAATGCTGCGCAAAATCACCGCCGAGCAGGTGAAAGCGGTTGCAAACAAGTATTTTGGTGATGATCAATTAACAGTTGCGGTATTGAACCCACAACCCCGTGATCCTAATGCAAAACCCCGGACTCCTCCTGCTGGCTTGAGGCACTAAGCATGAAAATAAACACGGTTAAATTAGCGTATCAAAGCTTGTGCGCCTTAGCTCTGGGAGCGTGTATGGTCAATGCGAATGCAGTAACACCGATTGAAAGCTGGCAACAACCCAATGGTACTTCCATTTGGCTGGCTTCCACGATGGGGATTCCGATGGTGGATGTGCATGTTGAATTCGATAGGGGTAAGCGTCGTGATCCAGAAGGTAAAATGGGTCTGTCTTCACTCGCCGCTGCGTTAGCGAGCAAAGGCGTATTAGCTTGGAAGAACCACCCTGCTTTAGATGAAGCGGCTTTAGGCGATGCTTGGGCGGATTTAGGAGCTGAATTTAGTATTGGCTCTGATGATGATACCTTTGCTTTTGCCTTGCGCAGCCTGACTTATCCTGACGTATTACCTAAATCAATAGTTCTAGCCGCGCAGCAAATCGCGGCCCCGGCTTTTGAGCCAGCAATAGCACAGCGCGAAATCGAGAAAACGATGGCGGCTATTAAAGAAGCAGAAACCCAACCGGGTTATGCGGCTGGAGTAGCCTATGCAAAAGCGGTATTTGGCAAGCATCCGTATGGGCATGTCACCACGGAAGCCTCGCTCAAAGCGCTAACCCTTGATGATCTCAAGCAGTTTTATAAAACTCAGCTCAATCCTTGCCACGCTAAAGTGAGCATTGTTGGTGCTTTAACTCATGAGCAAGCCGATCAGATGGTTACGCAATTGTTGGAAGGCTTACAGGTCGCTGGACAAACGGGCTGCCCAGCTTTGGCTGATTTAACTGATCCTGCCAAGTTGACGGCAGCCGTTAAACAATATCTGCCCTTTGACTCTGCACAAGCTCAAATCATGATCGGTCAGCCCGCCATGAAGCGCAGCGACCCAGACTTTTTCCCAATTTTAGTCGGCAATCATATTCTGGGTGGGAGTGGTTTAGTCTCGCGTTTGAGCAATGAAGTGCGCGAAAAACGTGGGCTTACTTATAGCATTGACAGCTATTTTGCCGCTCGCCAAAGTGTTGGTGAGTTTACGATTAGTTTACAAACTCGCCCTGATCAAGCTCAGCAAGCAGTTGATCTTGCTATGCAAGTTCTAAAAGACTTCATGGAAAAGGGGCCAAGTGCAGAAGAGCTACAAGCCGCTAAGGATAATCTGATCGGTGGTTTCCCATTGCGTATTGATAGCAACCGTAATCTGCTCAGCAATATCGCCAATATTGCGCGTAATGGCTTGCCGCTTAACTACTTAGATACTTGGACGCAGAAAATTGATGCAGTGACGAGTGAAGACATTCGTCGTGCATTTGCTGCCAAACTCCAACCCGATAAGATGGTGACGGTAGTGGTCGGTGCTAAGCCTGCTCAATAGACGGGTCTGATTGTTAGGCTCTAGTGATTTGCTAGAGCCTTGGTCGTTAATAATCTTCTAGCAATTAGTGGGCTATTTGATTAAGAATGCAGACCTTCCCTTAATTTATGTTTTAGCTGCCTGTGTCTATTACTTCCCTACCAATCCCTAAAAACATACTAGATGTCCGCCATCGATTTCGGGAAGTCTTTCAAGCAGTACGCTCGGCTTATCCACAAGCAAATATCCTCTTTGATTTGCCAGCCGAGCAAGCGCTACGAAAGTTTGCAGATGAACAGTCGACGACAGGGCAAGCCGTGTATTTAGGTGCGCCACGCTTAGATTTGCATTATGTGATCATCACCGGGCTAGTCGCAGACTGCTTAAGCCATCAAGTGACGCCATTTCATCGGGCGCGTCAGTATTTGCATGAGCGAGGCTTTACGAGTTCGGTATTAAAAGTCAATGGCCGTTCTAGCAGCCAGCATAATGCTGCAATGATTCAACAAGCTTTGACTGCATTTCCGCCTAAGCATCGGTTTGTATTATTGGGCTATTCCAAAGGTGCGGTCGATGCTTTACAAGCGCTGATTACTTATCCAGGCTTGTGCGAGCGTGTTGCGGCTGTGGTGAGTTTGGCGGGCGCGATTGGTGGCTCACCGTTGGTGGAAACCACTCCAGCTTGGCTTAAATGGTTATTCGCCAAACTTCCTTTACCGGGCTGTCAGCTGGGTGATGGCGCGGCTTTACAAAGTTTGGATCGAATTGAGCGTAAACAGTGGCTTGCTACGCATAATTTACCGGCTGAAATCCGTTATTTTTCCTTAGTAGCCCTACCCGAGCCTGAGCAAGTTTCACGGATTCTGCGCCTCAATCACCGTAAATTAGCCCAATTTAGCTTGAAAAATGATAGCCAAGTCTTAGCAGAAGATGCGCTGATTCCGGGTAGTGATTTATTGGGCTATGCTAATGCAGACCATTGGGCTTTGACTCTGCCCTTGGCGCATCGCTGGCCGTTTTTACGGTTTTTGCTGGATAAAAACGATTATCCGCGTGAAATTTTGCTGGAAAGTATTGTGCGTTATGTGGAAGAGCGCTTGTTGAGCAACGATACAAGCAGTGTTTAGCCAAAACATGCTCGGCTGGCAAAGCAGAATGCTCAAAGACTAAAGGATCACGTTGCATGCCTAAGCATTCCATTTGGCAAACTCAGGATAATCACAGGTTTGCCATTGGCGGAGCAGCAAGCGTTGAGTTTCAAGCATGCAGCGGTTTAATCAAGTTAAAATCTTGTTTTAACACGGTAGCTAGTTGCTCATCTTGCAGCGCAATTTGAGTTAACTTGCCTGCTTTATATTCTTTAAACATATTCCCAGCTAAAATTTTTCGCCCCTCTTTAGTGAACAGCACAATCACCAATTTTTGGGTGAAAATCGCATCAGGGTGGGTTGAGTTCATCCAATTGGCAGGTGCAAAATCAACCCATTCTACTGTGCTACGATTAAAGCCGTATTGCTTCACCCAAGCGCCATCGACTAAGGCTTGCACGGCAATATCACTATCAGCCTCTTGAGTCAGCATGAATTGATCAAAGCCTTGCTGGATGGGTTGATCTAGCAAATCTAAACGCATTGGCTTACGAATTCCGTAGCTGCCGAAGCCCAAATCCAATAACCATTCCACGCCCTCGAAATTTACAATCAAGGCTGCATGGGTACGCGGGCGTTTAGCGGGGTAAAAGAGTGGGCGCGCGGCTACCCATTGATAATCAATACCCAAGGCGGTTAAGGCCATCGTGAATAAGCCATTCATTTCATAGCAATAGCCGCCGCGTTGCTGGTGAATGAGTTTCTCAACAATATCGTCTGGTTGCAGCGAGATCACTTTGCCCGCTAAAACATTTAAGTTTTCAAACGGAATCGTTTTTAAATGCTGCTGCATCAAGGCTTGCACCGTGGCTAGCTCAGGTTTGAGTTCACCGACAAAGTTAATCCGGCGGCAATAATCATCGAGCTTGAAAGTTTCTGCGTACATAGTTGAAGGTGCTTATTTTCACTGAAAGAAGTAGCAAAGTTTAAAAGAGCCTGCGTACTAGTAATAGACTTAGTTTAGATTTATTTGCAGCGGCACAGTTTGCCTGCTTGAGTAGCTGGCTTGGTCTGCTACAAACTACGAGGCTATTCGTGTTTAGTATTTGGGCGCAGTATAAAGCAGCCTATTCAGTCATTAGTGCAAGGAGTTTTGAATGAGCATAGCAACGGTGGTAAAAATCCAAGCCCAAGGTGGCGCCGAAGTGATGGAGCTGGTGCAAGAAGCAGTGAGTACACCTGCAGCGGGTCAGGTACAAGTGCGGCATACGGCCATTGGTTTGAATTATATTGATACTTATCATCGCAGCGGCTTATATCCTGTGGCTTTGCCGAGTGGGCTTGGTTTAGAGGCAGCCGGTGTGGTGGAAGCGGTGGGTGCTGGTGTTGAGCATTTACAAATCGGTGATCGGGTCGCTTATGGCACTGGTCCGATTGGAGCCTATACCACGTTACGGAATATGCCCTCGAATCGCGTTTGCAAATTGCCGGACGGAATCAGTGATGAAACCGCCGCCGCGATGATGCTCAAAGGCATGACTGTGCGCTATCTCTTACGTGAAACTTATCTGGTGCAGGCTGGGGAAACGATTTTATTCCATGCTGCCGCCGGTGGTGTGGGTTTAATGGCTTGCCAGTGGGCTAAGGCTTTGGGTGTTACCGTGATTGGTACAGTCGGTTCTGAGGAAAAAGCGGTGATTGCGCGTGAGCATGGCTGCGATTACACGATTAATTATAATAGCGAAGATGTAGCGAAGCGCGTGCGTGAAATCACTAATGGCAAAGGCGTACCCGTTGTGTATGACGGAGTAGGGCAGTCTACTTTAATGGGTTCACTGGATAGTTTACAGTCACGTGGTTTATTCGTCAGTTATGGCAATGCTTCCGGGCCAATTACTAACTTCGACTTAGGCTTATTGTCCGCGAAAGGTTCTTTGTATATGACTCGCCCGACGTTAATGACCTATACCGCTGCGGATGATGCCATGCAGGAAAATGCGAGCGATTTATTTGCGATGGTTGCCAGTGGCAAAGTGACAGTGCCTATTCATCAGCGCTATGCTTTGAAAGATGTCCAACAAGCGCATCACGATTTAGAAGGGCGGAAAACCACTGGCACGACTTTGTTAATCCCTTAAAGATTAAGGCAGCAAGTATCTGGCTTGAGTTTTATGTTTTAATACTCAACCTTGATTACAAGATCTATTTCAATACAAACCTAGGAGAGTGTGATGATTCAAGTTGGCGAAACCATTCCAGCGGTTGAAGTAACAGTCGCGGGTGCTGAAGGGCATAAAAAAATTAATGCCGTTGATTTATTTGCAGGCAAAAAAGTCGTGCTATTTGCTTTGCCGGGGGCATTTACGCCGACGTGTTCAGCGGCACATTTACCCGGTTATGTGGTGCTAGCGGATGAGCTGAAAGCCAAAGGCGTAGATATGATTGCTTGTTTATCCGTGAATGATGCTTTCGTGATGCAAGCTTGGGGTGCTGCACAAAATGCTGAAAACCTAACAATGATTGCGGACGGCGGTGGGGCTTTGACTAAAGCTTTAGGCTTAGTGTTAGAAACGGGTGATTTTGGTGGCACGCGTTCACAACGCTATGCCATGGTGATTGAGAATGGGGTAGTGAAACTATTGAATGTCGAAGCCCCGAATAGCTTTGAAGTTAGTAAAGCTGAAGTGGTCTTAAAAGCGCTCTAAGTTCCGGATGATGCAAGCAAAAGATCAAGCTCTGGGCATTCAGCTCATGGCGCTCGGCGTAATTTTGCTGCCTGCAATGGATGCTGCGGCTAAAGTGATGGGCGATAGCATCGCAGTGGCAAGCATTGTACTGGCTCGTTTTGGCTTCCAGAGCTTGTTTCTTTTGCCTTTTGTTGGGCGCGAATTATATATGCCGCGTGGCGAAGAGTTGCGTTTGCATCTTTGGCGTGCACTCGGCATTTGTGTATCAACCCTTTGTTTTTTCGCGGCGATTCAAGTGATGCCGCAAGTGGATGCGCTCGCGATCTTCTTTACCATGCCATTGCTAGTTACTTTATTAGCGCCGTGGATGTTAGGCGAGAAAATTGGCTGGCGGCGTTTATCAGCAGTCGGGGTAGGCATGATCGGCGCTTTAATCATTATCCAGCCCGGCAAATCGCCTTTTGGTTTAGTCGCCATTCTGCCTTTAATTGCTGCCTTAGGCTTTGCCTTCTATTTACTCTTTACCCGCAAATTAGCGCGTGCTAGCTCAACGCATCAAGGTGTTTCTGTATTCACTATGCAGTTTTATTCAGGCGTATTTGGCTCTTTAATCATTTTACTCGCCATTCTCCTTATGCAGCCTTTTCATTTAGCTGCTTTCGATCTTGAGTGGCCGGAGCTTTGGCAATGGCGGCAATTGATTTTAGTCGGCGTTTTGGCTTCCATTGGGCATGTGATGGTGACTAAAGCCTTCCAATATGCCGATGCTTCGGTGTTAGCAGGCTTTCAATATACTGAATTACTTTCTGCCGCCGTATTAGGTTGGTGGCTATTTGGCGATTTACCCACGCTCAATACTTGGATAGGGAGCGCGATTTTAGTAGGTTCGGGTTTATATGTGTTTCATCGGGAAAAACAGGTGGCATATTAGTTTTAAGCAGGCCGCGCTATCCCCCTCAAAGTAGAAAACGGCAAGTCTTTAGCTAACAAGAGAAAGTCCTGCATATAAGGCAACTGCAAACTTTCTTCACGCACAGCTGCGTGCAAAGTATTAAAAATACCTTTGCCCAAAGAGCGAGCGGTCACGAAATTCCGGTCTATATACTCATCTGCAGCCCAATTCGGTAACGAACATAAGCCACGCCCGCTCGCTACCAATGCGACCATCATCACCGTCAATTCACTCTGGCGAATCTGTGCAGGTTCGATATCAGCAGGGCGCAGGAAGAGGCGGAAAATATCCATCTTTCGCGGTGGAACAGGGTAGATAATTAATGTCTGATCTTTCAGCATCGCGGGCTGAATTTCCTTGGCTTTGAGTAAAGGATGATCCAGTGGCAGAATTAACAGGGACTCGTATTGAAACAAGGGAATATAGCTAATCCCATTCATAGGTTCAGGGTCAGCAGTAATTACGAAATCCAAATCACCCGCCGCTAGCGCTTGTAGGCTGCCGAAACTAAATCCACCCGATAGATCCAGCTCTACATCTGGCCAGCTGCGCCGGAATTGATCCAAAGTTGGCAGCAACCATAAATAGCAAGAATGGCATTCAATCGCGATATTTAAACGTCCACCTAAGCCTTTCACTTGGCGGTTTAAATCAGCTTCTAAGCGCTCGAAGCGTGGCAAAACATCAAGCGCCGTTTCTGATAAGCGCTTGCCAGCCGCTGTTAAATGCAGCGGTTTGCTTTTACGATTCACCACCGCTAAACCCATGCGCTTTTCCAGTTCCTCCAATTGATGCGAAAGAGCCGACGGTGTCATATGCAATTTGCTGGCGGTGGCGGCTAACGTATCGCTGCTTTGCAGGGCTTGAATCAATTCTAGGTGCTTACGTTGTAGGTTCATTCAGTAATTTTCAATTTTTTATTGATAAAGTTGAAATTGCTTTCATTGAGCAAGCATAAGAGAATGTACCCATGATAACAACTGTGACCACGAGATTTTTCTATGACTAGCCCTGTTTTGTCCTTTGAATTTTTCCCGCCCAAAACTCCACGTATGGAGCGCACCTTGTGGCGGAACATTGGTCAGTTGGAAATGCTCAAGCCGGCTTTCTTCTCAGTCACTTATGGCGCTTTAGGCAGTGAGCGCGATCACAGTTTAGATACAGTTTTCAATATGCAACGCGAATGCCATGTGCCGGTCGCGGCGCATTTAACGGCTGCTGGGCATACGCGCGAGTCGTTATTGGAATTAGCCGCACGTTTTAAAGAAAACGGCGTACGGCGGATTGTCGCTTTACGCGGTGATGATGATTTGACCGAAGGTGGTATCAGTGATGTCGCCGATATGGTGCAAGCTTTACGTACCGTGGCTGATTTCGATATCAGCGTCGCGGCTTATCCTGAAGTACACCCGAAAGCGGCTAGTTTAGAAGCGGATTTAAAGCAGCTGAAAGGTAAATTAGACGCCGGTGCTCAGCGTGCTTTAACCCAATATTTCTTTGACCCCGAAGTGTTTTTGCGCTTCCGCGATGCTGCTGTGAAAGTGGGCATTGACCAGCCTTTAGTGCCAGGCATTTTACCCGTGCATGATTTTGACAAAGTTCAAGCCTTTAGCGCGCGTTGTGGAGCCACTGTACCTACGCGTTTAAATAAAGTGTTTGAAGGTACGATCGCGGGCAGCCAAGAGCAGAAAAAATTAGGCATCGAATTAGCCGTCGATTTATGCGAAAAGTTAATGGCTGAAGGCGTAAATCAGTTACACTTCTATACGCTCAATATCCCGAGTTTAACCTTCGAAGTAGCGCATCAATTAGGCTTGCCTTTGGCATGGGATGATCAGCCTTATTTGAAAATAGCCGCTTAAGACTTCTGGAGGAGAGGAGTTTGGAAGGGATAGGCGCAAAGTTGCTTATCCCTTTTTTTATGGCCTTAGTGGAACTCAGCGAGTTCTTTAACATGTGCAGCGACACTGCGACCGAGTGAAGATAAATCGTAGCCACCCTCTAAACACGAAACTACCCGATTATGCCCACAGTCTTTAGCGACTTGGCAAAGTTCGCGAGTAATCCATACATAGTCTGCTTCGACCAAATTAAAGCCACCCATATCATCTTCTAAATGAGAGTCAAAACCAGCTGAAATCATAATCAGTTCAGGCTGGTATTCAACCCAAGATGGAATCCATTGTTCACGCACTTGATCACGCCATTCACCAGAACGTGTGCCAGCTTTCATCGGCAGGTTGCGAATATTAACCGCCCGAGTTTCAGCGCCAGTGAAGGGATAGAAAGGGTGTTGGAAGGAAGAGCAGAATAAAACACGCGGATCATTAATAAAAATGGCCTCAGTGCCTTCCCCAT
The DNA here is from genome assembly GCA_049290875.1 of Thiolinea sp. Taxonomy (GTDB): domain Bacteria; phylum Pseudomonadota; class Gammaproteobacteria; order Thiotrichales; family Thiotrichaceae; genus Thiolinea. The sequence goes on from JBATOI010000010.1 coordinate 69,469, forward strand.
GATGTACATCAAAGTCTACGATAACAATACGCTCAAGACCGTATTGAGCCATTGCATGGGCAGCACCGACTGCTACATTATTAAAGAGGCAAAAGCCACCCGAGTGAGCACGGCCTGCATGATGTCCGGGTGGCCGTGTTGCGCAGAATACGTGCTTATAATTAGTGGTCATGGCTAAATCAACGGCTTGAGCGGCAGCACCGGCTGAATATAAAGCAGCTTCTAAAGTATGCTTATTCATACCCGTGTCACCATCTAAGTCGATGATACTGTCGTCGTGTGGAGCTGTTTCAAAGATTTTGTCGATATAATAGCTTTCGTGCACGCGTAGTAACTGCTCACGAGTTGCCATTTGCGCATCGTAGTGGCGGGTAATCCAATCGACACCCGAGGTAATCATGCGATTGTTAATCGCGTCTATTCGATCAGGTGCCTCAGGGTGGTGAGGGTTACCATTATCGTGAAGTGAACACTTTTGATGACTAATTACTGCTGCTGTCATGGTTTTTTCAGTCTATAAGGAGTAGTATATGTTGCAGTGCACAAAAATGACGTTTTTAATAACGTACTAGCGGTTTTTATAAGTTCTCGGCCTCAGTAGAACTATCATAGAGGTTTTAATAATGGGCCACCATTACCTAAATCAATTATTCGCGCCTTCAGCAGTAGCTATTTTCGGCGCCACAGAACGGCCTAACACAGTTGGCTCCCTCGTCTTGCAAAATTTAATGGCAGCCGACTTTCAAGGAAAAATTTTTCCAATTAACCCCAAGCATGAAACGGTGCATGGTTTAACCTGCTATCCCAGTTTACCGGTAATTGCTGATGCGATTGAGCTGGCGATTATAGCAACTCCAGCGCGTACCGTTGGCGAAATTGTTAAACAATGTGGTGAGCATGGGATTAAGGGTGTGATTGTACTCTCTGCTGGGTTTAGTGAAACCGGTGCAAGAGGTAAACGCATGGAAAAAGATGTGATGGAACTGATCCATCATTATGGCATGCATTTAATTGGCCCCAATTGTCTGGGTGTCATGCGTCCTTCCACCGGTTTAAATTTAACCTTTAGTAAAAGCCAAGCTCTGCCGGGCAATCTAGCTTTAGTATCTCAATCAGGTGCAGTTTGTACTGCGATTTTGGATTGGGCGAGTACCCGCCAAGTTGGTTTTTCTAATGTTATCACTTTAGGTGATGCCGCCGATGTCGATTTTGGCGATGTGCTCGATTACTTAGCGCTTGACCCTAAGACGGACAGTATCTTGTTGTATGTAGAGGGTATTCACGACGCGCGTAGTTTTATGAGTGGCTTGCGGGCAGCCTCACGCATGAAACCTGTGATTGTTTTGAAAGCCGGACGTTATGAAGAAGGTTCACGTGCGGCTAGTTCCCATACGGGGGCGATTGTGGGGGGTGATGATGCTTTCGACGCAGCCTTAGAGCGTGCTGGTGTCGTGCGAGTTAATACGATTACTCAGCTATTTTCTGCTGCAGAAATTCTGTCGACCGGTATGACTGTGGCACAAAACCGCCTAATGATTGTCACCAACGGTGGTGGCCCTGGCGTGATGGCGACTGATCGCGCCGTGGAAATGAATCTACGTATTCCAAAATTAGGGGCTGCTACGGTCACTGCTTTAAATAAAGTGCTACCTGCGGCTTGGTCGCATGGCAATCCCGTGGATATTTTGGGGGATGCAACGCCTGAGCGCTATGAAGTAGTTTTAGATATTTGTCTGGCCGATGAGAGCGTAGATGGTGTGTTAGTCATGCTCACACCGCAAGCGATGACAGACCCGTCTGCAGTCGCTCAAGTAGTAATCAATGCTAAAGCTAAATTTAAGAAGCCGTTACTAGCGTGTTGGATGGGTAATTCACAGGTGGAAGCCGCTCGCGAACTGTTATCAGCTGCCAAAGTACCCCATTTCACTGCCCCTGAATCGGCTGTCGAAGCGTTCTCGTATTTATCTTCTTATCGCAGTAATCAGAAAATGCTGATGCAAGTCCCTGCCTCAGTGGAAGAGCAAATCTCTGAGCCCGATGTAGAAGGCGCGCGCTTAATTATTGAAAGTGTGCTGGCTGAAGGGCGCCGTGCACTTTCCACCACCGAATCGCGGGCGATTTTATCGGCCTTTCGTATTCCTTCTTTGCCAACGATTTTGACCCGTAGCCCAGCAGAGGCTTTAGTTGCTGCTGAATCAGTGGGCTTTCCGGTAGTCATGAAAGTAAGTTCACCCGATATTATGCATAAGTCAGATGTGAATGGGGTGCGTTTAAATATCAATAGTGCACGCACGGTACGCAGCGTCTATCAGGAGCTGATGGAAGCAACGGCTAAGGCTATGCCGGAAGCACGCATCGAAGGCATTACGGTGGAGCGCATGTATCGCAGTGCGGCTGCTCGTGAACTGATGATTGGTGTGGTGCGTGATCCTGTTTTTGGCCCAGTGATTAGCTTTGGTACCGGTGGTACTGCGGTTGAAGTACATCGTGATCGTGCTGTGGCTTTGCCGCCCTTGAACGAATATATGATCAAAAAAATGATCTGTCGTACTCGGGCTGCGCGCATGTTGGTTGAGTTCCGCAATATGCCAGAGGTGGATTTTCCGGCTTTACGCCAAATGCTCCAGCGTGTTTCAGAAATGGTCTGTGAGCTACCGGAAATCATTGAGATGGATATTAACCCACTGATGGCTAGCCCTGACGGTGCGGTCGCGGTGGATGCACGTTTCACAGTCGGTTATCCAAAAGGTGCTGCTCAGCGCTATGATCATATGGCGATTCATCCTTATCCAAATGATTTGGTGAAGCAGCAACAACTTGCGGATGGAACCAATATTATGATTCGTCCCATTCGTCCTGAAGATGCTGAAATGGAACAGGAGTTTGTACGCAACCTCTCGCGAGAGTCGCGTTATATGCGCTTTATGCAATCATTGCGTGAGCTTACTCCAGACATGCTGGTGCGCTTTACGCAAATTGATTACGACCGTGAAATCGCATTTGTGGGGATAGCACGCGAAGACGGGGTGGATAAAGAAGTCGGTGTTTGCCGTTATTCGATCAATCCCGACCGGCAAAGCTGCGAATTTGCTCTGGTAATTGCCGATTCTTGGCAAGGGCGCGGTTTAGGTGGCCTGCTAATGGAAACCTTAATTGATACGGCGCGCGGGCGCGGCTTAAATACGATTATTGGCGAGGTCTTAGCAGAAAATACTGGGATGTTGCGCTTAATGAGTCGCTTAGGCTTTGAGCGCCATAAAAGTGATATGGATGACAGTGTAGTCGTGGTCACCAAACGCTTGGCGAATACGAGTAATAGTAAGCACTAAGTTAGCGCTTGGCAGTTCGTAAGCGATACGCTTTGAACTATGCTTGTAATGCAGCGCTGTTACAGTGCTGTATTGCAGCTAGGATCAATGCATGACAAAAAAAACTGTTTTCGTTTCTTATTCACGTAAAGATGGCAGCCAAGTAGAAAAAGCGGTTGAGCTTTTAGAAGCGGGGGGTGCCGATGTCTTCCGCGATATTGATGATATTGAGTTCGGTGATCGCTGGGAGGATGTCATTCGCTCCAAACTAGCCGAAGCTGAGCGCGTCCTAGTATTCTGGAGCAAACATGCTCAAGTTTCTGAATGGGTTCAGCGTGAATGGTCGATTGCTCTGACCATGCAAAAACGCATTGTACCGATTCTATTGGATCAAACCCCTTTGCCTACTGAACTTGGGCAATTTCATGCCTTAAGTAATTTTATTTTGGCTGCTCCTAACACTATGGCAAGTCAAACGGCAAAGTCGACTCTGCGTTGGGGATTCTTGGTGGGTGGCCTAGGTGTGGCGCTGGTGCTTGGGTTTACTGTATTGAATCTAAATAATACAGCAGATCTCACTCAAACAATCCCTTCATTAGATGATTCAGCTAGTTCAGCGGTTGGAGCTGGGAATCAACCAAGCACTGCCAATAATCAAGGATCAGCTGATTCAACACAAGGCGATTTAGTGGAGCCTTTAACTGAAGCGGATGGGTCTAAAGGAACTGTAGCTACTGCACCCATTGCACCAAAGCCAGCTCCTCAGGTAGTGGCGCCTGTGCCTATTCAGCCAGAGCTACAGAAAGATCATTCTTATTGGTTAGGTTTGTCTATTTTTCTGGCATTATTGGCGATAATTAGTTATTTAGTGTGGACGCGCCGCCAGCATTCAAAGCAAATTCAAACTGGCGAACAATTCATTAAAGAAATTTTTCAGGAGTAGGGTAGCAATGGTTTCTCATCCACAAGCAGCGACTGTGATGGCTCAAACCCGTCAATGGATCGAGCAGTTGGTGCTAGGACATAATCTATGCCCATTCGCCCATAAACCTTATCAAATGGGTTTAGTGCGTTTTAACGTGACTCCAGCGTCGAAGCCTGAATTGCTCTTGGCAGTCCTCAAAGCTGAGCTGCATGCGCTGCAAGCAACGCCTGCGGATAAGGTGGAAACCACTTTGCTTATTCACCCAGAAACCTTGACTAATTTTCATGCCTACAATGATTTTCTGGATGATGCAGATGAGTTGCTCTACCAAGAGGGCTTAGAGGGTATTTTACAAATTGCCAGCTTTCATCCACATTATCAGTTCTCTGGAACTGAATTGGATGATGTTGAGAATTATACCAATCGCTCGCCCTATCCAATGCTACATTTACTGCGTGAGGATAGTTTAGAGCAAGCGATTGCGCAGCATCCCAATGTTGATGCCATTCCAGAGCGCAATATAAAAGTCATGCAGGAACTCGGTGTGGCTACCTTGAAGCGAATTTTACAGGGAAAAGCACTATGACTAACCCAAATAACCAACATAGCATTCGGCAGGAGTTACCTGCGGTTTTAGTCTTTGTTGGCTTAATTTGGCTAGTGTTTTTATTAGATCGCTTTTTGCCTCTAGAACAGTTCGGTTTAGTACCGCGCGAGGGTGCGCATATTTTTGGTATCGTGACGATGCCTTTTCTGCATGGCAGCTGGCAGCATATTATGAGTAATACCTTGCCTTTGTTGGTGCTACTGACCTTGTTAGCAGGTTCGCGTGCGAATAGTCGTAACATCGTCATTATCATTGTCTTGCTAGGTGGTGCTTTGCTTTGGCTGTTTGGGCGTGGTTCCTCATTACATATTGGCGCTAGTGGCTTAGTGTTTGGTCTAGCGGTATTTTTAATTGTCTCAGGCCTGTTAGAGCGTCGGATAGTACCCTTGCTGATCGCAATTTCCGTAACCTTTATGTATGGTTCTAGTTTGCTGAGTGGGATATTGCCTTGGCAACCAGGCGTTTCTTGGGATGGGCATTTATTTGGTGGGGTTGCAGGTGCAATAGCTGCAGTTGTTCTAGTACGCGGCAAGCAATTAACAATGCGTGCTAAAAGCTAAGCAGCGGGCGACCAAGAAATCAAACGCTGCCACCAAGGGCGGGTAGGCTTACTAGTGCTATCGTGGTCAATCAGAGCATGTTGTTCGTCATTATCCACTAAAAACTCATACTGAACTTGCGTTTGCGGCATATTTTTTCCGCGAGTTTTAGACATTAATTCGATGGCCTCTTGCGGCTGTATACCATTGCGAATCAATAAACTACCCGCCAGTATGCCAGTGCGCCCAATACCTGCGTAACAATGAATAGCAATATTACGCCCCTGTTTAAGCTCCAGATCAAGCTTATCCACTAATCCACGGAAAGCTGCCAAGTTACTCGGTATGGCACGGTCTGGAATAGGGAAGTGTTCAAAGCGAAGATCTAGTTCGTGGCAGAGGCGCTCTTCAAGTGCTAAGCCGCGTGCAATCATTTCTGCCTTTTCTAGCAAACAAACAACGGTGTTAATGCCCAAATCCATATAGAAACTCATGTCCTCCGCCAGAACGCTAGCGCGCGGGCAGGGCATTATATAGAGAGTACCTGGGCCAATTTGTTTCAGCTTAAAGATACTTGGATTCATGCAGTTATGGGGGCGTGGGGTTGGCTAATAAGGATTGAAGTATAGCTGAATGCTCAGCAAGGATTAAGGAAATAATTACTAAAGCTAGAGCTTGGTCTCAGCCAACTTAGCTTTTAAAGCTTGTATTTAAGTCATCAACTAATAAATACCATTTATTGATCTACGCATCGACTCTTGGCTTGCATCTTTTAGACTGCAACTATGAAAATCAAAACACTTTTTAATTCTGTATCTATGTTGCTATTGATGGCTAGTAACATTTATCTGACACCTAGCTTTGCTGCTGAGTTTTGTTCGGATGATTACTACATCAACGTTACCTTAGCCAATGGCGCGCGCTGGGATATGTGTTGGGAGCAACGTAATCGAGAAGGGATTATGCTGCATAAAATACATTACACCCCCAAAGCAGGGCAGCGCCGCATGGTGTTGAGTACGGCCAATCTTGCGCAAATTCATGTGCCCTATGATGACAATGGTGCGCGCTACCATGATATTTCAGACTATGGTTTGGGCGGCAACTATATGGTTAGCTTGAATCAGAATGACTGTCCAGCAGGTAAATTACGGCGTTTTGATGATAAGCCCATTATCTGTGAGCAAATTAGTAAAAGTGAGCAAGGCTTCCACTATCAATCCGAGCATGTACAAGCAGAGTCATTATCCTTATTTAGCGTTTCTCGCGTTGGTGCTTATCACTATATTCCTCTATGGCGTTTCTACGAAGATGGGTCGATTGAACCCGCCGTTGGCGCAACAGGGGCTTTACAGCGCTTTAATGATGCCGATGCTGAAGATGCAGGTTGGCTAATCGAAGATAATAAAGTCGGTTTAGGCCATGTGCATAACTTCTTTTGGAAGTTGGATTTCGACCTTGCAGGTACCTCGCGTGATGATGCGATTGAGGAGCTTAATTTACAGGAGCAGGGTGATCGGTCAGTCGTTCAGCGCCAAGAGTTTGAGAGTGAGTTAGGGCGAAGCGTAAACCCAGCTACAGCTCGTCGTTGGCTGATTCGTGATCGTGAGCAAAAGAATGCGGAAGGCCAAGCTTTAGCTTACGAGATCCGTTTGCCCCAATCAGAGCAACAAGATATTGGCCCTGATTCGGAAACTTTTACGCGTGAAGATATTTATTTCACAACTTTTAAAGATTGTGAGTTGTATGCTTCGCATAATCCGACTTTAGAAGGATGTGCAGATAGCCTGTTTGGTTTTGTGAATGGCGAAGATTTGCAAGGTGCTGATCTAGTAGTTTGGCCAAGTACCACCTTCTATCACATGCCGCGGGCAGAAGATGCGCCGTTTATGGATGCGCACTGGTCCTATATTTCGCTAACTCCACGCGATTGGCAAGCACGTAACCCTTTAAGTAGCAGCGCAGATATTTCAGGTACTGATTTAGCCCAACCAGAGCCTGAGCCACCTGTAACACCTCCAGTTAATCCTAATCCTGGCACTACACCCACACCGCCGATTACGCCACCTGTATCGCCTAATCCAAATTTGAATCAAACGGGAGGTACGGGTAGTTTTGATTATTGGTTATTCGTGCTATTAGTCTTATTAATATTTGGAGTTTGGCGGCGACCTAATACACTTATTTGACGTAAGACGAGCTTCCGACCAAACTAATAAAAACTATGCTGGAATTTTATATGTACCAACCAGAACCTATTGATACCTCTAAAGTGGTTATGCCTAAAGCTTTAGAGGAGTTGTTAGAGTTATTGTCTTATAACACCCATGAGGTTTGGGCGCAGCAGCGCATTCAAGATGGTTGGGTTTATGGTGAGGAACGGGATGATGCAAACAAACTTCATCCTTGCTTGATTCCCTATGAGGAATTATCAGAAATCGAAAAAGCCTACGACCGCAATACAGCGCGCGAAGTCTTAAAAGTGATTCTGGCTTCTGGTTTTAAAATCGAAAAAATCTAAGGTTTGCGGTAATCAATTACCACGGGTGCATGATCAGAGAATTTCTCAGCTCTATAAATGCTAGTGGCACTTACTGTGCCTTTGAGGTTTGGCGTTAAGACATGATAATCAATCCGCCAGCCCGTGTTCTTGTCCCAAGCATTGGTGCGCATTGACCACCAAGTGTATTGTGCAGGCTCTTGTGGCAGCTCTCTAAAGGCATCAACAAAGCCATGCTCAACAAAAAGCTTATCCAGCCAAGCACGTTCGTCGGGTAAGAAACCTGAGTATTTTTGGTTGGCCTTCCAGTTGACCAAATCTTCGGGTTTATGCGCAATATTCCAATCGCCACAAATAATCGCTTGGCGGCCTTGATTTTTCAGCTTGTCTAATACGGTTTCAAAGTGTGCCATACAGCGGTATTTAGCCGCTTGACGCACCTCTCCAGAGGAACCAGAAGGTAAGTAAAGTGAGGCGACACTTAAATTGCCAAAGCGTGCTTCCAAATAGCGACCCTCAGCATCAAACTCTTCAGAATCCATACCAATAACGATTGAGTCAGGCTGGTTACGGCAATATAAAGCAACACCGCTATAACCTTTCTTTTGCGCATCATGGTAATAGCAGTGATAGTCTTTGGGGAAAAATGTATCAGGATCTTCTTGTAGTTGATGAATCTGTGCTTTGGTTTCTTGGATACAAATGACATCCGCTTGTTGGGTTCCAAGCCAAGCGAAAAAACCTTTTTTGGCCGCAGAACGAATGCCATTAACATTAGCGGTGATGATACGCATAGAATCGCACTCGTTGATTAGTTAGAAAATCCCAGTAGCAAAGCTTCCATTAAAGCTTTTTGAGCATGTAAACGATTTTCTGCTTCATCCCAAACCACACTTTGTGGCCCATCAATCACCGCCGCTGACACTTCTTTGCCACGATAAGCGGGTAAGCAATGCATGAAAATAGCATCAGGATCTGCCAAAGCCATTAAATCTTCCGTGACTTCAAAACCTGCAAACGCGATCTCACGCTGCTTCTTTTCAGCTTCTTGTCCCATGCTTGCCCAAGTGTCTGTAGTGACTACATCAGCATTCTGTACGGCTGCTTGTGGGGTAGCGCAGAAAGTCAGGTGTGAAGCATTAGCGGCAGCAATTGTCGGGCTAGGCTGATACCCTTGTGGGGTACAAACGCGTAATTTGAAATCAAATAAACGTGCGGCTTCCATCCAAGAATGGCACATATTATTGCCATCTCCCACCCAAGCAACGATACGGCCATTCGGTAAGCCGCGCTGCTCAATCCAAGTCATCATATCTGCCAACAATTGGCAAGGATGATGCGTATCCGTCAGGCCATTAATCACAGGTACGCGCGAATAAGCAGCAAAGCGTTCAACTTTGTACTGCTCAAAGGTGCGAATCATCACCAGATCGACCATGCGGGAAATCACTCGCGCCGCATCTTCAATCGGTTCGCCGCGACCTAACTGACTATCGTTCGGTGATAAAAACAGAGCATGACCACCCAGCTGCGTCATTCCCGCTTCAAACGAAACCCGTGTTCGTGTAGACGCCTTTTCAAAAATCATCGCTAAGCTACGATTTTGTAGAGGGGTGTAGATTTCACCACGTTTAGTCATGGCTTTTAAGTCGATGGCGCGGTCAATCACCGCGAGCAACTCAATAGCACTGAAATCGCTTAAAGTGAGGAAATGTCGGACTGTACTCATATCAGCTCTCTAGCATCCGGCACGATAAATAACGAGATTATAAAAAATCCCGTATTAAATCTATGACTGTAGTTATGATCTGGTCAGCTTGTTGCTGTGTAATGACTAAAGGCGGCAACAAGCGGATAACATTTCCTGCAGTCACATTAATTAAAATACCTTTGGCTAGGCCTTGCTTGACTAACTCGCCGCAATCACGCTCGAGCTGAATGCCGATCATTAAGCCTTTGCCACGAATATCCTTCACACCAGCTACATTGGCTAAGCCAGCACGGAAATTCGTTAAGAAATATTCGCCCAATTCAGTAGTACGTTGGGCTAACTGCTCTTGTTCCATGATCTCAATCACAGCTAAAGCAGCCCGACAAGCTAAAGGATTACCACCAAAGGTAGAGCCATGATTGCCATAAGCGAAGACGTGGGCGGCCTTGCCACGTGCTAAACAAGCACCAATCGGCATGCCATTACCGAGTGCCTTTGCTAAGGTCATCACATCGGGTTGAATCGAGGTATGTTGGAAAGCAAACCATTTACCTGTACGGCACATACCCGTTTGAATTTCATCGGCCATCAACAAGCAATCGTGTTGGTCGCAAAGCTCACGCAAGCGTGGCAGATAATCAGCGCTGGGGACTTGAACTCCACCTTCACCTTGTACAGGCTCAACCAGTACGGCAACAATATTGGAGTCAGCCGCTAATTGCTGAGCAACTGCATTAGCATCACCGTATTGAACGCGTACAAAACCTTCTAACAAAGGCGCGAAACCGGCTTGCGCTTTAGGATTGCCAGTCGCAGTTACCGTTGCCATCGTGCGCCCGTGGAAGGCGTTACTCATGACAATAATAACTGGGCGTTCGATACCTTTGTTGTGACCATACAGGCGGGCAATCTTAATCGCTGCTTCATTCGCTTCAGCGCCTGAATTACAGAAGAACGCATTCTCCATACCTGCTAAAGCACAGAGTCGATCACCTAAAGCATGTTGGTTTTCAATCTGGTAAAGATTAGAAGTGTGCATCAAGCGATGGGCTTGCTCACTAATCGCATCAGCGACTTGAGGATGAGCATGGCCTAGGCTACAAACAGCGACGCCAGCCACCGCATCTAAATACTGTTTCCCCTCAGTATCAAACAGCACAGCGCCTTCACCCCGTGCAAAGGTGACAGGTAGGCGTGCATAGGTCGGCATTAGTGTTTCTTTAATTATAGTCGTCATTGCAAACCCTCCAGTTAAGCTTGGGAAAAACAAAAAGGCAGCCATTTCAGGCTGCCTTTAGTTATTCAAAGGATTGAATATATGGGATGGATGCGCTTATGTCAATCAAAGCACCTTAGGCGGCATAAGCAGAGCCTAAGCCATTTCAAAGCTTCCTAGTACTGATAACAACATCCCCAAAACGGCAAATTAATGCACTCTTTTTTTTATATGATACACGCTGGCTGGTGGGAAATTATTCAAGACAAAACTACTGCGTTCAGCAATTAAGCCGTGATGTTGCAGAATTTGCGGTTTCACTGGGCAGCGATGTCCATAAGTGAATTGAATAAATAGACCCTCTTTGCCTAAAACTTGGAAAGCACCTTTCAAAATTTCATCGATTTGTTTGTCTTTCATCGACAAAAAGGGCAGGCCACTCACAACAGCACCCACACCTGTTAAGTGAAGACGCGTTAAAGACTCCGCTGCGCCATTAACAACCAGTGCCTTTGGATAGTGCTCTTGCATATTTTTGGCGAACTTACGGTTCAGCTCAATCAACACCAAATTTTCTTCAGGGATACCACAAGCGAGCAGCTGGCGAGTAAACACGCCAGTACCTGGGCCTAATTCGACCACTCTACCTACTTCGGCACTTAAACCCTTCACCATTTTACGGGCTAAACGTTGGCTAGAAGGTAGCACGGAGGCAGTAACCAGTGGCGCCTTCATCCACTCCAGCACGAAGCTTGAGGTTTCACGCAGTTTAACTGCTTTACTTAACATAAATGATCCTGTGGACGTTATCCTTGTTATTTGTAGGACTGTTATAGGGGCACTTCAAGTGTTTAACGAAAAAAAATCATAAAAAAGCCGGGCATAATAACCCGGCCTCTTCCTTTAGGACGCTATTATGCTGCGAAATTAGCAGCAGCAAAATCCCAATTGACTAAATTATTCAGGAAAGTTTCCACAAATTTAGGGCGCGCATTGCGATAGTCGATGTAATAAGCATGTTCCCAGACATCAATGCACAGCAGCGCTTTATCGCCAGTCGTCAATGGCGTGCCAGCAGCACCCATATTGACGATATCGACTGAACCATCAGCTTTTTTCACCAGCCAAGTCCAGCCAGAACCAAAGTTGCCGACCGCAGAGGCTTGGAAAGCTTTCTTGAAATCGTCGTAGGAGCCCCATTTGTTATTGATGGCATCCGCGAGTGCACCCGTCGGGGCAGCACCCCCATTTGGCTTCATGCAATTCCAGAAGAACGTGTGATTCCAAACTTGTGCAGAGTTATTGTAAATACCCGCAGAAGAAGTTTTAACGATCTCTTCGAGTGATTTATCGGCAAATTCAGTATTAGGAATCAGGTTATTCAGGTTAGTGACATAGGCAGCATGATGCTTGCCGTAATGATATTCAAAAGTTTCTGCAGAAATATGTGGGGCTAAAGCATCTTGTGCGTAAGGCAGGGCTGGCAGCGTGAAAGCCATGATATTGCTCCTTGATTTGGTCTTAAATATCGGCTGTTTAAAGCGCGTAAGATAGCCATTAAACACCTAGTACGCAATAAGCCTCGTTCACAAGCTGGACTTTTGGTCGTACACTTTCGTGTTTTCCTCCAAAGTAGAAACTTAAATTATGCAGCCGAAAATGCCCGGCCTAGTCGAGTTTGTGGCTTTAGTCGCACTCCTTTCTTCCCTGATGGCACTGGCCATTGATGCCATGTTGCCTGCTTTACCTGTCATCGGTACTGATTTGGGGGTAAGCAATCCCAACTCACCGCAATTGATTATTTCTACCGTATTTTTGGGCATGTTGGTTGGACAAGTATTGTTTGGCCCGATTTCAGATAGCATCGGACGCAAGCCTTTGATCTATTGGGGCTTGGGGCTATTCATGGTCGGCAGTTTAGTGTCGATGTTTGCGCATAGCTTCGAAATGATGCTATTTGGACGTATTTTGCAAGGCATTGGGGTCGCAGCGCCGCGAGTGGTGACGATGGCTTTAGTGCGCGACTGCTATTCAGGACGCGAAATGGCGCAGATCATGTCCTTCACGATGATTGTGTTCATTATGGTGCCAGCGATAGCACCGTCTTTGGGGCAAGGCATTATCTGGATTGCTGATTGGCGGATGATCTTTGGCGCTTTTATTTTACTCTCTGCACCGATGCTGATTTGGTTTTGGTTACGCATGCCGGAAACGTGGCCAGCCGCCAAACGCCGCCCGTTTGCTTGGCATGAGCAGTGGGAAGCCACCAAAATCGTCTGTAGTAATCGCTTAGTGATGGGCTATTCGCTGGTGACGGGTCTAGTGTTTGCTGCTTTCCTCGGCTACTTAAATTCAGTTCAGCAGATCTTGCAAGAGCAATATGGGTTGGGCGCTCAATTTCCACTGTATTTTGCAGCTTTAGCTTTATCAATTGGTGGTGCTTCGATTGTTAATGCCAAACTAGTCATGAAACTAGGCATGCGTTTGCTCTCAGCGCGGGCTTTGCAGGTGGTATCTGCTTTATCAGCGATATTTTTAGTGATCGTCTTGATACAAAGTGGGCAGCCACCTTTATGGCTGTTTATGGGCTATTGCTTACTCGCTTTCTTTAGTGTTGGCTTATTGTTTGGCAATTTGAATGCCTTAGCGATGGAGCCTATTGGCGATTATGCTGGGATCGGTGCCTCGATTATTGGCGTGGTTTCGACGGCGGTGGCGATTCCAATTGGCGTGCTGATTGGGCAGGCTTATAACAAAACCGTGATTCCGATTGTACTAGGTTTCTTGATTTTGACCGTACTAGCCTTGTTCTTACAGCGCTGGACAGAGTGCCAACGCAGCAAGACGGTAGAGCTGGTTAGGCCGTAGGATTAGGCGTAGGTAATAACCAGCCGACTAAGCCACCAATAATCGCTGAGCCGAGCACAAATAAGTGCACATTAATCGCAGCGCTGGTAGCTACGGTAGCCGTTAAAAACGGAATGAGCGCCGCAACAATCCCTGCTTCATAAGTACCGATCCCTGCAGGTGCATGCAACGGTAGCACGCTGGTGAGTTCGCCAGCGACTACTGCGGTGATCAGTACATTCCAGGTAACGCCATCAATAAACTGATCCAAAACCCAAGCCAACGTCAGTAACTTGACTAGCCAATTTAGCCAAGTGATACCCCAGCTTTTTAAGAAGCCAACCACTGTATTTGGTAAGCCAAATAAGGTTTTCTGTGCTAATTCACTAAAGCGCCCATTTTTACCCGCAAAATGCAGCTCCACTTTATTCCGCAATAAATAAACCAAGGGTGGAATCAGCATCCACAGCAACATGATCGGAATCGCAAGGCGGCGCAAAGGGGTCACCACTAAGAGCGGGTAAATCGCAAAGGCTAAAATGCAATGCAAATCTAAAAAACGGAACCACAATAAAGCTGATACTGATTGAGCATAATTGATATCAAAATAACGCTTCATCATCATGGGAAAGCTTAACTCGCCGGTGCGTGCGGGTAATAAGTTATTGAAAATATTATGCAGCAGCGTCAAACGGAGCGTGGGTAAGGGATGGGAACGTAGAGCAGGGAAGTAATCATACAAACGCCAAGTGCGTAAGCCATAACTGACTAATAATAAGACCACAGCAATCAGTAATTGTTTCCAACTCAAAGCTTGCCAAGGTTGTAGGATGGTTTTCCAACCTAGCCAATATTCGACCCCTGCTACCAATAGGATCAAGACCAGCCAAGGTAAAGTTTTACTTAACCAGCTAGGCAGTTTAGGTGAGTCAATCGGGGGTGGAAGTTGTTTAGTATCTGTCATCGCTATAGGTTTTCCGTATAATCCGCCAGCATTCTAAATGATTGGACAAGCATTGTGGCGACTGAATATGAAGAAACAGTGAGCATTATCGTACCTTTTTATAATGAGGAAGGTAATGTTTTGCCCTTAGTGGAGCGAGTGCATAGCGCTTTAGCTGGTTTCAAGCTCCCTTGGGAGTTGGTATTGGTGGATGATGGTAGCACCGATGCTACTTTAGAGCGCTTATGCCAAGCCACTGCGCAATACGGCAAGCATGTTTTTGTCGTCGAATTACAGCGCAATTTTGGGCAAACCGCAGCCATGCAAGCAGGCATTGACCAATCTAAAGGCAGCTTATTAGTTACCTTAGATGGCGATTTGCAAAATGATCCGGCGGATATTCCGGCGATGATTGCCGATTTGCAGGAGCGCAAATTGGATTTGTTAGTGGGCTGGCGCAAAGATCGTAAAGACACTTTAATTTTACGCAAAATCCCTTCGCGCATTGCTAACCGCTTGATTCGCAAAGTGACGGGCGTTTATTTGCATGATTATGGCTGTAGTTTGAAGGTCTATCGCGGCTCGGTGATTCGCAAAGTGCGTTTATATGGCGAAATGCACCGTTTTATTCCTGCTTGGGTTGCGACCACAGTGCCACCTTCCCGGATTGGTGAGCGTGTGGTTAAGCATAATGAGCGCTTTAGTGGTGAGTCTAAGTATGGTATTTCGCGCACCTTCCGAGTCATCCTTGATCTGCTTTTCATGTGGTATTTCATGCATTACCGCGCGCGTCCAGGGCATTTCTTTGGCGTAATGGGCTTAGGTACAGGTCTAGCAGGTAGCTTGATTTTACTGTGGCTAGCGATTGAAAAATTTATCTTTGGTGCAGATATTGGTGGCAGGCCTTTATTGCTAGTCGGCGTGATGCTAATGATTGCGGCTTTGCAATTTTTAACGACGGGGATTTTGGCAGAAATGCTAGCAAGAACTTATTTTGAAGCAGCAGGGCGCAATGCTTATACGATTCGTGATGAGGATAGGGTAAAAGAGCGTGCTTGGCACCCAATTCCTTAAGCAATGCATTAAGTACTAACAAAAAGAGCGGATTAAATCCGCTCTTTTGCTCATGTTCAAACTTTACTTATTGAGCACGTGGGTGGTGCTGCATCCAAAGATTCAGATATTCCAACACGCCACGACTATCAATTTCATTCTTGTTGTCACGTAAAGCAAGATGAGCGAGTTTCACGGCATCATTGCCATCTGAGTTCACTGCATAAACATCAGCGCCCGCTTTCAGTAAGTTAATTAAAGCTAACTTATGCCCGAAGCGTGCCGCATGATGTAAAGGCGTCCAGTTCTTTACAGTCAAGATATTCGGATCGACACCTGCTGCTAACAAAGTGGTAACTGCCGAAGTTTGGCCGGTAGACGCTGCAGCATGTAAAGGTGTTTCACCTTGGCCGTTGCGATAATTGGCATAGCTTGGGACTTTGGCAAGTACGCCAATCCAAGGTAAATCACCGTCGAGGGCCGCATCAAAGGCCTTTTTGCCAAAGCGACCTGAAGGGTCAGTTGCACCTGAGCGCACCAAAATATTAGCGATATCGATGTTGTTGTTATTAATCGCGATAGTCAGCGGCGTTACACCACTAGCAGAGTAATTAACATCAGCACCCAGTTTAATCAGCTGTGGAATTTTATCGCTTTCGCCCCGCTCGACTGTCTGGAAGAGGGCTTTACCTAGGACTCCACCGTCAGCCGCAGCGCCGCCTGCAATTAAAGCGCCCGCCATACCAAAGTCGCCACGATTCAGAGACAATGAAAGCGCAGATTCACCCTCTTTGGCATAGTTAGGGTTAGCGCCCATTTTTAGCAGGTTAGCAACTTTGTCACGTTCGCCTTGCTCAACCGCAGTAAACATCACCCGTCCTAAATCATTCGGATCACGATTAGCACCTGCTGCTAGTAAAATACCGATTAAGCCAATATCACCATTGCGGGCGGCAATCGACAAAGGTGTGATTTCACCTTCAGAGTAGTTCGCATTTGCACCCAGTTTAATCAAATTATTAACTCGTTCGCGATCTTGCGTTTGTACGGCTTTCAGTAAAGCGCGGCCAAGTACACCTGCATCGTTCGGTGCGCCACTTTTCATTAGTAAATAAGCAATGCCGGTATAGCCACCGTCGACTGCCATTTGGACTAGTTCTTGAGTTGGCCGAGCACCCTGATTTATAAAGTTTTTAGCTTGATTGTAATCCCCCCCAGTGATCGCCGCTTGTAGGCCATTGGAAAGTCGATCTTCCTTAGCTTTGGCATCGTCACGCTGGGCTTGTTCAGCCGCCAAGCGCTCTTGTTGAGCCTTTAAGGCGGCTTGTTGCGCAGGATTAACCGCAGCTGCATTAGTATTGGCAGGAGCCGTACTAGCATTAGCCATTGGGGTTGCAGCAGGGGCCGCAGTAGCAGTAACAGCTTGTTTAGCTATGCCTTCCCATTGTTTGACATAAGCTTGTGCTTGTGCAGCTTCAGCTGTTTTACCTTCTTTGGTTAAACGTGCTGCTTCATCTTTCCACACAGCAATTTGTGCTTCAGCCTCAGCAGCAGTTTCTGCATAAACAAATGGCACCCAAGCCAAGATAACTAGGCTTAGCAGTAAGGAACATTTTTTAATAAAACAAGAATTCCTGCCCTCAAGCGGAAAATTCATACAAAGTCTCCATACAATATTTCCTGATTGGGGTTTCGAGCTTATTTAGCCCATAAGATTGCAAATTACCCAAGCCTGTCTTTGCAGATCCAATTCAGAAGTCACTACGGCGCTGATGATAGCAATAGGGTTTCCCCTTATTCAATCGCTAGCCACTAAAGATCATTGGTTTAGTGTAAGAAACACTCAAAATGCCCAAGGTTTCCTTACAACTAGGCACGACTAGCACAGCATAATGCTGCTACAATCATAGCTCAATATCTAAAAAATGCTCAGATGATACTGAATCGCTATCTGTTCAAAGAAATTGCTCTTAACTTCACAGCAACTTTACTCATTTTATCGCTCATTATTGTGGGCAATACCTTTGTACGCCTACTGGCTAGCGCGAGTAGTGGGGATCTGCCGTTAGATCTTTTAGGCAATATGCTGTTATTCGGTTCATTAAAAAATTTATTACGTTTAGTGCCCGTAGCTTTGCTAATTGGCATGATGCTCGCATTCAGTCGCCTGTATCGTGACTCCGAAATGGTCGCTTTGCGGGCTTCCGGTGTCGGACCAAAAGAGTTCTATCGCGCAATTTTTAGCTTTGTGGTGCCACTCACTGTGTTTATGGCGGTCGCGGTATTCTTTTTCTCGCCGATGCTCGAAGTACAGAATCAGGCTTTAAAAAAGGAAATGTATCAACGCCCAGAAGCTGCTGGAATTCCACCTGGCCAATTTGTGACGGCTGGCAATAAAACGAATAATTATACGGTGCTAGCCGAAGGCTTGGATGATTCACGTACGGTGATGGAGCGCTTCTTTATTCGGGTACAAGATGGCTCGAATGAAATTTTAGTTTGGGCGCAATCGGCTATTTTATTTGTGGATTCGGCAACGGGAGAGCGCTTTCTGCAAATTCGGGATGGTTATCGCTATGAAAATGATCCTGAGCGCGGCGGCATGTCGATTATTCGCTTTAAAGAACATGGGGTGCGCATTCCACTGCGCTCGTTTACACGTTCAACCAGTATTGAAAGTGTGTCTACCGCGGAATTGCTCGCGCTACCATCGCCCGCTAATCAAGCAGAATTACAATGGCGGCTGTCGATTGTGATTTCTACAGTCGTATTAGCGTTGCTGGCTTTTCCACTCAGCTATACCGCACCACGCCAAGGGCGGTTTAGTAAAATTGCGGTCGCGATTCTTTTCTATGGTTTGTATGCCAATGTATTAGCCATGCTGCGTGGCATGATTGAGCGCGGTGAAGTGCCTGCATGGATTGGCATGTGGTGGGTGCATATTTTAATGGTCTTGTTAGCGTTGTGGCTCCTGCATAACTATTATGGAAAGCCAGCATGAAGCTACTCGAACGCTATTTATGGAAAAATGTCCTGCTCAGCATTTTAGTCACTTGGCTTTCGCTCAGTTTGCTGTTTGCCTTATTTGATTTTTTGGCCGAATTAACTGATACCAAAGTGGGTACTCGTTATGGGGCCCTACAAGCCTTGCTGTATGTGATTTATAGCTTACCGCGTACCTTGTACGAAAACTTTCCTTATGCAGCCTTGATTGGCAGTTTGATGGGCTTAGGTAATTTAGCGGCAAATAGCGAAATTACTGCGATGCGTGCGGCGGGCTTTTCGATTCGGCAAATTGTCATGACCACTTTAAAGCTCGGTTTAGTGCTGAGTTTACTCGTTTTTGCGCTGGGTGAATGGGGCGTACCTCGCTCTGAAACTTATGCCGAAAATTTTAAAATCCGTATGCTGCAGCAGGAACTATCCATCTCTGAAGAAGGAGTTTGGCTAAAAAATGGCAAGCAGCTGATTCATATTGATAAAGTCTGGTCACAAACTAAAGTAGATGGCTTAGCTGTCTATGAGGTGGATGAGCAAGCAGGTGGGATTAGCCGTATCCTCAAGGCAGCTAATGCTGAGCGGCAGGGTGATAACTGGAGTTTACAAAAAGTCTTAGATCAGCGCTTAAGTAAAGATGGGGTTGAACTGATTCAACATGCACAGCTAACGGTTCCTAATATCTTACCAGAAAGTATTCTGAGCTTGGCTACTGTAACGCCTGATCAGCTGGCGGCACGTGAATTGGCTCAATTCATTCAGCATCAGCGCGATAATGCTTTAAATACGGATCGTTTTGAGTTGGAGTATTGGAAGCATTTCACCACGCCTTTATCGACTTTAGTCATGCTGGTATTAGCAGCTCCCTTAGTGTTTGGTTTTCAGCGGAATGCCGGTGCTGGGCAACGTATTTTCATTGGCATTCTCATCGGTATCGCTTACTTGTTATTAGATCGAATTATTGGACGTACCGGTTTGGTGTATGGCTTGCCGCCGTTATTCTCGGCTGTACTACCGATGCTGCTCTTTTCTGCCGTGGGTTTATTTATGTTGGGGAGGGTGCGTTAAGAGGCTAATCCCCTTAAATTTGATTATGTATTTAACTTGGGTGATGGACAGGGCTATACTCAAAATCATCTACTGTTCGCTGCAATTCAAGCTTTGCTTGATGCAACCCAGCAACATGCACGACAGCAAATAAATACTATGAATATTGACGCTTTGAATGCTGATTCTGAACTTGAAGGGCTGTTGGACTTATGCCAGTTGCCTAGCGACGATATTTATACCCAAGGTTTGCAGTTTTTTGGGATCAAACGCGCTGGAAAATTGGTCGCAATGATCGGTTTAGAGCCTTATGAGTCGGTCGCGTTGCTTAGGTCTTTAGCCGTTTTGCCTGATTATCGTAGCTTAGGTTTAGCACGTCGGTTAGTCAGTTTCATAGAAAACCAAGCGGCTGAGCAAGGCATCGAAGCGCTGTACTTATTGACTACCACGGCCAGCAACTTTTTCAAAATACTGAACTATCAAGATGTTGAGCGCAGCGTAACGCCTTTAGTTATTCAACAAACGGCGCAATTCAGTGCTTTATGTCCGGCTTCAGCTAGTTTATTAACCAAAAAACTCTAAAGACTCACTGATACCGTCTTGGTTTTAGCCTCTTCAATCGCTAAAAAGCGCGTAGCGATTAAGACTAAAGCAATCACTGGCAAACCAATAAACGTCGTAAAAGCGAAAAAGCTCGGATAGCCAATTGCGTCCACTATCGTGCCTGAGTAACCCCCCAAGACTTTGGGAAAGAGCGACATCAGTGAGCTAAAAATCGCGTATTGCACCGCCGTGAACGAAACACTGGTGAGGGCAGAAAGAAAAGCGACGAAAGCAGCACTCGCAAAGCCCGCTGCTAAATTATCGGCAATGACGGCTAAATAAAAGATCGGCAGGTTATGCCCGCTTAAAGCCAAAGCGACGAACACTAAATTCGTTAAAGCGGCTAAAATCGCGCCCCATAACAAGCTTTTCATCACCCCAAACCGAGTGGCGAATAAGCCACCTAACACTCCGCCCATGACGCTCACCAAGACCCCCACGGTTTTGACTGCAGTGGCGATTTCTTCTTTAGTGAAATTCTTATCTTGATAAAACACATTAGAGGCCGCACCGAGCACAATATCGCTAATCCGATAAAAACCAATCAGTACTAATAAGAAAGCAGCGGTTTTGACACCATAACGTTTGAAGAATTCAGCAATTGGTGCAATCCAAGTTTCAACTGCAATCGCGCTATCCACTAGGCCAGCACGAACTAATAAATAGCCAACCACAAAGCCAACGCCGATGGCGAGAGCGAAGCGCAAGGTTTCTAAGATAAAGCCAGTGAAAACACCATCACCGACGCTGGTTTTTAAACTAGCAAACAGGCTATCGGTCAGGAAAAAGGTCAGGACAAAAGCGGTTACAGTGCAAGCAAACACCAGCACTAAACGGAAATAGTCGTGAGTGGTGTAAGTTAGCTTGCTTTCTTTATGTATCGGCTCAGGAATAAGGAAGGTTGTGACCACTCCCACCAGCATAATGCCCGCCATGATAAAATAGGTCCAACGCCAAGCGGTATAAACATAATGACCTTTTTCCGAGCCAAATTGAGACGCTAAATATAAAGCGCCCGCACCCGCTACAATCATCGCCAACCGATAGCCGACAATATAAGTAGACGACATTAAGGCTTGCAAACGAGTCTCCGCCGATTCAATGCGATAGGCATCAATCACAATATCTTGCGTGGCTGAAGAAAAGCCCAGTAACACTGCTGCCAGTGCCATCAGGGTCAGGCTATTTTTACTCAAAGCAGGGTCAATGCTAGCCATCGTGATAATCGCGAGCATAATCATGACTTGGGACAACAACAGCCATGCACGGCGTTTACCTAAAGCACGGGTTAAGAAGGGTAAGGGCAATTTATCAATTAAGGGTGCCCAGACAAATTTAAACGAATAACCCAAAGCCGCCCAGCTGAAGAAAGTCACTGCTTTGCGCTCGACACCCGCTTCGCCCAACCACAAAGACAGGGAAGAGAAAATCAACAGAATCGGAATGCCTGCAGAAAACCCCAAAAACAGCATGGTCAGGACGCGCGTATCTAAAAAGTTGTGCATCGTCTCTGCCCAACTGGTAGCGGTATGAGTGGTTTCGGTCATGAATGCAATCGCCCATTGATGTCGAGAGGTGGCTAGCGTAATAAGATTCGCTAAATTTTTACTGTGCCAGCATGATTAACCAAAGCACTAAACCTGTCACCTATTTTTGATCCTTTTCATATAAGCAGGCTAAATTTCGCGTTATCATGCCGGACTTTTCTAGGTGTCAGGAGCTAGTCCATGCAGAGCGATTTACTCAATTATGTTCCCGCTGAAGGTTTGTTGCATGAGCGCGTTATTATAGTAACCGGCGCTGCCATGGGCATTGGTAAAGCAGTCGCTGTGCAATACGCTCGCTTTGGTGCCACCGTCGTGTTGGTGGATAAGCAGGAATTGATGCTGGATGCCGTATATGACGAAATGGTCGCAGCGGGCTATCCTGAGCCGGTGATTTGCAAGTTGGATTTATTAGAGGCCACTGCGGATGCGTATAACCATTTAGCTTTGATGATTAAGCAGGAGCTAGGTCGTTTAGATGGCTTGGTCTTAAATGCTGCTTGGTTAGGCATGTTTATGGCAACCCGCCAATACGATCTCAGCTTGTGGACGAAAATGATGCAAATCAACCTCAATGCCAATTTCTTACTCGTGCGTGCTTGCCTACCTTTGCTGGAAAAATCACCCGATGCGGCAATTGTTTTCTCTACTGACACGACTGATCGCGCCTATTACGGTGCTTATGGTGTCAGTAAGGCTGCTATGAATGCTTTCTGCGATATTTTAGCACAGGAATACGATGCTCAACCGTTCATTCGCGTGAATCGTATTCATCCAGGGCCGGTACGCACTAGCACTCGTGTCTTGAGCTTCCCCGGTGAGCATCCTGATAGCAATGTACATCCTGAAAGTATTGTCGGCCCCTATTTATATTTTATGAGCCCCGATGCCGGAAAGCGCACCGGTGAAGCGTTGAACTTAGGCAAAGTTCCCGCTGATTTTCAGTGGGCTGGCGAGCAAGGTTAAACATGGCTGCTGATTCCCCACGCGATCAAATCTTTGCACAACCACAACAAATCGTGGATTTTGCATTCACGGCTGCGGTCGCGGATGTCTTTCCTGATATGGTACGCCGCTCAGTACCCGGCTATGAAACCGTGATTAGCCAGTTGGGGGTGTTAGCCCGGCGCTATGCACAAGCCGATAGCCCTATTTATGATCTAGGTTGCTCTTTGGGTGCGTCTACGCTTGCGATGGCGCTACAGGTGCGCGAACCTGGCGTGCAATATATTTGCGTGGATAATTCTGAAGCGATGATTCAGCGCTGTGAGCAGCGTTTGCAGCGCCAATTAGCTGCAGGTAGCTTCCAAACTATTTGCGCCGATATTTGCCAAGTACCGATGCAACGTGCCTCAATCATTGTGCTGAATTTCACTTTGCAATTTATTGAACCCGCTGCGCGCCAAGCTTTAATGCAGCGCATTTATGAAGCTTTATTGCCGGGTGGGGTGTTGATTCTCTCCGAGAAAATTAAGTTCGCCGATGCTGAGCAGCAAGCTTTAATGACTGAGCTGTATCTGGAATTCAAACGTGCGAATGGTTATTCCGAGCTGGAAATTAGCCAGAAACGTTCTGCTTTAGAAAATGTCTTACTACCTGACACCTTAGAGACTCATCAAGAGCGCTTAAAATTAGCCGGTTTCAGCGAAAGTTTGGTTTGGTTTCAGAATTTTGTATTTGCTTCAATTTTAGCGGTGAAAGCATGAATGCTTTGCTGGATGCGCGTTTTGCTGAGCTGTATAGCGAGCTAGCTGTAGGCCGCTTAGTACCTTGGCTAGAAACTTTGCCTGCACAAGTCCAAGTTGCTTTATATGAGACACCGCATGGTAAACGTGAGCTATGGCTAGAAACGCTGGAGCAATTGCCAGATTTAAGCGCTAGCAGCTGGGATTTTACGCAAAGTACGGTGCGGATTGGACAAGCTACTGATCCGAGTGCAGAGCAGCAAGCTGCGTTACGCCACGCTTTAGAAGTATTTATTCCGTGGCGCAAAGGCCCGTTTGAAGTATTCGGCATTCCTATTGACACTGAATGGCGTTCAGATTGGAAATGGGAGCGGGTGGCTCCGCATTTATCACCTTTGCAAGATCGCTTAGTGCTAGACGTCGGCTGCGGCAGTGGTTATCACCTGTGGCGGATGCTCGGTGCAGGTGCGCAGCAGGTGATTGGGATTGATCCCAGCTTATTTTTCCTGATGCAGTTCCAGTTGATTAAGCATTATGCGGGTCAGCAGCCGGTGCATTTTTTGCCCTTAAAAAGCGAAGATTTGCCTGATTTTCAAGGTAAAGGTTTTGATACGGTGTTGTCGATGGGCGTGCTGTATCATCGGCGCTCACCTTTAGATCATTTGCAAGAATTGAAAAATGCTTTGCGCACAGGGGGCGAATTAGTGCTGGAAACCTTGGTTGTCGAAGGTGATGTGCACACCGTACTGATGCCAGAAGATCGCTATGGCAAGATGCGTAATGTTTGGTTTATTCCTTCGGTTGCGCTGCTAGAGCTGTGGTTGTGGCGCTTAGGTTTTGAAGAGATTCGCACCGTGGATGTCACGCCAACCACGATTGCAGAGCAGCGTTCCACAGAATGGATGCGTTTTGAGTCGTTAAAAGATTTCTTAGACCCAAATGATCCAACACGCACTGTGGAAGGTTATCCTGCACCGGTACGTGCTGTCATAATTGCCACAGCGCCTAAGTGATCTGGGCAAGCAGGCAGAAGACGAGTACATTTAGTAATCTTGATCGAAAATAATGCGGAAGGATTGTGAACGCACAGCTTAATCGACCCGGCTTTATTGCAGCCGTTGGTGACTCCCGAAATCGCTTACAACACCAATTGTGTCGGCAGATGCCACAGGCTTTTCGGCGTTTTTGCCAAAGCTGGAATCAGTTACTTCCTGATCAATATTTGCGCGATGGTGGCCGCTATCGTTTGCGGCGCTATTCAGTGTTTCATTGGCAAAATGATCACTTAAAGCAGCTTCCCCATGAGCCGCATTATCAAAGTAGCTATCACAATGCGGTACATGGCGGTTTCAATCGGCATTTTCGGGCTTGGCTACCCACCACTGTTTCTAATCCGGTGTTTAAAACGCTGATTGCTTGGTCGGTTCAGCAGTTTAGTGCTAATCCTAATCAACTCTGGCGGATTCAGGCGCATCAATTTCGGATTCTTGCTTCCAGTTTGGAAGAGGGTAAGCCGACGCCGGAGGGTGTGCATAAAGATGGCGCCGATTACATTCTGATTATGTTGCTAGATCGGCAGAATGTAGAGGGGGGGGTTAGCTATATCTATGACAATGATCGGCAGGAACTCGGGCAGTGCACTTTAAGCATGAGCACCGATTTGCTGTTAGTCAATGATCACAAGGTCTATCACGGTGTCACGCCGATCTATCCAGCCGATCAAGAGCAAGCTGCTTGGCGCGATGTGTTAGTGCTGACTTTTCACCGTCAATAATTTAAGTTTGGGGTGCGGCTTGTCCGCACTGCCAGCAGCTTTGAAACTGTGCTTCAGACGTTTCCCCACAGGCGCTGCAAGTCCAACTACCTGTGGTGGGATTCTCCAAAGTCAGGCGAATTAACTCAAGCGCGCGTGGCTCATCTTGTTCATCGACCCAGATTGCTGGCCAAGTTTCTACAAAGGGTAATTCGCCCATGGCTCCATTTAAAAAGTAATTGCGTTGTGTGCAGTTAATACCGGCATTTTCCAAAATCTGTTGGATAAAGCCGGGCATTAGCGGTGTGGAAGCGGTGTAAACTTTTTTCAGCATAAGCAGGAGTCTCTTCAATTTAACGGGCTGGTTCAGTGGAAATTATTAGCAGGCGCAGCGCTTGACGACAAGTTATTCAAGAAGGTTTGTGTGTTTATAATGACGCGGATGGTAATAATGGGATCTTGAGCTAAGCTTCAATAAGCTGCATGCTGATTCAGTCTAGCCTTGCCGGCTAGGCTAAGTCCAGTGGCTCAGCGCTGGTTAGCATACTTAAATTAATTCACTTTAAAAAATCTGGAGCAAGTAATGAGTTTAGTTAAAACCTTAGGACGAGTCGCATTTGGTTTGATTGTCGCGCAAGCTTCAAAAAAACTTATAGGTGGGCGCGGTGGTGTCTTAGGTGGTTTGTTAGGCGCTGTATTAGGTGGCGGAGCTACGCGTAACACGGCGATTGCCGGCGGCATTGGCGCGCTTTTAACGAGTATGCTATCAGGTAAAAGTGCTCAAGCTAATAGTGGCCAAGCTGCAAGTAATAGTTCTTCAGGAGGTGGCATATTAAGTAATTTATTTAATATGTTAGGCGACAGCCCACAAACCAAAAACTCATCTGCTAACGATGTTGGCTCTTTCTTTAAAGCTGCTTTAAAAGATGAACCCATGCAAACCACTGCAGAAGATGAGCAGAATGCAGGAGTTTTACTGCGTGCCATGATCAATGCAGTCAAAGCAGATGGTGTTATTGATGATAATGAGCAGGCGAAAATTAAAGAGCACTTGAAAGACGCTTCACCAGCAGATATTGAGTTTGTAACGACTGAACTCAGAAAGCCGTTAGATTTGCAAGGCTTGGTTCAGAGTGTGCCTCAAGGTATGGAAAAGCAAGTCTATCTCATGTCTTTGCTGGCAATGACCTTGGATGATCCGCGTGAAGTTAAATACATGCAAGATTTAGCAGCTGGCTTAAATATTTCCACAGCTGAACTTAACAATATTCACGATCAATTACAGATTAAACATCTGGCTTAAAAAGCTCGAACTCACAAGGCAAATCTTTGGATTTGCCTTTTAGGTGGCAGGCGGAAAATAAATAAAAACAGATAAGCCTCGCCCATTAGCAGCTTGAGTGATCTGCAAACTGCCCGCATGCAACTCCACAATCCGCTGCACTATCGATAAACCTAAACCACTGCCTGTGGCGGTCGTATCGGCAGGCCTATAAAAACGTTCAGTGATTTTTGCTAATTCTTCAGCAGCTAAGCCGCGTCCATTGTCTACCACCGCAAGATAGGCTCTATTTTCTGTATAAGCTGCTGTGACCACGACTTCTGTACCTGCGCCTGTATAACGAATTGCATTGTCCAATAAGTTACGCAGCAGGACTTCTAATAAGGTGGCTAAGCCTTGAATAGGGACACTATCCCCTTCAGCTAAAGCTAATTGCACGCCTTGTTCCCAAGCATTGGGGGCTAGTTCGCTGATTTGCTGTTGGGCAATTTGGCGCAAGTCGCAGCTTTCAAAGTTGGTAGCAGCTGAGCTTTCCAAGCGCGCTAAGGTCAGGAGTTGTGCAATTAAATGACTGGCGCGTTGGCAACCTTGTAAAGCGTGATCAAGCGCATGTGCACGATCTGCAGCGGATTGAGCCGCCTGAGCGACCTGCACTTGGGCTTGAATACCTGCAATCGGGGTGCGTAACTCATGTGCCGCATCAGCCGTAAAGCGGCGCTCGTTTCCAATTAAAGCATTGGTTTTGCTAAATAACTGATTGAGACGTTCGACTAAAGGTTGCACTTCAGCAGGTGCTTGCAGTTGAATTGGGTTTAGGTTAGTAGGCTTGCGTTGAGCGACCGCTTGAGTGAGTTTAACCAACGGTTTAAGGCTGGCTGAAACAGCCCACCACAATAACAGTGCTAAAATCGGCAAAGCAAACCATAGAGGCGTGAGCAGATTCGCAATAATACTATTCGCGAGTTGATCGCGTACTTCCTTCAATTCAGCGACATGAATGGTTAATTGGTGCTCTTCTTCGCTTTTAGCCTCACTGGTAAATACGCGCCAATCTTGCCCTGCAATCTTGATATCACTAAAACCGTTTTGTTTGTCTGCCAGTGGGGTTTTTGGCGCATTCGCAGAATGAAATAGCAGGTTGTTATCTTGCCAGATTTGAAAGGCAACCCGTCGTGAATACTTGTGTAACAAGGGCGCTTGTTCTTCTTCTAAATCATCTAATTCTTCAGTGCTTTGCGCGACGAGCAAGGTGGAGGCTTGGGCTAAATGAGCATCCAACACCTGTGTTAATTCTTGCTTCGCATCCCAATAAGTGAAAGCAGCAGCACCTAGCCAAGCCAAGCAAACACTCGTTAATACAAGGATCAGCAGCCGCCGTTTTAAGGACATATCAAGCTTTTGGGCGTGGCAGCAAATAACCCACGCCACGCACCGTCTGAATCAATGCGGGATCGAGCTTGCGACGCAGGTGATGGATATGCACTTCCACGGTATTGCTTTCTACTTCTTGACCCCATGCGTATAAACTTTCCTCTAATTGTGCGCGCGATAGCACTCGGCCAGCTGCCAGCATCAAGGTATGCAATACGGTAAATTCGCGCCCAGATAATTCAATCGTTTGGCTTTGATAGCTGACTTGATGCGCGGCAGGGTCTAACTCGAGTTCACCGACTTGTAGCAGTGGTTGAGTGTAGCCATGTGCACGCCGTAACAGGGCGCGTAAACGGGCAGTCAGCTCAGCCATATCGAAGGGCTTAATCAGATAATCGTCAGCACCTGCATCCAAACCTTCAATACGGTCTTGTACCGTATCTCGAGCCGTGAGAATCAGCACCGGCAGCTGCTCGCGTCGTTGACGCAATTGCTTAAGTACTTCTAAACCATAGCAGCGCGGCAAGCCTAAATCCAAAACAGTCGCAGCATAAGGCTCGCTAGTCAGGGCATGATTCGCTTGGGCGCCATCGCGTACCCAATCGACAGCATAGCCCGCTTGAGTGAGGCCAGTTTGTAAGGCATCACCTAAAATCGCATCATCTTCCACCACCAAAATACGCATTGGTTTTAGCCTAAATAGCTGACTAAAAAGACCAGAATCGCAACGAGCAGCAGCACACCTAGCCAGACAAAATTGCGTTGAATGGACGCCTGCGCCTCACCTTGTTTATAGCCGGTGAGCATCGAGCGCGCTAGGTTTTCACGGTGCAGATAGCTGCTCATGATCACGCCTGCAATATGCATGAACACTATCAATAGCATGAAATTAGCACTGAGTTCATGCGTTTCAGCCAAGAAATCTTCCCAATCCACCGAACCCAATTCCCAGTCTAAACCAAGGCCTGTGAAGCTAATGATCAAACCTAAACTGAGTAGCAAAAAGATCGCCAGCGCTCCAGCTGGATTATGTCCCAGAAAATGTTGAGCTTGCTGTTGGCGGAGTGATTTTAAATAGCTAGCCATCGCACGGATTGAGAAAGTGAAGGAGCTAAAGCGTGCATAGCGTGTGCCCGCGAACCCCCAAACTAAGCGAAATACCAGCAAAGCGGCAAACACATAACCGAGCGCTAAATGCACATCGCGATAGCGCTCTGATTCTGCGGTGAGATAAGCACCGGCAAAGCTCAGCGCGAATGACCAATGAAAAACCCGTGTGGGCCAATCCCAAACTAAGATGCGCTCTAGCATAACGGCTCCTTAGCGTGGAATACGCACAGTATCTTCATCAAAATTGCCTTGTTCGGCTTGAGTATGGCAAGCAGCACAATTAGAAGCACTTTTAATCTTGGGGTTTTTCCATGTGATGGCAGAAATTTCGTCATGCTCATGCTTAAACCAAGCCGTTTCAGTGATGCGCAAAGTTGGCTCAGCGCTCACTTTTTTCGGTTCGCGGGCTGCATTGGCTTCGAGGAAAGGTAGGATTTCTTTCATCGTCGCATCATCAAGGCTCGCATCCGTGCCAAAGTGTTTATCCAGACTGCCCATCATGGTTTTCCATGAAGACGCGGGTAATAAACCGGGCGGATAAGCCATATGGCAAGCGCTACATTCGGCTTTCCAAGCTGCATTAGTCGCACGTAAGCCTTGCATCCCACCTTCATGTTGTTCACTGCGCTCGCGGCCTTCATGCTCCTCGCCTTCTTCATCATCGGCAAACACTTGCATTGCGACGATGAGTAACAGGGCTGTACCTGCGCCGACTAAGAGTTTTTTCCAAGTTTGCATGGCTAGCTCCTTATTTAATGGCCATTAAAAAGGTCAAAATGTCACCTTTTTCTAAAGCGGTACATTCGCGGCTGAGGACATCATTGCAATTACGCTTAAACCATTTATCCACTTTGCGCGTGCTCGTGAAGCGCTCTGGATTGGCTGCAGGGGCTAGTGGATCAATCGCTTTGCCAGTGGAAGCATGCTTGCCCACAGTGGCTGGATTGCTGGTATGACAAGAAGCGCAACTCCAATCATTGCCATGCGTCGCTTTAAAAAACTGCTCGCCCCGCGTTGCAGAGAAACCTTGAAATTTAGCATCCGCCGCTTTAACAGCTGCTTGATAACTGTTTAAAAAATCTTGTGGAGTTTCAGCTTGAGCAGCAACAGTTAACAACAAAGTACAAGTTAAGCTGCGAGTGAGGGTTTTGAGTTTGAACATGATGTTATTTTCCTTGGCTTGATTAAGTCTGTTCAGTGTGGCGGAGGATTCTTAAGAGATCCTGAAATGCTGTGGCTTAGTTACAGTTGCCCATACGAATGCAAGCCTGACAAGAACATATTCACGCCTAAGAAGGCGAACAGAGTGATAAACAAACCGAGAATCGCCCACCAAGCCATCGCAGCTCCACGCCACCCTTTAGAAAAGCGGAAGTGCAACCAAGCAGCGTAGTTCAGCCAAACAATCAGTGCCCAAGTTTCTTTCGGGTCCCAAGACCAATAACCGCCCCAAGCTTCCGCTGCCCACATTGCACCCAAAATGGTCGCAACCGTGAAGAAGGCAAAACCCAAGGCAATGGCTTTATAGGTGAGATCATCCATCATGTCTAAGGAGGGCAGGGAGCGAGCTAATAAGCCATTCGGCTGGTGTTGTTCAACGGTTTGTTTAAGCAGATAAGCAATGCTCACCATCGCTGCGAGCGCAAATGAGCCATAACCAATGAAATTGGCTGGCACATGGATTTTCATCCAATAACTTTGCAAGGCAGGTACGAGCGGTAGAATTTTATTGGCGCCCCGCTCAAAGCTATACCACAGTAGGAAGCCTACTGCAGCGCTAATCACCAATAATACAAAACCACCAAGGCTACGTTGTTGATATTGCTGCTCGTAATACAAATACAATAAACCAGTTAAAATGCAGAAGAGAATAAAAACTTCGTATAAGTTGCTAACTGGAATATGCCCAAAGCTTGGATCAATTAAATACGATTCATACCAACGCACCATTAAACCCGTTAAGCCCATGACTAAGGCAGCCCAAGTTAAATAGCTAGCTGTTTTTAAAACGACTTCCTTAGTAGTGAATAAGCCAAGAAAATAAATAATCGTCGCCATCACAAATAGCGTACTCATCCACATAATTGCAGATTGGCTAGAGAATAGATATTTTAACAAAAAATTAGTTTCAGCTTGGGCACGACTACCATCATAAAGGCATAAGGCTAACAGACTTAAAGCAAAGACAATTACAGTATAAAAGCGAATTGATTTCCAATACCAACCCAGTCCAATTAATGCTGGGGTAGTGGCTGCTAAAATGGCGAGTTCAAAGCTATCCATATAAGCGCCATACAGCCAATAGACTACGGCTGCACTCACCGCGATAGTTACAGCCCAAAGCCAATCAACAATGCTTAGGTTTTGCCAAAAAGACAGGCGTTTTTCAAAGGCTAACTCAGCGCTTAGCTTGCCATAAGTACTCATGCCGTAAAACTCCGTTACACTCCTGAACATCAGGGGTTACTAACCAAAGCTTGTAGGCAAAGACGCCGGTTCCTGCAATTAGGCAAATATCATATTAGCCACACCTTATCTAGTTAAGTGCTTGTTTTCTTGAGCGACTGTTGGAGGTTTGCCGGATGTGCTTTGGAGCTAGTTTCTTTACCCTTTAGAAATAGCGTCTCTTAATTAGAATAGGTGGGTTTTATGGAAAATAAGCAGGTTATGCGTGAACTTAAAGTTTGGGATCCGTTGGTGCGGATTTTCCATTGGACGCTGGTGCTAGCCTTTGCAACTTCTTATTTAACTGGCGATGAGTGGGATGATTGGGGCAATGTGCATGAAATCTCTGGATATATTATTTTAGGTTTAATTGTTTTTCGAGTTATTTGGGGCTTGGTTGGTAGCAAGTATGCGCGCTTCAGTGATTTTGTTTATTCACCGAAAGTAGTGATCGGCTATTTAAAATCCTTGTTCACGACTCACCCTAAACATTATTTAGGCCATAACCCGGCGGGTGGCTGGATGGTCATTATTTTATTAGTGAGCCTGCTAGCTACAGGTATTACTGGTTTAAAAGTATTGGCAGTAGAGGAAGGCAAAGGCCCTTTAGCCCAAGTTAATATGCAAATCCCCAGTTTAATTTCTGTAGCTGAAGCACGTAGAAATCCTAGTGAAGTTATGGATGGCGCTGAAAATGATCAAGGGGAAGATCATTTCTACAAAGAATTGCACGAATTTTTTGGAAATTTCACTTTATTTTTAGTGATGGTGCATATTTTGGGGGTGATTGTTAGCAGCCGTTTGCATAAAGAAAATTTGGCACGCGCAATGGTAACTGGCAAGAAATCTATTCATAACGACACTGATGGTTAAACCGATTCAGTTATTCAATAAAGCGAGCAATTTATGCTAACCAGTATGGACTGGAGTTCTTGGTTGCAGCTCAACCAAGACTATTTAATTATGCTGATCCCAGCCTTAGTCGCCTTGACCGGGGGCTTACTAGCGGTGGTTTGGAACCCCAGCCGCCAAACCCGTAGCTTAATTCAACATTTTGCAGCAGGTGTTGTGTTGGCTGCATTAGCAGTGGAAGTGCTGCCCGAGATTCAAGGTGAACATGCTTCTGGTTTGGTGATTATCACTGCCTTTGCTTTGGGTAGCTTATTCATGTACCTCATGAAGCTGTGGAGCCTACATTTAGAGGAAAAAGCAGGGCATGGAGCTAGCGATCAACTGTCACACGGGCTGGTGATAGCGACTTTTGTTGATATTGCTGTCGATGGTTTTATGATCGGCGCTGGCTTTGCCGCAGGTGGGCAAACCGGCTTGATTTTAGCTTTAGGCTTATCAGTTGAATTATTGTTTTTAGGCTTATCTTTAGCCGCTGAGAATACGAAAGGCTGGCGAATTGTGGCCTTATCAACCGCTTTAGGCATGACGGTTTTAGTCTTTGCTGTTTTAGGTAGCTGGCTGTTGTCGGGGGCTTCACATGACCTGATTGCTGCTGCTTTGGCGTTTAGTGCTGCTGCTTTATTGTATTTAGTCACTGAAGAGCTATTAATTGAAGCGCATGAAGTTGAGGAAAAACCAGTTTCAACCTTGGTACTATTTGCAGGCTTCTTAGTATTTTGGAGCATTCAGCTCATAGGAACGCGCCTTTAACTTGCGCTAATAAAAATTGGCAGCGGAGTAAGCGCTGCCAAACTTTTGTGGATCAGGACATTATTTTAGGCAAAGGTATCGCCAAATAGACTATTGGCCCACTCAAACATTTTTCGGTAATTCGATTGGCTCGCACCCGTCGAAGCACCAAACGAAGATTGAATTAATTGCATGCTTTGGCTAGCAGGATCATAAGCAAAAGCAGCGGTTAACCAAGAGGCGGTATCGGCGCTAATCGGGCTATAGCAGGCTGAGTTAGTCACTGGCGCTTGGAAAGGTTGTGCACCTGAGAGCAAACGTAGCACTGCATCTGCACAGACTTTAGCTTCTGCATTGGCGATATGACCGGCTTTGGGTTGGCCAGTGCCTTGCGAGTCACCAATGATATGAATGCCTTTGATGGCAGTTGACTCATAGCTCAATGGATTGACATTCGCCCAGTCGCCAGTACTGCTATTGGCTAAGCCATTCTTTCTGACAATACCGCCTGCTCGATGGGGGGGAATCACATTCAAAACGCTGGCTTGGTAATCGCCAAAACTGGTGATAGCTACTTTTTTATTCGAATCTACTGCTTGCAGAATGGTATTCGGCACATACTGCACAATGCCTGCATAGGTGTTGCTGAAAGCAGCATTGAAGGTGTCTTTTTCTACCGTAAAGTCTGGATTGCCATCGAGCACAATGACTTTAGCACCGGGTTTATTGCGCTTGAGATAATCAGCAACCACGCACGCCCGCTCATAAGGCCCTGGAGGGCAGCGATACGGTGCTTTAGGAATGCTCATTACAAAGCTACCGCCAGCAGGCATGGCTTGTAACTGTTGGCGCAGTTGCTGCACTTGATTACCTGATTTCCACGCATGGAGCACTTTATTGCTATTCAGACCTGGCACGGCTTTAAACTGTACGCCGGGCGCGAGGATTAGGCGTTCATAGCCTAGTGTTTGCCCATTGGCGAGCTTGACCGTGCGGCTGGCGCTATTCAGGGCGATTGCAGAGCTGCGCACGACGGTCATTCCATATTTTTGTGCGAGCGTATCGTATTTGAAACCCAGTTGAGAGACTTGGCGCTGACCATTCAAGACTAGATTACTTAAAATCGGTGAATAGTAGACGGCATTGGGTTCAACGAGGGTGACATCAACGGCGTTATTCGACCATAAGCGCAGATACTTGGCAGCAGTTGCACCCGCAAAGCCACCTCCAATAACGACTACGTGTGGACGGACTGCAGCTTTGGCAAAGTTGATCGGCAGAGCTGCGGCACCCAGACTTAGACCTAAGGTTTTTAAAAACTGACGGCGAGAATTAGTGTTCATGATTTATGACCTCTTAAAAAGCGTTTATGGTTGGGGATTAGGCTTAATCGTCATCATCGTTATGGTTATTGCCGCCACCACTTACACTGGCGAAATAAACTGCGATCATTTGAATCTGTGCATCGGTATAAGCTTTGGCTTGGTAATGCATCAGATCAACTCGGTTTTTCGCTTTCATTTCGCGCATTTCGCTAACGAGTTCATTTTGGCTTTCACCGGCGAGGCTATCAATGCCGGTCGTGGATTTGCCATCGGTGCCATGACATTGAAAGCATTGCGAGGCTAATAGGCGTGCTCCATCAGGGACAACCACGCCTGCAGCAGTGATGTTTGTATTGCTTAAACTACCACCCGTATAATCGGCAGCATTCGCGTTAGAGAAGAAGCTTTGGCTTGCAAGCAGAGCCAAAACGCCTAACAAAGACAGGTTCTTGTGTTTCATCAAACACTCCTTTTTTACATGCTTGCCCCTAAGGGCAGGTTGGCTGGCCCAGCAGTACCAGTGCTGGGCTTTTTATAAGCTGCTTTAGTCGCTAGCTTCTAGCTCTAAAGAGTCAGCTTTCAAACTGTTATTCGTCAAACTAATGCCTTCCGCTTTAACCACACTTTTGCCTGCCACTAAAGCGGCAAAGAATTGGGCTTGAGTCACTTCATGCGAATTGGCTTCAAACTCAGTACTGGCATCGCTAGTCACGGTCACACCTAGAATTTCTAAGCTGCCTTGAGCAGCGTTAATCGACTGAACTACTCCTTTAATTTCAGTATCCGGTGAAGTCAGGTCTTCCACATCGCGTTCAATCCGCAACGCAAGTAAGCGGCCATCGGCCAGCTGGCGAGCTTTAATTTCCAAATGATCATTCAAGTGTAAATCGGTAAAGCGCAGGCTGGTTTCTTGGTCTTCAGTTTTGTGCAGAATGATGGTGGAAGTATCGACCAAGAAGGTATTGCCGAGTAATTTGAAGGTTTGGGTGTTGTAATTGATCTCAGCGATTTTGCCTTCCAATTCACGCGTTTGCGTGGTGCTGGCTTGGCGTACTGACACTTCTTCAGCGACTAATTCACCTTGGGTATTGATGCGACCTTCCGCCTCGATTAAAGCATTGAGCTTGATGTCGGCAGGCATGCTATTTTCAAATTCAGTAGCTGCGGTTGTTACCACTAATTGGCCATTAATGGCGAAGCGACTGGTGTTAATAAATGCGGTGACCAAACCTTCTAGCTCGGCTTCTTCCCCTTGGACAAACTCTACAAACTCTTGAGCCATTGTGTAATTGCTGGCAACTAAGCTATTGTTTTGCAAGCCCTCTTTGCTGGTAACGCGCACATACTGATTCACTGTGGGCAAGGTATTAGGTACTACATGGCTGTAGTCGATACTTAAGCCATTCACTACCAAAGTGTGGGTGAGCGGATCGACTTTAGTAATTCGCCCTTCGATTAATTGGCTAGACGTTCCAGCGATAAAACTGGTTTGTTGGCGAGTGAGGCTATTCGCACGAATCACACCCTGCGCATCACGCGCACCAGAGATTTGCACCACATTACCGAGGTTTAAATCCGTGAGCAGCTTGATGCCATGAAAAACCGTCAGGCTATCAGTACGAACTAATTGATTGAGCACATAAATGCTTTTGCCATCCGTCCCTAGCGCAGTGATTTGCCCTTGCAAGAGACTGCCGTAGTCAACTTGAGTGGCTTGACCCGTCACACCATCGGCATTGATGGCGCCATTAATTTTGACAATTTCACCCACACGATACTGGCTTTGATTGGCTACAACCACACCATCGCGGATAAAGCGTGCTTGGCTGACATCGTAGCGTACGCCATTTTGGATAATGCTCCCGAACCCTGTGATCGGGCCGACTGAAATACCCGTGCCACCAATGCCACCTTCGGCTAGCTGGGTTTCCGCGCAAGCAGTCATCAATAAACTGCTACTGAGTAGCAGCGCTCGCATTAATCCATTAAGCTTCATCTTGCTTATCCTCTTGAGGAGAGGAGGGCTGTACCGGCTCCTCAAAATAATAAATCCCGACACCTGCTCGCATGCGTCCGCTACCGTTGGCCGTTGGATTATGGTCACGATCTTGTTGTCCTAGCCAAGCATTGAATTTGATCAATAAGGCCATCGCGTCTTCATTCACCATTTGCTTAAACTGTGGCAGCACTTCTTCGGGTAAATTGTCGTAGCTCACCTTACGTTGGAAATAGCGCTCATCTGCCGCGCATAGCAGGTTGTGATTAATCGTATTCACTAAGAGCGCTACATCAGTCGCCAAAATCGAAAGCTTTTCAGTCTCGTTGCCTTGTGGGATATAAGCATCTGTCACTAAACACACGGTCTCGTCACTCGGCTGATTCACTACACCGGTTTGCAAAAGCTCACGTAACATCGCACGGCAGGGCATATCGCCACTGTAACGGTTGACCAAGGCCTCAAAACTAGGCATTTGATCTTGCAAATTTAAAATTGCGGGTTTGCCTTCGGTATTGTTAAAGTCTGGATCATTCAACCAACCACCAATCACCCGCACACTACGGTTATAGCGCGCTACATTTACCAATTGTTCTGCGTCGTGTTGACGTAATTGCGCCACTTCTTTACGTGTCAAACCGGTACTAATGGCAATCCGCGAGCTGGTTGGCTTTTCATCCACTTGCTTTAACGCTTCTTCAGCCATTTCTACATAAACTTTACGTGCCAGCAGACTGAACTCGCCAAAGGCCAAGCCTTTACGATGCAAGATGCGTATCAAGGGACGCAAGATATGCAGAACGATCTGATGTACTGTGGATTTCATTTGTGGGAATTTATTCCCAAATTTACTATAATGCAATGAGAGATATGTCTAATAACATGGATGGATGCATAAACATGTTGAAGTTTCGAAGTCAGGAACTATTTTTTGTAGCCTTATTAGTCCTTATTACCGTACTAACCACCAGTGATCTGATTAGTGATTATATGGAAGGTACTGAATTATGGCATTTAGCCATTGAGGCTTTAGTCGTCTTGATGTCAGTGGGTGGTATCGGTTATTTACTGCATAGTTTTATTCAGCGCCAACACGAGCTAGATGCGGTCAAAGCGCAGTTAGTTGAAACCAATGACAACCTTTCTGAGGCGCGCAAGCAAATCAGTGCGGCAGGGCAAGAATATTCGCAAGTGATTCAGAAGCAATTTGATACTTGGCAGCTCACTCCTAGTGAAAAGGAAGTAGCTTCTTTGCTGCTCAAAGGCTTGAGCTTTGATGAAATCGCTAATGTACGCAATACCAAGGAAAAAACGGTCCGCCAACAAGCCACCGCGATTTATCGCAAATCTAATCTAAGCAGTCGCCACGAATTTGCAGCTTGGTTCTTTGAGGATTTTTTATAGCAAGCGTTGCGCAATTTCGTTCAATACATGAAGGTTAATCGGTTTGTAGGCTAGTGCTGTTATCAGCGTTTGTATTTGCAATCAGCAGTAAGCACCTAAAAGTAGTTGCTTAAAACGCTATGCCCGTACCCACTAAGACTTGATACTTGTCTAATTTGCCCTTAGCAGTAAAGGGAACCGCTATATCCACATGAATGACTTTGCCACTGCTGGCTCGGGTTGGGATAATTCGCAAGCCGACACCCGCATCGCCAAACCAGTCGGCTTTTTGCTCGCCACCCCAAGCAGTGCCTGCATCTACAAAAGCAGCAGCACCCAACTTAACTAGGCCCAATGGATTCTGTTTAAAGTAGAACCGTCGTTCTGCACGCAACAAAGCAGTATGTTCGCCCAAACGATAGCCTGTAGGGTAGCCCCGTAAGCCATTATCGCCTCCTAATAGTAATTGTTCGCCATGCTGTAAATTATCAGCCGTGTGTAGTTCACCACTGAGGTGCCAACTCGCTCCGGGTGCAGAATATAAATTCCATTCGGCTGTTAAATTAGCGCGTAGCCCTCGATAAGATCCATCTCCAAGCCAAGCAGTCAGGTCAGCATTAAGCAAGCTGAGTTGATTAGAAGCAGGGCTATAGCCTTT
This sequence comes from Thiolinea sp., assembly GCA_049290875.1. Classification (GTDB taxonomy): domain Bacteria; phylum Pseudomonadota; class Gammaproteobacteria; order Thiotrichales; family Thiotrichaceae; genus Thiolinea. Next base: position 107,958 of record JBATOI010000010.1, read on the forward strand.
GCTATAACGGCTAAATAGCTTGAGATAACTGTCCTCTGAGCCAAGTTTAGGATGTAAAAATCCAGCTTTAATCAGAAATTGATGGCCTAGAGCGATGTCTTCAGTGCGCCCCATCGTCTTAAAGTTTTCGCGCTCCGTATAACGATCTTCGATCAATTCGTAACTGAGCCACGGATAAGAATGTTTCGGTTCTGCTTTGGCTACAGTGGTGTTTTCGGTAGCAAAATAACTGCGCTCCTCTTGCTGCCAACCTAGCCGATAGCGCTCCGTAAATGCAGCGTCAGCCGCTTGCGACCAACCATAAAAGATGCCAGCATTACGCTTACTAACCCCAACCTTGTGTGTTACTTCACCTTGTTCGTAATGCGCAACCTCTTCGCGTAAGGCAGTTGATTCTAAGCCCCAAGCATTTTGTTTAGCGAGCTTATAAAAGGGTAGACCTAGAGTAAGTTGGTGGCCTTTGCCATCGCTATTAGTTTGTAGCCCTAGTGATAGTTGATAGCGTGTACCCAGTACTTGTGGGTCATTGTAAATGAGGTGGCTTTGATTACGTTGCTCATCTTGTTTAAAGCTCAGATTGAGTGCTTTGCCCAAACCCAACAAATTATGTTCTTCAATACTTATACTTTTGGAGTTATTTCCACCCGAACGCCCAAAAGAAATAGAAGGAGTCAGCGTCCAATTATCGGTAGTAACAACACGCATAGTAACTTGCTTGCCACAAACCTGTTCTAGGGTGATTTTTACATCTTTTAAGTGCTTGCGAGTACGTAGCAAACGCTCCGATTCTGCAACCAACGCTAGATTGAGTGAATCACCCGGTTTAAATAGTAAGGTATGAGCAATCACCTGATCTTGGGTTTTGATATGGAAACGATTGGTAGTTTGATGATACCAGTGATTTTCTTCGGGCAGGTCGGGATTAAAAATATTGCCCGCAACAATCTGAAGCGCACCTACCTTGAGATCGCTGGTTTTAATATCGCTCGCTTGCCAAGCTCGGCAACTCGGCTCATTGGCATAAGCAGGTGCGCAACTAGCCGCCAGCCAAGCACTCAAGCCTAGCCCAGCCCCGAAAATCTGTTTATTTAGTTTGTTGTAATGCATTCAGGCGTGCTGCTGCTGTTTGATAATAGGCTATTGCTTCATCAGTCGTTGCAAGGTCAGCAGGAAGTTCAGCACCTGTTTGCGCATCTAGGATTTTAGTGGCTTGTTTGGGCATTAATTCAGATACTTTGCCATTTTTTAAATAGCCTACCGTCAAGTAGTTGGCCATAAATGCGCGTTGATTATTGGCTGCCGCCAAGCGAATGTCTTGCCCATAGAACTCAGAGACATAGGGCGTATTCAGCAAGCCTAAAATAGTTGGCGCGACATCAATTTGTGAAGCTAAATAATCAATTTGTTGCGGCTGAATAAAGTCAGGCGCATAGATAATCATCGGAATATGATAGTTTTCAGGTGGCAAATCCGTGCGCCCACGCCCGTGTGAAGTGTGGTCAGCGACGAAAACAAACACAGTATCTTTAAACCAAACTTGCTGGCTGGCTGCTTGCATAAAATTGCCAATCGCCCAATCAGTGTATTTGACTGCACCATCGCGCCCACTACCGGAAGGAATATCAATCCGGCCTTCGGGATAAGTAAAGGGACGGTGATTAGAAGTCGTCATCACATGCGCAAATACCTTTTGCCCGGTAGCAACTTGTTGGCTAATCACGCCAATCGCATGCTGCAAAATATCCTCATCTGCAATGCCCCAAATGGTTTCGTGATGAATATCTTCAGCCGCTACATCAGTACGATCCACCACTTGATAGCCATTACCCGTAAAGAAATTTTCCATATTATCGAAATAGCTATAGCCACCATAAATATAAAAAGGTGCATAGCCATTTTGCTTCAAAACCCCACCTAGGGTTTGTAGGCCAGTATTATGCTTACGCGCAGGTACAGCATGGCCGGGCGTCGGTGGAATGGATAAAGTGAGCGCTTCTAAGCCACGTACAGTGCGCAAGCCAGTCGCATATAATTGATTAAACTTCATGCCTTGTTGCGCAAAGCGATCTAAATTTGGCGTTAAACCTGCTTTGCCGCCAAACGATTCAACGAAATCAGCGCCTAAACTCTCTATGGAAATCATCACTACATTTTTTTGTACAGGAGCCGCACTGGGTTGAATCGCATGGGCGGTAGGCATGGTGTTTTGTACAAAGTTTAGCTCAGGCTGACCCTTTTGGAAGGCTTGTTGCAGCAGTTGGTTAGCTTGTTCAGTCGGTAGAGTTTTATAAAATTTAAAATAATCCAAATCATTAGTACGGAAAGCACGCATAAATTCATAATAACCATTGCTGGCTAATTCGCGCTCGGCAGGGCGTTCAAAGTTGTCACGCCCGCTATCATTGACCAGAAAAAAGCTAGCGACAGGTAAGCTCAAAAACAACAGAGTCACTACTAAGCGTTTGCGCAAGGAACCAGCCTCTGCAGTTGCAGCTCGCCAAAACGGTTTATGTACTAGCCATAATAACAGCAAGGCAATCCCCGCTAGGCCTAATAAGAGCCAAGTAACCGGATAGGATTGCCAGATATTACCTAAGACTTCGCGGGTATAAATGAGGTAATCAACCGCAATAAAATTAAAGCGCGAGGAAAATTCATTCCAAAAGGTGCCTTCAGCTAGTGCAGTGAATAAAAAGCCGAATACGGCAAGTGCTAATAAACCCGTTGCTAAGACTGCATGGAGCCAGCGTCGCTTCGGGCCATTACCGATAATCAAAGCCAGTAGAATGAACGGGATTAAGACATAAACACCTGCGGCTAGATCGTAAATGAAGCCGCTAAATAGAATCTTGGCTAAAATTGGTAAAGCGAAGTTCTGGCTGTCGCCTTCAAAAATCAGTAGGCCAAGCCGGGTGAGGAAATTAATGAGCAAAAATAGCAAAAGCACCCAAATTAGAGTGCGATAGCGTGGTGGAATAAATTTATTATTCGGTGAATTACTGCTTAGAATCATTATTAGTTACCAACAGCCCTGATCGTTTGCCCGTCAGCATAGTACGCAATAAGGGTATACCTGTCACTTTTGTCATCACTACGACGGCGCTTACGTGAATGGCTACCAAAAACATCGTGATATTGACAGCGATTTCATGCACTTCTTCTAACCACTCTTCACCCCAAAATTGATCCCAAGTTTGCATCCAACCCGACAGGGTAATGATGGCCAGCATGCTCAGGAGTAGAATCACCATCGCGCCACCCATCGGGTTATGCCCCTCACGTGGATCGACCGTGCCTTGTTGTAAATCATGCAAATGCTGTTTGACCCGTTGTGGGGTGGGAAAGAAATTCACGAAGCGGGCTGTATAGGAGCCAATAAAGCCCCAGATAATCCGCAGCACTAATAAAATGCCGATGGCATAACCAAAGATACGATGGATCGACCAACTACCCTCATCTTCAATTAGCCAAAAATCCAACATAAACATGGCAACCACTGACCAATGAAAAATACGTACAAATAAATCCCAAACCTTAATCTCTGGTGTTTGCATGATCTTGCTACCCAATCTTTATTCAAGGGTTAGATTGTGGATTACGCTAGGGTTAGCGCTCCATTGGAGATATGGGCAGTGAGGATACAAAACAGTTAACTTTAGGTCTGTAAGACAAATGTCCTATGGGCTTGCTAAAGTTGTTCGCTTTAGGATGTTTGCTTTAATGACTAGCGAATTAAGAGTAAGTATGAAAATTAGAACAGGTTTTGCAGTATTGATAATGGGCTTGGTTTTGAGTGCTTGTTCAGGTCATGAGCCGCATGGGCCAGCCGTGCAGGCAACTGATTTAGCTAAATCTCAGCATCCGGGCGCGAAAGTTTATCAATCGGCTTGTATGAGTTGCCATGCTTTAGTGGCGAAGGAAGAGGGGATTGCGCCACCTTTATTCGGGGTGAAGGATCATGTGATTAAGGCGTATCCCGAGCGAGCTGCTTTTGTTAAGCGCGTGGTGGAATGGGTAAAAGCGCCTAATCCGAATGATGTGTTGATGCCGGGCGCGGTGAAAAAATTTGGTTTAATGCCTGCGCAAACGCAGTTGAGTGATACTGATTTACAAGCAGTGGCCGAGTTTATTTATGAGACGGATTTCACTAAACCCGATTGGTATGCGGCTCATTATCAAGCTGAGCATGGTAAGAAACCTCAATAATTAGCATGACCAAAAAAGAAAGTCCCCTCCTGAGGGAAGAGAGGGGAAATGGGACAACGATCAGGGAGTAATAGTTGTTAATTAACCTTTTTTCTTTTCAACAATGCTTAAATCTAAGGGGTTGAAGTAGATTTCTACTTTTTCCATTTCGCCTGCAGCACCACCTTCTTTAGCGCCCATGCCGTAGATTTCATAGCAAGCGCCGTCACTTTCTTTGAATTTATAAATGACATAACCCATGTCGCCGACAATTTTCTTTTGCGCGTCTAATTCAGTCATCCATTTATCTTTAGCTTCTTTGGTGCAAGTAGGTTCTGCAAAAGCGGTTTGTGCAAATAAAGCGGTAGTCACGACTAAACCGAGTAATACTTGTTTTTTCATTTTAAAATTTCCTGTCACTATTTAAGTTTTTGAACTGTCTAATACTTGTTTCGACAGGAGCTACTATGCGACAGCCGCTAACTAGAGCCTAGTGGACAGATGATGGATAAGTGTGGGATCAAATCCGGCATCTCTCTGTAGGGATAAATGCCGGATGATGAGAAATATTAAGACAAAAGGAAGTAACTGTATTTAAGCAACTAGCGAACAGTTAAGTTATAGGTTACATCGTGACTATAAGAGTCGGTTTTTGCTGTGAACTGTAACTTGTGCTTGCCTTTTTTCAAGGGCGCTAACATCAACCAATAGCCATCGGAAATTGAAATAGCTCGTGTGCTTGGTATTTCACCAAATGTAGTAAAAGTAGAACCGTCTTTAATTGTGAATCGTAAGGTGTCTGACTGTGCTCTTATAATAGGATAATGTAAGGCACAAGAATTACCGTCTAAGGTGCAACTATAGTCAATTAAGTCACCAATAACTGAATCAGCAACGATTCTACAATGCTTTTCGTTTTTACACCCAAACGTAGATCCTGGAGCTGGAGTCCAGAAAATAGTGTTAAAAATAGGGATGAATAAGGCAGTGTTTTGGGGAATGACACAAGACCGCTGGTAAATACCACCGAAAGCACTGGCTAAGAACCAAACTTTACCCGTTTGACCACTGGTACAGTTCACGTTACCTGATTGTATGTTTGGATCATTAGCGGAGGAAAAGCTCCCTAACCATTTCCACCAGAAATAACCCCAATTACCGATAGTTTGTTCATAGACTTTGGGGTCAACTGCAGCAGGACGACTGATAGCTTTACTCTGGTATTCAGCAGTATCTACTGATTCAGGTATTAGCAATAAGGGGCTTGGAGCCGCTTTAAGATCAGTCACGAAGAGGTTTAAAGCTAAAAAAAGGATGCTAATAATATGATAGTGTTTCACCTTTTTTATCTCCTTAATACTTAAGAGTAAAGCTAACTAGGTCACTTTACTCTTGAAACTTGGCTTAATTAATTGACCTTAAGCATATAGCTAACGTCTAGTGCAAAGTCATTCGCCTTAGCAGTAAAACGAATCTTATGACTCCCAACGGGTAGTGGGGGAAGCATCACCCAAAAGCCATCTGAGATTGATATGTCGCGTGTACCGGGTATATCCTCATATTCAGTCACTAGGATAGAGTCGGTATTAATGGTAAAAGGCAAGCTATCTGATTGGGCACGCACAATAGAATATTTCCACGCACAGTCTAGCCCATCAATTTTGCAGGTGTAGTTGAGCGTTCCTAACAAAGCTCCTACCTCTTTGCGACAATTCAATTCATTCTTGCAGCCACTATTCGTTCCGGGGGCGGGTGTCCACCAAACACTATTATAGATAGGGAAGAATAAAGCTTTGCCTTGAGGAATAGTGCAAGAGCGTTTGCTAGTTTCACCAAAATTACCCGCTAGAAACCATACTTTACCAGTTTGCCCAACAGAGCAATCCATTGCACCATTTTGTAATAAGGGATTGCTTGCTTTAGGAATATTAAAAGCCCATTTCCACCAAGCATGTCCCCAGTTCCCTATAGTTTTTCCATAGATTTTGGGGTCTACAGCGCTTGGGCGAGTTAAGCGAGCCATCGAGTTATCTGAGCTTGCCGTAGTTTGTTTGGGGACAAAAGGTAGATCTGCTGCTAAAACGGTTTGTTGGTAAATCAAAGCAACGGCTAAACAGAGGGTAAGTTGTTTAAGTCTCATGATTGCAGTCCTCGCTCAATTGATTAAGTCTAATAGCATCCTCTAAAAAGAAATGAATTGTCCTGAAAATTGGCCGAAAAATTTCTGAAATTCAGTCATATTTGGTACGCCCACTCTTTAAGCGCGAGTAATTTGTTAGCCCAATTGTTCTTCGCTGCCGATTGGCCTGTCTTCAGCAAGTCGCTACAATAGGCGCTTTTCTTTGACCCCGGATTCCAACCCCATGACGAGTTCTGCTAATCCTTCGAATTTACCCGTGACCCGTGCTTTGCTGAGTGTTTCTGATAAGGCTGGCATTGTGGAGTTTGCTCAATTTCTGCATGAGCACGGTGTTGAGCTGCTTTCTACCGGCGGGACTGCAAAATTATTAGCAGATCAGCAGATTCCTGTAATTGAAGTGTCTGCGCATACCGGCTTTCCAGAAATGATGGATGGGCGAGTGAAAACGCTGCATCCGAAAATTCATGGCGGAATTTTAGGGCGACGCGGTACTGATGATGCAGTGATGGAAGCGCATGACATAGATCGGATTGACCTAATCGTGGTGAATCTCTACCCGTTTGAAGCGACTGTCGCCCAAGCAGATTGCAGTTTAGAGGATGCCGTCGAGAATATTGATATTGGTGGCCCCGCAATGGTACGTGCCAGTGCAAAAAATCATGCGCATGTGACGATTGTGGTTAACCCAGCCGATTACGCACGCATTCAAGCTGAAATGCAGCAAGATGCTGGGCGGATTAGTTTGGCTACTCGCTTAGATTTAGCGATTAAAGCGTTTGAGCATACTTCGCGTTATGACGGGATGATTGCGAATTATTTCGGCTCGCGAGTGGCGGGTGGTTCGCACGCAGCACCGCTGCAATTTCCACGCACCTTCAATCTGCAAATGAATAAGCTGCAGGATTTACGCTATGGCGAAAATGCGCATCAGCAAGCAGCTTTCTATGCAGAAAACAATCCGCCCGTCGGCAGCATTGCCAGTGCAGTGCAAATCCAAGGCAAAGAGCTGTCGTACAATAATATTGCTGATACCGATGCTGCTTTGGAATGTGTGAAGCAGTTTGATGCGCCCGCCTGTGTGATCGTCAAGCATGCGAATCCTTGTGGTGTTGCCGTCGGTGCGAATTTATTAGCGGCTTATAATCGCGCTTATAGTACGGATCCTGAATCTGCTTTCGGTGGCATTATCGCCTTCAACCGTCACTTAGATGCAGAAACTGCGCAAATCATTGTTGATCGCCAGTTTGTTGAGGTGATTATTGCGCCGGGCATTGCACCACAAGCTGTAGCAGTAGTCGCTGCCAAGAAAAATGTACGTTTACTCACGGTCGAGCAATGGCAAGCCAGCACTCAGCAGACTCTGGATTTCAAACGTGTGCATGGTGGCTTATTAGTACAAACAGCTGATGCTGCTTTATTAGAGAGTCTAACGGTTGTGACGCAGCGTCAACCCACAGAAGCTGAATTGAATGATCTGCAATTTGCATGGCGCGTCGCGAAGTTTGTGAAATCGAATGCGATTGTTTACGCCAAAGATAGCATGACGATTGGCGTAGGAGCAGGGCAGATGAGCCGCGTCAATTCAGCGCGGATTGCTGCGATTAAAGCGGAACAGGCAGGTTTAGTGGTGACAGGTGCGGTGATGGCTTCGGATGCCTTCTTCCCCTTCCGTGACGGGATTGATAATGCGGCTGCCGTTGGGATTCAAGCGGTGATTCAACCGGGTGGTTCGATGCGTGATCAGGAAGTAATTGATGCGGCGAATGAACATGGGCTTGCGATGGTATTCACGGGAATGCGCCATTTTAGGCACTAAATGCTAACTAGTTAATGATTCGGATGGCTCGATCTAGTCTTATTCTAGATCGAGCCATGTACTTTAGCCTTAGCGTAAATTTAAAATCAGATCGTGTTTACCACCTTCTTCAATCGTAATGATCTGTGTCTCAGTTTTTGTGCCAGCGGTAGCATGCACTAGATATCTGCCAGCCTCTAAATCAACCACAGCTGAATGACGAGTAATCGTTACTTCAGTGTTTTTAGTGTCTTTATTAACCTGCTTTAAATGCCAAACCACTTCGCGAAACGCAGGTTCGCCATTGATAGTGGCTAACAGTTTAAGTTGCCCAGTCACTCCTCTGACCATTGCGGCTGATAAATGCCCTGATAGTGCCAATAACACTATTAAGCAAAGCCAGTGTACATTTCGGCTGCTTGAACAGCTTTTCATAATAGTTCCTCTACAATTTGTCATCCCAACACGCAGAAATTGATGTTGTTTTATTTGAATTGATGTTTATTTGCTCAATCTGATGTTAGGTAGGGATTTGTCGAAAAAAAGTTCAACTTAGTTATTCTTGTTAATCTGGCGTTAGGTTTGAAGTAACAAGCGTAATGACACGAGTAACGAAACGACAACTAACAAAGGACGAATTAAGCGGCTGCCATGCTGAATGGCGAGCTTGGAACCGATAAAGCTGCCAATAATTTGGCCAACCCCCATCGTGAAGCCTAATAGCCAAATGATGTGTCCAGAAAATGCGAAGAGTATCAAGGAGGAAAAATTACTTGTAAAATTAAGAAGTTTAGTACCTGCAGTCGCATTAGGTAAGCTATAGCCTAAGAGAGTAACAAAAGCAATGACAAAGAAAGTTCCAGTTCCTGGGCCAAAAAAACCATCATAAAAACCAATGCCAAAGCCCGCGGTAGCTGCAAAAGCATTTTTGCTGATCCGTTGTGTCCGCTCTTGATCACCTAGCCTAGGTGAAAACATAAAATAGACTGCAAAAATAATCAGTAGTATTGGAATTACTTGTGCAAGGAAGGATGAGTCAATTTGCTGGACGACCCAGGCACCTGCTGCAGCTCCAATAAAGGTCAAAGCAATGGCTATCCGATGCTCTGAAGGCTTGATTAAGCCTTGACGAGTGTAATTCCAAGTGGCGGTAAAGGAACCAAAACTAGACTGTAGTTTATTGGTTGCTAAAGCTTGAATAGGTGGTAAGCCTGCCCAAAGCAGTGCGGGAATAGTTAATAGACCACCGCCACCAGCAATAGCATCAATGCACCCAGCGACAATGGCTACTACAAATAGAATAAAAAATAACTGAAAGTCAATGTTGCCTAGGCTTAGGCTGTTCAGAATATCCATGAGCTGATGTTTTAGCTAAAAGCAGGCAGGATAGCAGTAGTCTTAATTTAGAGCTAAGCGGAACTTATGGCTTGTTAGTATTTATAAGGCAAAAATGCAAAAGGCACTGGTTATCAGTGCCTTCAAATTTGAACAAACCAATAATTACTAATTACTGAGCTTGTGCGGCCATCCAATCGACAGCTGCTTTCACTTCGTTATCCGAGAGAGCTGGATTGCCACCTTTAGCGGGCATGGCGTTGAAGCCAGCAATTGCATGCGTATACAGGGTTTCTTGGCCTGCAGCGATACGTGGACCCCAGGCAGTTTTGTCGCCTAATTTAGGTGAGTTCGCAATGCCTACATCATGGCAAGAGAAACAAATGCTACGGTAAACCTTTTCACCATCAACGGCGATACCGGAACTAGCTTGCTGTGCCGCCGCTGGAGCTGCTGCCGCCGCTGGAGCTGCTGCCGCCGCTGGAGCTGTGCTAGCATCTTTACCTAAATCAATACCTGCTTTACCAACCATATAAACAATAGCATCAGTTAACTCTTGTTCGGTTAGGCTTGGATCACCACCTTTCGCTGGCATTTGATTTAAGCCATTAGTCGCTGAAGCTAACAAACCTTGTAAACCTTTAGCTGCACGTGGTTCCCAAGCGGCTTTATCATCAAGTTTAGGTGCGTTCAGGACGCCAGCGGTGTGGCAAGATGTACAAAGTGCAGTAAAAACTTGTTCACCTGTGCGAGCTACAGGAGCGATCGATTTGTCGACAGCAACTACCATACCAATGGGCTTCAAATTATTAGCAGCAGCAGCCTCAAACATACTTGTATCTTGAGTACCAATAGTCGAGTTGCGATGAATGGTAGAGAATAGATTCGATACAAGCACGATAACTGTCGTGCCTAGAACCACTAAACCACCAATCATCACTGGTTTAGCATAAGGATCTTTTGGAATTGAAGCCACGTTGTTCTCCCTTAGATCGAACCCGTTAGGTTCGCCACACAAAACTGAAAAAGTGAAAAAGCTGTTAAACGGGAGAGATTATATTGGAAGGAGCTAATATTCTCCAAGTACCGATTTTCAAAACTTGACCTTTATCATGGTTTATTTTCCATGAGCCTGATTTTTGGTAAGTTGAAATATTTAGTTTCTCCGTCAGGGGCGAAGTATACCTAAAAATTGTGGGAAATTTCAGGTTTATTCGGCAAAGTTCAAATCCCTTAGATTTAAGGTCTTGTGTCTTTCTTGAAACTCAGCTAGGTATACTTGACGCCTAGAACCCATGTCCCCTGTAGTTATTCAGCGACCAGTTAGCAGTCTATTTTTCGTTGCTAAGCGGGATAACGTCCGTTTGTTTACACCTTTTTTACATCTCAAATGCCATTATCGGGCTGCCCCTAGTACTTATGTTTGCTATTGGTGGGCATTCCGATGCATTGGTGCAATGCATGTTTTTGTCATAAATGGAGGAGTCATCATACATGACAACAACAGTCAACTGGGCTGCGATAGACCACGACCCACGCTTTCAAGCTTTGCATAAAAGGAAAACTACTTTCCTGTGGAGCTTGATGATCATTTCAACTGTTTATTACTTCCTATTGCCTATTGGTGCAGCTTATTTTCCTGAGCTGTTCAAGATCAAAGTCTGGGGTCCTATGAACTTCGGCATTCTGTTCGCTTTATCTGAGTTCGTTGTAGCTTGGACGATTGCGTTCATTTATACCCGTCGTGCCAATCGTGATTTCGACTCGATGGCTGCTGAAATTGTTCGCGACTCTGACCTAATCCGATAAGGAGGATACATGAAAAAATCTTTATGGATGGGGTCGTCTGCCCTATTGTTTATGCTCACTAGCCAAGCAGCAATGGCTGCTGAAGCTGGTGCAGTTGCGCCCCAGTACAAGTGGCTAACGTTTGTGGTTTTTGGTGCAATCATCGCCATGACTATGTACGTTACCTATCGTGCTGCTAAGCAAACTCACTCAGCAACCGACTTCTACGCGGCAGGTCGCTCCGTTTCTGGTATCCAGAATGGTTGGGCGATTGCAGGTGACTATTTATCAGCGGCTTCGTTCTTAGGTATCGCTGGTTTGATCTCTCTCTACGGTTATGATGGATTCATGTACTCTGTGGGCTGGTTGGTTGCTTATATTACTGTATTGCTGGTGATCGCTGAGCCATGCCGTAATATTGGTAAGTACACCCTTGGTGATATCTTAGCTTTCCGTAATAACCCCAAAGCTGCGAAAATGGTTGCGGCGATTTCTACGGTAACCGTATCTACTTTCTATCTGACTGCACAAATGGTCGGTGGTGGCGTACTCGTTAAAACTTTAATCGGTATCGAATATGAAGTTTCGGTTATTGTTGTAGGGATCCTGATGTTGACCTACGTTGTTTTCGGCGGTATGAAAGCAACTACTTGGGTTCAGATCATTAAAGCGGTGCTGTTAGTCACGGCTTCTATCCTGTTAGTTCTCTTCACATGGGGTCAATATGGCTTCTCATTCCCTGGCTTCTTACAAGCTGCGGTTGATAATCCAGACATCCAAAAGCAAGTGGCTAAACTAGTGGGTGATGCTGCTAACAACATGACTCCAGAGCAATTGGGTCAACGTTTCTTAGAGCCAGGTTTATACCTGAAAAGCCCTATCGACCAAATCTCCTTAGGTATGGCGTTAGTATTGGGTACTGCAGGTATGCCACATATTCTGATGCGTTTCTTTACAGTTCCGACTGCACAAGATGCACGTAAATCAGTTATTTGGGCGATGGGTATCATCGGCGGTTTCTATGTCCTGACCTTATTCTTAGGTTTAGGCGCTGCAATGAATGTTACTGCTTCTAAGATCTCTAGCTTCGATCCAGGCGGTAATATGGCTGCTCCACTGTTAGCACAGTATGTAGGTGGTGGTGCTGACTCTATGTTAGGCAACCTGTTCCTTGCTTTCGTTGCTGCAGTTGCCTTCGCTACTATCGTTGCGGTTGTTGCTGGTCTAGTTTTAGCTGCTGCTTCTGCGATGTCACATGACTTATATGTTGGTGTCTTCCGTGGTGAAGGTGCTTCTTCTAAAGAGCAAATCACTGCTGCCCGTGTAGCGACTGGTATTGTTGGTGCGTTAGCGATTTATGTTGGTATCGCTGCTAAAGGCCAAAACGTTGCTCACTTAGTTGCATTAGCGTTCGCGGTTGCCGCTTCCTCTAACTTGCCAGCTGTGTTCTTAACCTTGTATTGGAAGAAAACTAATACTTGGGGCATCGTTGCTGGTATGTTGGCAGGTGCAGGTACTGCGATTCTGTTGGTATTATTATCTCCAAACATGACTTATCCATTAGCAAAAATTGCTGATGCGAAGAAAGCATTAGATGGTACTCCAGCAGCAGCAGCCGTCGAAGCAGCTCCAGCTCAAGGTGGTTTCATGTGCGAATTGTTCGCAGGTGCAGACTGCAAGAAAGCAGTTAAAGCAGCCGCAGCAGCTCCTGCTAAACCAGGTGCGCGTGAGAAGTTAGCTAAAGCTGAAGGCGAATTAGCAGCCATCACTGATGACACTGCTAAAGCTGCTAAAGAGAAAGAAATTGCTGGCCTGAAAACTGCAATTTCTAAAGCTGAAGCTGATTTGACTAAGTTTGATGGTCAGACTACTAGCATGATGGGCTTAGAAAAACCATGGTTCCAATTGAGAAACCCGGGTTTAATCTCTATTCCATTAGGCTTCTTGGTTACTATTCTGCTCTCCTTGGTCACTCGTGATCGTCGTGCAGATGAAATGTGGGATGAGTTGTATGTTCGTCAAAACACCGGTATCGGTGCTGAGGCAGCTCAGGCTCACTAAACCTTTAATTTAAGGTTGTTTGAAGCGCCCCTTTCAAGGGGCGTTTCTTTTTCTAAAGCCCAAAAGCTTATAAAAATTTATTCACTTTAGTGACTTTCTCAAAATTATTAATAACTCTCTGTGGTTGCTAGTAGTGCCATACTGTACAGCTTGCTATATATTACGCCCGATTCTTACCTTGATCGCAGACCTTGAGAGTTATGCCTCTAGTGGTGTAAGGTAAAAAAGCTTTACCAATGGCTGCATAAGATCAAAGGTAAATGAACAGGGAGATGTCATTTTGATGGAAAATACATCAGTTTTGGTCGTCGAAGACGAGTATCGGATTCGGCAGTTTCTACGTGCGGCTTTAGAAGGTGAAGGCTGTAAGGTCTTAGAAGCGCCAACTGTTGCTGCTGGCTTAGCTTTAGTCAGTGAATATAAGCCTGAGCTGGTGATTCTCGATTTGGGTTTGCCAGATGCTGATGGTCGCCAATTTATCCGTAGCCTGCGTGGCTGGTCAGATGTGCCCATTATGGTGTTGTCGGCGCGTAATCTTGAAGCAGATAAAGTTAGCTTATTAGATGCCGGTGCAGATGATTATCTGGCTAAACCTTTTGGTGTTGCTGAGCTATTAGCTCGCCTTCGCGCTTTAAAGCGTCGGCGTGACCAGCGCCCAACCGATAATTCCGCAGTAGTCAAATTTGGCGAGGTTATGGTAGATCAAGTCAATCGCCTAACTTTTCGCAATGGCGAACAGGTACACCTCACTCCACGTGAATATCATTTACTGACCATTATGTTGGCACAGCCCGGAAAAGTGTTGACTCAACGCCAATTATTGCGAGAAGTTTGGGGAGCAGGGCATTCGGAGGATGGGCATTATTTGCGGATTTATATTGGACGCTTGCGCCAGAAGCTAGAATCCGACCCTTCACAACCTCAGCATTTAGTCACAGAAACTGGTGTTGGCTATCGTTTTTGCCAATAACTGATAACACTCTAATAAATAAAGCTCGCAGGTTAATAGACGTAGTCGGCTGGGTTCGGTATGATTCGCAGCTCTAATCACGCACCCTTAGCTCAGCTGGATAGAGCGTTGCCCTCCGGAGGCAAAGGTCAGAGGTTCGAATCCTCTAGGGTGCGCCATTGATTTTAAGGATTGATTTCTCAGTGGAGTATCGGTAATCTTCCGCGCTTGCTGAGATAAAAAGGAAGGTTATGAGACGCATTTTAGTCGCTGGTAACTGGAAGTTAAATGGCTCGAAAGCCAGTATTCAAAAGCTAGTCACAGATATTGTCGCTGGTGCTGAAAATTTAACTAATGTTTCTATTGCTGTTTGTGCGCCTTATGTTTATCTGCCTTTTACCGCTGAGTTACTCACGAAAAGCGCTATTGGTTTAGGTGCGCAGGATGTGAGCGAGCAAGATAGCGGTGCTTATACGGGCGAAGTTTCTGCACCTATGTTGCTCGAAACGGGCTGTAAATATGTGATTGTAGGCCATTCTGAACGCCGTGCTATTTTCGGTGAGCACGATGCAGATACAGCGCGAAAATTTGCAGCATCGCGTAAGCAGGGTTTGATTCCGATTTTATGTTTGGGCGAGTCCTTAGCTGAGCGTGAAGCAGGTACGACCGAAGCAGTAGTAGCGCGGCAGTTAGATGCAGTGCTCGAACTCGAAGGTGTGCGCGCTTTGAATGATGCAGTTATTGCGTATGAGCCAGTTTGGGCAATTGGCACAGGCAAAACAGCTTCTCCTGAACAAGCACAAGCAGTTCATGCCTTTATTCGCCAGCGTCTAGCCGCATTAGATGCAGCAGTTGCAGCGAAAGTACAGATTTTATATGGCGGCAGCGTCAAGGGTTCGAATGCTGCCGAGCTATTTGCCATGCAAGACATTGATGGTGGCTTGATTGGCGGCGCTTCGTTGAATGTTCAAGAGTTTTTGGCGATTTGTCAGGCTGGGCAAAATCAGCGAGACTGAATGGTTTATTTAGAAGTTAAAGATGCTTTATAATATTTTACTAATTGTACAAATTGTGGTTTCTGTTGCGATGATCGCGCTGATTTTAATGCAGCACGGGAAAGGTGCAGATGCAGGGGCAGCCTTTGGTAGTGGTGCATCGGGCACTGTATTCGGTTCACGGGGTTCTGGCAACTTTTTGAGTCGGACAACTGGGATTTTAGCAACAGTATTTTTCATTAACTGTATCGCTTTAGCTTGGATTGTTTCACATCGTACGACCACTGCTAGTGGCAGTATCATGGATAGTGTGCCAACCAGTACCGTAGCACCGAAAGTAGCGCCTGCTGTGCCAGAAACTCCTACTAATAGCGAAGTACCTGTTGTTCCGGGGCAAAGTGCTCCCGCAGCTGAAGTACCAGCTACTGGAACAGCACCAGCAGCGTCAGCAACTCCGGCGGTGCAAGCTGAAGTTCCAGCAGCACCGGCTACTGAAGCCGCTCCAGCACCAGCAAGCGGTGCAGCTACAACTGAGACAAAGAAACCTTAAGGTTTCAACCCAATTGCCGTCGTGGTGGAATTGGTAGACACGCTACCTTGAGGTGGTAGTGACCCTAGGTCGTGCGAGTTCGAGTCTCGCCGTCGGCACCAATTAAAAATCTAGCTTAGTCTAGTACATCCATAAAGCCTTGAATCCTAACGGTTTCAGGGCTTTTTTGTGTCTACACTTGTCCATCTTCGTGCATGGATATCTACGCAAAACAGGGACATGAACTAGGACATGCTAAACACGCTTTTTAGTTCGATTCTCCTTTTTGCCGCATTACTGCCACACTGCAAAATAAACTTAAACCCCACTTACCTTTTTTGACTGAGTTTTAATTGCATGTACTAAAACTTAAAAATTCTATTCTTAATCCCCTCTCAAACGGGGCAGCGTTCAAACAGTGTCATGGGTTCTCAACCAAGAACCCCAGTATACGTCTTAATCCCCTCTCAAACGGGGCAGCGTTCAAACTGGCAAGTGGTCTGAATACTTCGCGGCTGGCGCGTCTTAATCCCCTCTCAAACGGTGCAGCGTTCAAACTCAGATGAACTCATGGTTCTGATTACCTCATGGGTCTTAATCCCCTCTCAAACGGGGCAGCGTTCAAACACTGATGCCTTGGAACTAGCAGCGGATGCTGTAGTGTCTTAATCCCCTCTCAAACGGGGCAGCGTTCAAACCGGTGAAAACGCCACCAACTACAAAGAAGGCGAGTCTTAATCCCCTCTCAAACGGGGCAGCGTTCAAACCTCGATTAATTACGCCCACTGGTCACTCCATAAGTCTTAATCCCCTCTCAAACGGGGCAGCGTTCAAACGGTGGTTCAACCACCAGAACCGTAAAAATTGGTCAAGTCTTAATCCCCTCTCAAACGGGGCAGCGTTCAAACTGTTGAGGGGAACAAGTTTCAGAGCGAAGCCCAGTCTTAATCCCCTCTCAAACGGGGCAGCGTTCAAACTAATACAAACACTCTTCACGGTATAAAGGACTTGTCTTAATCCCCTCTCAAACGGGGCAGCGTTCAAACTGTACTTTTATTTGCAGCCTCAGTGCTGCTTAGTCTTAATCCCCTCTCAAACGGGGCAGCGTTCAAACGTTGCAACAGCAACGGGTAGCGGTTGACCTACACTGTCTTAATCCCCTCTCAAACGGGGCAGCGTTCAAACTGCAGCATCAGCTGCTTGTTATGCCAGATATACGTCTTAATCCCCTCTCAAACGGGGCAGCGTTCAAACGCACTAGAACTAGCTGCTGATGCAGTCATACACTGGTCTTAATCCCCTCTCAAACGGGGCAGCGTTCAAACATCCACTGGCTGCAACACGGCACGTGTGCCGTAATGTCTTAATCCCCTCTCAACCGGGGCAGCGTTCAAACGCCACTCTGCTGAAATGGCAGAGAAATACAAGTCTTAATCCCCTCTCAAACGGGGCAGCGTTCAAACCGACAGAAGAAGAGTTAGAAGAACCTGATGAATGGTCTTAATCCCCTCTCAAACGGGGCAGCGTTCAAACAGGTCTGAAGGCTGGATTGAGTCAGAGGCAGAACGTCTTAATCCCCTCTCAAACGGGGCAGCGTTCAAACATGAGAATACTTAATTCTTAGGATAAACGGTATTGTCTTAATCCCCTCTCAAACGGGGCAGCGTTCAAACTAGTGTGAAGCGTATCAAGGCTTCACAATAACAGTCTTAATCCCCTCTCAAACGGGGCAGCGTTCAAACCCTATGCTAGGCGTGGCTGCCCAGATAAGATGAAGTCTTAATCCCCTCTCAAACGGGGCAGCGTTCAAACTAGACTCTGAAGCTGAGTTCCAATCTTTTGAAAAAGTCTTAATCCCCTCTCAAACGGGGCAGCGTTCAAACGCGGGATAATCGCCAAATCGAAAAAAGGAGAAATGGTCTTAATCCCCTCTCAAACGGGGCAGCGTTCAAACGCTTAGCTACTGTAATAGTGGTAGCTAGTTGGAGTCTTAATCCCCTCTCAAACGGGGCAGCGTTCAAACTTACAAGCTTGTCATAGAGCAGTCGTGCAAGCCTTTGTCTTAATCCCCTCTCAAACGGGGCAGCGTTCAAACCCTTCGTGTCCAGCCAGCCTTTTTAATCAAGCACTTACAGAGACCCTTAGCAGGAAATGTGCTGTATAAAAAGTTTGCATGAGAAAAATTTAAGCATTGCATAAAAATAACTCAAAACACTAGCTAAATAGAACAGTTTGTCAGCAGAGTTTAAACAGGCTGGAGTTCAGCGTCAAGCAAGGTATTGCTTAAACAAAGCCCGCGCTTTACTCAACTTCGGATTAATCACCGCTTGGCAATAACCCGCGCTCGGATTCGAGCGGTAATAGTTTTGATGATAATCCTCAGCAGCATAAAAAGTTTCCGCCGCTACCACCTGAGTCACAATCGGTTCACCAAAATTCGCCTGCATTTCTTGGACGACCGCTTGAGCCATCGCTTGTTGTTCGGCACTATGCGTGAAAATCACACTGCGATATTGAGTACCCCGATCGGCACCTTGACGATTCAACGTGGTCGGGTCATGCGTTGCCAAATGAATCCGCAGCAAATCAGCATAGCTAATCTGGGCAGGGTCAAATTGGATTTGAATCACCTCAGCATGCCCAGTCGTGCCATTACACACGCTCCGATAATCAGGGTTGAGCATTTGCCCGCCACTATAGCCACTGATTACGCTTTCCACCCCGCGCAACTGTTGGAAAACCGCTTCGGTACACCAAAAGCAGCCGCCGCCGAAGGTTGCGGTTTCTAAGGCTTTACTCATCTTGCTCACCCTTCACTTTTTCCAAAGCCACCGCATTCATACAATAGCGCAAGCCACTCGGCGCCGGGCCATCCGGGAACACATGCCCTAAATGCGCTTCACAGGTATTACATAAAGTCTCCACCCGCACCATGCCATACGAACGATCCGCGTGATAAGCAATGGCATTGTCTTGCAAAGGCCGCGTGAAGGACGGCCAACCCGTGCCCGATTCAAATTTCTGGCTAGCATCAAACAGCAAACTTCCGCAGCAGACACAAGCATATAAACCTGGCTCAAATAAGCTGCACATTGCTGAACTAAATGGGCGTTCCGTACCGTGCTGGCGAGTCACTAAATATTGCTCAGAGCTTAGCTGTGCTTTCCATTCCTGAGCGGTTTTTTTCACCACACGCTCCGGTGGCAAATTACCGGTTTCACTCAGACGCAGAACTTGTTTCCAATCCAACATGCCGACTCTCCTGTTAAAGCCTCAAAGCTGCTTAAGCTTGGCAGTTCACCAAGCCTGCTGCAAATAGGCGGAATAAGTATCCGGTAAGTGTTTACTGCTTGGGAACGAGTTGTAATAACTGTGCGGCATCAGTAATTTCAGCATATTCACCCGCCAAATTAGCCAGCGACATCGCATGTACTTCTTCAGCGCTACGTACTAGCCCAGTGTAATCAGCCTTAGGAAAAGTAAAGCAAGCATCCGCTACTACCCAAGTATTAAAGCCCAGATTCCCTGCCGACCGTGCAGTCGCTTCCACCGAGTTATTCGTGCTCACTCCAACAATCGCAAGCTTACGTAAATCGTGTAGATGCAACCAACGTTCTAAGCCGGTATTACAAAAAGCATCCGGTCGATTTTTTTCAACAATATGCTCGTGTTCCAGCGGGATAAACTCAGCCTGAAATCCAGCTCCTGCCTGATTAGGGTAAAAGCCTGACTTCGGCTCGCGTGAAATATGCCGCACATGAATAATCGGCCAATTCGCTTGCCGCCAAGCAGCTAGCAAGCTTTGCATCTGAGTTTCGGCCTGTGGATTATTGCGCTCACTGATAGCAGCCTTGCTCATACACTGCTGCATATCAATAATGATCAAAGCCATCGCTTGCATTACAACGCTTCTGCCAAAATCATCCGCGCGCCTTTTTCGCCAATCATCATGCTCGGCGCTGAAGTATTGCCACTGATCAATTTCGGCATAATCGAGGCATCCATCACCCGCAGATTCTGCATCCCTTTGACTTTCAAATCGTGCGGATTCACCACTGCCAGCGCATCCACTCCCATCTTACAAGTCCCGACCGGATGATACACTGTACTGGCAGTTTCACGCAGATAAGCCAGAATTTGCTCGTCGGTTTGTATGCTTGGCGTTGGTGCCATCTCTTCGCCACGCACGCTATCAAATTCAGGCGAGGCCAACACTTCACGCGCTTTTTTTACTGCTTCCACTAATAGCTTCTGATCCTGTTCCGCTGAGAAGAAATTATGGTCGATTAGCACGTTTTTAAAGGTTCCATCATTAGCTAATTTCACCGTACCGGTACTTTGCGGGCGCAATACACAAGTAAATAGGGAATAGCCATGCCCCATTTCTAAACGCCGTCCGCGATAGCTACGGAAAATCGGCGTGAAATGGAATTGCAGATCAGGATCAGCCTCAGCGCTAGCGGCTGGAGCAGAGTCTGCGTATTTGGTTTTTGCAAATCCACCCGCTTCTACATAGTTCGTCGTCCACCAACCTTTCCGCTTTAGCCAATAATGGAAGGGTGCTGGAAGAATATGCGGAAGCAGCGTCGCCCAAGAAATCCCTATCGAGACCGCCTTCGGCGAACGTACAGTCACCATGCTATCGACATGATCTTGCAGGTTTTCACCCACGCCGGGCACATGCTGCTTGCATTCAAGCCCTAAAGCTTGCAGCTCAGCTTGATTGCCAATCCCGGAAGCTAACAAAATACGCGGCGAAGCAATCGTACCCGCAGTTAAAATCACTTCACGCTTGCATTGCAAGACACTACGCACGCCAGCGCGCTCAATCTCCACACCCGTGACGCGATCTTGCTCAATTTGCAGCTTAAAAACTTCGGTATGCGTCAACACGGTTAAATTCGGGCGTTGCAAAATCGGCTCAACAAAAGCGGTATAGCTGCTGACCCGCACCCCACGATTTTGTTTAACATTATAAATCCCTAAGCCCAACTGCGATTCCGCATTAAAGTCGGTATTCTCCGGTAAATTCGCGGCTACTCCTGCTTTCACAAAAGTGCGTGCTAGCTGATTAATATCCTGCGGATTAGTGACATTCAGTTCACCTTTAAAGCCGTGATATTCGGCACTTTGCCCGACTAGATTGCGCTCTAAATCTTTGAACACGGGCAAGACATCCTGATACGACCAACCTGCACAACCCAAAGCAGCCCAGTTGTCGTAATCGTTTTTATTACCGCGAATATACACCATGCTATTAATCGTGCTTGAGCCACCCAAACCCTTGCCACGGTTTACCGTAATCACACGATTATTCAAATGCTTTTGGGGTACGCCTTTGAAGGTATAGTCATATTTTTTATTGCCATACAAGCCAAAAATCCCCGCCGGAATTTTCACCCACAGGCTTTTGTCATTGCCACCGGCTTCAATCAAGCAGACGGAAACCTTGGGGTCAGCGCTCAAGCGATTCGCAACGACACAGCCCGCTGAGCCAGCCCCCACAATGATGTAATCATAACTACTCGAACTCATGTTCTGATCCTTAAGTCATTCTTGTTAGTGTGTATTTAAGCGGAAATGTAAACTTTTCGGGCGGGTCAAAGCCTCATAACCCAGCGCCGATAGAGTACAGCCGCGTCCGGTGTCTTTCACTCCAGTCCAAGCCAAAGCAGGGTCAAGATAATCACAGCGATTCATAAACACCGTGCCGGTTTGTAATTCAGCCGCAATGCGTTCAGCAGCTTCAACATCTTCAGTCCAAATCGCTGCGGTCAAACCATAGGGTGAATCATTCATCAGGCGAATCGCTTCGGCATCATCCTGCACTTGCATAATCCCTACCACCGGCCCGAAGCTTTCTTCAACCATCACTGACATCGAGTGATCTACATTGGATAACACTTGCGGCGACAAATAAGCCGAGCCGGGTTGGTTCAGTTCAAATTCAGAAGTATCAACATGCGCGACCGCACCGGCTGCGATGGCTTGATGGATTTGCTCACGTACAAAATCAGCGGAAGCCGGTTTAATCATTGGGCCAAGATTGGTTTTGGGGTCCAGTGGATTGCCTAATTTGTATAAACTACCAAGCTTGGCGATGCCTGCCACCACTTCGTTATACACGCTTGCATGCGCATAAATGCGCTCAATACCACAGCAAGATTGCCCCGAATTGAAAAAAGCACCATCTGCTAAATTCTCAATCGCATGCGCTAGATTCGCATCGGCACGTACATAAGCAGGGTCTTTGCCACCTAGCTCCAAACCGACCGGAATAAAGCACCCACTGGCGGCGGCTTCCATTGCCTTGCCGCCTGCCACTGAGCCAGTGAAGCAAACGGTATCAGCTAAACCAGCCTGAATAATCTGGGCAGTTTGCGCATGATCGAGCACTAAATGCTGAAACACGCCTTGCGGTAAACTGGCTGCATCGAAAGCATCTTGAAACCGTTCCGCCACCAGCAGGGTATTCGCCGCATGTTTGAGTACCACGGTATTACCTGCCATGAGCGCTGGAATCACTGAGTTGACCGTGGTCAGGAAAGGATAATTCCATGGTGCAATCGTCAAGGCGACTCCTAGAGGCTCGCGTACTATGCGGCGCTCAAAGCCGGTTTTTGGGCTAGGTACTAAGTCCGCCAAAGCGGATTCAGCTATCCCTATCATGTAGCGTGCACGTTCTTCAAAGCCGCGCATTTCTCCAGCACCGACGCTGATCGGTCGTCCCATTTGCCAAGCCAGCTCTTCAACAATGCGCTCTTTCATTGCGAGCATCGCATCCACCGCTGCGTTGCAATACTTAGCACGTTCTTGAATACTTAAGCGCTTCCAAGTTTGTTGAGCGGTTCGGCTATTAGCAAAGCAAGTTTGAATCTGTTCAACGCTAGCGACAGGGCGTTCTGCATAAACACGACCATCAATTGGTGAAATACATTGAATCATTTGCATCCTTAAGCCCTCTCAAAGCCGCGCGCCAGTTCCCAATTAGTCACGCGCCGATCATATTCAAATTGCTCCCAACGCCCAGTATGTAAGTAGTGATCAATCACCGCATCACCCATCGCCGCACGCAACATCGCGGAATTATCCAGTTTTTCTAAAGCAGCGCGCAGGGTGGTGGGGATTTCACGAATATTCGCAGCCCCATAAGCATCGCCGGTGAATTCAGCTTCCAATTCCAGCTTACGTTCGATGCCATCCAAGCCAGCGGCAATTTGTGCAGCCAAGGCTAAGTAAGGGTTGAGATCAGCCCCCCCGACACGGCATTCAATCCGCACCGCTTGGCTGCTTTCCCCGCATAAACGATAACCCGCAGTGCGATTATCCCGACTCCAAATAGCTTTGGTCGGTGCAAAAGTACCCGCTTGGAAGCGTTTGTAAGAATTAATCCAGGGTGCAAGGAAATAAGTGACTTCATCCGCATGCGCGAGTAGACCCGCCAAATAATGGCGCATTAACTCCGACATGCCATATTGTGCATTTTCATCAAAGAAGAGGGGTGTTTTATCATCTAAACTCCAGAGCGATTGGTGAATATGTGAGGAGCTACCCGCCGCGTTGTAATCCCATTTCGCCATGAAAGTAACCGCTTTGCCTTTGCTCCAAGCGATTTCTTTGCAGGCATTCTTTACGATTGAATGATAATCCGCCGTGGTTAGTGCCTCGGCATATTTCACATTCACTTCTTCTTGCCCCGCTGAAGCTTCGCCTTTAGAGCATTCAACCGGAATCCCCGCACCAAACAAACCATTACGAATTGCGCGAATCACCTCTTCTTCTTTGGTAGTCTGCAGGATGTGATAGTCCTCGTTATAAGCACTGGCTAATTTCAAATTCTGATAGCCTGCTTCGTGTACATCTGAGTAGGTCTGATTGAACAGAAAGAACTCTAATTCAGTCGCCATCATTGGCTTCATGCCGAGTGCTGCAAGGCGGGCAATTTGCTTTTTTAAGATCGCGCGCGGTGAGTGCGGCACAGGCTCATGGGTATGATGATCAAGTACATCGCAAAGCACTAAGGCTGTACCCTCTAACCACGGCAGCGGGCGCAAAGTGCTCAAGTCGGGCTTCATCACATAATCGCCATAGCCTGCGCGCCAACTAGTGGCTGCATAGCCATCGACGGTATGCATATCCATATCGGTGGCTAGCAGATAGTTGCAAGAATGCGTTTCTTCAACCGCACTGTTTAGGAAGAAATCAGCATGAAAGCGCTTCCCCATTAAACGCCCTTGCATATCGACTTGGCAGACGAGAACCGTATCTATTTTGCCTGCGGCATAAGCTTGTTTGAGTTCATCAAGGGTGAATTTAGCGGTCATAGTTGGTTTCCTTTAGTCGCTGCGAACTGTGTGTGATGGGTGAGTTTTTATTAAAAGCTTGAAGCAGCAATGAAGCATGAAACGCTGGCGAAATCAATCACCAGCATCTTGGTTTTGTGGGTTTATCAGTTGGCGTTCCAGCAATTGTTTAATGGTTAGCTCAGGGTTTTGATGCAAACGCTCCAAGCCTTGCTCACCCAAACCGGTGGCTTGGCGAATCTGTTCGGCTTGTTTTTGCTGTTGTGCATCACCTTGCCATAAGCAATGCCGAATATAATTCACGGTAAGTAAATCCGGTGAAACGCGCAGCAAATAGCGTGGTTGCTTGCTCTTTTCTTGGCTAATAATCCCGTAGTGAATCAAGTCGTCTAGGGTCTTATTAATCAATAAGCGCGAGATAGGAATACGTGCTCTTAATTCTTCCAAAGTCATCGGCGGCTGGCCTTGGGTAAAGCCTAAGCCGATCTCGCGTAATACCGCGGCTGAAAGTAATTCACGGCTTTCTAGGCTCAAATTATCGGGTCGACCTATTTGGAAAACTGCTTCGGGGTATTGGAAGTAATAGGTTAAGCGCGCCCCTAAGAGCACAATAATCCAGCCGATATACATCCAAAACATAAAGAGAAATAAGCCTGCAAATACTGAATAAATCGCTGTTTGTTGCCCTGAACTCACCACAAAAGAAGCAAACACCCAGCCACCTGTTTGCCAAGCGATACCCGTAATCACCCCCGCACCTAAAGCCGGTAAGAATTTAACAGGAGTATTGGGGATGAAAATATACACAAAGGTGAAAACTGCAATTACCAGCAGCACGGGTATAAATTGAATCACAATCGCCCAGCTAGAGTGACTGGAAATACGTTCTACCAATGCGGTATGGCTTAAGGAACTCACTAAACCAAACATGGTAAATAACAAAATCGGTGCCACCATAATGACACTGATATATTTACTAAATTGCTTATGTAATGAGCGATTAGTGGGGAGTTGCCACAGATAGTTAAAGGCATTTTCAATCTGTTGCATCATCATTAAGACGGTATAAAGTAGGGTGACTAAACCGACTACGCCTAAAGCACCGACTTGAATATTATCCACAAAGCCGAGCACTTGTTTGGTGACTTCTTCAGCTTTAGTCCCTAATGGGGCCATAAACTGTAAGAGCAAAGGTTCTAATTGATTATGTACGCCAAAACCTTTGAGTACCGAAAAGCTTAAAGCTAACAAGGGCGTAATGGATAGGAGTGTGGTATAGACCAAGCCCATTGCGCGCAGGGTAATTTCGCCCTGCATTAACTCGCGAAAAAGTGCACTGGGGAGCGTTGTCCAGAATTTGAGGGTTTTAGTCATACCCACAGTATATCAGCGCACTTTGTAAATACGGGGCTATTTTCGTAGCACCTGCGCACTGGGGAAACAAGCGGTAAAGCGGGTACAACCGGGCTTGCTGCTAATCTCTAAACTGCCACCATGATTAATCATCACGTGTTTAACAATCGCTAAGCCTAAACCCGTACCGCCTTTATCACGCGCCCGGCCTTTATCCACCCGATAAAAGCGTTCGGTTAAATGCCCAATATGCTGGGCTGGAATACCGGGGCCATTATCTTCAACGATTAAACAGGCTTGGCCATTCGCGCGCTGCTGCCAATCAATTTGAATATGCGTATCCGCTGGTGTATGGCGGATGGCATTATCCGTTAAATTGGTAATGACGCTGAGTAAATCGGGTTCGTGACCGAGTAAATGCAAGTTTGGATCGACATTGAGACTTAAGGTATGTGAATCAGCCGCCAAGGTATCACCTAAAGAAACCGAGACATCGTCTAATAGCTCAGGGACATTAATTTCTGTTTCAACCATCCGCCGCTGTTCATCATTTTCCAGCTTAGATAAGGATAGCATGTCACTGATAATACGCTGCATGCGATCCGCTTGCGCACGCGCCTGTTGCACCGCAGGGATAAAATGTTCAGGTAGCTCGGCATCATCTTCAAATAGTTCTAAATAACCGGCGAGCACCGTCAGTGGGGTGCGTAATTCGTGTGAAGCATTCGCAAAAAAGGCTTTGCGCGTCTGCTGCAAATGCACGCCTTGGCTAATATCACGCACATTAAATAGATACAGGTTCTTTTGTACCGGCACTAGATGTGCTTGCAGGATAACACTGTCATCAATCGGTGAGCTGAGGCGGATTTCTTCGCCTGCTTCGCCAGAGCGCAAGAGTGCATATAATTCAGGTGAGCGAATCAAGTTATCTAACCGATTACCCCAGTCGACTTCAGTTTGAATGCCTAATAAGCGCGAAGCGGCGGGATTCGACCATTGAATAATAAAGTCTTGATTGATCAGAATAGTCGCATCTGGCAGAGCCGCCATCACATTGTTTAGACGGTCTAAAGTTTCACGCTGCTTTTTCTTGCGGGATTTGCTTTTTTGCTTGCTGCGATGAATCAGATAAGTGATTTGTTCCCAAGCGCCATCACTATCGGGCATCGATTCAGGCGGCTGGCCTTGTACCAACCAGTTTTGTAATTGCCGAAGTTTAAACAGTATCCAAGCAATATAAGCGACACTCACGAACAAAAAGCTGAGCAACCAATAGCCGGTTGCATAGCCGACGATAAGGCCAAGAATGACGACAGCTATTAGGCGGCGGATTTCCACCTGCCAATAGTCATAGACCATTCAAGGCTTCCTCAGCAAAGCGATAACCAGCACCACGCACGGTATGAATGCAATTATCCGCTTCTTGCAGTTTTAGCGCTTTGCGTAGGCGCAAAATATGCACATCTACCGTGCGTTCCTCGATATAAGTGTTTTGACCCCAGATAAAATCTAGGAGCTGGGCACGGGAATAAACTCTGCCCGGATGCTTCATAAAGAATTCCAACAGCTTATATTCAGTAATGCCAAGGTGAATAGGCTGGCTATTGATGGTGAGCTGATGAGCGTCGAGATCAAGATTAATCGGGCCTAAATTGAGTACTTTGCGTGCACTAAAACCTTCTGAACGGCGCAACAACGCTTTAATCCTTGCGGTTAAAGTTTTTAAGGACACGGGCTTAGAGAGATAGTCATCAGCGCCTACTTCAAGGCCTTGGATCATATCTTCTTCTTCAGAGCGTGCTGTGAGCATCACAATCGGAATATCGCGGGTGACTTCATCTTTACGAAAACGACGAATCAGCTCCGGGCCAGAAATATCCGGTAGCATCCAATCAATGAGCATGAGGTCTGGGGTTTGATTGGCCACTAATTCACGCGCTACATAAGCGTTTTCTGCCTCCATCACCGCATAGCCTTCTCGCTCTAGGCTAAAGCGGATCATTTGCCGAATGGCAGCTTCATCCTCGACACATAGGATCTGTTTTTTCATCACCTTCTACCCTTAATGGTTAGGGCGCATCCTAGCATGACAAATATTTCATATTGATTACAACTCTCCAGATAATGTGAAGCTTATATGATCTTTTCATGACGCTTTTTTTCTCAAATGAGCCTTGGGATTGGACATGCGCTATCAGCGCCATTTTATTCAAAGTGCTCTCCAACGACGTACCATGCATTAATAAAAATAAAAAAACTCATGTCACTAAGCTGTCATTGAGTGGTTTTATACTGATCCTGAACTCGGAAATGTCAAAACTTGAACGAAAGCAAATACAACCGAAACCATTAAGCTCACAATAACGGTTTGAAAAATCTGGAATAGTCGATACTTGCCGGGCGCGATGCCCGGCTCCTTCTTATTGCAAGTCACTTTGAGCAAGGATGCGTTGAATTGGTTTGATTGCATTACAGCGGGTGGTATCGTGCCGAAGAAAAAGCCAGCACCCGATATTTATGAGTATGCTTTGGCGCAATTGCAACTCAAGCCTGAGGAGTGCTAATGCAGGACTTTAGGGGAGCCTTGTTGGTGGTGGCTCAGTTGGTAGAACCAGAACAGCCTAGCAAAGCTGCGCAAGGAAACTTGGATCAAACTGAGTATGTCACCGCTCACTTTCTTAAGGAGTTAGTTGCTTAAAATTGTGAGCGCGTGCGCCTTACCGCATCCAACCACCCCGCATATTTCTGCTCGCGAGTCTTTTTATCCATAGTTGGCTCGAAGCGTTTATCCAAAGCCCACTCTTTAGCAAATTGCTCAGGGCTAGGGCAGACACCTTGTTGTAAACCCGCCAAATAAGCAGCACCCGTGGCGGTCGATTCCAACACTTTAGGTCGATCCACTTGGCTATTCAAAATATCCGCCAAAAATTGCATTGCCCATTCCGATGAGGTCATGCCACCATCCACACGCAACACGGTTTTGGCTTCTTTCAAACCTGCGCTATCAGCACGCATAGCCTCTAATAAATCGCAAGTTTGGTAGCCAATACTTTCTAAAGTGGCTTTGGATATTTCGGCAGGCCCAGTATTGCGCGTCAAACCATATAAAGCTCCACGTGCATCAGGGTCCCAATAAGGTGCACCTAAACCCACAAAAGCAGGTACTAAATACACCGTTTGATTAGGGTCAGCGGCTTCAGCTAGGGCTTGGGTATCGCTAGCTTTTTGAATGATTTTTAAACCATCACGTAGCCATTGCACCGCTGCTCCCGCAATAAAAATTGAGCCTTCCAAGGCATAAGTGCGCTGTCCATTGAGCTGATAAGCGATGGTGGTGAGCAGGTTATTATTAGAATTAACCGCATGGGTTCCGGTATTCAAAAGCGCAAAGCAGCCTGTGCCATAGGTCGACTTCATCATGCCGGCTTGGAAACAGGCTTGACCGACTACCGCTGCATGCTGATCACCCGCTACCCCTGAAATCGGAATAGCAGCACCTAAAATGCTGGTGTCAGTGGTACCGAAATCAGCCGCACAATCTTTGACTGCGGGCAATAAGCTTTCAGGGATTTCCAGAAGCCTTAAAAGCTCCTCATCCCATTGTCCGGTATGAATATTAAATAGTAGTGTGCGGCTGGCATTGGTGGCATCGGTGGCATGCACTTTGCCCCCGGTTAAATGCCAAATTAGCCAAGTATCGACCGTGCCCATGCGCAATTGACCGGCTTCTGCTTGAACGCGTGCACCGTCCACCTGATTCAAAATCCAACGTACTTTCGTGCCGCTAAAATACGGGTCAGCTCGCAGTCCGGTTTTTTGTTGGATGAGTGGTTCGCTGCCATTGTTTTTGAGTTCTTGGCAATAATCCGCCGTGCGTCGATCTTGCCACACAATCGCATTATAAATCGCTTTGCCGCTGTCTTTATCCCAAACCACGACGGTTTCGCGCTGGTTGGTAATACCAATCGCAGTAATATCAGAAGCTTGGAGTTTAGCGTTGGCGAGTGCGTCTTTGAGTGTGCTGAGAGTGGTTTGCAATAAATCCTCAGGATCATGCTCCACCCAACCCGAATGCGGAAAGTGTTGTGGAAACTCTTGTTGGGCTAGCGCAATGACTTGCAGTTTTTCATTAAACACCATACTGCGCGTGGATGTGGTGCCTTGATCAATTGCGATTAAATAGGCCATTGCGGATTCCTTGTGTTGATGAAAGAACCCCTCCCAGCCTCCCCTTAGCAGGGGAGGAGTACAACGCTTCTTGCTCCCTCCCTTGATAAGGGGAGGGCTGGGGTGGGGTTAGAGCTTAATTTAGCTCTTGCTCCAAGATTTTACCAACTCATCATAGTTGATGGTTTCTGGTGTTGGCTTCTCGTTTTCTAATTTAGGCTTAGGTGCGCCGGGGGCGTCGAGCCATTCTTTTGGATCTTTGGCTTCACCCATTTTAGGGCCTAGCTCGCCTTGTACACCGCTTTTTTCTAAGCGTTCCAAGACCTTTTCCTGTGCTTCACACAGTGCATCCAAAGCTTCTTGTGGAGTCTTTTCACCGGAGGAAGCATCACCGATGTTTTGCCACCACAATTGCGCTAATTTTGGATAGTCTGGAATATTGGTGCCAGTAGGCGACCATTGCACCCGCGCAGGTGAACGATAGAATTCCACTAAACCACCCAGTTTCGGCGCTCGCTCGGTGAAGCTCTTATCATTGATGGTTGATTCACGAATGAAGGTCAAACCCACATGCGATTTCTTCACGTCCACCGTTTTGGAGGTGACGAATTGTGCATATAACCAAGCCGCTTTGGCGCGCTCAGTTGGGGTAGATTTCATCAGCGTCCAAGAACCTGCGTCTTGATAACCAATTTTCATACCTTCTTCCCAATACGCACCGTGGGGCGAAGGCGCCATCCGCCATTTCGGAGTGCCATCAGCATTGACTACTGGCATGCCTTCTTTGACCATATCGGCAGTGAAGGCGGTATACCAGAACATTTGCTGAGCGACTTCACCTTGTGCGGGCACGGGGCCTGCTTCCGAGAACACCATACCTGCGGCGGCTGGAGGGGCATACTTCTTCAACCAATCCACATACTTAGTGATCGCATACACCGCTGATGGGTCATTCGTTGCCCCACCGCGAGCCATGCACGAACCCACAGGTTGGGATTTTTCATTGACACGAATACCCCATTCGTCCACGGGTAAACCATTCGGCTCGCCCTTATCACCCATACCTGCCATCGACATCCATGCATCGGTGAAACGCCAGCCCAACGATGGGTCTTTTTTACCGTAGTCCATGTGACCATAGACTTTTTTGCCATCAATTTCGCGTCCAGTAAAGAACTCAGCAATATCTTCATAAGCTGACCAGTTCACTGGCACACCTAAGTCATAGCCGTATTTCGCTTTGAAATCCGCCTTATTTTTCTCATCACTAAACCAGTCTTGGCGGAACCAATACAAGTTAGCAAATTGCTGATCAGGTAATTGATAGAGTTTTTTATCGGGGCCAGTGGTAAAACCTAAACCAATGAAATCCTTTAAATCTAAGCCCGGATTGGTGACATCTTTACCTTCACCTTCCATCCACTCAGTCAAATTACGTGCTTGTTGATAGCGCCAATGCGTACCGATTAAGTCCGAATCATTAATAAAGGCATCATAAATATTCTTGCCAGATTGCATTTGGGTTTGCAGTTTTTCAACCACATCACCCTCACCAATCAAGTCATGCGTGACCTTAATACCGGTGATTTCGGTAAAGGCTTTGGCTAAAGTTTTCGATTCATATTCGTGGGTGGTGATGGTTTCAGACACGACATTAATTTCAGTGCCCTTTAAGGGTTCAGCGGCTTTAATAAACCACTCCATTTCCTTTATTTGATCTTCTTTAGAAAGCGAAGAGGGTTGGAATTCACTATCAATCCATTTCTGTGCGGCAGCACTATCGGCAAAAGCTAATTGCCCATAGCTAAATAGTAGTGCTGTAGTCACCGCAAACGTTAAACGCTTGAGTTTCATAAAATCTCCTCCTAAATTAAAAAACTTACACCCAGCGAAATACCGCAAAGGCATAAGCAATACACACCAGTACTGCCCACCATAAAGGCGGGCCAAAAATGGCTAACCAGCCTAAGCAAATAAAGGCACTACCTAATAAGGAAATAAATAGGCGATCGCCCGGTGTGGTTTCGATTTGCAAAATCCCTACGCGTGGTGCTTGCGGTGATTTTACACTCCAAATTCCCATGCCAATTAAGGTCAAGATAATCAGGCTAAAAAACAAAGCAGTTTGCCAAGTCCAAGCCATCCACGTTAAATCCATCTCGACCTCCTTTAAACGCGACCCAAGGCAAAACCCTTGGCAATGTAATTACGCACGAACCAAATCACTAATGCACCTGGAATAATCGTTAATATCCCGGCGGCGGCTAAAACACCCCAATCCATACCCGATGCCGAAACCGTTCGCGTCATGGTGGCGGCGATGGGTTTAGCTGCGACTGAAGTTAAAGTACGTGCTAGTAATAATTCGACCCACGAAAACATAAAGCAGAAGAAAGCCGTAACCCCAATACCCGAAGCAATTAAAGGCATGAAGATGCGCGTGAAGAAGCGCCCAAAACTATAACCATCAATATAAGCGGTTTCATCAATTTCTTTCGGTACACCCGACATAAAACCTTCCAAAATCCAAACCGCGAGTGGCACATTAAATAAACAATGCGCTAAAGCCACGCCAATATGTGTATCGAATAAGCCGACTGAGCTATATAACTGGAAAAAGGGCAGAGCAAATACCGCAGGTGGTGCCATCCGATTCGTCAATAGCCAAAAGAATAAGTGAGTATCACCTAAAAACCGATAGCGCGAAAAGGCATAGGCAGCAGGTAAAGCAACGGTTATCGAAATAACTGTATTCATCACTACATAAATAATTGAATTAATATAGCCAGAATACCAACTCGGATCGGTAAAAATGGTTTTGTAATTATCTAAGGTGAAATCATGCGGCCATAAACTAAAGGTCGAGAGTATTTCTTCATTGGTTTTTAAGCTCATATTGAGCAACCAATAAATGGGCAGTAATAAAAACAACAGATACAGCGTCATCACCACACCTTGGCGAGTAATGCGCGAGCGCTTGGGAGCAGTATTTGGCGTTGCCATCGTAGCCGTAGCATTCATGCTTAGCGCTCCTGCTTATCAAGGTTAGTCATGATGGTATAGAACACCCAGCTCAATAACAGAATGATTAAGAAGTAAACTAGCGAAAAAGCTGCCGCAGGGCCTAAATCAAATTGTCCAATCGCCATTTTCACTAAATCAATCGATAAGAAAGTAGTTGCATTACCGGGACCGCCACCTGTAACTACAAAAGGCTCAGTGTAAATCATAAAGCTATCCATAAAGCGCAAGAGCACTGCGATTAATAAGACTCCACGCATTTTTGGTAATTGGATATAGCGGAAAATAGCCCATTGACTCGCACCATCAATGCGTGCTGCTTGATAATAAGCCTGAGGAATTGACTGTAATCCGGCATAACATAATAAAGCCACCAGCGATGTCCAATGCCAAACATCCATAATCACCACAGTAAACCATGCATCGCCAATATCGCGGGTGTAGTTATAATCAATCCCTAGTTTGGCAGCCGTTGCTCCTAATAACCCAATATCCACACGCCCAAAGATTTGCCAAATTGTGCCGACTACATTCCAAGGTACTAATAAAGGTAAAGACATTAAGACTAAACAGACTGAAACCGCCCAACCTTTAGTTGGCATGTTCATAGCAACGAAAATACCCAAAGGAATTTCAATGGCTAAAATAATGCCACTAAATAAAAACTGTCTGCCTAATGCATCGTGGAAGCGCTCAGAATTAACAATTTCCTCAAACCACTGTAGACCTGCCCAGAAGAATTGATTATTGCCAAAAGTGTCTTGTACCGAGTAATTAACTACGGTCATCAGAGGAATTACTGCGCTGAAGGCAACCAACAATACGACAGGTAAAACCATCCACCATGCTTTGTTGTTCCATGTTTTATTCATGCTGCTGCCTCCTGCTTAATGCGCCAACCATCAGCGTAAACATGGATATTATTTGGGTCAAGAGTTAAATATTTATAATCATGAGAAATAGGTTGGTCTTCAGGAACAATGATATTAATTTCTTTGCCTTGATAATCAGCACGAGCTATTTTATGTCGTCCAATATCCTCAATGCGTTTAATAGTCACCGCTAAACTATTCGCCGATTCAGTAGGGCTTAATTGGGTAAATTCAGGACGAATGCCTAACTCCAGTTTGGCATTAGATTTTGCAATGTAGCGTGTATTTAAAGAAATATTTTTGCCATTAATATGGGCAACATTGCCATCGACTTTGACTGGCAATAAATTCATCCCCGGACTACCAATAAAATAACCGACAAAGGTATGTTCAGGGCGCTCGAATAATTCCTGCGGCGTGCCCATTTGCACCACATAACCGTCATACATCACCACTACTTGATCGGCAAAAGTCAGCGCTTCAGTTTGGTCGTGAGTCACATAAATCATGGTGCGATTCAGGCGTTGATGCAACTCTTTGAGTTGCATACGCAGTAGCCATTTTAGGTGCGGGTCGATGACCGTAAGTGGTTCGTCGAATAAAATGGCCGCTACATCTTGGCGCACTAAACCGCGCCCGAGGGAGATTTTCTGTTTAGCATCTGCGGTCAAACCACGCGCCTTTTTCTTCAAATCAGCACTCAGCTCTAGCATGCCCGCAATTTCGGTGACGCGGCTTTTAATCGTTGCTTCGTCTTGTTTGCGATTGCGCAAGGGGAAGGCGAGGTTGTCGTAGACGGTCATGGTGTCGTAGACCACCGGAAACTGGAAAACTTGCGCAATTTGGCGCTGTTCTGTGGGCAGGTGGGTGACATCTTTGCCATCGAATAGCACTTGACCTTGGCTGGGTGTGAGTAGGCCGGAAATGATGTTCAGCAGTGTCGATTTTCCGCAGCCTGATGAGCCGAGTAGGGCATAGGCTTTGCCATCTTCCCAGACTTGATCAATTTCTTTGAGCGCATAATCTTCCGGTTTTTGCGGATTCGGGAGGTAGCTATGTGCCAGTTTTTTCAGGTAAATATCTGCCATACTAACTCCTTAGGCTGCCTGCGCAAGCAGATGTGTTGACCAATGAACCATCCGCCGCAAACACATATAAATGCTTGGGATCGACATACAGGGTGAACACGGTATTGGGTGCAGGCTCATGAATCCCACCTACCAAAGCCACCCAGCGTTGCTCGCCATGCTTCACATGCACAAAGCTTTCCGAACCGCTGATTTCCACCACCGTTACCGTGACTTGAAAACTCAAAGCATCGCCACTGGGGCGTTCTAAGCTTAAATGATTAGGGCGAAAACCTAAGCTATAAGCCGCATCTGGTAAATTAGCCAACCTACCTGTGGCAGCAGCAGTCTCGCCGGTATCGAACTTTAATTGCTGGCCTTGTTTGCTGAGTCGTAAGAAATTCATCGGTGGATCGGAAAACACCCGTGCAGTAGTCATGGTATTAGGATGACGATACACCGCTAAAGTGGGCGCGAATTGAGTAATGCGTCCTTCCCAAAGGCTTGCCGTATTGCCGCCGAGTAATAAAGCCTCGGTGGGTTCAGTCGTAGCATAGACAAACACCGCGCCCGAGGCCGTAAAAATACGCGGCAATTCTTCGCGTAATTCTTCGCGCAGTTTGTAATCGAGATTGGCGAGTGGCTCATCCAGTAAGACTAGATCGGCATCCTTCACCAACGCGCGTGCCAAAGCACAGCGTTGTTGTTGACCGCCAGACAGTTCTAAAGGTTTACGGTTGAGCATAGGGGTGAGTTTGAGCAAGTCCGCCGCTGCTTGGACTCGCTGATCAATCTCCGCCCGTTTGAGGCCACGAATTTTTAGAGGGGAGGCGATATTGTCGTAGACCGACATAGCAGGGTAATTAATGAACTGTTGGTAGACCATCGCAATATTGCGTTCTTGTACCGGTTTACCCGTGACATCCTGACCTTTCCATAGCACGCGACCGCTAGTGGGTACATCCAGCCCTGCCATTAAGCGCATTAAGGATGTTTTGCCGGACAAGGTAGGCCCCAGCAATACATTGAGACTGCCTGCTTCCAGCGTCAAATCAGTAGGACAAATATACGTATCCCGCCCGACGACTTTGGAAACCTGCTCCAGTGTCAAACTCATTAAACTCCCTCCTCCTGCATGCTAGGCTGCTATTCCAACCACGCTGTGAATGCGTCGCGCTCAGCCTGCGTCATGTGTAAGCCCAACTTACTGCGCCGCCAAAGTATCGAATCCGCATCACTTGCCCATTCGGTGGCACGCAAAAAATGCGCTTCACGTTCTGTTAAAGTAGCACCAAACGCCTGACCCAGATCGCCTAAACTTTGAGCATCTCCGAGCAAATCCCAAGCACGTTTGCCATAACGACTGATTAAGCTAGTTGCCCAAGCTTTATCCACAAACGGATAATCTTTTTGCAATTGCGCGACTAATTTCGAACGATCTTCTAGCTCAAACTCACCACCGGGCAAAGCTGCATGTTTTGTCCATTCACCAGTCGCGTTCGGCATCCACGCTTGGAGCTTATCCAAAGCATCTTCCGCCAAGCGCCGATAAGTGGTGATTTTGCCGCCGAACACATTCAATAACGGTGCTTGCCCATTTTGAGCGTCGACCCGCAAGACATATTCGCGCGTCGCTGCTTGCGCTTTCGGTGCACCATCGTCATACAAAGGACGCACGCCTGCATAAGTCCACACCACCGATTCACGCTTGATTGGAGTCTTAAAATACAAGCTCGCGGAATCGCATAAATACTGCGTTTCTTGCTCGGTAATCTGCACCTGCGCTAAATCACCTTGGTGATCAGCATCCGTTGTACCCAGCAAAGTAAAGTCTTGCTCATACGGAATGGAAAACATAATGCGCCCATCCGTATTTTGGAAGAAATAAGCGCGCTCATGCTCATATAGTTTCGGCACGATAATATGGCTGCCGCGTACCAAGCGTACATTGTGTTTATCGTTGGCTAAGTGTTGAGTTTCATGCAGCAAATGATCAATCCAAGGGCCTGTCGCATTCACTAAGATACGCGCTTGAATAGTTTCGTTTTGTTTCGTTTGGGTATTTTCGAGTTGTACTTGCCAGATGCCATTTTGGCGCTGAGCGGCTGTGCAACGGGTTTGCACCCGAATATCTGCCCCACGTTTGGCCGCATCTATGGCATTTAATACTACCAAACGCGCATCATCGACCCAGCAATCTGAATACTCAAACGCCACATCGAAATTGTCCTTGAGTGGAGCACTGAGATCGGGATGGTTGTGTAATTTTAAGGTTTCAGTGGCAGGCAAGAGTTTGCGGCCACCAATATGATCGTAGAGAAATAGACCCATACGCACCAACCAAGCAGGGCGTACTTCTTTATTATTCGGCAGAATAAAACGCAGTGGCCAAATAATATGGGGTGCATTTTTTAATAGAACTTCACGCTCGGACAGCGCTTCGCGAACTAAACGAAATTCGTAATATTCGAGATAGCGCAGGCCGCCGTGAATTAACTTGGTGCTTGCGGAGGAAGTGCCTTGTGCTAAATCAGCTTGCTCGGCGAGCAGGACTTTCAAACCGCGTCCTACCGCGTCGCGTGCAATGCCACAGCCATTGATACCGCCGCCAATGACGACCATATCGTAAACTTCAGTGGATGATGAATTTAGCATCGATACTATCCTGTGGTTGTTTTATAGTGCGATGAGTTCTTTTTAAAGTATCTTTGGATAGTTTCGTTTTTGCAAGATTTTTTTTCGTTATTTCGCTATATTTTATGCATCTGCCCTCGAAAGGAGAGAACCATGCAGCTTTCTTTGCGACAACAACAAATCATGGCTTTGGCGCGCAGTGCTGAGCGTGTATTGGTGGATGAGTTAGTCAATACTTTCGAGGTAACACCACAAACCATTCGCAAAGATTTAAACGAATTGTGCGAAGCAGGCCTGCTTGCGCGGGTACATGGTGGTGCTTTATTGCCATCAGGTGTATCGAATGTTGGCTATGAACAGCGCCGCAATATGGCATCAGAAGAAAAACGCCAAATCGGGCAATTATGTGCGGCACAGATTCCGAATAATAGTTCGCTCTTTATCAATATCGGTACTACGACCGAAGCGGTAGCCCAAGCCTTACTTGGCCATCAGAATTTAATGATCATTACCAATAATTTGAACGTTGCCAATATTTTGATTCAGAACTCCAGTTTTGAAGTCATTATTGCGGGTGGAGTCGTGCGGCATGCGGATCGGGGGGTTATCGGTGAGGCCACTGCTGATTTCGTGAAGCAATTCAAGCTTGATTATGCAGTAATTGGTGCTTCAGCTTTGGATGAAGAGGGAGCCTTGCTTGATTTTGATTATCGTGAAGTGCGCGTTACCCAAGCAATTCTAAATAATGCTCGCGAACGTTTCTTAGTGACTGATAAAAGTAAATTGGAGCGCTCGGCTCCCGTTCGAGTAGGGCATGTATCTCAACTGACCGCCTTATTTATGGATGAGTTGACTAAACCTAAGCTGGCACAGGTTTGTACGCAGCTTGGGGTGCAAGTGCATTTGTTGGATTAAAAATTCAATCCAAATTCAAAAACTCCCCACTTTGGTGTTGCCACATCCGGTAATAATGGCCTTGCTTAGCTAGCAATTCAGCGTGCGTGCCTTGCTCGAGAATGCTGCCATTAGCGAGCACCACAATCCGATCCATACGCAAGATAGTGGATAGACGATGTGCAATCACAATAGCGGTTTTATCGGCAATTAATTCGAAAATAGCCGTTTGAATTTGTTGTTCAGTCAGTGAGTCAAGCGCGCTGGTGGCTTCATCTAGCACCACAATCGGTGCTTGCTGGAGTAAGGCACGGGCAATCGCAATCCGTTGTTTCTCTCCGCCGGAAAGTTTCACACCACGCTCGCCGACTAAGGTATTAAATTTTTCTGGCAAGTTTTCAATGAAATCTAAAGCTTGGGCTTGGCGTGCTACGCGCTCAAGCTCGTCTTGGCTGACTTGTTTGCCCAGTAAAATATTGTCTTTAATACTCCGGTGAAACAGTTCGGGCTGTTGAGGTACTAAGGCGATTTGGCTGCGTAAAGAGTTTAAACTGAAGCTTTGTGTAGGCAGGCCATCAATGAGCAATTCACCTTGTTGAGGCTCGACAAAGCGAAACAGCAGCTTAGTAATGGAGGTTTTTCCTGAACCAGAATGCCCAACGAGTGCTATTTTCTCACCAGCTTTAATGTTTAGATTGAAGTCCTCAAATAAACCACCGCTGATTTGATCACTATCTGTTTGGGTTTACCGATAGTCGAAATGAATATTTTTAAATTCAATTTGGCCATGTTGAATGATATGGGTTTCAGCACCTAAAGAGTCTTGTTCTAATTGCTTATTTTGAATGATATTTGCCATTTCACGCGCATCAGCGATAGAGCTAAATAAAGAGCGGAAGCTTTGCCCAAACTCCCATAAATGGCGTAATAACACTAAAAGAATGGTTTGAAAAAGTACATATTGCCCCACTTCAAACTGACCCTGTTTCCAGTCTTGAATCATGCTGTAGACTAAAATGAATTCAATGGATGAGGTGAGAATTGCTTGCACCGCAAAAGAAATAAACATCAAAATCCATGCAAAACGGCGCTTTTTATATAAAGTGGTAGCGGTCGAGCGCACATGTTCTTTTTCATGGGCTTCGAGCGCGAAACTCTTTAAAACTGCGATGTTGCTGATATTATCTGAGTATAAACCACCTAGTTTTGAATCCCATTCAGCCACACGTTCATCGTATTTTAGTTTCCATAAAGAAAATCCTAAATTCCACGCGACAAACAGGATTATAAAAATAATAAAATAACCCGCTAGTAAGGGGTCTTGTTTGAAAAATAAAACTAAGGCAATGCCTGTGGCGAGCACTTTGCTATACAGCTGAAACACTAACCAGTCAGTCAGGCTTTCAAAGGAACGAGTAAAGCGTGAAGCCTGTTTGACTAAACTACCTGCAAAATTATTCTCAAAAAAACGATAAGGTTGTTTGAGCAAAACCTCAAAACAGAAGGAGTCTAAATAGCGCATCCCACCTGCTTCAAGCGGCACAATGCCAAACTCCAAGCTGCGCCAAATGAACCATTCCATAATAAAAGCGAGGGCGAGATACAGGAGGTTTTGCATTAAAATCTGTGTAGTTGCTTCGCTAACAGGTTGAGCGAAGGCATTCGCCATATTCTTAAAAATCAGCGGAATCAACAGCTCAATGCTGACAGCAGCGGTAATCGCTAGCAGCACAATGCTTAGCCATAAGCGTTGTCGCCACCATAAACGTCCATATTCTTTGAGTACGATGAGCATCTAGGCATCTCCTTAGGAGCGCATAGTTTAGCGAAGAACTTTTCTGGGTGTTTCAGATTTAGTGATAACGATGTCATTAAACCATCATCAGTCTGTCATGTTGGAGTCATAGCCAAGCTACAAACTACTGGAATATTTATAAAATGGAGGGGCTTTACATGGCCAGTTCAGTGGTTCTGCGTGAGGCAGTAC
Source organism: Thiolinea sp. (assembly GCA_049290875.1). GTDB lineage: Bacteria > Pseudomonadota > Gammaproteobacteria > Thiotrichales > Thiotrichaceae > Thiolinea. Next base: position 148,033 of record JBATOI010000010.1, read on the forward strand.
ACCAGCATGCACCGACCTCAATGATGGGGATGCAACAACGTTTATTTAGCACTTGGTATGATAGTTTTATTTACAATCAAATTTGGGAAGATCCACGAGTCGACCTGCAAGCACTACAGCTCACTGAGGATAGTCGTTTACTGACGATTGCTTCCGGTGGTTGTAATGTACTCAATTATTTAACAGCACAGCCTGCGCATATTACCGCGATTGATTTAAATCCTTATCATTTAGCCTTAACTCGTCTTAAGTTAGCAGCACTCAATTATCTGCCTGATCATGCAACTTTTTATAATTTCTTTGGTTATGCGGATAAATTGAGTAATTTAGAGCGTTATCAAGTCTATATCCAAGCACATATCGCTACTGACTTAGATAAATTTTGGTCAGGGAAAAATTTATTCGGTAGTAAACGCATTCAAATGTTTGCTAAAGGTTTATATAAGCAAACGCGCTTTGGTTATTTCATGCGCTTCTTACACTGGCTTGGTAAGTTTATGAATTGCAAGCCGCATTTAATTCTGAGTGCAAAAAGCCGCTATGAACAGAATCTTATCTTCAATCGGCACATTGCACCGTTTTTTGATAATAGTTTGGTTAAAATCTTGGGTAAATTACCCATGTCAGTGTTTAGCTTGGGGATTCCACCTCAGCAATATGAATCGATGAAGGCCGAAGGTAATTTGCTTAAGCAATACCGTGAGCGCGTGAAGCGTTTAGCTTGTGATTTCCCGATTGAAGATAATTACTTTGCTTGGCAGGCTTTTGGCCATAGTTACGATCACACTAAGCGTCAAGCGATTCCTGATTATTTAAAGGCTGAAAATTATCAGCTCATCAAAGAACAACTGCATAAAGTAGAAACGCAGTTTGGTTCAATCATTGATTATCTAAAAACGCAGCCGAATCAAAGCTATGACCGTTTTGTGTTGTTAGATGCACAAGATTGGATGAGTGATAGTGTACTCACTGAATTATGGACAGAAATTGTCCGGGTTGCTAAGCCGGGTACTCGAGTCATTTTCCGAACGGCGGCGGCTACTTCACCTTTGGAAAAAGCGCTGCCAGCTGAGTTATTGAAGTGCTTTGTTTATGCAGCAACTGAGTCTGTTGATTGTTTTAAGCAAGATCGTTCAGCGATTTATGGTGGCTTTCATTTGTATCGCTTGGCTGCTTGAGCATGACAAGTTTAGATGCTGCCGTTCGTATGGATCGGCAATACCGTTATCAGCGCTATGTTTATGACTTTTCAAGAAAATATTATTTGTTTGGGCGCGATACTTTATTAAAGGACTTGCCGATTCAAGCTGATGATACGGTATTGGAAATCGGTTGTGGTACAGCGCGTAATTTATTGAAATTGGCTTATCGTTATCCAACCGCACGCCTCCATGGGGTGGATGCTTCAGCCATGATGTTGGAGATGGCTAAGAAAAATCTGCAAGGTACTCAATACCGCCAATCTATTCAATTACGCCAAGGTTTAGCGGAGCAAGTGAGTTGGAAGGAGTTAGGTTTAGATGAGCCGCTGGATCATATTATTTTTTCTTATGTGCTCTCGATGATTCCGGCTTGGCCTGCTGTGCTGGAACATGCACTGACACTACTTAAGCCACAGGGCTGTTTACATATTGTAGATTTTTCTGATCAAGCCGCGCTGCCTGCTTGGTTTAGATCTTCCTTATTAACTTGGTTGACTTGGTTTAATGTCCACCCTGAACCAAAAATCTTACAGAACCTCGAACAGCTAGCGGAGCGTTCAGGAGCTAAACTTAAAATCCAACATTTACCGGGTCGCTATGCCTTTTTAGCGCTATACCGGAAGGAGGATAAACCCCTTGAGCCTAAATCCGAACTCCCGAACATGGCGAACTATTTGGATATCTAATTTAGATAAGGCAGAAACAAACTACGCACATCCACTTTAGCACGCAATTTTGCCGCTAATAAGTACAAGCCACCGAGTTTGCGGTGTAAAAACAAAGCATCAGCGGGAGGCGTATGCCAATAGTCCTTTTCCATGCTCAACTCTAAACCGGCGTCACGAATCCGGCCTGCTAAGCTAGATGAGCCAAAGTCATAAGCACCTTGCCAGCGTAACGGCTCACAAGCTTGGTTGAAGAGATCTAACACCGCTTCACGTTGTTCGGGGCGAATATATTCTTGGAAGAAGCCAATTTGCGCAGCAGCTGCATCCATCTTGGCGCGATCATGTTCCATCGCTCCTTGCATCAGTTGCCGATAACCTTCGGCAATCTTTTCGGGGTATTCACGGGTCGCGCCAAAATCGAGCAGGATCAGTTGTTGGCGCTGTTGATCGTAGCGATAGTTAGCGAAATTAGGGTCAGTTTGAATTAAGCGGAATTCAAAGATTTCCCGGAACAGCAAATTTAGCAACCAAGTCATCACTTGATCACGTTCTGCTTGCGAGGCATAAGAAATCGTTTCAATCGGCACACCACCCAAAAATTGCATCGCTAGGATATTTTCAGTGGTTAAATCTTCATAAACAGTGGGCAGGGTATAGTGCGGGCTATCAGCAATCAGTGCTTGATATTGGCGCATATACTCAGCTTCACGCATGTAATCAGCTTCTTGATGTAGCTGGCGTTTGGCTTCTTCGAGCAAGGGTTGGTAATCAATGCCTTTCGGAATTAAGCTGGAAATACGCAACAGCGTGGCGACATTATCCACATCGCTGCCAATGCTTTCACGCACCCCCGGATATTGAATTTTAAGTGCTACATGCCGACCATCTTTAGTATGAGCTTCATGTACTTGACCAATAGAAGCCGCAGCTAGGGGCTGAAAACTAAATTGCTGAAATTTATTTTTCCAATACTTACCCCAGTTTTCGTCTAAGACTTTCGCCAGTTGCAACATTGGCATTGGTTTAGCATCGGCGCGTAAGCGACCGAGAATTTCGGCAAGTTCTGCGGGCAGTAAATCACCAGCGTCCATGGATAGCAGTTGGCCGACTTTCATCGCAGCCCCCCGCAAGCGTGCTAGTTCTTCTGTAACCCGTTTAGCATTGGCCGGTGTCATCAGCAATTCACCCATCGAAGGGCGATGACCGCTGGCTAATTGGCGAGCACCTTCCGCGAGCATACCACCCGCAACACCTGTAGCTAGCGAGCCAAGGCGAGCGAGACGGGCGATACGGCCAGCCGGTACGCTAGCAGTATCTTGGACAATAATATTTTCGGGCTCGGGTGTTTGAGGTGTGGTCGTCATAACTAACCTTATAACTTGCGTTAATCGCTAAAGCAAATGATCTTAAGCGCTGGGTGCTTGTTTGACCGATGTGCGGCGACACCGTTCCGAGCAGTATTTTACCTCGTCCCAACAAGCTTCCCACTTTTTACGCCAGCTGAAGGGCCGTTGGCAAGTAGCACAAACTTTTTGGGGGAGATAAAGCTTTTTATGCGCCATTGTGTTATTTGGGTTTAGTCGTACTATATTGTTGTGCGGTATGGATGAAAAATAAAAACTAGTTACAGCATAGATCAATAATAACGTGATTAGTTTCTGAGTGTCTTTATTTAGCAAAAAAATAAAACTATTTGTAAATTAAGCGCTATAGGTAAATTCATCCAAGTGACATAGTGATTTCATAAAACTGCAAAGCTTTCTGCTTAGAGTGCCTGCATCTAACGATATAAAATGGAATAGGAAATCTGTGATGCAATCGCTGAAATTTTCAATGCTAAGCTTAGCAGTCGCTGCCGCTTTATCGGCCTGTGATGACAATGGTAGTAGTGGCTCAACTAAAACCTTCAAATCGGTGGAATTCAGTAGTACACCCGCTCCAGCCACTGCTGATGCGATGTCGAAAACACATAGTAGCTCAGTTGCTACTGTGACTTATACCGATGGGACTACGGCGCAATATCCACTGACGTATAACAAATTATTCGGTGTTAAAGATAAAGTCGGTGGCAATGCTCATGCAGCAGGCCAATTGTATAACTACAAAATGGAAGCGATTAAAGACCCAATGGGGCAGCCTGTCATTGCTGAAACACCGGATGCGAATAGTTTATTAAAAGTGGGCGGAAATTTATTCTTGGTGAACCACTTAGAATATGACTGGTTATTGTCTGACGGCAGCACTGCATACAGCAAAGAAGGTTGGTATACGCGGATGCCGATGAGCATGTTATTGACCGGTTTGACGCAAGCCGCTGATGGCAAGCTAAGCATTAAATCACAGCGTCCGCTTGATTTTTCTAGCGTGAGTGGCTTGTGGATTCCGTGCTTTGGTTCGCAAACACCGTGGAATACGCATTTAGGTTCAGAAGAAGATTACGATCTGCAATACAATCCGTTAGCTAGCAATTACACCACCACAACGGCCGGTTTAAAGGCTTTAAACGAAATCTATTATAAATCTGAGCAAACCGCGAATCCGTATCATCATGGCATTATCCCCGAAGTCACTGTGAACGCGGATGGCACCAATAAAGTGGTTAAGCACTATGCAATGGGACGTGGTACTTGGGAAATGTCTAAAGTCATGCCGGATGGTAAAACCGCCTACTTCGGTGATGACGGCACGCACGGTTTAATGGCGATGTTCGTAGCGGATAAATCGGGGGATTTATCAGCAGGTACGATCTATGCCGCCAAATGGACACAAACCAGCGCTGATGCAGGCGGTGAAGCCAATTTAAAGTGGGTGAATTTAGGGCATGGCACGGATGCTGAAATTAAAGCTTTAGCGGATGCAGCGAGTTTCAGCGCGATTTTTGATGCTGCCGTACCCACTGGCGAAGTTTGCCCAACCGGCTATAAGCGGGTGCGCTCTGGTTCAACGGCTGATGAGTGTTTAATTGTGCGTGCGGGTCAAGAAAAAGCCGCTGCTTTCTTAGAAACTCGTCGTTATGCAGCCCTCAAAGGTGCAACCACTGAGTTCACCAAAATGGAAGGGATTGCTGTCAATGATAAAGACAAGCGCTTATACGTAGCGATGTCGGCGATTCGTGACAGCATGACTGATACTACGGGTGAGCCAGCAAATGATATTAAATTAGCGAAGAACTCAGCCGGTGCAACCTATTCAGCCGATATGAAATCTGGCCAAAAGGATAGCGCAGGCAATGCCATCAACTCAGCTTACGTCGCCAGCAATATGTATGTTGAGTCTGCTTTATTAGGCGAGCCAATCAGCACAGCCGACGCTTTAGGCAATACCGCTAATCCAGACAAAATCGCGAATACCGATAATATTTTCTTCGCTGAAAAGATGCGTACCTTATTCATCGGTGAAGACTCTGGGATGCATGTGAATAATTTCGTCTGGGCGTATAACGTTGATACCAAGAAATTGACGCGGATTTTGAGTGCGGTTGCCGGTGGTGAGAATACCGGCTTGCAAGTGCTGGAAGACTTAAACGGTCATGCTTATATCATGAGCAATAGCCAACATCATGGCGACTGGGATACCGGCACGAATGCGGTGGTAGATGCTGCCTTAGCGAAGATCGACAAATTCGATGCCAATGTGGGCTATATCAGCGGCTTGCCTGCGATTAAATAAGCAGTTTGTTTTTCATTGCATAATAAAAGTTCGAGTGTTCTTCTCTTTGAGGCCAGTGATGCAAGTCATTGGCCTTTTTTATGGAAATTCTCCCATGAAATTAGTTGTTTGCCTGTTAGTAAGCAGTGCTGTGTTGCTGAGTGCTTGTCAGGATCAAAGCGAGTCTATCAGCCCAACTCAACTGGGTACGGGTATTGGTTTACAAGGCTCAGTGATCAGCCCGTTGCGCTTTAGTAATCCGTATCCACAAATTTCGGCGCAGTGCTATACCGAAACCTCGCGCGGAGTGCAGAATACTGGCCAATATTGCCATACGAACGCGGTGTATAAAGCGGAGCTAGGCAATACAATCCGCAAGCAGGTGCGGAGCCACGTATCGGTAATTTCCAGCTCGAATACTCGATTGAAACTTGGTTGGCGCAAGAGCTTCGCCAAGTGCAGGGTTATAGCGCGGATTGGCTGCCATTGGGTAAGCTAAATGCATCCGCTTTCCAACAAGCACCAGCTTTGCGCCAGCGCTTAATGCGCGAGCTGACTGCTAAGGGCAAACATCTGCAAGCTAATGGCAATATCCAAGGTGTTTTTCTTTACCCATCACCACCACAAGAAGCACTGGCAGCCGCTGCGCGTTATCAGCAAAGCGTGCGGTGGAGTTGGATGATCCGGCTAGTTTCACGTATCGAGCAGGCAATACCCGTACCAGGATTGATGACAGCCAAGCTTATCCTGTGGGCAATTACAAGCCAGAATATTCGCCGCTGTTGAAATAGGCTGGGGTTGCCAACCTATCAAGCAGGGGCAGCTAGGTGCTTGCTGAGTTTGGGCTAACCCAGTTTGGCAAGCTGTTGCTGCGGTAATCTAGGTGGTAGCCATAATGATAGTGTTCCATACGGCGTTCTAAGCCTTGTTTTACTGTGTCCCATTCGGTATCGAGAATGCTACAAATCAAGGTATCACGGATCACCCCATCCGGCATAATCGCGCTGCGCCTTAAGATGCCTTCGGGGACAGCACCCATTTTTTCTAAGGATTGGCGCGAGCGCAGGTTGCGAATATCTGTTTTGAATTGCACGCGCAAAATACCAAAGGTTTCAAACGCATGGCGCATTAACAGGTATTTGCTTTCTAAATTCACACCGCTGCGTTGGTAGTCACTGGCATACCATGTACCACCAATTTCTAGTTTGAAATGTTTGAGGCAAATATCCCGAAAGCGCGTACAGCCAATCGCTTGATCAGTGTCTTTATGAATCACCGCAAAAGGTAAATCCGTCCCTGCATCACGCAGGCTAATAGCCTTACTGATGAAGTTATTCATGTGCTGCGGTTCAGCTAAATTGCCATAGAACATATACTTCCAAATCGATTCATCGCGGGCGGCTTTTAATAAGTCAGGGGCATGCCATTTGGTTAAAGGTTCTAAACGAATCAGTTTGCCTTCTAAAGTCACAGGGCGTAGTCGTTCCATTAGGCTCTCCTCTTTAAGTTATTCATGCTAAGCCAGTGCTAAAAAGCTGCTGAACGCAAGACAAGTACCAATCAAAGCTCCCATCAGTACATCGCTGGGATAGTGCAAGCCTAATACGATGCGTGAGAGTGCAGTCAAGATGGCAAAAGGAATGACTAAATAAGCCCATTCTGGATAGTAATGCAGCAGCACTAAGCTAAAGCCGACGGCATGTAAGGTATGTCCAGAAGGAAAGCTGAACTGATCCAGCGCGGCTACATTTTGAAAAATAGCATTGCTGTAGTGATAGGGGCGCACACGTAAAGTCGAGCCTTTTAAAACTTTGTAAATGATTAAGCCGACTAAACCGACCACCGCCATGTGTAGCGATACATACATAGCAGGCCAGCCATAAATAAGTGGCAGCATGAGCATCAGTGCGTACCAGAAGATGCCATTACCTAAGCGGCTAATGCCTGCAAAAAAACGGCTAATCGGGCGCAAGCGGTTGATACGGTTAAGAAGGACACACAACGGAATCTCACGCGCATTCAATTGATGAAGCAGTTTCATGTTTGAGCTCCTGAAGTAGGGTTTGAATAGTCTGGTGTAAGCTGTTGGCGACCTGCTGCCAACTTAAGTTTTGGGTGCTGAGATGAGCTTGTTGGCCTAGGTGCTGGCGTAATGCAGGATCAAGCGCCAACTTGACGGCTGTTTGAATAAACGCTGTGCTGTCATACAGTGCTACACAGCAACCATTTTCTTGATGGCGAATGTGTTGATGCGCTGCTGCATAATCAAAGGCCACTACGGGCAGGCCACTCGCCATCGCCTCAATCACGACATTACCAAACGTTTCGCTGGTGCTTGGATAGATAAAGAGATCACCACTGGCATAGTGAGCCGCTAAAGCTTCTTTAGTTTGCATACCGACAAATAAGCAGTCTGGATGCATTGCTTGCAGACGTGCGCGGTCTGGGCCGTCACCCACTACTAAAAAACGAGCGTCAGGAATAGCGCTTTGAATCGCTCGAAATGCAGTAAAAGCTAAATCCAGATTTTTTTCCTGAGCCAGGCGTGATACGAGGGTCACTAGCAATTGTTTGGGGCTAATACCTAAATTGGCTCGCAATTCATTGCTACGGCGTTGTGGGTTAAATAAAGTTTTATCAATGCCACGTTCTACCACGGCTAAGCGCTGATAGCCTTTGGCAATTAGCTGGCGACGTAGCTCTTGTGTAGGTACTAAAGTTAAGAGCGTTTGATTGTGCAAGGATCGCAGATAGCGTTCTGCCAGTGAATTGAGTTTGGCTAGGCGATAATAATGACTGTATTGATCGAAGTGAGTATGAAAGTCACTGATCACGGGTATGTCTAAACTAAGTGCTGCTTTGAGCGCCGCATAGCCTAAAGGGCCTTCGGTGACAATTTGGACTAAATCAGGGCGTGTAGCTTGCCAGGTGCGCTTTAAGCCTAAGTAGTGTGGATAGCCTAAGCGGACTTGCTGATAAAACGGCAGCCGAAAACCACTCACTAATAATTCTTGAAAGTTTTCTGTGTGAAGGGCGGTTTCAGCTGAGTTTTGCCGAGGGCGAATCAAGCTGATTTGATAGTCTTTGCGTGCTTCTAGCTGCTTGACTAGCTGGCTAATCGTGTGGGCTACCCCATTAATTTCGGGCGGCCAAGTTTCAGTGACCACTGCCAAGTGCGTACTCAGTTGAGAAAGGGGGGAGTTAGAAGCACATGACATAGTCTAAACATTCACTCAAGCAAGAATAACAACATAAAAGCGAGTGTGAATGTGGATTGCTGCAGGTGAATGACGCTTAAATGAATATTCGATGTCATTGTTCTTGAAAGATTTTATAGCTTAATTTATTGGCAAATAAATAAATACTGAAAATGACAGTTTGTCATAGCACTGTCATATTTAAGCCCTACACTGCGCAGCATCTAAAGGCTTAATGAACGGAGAACGCTGAAATGAAAAAACTGTCTATGGCTATCGCAGCGGGCTTGCTGGTTGCTACTAGTGCTGCTCAAGCTCGTGACAATATCTCAATCGTTGGTTCTTCAACGGTTTATCCTTTCGCAACAGCGGTTGCTGAAACTTATGCGAAGAAAACGGGCAATCCAGCACCTAAAGTGGAATCAACCGGTACTGGCGGTGGTATGAAACTGTTCTGCGAAGGTGCTGGCGTTGAAACTGCTGATATGACGGGTGCATCGCGCCGGATTAAAGAAAGTGAATTGGCGGATTGCAAAAAGAACGGCGTTAGCCCTGTTGAAATCAAAGTTGGCTACGACGGTATCGCAATTGCCAATGCTAAAGCGGCGGATACTTATAAGTTCACTCGCCGTGACTTGTTCTTAGCGCTTGCGAAAGAAGTTCCAGAGACTACTGGCGGTAATATGGATGCAGTCACTGGCAATCTGAAGTTGATTCCTAACCCTTACAAAACTTGGAAGGAAATCAATGCTGAGTTACCTGATGCACCGATCGAAGTATTAGGCCCACCACCTACTTCAGGTACGCGCGATGCTTTCGTTGAGTTAGTTATGCACGAAGGTTGCAAAAGCTTCCCAGCGATTAAAAAGCTGGAAAAAGAAGAGAGCGATAAATTTAAAGCTATCTGCAATAGCATGCGTGAAGATGGCAAGTACATCGAAGCAGGCGAGAATGACAATCTGATCGTCCAAAAGCTGCAAGCTAACCCGAAAGCGGTCGGTATTTTTGGTTTCAGTTTCTTAGAGCAAAACTCTGACAAAGTGAAAGGCTCAGCTGTTGAAGGTGTGGAGATTACTTTCGAGAACATTGCTGAAGGTAAGTATTCTGTTTCACGCCCTCTCTATATTTATGTGAAGAAAGAGCACGTAGGTACTGTCAAAGGCATCGAAGAGTTCGTGACTGAACTGACGAGCGATGCTGCTTGGGGGGACACGGGTTATTTAGCAGAAAAAGGTATGATCCCCATGCCAGAAGCGGAGCGTACTGCTAATGGTAGCGGCGCTAAGAGCTTAAAGGTTCTTGAGTCTCTCTAACTAACACTTAATAGTTAACAACAAGTTAGCTTTAAGGTTAACACTAGGGAGATAGCTTGCTATCTCCCATTCTTTTGCGAGGCTGGCTGGTAACTTTGTCATAAAGTTGTCATAAAGTCTCAGTATGATCCGCGTGCAGCAGCATTCGCTTGTCTACGTGACTTTGCTGCCTACTGCAAAACCTCTTTCCCTGCTGTGGTACACACACGTATGAATACGTCAATCATCTTGCTTTTACTGCTGGTGTTAGCTGCTTTCAGCTACTTCTTTGGGCGTAAGCGAGCTTTGGCCGTATCAGAGGGTAATCGTGGGGCTAATAAACTGCATTCATTACCAGGCTATTATGGTCATTTGGTAGTGGTCTGGTGTTTATTGCCTTCGTTGTTTTCCTTGATGTTATGGTCATTCTTTAGCCCTACCTTCATTAGCCAGAACGTTGTTTCTAGCTTGCCTGCTGAAATTCAAAGCTCCGATGAAACCACGATTAATTTATTCATGAATCGTGTGGAAAGCATGGCGAAAGCGGGCACTATTGATGCTACCGCTGAGCCTGCGCAACAGGAAGCCGCCCGCCGTTATATGGATTTGCAAGCCAATAGCAACCTGATGAAAACCGTGTTGGTATTTGCTTTAGCAGGCTTCGGTATTTTCTGGGCATTACGCAAGATTGCTCCAAAATTCCGCGCCCGTAATCAGGTAGAGAAAGTCATTGTGGGTTTAATGATGCTCTGTGCTTCGATTGCGATTGTGACAACTTTGGGGATTGTGCTGTCGGTGTTGTTTGAGTCGATGCGTTTCTTCCAAGCTATTCCCATTACTGAGTTTTTATTTGGCACGCATTGGAGTCCACAAACGGCGATTCGTAGTGACCAAGTCGGTGGCTCGGGTAGCTTCGGCATGATTCCTTTATTTGCCGGTACGCTGCTGATCTCCGTCATTGCCTTAGCGATTGCGGTTCCGGTCGGTTTGATGTCGGCGATTTATTTATCTGAATATGCCAGTAAGCGCGTACGTGCTTGGGTCAAACCCGGCTTAGAAGTATTGGCTGGGATTCCAACGGTTGTCTATGGTTTCTTTGCCGCTTTAACCGTAGCTCCGTTCATTCGTAATATCGGCGAAGCAATAGGTTTAACGGTGGCTTCTGAGAGTGCTTTAGCCGCTGGTTTAGTCATGGGCGTGATGATTATTCCTTTCATGTCTTCACTTTCGGATGACGTGATTAATGCTGTCCCACAAGCGATGCGTGATGGCTCGTATGGCATGGGTGCAACTCGTTCTGAAACCATTAAGCAAGTCATTCTGCCGGCTGCTTTACCCGGTATTGTGGGGGCTTTCCTGTTAGCAGCTTCACGGGCGATTGGTGAAACCATGATCGTGGTGATGGCTGCTGGCTTATCCGCGAATCTGACGGCGAATCCTTTGGAGGCAGTGACCACGGTTACCGTACAAATCGTTACGCTGTTGACCGGTGACCAAGAGTTCGATAGTCCGAAAACCCTAGCGGCCTTTGCCTTAGGTTTAACCTTATTCGTACTCACTTTGATTTTGAACATCGTGGCCTTGCGGATTGTGCGCAAATACCGCGAGCAGTACGATTAAACGGGAGCCGGAACATGAGTAATAAAACTGAATTAGTTCGTGCCGGTCTGGCTAAGCGTTATGCGCGTGAAAAACGCTTCCGCTTCTATGGCTTGGCCTCGATTGTGCTGAGTTTGTCCTTCTTGGCTATTCTCTTAACCACTATTTTTATGCAAGGTTTCCCCGCCTTCACTCAAACTTACATGAAACTAGAGGTGAATTTGAGTGCTGACGCTTTAGGCGTAGATGCAGCTGCTCCTCAAGAGAAGTTGCGTGCAGCCAGCTACGAAACCGTGGTGATGAATGCTTTAAATGCACGCTTCCCCGGTGTCACGGAGCGCAAGCAAAAGATTGCTTTGAAAAAATTGGTTAGCTCAAGTGCTGCTTATGATTTGCAAAAACAAGTCATGGAAAATCCTCAGTTAATCGGTACTCAGCAAATCCTTTGGGTGATGGCAGATGATGATATTGACACCTATATGAAGGGCAATATTGATCGCAACCAACCGGAAGCCGATCGGCGGATTAAGGATTTCCAATTGGCTTGGATCGATGATTTAGAAGCTAAAAACGAAATCGAGCGCCGCTTCAATGTGCCATTCTTCACTTCAGGTGATTCGCGTGAGCCAGAACAAGCCGGTATTTTGAGTGCGCTGATGGGTTCCTTCTATACCATGCTGGTGACCATGAGTTTAGCTTTCCCGATTGGAGTGGCAGCCGCGATTTATTTAGAAGAATTCGCACCCAAGAACAACTCCTTGGTAGATTTCATCGAAGTCAATATTAATAACCTCGCAGCTGTGCCGTCGATTGTATTTGGTTTGTTAGGCTTAGCCGTCTTTATCCAATTCTTTGGAGTGCCGCGCTCGACCCCGTTGGTAGGTGGTTTGGTGCTCACCTTGATTACCTTACCTACGATTATTATCGCCAGCCGTGCTGCCTTAAAATCAGTACCCCCTTCAATTCGCCAAGCCGCCTATGGCATGGGTGCTTCACGGGTACAAACCGTGTTTCATCATACGTTGCCGTTAGCGATGCCCGGTATTTTGACTGGCACGATTATCGGCATGGCGCATGCGCTAGGTGAAACCGCTCCGCTCCTGATGATCGGGATGGTGGCTTTCATTGTGGATGTTCCCCACGGTATCACTGATCCTGCGGCGATTTTACCGGTACAAATTTATCTGTGGTCAGATAGCCCAGAACGTGCCTTTACTGAAAAAACCTCCGCTGCCATTCTTGTCCTGTTATTCTTCCTAGTGATGATGAACTTGCTGGCAGTTCTGTTACGTAAAAGATTTGAGAGACGCTGGTAAGCCTATGAACACTGTAGCTTTGACAAACAATACTATGACACTTCCGACTCCAAAGGATGCCTCAGCAGCGAGCTCTAAAGATCAACCGCTTGATATTCAGACCATCGTTGAAGAGCTGAAGCTGGCCACTCAACCCGTGGGTGTGCCATTCTTAGATGACCCTAAATTCTACACGCGTGATGTCGATGTATTTTACAACCAAGCCAAGCAGGCGATTTTTGGGGTGGATTTGGATATTGGCAAGAATGAAGTGATTGCCATGATCGGCCCTTCCGGTTGTGGTAAGTCGACCTTCTTACGCTGCTTGAATCGCATGAATGACACGATTGATGGTTGTAAAGTCACGGGCCAGCTCTTATTAGATGGCGAAGATATTTATGCCAAAGAACAAGATCCCGTATTGTTGCGTGCACGGGTTGGGATGGTGTTCCAAAAGCCGAATCCTTTCCCGAAATCGATCTATGACAATGTGGCCTATGGTCCACGCATTCATGGCTTGACGAGTAATCGCAGCGAGTTGGATGACATTGTAGAAGAGAGTTTGAAGAAAGCCGGCCTATTCAATGAAGTTAAAGATCGTTTGCAGTCACCCGGCACAGGCTTGTCAGGTGGTCAGCAGCAGCGTTTGTGTATTGCGCGGGCGATTGCAGTTAGCCCAGAAGTCATCTTGATGGATGAGCCAACTTCAGCGCTTGACCCGATCGCGACCGCAACGATTGAAGAGCTGATTGATGAACTTCGCCAAAGCTTTACGATCTGTATCGTTACTCACTCGATGCAACAAGCTGCGCGGATTTCGCAACGGACTGCGTATTTCCACTTAGGCTATTTGGTGGAAGTGAATAAAACGAACACTGTCTTTACGAATCCTCAACATCGTTTGACAGAAAACTATATTACAGGGCGTTTTGGTTAGTCCAAATTTATAAAATATAAGGAGTTTTCCGATGGACATCGGTCAGCATACTTCGCATCAGTACAACCAAGAGTTGGAAAATTTGCGTAACCAGTCTTTACAGATGGGTGGTTTGGTTGAAGAGCAGTTGGGTAAAGCCTTACGTGCGTTGATGGAAAATAATAGTCAATTAGGCGAAGAAGTTGCCTACTCGGACTATCGGGTCAATCGCTTAGAGGTTGAAATTGATGATGCTTGTACGCAAATTATTGCGCGTCGCCAACCGGCAGCGGGTGATTTGCGTCTTGTGATTAGCATTATCAAGTCGGTCACTGATTTAGAGCGGATTGGTGATGAAGCGGAAAAGATTGCTCGCCATGCCATTTCAACCGAAGGTTTAGCCACTTCACTGCATACTGCTTTAAAGCATTTGGGCGACCATGTGCGTGAAATGTTGCGCCGTACTTTGGATGCAATGGCGCGCATGGATGCCGTTACCGCGCTGCAAATTGCCGAAAGTGATATGCAAATTGATGCTGAGTTTGATGTATTATCGCGCCAGCTGTTGACACATATGATGGAAGATCCGCGCACAATTCGGGATAGTCTGAATGTTTTATGGTGTGCACGCTCGTTAGAGCGGATCGGTGATCACAGCAAGAATATCTGCGAATACGTAATTTATTTGGTGGAAGGTAAGGATGTACGTCACACTAACCGCCCTAAATTAGGAGCAGATGCGGCTGCTTAATGTAAGGTGATGAGATTCCGGTGAGACTACTAAGGCGTTTATTTCGATTTATCATTCTAGGTTTTCATGTCTTAGTCGGCGTTCTTATTACGACTCTCTGTGCAGGCATCTTGCGCCGTCCTTCCACTGATCCTAGCTACCAACGCCTTAAACGCTGGTGGCTAGGGCGGATAGTGCGGATTGTCGGCGGGCAGGTCACGGCTTATGGTGATCCTGCTCCAGTCGGTAGTTTGTTAGCATCCAATCATGTGTCTTGGTTGGATATTGCGCTCTTGGGTGGTCAGACTGAAATCACCTTCTTGTCGAAAAGCGAAGTGAAAGATTGGCCGATTATTGGCTGGCTAGCGGATAAGGCTGGGACTTTATTCATTGAGCGTGGCAAACGTGATGGCGCAAAAGGGGCGAGCGAAAAAATTGAAGCTCGTTTACAGCATCGAGAACGGGTTTTGATGTTTCCTGAAGGCACCACGACTGACAATATTAATATTCTCCCGTTTCATGCGCGTTTATTTGCCGCTGCGGTCAATGCCAGCGCACCGATTCAGCCAGTGGCTATTCATTATCTAACTACACAAGGCCAAACGCATCCTTTAGTGCCTTATCTTAATCCGCAAAGTTTAGCGCAAAATCTTTGGGCCATTTTGGCAGAGCCAAAAATCCTGATTGAAGTGCATTTCCTCACACCGATTGATAGCCACTCTGTGTCGCGTAAAGAGTTGTCGGCTTATAGTGAGCGGCAAGTACGGGTAGCGCTCAAACTAGAAGCAGTTAAACAAATTAAGAATTAAAGGAATGTAGGTCATGAAAAAGCGATTAATCAGCCTTGTTTTGATTAGCCATGCCTATGCTGCTGCCCTCAATGCTGATGAAGTCCACGTCGCAGTAGCTTCCAATTTCTCTAAACCGTTAGAGATTTTAGCGCCTGTTTTTAAAGCCAGTAGTGGGCATGATTTAAAGGTTTCGACGGGAGCAACAGGTAAGCTCTATGCTCAAATTGAAAATGGCGCACCGTTTGAGGTGTTCCTTTCCGCTGATAGCAAAACCCCAAAAAAGCTCGTTGATGCACAATTAGCCGTGGTGGCTAGCCAATTTACCTATGCTTTGGGCAAATTAGTTTTGTGGAGCAGCGCGAAGGATTATGTGGATGATAAGGGCGAAGTTTTGAAAAAGAATGAGTTCAAATATATTGCAATCGCTAATCCAAACACTGCTCCTTATGGTGTGGCAGCGCTGGAAGTTTTGGATAAATTGGGTTTAAGTGCAAGCTTGGCAGCTAAACAAGTCCAAGGCGAAAATATTAGCCAAACTTATGATTTTGTTGCTACGGGCAATGCAGAATTAGGCTTGGTCGCTTGGTCGCAAATACAGCAAGATGGTCAGTTAACAGCGGGTTCTATGTGGCAAGTGCCCGAAGATTTATACCAACCGATTCAGCAAGATGCAGTGCTGCTAAATAAAGGTAAAAATAATAAAGCAGCTAACGCTTTTTTAGATTTTCTCAAAACTACAGAGGCTCAAAAGCTAATTACTGAATCGGGTTATGGTTTGCCGAAAGCGAATTAATGCTTAGTACAGAAGACTGGATTGCGATCAGTTTAACGCTAAAGCTAGCGGGTTTAACCACACTCATTCTATTAATAATTTCTACTCCATTAGCTTGGCATTTAGCGCATACCCAACGCTGGTGGAAATCGCCTTTGAATGCTCTAGTAGCTTTACCTTTAGTATTGCCACCAACCGTTTTAGGTTTCTATTTGTTAGTGTTCTTAGGGCCGAAAGGTTGGGCAGGGCAGGCGATGCAAGCTATCGGTTTAGAGACTTTACCGTTTAGCTTTACTGGTTTATTAGTCGCTTCAGTGTTGTATTCTTTACCCTTTGTAGTGCAGCCGATTCAGGCCGCCTTTAGTAGCTTGGATAAGCGTTTGTTAGAAGCTGCAGCTACTTTAGGTGCACGGCCTCTTGATGTGTTTTTTAGCGTCGCTTTGCCCTTATCTAAACAAGGTTTTCTGACTGCGATTGTCTTAGGATTTGCGCATACGGTGGGTGAATTTGGGGTGGTGCTGATGATGGGTGGTAATATTTCTGGGGAAACACGGGTAGTTTCAGTACAACTTTACAATCATGTCGAGGCGCTGAATTATCAAGCCGCTCATAGCCTAGCCGCCTTAATGGTGTTCTTTGCATTTAGCGTACTGCTCAGTTTGTACTATTTCAATCGAGGCAAGTAGCTAGTGACGACGATTACCCGCTACGGGAATTAGTGTTATTTCTAGAGCTTCTGGCTCAGGTACCAATAGGCAATGAGTTGTTATTGGCGCAGTTAACCCTTAAAGCAGCGAGTCAATTAAAGCTTGAACTGGGGCAGGTTGTTCATGCAGAAATCAAGCAGGCAGTGGTTAAGCTAGCCGACTCTCTTCTTGCTCTTCAGCCTCAGCCAACACCCAAGCAATAAAGGCAGAGGCTGCACGTTGATTAGTGGTTGCGGATTTAGGACGAATCACATGATAAGCATGTTCTAGCGGCATACTGAGTGGGAAGGGAATACATAAACGTCCTGCCTCAATATCATGCCGCGCTAAAGCATCCATACTTAAGAGCACGCCTTGACCATCCAGCGCTGCTTCCATCGCCAGAGAAACATGATTGAAGTGCAAGCCGCGTTTAAAGTCGACGCCTTCTACTTTAGCTAGTTCTAGCCAACGTTCCCAGCTAGGGCGGCCTATATACGGCGTATCATCATGTAAGAGCGTATGGAAACGTAAATCGCTGGGTTCGCGTAAGGGGTGTTCGCTGTCAGTGAGTAAGGACGGTTTGCATAACGGCACTGCTTCTACAGAAAATAATTTTTCTACTAAGCAGCTGGGGTAATGTCCTTGACCAAAGCGAATCATTACATCAATTTCATGCGCGCGAAATAATTCATCTAAAGCGCCGTGCTGTTCAGTCGCGTCGACTAGTTTAGCTTCGCCACTAATGCGCATATCAATATCAGGATGCTGCTGCGAAAAAGTATGCAGGCGTGGCACTAACCATTTGGAAGCAAACGAGGGCGCCATCCACACGCTCAAGCTCTCATTGCCCTTTTGCGAGCGCATGATATGTACTGCATCCGCGAGCGTATTAAAGCCTTCACGTAGCTTAGGTAAAGCCTCTTCGCCAGCTTTGGTTAAGGTAATAGAGCGATTATGCCGTTCTACTAGCTCTACACCTAGGAACTCCTCAAGATGCTTAATTTGATGGCTAATCGCAGCACGCGTCACAAAAAGCTCTTCAGCTGCTTTAGTGAAGCTTTGGTGGCGGGCAACGGCTTCAAAAGCGCGCAAAGCATTCAGTGGTGGTAGCTGTTGTGGCATGCCTTATCCTGTGAGGGTAATTTTTTGTGAGTCATCATAACCTGTTTAGGTGCGCATGTTCAGAAAAATGCCTAGGGGAATTTAAACTTTTAAGCCTTAGTTCGCTATACTCAGCGCCCTTTATTGATAGCTGGAGTCTGAAAAGTGAAAAAGCTGGAAAGTGCTTTTGAACATTTCTTATTTGTTAGTCGTTGGTTGAGCGCACCTATTTATTTAGCCTTAGTGGCTAGTATGGTTTTGTTGTTATTTAAGGCAATGAAGCAACTGTGGGAGTTAGCCTCAACTATTTTGGTTGCTGATGGTAATGAAATTATAGTGGGCGTTTTGTCGATTGTTGATATTTCTTTGATTATGAATCTGCTGATCATCATCATTTTTAGTGGCTATGAGAATTTCGTCTCTAAAATGGAAGATTTACATGGGCATACGGATCGTCCTGATTGGATGGGGCAGATTGGTTTTACCGACCTCAAAATCAAGCTGATTGGCTCGATTGTGGCGATTTCAGGGATTGAGCTGCTGAAAGGTTTCATGGATGTGAAAGATCTGACTGATCGTGATTTAATGTGGATGGTGGGGATTCATCTAACCTTTGTCGTTTCAGGGGTACTGTATGCCATCATGGATAAACTCAGTTATAAGAGTCACTGATTTTTTAAATAGAGGCAGCTAGCAAGTTACTAACTGCTTCTCTTCATTTAAATGGGGCATTGTGGGATTAATCCAAGCCAAACACCTGCGCTCGTACTTTAGAGATCTCATCACGTACCGCTGCCGCTTTTTCAAATTCCAGATTTTTCGCTAGTGCAAACATCTTTTCCTCAAGCTGTTTGAGGGTTTTCACCGCTTGAGCCGGACTCATGGCGCGATAATCAGCACCTTCCTCAGCAATTTTATGGCCTTTACCTTTCTTATCAGTGCGCTTGGCATTGCCATATGCGCCTTCCATCACATCGGCGATACGCTTACGAATCGTTTGCGGGGTGATGCCGTGTTCAGCATTAAATTCAATCTGCTTTTGGCGGCGGCGACTGGTTTCGTCGATAGCTTTACGCATTGAATCGGTAATTCTGTCGCCGTAGAGAATGGCTTTACCTTCAGAGTTCCGTGCTGCCCGCCCCATAGTCTGAATCAGCGAGCGTTCGGAGCGCAAAAAACCTTCTTTATCTGCGTCTAAAATAGCCACTAATGACACTTCGGGAATGTCCAAACCTTCCCGTAATAAATTAATCCCGACTAGGACATCGAATTCGCCTTTACGCAGATCGCGAATAATTTCTACGCGCTCTACTGTATCAATATCCGAATGCAAATAGCGCACACGAATATCATGTTCCATTAGATAATCGGTTAAATCTTCAGCCATCCGTTTGGTCAAGGTGGTCACTAACACGCGCTCATCTTTCTTCGCGCGTAGGGTGATTTCTGACATCACATCATCTACTTGCGAAAGCACTGGGCGTACTTCCACCATCGGATCAATCAAACCGGTCGGGCGCACTAGCTGCTCAGCTACATTATCTGAATGCTCCAGCTCATAAGCGCCGGGGGTGGCAGATACGTGAATGGCTTGCGGGATTAAGCGCTCGAACTCTTCAAATTTGAGCGGGCGATTATCGAGTGCTGAAGGCAAGCGGAAGCCATATTCAACCAGTGTGGTTTTGCGTGAGCGGTCACCTTTATACATGCCACCAAATTGTGGAATCGTCACATGTGATTCATCCACAAACACCAAAGCATTTTTGGGCAAATAATCGAATAAACAAGGTGGAGCTTCGCCGGGTGCACGTTTGGATAAATAGCGCGAGTAGTTTTCGATCCCTGAGCAATAGCCGGTTTCCATGATCATTTCCATGTCATACATCGTGCGTTGTTCGAGGCGTTGGGCTTCCACTAAGCGGTTTTCATTGCGTAAAACAATCAGGCGCTCACGCAGCTCATCTTTAATCTTGTCAACCGCTCCGACTAGTACTTCGCGTGGGGTGACATAGTGTGTTTTTGGATAAATCGTTAAGCGTGGCACGCGGCGCAAAACTTCACCGGTAAGGGGGTCAAAGTAGCTGAGATTTTCAATTTCATTATCAAATAGCTCAATGCGAATCGCTTCTTTGTCCGAGTCCGCAGGGTGAATATCAATCACATCGCCGCGCACTCGAAAAGTACCACGCTGCAAGTCGATATCATTGCGCGTGTATTGGAGTTCAGCCATGCGCCGCAGCAGAGTACGTTGATCAATCTTATCGCCGCGCACCAGAATCAGTAGCATTTTTAGATACGATTCAGGATCGCCCAAACCATAAATCGCTGAGACCGTAGCAACGATGACAACGTCTTTGCGTTCAAACAAATTGCGAGTGGCAGATAAGCGCATTTGCTCAACGTGATCATTGATCGAAGCGTCCTTCTCGATATAGATATCTTTGGAAGGGACATAAGCTTCTGGCTGGTAGTAGTCGTAATAGGAGACAAAGTATTCCACCGCATTTTGCGGAAAGAATTCCTTAAACTCTCCATACAGCTGTGCTGCCAGCGTTTTATTGTGCGCGAGAATAATCGCGGGGCGCTGCGTTGCTTGGATGATATTCGCCATCGTAAAGGTCTTGCCAGAGCCAGTGACCCCCAAGAGGGTTTGATTGACTAAACCTTGGTTCAAACCATCCAATAAGGAAGCAATCGCTTGGGGCTGATCGCCCGCAGGTTGGTAATCGGTATTCAAACTAAATTGATTAGCAGCACGCATGCAAACCTCCAAATAATGCAGAGATTTTAGCATGAATTTAAGGTTTTAAGCGGATAAACGGCGATTTTGTACGGTTATTGTTCGTTTTATGGGTGCTGGGGATTTAAAAATCGACTAGCCAGCGAACACGGAATGCTGGCTAGTCGAACCATCCCCATGACAGACAGGCAATGTACTGCGGAATGGAAAACAGCTAGGAGCTATCAGAACTTGTAAGAAGCACCGATCATATAAACGACAGGGTCAATTTTAACGGTGTCTAGTTTCGCACCGTTGAGTTTCGCTTTAGTGTCAATGTCGGCATACCAAATACCTAAATTTGCACCCCAATTTTTGCTCAACTCATAATCGAAGCCTGCTTCAATCGCCGGGCCAAACGAATGGGCTAATTCCAAGTTGCCTAAGCTAGAGCGCTCAGTGAAAAATTGGGTGTAGTTCACACCTGCACCCACATAAGGATGGAACTGGGTATTCGTATTGAAATGATATTGCAGCGTGACGGTTGGCGGTAAGTGCTTGGTTGAGCCGATGTTTTTGCCGTTTAGAGTGATGTCATGTTTAAACGGGGTTGCTGCTAACACGCCGATCCCTAATTGATTATTCAGCATGTAGGTGCCATCTAAACCCAATTGAGTGTTGTTACCTACATCTAAAGCACCATTTAAAGCGCCATCACCTGCAGGGTGCACCATAGCAGCACCAACACGTACCACGATATCACCTTGTTCATAAGCGAAAGCTTGGGTACTGACTGCGGTGGCTAACGCTAAACCTGCAACTAATGCTTTGTTCATTGCTTGATCCTCAAGTAAAGATTGTTTCGAATGAAACTATCCTAAGTCTTTTAAATCACAACTATCTTGATGCAGGTCATTAAGCCTGTGATTTAATTGCAGTCTTCTTTAGAGAGGAGCCAAGCTTGATCACAGCCTTGAATTTAATAGCTGAGAAGCAAAAAATCCGATGAGCTTTGGCTAAACTTAAACATTAAAACTCTGCATAGATAAAATTTAGTAGCAGAGAAAGTATAAAGGCTTGCTATTTTTCTAGCTTGTGAGCGGCTAACATAAGCACCCGCGTGGCATACAAAGGGATGGTAAGCAGTTGTTCGCTTACCTTGTTGTTTGAAAATAATGTAAATGGTTGATTTATAAAAAGTGAACATTCAGCTTGCAGAGCGCATCGGGCGCATTAAACCTTCACCCACTCTGGCGATGAGTGCCTTAGCTGCCCAATTGAAAGCACAAGGCCGCGATATTATTAGCCTAAGCGTTGGTGAACCCGATTTCGATACCCCTCAGCATATTCAAGAAGCAGGGATTGAAGCGATTCATACCGGTAAGACGCGCTATACGGCAGTTGACGGTACGCCTGAACTCAAGCAAGCGATTATTAATAAGTTCAACAATGAAAACGCTTTAGATTATAAGCCGAATCAAATCATTGTCTCTTCAGGCGGTAAGCAAAGTTTCTACAACCTCTGCCAAGCGTTTATCGGAGCAGGGGATGAGGTGATCATTCCAGCACCTTACTGGGTTTCTTATCCTGATATGGTGTTGCTAGCGGATGGTACGCCCGTGATTGTGCCGACCACTCAGGAAGAGCATCTCAAGCTAACAGCCGCTAAATTAGAAGCAGCGATTACGCCTAAAACTAAAATATTGGTGATCAATAGTCCGTCCAACCCAACCGGCATGGCTTATACCACGGATGAGTTAAAGGCTTTGGGTGAAGTGCTGCGCAAGCATCCACACGTGCTAATTGCGACCGATGATATGTACGAGCACACCTTGTTTGGTGATCAACAGTTTGTGAATATCTTGAGTGCTTGCCCAGATTTATATGAACGCACGATGGTGTTGAATGGTGTTTCTAAAGCCTATGCAATGACTGGCTGGCGGATCGGCTATGCAGCAGGGCCTGCTCCTTTAGTTAAAGCGATGGCAGATGTGCAATCACAATGTACTTCTAATCCAAGTTCGATTTCTCAGTATGCAGCGATGGTCGCTTTAACGGGCGATCAATCCTTCATTCGCACGATGGTGGATGCTTTTGAAAAGCGTCATCAGTTTGTCTGCTCTAGTTTGAATAAAATCGAGGGTGTGGATTGCTTAGCAGCCGCAGGCACTTTTTATAGTTTCCCAAATGTGGAAGGGATGATTCAGCGTTTAGGTTTGGCAGATGATACTGCACTATCTAGTTATTTACTGGATAAGGTTGGCGTAGCCATGGTGCCAGGTTCTGCCTTTGGTGCTCCGGGTTATATTCGTATGTCTTTTGCGACGAGCATGTCAAATCTCGAAAAAGCGATTGAACGCATCGCTTCCGTTTAAGTCTGCTTGACTCAGTAGTAGCTTTTACTGCTACTGAGTTCGCCGTAGTTAGTTTGTAATAAATCTTTCATAAAAATTTCACAATTGTCATAATCGCCCGTCACTAATCCTACAAACCCTAGGGTGATTTCTTATGGCTATATCCAATTATATGGCAGGTCTATTTGGCCATTCTCCAATCCGTCCTTTGCAAGAGCATATGCAGAAAGTATGTGCTGGTGTGCAACATCTGATTCCTTTAGTGGAAGCGATGAATGCAGGCAATCTTGAGCAGGTGAAGGTCGAGCAGCAGTCGATTGTGCAAGCTGAGCACGATGCGGATGATATGAAGCATGCTTTGCGCCATCACTTACCAAAAGGCTTGTTCATGCCGGTGGATCGGCGTGATCTGCTCGATGTCTTGATGATGCAGGATGCCGTGATTAATCAAGCTAAGGATATAGCTGGTTTAGTCGTTGGGCGCAAAATGCAGCTACCTGAAAATATGCAGGCATTGTTTTTGGCTTATACCGCGCAAACCGTAAAAGCGGTTGAGCAAGCTCTGCTGGTCATTAATGAATTGGAGTCCTTAGTCGAAACGGGCTTCCGTGGCCTCGAGGTTGAGCGTGTCGAGGACATGATCAAAGAACTAGGTCGTATTGAGCAAACCACCGACCGCAAGCAAGTTGATCTGCGCAATATCTTATTTGATTTAGAAGATAGCCTGCGTGCTACGGATGTGATGTTTACCTACCGCTTGATTGAGTGGACGGGGAGGGTGGCAGATGATGCACAGCGTGTCGGAACTCGACTGCAATTAATGCTGGCACGCTAAGGAGTTAAAGCGATGGAATGGTTTAGCGATGTAAATACAGTTTATATCTTCTTAGCAGGTGCGTTCGGAATTTTCATGGCTTGGGGGATTGGTGCTAATGATGTGGCGAATGCAATGGCCACTTCGGTCGGCTCCCGTGCGATAACGATTAAACAAGCCCTGATTATTGCAGCAATATTTGAATTTGCTGGCGCTTATTTGGCAGGCGGCGCAGTGACCAATACGATTCGCAGTGGCATTGTATCTGTTGAAGCCTTCGATGCGCATCCTGAGTATTTAGTGTGGGGGATGTTGGCTTCTTTATTATCTGCGGGGATTTGGTTGACGATTGCGTCTTTCCAAGGTTGGCCAGTTTCTACTACGCATAGTATTGTTGGTGCAATCGTCGGTTTTGCTGCGGTGGGTGTGGGCACTGATGCGGTAAGTTGGGGAGCGGTCGGAACGATTGCCACTAGTTGGGTATTTTCTCCATTTATTGCAGGCGTATTGGCTTTCTTGGTCTTCACCAGTATTCATAAATTAGTGTTGGATACTAAAGAGCCGCTGCAAAATGCACGACGCTATGGGCCTTATTATTTATTTGCAGTCGGTTTTATTTTATCGCTAGTCACAGTCAAAAAGGGGTTAGCGCACGTAGGTTTGAATATTCCAACCGGCCTAGAGATTCTGATCGCCATCAGTGTTGGTTTACTGGTAGCGATTCTGGGCGCTATGCTGATTCGGCGTGTTAAGTTTGATGAACAAGCGGATAAAACTTTCCATTTCGCCAACGTAGAGAAAATCTTCGGCGTATTAATGATTTTCACGGCCTCAGCGATGGCTTTTGCGCATGGGTCAAACGATGTTGCCAATGCAGTAGGCCCGATGTCGGCCATTATCAGTATGGTAAATGAAGGCGGTCAATTAGCTGCAAAATCAGCTGTACCCAGTTGGGTGCTCTTAGTGGGAGCGATTGGAATTGTATTGGGATTGGCTACTTTTGGTTATCAGGTAATGATGACAGTAGGCAAGAAAATTACCGAGCTAACGCCGACTCGTGGTTTTGCTGCTGAATTCGCTACGGCTTCAACTGTGGTAGTCGCTTCTTATACGGGTTTGCCGATTTCGACCACGCATACTTTAGTGGGGGCTATCTTAGGTGTTGGCTTCGCACGTGGGATTGCCGCCATTGATATGCGGATAGTCGGTAATATTTTTATGTCGTGGGTTGTCACTTTGCCAGCAGGCGCTATACTATCCATACTTTTCTTTTTTATGTTGAAAGGTATTTTTGGTTAACAACTTCGCCAGCTAAACTTGTGAAGTTTTAAACAAAATCTCCAACCAACAAACTTACTCTCTACCACTAAAAGTAGAGAGTAGTCTGCTTGTCGCCCGCTTAATCTTCTTTTCATTCTAAGCGTTTTCCAATCCTGCTGCTTTTTAGCAAATCCTGTTGTTTTGTCGACAATAAAAGCCTGTTTGATTTGACAGTGGTACATTCGGGCGTATAATGTCGACAATCTTCTTGTGAGGGCTGGTTTTAGGAGTCAGTCATCGAGTCTAATCATGGATTTCTCTATGACACTACATCACCGTGAACATGTTTGCTAATTCATGGACAGAATACTCTAAAAACAGTCACTATCATTACCAGATGGTTTATCAAAACCACATAACCGCCAAACGAACCGATAGAGGATGAGGACAGGATGAGTAGTGAAATTTTAACCCCGGTATTGCCTGAGTCTGTTGCTGATGCGACCGTTGTTACCTGGCATAAAAAAGTAGGTGATGCGGTTAAACTAGACGAAGTTCTGGTTGAAGTCGAAACCGACAAGGTTGTGCTAGAGGTTCCTGCTTCTGTAGCAGGCGTCCTGGCTGAAATTAGCCAACCCGAAGGTTCTACTGTAACTAGTGGTCAGCTCTTAGGCAAAATTGAGGCTGGCGCTGCTGCTGCCCCCTCTGCTCCTGCTCCAGTGGCTGCCGCTCCTGAAGCTGCCCCCGCTGCTGTTGCTACCGATGCAAAAGCAGGCCCTGCTGCCCGTAAGGCGATGGATGAAGCCGGTGTGAATCGTTCTGATGTTAATGGTTCGGGCAAAGATGGCCGTATTCTCAAAGAAGACGTATCTGCTGCTAAACCTGCTACTCCAGTACCTGCTGCCGCTGCTCCAGCACCGGTTGCACCTAAAGCGCCAGTCGTGCCAGTCGGCGAGCGTGGTGAAAATCGTGTACCGATGACCCGCTTGCGTGCCCGTATCGCTGAGCGCTTATTAGAAGCGAAACAATCCACAGCGATGCTGACCACTTTCAATGAAATTGATATGCAGCCGATCATGGATATTCGTAATGAATATAAAGATGCATTCGAGAAGAAACATGGTTCTCGTTTAGGCTTTATGTCGATTTTCGTCAAAGCAGCCACGATTGCTTTACAACGCTTCCCTGAAATTAATGCCTTCATTGATGGCAATGATGTTGTGTATCACAATTACTGTGACGTAGGTATTGCCGTTTCCTCTGAGCGTGGCTTAGTGGTTCCGGTATTACGTAGTGCAGAGCATTTAGGTCTGGCTGATATCGAAGCTAGCATTGTTAATTTTGCGAAGAAAGCGAAAGCAGGCAAGTTAGATATGGCTGATTTGTCAGGTGGCACCTTCACGATTACCAACGGGGGCGTTTTTGGGTCGTTAATGTCAACCCCAATTCTTAACCCTCCTCAAAGCGCGATTTTGGGGATGCATGCGACTCAAAAACGTCCTGTCGTTGTCAATGATGAAATCGTTATTCGCCCCATGATGTATGTGGCTCTGTCTTATGATCATCGGATTGTTGACGGTCAAGGCGCAGTCACTTTCCTCAAAACCATTAAAGAATTGGTCGAAAATCCAGTTCGTATCGTACTGGACGTGTGAGGCTAAGGCATGAGTGATTTTGATGTTGTAGTCATTGGTGGTGGCCCCGGCGGTTATGTCGCGGCTATCCGTTGTGCGCAATTAGGTTTAAAAACTGCTTGCGTCGAAGAGTGGATTAATAAGCAAGGTAAACCTGCGTTAGGTGGTACTTGTTTGAATGTAGGTTGTATTCCTTCCAAAGCACTCTTAGAAAGCTCAGAGCGCTATGAAGAAATTGAACACTACAATGCTGATCATGGCATTACAGTAGACGGTCTAAAAATTGACGTTGCACAAATGGTGGCACGCAAAGATAAGATTGTTCAGCAATTGACAGGTGGTATTGCTCAACTGTTCCAAGCCAATGGTGTTACTTGGTTGCAAGGCCGTGGCAAATTGCTGGCTGGTAATCAAGTTCAGGTGACTGGGCATGATGGTGCAGTCACGACTCATGCGGGCAAAAATATCATTATTGCGACTGGCTCAACTTCTATCGAGTTGCCTATTGCTAAATGGTTGGATGAGCGCATCGTCGATTCGACCGGTGCTTTGGATTGGGAAACTATTCCGAAGCGTTTAGGTGTAATCGGTGCAGGTGTCATCGGTTTAGAAATGGGCAGTGTCTGGCGTCGCTTAGGTTCGGAAGTGGTGGTCTTAGAAGCCTTAGATGATTTCTTGGCAGTCGCAGATCGTGACGTGGCTAAAGCAGCTGCGCTTCAGTTCAAAAAGCAGAATTTAGATATTCGTTTAAGCTCTAAAGTTGCTGCAGTGGACGTCGGTGAGAACGGTTTAACCGTGACTTATAACGACAAAAACGGCGAGCAGGAAATTGAAGTAGACCGCCTCATCGTGGCAGTTGGCCGTAGAGCGAATACGCGTGATATCGCTGATCCAGCCCTTGGTTTGAAAATTGATGAGCGTGGCCGGGTAGCGGTGGATGGTCATTTGAAAACCAATCTGCCGAATGTGTATGCCATCGGTGACTGTGTTCAAGGGCCGATGTTAGCGCATAAAGCATCAGAAGAAGGCGTGATTGTTGCTGAGCAGATCGTGGGTCAGAAGCCACATCTGGATTACAACAATATCCCTTGGATTATTTATACTCACCCAGAAATTGCTTGGGTGGGTAAAACTGAGGCTGAATTGAAAGCGGCGGGTGTTGAGTATCGCACCGGTAGCTTCTCGTTCGCGGCGAATGGTCGTGCTAAGGCCATGAGCCAAGACCATGGCTTAGTGAAAGTCTTAGCGGATGCTAAAACTGACCGCCTCCTTGGTGTGCATATGGTAGGGCCAATGGTTTCTGAGCTGATTGGTCAAGCTGTGATTGCAATGGAATGTGAAAGCTCAGCAGAAGATGTAGCACGGATGGTCTTTGGTCACCCGACGCTGTCTGAGTCCGTGCATGAAGCTATGTTGTCTGTCGATGGACGCGCATTGCACGCAGTTAACCGTAAGCGTTAATTGCTCATACTAATAACACGATACGCCACGGCTTGCTTGCAGGAGTCGTGGCGTTTGTGCGAACAAGACCTACTACTAAAAGTGGGTTAGCAACTAAAGGAAATCAGGATGAATTTACACGAGTATCAAGCCAAGGCAGTATTTCGCCAATATGGCCTGCCTGTGCCAAACAGCAAGATAGCCACTACTGCTGCCGAGGCTGAAGAAGCCGCTAAATCCCTAAGCACTCCTAAAGTCGTAGTCAAGGCGCAGGTTCATGCGGGCGGCCGTGGCAAAGCAGGTGGTGTTAAGTTATTTGATAACCCCGCTGATGCAGGCAAATTTGCAGGCTCGTTACTCGGCACCAATTTGGTTACTTTCCAAACGGATGCTCACGGCCAACCGATTAATACCATTTTAGTTGAAGAGACTTGCAACATTGATCGCGAACTGTATTTAGGTGCAGTCCTTGATCGTGCTAGTCGTCGTGTGGTGATCATGGCCTCGACTGAAGGCGGCATGGAAATCGAGAAAGTTGCACACGAGACTCCTGAAAAAATCCTGAAAACTCCCATTGATCCCATTTGTGGTGTTATGCCTTACCAAGCACGCGAATTAGCGTTTGGTTTAGGCTTAAAAGGTGATCAAATCAATCAATTCACTAAGCTGTTGGTCGGCTTAGGCAAAATGTTCAAAGAAAAAGATTTTGCTCTGGTTGAAGTCAATCCATTGGTAGTGACCAAAGAAGGCAATCTGCTGTGCTTAGATGGCAAAGTTAACATCGATAGCAATGCACTGTATCGCCAACCAGAATTAGTCGCGATGCGCGACAAGTCTCAAGAAGATGCGCGTGAAATCGAAGCATCCGAATGGGATCTAAACTATGTCGCCCTTGAAGGCAATATTGGCTGCTTAGTGAATGGCGCTGGCCTTGCAATGGCAACGATGGACATTATCAAGTTGTCGGGCGGTCAACCGGCTAACTTCCTTGACGTTGGCGGTGGTGCTACGGCAGAGCGTGTGGCGGCTGCTTTCAAAATCATCCTGTCTGACAGTGCTGTGAAAGGCATTCTAGTGAATATCTTCGGTGGCATCGTGCGTTGCGATCTGATCGCTGAAGGTATCATTCAAGCGGTACAACAAGTGAATGTGACTGTTCCAGTTGTGGTGCGCTTAGAAGGGAATAATGCTGAAAAGGGTGCGGAACTACTGAATAACAGTGGTTTGTCGGTGATTGCTGCCAATGATCTTGGCGATGCTGCTCGTAAAATCGTTGCTGCTGTTGGAGGTGCTGCATGAGCGTTCTGATTAATAAAGATACTAAAGTTTTATGCCAAGGCTTCACCGGTAAGCAAGGTACTTTCCACTCTGAGCAAGCGATTGCTTACGGCACTAAAATGGTCGGTGGTACGTCTCCAGGTAAAGGCGGCACTACGCATTTAGGTTTGCCCGTATTCAACACGATGCGTGATGCAGTGGATGCGACTCAAGCAGATGCAACGGTTATCTATGTTCCGGCGCCTTTCTGCAAAGACTCCATCATTGAAGCCGCAGAATCCGGTGTAAAACTGATCGTTTGTATCACTGAAGGCATTCCCGCGCTGGATATGCTCGAAGCGAAAATGATCGTGGATAGCTTAGGTGTGCGTTTAGTCGGCCCGAATTGCCCAGGTGTGATTACTCCGGGTGAGTGCAAAATCGGCATCATGCCAGGTCATATTCATAAGCCAGGTAAGATTGGTATTGTATCTCGTTCAGGTACTTTGACTTATGAAGCGGTCAAACAAACCAATGAATGGGGCCAAAGTACTTGTATCGGTATTGGTGGCGACCCAATTCCGGGCACAAGCTTTATTGACGCACTGAAATTGTTCCAAGCTGATCCACAAACTGAAGCCATCCTGATGTGTGGTGAAATTGGTGGTTCTGCTGAAGAAGAAGCTGCAGCCTTTATTAAAGACTATGTGACTAAACCCGTTGCTGCGTATATCGCCGGTGTTACTGCACCCAAAGGTAAACGTATGGGTCATGCTGGCGCGATTATTGCAGGCGGCAAGGGCACTGCAAATGAGAAGTTTGCAGCCCTCGAAGCTGCCGGCGTATATACCGTGAAATCTCCAGCTGAGCTGGGTAAAGGTATTGCTGCCGCTCTGAGCAAATAATCCCGACCCACCAGATACTTGGAGTACCATGATGACCAAACATACCGTTACACTGACTGACAACTTGACGGGTAAGCAAGTCGAGCTGGATGTATTGAGTCCAACTATGGGCACCAAAACCATAGATATTCGCAAGCTCACTAAAGAGCTGAACATGTTCACTTATGACCCAGGTTATCTGGCGACGGCAAGTTGTTCTAGTGCGATTACTTATCTTGATGGTGACAAGGGTGAGCTGCTGTATCGTGGCTACCCTATCGAGCAATTAGCCGAACATAGCACTTTCTTAGAAGTGTGCTATTTGCTGCTAAAAGGTGAGTTACCCACCCAAACACAGAAAGAAGAGTTTGAATTTGTTATTACGCGTCATTCGATGCTGCATGATCAAATGCAATTCTTCTATCGTGGTTTCCGTCGTGATGCGCATCCGATGGCAACAATGGTCGGGGTGGTCGGTGCTTTATCTGCCTTCTATCATGAAGACTTAAATGTTCATGATCCTGTTCAACGTGAACGTTGTGCGCATCGCTTAATCGCGAAAATGCCAACCATCGCTGCATGGAGTTTCCGCTACTCACGCGGCCTGCCTTTCATGTATCCATTGAACAAACTGGGTTATTCAGAAAACTTCTTACGGATGATGTTTGCAGTTCCCACTGAAGATTATGAAATTGATGCTCTGATGGCTAAGGCTTTAGATGTCATCTTAATTCTGCATGCCGATCATGAGCAAAATGCTTCAACTTCGACCGTACGCTTAGCGGGTAGCTCAGAAGCCAATCCTTATGCAGCGACAGCTGCAGGCATTGCTTCTCTGTGGGGGCCTGCGCATGGTGGTGCGAACGAAGCTGTGATCAATATGCTGCGTGAGATCGAGAAATCCGGTCAACCGTTGTCACATTGGGTCGATCGCGCTAAAGATAAGAATGATCGTTTCCGTTTAATGGGCTTTGGTCATCGTGTTTATAAAAACTATGACCCACGCGCCAAAATTATCCGTAAGTTAGCTAATGAAATTCTGGATAAATTGCCACCCGGCAATCCAAATCAGAAATTATTTGATATTGCACGTGAATTAGAGCAAATCGCGTTGAGTGATGAGTTCTTCAAAGAGCGTGGCTTATATCCAAACGTTGATTTCTACTCAGGCGTTATTTTCCTGAGCATGGGGATTCCAGTTGCTATGTTTACCGTTATGTTCGCCTTAGCACGGACGGTGGGCTGGATTTCTCAGTGGAATGAAATGATGGGGGATGAAGAGTCACGTATCGGTCGCCCACGTCAGCTGTATGTTGGCTCAGAGCGCCGTGATTATGTGCCGGTTGCTAAACGGTAATTCAAAGAATTGTGTTTGAGGAGATAATGTCTCATGTTGGAAGCTTATCGTAACCATGTGCAAGAGCGTGCTGCTGAGGGTGTACCACCTAAAGCTTTAGATGCTGCACAGACTGCAGCTTTAGTTGAGCTGTTAAAGAACCCTCCAGCAGGTGAAGAAGCCTTTTTGGTTGATCTGTTAGAGAACCGTATACCAGCTGGTGTTGACGAAGCTGCTTATGTGAAAGCTGCTTTCTTGGCCGATGTGGTGACTGGCAAGGTTCAATCTAAGCTAGTAAGTCAAGTTCGTGCGGTTGAACTCTTGGGTATGATGCTCGGTGGTTACAACGTACAACCTTTAATTGCTGCTTTAGATCATTCAGTGACTGCTGATGCAGCAGCGACGGCTTTATCACATACTTTATTAATGTTTGATGCTTTTCATGATGTTGCTGATAAAGCAAAAGCAGGCAATGCATCGGCACAGAAAGTCATGGATTCTTGGGCAGCAGGCGAGTGGTTCACTTCACGTCCTGAATTGGCGCAGAAAATCACGGTCACGGTGTTTAAAGTTCCGGGTGAAACCAACACTGACGACTTATCTCCAGCTCCAGATGCTTGGTCACGCCCTGATATTCCCTTGCATGCCAATGCGATGCTGAAAATGGCACGTGACGGCATCGAGCCAGTAAACAATGGTTCTGTCGGCCCCTTGAAGCAAATTGAAGCCATGAAAGCGAAAGGTTTTCCGGTTGCTTACGTGGGTGACGTAGTTGGTACGGGTTCTTCACGTAAATCAGCGACTAACTCGGTGTTGTGGTTCTTTGGCGATGATATGCCGGGGATTCCAAACAAGCGTACTGGTGGCTATTGCTTCGGTAGCAAGATCGCTCCCATCTTCTTCAATACGATGGAAGATGCGGGTGCTCTACCGATTGAAATGGACGTTTCCAAAATGGAAATGGGCGATGTGATTGATGTTTACCCTTATGAGGGGGTAGTAAAGCGTCATGATACTGACGAAGTCATCTCTACGTTCAGCCTGAAAACTCCAGTGCTGATGGATGAAGTGCGTGCGGGTGGCCGGATCAACTTAATCGTTGGGCGTGGTTTAACCAATAAAGCACGTGAGTCTTTAGGTTTAGGCCAATCGACTTTATTCAAAACTCCAGAGCAACCGGCTGATACAGGCAAAGGTTATACCTTAGCGCAGAAAATGGTTGGTAAAGCCTGTGGGCTTGAGGGTGTGCGTCCGGGGGCTTATTGCGAACCGAAGATGACGACTGTTGGCTCACAAGACACGACTGGCCCGATGACCCGCGACGAGTTGAAAGACTTAGCTTGCTTAGGTTTCTCCGCTGATTTAGTGATGCAGTCATTCTGCCATACTGCGGCTTATCCAAAGCCAGTAGATGTGGTAACGCATCACACTCTGCCGGATTTCATCATGACGCGTGGTGGTGTTTCACTGCGACCGGGTGATGGTGTTATCCACTCTTGGTTGAACCGCATGTTGTTGCCCGATACCGTCGGTACCGGTGGTGACTCACATACACGTTTCCCGATTGGTATTTCTTTCCCAGCAGGTTCTGGTCTGGTGGCATTTGCTGCCGCGACTGGAGTTATGCCTTTGGATATGCCTGAGTCGGTGTTAGTGCGCTTCAAAGGTACTCGTCAACCGGGGATTACCTTACGCGATTTAGTGCATGCAATTCCTTACTATGCGATTCAAGCCGGTTTGTTGACCGTTGAAAAGAAAGGTAAGAAGAACGTATTCAATGGCCGTATCGTAGAAATCGAAGGTTTGGACGATTTAACCGTTGAGCAAGCGTTTGAATTGTCAGATGCGTCTGCTGAGCGTTCTGCAGCAGGTTGTACGATCACTATGTCTGAAGAGTCAGTCGCTGAATACTTACGCTCAAATATCGTGATGCTGAAGTGGATGCTGTCGGAAGGCTATGGCGATGTACGTACTATCAATCGTCGTATCAAAGGCATGGAAGAGTGGTTAGCCAACCCAAGCCTGATGCGTCCAGATGCGGATGCTGAATACGCTGAAGTCATCGAAATCGACATGTCTGAAATTAAAGAGCCAATTCTTTGCGCTCCGAATGATCCAGACGATGCACGTTTGCTGTCGACTGTTCAAGGCGATGCGATTCAAGAAGTCTTCATCGGGTCTTGCATGACTAATATTGGTCACTTCCGCGCTGCGGGCAAGTTACTGAACAAAGTTGATGGTATTCCAACTCGCCTGTGGATTGCTCCACCAACGAAAATGGATGAGCATCAGTTGATGGAAGAAGGCTTCTATAATATCTATGGCCGTGCCGGTGCACGTACTGAGATGCCGGGCTGTTCACTGTGCATGGGTAACCAAGCACGGATCGCTCCGGGAAGCACTGCGGTTTCGACTTCAACTCGTAACTTCCCGAATCGTTTAGGTACGGGTTCGAATGTTTACTTGGCTTCTGCTGAGTTAGCATCCGTTGCGGCGATTCTGGGTAAATTACCGACCGTTGCTGAGTACATGGAATATGCAAAGACCATCGACAGCATGGCTGGCGATATCTATCGTTACCTGAACTTTGATAAAA
Source organism: Thiolinea sp. (assembly GCA_049290875.1). Classification (GTDB taxonomy): domain Bacteria; phylum Pseudomonadota; class Gammaproteobacteria; order Thiotrichales; family Thiotrichaceae; genus Thiolinea. The sequence goes on from JBATOI010000010.1 coordinate 182,227, forward strand.
TGCCTGAATATGTAAAAGCTGCTGATAAAGCTGCTTAAATATTCAAGGTAAAACTTGCTTAAGAGAAAGCCCTGCATTGCGGGGCTTTTTTATGTCTCTAAACCCCTAAAATACGATGTCTATCAATACTTGTAAGTAGGTTCCGTACTATGCTTAGACTCATAAGCCACTCAAGGAGTTTCCACAGTGAATAGTACAAGCCGTCATCCCGCTACCCGTGCCGAATTAGAGGCTCTCGAAACTGAATTAGTAAAGCGTGAGCAAAAATTAGTAGCTGATTTACAAGGCGCACATGATAAGGATTTGGAAGAGCAGGCGATTGAGCGGCAAACTGATGATGTTTGGGATGCTTTATTGATGCAGACTCGACGTGAGTTGACAGAAGTGCGGACTGCTTTACTGCGGCTTCAATGAGGCTAGCAAGAATCGTCTAGACGCTGGTTCTAATGTTTGCGTATGTAGGTGTCCAAATAGAAGGGCACAAAGCTATCGTAATTTGTGGTCTTGATGAGTCTAGTCACTTGGCAGAGGGCCAGTGGCATGGTCATTGGGATATGACGTCAGAATATATCCCTTTCTTTTTTGAGAAATTATCTCCAGACTCTAGAGCACAGATATTTTACGGTGGCTATAGTAAAGATCAAAGGGATGAAATGACTTTGGGAACTCTCCCCATTAAAGTAGGTGAGTATTTCACTGTATTTGACGAAGGTGGAGAATGGAATTATCAGATTAAAAGTATTCACTCTTATATTAGTGAGTAATTAATCCATAAATAAGGTTGTTTACAAAGAGCAACTTTATATCCAACTCTCACATTTCAAGAGTTCAATTCGTCCAAAATATCTCAAATTGTGGGTAACTAGAATAAAGTCGTTAGCAATAGCTATACCAGCAATTTCCAAATCAGCTAAAGCTAAGGAAGTACCCAATTTTTCCAATTCTGCTCGTAGTCGCCCACAGATATAAGCTGCTTTAGCATCAAAACCAATAATATTTACAGCAGGCAACAAGACATTTTCTAACATATTTAGATGATAGTCAGGCCGTTGACTCTTCATTGCGCAATAGACAATTTCAGAAATCGTAATAGTCGAGACAAATTGCTGTTCTTGAGGTATATGTTGTAAACGAGCTAATACGTTTGCAGAAGGGCGCGGTTTTACAATATTGGTCAAAATATCGGTATCAAAGAGATACATCGCGTCCCATCCCACCTTGACTTCTTAAAGCACCTAAATCCTCAAGCTGTGTGGCTACTTCATCAAAGCCTTGCCATTGACCGGCAATAGCGGCAAGCCCTTGACGCTCTTCCTGTTGTTCCAACCATTGCAAATCTTCTAAACTCACAATAGCAGCCACAGGTTTGTCCCGGCGAGTCAAAATAAAGCGCTTTCGCGAATGCTGGCTTTTGGCAATAAGCTCAGAAATATGGCTTTTAGCTTCAGCAATTGAGATAGTGGTAGCAGTCATAGCAAGCTCTATAGTTAGTCATAATGACCATTATGACTAGAGAATTAAAGTGTTTCAATAGCCGTGTAGATTCTCTCTAAGCCCCTAACTAGTTTTTCACTATCTATATTAGTTCGCTGAAGCTATTTTATGCTAAGTTTAATGCGTTAAAGATTTTAATGGATTAAATAGTGACTGCGCGACCCTATCAATATTTACTAATAGCCTGTTTAGCGCTAGCTTTAATGGGTGTATTTTTACTCATAGCGCACATGGCAACCACCGGTTATACCGGCTTTGATCTTAGTTTGAGTGAAGCTATTCGCTCTTTGCGTAACTCGACTACCGAGATACCTATGTTAATGGCTACTTTATTGGGCAATTGGCTGGTGGTGACGCTTACTGTAGCGACTATGTGTGTAGTGCTTTTGTATCAACGCCAATGGCCGCTGGTTGTGTCGGTCTTAACCACGATGGCAGCTGCTGGTGTTTTCGTCTCCAGTATCAAGCCTTTAATTCAAGCCGGTCGACCAGAAAGCGATTTATACAGCAAGGGTGTCAGCGTCTTTTCTTTCCCCAGTGGGCATACAACTTTCAGCACATTGCTTGGAATGTGGTTGATTTGGTTCACTTTGCGTAGTGTACCCAAAACTTGGGCTCGCGTGCTGATTGTGCTGGTTTTATTATTGATGATAAGTATGGTGGGTTTGTCACGGATTTATCTAGGGGCACATTGGCCGACTGATGTGGCCGCAGGATTTTTATTTAGTTCGAGTTTACTAATCATGGTTACATTGATTTATTCTCACTATGTTTTAGAGCCGAAGCTTGCATTGCAAACTCTCAAATGGACGGCTTTAGCTTATGTAATCACCGGGGTATTTTATCTAATCTATAAATGGCCCAGCGCCATCGCCATGTATACACCATCGACTTAATGATGAGTGTTAACTACGAAGTTTGAAGCCCTAGATTTTAGGGCTTCTTGTTTAGAACTTATTGTACTTGCGCCAAACCTGGCAAATCCGCCAACGAATCTTCAATTCGAGTTGGGGTCAGCTGCTAAAATATTGCGCTCCGCTCTAAGGCAAGGCGCTGCTAATTACTCGTAGTCGCTTGTGCCTCTTCCTTGGGAATACGCATGATGAGCACATCGCATTTAGCGTGTTTAGTGACAGTTTCTGCAGTCGACCCCATGAGCAGGCCGAGAAAACCTGATTTGGCGCTATGTCCGATCACAATAAGGTCAATATGATGCTCTTCCGCATAAGCATTGATGCTGGTATTCGCATAGCCATCAATTACTTTTAGCTTTACCTCTGAACCTAACTGCATTTGCTGGGCAAGCTCAGTTAATTGCTTTTCAGCCGCGTCTTTAAGCATACCTTGCGTATCTGGCGACATATAAACAGCACCGACATCGCCAAAGGCAGCAACACCCAAAGGTATATCTTCAATGATATGCAAGATCGTTAATTGTGCTTGATAATGCGCTGCTAGCTCTTGAGCACGATTAATGCTGCGGTGACTGACGGGTGAGAAGTCGACAGGAACAAGGATATTTTTGTAAGTGAACATAATAGCCTCCTTGAGAGTGCCAAAGGTTACAATCGAAGGGTTCTACTTTAATCATAATGTATCTAGCTGTGCTTGCACTGATATATGTAAATAAACAGCCTATGAATCAATACCAACTAAGTAATTCGTGTCGAGGGTTGGTGCTGAGGACGCAAGAGTACACGAATACTGGTGACTATCTCTGCCGTAAATAACAGCGCTAAGAACTGATCACGCTCACTATTCACGGTCAGATCTGTTTATAAAAAAAGGTAGTTGCACATAGTCCACCGGCTGGCCAGAGCGCATAATCGGGGATGGTTGCACAACGTTGCCAAGCACCGCGCTCATATACACGTTCCGCTTCAGGATTGGCCGTATCCAATACAAGTAGAGTTTTACCTTGGGCTTTGGCGCTTGCTTCGGCAGCCGCTAATAATTGTGCTGCCAAGCCTTGGCGGCGAACTTTGGGATGTACCAACATTTTGCTTAAATCGCCTCGATGCGGTTGGTTTTCCGGTTGGGCTAACACAATTTGCACTGAACCAAGAACTTCGCCGGAGTCTGATTCGGCAAGCAAGACTAAGCGCTCGCCTTGGCTCAAGCTCTGATTCACTGCTTGCCAATAAGCAGCAGCTTTCGCTTCGGATAAAGGCAGCATAAAACTGACCGAAGCACCGGCTTCCACACAAGCAATCAGCACTTGACTGAGTTCAGTGATCTGTTGCTGATTAAGCGTATCGACGGCTCGAATTTGAAAGCTCATAAAAATGTCTCCCCAAGACAATAAAAACTAATTGCTAGCATAGTTTGAGGATAATGGCAGGAAGCTGAAAGAGGAAGAACTTGAATACAGTCATACCCAAGTTCTTAGGCTGTGTGAAGTCAGCTAAAGATCACGCGAAGCAGTGGTAATGGCCTGCTCAACTTGCGCTTGATCACCTAATTGATTAGCTAGCAGTAAGGCGAGTTTGGTTAAAAACAAACTTTCTTTCTCTGTACCGACTTGATTAAGCGCCTCCGCCAACGCATCATAAACAGCTTCCAATTCGTTTAAAGTTAATTGGCTCATACACCCACTCCTTGCCCTAAAGCTTGATAGGCCGCTGCTTTGACTTGTTCCGCAGTAACATTTTTCCAACGCGCACAAACATGCTGATCAGGGCGTACTAAATAAGCTGTGCCAGATTGTGCATCGTAACGCTTGGCAAAATGTTCAGCGCTATCAACCAAATTTTGTCCACTGCCAATACTTAACACTTGGATAGGAATACCTTGTTCCTCTAAGTCTGCTACTTGCTGCAAAATTGACTCAGGCACTGCTTGATCAGTGAAATACAGCAAATGAAAGGCCGCGCCCAAATGATCAAATAAATAATCGTTTTCGCCCAAGCGAATATTTTGCAGTGGCATGCCATGCGCGGGGCCAGCGGTAAATTTCGCATTATCATCATTAGCGGCATTCAGAATGCTCTCGTGATAATCATGTGGGCGTGAAGTACGCCAATGGAACAGTGGACGCACAAATGCTTGCGTCAATGACAGCGATAAAACGGCATCACGTAGCAGGCGAAAGCCGCGATCCGGTGGAGCCATAAAGCGGGTGCTTTTGCTGGCTTCGGCAATGATTTCTTGGGCTGCGATTACACGCTCGCTGGTATAAGTCGCGAGCAATTCGGGCGTACCAATTCCCTTCAATAACATCGCCAACTTCCACGCTAAATTCTGTGCATCTTGGAAGCCCGTATTCGCGCCACGTACCCCGAAAATCGGCAGCATATGCGCCGCATCGCCGGTGAAAATAATGCGCTCGTGAATATAATCTGGCAAAGTCATCGCACGCGCTGAATACACCGAACACCAATCCAATTCCCACGGTGCAGTGATGCCAACCATATCCAGTTGGGCTTGAATGCGCGCATTTAAGGATTCGGGTGCAAGTGCTTGTTCTGGTGTTTCATTCGGCGGCAGTTGATAATCCAAACGCCAAATGCCTTCGGGCTGGCGGTGCATGAGAATGGTATTGCCGCGATTCCACTCAGGATCAAAATAGGCCAAACGCTCAGTCGGCCACGGAATATCAATTTTAATGTCGGCAATCACAAAGCGCCCGCGATAAGACGCACCTTCCATGCGTAACCCCAACTCTTGGCGAATCGTTGACTTTGCGCCATCTGCTGCAATTAACCAATCGCAGCTCAAGTTGTATTCACCTGCGGGGGTATCAATCTGTAATTCAGCATGATCTGTAAAGCTTTGCACGCCCACCACTTTACTGCCCCAACGCAATTCAATTAGTGGATTTTGTTGTGCTTGTTCGACTAGATACTGCTCAACATATTGCTGCTGAAGATTATTCAAAGGTTGAAAACGATCATCCTCATCATAAGGCGCTTCGAGGCGAAACACGCGCTGCCCGCGATAAATCGAATTGCCCGAGCGCCACGGATAAGCCTTTTCGAGCATACGTTCGCTAATACCAACCTGCTGCAAAATTTCCATCGAGCGCCGTGTGAAGACAATCGCCCGACTGCCGTGGGAGACTTGCACTTCGGCGCTAATCACCACTACTGACATGCCATAACGCGCTAATTCTAGTGCAGCGACTAAACCAATCGGCCCTGCACCAACGATTACAACGGGATAGCGCCTAGTTTCACTACGTAATTCAGGTGGCGTTTGAAACGGGTAAATTTGATAGTCGTAATACACCGAAGGGCGCGGTGTGCTGTCTGGGCTGTACATTAGGCTAGCTCCTCCAAGCTTAATAGTTGAGTGTTAGCTTAGGGCTTTGCTAAAATTCTTCTGTCCCTATAAAACTAGGACAAGTCATAAGTTAAATTTAGTTTTAAAATGAGGGTCCGTTGCTTAATTCCTAATCTCTCAATGAGGTAGTCAGCTCTGTCGAATCAGTCTGTTGTGCAGGTTGAAAACCAGAATCCCTTGCAAGCTTCCCTTGCCATCGCCGCTTGTATTGAAGCTTTGGGTTCAGAACGTTTCTATCCACGTTTTTTTCAGTGGGTAGGGAGCTTGGCTGCTATTGGGCAATATATGGTGTTTGTATTTTCAGCTGATCAGCAAACGGCTAGCTGCCGTTTGGCGCACAATGTGGCTAGTCCCGATTTAGGTTTACAACTGGCCGCTCAATATATTGATGGCAACTACCAGCAAGATGCTTTGCTTGCCAAACTGGCGGAAGAGCTGCTCAACAATCCGCGCCGCCCTGCCTGTGAATTATTACTGCGCGGCTCTTTAGCGCCGGTTTACCGTCGACGCTTCTTCAATCGCCCAGAGCTAAGCGGTAAATTTGCGATTGCAGTGCGTGATGAGGCTAGCCAAGAGCTGTTTTACATTAATTTGTATCATGCAGGTCAGTTAGCTAGTTTTTCGCCTCGTGAACTGCAATTGTTGGAGCAAAATGCGGCGGTCATTAGTGCTTTATTATTACGTCATTTTAAGCTCGAACTTAAGCAGACGAATCCAGCACGTTTGCGTACCGCTGCTTTGTCAGAGCGGGAGGCGCAGGTTTGCGAGTTTATTTTGCAAGGCCATACCACTAAAAGCATGGCGCGCCTGTTAGCAGTGGCTGAGTCAAGTATCGTTACTTATCGCAAGCGAGCCTATCAAAAGTTGCGAATTAGCCGTAAGTCGGAGTTGTTATCTTTATTCCGGCCAATTTCGTCTGCAGCAGCTTGCCAACAAGCTAAATAGTGATTTGGTCATGAATTTAGCTTTTTTAATCGCCTTCCTCGTTTTCCTTTATGGCTAGATTAGTTTTAATGCGCGCTCCCATTGACTGCTCTGAGTCTTACCTTTTTTAGGGAACGCTAAGCGCTCAGAGCGGTCAATGACTTTATTGCTGCTCTACTTATAAGGATAAATCATGCCGCGTAAAGTTTTGCTCCTGCTACCTTTATTATTATGTGCTTCACCTGCGTTTGCGATTCCACCGCCTGATATGGTGGCTTCTTTGTGGCAAACTATTTTGCAGATGATCGGGGTTGCCTCGGTATTCTTGGCGGGTGCTTGGGTAGCAGCACGGCAGTTTTTATCTCAGCATGCACCGATCTTAAAACGCAAAATCGTTTTTATACCTATCTTGATCGGTCTGTTAATTTTAAGTGGGTTTGCAATTAGCCCTTTATTAGCAGCAACCACCACTGAACCCATCAAAGGTGAATTACTGCCGATTGAAACCGTCGTTCAGCGTGAAAAAGATACTTGGGTACGTGATTGGAAGCTTAAAACAGTACACGAAATGGAGAACGAAGCCCGTCTGACCCGCGCCACTAAGCATTTACCCGTTGTTCAGTACCAAACGATTCAATCTTTCACCCCTAAAGCTTTGCAAAACTTGCTCAAAACGCGCGGCAAGGATTTATATATATTGGATATTCGGGAAGGCATGGAGCTAAGCAAGTTTAGTATTCGCCATGATGCGGTGTTTCGCTATGGCGATTTAGTCCATGACTTAGTGTCCAAAGATTTGCCCAAAGATCGGATGATTGTGGTGCTCTGCCATTCGGGCTTGCGCGGTTATATGGGTGCGCAGTTTTTAAAGCATGCGGGTTTTGAGCAAGTAGCCTTTTTGCAGGGCGGCTTGGCGGCTTGGAATAAACAAGGCTTACCCGTAGTGGGCAGCGCTGATTTTAAAGTGAAGGCTCCGATTCAGCCGAGCAGGAAAGAAGCATTGACGATGGATGCCTATAAAGTACAAGTTGATCCAGCGGGTAGTTCTGCGATGAAGCTGCCCAATCTTGTGCAACTGCCGTATGAAACTGCGGCCACTACTGATTTGCAGCCGTTATTAACCATTTCCAAAACTAAACCTGTCTTAGTCGTGTGTAAAGAATACGGCGGTTGTTTTCAAGGCTTAAATCTAATTTGGCTGATTGAGCAACAAGGCGGCAAGGTAGCAGGTTTATACGATGAAACCGGGCAGCATTTACATGGCCTCATCAACTGAGTTACCCGCTAAATACCAACGTTTAGTTGAAGCTGCGCAGGCGGGTTTAGTTACTCCAAGCAGTTTATTGTTAGCTAACCTAACCACACCTATTGCTGAGTTCTTGGCTGGTTTTTCAGCTCAAACGCTGTTTATAGTCCGCAGTGCAAATAAAGCAGAAGACGGATCAGGCCATTCATTAGCCGGGCATTTTTGGAGTTCAGCAGCCGTTAGGCGTGAGGCGGTACCTGAAACGATTCAACTCGCTTGGACTGAAAATCAGCGTTTATTAGATAGCCTGAACTTAAAGCAAGCTCCACTTTTAATGCTGCAAGAATACATCCAGCATGACTTAGGTGGCGTGTTGTTTATGCCTTGGAGCTTCTTTTCTGAATATGCTTATGTGGAGTATTCAGACGCAGGAGTGCAACAAGTAGTCGCGGGGCAAGCTCAGTCTGCCTTGCTTAGTTTAGATAATGCTCATTCTAGCCCTTGGCCTCTAGTCGATAACTTTAAATTTTTAGAAAATCAGCTACGCGAACTGGCTCAACAATTAAGTCCTGCTTTTCCATTTCCAGTGGACTGCGAATGGGCGTATTCAATGACTGAGCAGCATTTGGTGATTTTGCAGGTGCGGGCGCAAACCCATGCGATTGGCGCTCTATTACCTGCACCTAAAGAGTTAGCTCGGCCTAATGCCAATTGGCAATTTACCGCTTTGTCTGAGAGTCTGGGCAAGCTTTCACCTTTATCCTTTAGTTTATTAGTGCAACTCTATCAAGACGCGATACCTAGTTTGCAGCGCTTGGGCTGTAAAGCAGCACAGGTGGATTTTTTAGCTTATCAGCCTGATGGCTCAGTGCTGGTGGATACTGATTTAGAGCAACGATTTTATGCGCCTAGTGTAATGGGCGGGTTTTGGCGTGGCTTTCGGGCTGGAGAGTTTAAAGCGAAAGCAGAACAACTTTTAGCTAGCCTAGCTTCAAGATCAGTGTTTAGTTATCCGCAGCTATCCACTCTCTTTAGCGCTTGGTTGATTCAAACTATCTTGCAAAGTGGGCAGGGCAGAGAAGTTCCACCACCGATGCATGCTTATGAATTGTCTTGGTTAAATTCGGCGGACTCTTTAAATCTAGCAGATACCGCTCCATTGAATTTGCAACTGCGCCAAGCTTTTTTGCGGGAATTAAATAAGCTCAAGCAGGATTTAGTTGGTAAAAAAGAATTAGTGTTTTGCCAATGGGCAGAGTATCAGCAGCAAGCCTTTAGCCAAGCTTTAGCGCGCCAGCATGCAGCGGCTCAATGGGCGCTTTATGATTATGCTTTGACTACAGAAGGCTCTGAGTTTAAATCACTGGCAGCTGCTAGGGTCGTGACAGGTACGATCTTGCGGGTACAGCAAGTTAATGCGCAGTTGGCGGATTTGCCAGCAGCTTGTATTTTAGTTAGCCCTTATTTTGATAATCGCTGGGTGCAGCTAATTCCCCAACTAACGGGCATTATTGTTTTACACGGCAGCCGCTTAGCGCATTCCGCGATTGTGGCGCGTGAGTATGGCATTCCTTATCTAGTCGTCAGCTCCGCACAATTTGCAGAGCTGAGTTCGGGGCAGCGTATTGAATTAGATGCACGCCAAGGGCAAATCCGCCTACTTACAGCTTAGCCATCCACATCCGATTAAATTTCTCTTCGGGTAGTTGCCAGACTTGCGTATGTAATTGGCAAAGCATGCCGGCATCTTCAAGGATAATTAAGCGTTCTTGATTACTAATTGCAGTAGGGCCACGTTTTAGTAATAGATCCAGCCATTGCTTGCGATGCATGCGGGTAGACTCAGGCACATTGGAGCGATGCGGGATATAGGTCATATGTTGGTGCAGCGCGAGCGGGTCAACCACCACCCGAATAAATAAGTCGCGTGTTGACAGGCTCGGATGCAGTTGCATTTCGATATAATTTTGCTCGAAAGACTGCAAAATCGCATCGGGGGCAGTTTCATCTGGAGTGCGAAACAGAGAGCTGCTTAACTTAGTTTGCATGCTAGTCAAGACCGTTAATGGAATCGATAGGACTAGACCAGCCAAGACTGGTGACATCCACCAGAAAGCCATCGGATTAACCATCAATAGCACAGCACTCCAGACAGTACCAATGGCAGTGATCCAAGCGTATTCACGCGCAGCATCCTGCCAACTTAAGCCACCGCCAGTACGCTGCTGCGTACCCCAATTAGCACGCTTGCCTCGCAAGATCTGCACCACAAATTTGCTGTAATACATCATGCGCACTGGGGCAGTCAGCATAGAGAATAGAGTTTCTACAACTACCGAACGTGCTAGCGCTAAACTGCCACCGAATAGTTTGACAGTGCGTTTGCGCAAGGCTTGAATTAGGCCAAAGGTTTTATAGAAGAACAGCAAGGTAATCGTCAAACCCAGCAACGCACTATTATCTTGAGTGAGTGGAATCAGGGTTAAATTGGGGTAAATCAAGGCGATAGCAGTCAAAATCAGCAGCCAAGCCAGCCAGATCAATGAGCCTACATAAGACATAATCCCGCCTAAGAGCAGGAAACGATGTAAATGTGAAATGCCGTATGACCAGATCACCAGCCAATGTTGAAGATTCCCCTGACACCAGCGCCGATCACGTTTGAGAGCATCGGTTAAGGTCGGTGGTGGGCGTTCAAAACTACCTTCTAAATCATGCGCGAGCCAAGTTTCCCAACCAGCACGATTCAAGAGCGCAGCTTCCACAAAGTCATGGCTGAGAATTTCGCCACTTAACACCCCCCGATCACTGAGCTTTGGTAAATGGCAATGTTCCATAAAAGCACGGGTGCGCAAGATCACATTGTGCCCCCAATATTGACTATCGCCGAGCCACCAATAATGCAAACCAGCGAAAAAGACGGGGCCGTATAAACGGTTCACAAACTGTTGACCGCGTGCATACAGTGTATCGAGGCCGATGGTGTAAAGCGGTGTTTGGATCAGGCCGACTTGTGGATTGCGTTCCATTGCATCCACCATATGCACTAGTGCTTCGCCGGTCATCAAGCTATCCGCATCCAAAACAATCATATACGGATGACGCTTGCCCCAGCGTCGACAGAAGTCCATGACATTGCCACTTTTCTTTTTGGTTCGATGTTTGCGGCGACGATAATGAATGCGTTCAGTGGCACCTAGTTCACGGCAAAGCGCTGACCAAGCAGATTCTTCGCGTAGCCAATTACTGGCATCATCTGAATCAGACAAGATATAAAATTCGAAATGTTCCAATTGCCCAGTTTGTTCAAGGGACTGGTAAATACTTTTTAAGCCAGCATACACATAAGCGATTTCTTCATTGTAAATCGGTAATAAGATCGCTGTGGTTTGCTTAGTAGTTAAATGGGGTAAGGGTGAACCGGGGGGGGGAATAATTCGGTAGGGATCACCGTGCACCATCACCCACAGCCCGGTCACCGCAGTCATAAACCCCAAAGTGAGCCAGAAAAATAGCATGCTAAAAGGGGCGATAACTAAAGCTTGCCAAAGTATCGGTAGCTCAGTGGGGAGATTAGCTCCCAACCAATAACTAGCTAAAGCGGTTATGCAGATAATCGCCGTAAAAAAGAAACTACGTCGCCATTTTGCAGCGCTGCGCCAAGTGTTTGGCTGGGTAAGTTTATCCATGCAGGATAGACTATATCCGACCAGCTGTTTGCCGCGCTGGACTTAAGCGTAAAGAAATCGCTTGCAGGGGGGCAACTTTAATACTGCTACGCTCAACCAAGGGCCCCGTTTTGCGCGCTGTCCAATTGGCAAAACGCGCATTATTGGCACTCGTCAAATGCTCTGAATAATGGCAGCCTAAAATCAGTTGCGTAGCTTTCTGTGCGCTTTGCAAAAAGGTTTGAATCTGCTCAGCCTCGTCTTTAGGTGGTTTAGCTGGGAGTTGTTGAGCCGCTTGTTGCAGAATTTGCTCACAAGTTGCCTCTGGCACACGCTGCAAACTTAAATAGGCACGTGCGCGTCTGCGGGCTAAAGCCCAAGGATCTTTAGCAGCTTGCATTGGAGCAGTCGCTAGTTTGTTCGAGAAACTCATTTGTTTTCCTTCGTCTTTATGTGCTGTTGTTACCGGGACTACAATGATTAATTCGGCAATTTTCATGCCAGCCTTACAGTTTTAGAGTTACTGTGCAGTGCACAAATCTCTAGGAATGGGATATGACCACATTTCTGTCAGAGGGTTGCGTCCATCCGTCAACTGAAGGCTAAAAAAAATCGGCTTTTCACAAGTTTTTGGATAAATCTGTGCAATCACTCGCCAGCCTTTAATAGGCGGGTTGGCTTGAATGACGACAGGCTTGGTATCAGCAGAGCCATCAACACTGACGATAGCTTTGAGTGAGCCTTTGAATTTAGGTAGCTGATTAAAGTCGATAATGAAGCGAATCCGCCCTTGATGCCCCGGCAAACCATCCACCGCACGATTCGTAGCGCGTGTAGCGACCACTTTCCCTAATTGATGCTGCGCAGGGTTTTCGGAGCGCCATGACAGGCGGTATTTTAAATCTTGTGGGACGCTGCCATTCGGTACAGTCCAGTAGGCCACCATATTATCCACAATGTCTGATTCGGTATGTAAGCGCAGTAAACGAACGGCCCCTTGACCCCAATCATTGAGCGGCTCTACCCAAACACTCGGACGCTGATGATAATTAGCTTCCAAATCTTGATAGTGTTCAAACTCGCGATCGCGCTGCATTAAGCCAAAACCTGAAAGTTCAGCGACTGGGGTGGTCTGTAAATTGAAATAAGGCACTTCAGCCAAAGGCTGCCATTGCCAATGTTTGCCTTGTTGAATGAGTAAGCCATCAGAATCATGGACTTCAGGGCGATAGTCACCGTAATGCTGGGTCGAGTTTTCGCCGTGAAAGAACATGCTGGTTAACGGCGCTACACCTATTTCTGTTGCGGTGCTGCCCGCACGTGGATAGGTTTTGGTTTCGATCTCAAGATCAGTGGCTTTGCCGGGTTTTAAGACAAAGCGACTCGCAGCAGTTAACGAAGCGCTATCTAATAAAGCACAAAACACTAATTCCTCAGCATTTTTGGTCGGTTTTTCAATCCAAAATTGAGTGTAGTCAGGGAACTCTTCTTTGCCTTCCATTGATGTATTAATTGCTAAACCACGTGCCGATAAGCCATAAGTTTGATCTTGACCTAAGCCGCGAAAATAACTTGCACCTTGAAATACTAGGGTCTCATTCATCACGCTAGTTGGGTTAGTACGCCCGAGTTTGGAGAGAATGCGAAACCCCGTAAAACCCATACGCTGTTCGTCTTGTTCAATATTCAGATCTTTAACTTCGCGGTAATCGAAATAGTTACTGGAAAAGGTAATAGCTGAGGCTTGGCCATTTTCCCAACTATACAGCTGCACTGGGCGAATAAAGTGCATACCCGGATGCATAAATTCTAACTGGAAAGGTAAGTTTTCTTTACGCCAGTAAGTCTGCTCGCCACGGAACCGGATACGTTGGTAGTGGTCATAGGTGATTCGCCCTGTATCAACTTGCAGCATGGGGGTTTGTACATAAGGGCTTTGTGCAGTTTGTGCAGCCAGCTTTTGTACAGCAGAATAGCAGCCTTCCTCGGCAAATAGGGGCCTTGTTAACAGCAGGCTAAGCACGATTAAGGCTTGAGCAACAAACCACAGTTTTGAAAAATTTTTCATCTTTATTGGAAGTTTGAAGTGGTGAATGTCGGTTAATTTATGAGCCAAAGATCAGGTGGTGTGGATTGTAAAGGACTTGTAAAACCTATACAACAGATACTTTTGTGCACTGCATCATTTGGGGGTATAGTGTGCTTTAAAGCGGCTGACAGCCACCCAAACAGTATTGAAATAACCTTGAAATAACAACGCTACACTAGCTATGAAACGTGATCTTTCTTTAGATATTTTGCGCGGTATTATGCTGCTAATTATGGCTGCTGATCATTTTGGCGAGCCCATTTTTCAAAGCTTATATGAGTTTGCAGGCTATGTCAGTGCTGCCGAAGGCTTTGTATTTTTGTCAGGGATGCTGGTCGCTTTAGTCTATAGCCGTTATCAAAGTAGCGGTGGTTGGGTTTTAGAGCAAAAAGTTTGGCAGCGGGCAGGCGTTATTTATTTTTATCACCTCGCGGTATTATTGGCAGTCTTTGTTTTCACCGTGCTCACGGTTATCTCCAATGCAGATTGGAAAAGTTTCGCCACTGAAATGCAAGTTGAGCCGATCCGTGCACTCTTATCCGGCATGGTACTGATGTACCAACCGCCGATGCTCGATATTCTACCCATGTATGTGATTTTAATGCTGTGTGCACCACTGGCTTTGCGCGTTATGTTGCATTTCAAAGCAGCAGGTATTGCACTGGTTTTAGTCACTAGCACTATGCTCTGGGGCTTTTCGCACCAAGGTGGCTGGCATTTATTACTTCAAACCTTACCTAATACCATTTTAGTGCGCATGGGTGCGTTTGATTATATGGCTTGGCAATTGATTTTCGTACTCGGGATGGTGGCTGGCTTAGTGCGTTTTAATCAACAAGGTGCAACGACTCCTATTAATAAACCACTCTTTTGCGCTGCTTTAGGTTTAATTCTTGGGCTGTTCTTATTGAGGCATGGCTATTTAAAACCAGCAAGTTTTTATGGTGGGCAATGGTTGATTGAATATCCGCATATTACTCGCGACAATCTGGGCTGGTTGCGTTTATTAAATTTCTTAGCTTTTGTTTACGTGATGGCGGGTTTAATTAAGCTGCATCAATGCTATAGCATTTTTAAGCCGCTCCAAGCTTTTGGGCGTTGGCTAGCCTTTTTAGGCCAGCATTCCTTGCAAGTATTTGCTGTGCATTTGGTCGTTTTGTATTGCTATATCCCGTTCCGGTGGGGTGATTGGGCTTTAAGCGATAATCAGAAATGGGTTTGGTTAGTGATTTTCTTAAGCGGCCTAAGCCTGCCAGCTTGGCTGCATGCACGTTATCAAGCTAAGAAGCGCCAAGTGATGATCAGAACGCCAGCCTCCGTACCGGCATCCATCCAGTTAGCGCATTAAGCTAGCCAAGTTGAATAGGGATAATACAAGCCTTCGGAATCGGTGGCGCTGGGTGAAACTGTTGCATCAGTTCCGCATCAAAGGAATTGAGTTGGGATCATGCGTTGCTGCACCTGCATTTGCAGTGCTTTCGCCGTGGCGGATGAGCCAAATTTCAGTCACTTTTGGAATGAGTAGGCTTAAAAAAGAGCAAGCATAACAAAAAAACCGCTCTTAGCAGGCGCTAAAAAGCTTGGAAAATATTATCCTCACTGCTAATGAGAATACTTCGGTCGGGCGCGAAATTAGTATAAAACGGCAGGAAAGCTCCACCTAAAGCACGTGCATCATTACCAATCGTCCCTGCGGAAAGCTTGGGTAAAATCAAACCTTCAATATCTAGTTTTTCCATTTCAGTTTGCACTGCGTCAGTTAATTGCTTGGTTAAACGCGCTGGCAATAAGCCATCAATAATCACGCCTTCAAAATCAATTAAGCTGGCCGCAGCAACTACCGCATAAGCAATGGCAGCAGCAGCTTGTTGTACCCAGGCTTGGAAAATATCCCGGCTAAGTGAGCTATTCGCTGCTTCATCGTTAGCGAGCCATTCAACTTCTAAATTAGGATCGAGTTGCTGAGTCTTAAAGTGGTTATTTAATAAATAGCGTGAGGCACAGTTGATTAATTGTACCGTCGGACCATTAGCTTCACCTTGTGCGTAACTACTAGGCAGCGGCATGGAACCAATTGCACCGGCATTATTGAAGCTGCCTAAATACAGAGTGCGATTCATAATAATTCCGCCACCGATGAAAGTGCCGACAAAAATATGCAGGTAATTATTAAAGCGCTCTGGATTACCAAACTCTAGCGAGGCGATACAAGCCGCCGTTGCATCATTGACTAGCCAGACAGGGTAGGGCTGCTTAGCTTGCACAGCTTCTTTAATATCTAACGTATTCCAGTGTTCAGTAATCGAATGGGGAATATCCGCTTCTTGCTGCCAGCCACCCAAACTATAGGGAACTGCAATGCCAATACCCAACAGACGCTTATGCTGTATACTGCTGAGCGTAGCAATTAAGTCTTTAATGCCAGTTTCAATCGCAGGGAAGATAAAATTGGGATCAGGGTAATCGTAGATATGACTAATCCGCTGCAAAATCACGCCCGTGAAATTAATCAGCACTAGATCGACACCACGACGGCCAATTTTTACCCCGATTGAATAAGCGCCATCAGGATTCAAAGCGATAGGTACCGCTGGCTGTCCGACTTTACCTATTTCATAACGGCGTTCTTGTTTGTAGAGGAGTTCATCATCTAGCAGGCGATTGATAATGACTGAAGCAGTTTGTGCACTGAGTTGGGTGAGGCGAGAAATCTCTGCTTTAGTCAAGCTGCCAGAACGGCGAATCAGCTGCAGAATTAAGCGTTCATTGTACTGGGCAATGCCAGATAAATTGCTGCCTCCACTGGTTTGTTTCAGTTTCACAAAATTCTCCTCTGACAGTAGCTTTGGCTTTTTAGAAAAACGCTGATTATAAGCTGCCCAACGCCGTTAGTAAGTACTAAGAGTAGTCCGCATCTATTAATAAATCAAATTGAATTATTTATTGACAGAGCTAACAGAGCGGATTAAGATTTTTATCAAGCAGCGTGAGTAGCGAGCAGAAGTGAAAGCGCCGCCACTAATGAACCATTCTGGTTTTTGATACATTTGGAGGAGATTTATCATGTTCAAGAAAACTTCTATTGCTTTCGCTTTATCTTTAAGCCTGTTAGTTCCAGCAGTCAGTCATGCTGACGGTATTGTTGGTTTAGTGACTAAAACTAATACCAATCCGTTCTTCGTGAAAATGAAAGAAGGTGCTGAAGCTAAAGCTAAAGAACTCGGCATGACCCTGCAAAGTTTTGCAGGCAAAGTGGATGGTGACAATGACTCGCAAGTGCAAGCGATTGAAAATTTAATCTCTGCAGGCGCGAAAGGCATTCTGATCACCCCGAATGACTCTAAAGCGATTGTTCCTGCTATCGAGAAAGCGCGTAAAGCGGGTATTTTAGTGATTGCTTTAGATACACCTTTAGATCCCGCGAATGCGGCTGATGCAACTTTTGCGACGGATAACTTCAAAGCAGGTGAGCTGATTGGTCAATGGGCTGCTGCAACTTTAGGCGATAAGGCTAAAGACGCGAAAATTGCTCTATTAGATTTGAATGCGAATCAAATCTCTGTCGATGTTGCGCGTGACCAAGGCTTCTTAAAAGGTTTCGGTATTGATCTGAAAGATGCGAAGAAAATGGGTGACGAAGACGACAAGCGTATCGTTGGTAATGACGTGACTCAAGGTTCTGAAGAAGGTGGCCGTAAAGCCATGGAAAACCTGATGCAGAAAGATTCCGGCGTCAATGTTGTTTACACGATTAACGAGCCAGCTGCAGCCGGTGCTTATGAAGCGCTGAAAGCTGTTGGTAAGGAAAAGGACGTATTGATCGTATCGGTAGACGGTGGTTGCCCTGGCGTGAAAAACGTCAAGGACAGCGTGATTGGTGCAACTTCAATGCAGTTCCCGTTGTTAATGGCCTCCAAAGGTGTCGAAGCAGTGGCTGAGTTCGCTAAGTCAGGTACCAAGCCTAAAAATACGGATGGCTTAGATTTCGTGAATACCGGTGTTGAGCTTATCACTGACAAACCTGCTGCGGGCGCGACTTCAATCACTTCGGAAGAAGGCTTGAAAAAGTGCTGGGGCTAAGCTGCTAATTAGCGAGCCTTTGTTAATGATCTGAGGAGGGTCAGGGATGGCAACAGATGATTTTGAAGCGGTTGCTGCCAAAGCGGGTGGCACGGTGGCCTCGTTTGAGGTCGAAAAGCTAAGCTTGGGAGAACGTCTACAGCGTTTCCTGCATAATTATCCGACAGCGGCACCGATATTTGTTTTGCTGTTGGCAGTTCTGGCCTTCTATTTGATTGTGGGCGAGAAATTTCTCGCTCCTTTCAACTTATCGCTGGTGTTACAACAGGTCACCATTATCGGCATTATTGGGGTTGCACAAACCTTGGTAGTGCTCACCGCAGGTATTGATCTGTCGGTCGGTGCGGTGATGGTGCTGTGTTCGGTGGTGATGGGGCGAACTGCCATCGAGATGGGTTTGCCTTCTGGCATGGCGATTATGCTCGGTTTTGTGGTGGGTGCACTCTGTGGAGCTATTAATGGCTTCTTGATTACGCGCCTACGCTTGCCGCCGTTCATTACGACTTTAGGCACTTGGAGTATCTTTTTCGCGATCAACTTATGGTATTCAGAAAGTGAAACCATTCGTTCACAAGATATTGCTGAGCAAGCCTCGCTTTTACAATTCATGGGAATTTCCTTTGAAATTTGGGGAGCGCGCTTCACGCTGGGGACGATTACTTTAATCCTGTTATTTATCGGTATGTGGTATGCACTCAATCATACCCCGTGGGGACGACATGTGTATGCAACCGGGGACGATCCGCAAGCAGCACAGTTAGCAGGTATCGACACCAGTAAAGTATTGCTCTCAGTGTATATCGTGGCAGGGGTGATTTGTGCCCTAGCCGCTTGGACCTTAATTGGTCGGGTTGGCTCGGTTAGCCCGCAAGCCGGTCAGACCGCTAACCTTGATAGTATTACCGCAGTGGTGATTGGTGGTACCAGCTTGTTCGGTGGGCGTGGTGCGATCTTTGGAACCTTAATTGGGGCTTTAGTCGTGGGCATCTTCCAGAATGGCTTGGCACTTGCAGGTGTAGATGTGCTCTGGCAACAGTTTGCCATCGGTCTGTTAATTATCTTAGCAGTAGCCACTGATCAGTGGATTCGGAGGGTATAAACATGGCTGAAGCAAACCAACTTCAACCCATCTTAATGGGGCGGAATTTAGTCAAGCGCTATGGTCGAGTGACTGCGCTAGATCATTCAGATTTCGATTTGTATCCAGGTGAAGTGTTAGCGGTGATTGGTGATAACGGTGCAGGTAAATCCTCACTGATTAAAGCCTTAACCGGCGCTGCTCCACCGGATATCGGTGAAGTGTATTTGGATGGCAAGCTGACTCATTTCAAAAACCCTATGGACGGACGTAGTGCTGGAATTGAAACGGTTTACCAAAATTTAGCGGTTTCACCTTCGCTAAATATTGCGGATAACTTGTTTTTAGGCAGGGAACTGAAAAAGGCCGGATTCTTAGGCAAATGGTTCCACATGCTGGATCACAAGGAAATGCAGCGCATTGCTCGGGATAAATTGTCTGAGTTAGGCCTGTTGACGATTCAAACCATTAACCAGCCGGTGGAAACACTGTCAGGTGGTCAGCGTCAAGCGGTCGCGGTCGCACGTGCGGCTGCTTTCGGTAGCAAGGTGGTCATTATGGACGAACCAACAGCCGCCTTAGGTGTAAAAGAGTCACGTCGCGTACTGGATTTGATCAAAGATGTGCGTGATCGTGGAATGCCAGTAGTATTAATCAGCCACAACATGCCGCATGTATGGGAAGTATCGGATCGAATTCATGTGCACCGCTTAGGCAAGCGGCATGCAGTGATCAAGCCGGACACACATACGATGTCTGAAGGGGTAGCTATTATGACTGGCGCGATGGATCCTAATGATCATCCAGCTGGTGCTTTCGCTCAACCGAAAGGCGCTTAACAAGTTTCTCTCTCTCAAATGTGTGTGTTTTCCTCCTGCTCTGGCAAGTTGTCAGAGCGGAGGCTTCTAGCCGTATCAGGCACTAAGAACCAAGCTACAGTCAAACCTAAAGCACTCAAAATAACTGCATATGCCCCCGCTGCTAAGCCTAGCTGACTATCCGCCTTCAGTACCAAATATAAAAGATAATACACTCCACTAATCAGTGCAGTGATGAGCAGACCTTGGAAAATTGACTTAAAAATCAGGCTGCTATGAATAAGAATTATTAATAAACAACTAATAGTAGCCATTAAATAGCTTGTTTTTAAGGGTAATTCGTGGCTTAAGCTGAGCATCAAGGCAAAAAAGAGTAGCACTGGAACAGTGAAAGCTACGTATTGAAGCAAATGTACAAGCTGCTGGTTCATCAGCTCAAAGCTAAATAAAATCAATAGGCTAAGCAGTACTATCCAGAATGCATAGTTCAGCAGACTTTGTAGCTGATGACTAATGCTTTTAGGTTCACTTAAATCGACACCCAGATTAACGCTACTTAAAGTATAATTGGCTTTATCTTCTAGTAGCCATTTTTGTGGATAATGACGGGCTAGGTTAGCAACTTCCCAGCTCGCATTAAAGCCTAGCTTATTCTGGTCGGCTTTTAGTGGAGTTAGGCTATGTTGAAAGTCTGCTTGTTCCCAGCTGGAGGAAATCCGAGCGGTAGTATGCTCGCCAACAGGAACCACTAGGAATTGCTCACTGCCATGTAGTACCAAATCAATTTTAAATGCGTGGATGCTGTCTTTAGCATCTAATTTTTCTAAGGGTATATGAACACCCTCATTAGGGAGTTGCGTTAGTTGACTGCCAGGTTGCAAAAACAGCTTTTCACTATTCCATTGCATCGCAGTAGATTTAAGCAGAGCACGGGTATCGCTGATGCTTAAGGCTAAATAAGCTTGATTCCAATGGATCGTGCGCTCTGCGTCACTCTCTCCTAGCAAATAAGCATAATCGAAACGCCCACTTAGGCTGAGATTGGCTTTATACGCAGATGTTTTTAGAGCATTTTTATCTAAAAACGGCTCGCTGAGGTCAGCACGTACCTCAAGTAAAGTAGGCAAAATAACAGCGGTGTAATCGTTGTAAACATCCTTACTGAGTACTTTCGATTCACCACCACCCTCAGTAAGCGTGTCCACACTAGTGAGATGGTCAGTATAGGGAATCACTAATAACGGCCCAATCAGCTGCTGGCGCTTGCCCCAAGTTTGCTTAAATTGATCAGCAGTAAGCTGTTCTTGCTGAAACTGCTTAGCTATTAAGTCTTGGAGTTGCTTGATAGGCAAGATGCAGAGCAAAGCAATTAAGCCTACCAACACCGCTTTGAGTGGTTGACTATACAGCGGCTGATTGAACCAAGCGAGAGGATCCTTTTGAAGCATTATGGCTATCCTTAATTTGCAGCGCGCAGACTATAGCATGCTTGTTTGCCTATGCCTGTGGGTAAAGGTAATTGTTAAAAAGCTTTAATCTATTCCATCTATCTGAAAGTATTGTGTAATTAAAAAGCAAGCTGTTACGATTTCACTAGGTGTGATGAATATAAATAACAACAAACCTAATCAACTGCACCAGTAAAACCATTGCACCCGTTTGATTTTCTGGTCATTTACTACAATGAGCACAATAAATATGCAAACCCCAGATACTTTAGCTCCAGAAAACACAACTGACGCTGTTAATTCTACTGATTTATTATTTAGCACAATGCGTCGAGATGCTGTACCGGATAAAAATTTGGACATGATTCGCACTATTTTGTTCGGTGAGCAAATCCGTGATCTTGATCGGAAGCACGCTAGCTTAGAACGCTTTGTGCGTGTTTCGATCAATACTTTGGCCGAAGATAAGCAAAAAAAATTAGATAATTTGCAGCATGAACTGAGCCTGATTAATGATTTACTCAGTGAGGAAGCTAAAACTCGTCAGGATGATGTACAGCATGTACGCCAGCGCTTAGAGCAGCATAAGCGTATGCTGGATGAGCTAGCGAAACGCGGTAGCAGTATGCATGCCGAATTAAATGAGCGGATGACTCATGAAGTCGCTAAGTTAGATCAGCAGATGGATGCTTGGCGCAAAGACTTAATCGTGCAACTCAATGATACCGCTGAACAATTGCGCCACGAGAAAGCTGACCGTAAGGCAGTGGCTGGTATTCTGAACAGGATGGCTAAGCAATTGTTTGATGTAGAAAAAATTGAAGCTCTTTAATTAAGCGCAAGTGAAAGTTTATGTTTTCCACCGAGCAGCTGGGTAGCGAAACAGCTATCCATCAAATACCGCCCATGGATGTTTCTAAGCAAGCCTCTGAGCCTTTAGATGCTTTAGAGCAGTTACGTGTCTTACTCTTAGGTGCGGATTATCAAACTTTAAGTGATCTGCGCCAGCAACTCTTGGATCGTGAGCGCTATAGCCTGCATGTCGCTGAAGTCATTTCTGAAGCTTTAACCCTACGCGCTCAACAAGATAATTCTTTATCTGAAGCTTTGTCATCTACGATTGAAACTGCGGTCAGTCGTTCGGTAGAAAGTAACCCGAGTCGGTTAGCAAATGCCCTGTATCCAGTCATGGGGCCAGCGATTCGTCGCTCGATTCAAGAGGTTCTACAGCAAGCCCTAGAAGCCTTCAATTATTTATTAGAGCAAAGTTTATCGGTACGTTCTTTAATATGGCGTTTTGATGCTTGGCGTACTGGGCGGAGTTATTCAGAGGTGGTTTTATTAAAAACTCTAGTTTATCAAGTTGAAC
The DNA here is from genome assembly GCA_049290875.1 of Thiolinea sp. GTDB lineage: Bacteria > Pseudomonadota > Gammaproteobacteria > Thiotrichales > Thiotrichaceae > Thiolinea. The sequence continues at coordinate 204,722 of JBATOI010000010.1, forward strand.
AAGTGTTTTTAATTCATCGTGAATCGGGTTTATTGCTGCAGCATGCGGTTTCGCCGCAAGCGATTACCAAAGATCCTGAGTTAATTTCTAGTATGATGACCGCAATTCAAGATTTTGTGCGTGATTCATTCCATGTCACCAGTGAGACTAGCTTAAAAAATCTACATCTTGATGAACTCACTGTTTTTTTTAATCAAGGGCCTTATGCTATCGTGGCGGCAGTGGTACGTGGCAGCCCACCTGCTGAATTAAATACCACTTTGGCGGAGGTGAATGAGCAAATTCACCGGCAAAGTTTTTTTTTCTTAAAAGTCTTCCAAGGTGATACCCAGCCATTTAAAAATAGTTTGCCTTTATTGGAGGGCTGCTTAAAAACACAACTGCGCTATAAAAAGAAGTTTCCTTGGTTAGCGATTGCTGCCTTGCTTATTTTTATGGGGGCAGGGGGGGGGGGGTCTTATCAATATTACCAGCAGCAAGTCTTAGCTCAACAAGCTTTAGCCGTACTGCGTGCTGAACCTGGCTTGGTAGTGGTTGGTTTTGATAAAACTAAAGAGGGGTATCACTATGAATTACTCAAAGATCCACAGGCGCGTGAACCTGTAACGCTGATTCAGTCAATGCAATCGTTTGATTCATCTTTAAAAATTGCCACGAAACCTTATTTATCGCTGGAGCCTGACTTTGTATTAGCTCGGGCTAAGCAAATTTTGCAGGCTCCTACAGAAGTAGATTTATTTTTAGAGGCTAAAACTTTAAAAGTAACTGGTAAAGCAGATCTGCTTTGGCAGCAGAAATTAGAACAAGCGTGGCCATTAATTGCAGGCATTGAGTCTTTAGATCAAACTGAACTCCAAGTAGCAGATTCAGCAGCTGAAAAAATAGCTGAGCATTTACATAATCTGTCCATGCAAATAGAAGCTCTACATTTTAAATTTGACTCCGGCAGTAGCCTTATTAGCCATGCAGAAGCGCATGCTCAGCAAGTTATACCCTTAATTTTAGATTTATTGAAGACCGCACGTTTGGTCGGAAAAATGCCGCAAGTATCGATCAGCGGATCTGCTGATGAGACTGGTAACGAAGTCATCAATGAGCGTTTAGCTAAGGAACGTGCTGTAGCCATGCATGATTATTTGCTTGAAAAAGGCGCGCCAGCCGTGGTCATCGCTGTCCCTATGCCTGATATTGGGCGTCGAGACGAGCGTAGTATCCATTATCAAGTGGATTTATTTTGAAACATAAGAGCCATAACGAATAGGTGTCATTGTGTTACAGAAAAAAATATGTTTGTTAGGGGCATTTTCGGTTGGAAAAACTAGTTTAATTCAGCGTTATGTCAATAAGCTTTTCAGCGAAAAATATTTGACAACGGTTGGCGTTAAAATAGATAAAAAGCAAATCACTGTGGGTAAAACAGAGTTAAACCTGATGGTTTGGGATATTGCCGGTGAAGACGATTTTACTAATATCCGCTCAGCTCATTTGCGTGGTTTGTCTGGTTATATTGTGGTAATTGACGGAACTCGGCAAAATTCTTTTAACGTAGCCTTAGCCCTCCATGAACGCATAAAAACAGAGTTGGGAGAAGTTGCTGCAGTATTTGCCTTGAATAAGTGTGACCTAAAAGAACAATGGGTTATTAACCGTGAACATATTCGCACCTTGGCACAACTGGGTTATCCCGTGATTGAAACTAGTGCAAAATTAGATCAAGGCGTGGAGGAAATGTTTATGGTGCTAGCAAGGCAATTAGTTCCAAAAAAACCAGAGGCTTAATACATGGACAATTTTCTTTCTAGCATTTATCGCAATATCAATCTTACTGCTTTTATTCGTGAGCAAAACGATCAGTTTAAACCCTGTTCGGCCATGCCTGATTGGTTGATATTTTTCCTAGCTAGGCAATCTAATGCGGGAAGTTACAATCTAGCTGAAGCTTTTCCTTATTTGAGTTGTTTTATGGAGGACGCGGAGCAGCATTGGCAGGCAAAGCAATCTGAGCCTTTATCTTCAGGAATATGGATTGAAATTGACGAGCTACAACATGAGTTACCGCTTGAGGCGAGTGTTATGTGGCTAGATGGGCAAGAAGTTTTGCTCTTACAACAATTGGGAGAGAAATATACTCAAGATCTTTCTCGTCTCCAACAAGTGCGCAATAGTTTGCTAACTCAAGAAATGCTCGAGTCTGAAGTGCAACGCCGTACTTTAGAGATTCGTAAACGTGAAGAAGAAATAGCCATTAAATTGGTTAGCCTTACTAGTTTGCGCGATGAGGAAACAGGGGAGCATGTGCGTCGAATTGGTTTATACGCAGCTGTGATGGCGAAAGCTTTAGGCTGGAGCCTTGAGGAAATTGATACGATTCGTGTCGCTGCCCCCATGCATGATATTGGTAAAATTGGCATCCCAGATCGAATTTTGTGTAAAAGTGGTGTGCTCAATGATGAAGAGTTCCATGTCATGAAAAAGCATACTGAAATTGGTGCGAGTATGCTGCGTGGTACTAAGATTACCGTGTTGAATATGGCCGCAGACATTGCTTTAAATCACCACGAGCGTTGGGATGGTACAGGTTATCCGAGTGGTTTAGTCGGTGAAAAAATTCCAGTCAGTGCACGCATCACTACCATAGTGGATATTTATGATGCTTTAGTGCATGAGCGGGTCTACAAAAAAGCCATGCCAGAAGAAGACGCGCTGAGTTTAATGCAGGAAATGGCTGGGCGGCACCTTGATCCACATTTGTTGAGGATATTTTTAAGTTTATTGCCTGCGATGCGTCGAATTCGCTTAGAAGTGAAAGAAAATAGTGAAGAGATAAATAAAAAAGAGGCTGTAGAGGAAGTTTGTGCTTAAGAACAAAGCGGAGATTATTGATGCTCTAGCCACCCAAGGCTGGATTGTCATTCCTGAATTTTTAACTGCAGACGAAATCGCCAAGCTGCGCGCCCAAGCCTTAGAAAAATATGCGGCAGGTCATTTTACTCAAGCTAGTGTGGGGCAGGGCAGTAATAAAGCGATCCACGACCAAATTCGTCGTGATGCGATTCTGTGGCTAGATGATCATGAACTGGGGGCAGCCAACGTTTTTTTAACTTGGCTAGCAGACTTGCGTTTAAGCTTAAATCAAGAGTTGTTTCTGGGATTGGTTGAGGCGGAAATGCATTTTGCGCTGTATCCACAAGGTGGGTTTTATCGCAAACATATTGATAATTTTCGTGGTGGCTCAGCGCGGTTAGTGACCGTGATTCTGTATTTGAATCAAGCTTGGCAACCCCAAGATGGCGGAGAGCTAAGATTTTATGTCAATGATCAGTTTATTGATATTGCGCCTGAAGCGGGTAAGTTAGTGCTGTTTTTAAGCGAGGATTTCGAGCATGAAGTCTTGCCTACCGAACAAGAACGCCTCAGCTTAACAGGTTGGCTAAGGCGGCGCTCGTAAGCTTTTAACTAGCCGAATTTCAAACCGACCGCGAAGCCAGCAACTGCACTCACACCTTTACTGGTGATTTGCGATAAGCGATCCATTAAGAAACCACTTGATTGTTTCGCCATACCCGTTGCGGCATCGGCTGCAGATTGTAGTTGTGCATCTGACACTTTAGCGACGCCATAATATTCGCTCACAAATAACAGCACGATAGCTCCACCGGCTAAGAATAAAGCTATTTTTAAGACTTTTTTGGCGAAAAAGCCGACTGCCAAACCAATCACAAAGGGTGCGCCCACATTAGCAATCAAGAAGGGTGCTGAGAGCATATCAGTCTGCGGCAACTGCTGTTGCAGTGCTGAGACACTCTCATTGTTCAGCGAATAGTCCCAAGTTTGAATGGGCTGTGATTCAGGCGAAGAGTAGTTAGGCATTACTTATAATCCGTATCAGAATATGGGTATTTTTATGTCAGCTAGCCTAACCTATGCTTAAAACCGCGTTAAAGCCCTAAATTTAGGTGTTTGAGAGCTGGGCTGCGTAATATATTCCTTAATGCCCCAACAGCCATAAAATGCATTCGCGCGTGGCGAGGAGAACGCCATAAAGATTTTCCCGCCTGCTTTGCGGAAGCCATCAAGTAATTCAATATAAGCCGCTTCCATGCGCGGGTCGCGGTTAGCCTCAATTAAGATCGGATTAGGATGATCTTTCTTGGATTTAGTTCCATAGTGCACTAAGTGCTGGCCGCCTTCATAAGCACCTAGGCTGACACCATACGGCTCCATCAGCATCATATGTTGGTCAAGTAGGCGTAGTGTTTGCTTAATTGAGTAGGTTTGATTGCCATTCACTAAGGAGAAAACATCATCCACGCTACTAGCACGCATCAACGAGTTTTGATCAGCATAGAAATAGGGGGCGATGGCAAACAGGTCAGTTGATTTGTACACCTCAGCCGCTTTTAAAATCACTGGCGTGGTGGCTGGATTGCCTGCCCAGCCACTTAAAACCCGCACTAAGCGCTGGCGATTGCCGAATACTTGCTCCCAAATAGCGAAGACTTCTTTACTACGTTGGCCATAATATTTGAGACCCGCATTTAAGGGCACTGAATCTAAGCGTGCTTGCTGCCCCATTTTGATTACATATTGAGCTTGTGAGAACACACTATTCCAAGCTTCATTGGTATATTCGACATAAGCTTTAAGATTTGGGCGTAGGTTGTCGCGCACATATTGAGCGTATTGGCGCACAAAATCGTCATCAGCACGATGCGGTAAATTGAACCAAGCATTAGTGTTTAAAGTATTGGCGAGCTGTACCATGACTTCTAAAGGCACTCCGCGCTCACCTTCACGCCCACCCCAAGTGGCTTCCTCTAAATGCGGACGTCGAGACCATGATTGCAATTCATTGCGAGTGATACCCGACATATTCATAAAGCGCAGCGTGCGGAACTGCTTCATAAAATTGAGGTAGTCAGGATTAAATAAAGTTTTAGTACCAGCATCCGCAAAGGCTAGATAATTGCCGCCACCGCATTGACCTGCACTGTTTACCCGTTGATAAGGATTATTTTCACAAATCCCCCCTGGCATAGTGACGCGAATATTACGAATCGGATTTTTCGGGTCAGATTGTTCAATCACTAAACCTGCGGAGATTTCACCGTCGGCATTCGGTTTTAAACTAATCACATCCCGCCCAGGTGCTTGAGAAACGGGGGTAGCACTTTCTTGATAGCTAAGCTTACCTGAGCCTTCGTAGCTGACCGTGTAATTGCCTTGTGGTAAGGCGGCAGCGGGTATCCACCGTAAAAACCAAGTACCTGCTTTGCCACCATTGAGGTTGGTAACCCAGCCATTAGCATCGTAGCTGATATTGCCTTTGGTGAACTCTTTATTCTCCCGAAAAGGTTCAGCCGTACGGAAGACATCCGCAAATGGCAAGCTTGCATCAAAGTGCACTGCTTCATTGGTGTTAATGCCGATGTATTGGGTGATTGCTAGCACAGGGGCACTAAAGCTCAACAGGCATACAGAAGGTAAAAGGTATTTGAGTTTCAACATTCGCTTAAAACTTCGGTAACAGAGGATGGACGCTGATTATGGCAAACAACAAGAGGCTAGTGCATTAACAAATCAGCAAAAAATCCTAATGCCGTATTAGCTGGCTTGCTGGTTTGGGGCATGAGGGTTTTTTATGCCAACTGCTGTGGGCATAATGCCAGAGAATGAGCACTTGTGAGGTTTGAGCTAGTTGCTGTATATTTATTGATCATCAGTGTCATTAAAGTGTGGATGTATTCTCTATGCTAATCCCAAGCTATACAGAATCTTGCCAGAGAGCAGAGACAGCTTCGTTTTTTCAGACTATGCGGAATTCTCGACAAACCGGATAGCTGGCATGTGTTCACCGATTGAGCACAGGCAGCCTATTCCGATATTTTGGGATGCTGCCTAATAAACTGTTAGGCATACATGAATGCAATCTAGCCAATAGTTAAACCTTTTAGACTGGTCTGACGTTAGGAAGCCCAACAAATATACTACTGCCTTAACCAACAGTGTGTTGGGCTTAAGCAGACAAAACTTACCCTTCATCTTAAGTGATGGATAAAATTCCAATCAGTAGGAGCGAAAATATGACATCGCAACAAGCATTTGAACGTACAAAACCGACTATTCACATCGCTACCATCGGTCACGCAGGTCACGGTAAAAGCACACTCACCACTGCCCTTTCCAATGTACTTGCCAGGACTTATGGTGGTCAAGCACGTTCTTACGAGGACATTGCTAATCCGTCAGAAGAACAATTAGGTGGTATTACACTCCACGCCTCTCGAGTAGAGTACGATACACCGTCGTGTCACTATGTACACTTGGACTGCCCTGCACAGGGGAGTGATGTGAATACTATGCTCACGAGTGGTACGTTGATAAACGGGGTAATCCTAGTTGTTTCAGTAACCCATGGATTAACACCGCAAACCCGTGAACAGGTTCAACTGGCAAATCAGAGCGGCATTCCCTATATCATTTGCTATTTGAATCACTGTGATTTGATGGATGATGAAGAGGCTTTAGTACTGATGGAAATAGAAATGCGCGAGCTGTTATCTGAATATGATTTTCCAGGAGATCATCTTCCTGTTATCCGTGGTTCTGCACTCAAAGCTCTGGAAGGTTTGGCAGAATGGGAGGATAAAATTATCGAACTGGCTAGCCATCTCGATACTTACACTCCACACAGCGCATAGGCGGGAGTGAGCTTGTTAAACCCGAAAAATTAACAACAAAGCCTAACTTAACGTTCCAGCGGAGCTTCGCTATCGCTCAGCCCGCTGAACTTTGCGTTGAGGCTGTAGAAAAACCTCCAAACCACTTTTTCAATTTTTGGAAATTGAACGAAAAATAAAAAAACATGCAATTCCACGTAAATCTTTGAGGAGTTTTCAATGAAAAGTGTTCAAATATTTACGTACATCACGCCACTTTTGATATTTCACCGAGAACACTTAGGTTTTCCTACACCCTCGTTCTCGTTAGCTTTTTAGCATCACCCTATTTAAAAACCGAATAAAAATGCTTTCATCATGTGCTATTGCGCCAGATTCAAATATCGAAAAATAAAAAGGGTGTGTCGCACTGATGCGCGGGAAGTGCCATGCTTGATGCAGCAAATAATTTACTTGTTTTCTGAATCTTCATGTTGGCACAATAGCCAACATGAAGGCAGAGTTGATTACACAATTCAAAGACATTGCACCCAATGGTGACATTATTGAGATGGTGGTCTGGTATGTTCCCACGCCTATCCCGCCGACAACACACCATTACAAATATCGCCTTGTGTATATTGTTGATGGCAAACGGGTTGTTGGCTTGGACAATGAACGCGGCAAGGGCGACCACAAACATTGGGCTGATGTTGAGTATCCCTATGTTTTCAACGATATAGAAACATTAATCGAAGATTTTTTGCTAGAGGTAGACCAATGGAAAAACGTACATTAACCATCACACTGCAACCTGACTGGAAAGCGGCACTGCGTGCAGCGGGAAAAGCTGCACAGCGCGGCGGATACCAAGGTGAGTTTCTAAATTTTGAGTCACCCGGCATCTTTTTTTCCCGACTGAGTGAACGCCGCTGGACGATTATCAACGCATTACAAATGACGGGTACAGTGGGTGTTCGTGAACTGGCGCGGTATCTACAACGGGATGTGAAGCGCGTTCATGCAGATGCCCAGGTGTTAGTCGAGTTAGGTTTGATTGAGCGTGACGATAAGGGTTCACTAACCTGTCCCTATGCGGATATTCATGTTGATATGCACATTACCCCTAATTTACAGTCAGCATAAATTAAAGAGCCAATAAGCCCTTAGCCCCAAATGTCGACAATATCGCAATTTTATGACTAGCCCGGTTTTGGAGCTTATCCAGCCAAATTCATAAAAATAATTGAATTTAAAAGGATAATTCTGTATATGCTGCTTTGCAGCAAAATATCAGCTGTTGAATCATTGTTGCAGCGCGATTGTCGACAATGCTGCTAAAAATAATCGCTTAACGGGTAGAAATTGCTGAGCAGCCAATTTATTATCTACCCTTTCGTAAGACTCAGGTGTAAGGAGCGTCATGACCACTAATCACGTAGATGTATTACACGTAGATGTATTACTTGTCGGAGCCGGGATAATGAGTGCCACCCTTGGAGTCTTGCTAAAACAGCTTGATCCTTCTCTGCGGCTTTGTATGGTTGAGCAATTGGATGATGTTGCTCAGGAAAGTACCAGTGGTTGGAATAATGCAGGTACGGGGCATGCAGCTTACTGCGAATTAAACTATACCCAACAAAATGCCGATGGCAGCGTGAATGCGGATAAAGCCTTCGCGATCAATGCTTCTTTTGAAAATACCCTACAGTTTTGGTCATCTTTGGTGAAAGAAGGTGTTTTGCCTGAGCCAAGCAATTTCATTAATCCAACTCCGCACATTAGCTTTGTTTGGGGCGAGGATAATGTCAGCTATTTGCGTAACCGTTTTGCTGCCTTGAAGAGCCATCATCTCTTCCAAGATATGGAATATAGCGAAGACAAGGCAGTATTGAGAGAGTGGATGCCTCTAGTGATGGACGGGCGCGACCCTGAACAAGCCGTAGCTGCTACACGAGTGAAATACGGTTCAGATGTGAATTTTGGTGCTTTATGCCGTTATTTAATACAAGCCTTAAAAGCTAAAGGCGATTTCGAGTTACTGCTTAAGCATAAAGTCAAAGGTATTGAGCGCCTAGATGATGGCAAGTGGCAGGTCAGTTTAAAAAAACCGGAAGGTGAAATAACCTATACCAGTGATTTCGTTTTCCTTGGTGCGGGTGGCGGTGCTTTACCGTTATTGCAAATGTCTAAAATCCCAGAAGGGGATGGCTATGGTGGTTTTCCGGTTAGTGGTCAATGGCTGGCCTGTAAGAATCCAGCCGTAGTTAATCAACACTTAGCCAAAGTGTATGGAAAAGCCTCAATTGGCGCTCCACCCATGTCTGTACCTCATTTGGATACGCGAGTCATTGACGGCCAGCATGCTTTATTGTTTGGGCCTTTCGCAGGCTTCTCAACTAAGTTCTTGAAACAAGGCTCTATTTTTGACGTGATGTTGTCGTTGCGTCCAAAGAACTTATTGCCGATGGTTAAAGTCGGTTTGACCAGCTTTGACCTGATTCGCTATTTGGTTTCTGAGGTGCTGCAGACTGAAAAGTCGCGTTTAGAAGCTTTACGCCAATATTACCCGAATGCACAGGACGAAGATTGGGAGTTATTAATTGCTGGTCAACGGGTGCAGATCATTAAAAGTGACCCCAAACTGGGTGGCAAACTGGAGTTTGGTACTGAAGTAGTCGCAGCCGCTGATGGTAGCTTAGCTGCTTTATTGGGTGCATCTCCGGGAGCGTCGATAGCGGTTCCAGCGATGGTACAAGTGGTAGAAAAGTGCTTCAAAGAAAGATTGGCGACGCCTGAATGGCAAGAGCATATGAAGAGCCTGATCCCTTCATACGGTCAGTCTCTGATTGCCAATCCTGAGCTACTCAGTTCAGTGCGTAAAAATACTTTAAGCACCTTGGGTTTAGAGGTAGCTTAATTTTAGCTATTTGTTAATTTCTTTTAAGATCAAATACTTATAAGGCCGTTATTCTAATAACGGCTTTTTTTTGCTTTATTGAAGGGCTACAAGTTTGCCTTGTTACAGGCAATTTATTTCAGTTAAGTTCATTAGCATCGTCTAAAGTGTCCGACATTTTTTTATTTTTGAAATTGCTGCATCGCATTATTTTGACTATTGACAATAAATAAAAAAGCTTAATAATCAAAGTATTATGAAAATCAAATTGATTTTTTAACAAGATAATTAACTATTAAAAAATGCAATGATTAGCATTAAAGATTATTGATTGTCGACATAGTTTATCGTCACGTACTATCGAAACATAGTGTTATGCAGGGCTATAGCACAAAAAGTTTTAATTGATTGACTCCGAGGACTTTTACCATGACTTTATCTCGTCAAGAGCAGATCGCCGCTTTAGAAAAAGATTGGGCAACCAATCCACGCTGGAAAAATGTAAAGCGTGGTTATAGCGCGGCTGACGTTGTACGCTTACGTGGCTCAATGCAGCCTGAATACACCTTAGCGCAACAAGGCGCTGAGAAGTTGTGGAAGAAAGTTAATGGCGAAGCTAAGAAAGGCTATGTGAATGCATTCGGTGCTATCACTGCTGGTCAAGCCATGCAACAGGCTAAAGCGGGTTTAGAAGCCGTTTACTTATCAGGCTGGCAGGTTGCGGCAGACGGTAATACCTCTGAAACCATGTATCCTGACCAATCTTTGTACGCTTATGATTCAGTACCAACGATGGTGCGCCGTATCAATAATACCTTCAAACGTGCTGATGAAATTCAATGGTCACGTGGTATTAATCCTGGCGACAAGGAATTCGTTGATTACTTCTTACCCATCGTAGCTGACGCGGAAGCAGGCTTCGGTGGCGTGCTGAATGCGTTTGAATTAATGAAGAACATGATCGCTGCGGGTGCGGCGGGCGTGCACTTTGAAGACCAATTGGCAGCGGTAAAAAAATGCGGCCACATGGGCGGTAAAGTCTTAGTTCCGACTGGTGAAGCGGTTGAGAAGTTAATTGCCGCACGTTTCGCGGCTGATGTGATGGGCGTTCCGACTATCGTTCTGGCACGTACTGATGCTGAAGCAGCAAATCTTCTGACTTCTGATCATGATGCGAACGATAAAACCTTCTTAACAGGCGAGCGTACTCAAGAAGGTTTCTACCGTGTGAAAAACGGTTTAGAGCAAGCCATCAGCCGTGGTATCGCTTATGCACCGTATGCTGACTTGGTATGGTGTGAGACAGGTACACCAGATTTAGGCTTTGCGCGTGAATTCGCTCAAGCCGTGCAAGCTGCTTGTCCAGGCAAATTGCTGTCTTACAATTGCTCACCTTCTTTCAACTGGAAGAAGAATCTGGACGACGCGACTATCGCTAAATTCCAAGACGAATTGTCTGCTTTAGGTTACAAATACCAGTTCATCACTTTGGCAGGTATCCATATTAACTGGTTCAACACCTTCCAATTCGCGCACAATTATGCACGCGGCGAAGGCATGAAGCATTATGTAAATATGGTTCAAGAGCCAGAATTTGCTGCGCGCGATAAAGGTTACACCTTCGTATCGCATCAGCAAGAAGTGGGCGCGGGTTACTTCGATGACGTAACAACCGTTATCCAAGGTGGTTCTTCTAGCGTAAAAGCGTTAAGTGGTTCTACTGAAGAAGAGCAATTCCATTAATAAGTATTGTTTGTTCCCCCACCCTAACCCTCCCCCGCAAGGGGGGAGGGGATAAAAGATTATATTTTTATTGCTCCCTTCACCCCTTGTGGGGGAAGGGCTGGGGATGGGGGTTATCCTTTTCTAGGAGATTCTCATGACAGATTTCAAAACAGCAGATTTATTAGACGCACACGAAGATAAACCCTTACAAGTCGTGCAACCGGGTTTTCATAATTTTGGTGGTCGCAATAAATTCAGCGGCGAAATCGTTACCCTCAAAATTCACGAAGACAATTCCTTAGTGCGTGAATTTGTGGCAATGGATGGCGAAGGCAAAGTCTTAGTCGTTGACGGTGGTGGTTCTACCCGCTGCGCCTTACTCGGCGATATGCTGGCAGAAAAAGCCGCAAAAAACGGCTGGAATGGCGTGATTATTTATGGCTTGATTCGTGATTCGGTGGATATTGGGCAGATGGATATTGGTGTGAAAGCGTTGGGCACGATTCCGTTAAAGAGCGTGAAGCGTGGTTTTGGTGTGAAGGGTGAGCCAGTGCGTTTTCATGATGTGACGTTTACCCAAGGCGAATTTGTGTATTCGGATGAAGATGGGATTATTGTTTCGCCTGTGAAGTTGGTGGATTGATTTTAACTAACAGTTTGTTTTTAGAGGTCGGCTCTTAAATTTAATCGCTGGCTTCTCTATCTATTTGATCTAGTCAGTTAATTTAGGTCTATTTCTCTGAATATCTCCAAAAGAATAAATCTAGCAAATTCAGCTGCTTCTGAGATATAGACGCTGTGTCTTGTTATGATTAGTGTACGGACATTGCTTTGCGGAGATGCGCTTTTATGTCAGCAGAATATCCTATTGTAGCGATCACAGGTGCTTCCGATCACAGCACCACTAATATTACTCGGTCTTTACAGCATATTTTTTATCGTGAACGCATTAAAGCGGTGTATGTTTCTGGTGGTGGCTTTCATCGCTATGATCGCAAAGCGATGCGCACTGAGGTCTTAAAAGCGCGTGCTGAAGGCCGAAAGCTGAGCCATTTTGGCCCCGAAGGAAATCACTTCGATAAATTAGAATCATTGTTTTTTCAGTACGCTGCGACCGGTACTGGGCTATTTCGTTACTATTTGCACTCAGATGAATTTGCCAATGAAGTGGGTTTGGAGCCAGGTACCTTTACTCCTTGGCAAGAGATGGATGCAGATAATGATCTGCTTTTGTATCGCGGCTTGCATGGTGGTGTAATTGACGAAGACATTGATATTTCCAGTTACCCAGATTTATTGATAGGCGCCGTGCCGAGTATTAATTTGGAAATGATGCGGCGGATTGATCGCGATTTGCGCCAAGGCTTATCAGAGGAAGAGGTTCGGCAAGTCGTTTTGGATCGAATGGTGGATTATGTGAAGTATATCACTCCACAGTTTGGTCGGACGCATATTAACTTTCAGATGATGCCCATGGTGGATACTTCCAATCCTTTCCAATTTGAGGGTGTACCTACACTGGAAGAGTGCTATGTAGTTATTCATTTCCAAAAGATTGCTAAGCGCTTTGATCTACCTAAGCTGCTTCAGCTCATTCCGAACTCTTTTATGACACGTCGCGATCAGATGGTAGTGCCTGGCCCACAAATGAAGACAGCGATTGAAATCATTTTGATGCCGCTAATTCAAAGTTTGATTGCAGAGAGTCGACACATTAAAGGTATTACTGAAGTCTCACCCACTCGTGGTGCAGGTATCCTCGGATTTAAAGGCCAACTTGTCGGTTGAACTAGAGTACCATAGCTCAATTGCTGGTAATGGTGCACTTCATAAAGATAAGTTATGATGCGCATCTTTTAAAAATAAGCTAACAAAAGAGGGCATTTGCCATGAAAAAAACCTTATTAGGTTTTGTACTCGCTGCAGTATTAGGCTTGTCTGCAACCGCACAAGCGGCTAATCCTAAAGTTCTAATTGAAACCACTAAAGGCAATATCACCGTTGAACTGGATGCAGAAAAAGCACCAAAAACTGTAGAGAACTTTCTAGGTTATGTGAAAGAAGATTTCTATAAAGAGACGATTTTTCATCGGGTGATTGCGGGTTTCATGGTTCAAGGCGGTGGTATGACGGCTGATTTGAGCGAAAAGGCTAAAAAAGCTTCGATTAAAAATGAAGCCAACAATGGCTTAAAAAACACGCGCGGCACCATCGCAATGGCGCGTACGCCAGATCCAGATTCGGCCAGCTCACAGTTTTTCATTAATCTTGTCGATAATGATTTCTTAAACTTCAAAAGTGAGACCCCACAAGGCTGGGGCTATGCCGTCTTTGGCAAAGTCACTGAAGGAATGGAAGTGGTCGATGCGATTGCAGCCGTGAAAACGGGTGAGCAAAACGGGGCTGGCGATGTTCCTGTTGAGCCTGTCGTGATGAAGAAAGTGACTGTCCTTGAGTAAATCTATGGTTTAGTGGACTGCTACCCCGAATAGGGTAGCAGTTGTTTGCCAGTTGATGGCATCGAGGTGGTTATAGCTTCTGTGATTGCATATAACTATCGAAGCCAAACTCAGTCACCCTGAACCATTGATTCATATCCCGACGAACCGTTGAAAAGTCAGCGTAAATTTTCTTCCAGTTGGCATTTTTCTCCGATAATTCAGCATACAATTCTTCAGAAGCCTTGAATGCCGCATCCATAATATCTTTCGGCATTTGTTGCAGCTTCACGCCTTCGGCAATCAGTTCTTTGATCGCTTTGGGGTTGCGTGAGTCATATCTTGCTTGCATCTCCACATGAGCATAGGTGGATGCTGCTTGAATGATAGCTTTATTCTCAGCAGATAAACCTTCAAAAGCCTTGCTGTTGACATACAGCACTAATTGTGGGCCACCTTCCCACCAAGCGGGGTACATATAATTTTTGGCGACTTTTTGAAAGCCCAGCTTCTGATCGTCATACGGGCCAACCCATTCGGTCGCATCAATAGTACCTTTTTCGAGTGCTTGATAAATTTCACCACCTGGAATATTTTGGGGTACACCACCAATCCGCTCTAGTACTTTGCCACCAAAACCACCAATCCGCATTTTCAGGCCTTTAATATCCTCCAGCGTGTTGATGTCTTTACGATACCAGCCGCCCATTTGTGCGCCCGTATTCCCCATCGGAAAATTAACGATATTGTAGGTTTTGTAAAACTCACGGAATAAGCTCAAACCGTTCCCATCATAATACCAAGCATTCATTTGGCGTGAGTTCATACCAAAGGGGATGGCGCAATCCATCGCAAAGGTTTCATCTTTACCAAAGAAATAATAGGGCGCGGTATGCGCACACTCTACCGTTCCTTGCTGTACACCATCTACAACTCCGAATGGAGGCATGAGTTCGCCACCCGGATGGACAGAAATTTCAAATTTTCCGCCCGACATTTCTTTGACTTTGGCTGAGAATGTTTCTGCAGCGCCATAGATAGTATCCAGCGCTTTCGGGAAACTAGATGCTAAACGCCAACGAATGGCGGGACTTTCTGCGCGTACCGCAGGAGCGATGCCTGCAGCTAAAATACCTGCTAGTCCGGCGTGTTGAATAAACTGACGTCTTTCCATTATTTTCTCCTCACCACTCAATCAATTTAAAACAAATGAATTAACTACCCAGAATCAAGGGTTTAGTTATTTTCTTTAAGCGACTTCATCATAGGGTCTTCTTCCGTTTTAGGCGGTTCATTTGAGTATGCACCTGTACCATAGCCAGAGGGTACATTAATCTCAATCGTGTTCAAATCAACATCTACTTTCTTGTCTAAGTTACCAGTTACTAACTGTGGGAACGCAATGATCATTCCGATCATAATGACTTGAATGACAATAAAGGGAATCACGCCTCGATAAATTTCTGTGGTAGCCACGGGAGCAATCTCTTTACGGGTAACACGGTCGAGATAGGCTTTCACTGGGGCAACACTGCGATAGTAGAATAACGAGAAACCAACGGGCGGCGTTAAGAATGAAGCCTGTAGGTTCATGGCTAGCATGACGCCTAGCCACACGAGGTCAATATTTAAGGCCGCTGCGACTGGCATCAGTAAAGGAATAACAATAAACGAGATTTCAAAGAAGTCTAAGAAAAAGCCTAAGATGAACACTAAAATGTTAACAAAAATCAGGAAGCCAAGAACACCACCAGGGATCATGCTAAACATGCTGTGAATCCATTCAGGGCCATCGACTCCTTGGAAACTCAAGCTAAAAACGGTTGCACCAATCAAGATAAACAGCACAAAACTGGATAGCTTCAGAGTAGATTCCATCGCTTGTTTGAGTTGCTCTAAGCCCATCCGGCGACGTGCCAGCGCTAGTACCAAAGCGCCTACAGCACCCATAGCACCGCCCTCAGTGGGCGTCGCCCAACCCAAGAAAATAGTGCCCAAGACTAAGAAAATCAGCGCCAACGGCGGGATTAATACAAAGGTCACTTGTTGGGCCATTTTTGATAATAAGCTGATTCTACCCTGAGTTAAGAAGCCCAAAGCCCGATTCAGGAGTGCTAGCCCAAAGGCTATGCCAATGCCCATCGCCATGGATAAGACCACCACATTATCCAAAGACTGTCCACTGAGCTGAGTTTTGGCATAGAGAATCGCAGCTAAAGTAGATACGGCAATCAATATCCAGAGTGAGGCATAACCCGAATGCCCCTGCTCATCGCGGAAGATCCGGGCTTCAACCGGCAAGGCGGGAGCCGCTTTGGGTTTGATTAAAGTGACAATCACAATCCAAATAATATATAAGCCAATCAACATTAACGCAGGAAAGAGCGCACCGCGATAAAGATCACCTACACTCCGGCCTACTTGATCAGCAATGACGATCAAAACTAAGGAGGGAGGCACAATTTGCGCTAAGGTTCCCGATGCCACAATTGCTCCACTGGCAAGACCACGGTCATACCCATAGCGCAACATGATGGGTAAGGAAATCAAACCCATGGAAATGACCGAGGCAGCCACTACACCTGTGGTAGCCGCGAGCAAAGAACCTACGAAAATGACTGCAAATACCAAGCCACCTCTGACGGCTCCAAACACCTGCCCAATCGTTTCCAATAAGTCTTCCGCCATACCTGATCGTTCCAAGATCAGTCCCATAAACGTAAAGAACGGAATGGCTAGTAAAGTATCATTTTTAAGAATGCCGATGATACGCAAAGGGAGTGCGTTCAGCAGAGACTCCATGCCGGGAACACCTGCCCAGACTGCTAGCCAGCCAAAAAATAGCCCACAAGCTCCCAAGGAAAAGGCTAAGGAATAGCCCATCAGTAGAAATACAATCAGCCCGAAGAACATAATAGGGGCGAAGTTGGCAACTAAAAATTCTATCATCGTTATCCTCAACTGTGGTGATTACTGAGGTGCGTGCATAAAGCGATCGCAGAACTATTTTTGTGCTTGAGCCAGTTGCTGTTGTTGGATATGTTCAGCTAAGTCGGCTTCAAGGTTCGTGTCTTTTGTCTCCCCGGGGTCTGGGCATACACCCTTGAGGAAGCCAATACGCTTGATCAACTCAGAAATACCCTGTAAGCCTAATAGGAAAAAACCGATAGGTACGAGTGCATAGACCGGCCAGCGGATCAGTCCACCGGCATTTTCTGACATTTCACGGCTGTTATAGGCCTGAGTTAAAATCGGAAAAATTTCAGTGATGACAAAATAAACCAAAGGAAACAAAAAAAAGATAATGCCAAATATCTCAATCTTGACTTGAGTCGGTCTGGAAAAGCGAGAAATGACGACATCAATCTTCACATGCCCTTGCTGTAGCATGGTGTAAGAAGCACCCAAGAGAAAGACGGCAGCAAATAAATACCATTGAGCCTCTAAATAGGCATTAGAGCTGACATTAAATAGTTTTCGGATGATGGCATTGCCTGCACTGATTAACACCATCAGCAAAACTAACCACATTACAGTACGACCCACCCAATAACTGAGTTTGTCAATGACAGACGATAGCGACAACAATCCTTGCATAGGGTCTCCTCCACTCCAAGCCTTACTGTCTAGAATCCATAAAAATGGTGCTTTGTCTCGTTATTGCAACGATCTAATCGCATCCTACTGTACTCATTACCTAATTGGCAAATCTTAAAGTGGTCTTACCAATTTGGATGGCAACCGATTGAGCAATCGCATTAGCAGAAATAAAAAAGCCGCTACTTAAATGCAGCGGCCTTTAAATAGTAAGCTTAAATCTTACACTTAGCTCATATGGTTGCCGCCGTTACAGGCGAAGTTCGCGCCAGTTGTAAAGCCAGCATTATCTGAAGCTAACCAGCTTACAATAGAAGCGATTTCTTCTGGAGTACCTAAACGCTTGACTGGAATCGTGGCAACAATTTTCTCTAAGACATCTTCACGAATGGCACGCACCATATCCGTTGCGATATAGCCGGGAGACACTGTATTCACGGTCACGCCTTTGCTTGCCAGTTCTTGGGCTAAAGCCATGGTGAAACCATGCATACCCGCTTTAGCCGTTGAATAGTTGGTTTGGCCTGCTTGGCCTTTTTGACCATTCACTGAAGAAATATTGATAATCCGCCCCCAACCTTGATCAGCCATGTCATCGACCACTTGTTTGGTGACATAGAATAGAGAGTTGAGGTTGGTATCAATGACCGCTTGCCAATTTTCGAGGGTCATTTTGCGGAACATGCCATCTTTAGTGATGCCCGCATTGTTGACGAGAACACCAATGGTGCCGAGGTCGGATTTAACTTTGTCGAAAGCAGCTTTGGTGCTGTCCCAGTCAGAGACATTACCTTCGGAAGCATGGAATTCGAAACCCAGTTCCTTCTGTTCTCCGAGCCAACGATCTTTACGCGGCGAATTAGGGCCACAGCCCGCAACCACTGTAAAGCCTGCTTTAGACAAGGTTTGGCAAATAGACGTACCAATACCACCCATACCTCCAGTAACATAAGCTACTCTTTGAGTCATGTGACTTCTCCTCCTAATTTTTGTCTGGAATGCGAACTATATAATAGCTCAGTGCATGCTTGACAGGGTAATTTTCATTAACTCCCTTTTTATTATTAATTTACGCATATGCATGCGCTTATTACCTTGCCTCATCAAAACTGTGGTGGGTGACTGGTTCAAGACCAGTATTGAGGGAGTTACCTTTAGAGTATGTGTTTTAGCGGCGGACTTCCACAGCAATTAACTCAATATGCTGATAAACTCTAGCTTTTACCACAGGTGCTAATGAACTACTACTATTGTTTATAAGCTTAGCTGATAAGACGCTTGCAGTAGTTTCTAGGCACACAAATTGCTTGTTATCTAATAACATTAAAAAAGGAAGCTGTGTATGAATCAGGAGTGGAGCCGTTATAACCCGCAGCCGTTTCATGACGAACTCATGGTTGCTTGTCAGGAAATTCGGCCGCATAGCAGAAAGCTAGTTGAGTATTTGCAGCACTTGAGCCGCGCTGACTTTTGTCATCGAGTTGAAGAGTCTGAACGGGTTATTCGTGAGATGGGGATTACTTTCACGATTTATAGTGATGCAGGCAATATTGATCGCGCTTGGCCGTTTGATATTATTCCACGCGCTATTTCAGGCAGTGAATGGAGTTGCACCGAAAAAGGGCTAAAGCAGCGTATTCGCGCACTAAATATGTTCATTCAGGATGTTTACAGCGAGCGTCGCGCGATTCGTGACGGGGTGATTCCTGAAGATGTCGTTATGCAGTCCAAAGGTTATCGTGAAGCTTGCGTGGGTATGACACCTCCTCATGGTGTATGGGCGAATATTTGCGGCTCAGATTTAGTGCGGCACAATGATGGTGTAATGTATGTGCTTGAAGATAATCTGCGCGTACCTTCTGGCGTTGCCTATATGCTAGAAAATCGGCGGATTAGCAAACGAGTGCTGCCTGAAATTTTTAATCTGCTGCCTATTAGCCCAGTCAGCCCTTATCCTGAACAGCTTTATAATATGTTAGCTTCGCTGCGCCCCGATTTAGAGCAGCCTACCATTGCACTCCTAACTCCAGGCATTTATAACTCTGCTTATTTTGAACACGCCTCTTTAGCCCAACAAGCCGGTTTAGTCTTATTAGAAGGTGCTGATCTGACGGTAGGCAAAGACAATTACGTCTATATGCAAACCATCCAAGGTCTTGAAAGGGTGGATGTGATTTATCGGCGGATTGATGATGACTTTATCGACCCTGAGGTCTTCCGTAAAGATTCTATGTTGGGTGTTCCGGGGATTATGCGTGCTTGGCGCGAAGGTAAAGTCGCGATAGCGAATGCACCTGGTTGCGGGGTTGCGGATGATAAGGTCATTTATGCCTATGTACCGGATATGATTCGTTATTTCCTCAACGAAGAGCCTTCCTTGCCGAATGTACCCACGTGGGTGTGTCGCAGACCCGAAGATCGCGCTTATGTCTTAGAGCATTTGCCTGAATTGGTGGTGAAACCTGCGAATGAGTCAGGTGGTTATGGCATGTTGGTCGGGCCACATTCTACCCCAGAAAAAGTGGAAGAGTTCCGCAGCTTGATTCAAGAAAACCCAAATAATTATATCGCCCAACCCACCTTGAGCCTATCAGTTAATCCCACTTGGTGCGGTGATAAGGTTGCCCCACGCCATTTAGATTTACGCCCGTTTATTCTCAGCGGCAAAGACATTTATGTGACCCCGGGTGGTTTAACGCGAGTAGCCATGGTGGAGGGTTCTTTAGTCGTGAATTCCTCACAAGGTGGCGGGAGTAAAGACACTTGGATTGTCGATGACCAAGCTTGGGAAGGGGGTGTGCAATGATGTTATCACGTGTTGCCGAGCGGGTTTATTGGATGGCTCGCTATTTAGAACGGGCTGATAATACCTCGCGTTTGATCAGTGCCCATACGATGCTGCTGATGGATTTGCCAGAGACTTTAGAGTTTAACTGGTTCACCTTGGTGGTTATTTTCAATGCAGAAGAGCAATACAAGAAAACTTATTCTGAAGTGAGCGAAGAAAACGTCATGCGTTTTCTGATTGCTAACCGAGATAACCCCTCTTCTTTGCTAGGCTCGTTTGCGAATGTACGCGAAAACGTGCGTACTTCCTTAGATTTGCTGCCTGAAGAGATTTGGGAACAGGTCAATCAGACTTATATGCAGTTACAAGCAGCTTTACCTTCATTGAGTAGTCGCCATAGTCGGCAAATGGTATTGCGCGATGTAATGGCCGCTTGCCAACGGATTCGCGGCGTTTTAGAAAGTCATTTAAGCCGTGATCATGCCTTTGATTTTATTCAGATTGGTAAGCACGTCGAACGCTCGGATATGACCAGCCGTACTTTGGAGATGACGTCCTTATTGCTGGCCGAAGATCGTAGCCACGCTTTACGTCGCTATGAAAGTATCCTTTGGTCGAGTTTGCTTTCGGCTTTAGGTGGGCAGCAAATGTATTTGCGGCATAAGAACTCACGGGTAGTGGCGCGTGAAGTTTTAGAGTTTTTATGCCAAGACCTACAATTTCCCCGTTCTTTGCTGTATTCGTTGAGGGCGGTTAATTTTTATTTAGCACGTTTGCCAGAACCAGAAATAGTACGTGCTATTAGCTCAAGGATTGCTGAGCAGTTTGCTCAACAAGATATTAGTGCTATTCCAGTCGATCAAATTCACTGGTTTATGGATCGCTTACAGGCTGATTTAACCGTCTTACATGGTGAAATAGCCCACACTTGGTTTTACCCAGAAACCGATCAGTCACAATCGCAATCGCAGAGCTAACCGAGGACTTTCATGAGCATCCAAGTTGCACTTCATCATAAAACGGTCTACACCTTTGACCAGTTTGTAAATGTCTTTCCGCATGTGATTCGCCTGCGCCCAGCAGCGCATTCACGTACACCGATTCACGCTTATTCTTTGACGATTGGCGCAACTAATTATTTTATTAACTGGCAGCAAGATGTATTCGGCAATTATTTAGCCCGCTTAGTATTTCCAGAGCGCATCAAAGAGCTGAGTATTGAAGTCAATTTAATCGCCGATATGGTATCGATTAATCCCTTCGACTTCTTTGTAGAAGAGTATGCGAACGAATATCCATTTGAATATAAAGACAGTTTAAAGAAAGAGTTACAGCCTTATTTAGAAGTAGCTGAATCGGGTGAGCTACTTAAAGCTTGGGTTGCTTCTGTCAGCCGCGACAAGCTAGCAATTAATGATTTTTTGGTTAATCTCAATCAACGCTTGCAAAAAGATATCGGCTATAACATTCGTATGGAGCCGGGTGTGCAAAGTTGCGAAGAAACGTTAACGATTCGGCGTGGCTCTTGCCGAGATACTGCGTGGTTATTGGTACAGATCTTCCGACATTTAGGCTTAGCAGCTCGCTTTGTTTCCGGTTATTTGGTGCAACTGACCGCTGACCAAAAATCCTTAGATGGCCCCAGTGGCCCCGAAGCGGATTTCACGGATTTACATGCTTGGACTGAAGTCTATATTCCAGGTGCGGGTTGGATTGGTCTTGACCCGACTTCTGGTTTATTCGCGAGCGAAGGGCATATTCCATTAGCTTGTACACCTGATCCAGCCTCAGCAGCGCCTGTGGAGGGTGCTACCGGTGTTTGCCACGTCAGTTTTGCCTATGAGAATAGTGTCCGCCGTATCCATGAAGATCCACGGGTTACTAAACCTTATACTGACGAGCAATGGGCGCAGATTTTAGCTTTAGGTGAGCAAGTCGAAAGCGATTTACAAGCTAATGATGTGCGCATGACGATGGGGGGTGAGCCGACTTTCGTATCGGTAGATGATATGGATTCGGCGCAGTGGAATACCGCGGCTTTAGGTGAGCATAAGCGTTCGCTTGCCGGTATTTTGCTGAAGAAAATGCAAGCACAATTCGCGCCTGCTAGCGCCCTGCAATATGGACAAGGCAAATGGTATCCGGGTGAGCCGTTCCCACGTTGGGCTTTAGGTTGTTTCTGGCGGCCTGATGGCAAGCCAGTATGGTTGGATCAACAGTGGCTCGCTGAAGATGGCAAAGATTATGGCCTCACCGAAGAGGATGCTAAACGCTTCGCCAAGGCGTTAAGTAATAGCTTAGGTATTTCTAGTACTTATGTACATGCCGGTTATGAAGATCGCTTGTACTACTTATGGAAAGAGTCCAACCAGCCACCGAATGTGGATTGGTTAACGCTCAACCTGCGTGATAGTAAGCATCGCAATGATTTGGTTTTAAGCTTACAGCGCGGTTTGGATACCGCAACCGGCTATGCTTTACCCTTAAGTTGGAGTTATGAGCAACAGCGTTGGACGGGTACGCCTTGGTATTTCCGTCGTGAGGAAATGTATCTCATCCCCGGTAATTCACCAATGGGTTTCCGCTTGCCGTTGGATTCTTTAGTTTGGACGGCGGAAACCGAACGTGATGTTGAAAACCAACCTTGCCCGTTTGAAGATCGTGAGGCTTTAGCCGATTTTCATGCGGAGGCTGCCAAAACAGCCAGTGCTGAGCCACCGCAAGAAAAACAGCCACTTTATGCAAGTTGGTACGATATTCCGCGGACTGCAATCTGCATAGAAGTGCGCCAAGGGCGCTTACATGTCTTTTTGCCACCGCTGAATTATCTGGAGCATTACTTAGATTTGCTTGCGCATTTGGAGCAAACGGCGGCTAAGCTCAAAATGCCTATTATGCTGGAGGGCTATGAACCGCCTTCTGATCCGCGCTTGAAATCCTTCAAGATCACCCCTGATCCGGGTGTGATTGAGGTGAATATTCATCCTGCTACCGATTGGGCGTCTTTAGTCGCGAATACTGAAGTGTTGTATGAGCTAGCGCGTGAATCACGTTTGGGTACTGAAAAGTTCATGCTCGATGGTCGCCATACCGGTACGGGCGGTGGCAACCATGTCACGATGGGGGCAGCGACACCGATTGATAGTCCCTTCCTGCGTCGGCCTGATTTATTGCGCAGTTTATTGACCTACTGGCAGCATCATCCGGGCTTATCTTATTTATTCTCGGGGATGTTTATTGGCCCCACAAGCCAAGCACCACGGGTAGATGAGGCACGCAATGAAAGTTTATATGAGCTGGAAATTGCTTTCCAACAAATGCCGGATGGCGAAAGTAATCAGCCTTGGTTAGTGGATCGTTTGCTGCGTAATCTACTAGTGGATATTACGGGTAATACGCATCGTTCTGAGTTTTGCATTGATAAGTTGTATTCGCCTGATTCTTTCAGTGGGCGACAGGGCTTATTAGAGCTACGTGCCTTTGAAATGCCGCCGCATGCGCGTATGTCGATTATGCAAATGCTGCTAGTGCGCGCTTTAGTGTCACGTTTCTGGAAAGAGCCTTATAAGCAAAAGTTAGTCCGTTGGGGTACGGAGCTACATGATCGCTTTATGCTGCCGTTTTATGTCGAACAGGATATGAAAGAGGTTTGCGAAGAGTTGCAGCTAGCAGGCTATGATTTCGACGCGAAGTGGCTTGAGCCTTTCCAAGAGTTCCGCTTCCCCGTGTATGGGCGTGTGCAATATCGTGGCATTGAGATGGAACTACGCGCGGCTTTAGAGCCTTGGCATATCCTTGGTGAGGAACTGAGCAATACTGGAACGGCACGTTTTGTAGATTCCTCAATGGAGCGTTTGCAGATTAAAGTGACAGGTTTGACCGATTCACGCTATATCGTGGTCTGTAATGGTGTGGAAATTCCTTTGCGCAAAACCGATGTACATGGTCAATATGTGACCGGGATTCGCTATCGTGCTTGGCAGCCACCGTCTGCCTTGCATCCGACCATTGGCGTTCATTCACCTTTAGTATTTGATATCGTCGATACTTGGAATAATCGCTCGATAGGCGGCTGTGCTTATCATGTGGTGCATCCGGGTGGGCGTAGCTATGAAACCTTCCCAGTGAATGCATTTGAGGCTGAAGGGCGGCGGATCTCGCGCTTCCGTGCGGATATGGATGTGATGCAAGAGCGCCAGCCTATCCCTGAACCAAAGATGTTTAGTTCCTCTGCTACCCGTACTTTCTTACCAGAAGGCAGTCAACCGGGTGTGCCTGTAAAGATGAAGCCAGCGAAGTTGAATCCAGAGTATCCACATACTCTGGACTTGCGCCGCAATTAAAACCTAAGGCTAAAAAGCAAGAAGGCAGGTCAATGACCTGCCTTTATGATTTGGAGTTACTAGCTGCTAAGTCGTTAAAGGTAGCTGTGGCATAGCGCGGAAAGCGTTATAGAGCTGGCTAGCCCATTGTTGACGAATTTGCAGCAAATACGGGTGATCAGGGCCAAATCGATAATGGCGTTCGACCACTAAAGCATCTTTCCGATACATGAGAACCTCAATCGGTGGCCCTACGCTAGCATTACTTTTCATTGTCGAGTCCATGGAAATCAGTGAGCATACTGCCGCATCGTCCATGGTAGTCTTAAGATCAATGAAGCGATCTAGCACCGGTTTGCCATATTTGCTTTCACCGATTTGCAAATAAGGTGTCTCTTCAGAGGTCGTAATGTGGTTACCTTGTGGATAAATTAGGAACGCACGCACCCGCCCACCACGGATTTGCCCCGCTAAAATCAAAGAAGCATCCGGTACAAAGCCTGAGCTCTCAGTATAGCGGCGAATTCGGTTGACTAATAAGTCACCCACATAATCAGCAATATCCCCCATGTAGTTCAAGGTATTCAGATTGGTTCTGCTATCTTCACGAATATCGCGTTGTACTTGTTCAATCACACTTTGAGTGGTGGCAAGGTTACCTGCCGTCATGATGACCACGAAACGATCGGGAGTGGTCTTGCAGATATTCATTTTACTATAAGTGCTGACATGATCGATACCTGCGTTGGTACGCGAATCAGAGGTCAAAACCAGACCTTCATTCAGAGAAATGCCAATACAATATGTCATAAAATCATCGGGAATTTGCTGTCAAGGAATGACTACACTAGGGTAGTAAGGGGGGACAGGTCAACTGCTTTCTAAACTAAATCCGATTATAAATAGACAGCATCTGTACAGATATTAACTAATCCTTAACAACTCGTCAGCCTATGCCTTGTATGCTAATCTTAAACAGCGTAAAATAACCAACCTTTTTTTAGATTTACCCAGTCCGTTTAAACCACGCACCTACTGGCACTCCATACAGGCAGCTCCATGACAAATGATGTAACCCCTCCCGTTCCACTCCGTTTCGATGAAATGGCGTTATCTGCGCCTATTCTGAAAGCAATTGTTGAAGTTGGCTATGAGACACCTTCACCGATTCAAGCCGAAAGCATCCCTTTATTGCTCGAAGGTCACGACTTATTAGGTCAAGCCCAAACCGGTACAGGGAAAACGGCTGCCTTTGCTTTGCCTTTATTAAGTCGTATTGATAGCAGTCAAGCTTATCCTCAACTCTTGGTCTTGGCGCCGACTCGCGAGCTAGCGATTCAAGTAGCAGAAGCAATGCAGACCTATGCACGCTATTTACCTGGATTTCATGTGCTACCCATTTATGGTGGTCAGAGCATGGGGCAGCAGTTACGCCAATTAGAGCGTGGTGTGCAAGTGGTCGTGGGCACCCCGGGACGGGTACTTGATCATTTAGGGCGCGGAACTTTAGATTTAAGCCGCTTGAAAGCCGTCGTGCTGGATGAGGCTGACGAAATGTTGCGTATGGGCTTCATTGATGATGTCGATGAAATTCTCAGTCATACACCGCCTGAGCGCCAAGTTGCTTTATTCTCAGCCACCATGCCAGCGCCCATTCGTCGGATTGCTATGCGCCATCTGCATGATCCGGTCGAAGTTAAAATTGCTGCCAAAACCAGCACAGTCGAGGCGATTACGCAACGTTATTGGCAAGTACGCGGTTTGCATAAATTGGATGCACTCACTCGTATTCTGGAAGTAACTGATTTTGATGCGATGCTGATTTTCGTGCGTACCAAAATTGTTACTGAAGAATTAGCGGAAAAATTAGAAGCACGTGGCTATGAAGCCGCAGCTTTAAATGGTGACTTGAACCAGCAACAGCGTGAACGCACCATTGAGCGCTTAAAAGATGGTAAGTTGGACATTGTAGTAGCCACTGACGTCGCCGCACGTGGTTTAGATGTGCCACGGATTAGCCATGTGGTCAATTATGACATCCCGAATGACACCGAGTCCTATGTACACCGCATTGGTCGTACAGGACGGGCAGGGCGCACAGGAGAAGCGATTCTCTTTGTAGCCCCGCGTGAAAAGCGCATGCTGTACGCGATTGAGCAAGCAACTCGCCAGCGTATCGAGCCGATGCAATTGCCAACCCGCAATGAAATTGTCGACCGCCGGATTGATCAGTTTAAGCGCCAAATTAGCGAAACGATTGAGTCTCAAGAGCTGGATTTCTTCCGCGAGCTCATGGAGTCGTTCCAGAATGAGCAAGCCTTGGATATGGAAGATGTAGCGGCTGCTTTAGCCTTTTTAGTGCAAAGAGAGCAACCACTGCAGCCTGAGATTGAAGATATACCACCTGAGAATGAGCGTAGAGGTGCAGAGCGCTCTGATCGCGACCGAGGCGGTAGAGAGGGTGGTAGGGATAGAGATGGCGGTGGGCGTGATGGTGGTGGTGAGCGACGTGAACGCTTTGCAGCTACTAGCGATATGCCCATGCGTCGTTATCGGATTGAAGTCGGGCGCGAGCATGGCGTGCAGCCAAAGAACATCGTCGGTGCGATTGCCAATGAAATTGGTTTAGATAGTAATTTTATCGGCAATATTGGCATTCGTGATCATTTCACTTTACTCGATTTGCCGGAAGGGATGCCGAAAGACTCCTTTGAGCATTTAAAAGGTGTGCGTGTCTGTGGCCGACCTCTGAATATCTCAATAGATACTGGCGGCAGCCCACGAGACTATGAGCGCTCTGAGAGAAAGCCCTATGCAGATAATCGCGGTGGGCGTGCTCGTAATAGCGAAGGTGAGCGTGCAGCTTGGGGTGGACGTGAGCGGTCTAGTCGCCAATCTACTGAAACAACTAGCCCTCGTTCTGCTGAGCCGAGAGAGAGAGCAAATACTTATACAGAGCGCTCTGAATCGAGTCATTATGAGCGTGGTGCTCCCCGTGAGGTCGGTCGGGAACGTACTGAGCGCTCTCATGATCGTTCTGGCACTCGAGAGCAGGGTGATCCCAGTCGTAGCTCCCATCATAGTGCTGCTACACGCAGTGAGCGTTCCGCTAAGCCACAGGAAAACTTTGCGGGGCGTGATAAAGCCAAGCCGAGTAAACCCAGCAGTTTTCGTGATGAAAAGCCAAAACGTAGTCATAAAGGTAAAGCTAATACGAGTACCAATGGTTCAGGCGAAAAACCTCCCCGGCGTAAACTCAGCTTAAAACCTTCCAATAAAAAATAAAGGGTTCGTTTTTGAGCCTCTAAGACAAAAAGCGAGCTAGGCTCGCTTTTTTTTGCCTAAGTGGGGGTTAGTCAACGATGACTTCGTAAGAGACTTCACCGCTTGAGCCTGCTTTGAGCTTGCCTGTAAAAGCCCACTTTAAACTTTTATTCGTCAGTGTCGGTGTGCAGGCACTCAGCTCGCTTGGCGTAGACACACACTGTTGTGAGCCAGTTACCATTTGTGTGAACTCAGGGATAGCATCATGCACGATGAGTTCATTCAATAGGCCATTACCCGTATTTTCATAGCGAATACTGTAGCGCAGCTTTTCTCCGGGGAGTGCAACTTCACCTTTAATATTCCGTGTCACATTCCAGACTGATTTAACTAAAGCAAGCTTGCCTTTGCCATCAATGGGTTCGCTGGAGGTATCGTCGAGGGTATCCGTAAGATCGGTATGCACCTGAAGATAGGGGGCAGTTATTAAACTGCCATTACCAAAGATAAAGCTGCTTTGGATCTCGGCGCTGTGGTTGGCTTCACCGCTGACATTGGTGGGAGCTAGGACTTTGGTTAAGATGCAGATCTTTTGCCCCGCACTCACATTCAAGCTGGTGTTCAAGGTCTGATCACCACCATCCAGTTGGCCATCACAGTTCATATCTTGGTGAAGCGTGATACCCCAAGCGAGGTTAGTGGGTGTTGCTGTTTCTTGTTTCACACTAAAACTTACACTACCTGTGGTTTGAGCTTGGAAGATATGTTGGTGTACAACGCTCGCACCGGGGTTAATCGTTTGATGATTATCAAGTGTAAAACTCGGCAGCTTGACATCACCAAAGTTCTTATCCGTGATAATCGCATTGACTGTAAAGCTTGGTAGGGCATTGGCAGTTGACGATAAATAATCGCTTGGATCACGGGCTGTAGTAAGATCACAGACGAGTGGTGTGGCTGCATTAGCCGCTTCATATAAGCGATACGTTCCGGTGGGGACATTATTAAACTGATAATAACCTTGCGCATCTGTCTGCACACTGACACAGGTATTGCTGGTGGTATTGAGTAAGACAACAGGAACATCAGCCAAACCCGGCTCATTCGCATCACTCACACCATTTACATTCTGATCTTGATAAACTCGACCACTGACCGGATAACCTAGGCTTAGGTCAAATTGATAATCTTCAACTTCACCATCCGCCGCAAACGCGGTGCTGGTTGCCAGCGAACTGGTTTTAAAGTCTGGGTCGGTGGTGACACGTAAACGGACGAAAACACTAGGGCTAGTAGGTGGAGTCACGCCCGTCCATTGTAAAACGATGGTTTGATTCGAGCTATTAGCGGGTAGATTACCTTGAGTCGTATCATCGGCTAGGTTGTTATTAAAGACTGCGACTGAACGCTCGCTACTCTCATCAAAGGCTTGATTATTATTAAAATCAATCCAAGCGATTAATTGCGCCGCCTTATTGCTTGGGTTAGACGCTTTTACAGTCAAGCAATAGCTAGTCGCTGTCATTTGTACTGTACCCTGCTGGCCGTTAGCTAATAAGCCACTGCATTTACGCCCGACTTCCCAAGCAGGGAACTGCGAGAGGCTAGTTTCATCATTTCCATCACCTTTGGCATCCGGGGAATGAGCACTGCTTGGCTCGGCATCGGGCGCGACTACGCCTAGTTTCGGGGCTAAGGCTGCTTGTTGAATATGCGCAGCAACACCATAAGTCACGGGAGCATCCCCATAATCATAAATCGGTGTTAAGCCCAGATCTAAGGTGTAGTTTGAGAAGTCATCGCCCGTGCTATCCGTCAGGCTAGCTGTGTTATCACCAATCGGCTCATCACCTTTAGGGACTTGACCGGGTAAAGGTGGGGTAGCAGAGAGGGTTATGAGGTTGGAGCGAATACCTACGCTAGCGGGAGTATTGGTTTTATAACCATCTTGATTATTGAGTTCATTGCTATCATTGCTTGCGGGTGCTGAGTTGAGATCAATATCCCAGCCTTCTAGTTTACCCCCAGTTTGAAACTCACTGGCTGGAATTTCTATATAGTAATCACCAGCGCCGAGCAGATTAAACAAATAGCGTCCGGGCTTTTGTAAGCCAGTGGTCGTCGTTTTCACGAGGCTACCATCGGCTTTGTGTAGATTAACAGTGACACCCTCAGGGGCTGGTTTATCCAGACCCGCATCAAACTTTTGATTATGATTATTGTCGCTGAATAAATAATCGCCTAATGAATAACTAGCAATATACACAGTTTCATTATTAGAACGCAGGAATTGAGCCGCTGGCAAGGAAGGGGTATCAAAAGCAAAGCGGTTCGTATAGCGATTGCCGGGGTTGTTATTGCTGGCTTGCAGGGTCAGGGTTGCTTTCATTCCTTGGCGTGGAAGCCCATCCTTTTCTAAGGCGTAATTAGAGACAAACTTTATTGCAGTGACATTCGCAAAGCTGTTGGGGCAGCCAGCAGCGCCACTGCCAAAATTGCTCTCTAAACACCAATTTGAGGTGTTTTGATCCGGGTTGGAATTAATGCTGCTGGGAGTGTCACTGCTATAATACCAAGTTCCCATACTTGCCTCTGCACCCCCGGGGACTGAGCCATCCATCCAAGTGATCGTCGGGGCTTGCTGTAGGGTGAGCGTGCCTACAAAGTTGGAAGCAGGGCTGCGTTCGGTGTTGGTTGCGGTTGCATCCCCATTGTAGGGTAAGACATCAATCACAGTAGGGGCTGCAATGCTAAAAGACTCTGCAAAGTTTGCCCAACTAATGATGTGGATTTGACTATCGTTTTGATCGTCAAGCGTCGTATCAACCTTTTTGGAGAGCTGAATACTGCCAATTTGCTCTAGGGTAATCGTATGCGTGTCACTGCGTTGGGCTAAGGCAGAAATCAGCGTATCACCCTTAATTTCAAAATAACCGACAACACTGGTATTGTTTTTTGCCAAGGGGTCACTGTCCGTGCAGATCACCCGAGGTGCCATCGCAACATCCGCAGTCACTGTTCCTAAATTCCAAGTTAAGCGGGTATAACCTGTTTTAGTTAGGCCATTCCGATCAGTATTGAATTCCACCAAATCAGCAGTGGTGCCAATCACAACCCCATTAGCATCGGTATAACCCGCCGTACAAGTTTGGTTATAACTCACCTCGGGAGGCAGTTCGGCGATAATTTTTACCCCGGTTTCTTGAGGGGGTGTACTCAATAAACTTTGAATCGCCGTATTCACTTTCCAGACCACTTGATTGCCTGCAATGGTGCTATTGGTATTGCCCGGTGTGGCTAAGGGGATTAAGGTTTCAGAATCTAAACGTGTAGTGGTGCGAGCTAAAGTAACCCGATCACCATCATAGACGCCCGTTTCAGGGGAGGGTTGATAGGGGCGGCTATTATCAGGTGTCCAGATGCCTCCCCAATATTCATCAGTACGCACACTACCAAATGTGGCCATCACTGTACCCATTGGAATCAGCTCGCCATTATGTGGGCCTTGATAAAAATTATTGCGGGCTGCTAAAGGCGTTACAAAGCGAATATATTGAGCACTGGATAACTTTACCGTGTCTTGCACACTATCTTTAAGGCGCACTCGGATGATATTGACATCATCTATACCAGAGCCAACTTGGGTAGGATCGGTCTTCCACGTGGTGGTGCTATCATTGCAACGTGCTAAGCCTTGTACATCCCATTTACCCTCATAGCGTCCTGTTTGATTATTATAATCAGCGGCGCCATCGCCGTTCTTATCAATCGGGTCGTCGCCTGTCAGGTCAATATGCCCATATTCGACAAGATAATTATTAGCATCAAAGCCACTGGCATTATAAGTCCCTACATAAGCATAAGTCCCTGCAGTTGCACCAAAAGAACTACGATCAACCAGTTTCAAGGTGCTATTGTCAAATACATTACAGGCTTGTGGATGGGATAGATTATTAGAGCCATTGTTGCCAAAGTGTAAAACACTGGCAAAGGCTTTGCCGGGGGGCAATAAGCCTTGACCGGAGTGCGAATCATTCGGTGCAAAATAGGTATAGCCAGTTCCGCCATCGTTATCTTGTGGGAAGGCGTAATGTGCCCATGAGCCTTGTGTGGTCAGATAGTAATTATAAGGCTGAGCAATGTTATTACTAATCGTGCCGTCGGGCATGGGGTTGCCATTAAAGCCCGGCTCTTCAACGCCGTTAAAGTTTTGAACGCCTGATACACCTTCTGGGCTGAAGTTGCCAAGGATATTTTTGATATAGATACTGCCGTTCCCATCCATTACTCCGTCGGCATTATCAATCACCCGCATTGGGATAAAAAAATATGCCAGCATGTCCATGTAATAATAAGGGCCAGCAGAAAGATCAGTACCGCCAATCGTTTTTGTTGGGTAGCGTGTACCGGATAAATCGGTGCCGCTAATCGACATGGTGTAGGGTGAGGAGATATTAGCTGGATTAGCACGGTTAAAATTACACGTGCCCGATTCAATGACCTTTCTCTCTAAAGGATAGTTAGTGAGGTCACTTGCTCCATAAGGCTCACGACCCCATAAGTTATCACCCCAGCCGATTGTATTATAGAAACAATCGACCATGTGATATTCAAAGCCTGCATTGGTGTAATCGACACCATTCACGGCGGCTTTGGTAGCAGACAGATCAAAAGTATAAGTAAAGGGTTGTTTAATCGCTTCGGTGCCTGATTTATGGGGTGAGGCAAGGCGCATATTGACCCAAGTGTAATAGCCTGGCTCTGGGCCTTGGCCAACATCACGATCACCATACAGATAATAGCCACGAAAACTACTGCTACTGAGATCGGCCATCGGACGCGCCGAAATCTCAAACGGCCCTACGGTTGGAAGCACATCGCTGTTGGCATTGGGGCTACCCGCATCATCATTGGAGTACAGGCGCTGACTACTGGTAAAGCTAGAGCCATTCCATGATAGACCGGAAACTTTGGCTAAGGTGGAAAAGGAGATTTGCCCCCCATCGGTAAGCTCACCTAAATTACAGGTCAGTTTAATATCGCCATTGGTTTCGGTCGTGATAGCAGAAGCTGGGTTAGTACCCCCCCCCCCGGCAGGTAGACAGCGTGCAGGTATCCGCGCAAAGGCAAGCTTGGCATTAAGACCGGGGTGCAGGATTTGCTCTAAAACGACGTTTTTAGGGTTAGTCTGCCCCGGCGTATAATTGCTAGCGGTGATCGACCAGTTAAAAATGACGCTATCTTGAGTACGAACTTGATTATTCGCTTCTCCACAGTCATCGCCAGCCGCTGCTTTTGCAGTGACACTACTACAGTTGCCATCTTCATTGAAAGGTTCGGTACCGTCTTGAATACCTGGTCCAAACAGACCCAGACTTAGATCCGGTAGGGCGTAGGCATAGCTGCTAGTTAAACTCAGAAAAATGAATATAAGTTTTGAAAGCAGCTGCTTATTGATATAGCGATGGGTCACTGCATAGATGTTGTGAGCTAGGATAGCAGTCATTGCTCGGGCTACCTTATAATTTTTATTATGATGCTAGGAAACGGGAAATGACTATGCTCATTTAATAAGCATAGTCAGGCTAGGTGCGTCTAGGATAATCAGGAACAGATAAACTACTCCTGAATAGCTGCTTTATTTTATTCCACTTGAACCTCATAGCTTACGGCCAGATGCGAATTTGTGTTTTTTAGAAGACACTACCAGTCTATATCCTCATATATATCATCCATGCACAAACTAGCTTGATAGGCAACACCATTAAACTCACATCGCACTTGAAGTACTTGATGCGTTTCAAGGGAATGTAATTCCCATTGTTGCTTAGCATTACGCTGATAGTATTGCACCGAGCGTCGATCGGTCGCTACGACTAGATAGTAATGGAGACTAGCAATCTGTTGGTAAGCCAACCATTTTTCCCGACGGTCAGTCGCTTCTGTAGAGGTCGATAAAACTTCGGCTATTAAGCAGGGTTGCTCTTTAAAATAGGCATGATTGTCTAAACTATCACACACCAGCATAACATCTGGGTAGTAAAAACACTCTCCTTGCTGAATACGTAGTTTCATGTCACTCATGAAAACCCCGCAACTGCCACCACGGGCGCGAGCGCGTAACTGAAAACCAAGATTAATCGTGATTCGGTTATGACGCTCGCTTGCCCCAGCCATCGCATAGATTTGACCTGCTACATACTCATGGCGAAGTAGCGCAACGGATTCACCCACTAAGTATTCATCAGGTGATAAATAGTGTTTTAATGCTGAGCTACTCATGTTTTAACTCCCTATTTAGATAGATACTATCAAAGCTACCTATTCTGGATGAGGCTAACAGGTTCTTGTTTGTAAAGTATAAAACACTCACATTCTTGTTGTATAAGATTGCGATTGCTTATTCAATTTTAATTCCAAAGGTTAAAATTCCCTGAGTACCTGCCTCCAAATGGCCTAGATTAGCAATAATCTCACCCGTATCCCCTTGGCTAATCGGTGTGGCCAGACTGCCTTGACTGACTGTCGGTAAACCACCTGTGGTATTAAAGCTAGTATAAGCAGGGGTCGCGTCTTGGATGCGTACATTGCGCACTTGCAGATCGCCGGTATTCGTCGCAATCAATTGATAGATCACACATTGACCGGGTTCAGCGGTGAACAGTGCATGCGTAAAGGCGGTTTCTTCGATCCCATCACAGTTGGCATCCAAGGCTTGTTGCTTGCGGATAGATACATCGGAGCTATTGGTTGTAGTGACATCAATAGCCTGTGTGCTAGCCGCACCCGCATCCCACTTAGCAACAACCGTAGTGACATTTGCCAAGCCGAGCTGAATATCAGAAGCAGCCAAGACTTTCGCGAAGATTAAAAGCGTATCGCCTGCGGCTAGCGTTGGTACGGTACTTAAACGCTGATCACCACCACTGAGAACGCCATCGCCATCGGTATCCGCATAGAGTAACGAACTCCAGCCAGGATGCTCATCCGTAGTGCTTAAACTAATGTTGACTTTGCTCACATTACCTTGGTTCGCCAACCAATGTGAATAAACAATCGAGCCACCCGGTAACACTTGCCCGGTATTGTCAGGATAAAGAACCAAATCTGTGACTGCACCGACTGCAACGGCATCATGCTTAAGATCACTCGCCCCAGTGACTGGCGAGCTTACCCGAAAGTAGAGGTCAACCAGACTGCTCGTGGCATTCGCAGGCAGAGTCACTTCAGCAAAGACCCGCTTATTTTGCCCAGCCGCAATTGGGCCGGTATTCGTGATGGTTTTACCCTGCTCATCTAAAAAGCGTACTTGCCAATTCGCAGGGAGAACTATGCTTGCAAAGCTACTATCGGTGCTGACTTGTAGATTAAAATTATCCGCTACGGCACTGGTGTTATTCACATAGAGAATAAACTGTGAGTTCTCACCGGGCATCGCATTATTAGTTGTCACCGCTGCCGCTTCAGGGCCTGCACCCGTACCTAAAACACCTGTCTGGCCTAAAGCAGCATGATTAGTCAGGTCGACCGAATTAGCACCAATCGCATTCAATGTATTAATTGCTGGGTTTGACAGGCTGTTATCGGTAAACGAAGTCGCATTTAAACTAACCGAATAAGGTGTAGCGCCCGTAGCACTCGGTGGCAAGGTTGCCTTAATCACGATGAGTGCATTGGTATTGGGATCTAAGTTGCCGGTATCCGGTGTGCCATTGCCATTGGTATCTAATAGGGGAGTATTTCCATCCGCTTGGAATAAATGTAAGACCGTGCCTGCGGGGAAGCTGCTATTGATGAGGCTTAAATCAAAGCTATCAACCCCATTGCCTGTATTCCATACATAGTCATAGAAGACTGCAGTACCGCCTTGTGGAATGCTGGCAATCACAATAGGTTCATTCGTTCCATCAGCACTGTTACTCACACTCCCATTCGTGACTACACCTAGGTCTTGCAAGACTTCAAATTTAACCGGATTAGTCGTGAAGCTTGGCGTGGTGGTGCTGCCATCATTGAACAAATACTCGGCTGTATTGGTTAGGATAGAAGCGGGTAGATTAGCGGAAATTTTAACCTCAAAGCTCAATTCACCCGTGACTCCGGCACTCACTTGGTTAATGATGGCGGTTACTTGATTGGTGCTATTGGTATCCGCATCTTGCGTTGCCTCTGGCAACCCGGTGCAGCTACTGTCATAAGCGCAATAAATCAGAGTTTGCACACTGCCTTGAGCATCACTTGGATTAGCATCACTCAGAATCGTGTTACCACTTTCACTCCAGCGCGCACTATTGGCTACATAGGTCATACCGGTGGGTAGGGCATCCATCAACGTCACATTGCTAGCATCTAACTCGCTGCTATTGTGGTAGCGCAAGGTGACTGTGTAATTACCACTACCCGCTAAACCCTGAGTCGCGCTCATTGATTTGGTGACATCCAAGACTGCGCTGGTATTCACTTCAGCCATATCCACATTAGTAGCATTGGTGGTTGGGGTGAAAACACTAGCACCTGTGAGTGTATATTTGCCTGCGCTAGCATCACTTAAACCAGCCGGTACTTCAGCAATAGCGACAAACGAGAAGCTCTCACCGGCTTTTAAGACCGGTGTTTGCGTAATCGGGCTGCTGAGATCATCTGCTTGGCCATCTTGATTGGCATCGGCATAGAACTTTACCGTAGTGAAGTCGAAAGCATCACCGGTCATTTCCGCAGCGCCGAGTGTGAAGCTGTCATCGCCATTCCCTGTGTTCGTGAGCACATGCGGGAAGTCAACGCTAGCCCCAGAGCTTGCCAATTTAGTTTGCGTTTGCACCAATTCTAAACCAGCGACTTGCTGTACTAGCGTTTCCACCATATTGGAGGTCACACTATAGGCTGTGCCGGTTTCGTCTTTGAACGTCGCGCTCGCTTGGTTGCGAATCATCGTGTTCGCAGCCGTCAGTGCCCAAGTTTGCAAGGGAATGAGCACTATCGTCATTAGCAGAAGCAGAACGAAACGGTTGATCTTATTCAGTCGGTTGTTGTTCATGATTCGCAGCCTTTTTATCATTATTGTTTTTGTTGCAATCATCTTCAGCACGTTTGGCTTGTTCGCTTAATTGGTCACGCCCTGCCATGTATTGGGGTGCACATTCAGGCTTATCACCTGCCAACCAACCAAATAAAGCTTCATCCGCCTTCATTTGTAAGCCGATATAGCCACCCTGAGCATTGAAGCCTTCAGAGTCAAGATCACTATCGCTAAAGCCTAAGAAGTTATAACCCGCACCAAGGCGTACATTGTCAATCACATTGAAGGCAACACCAGCACCCAAAGAATAGGCGGTGCTTTCATTGCTACCCGTCAACACACCGCCATGTACATCGACACTAAAGCGATCATTCAGATCCCAAAGTACGCGCCCATCAGCTAAAGCAGCATTTGAACTGCTATCGTTATTATCGCTCTTTAACGTCTGATGTTTCGCACCTACTCGACCCGATAAGTCGACTTGATCACTGTAACGATAATGCTGCTGAGTGGAGAGAATATGCGTATTGGTATTATCAGCATCATTCTTATCCCACTTATAGGCATACAAGGCATTGTAGTCGCCATCACCGGTTGGGCGATGTGCTGCCGCTAAGGTAAGGGTGTTTTGCAGCGCATCCTCACGCCCATCTTCATACTGTTGCAGGCGTAAATCATCTTGCGCCATGACAGTAGTCGATTCATTCAGCTTCTGCACATAAGTACCGCTGACGCCATAGTATTTCTCATCATCACTCTGACGAGTTTCGACCCGCAGTAACTTCTTCGCATCAGGATCACGAGTATCACTTAAACCGACAGAGGCGGCGATGCTGTCACTCTTTTCGGAGTCTGCACCATAATTCATGAACTCAATACCTGGAGTGACCACCAGATTTTTTTCAAGGTCAAAAGTAGCTTTACCACCATTGACTGCGACTACCTCTTCGCCACTGATATCGCCTTCGATGCGGTATTCAGAGTACAGCTCTGTAGACGGTAACACTTGGGTCTTAACCCCAGCGACTAAGCTATTGCTGGTATCCACTGCACCTGCCAAAGTACCACTGGATAAGCGATCAGCTTGTTCGTAGCGGATATAGGCTTTGGTTTTGTCATTAACTTCCAGTTCTGCACCAACGCTGGCACGTTGACGATCAGACTCACCACCGATTTCACGCTCATATTCACCTTTTATGCTGCCATTACGCTCAAAGATTTTGATATTGCGTTCCACCCCAACAATCGCGGTATTGATATTCTCTTCACCGTTAGCATCCGCTTGGCGAATATTGCGTATACCGCCTTTCAATTTCCAATCGTCTATCTTAGTGGTCGCACTCAATTCAGCCGTTTGACGTTGATCTTCGGTGCTGAGTGATTCGCTATGCGTTAGCTCGGCCTTAGCTTCTAAGTTAGCAGTCAGCTTTTGCTCATGCGTCAGTTTCAATTCACGCCGATCCGCAGTGACACCACTCGTTGAATTGGTATAACCTGCATCCGCTTGTACCGCAGTGACTTGAGTGCGTGAGTTCTCATTCCATTTTTTGCTAGCTTGTAAGCGCACCGCAGTACCGCCCTCGCTACCATCCGCATGTTCCATTTTGGAAACACCCGCTTGGAATTCAGTATCCGCTGTTTTGTATTGAGCAAAAGCACCTACTACATCATAGCCTTCGGTACTGTGATCATCTTTGGTATAGCTTGCGCCTGCACTAAACTCATCGGTAAAGCGATGCATTAAGCGCACGCCAGCTACCAGATAATCATCACCTTGTTCAACACGGTCGTAAGTGATACGAATGGCTACTGGATTTAATTCATCATCCAAAGTCGGAATCACTTTGTGGAAGCTGATATAGCCAGAGACATCATCCAAGGAATAATCAATAAAGCGCGTGAGTTTTTCGGTTTTGGTAATTAGGCCGATATTGCCGCGATCACGGGTGATAATTTCAACCACATCTGAATTGCGTACAATCGGATGGCCCTGCAATTGGTAGTGCATCGCTGTACCATTCCCCGGAATCTCTTCAAACCCACGCAAATTATCTTGTTGTGCTGCGAAGAGTTGTACACGGGTATCACCATTGTCATACACACCATTAAAGCCGGTTAAAGTCCGTGAAACCCGTGCAATATCGGCACTGTTAGCGTCATTGTCAGTGATATAGTCGCCCCACATCGCACTATTACGGTCTTTTTCAACTTTCACATACAGTTTGCTACGGCTTTGAGCCTCAAACCCACGCAAGGAGGAGTCACCGTAGACGCGGTAGTATTCATCAGGATTAATATCGCGTAGCAATTCAGCTTCTTTATCCTTAGCGCTGTCATACGCCATGGTCAGATGCATATCACCGCGTACCTTACCTTTCACGAACAGAGCCGAACGCCCGTCAAACTCAGTGCCTTCAGCTTGATTATCCAACTGGGTCAAACCTAAGCTTTTATAACCTTTGGCATAGCCCGTGTGCGCCCGCAGATCCAATAAACCTACCGCAATCAGTGGCCGCATTTCCGCAATTTGCGCAACATCGGTTTCGCTTTGCAGCGTCCCGGTGGAGACGCGCAGTTTGACTTCGCCGCTAGTACCCGAACTACGTAAATGTACAGTGCGTGTACCATTGGTGACTTTAACTTGATGGCCTGGCACCTTGTCCTGAATATCGGGTTCAGCCCAAGTTCCATCGCTCGCTTCAAGCGTCAGGAAGTAAGTACCTTTGGCCGGATAGTTATTCAAGTCGAGGATGTCGATTTGCACGGGGACAGTTGAACGCCCTCTATCCGCTGTGAGTGTGCCGCCAACTTTCAATTTGATCGCAACACCCGCAGAAGGACGCTTAACCGTTTTTTCAGCCAAGGTGCGCTCATTGCCAAAATTATCTTTAGCAACGACTTTGAGTTCATTCACACCTTCTTGCAGATCAACTCCATACCAAGCTAAAACTTGCGCTTGAGCACTTTTATTCACAATTTGCTCGCCGAGTTGGCTACTCGAAACGGGCTTGCCATTGACGAGCAGACTTGGTTCAACTTCAGAGCGAATCACTACCATGAAACGGCCATCTAAGCTGGTATCGCTCAAAGGCCATAACCAAGTGCCAGTTTGACCTTGCTCCGTAGTCAAGGTTTTGACGACTTCTTTGGGGTTAGGAATGGCAGGCTCAGCGGTTTGCTGTTCAATTTCAGCCGCATGTTCAGTCGCGAAGTTTTCTTGTTGATTCTTCACTTGCTGACGATGGGCTTCCATCAAACCATTAGAAATATCGCCGTTCTTATCCGCAAAGCGCGCTAAGTTCTGGAGGTTTTCAGTATTAGCCGGATCAAGATTTTGCACCTCATTATTCCAGCCTTGTGCAGTCGTTTTGTTGTTTGCAAGCAGTGTCTTCAGGGCTGGATTATCCACTGTTATCGTGCGGGTGGTGCAACCAGCAGAGCGTGGGTCAGCGACTTCGCGAGTTTTACATTCCTGTTGCAGTTGCTGTTGTTTCACCTGCTTTTGTACAGGCTCTTCATAGCTTAGGATTAATTCAACCCGACGGTTTTTTGCCATGCCTTGTGGCTGATCATTACTAGCGATCGGTTGTGTTTCGCCCCGACCTGCAACACTGATCTTGATGGCTTGTCCTAGATTTTGTTGAACATAATCAGCTACTTCCTTCGCACGTGCTTCTGATAAACCTTGGTTAGTTCCAAACTGCTCTTTGGTAGAAGGCTTCAGGCGTTCATTATCGGTGTGACCTACAAACTGGAAGCGTACATTTTGCTTATCCTTAGTCATTTGCACCACTTTATTCAGCTTCTGCAAGTACTCTGGTGGAATAACCGCTTTGCCTGAGTCAAAGTGAATCGCTTGTACAGGGTTTTTGACCGTGCGGGTGGCCATTTCAGTCGTCGTAGTCACCACAGGTTTTTGTGTGCATTCTTGTACTTGTTTTTTCAC
The DNA here is from genome assembly GCA_049290875.1 of Thiolinea sp. GTDB lineage: Bacteria > Pseudomonadota > Gammaproteobacteria > Thiotrichales > Thiotrichaceae > Thiolinea. The sequence goes on from JBATOI010000010.1 coordinate 245,376, forward strand.
GGGTTCAGCGCATTCTTCTACGGTGCGCGTTTCGACTTGTGGGCAACCAGCGGTGAAGTCAGCGCGATGGAAATCACCCGGAATCAAATCCACAAAGCGGCTATCAGGATCACCCGCTTGGGCGACATCGACCACTTGGAAGTCAAGGCCAGTAGGCACGGTATGCTGGTCAACTTTTAGTACATGTACACCGGGCTGCAAGCCGTACAAGCTATACTGACCGTTAATGTCAGTGATCACATAAGTACCATCTTCCATATACAGACGCACGCCTGCTAGCGGATAGCCCTGAGCTTGCTCTTCAGGTGTACCCACTGGGCAGCCTTTTTCTAAGGCTAAACGCCCGAATAAAATGGCACGATCAGAGAGTACGCCTGTTTTTTGTAATTGCACTTGAGCGCTAGCCACGGGAGATTGTACGGTTGCATTGGTGACATCATAGCCAATAGCTTGGGCAGTATTGATGCCATCGCTCTGGGTGGCGCTGGCGGTTGCTTGTGTCATATAACTTAGAATGAGTTCTGCACCCGCAGGGAAATTACCCAGCCGAAACTCCAACTGATGACTATTGCTCTGACTGGTTAAGAGTGGGTCGCTAATAAACTCACTGCCTAGTTTGGCTGTACCCGTAAGATATTTAAACCCCATCGGTAAAACGTCGCGAATAATCGTATTATATAAATCTTCGCTGGAGGTATTACGAATCTTAACGGTATAAGCAACCAATTCACCTATAGAGACGGTCGTTGCCGAAGCCTGCTTTTGAATCGCAATCTCAGTATTAGGGGTATTGGGTCGGTCAACCGGAATATCCAAGGTATAGCTAGTACTTGATTCAACGACAGCAATCAAGCCAGAGTTAGCACTGCTACCTTGATAACCCGCTAGGCCATAGGAAGCTTGACGCACTTGAGTATATTTAGTTGTTGCATATTCAGTAGGCGCATGCGTAGAAGGGGCGGTATAAGGTGCAGGGGGGCTGGTTTTAATATAATATTCGCCCACTTCCAAACCAGTGAATTTAAAATTACCGTTACTATCTGTGTAAACCGTTTTGACAACCACATTATCTTCTACGGTGATTAAATCAACTTTAGCATTAGCGACACCCAATAAAGCCACTGAATCAAAGACTCTACCTTCAATATCTTGACCATCGCGGTCTTTAATAATCGGATCAGCCATTAAGGTATTGCAAACGGTATTACCTTGAAAGTCATTCGTACCATCACCATTAATATCAATCGTCGCTTGTTGATTAATGACTGTTTGTTCAACGGGTAATTTGCTAACCGCCAAGGTATAACCAAGCTTGCCGCTTTGATTAATCCCCAAATAACTCGCAGGCATTAATACCCCGATTTTGCTAATCGGGCTGCTACCATCCCAAGCAGTGTATAAACTCCATTGGCCTAAAGCATTAGCAACCAATAGCAGCCCTTGACTAGGCTGTACGAAGAAAGCAGGCTGCTTGAGCAAGGTAAAATAATCAGTAGCAATGCTTTCTTCAAGGAGCACACCTTTATACGTAACCCCATCAACGCTTAGGCTGCGTTCTTCAGGGGCTTGAGCGCCCGTATTTTTAAAGCTAATTTCGTGATAACTCCGCTCACCGAGCGCTTGACTGACTTGGCAATCGACATCTCCGGTTTGATTGAGTTGAATCACCGCACCTTGTTTAACATTGACGGTATCAATATCACTATCCTTGACCCTTGGATCATTCATAGAGGTGGTGGTTAATTTAACCGTGAATTGATCACCGGGTTGACTGGTGCTAGGTACAGTACCTACCACGACCACTTGGATGCTTTCCCCGGGCTTTAAACGCTCAGTTTTAGTGAGTTCACGCTCACCGGGATCGACTTGACCATTGCCATTTTCATCCAAGTAAATTTTTAAGTTTTCCAGATCACCATTGTCGCCCTTCATGTTTTCAACACTCAGCAGGTAATAGTCTGCTTGGTTGCCAACATTGGTAATCTTATGTGGAAAAGAGACCGGCTTGCCTACTGTAGCAGGCTGGGTCTGATCTTGGTTTTGTTCGACCGCTAATAAAGGTGCCACCACTAAGCTAGCTATATTAGAAAGTGAGCTGGCTTTAACAAGCGTGCCGTTCTTGGTTTTGTAAACATAGGACGCTTCTGCTTGGTTCGTAATCTTAGTGCCCGGAGCCGTGGCTGCTTGGCTATAAGATAATACATTAATGAGCATGAAGAGCATCAATGCGCTGAGAATGCGTAACATGCATGCCTCTCTTGGTTATTTTTCTAATTATGTGCTTGCAAGGTAGTGTTTGTGGGAACCACCACAGCGCTGTTTTATTTATAAAACTCCCTCTGATTAATCAGAGGGAGTTGGGTTTAATCAATGCCTCAGCTTATGTAGTGCTTCACCGCTGATTGTGAAACCTTACACAGAGAAGCATTTTATTGATCAATTTACAGTAGTATTCACGCTTGTGTTGGAGGCATCACCATCCACCTTAGTGCTAAAACGCACAGTTGCAGTTTGGCCAGGTAATAAAGTACCGCCTGCTGTCGCTGTTGCGCCTGTGCCTACAAAGAAGGAGACAGTGCCACTGACTTGCTCAGCATTATCGCTATCCATTGGGTCTGTACGTGGAGTTAATGGATTCGTCACGCTAATAGTCCCTAAGCCATACTGCAAGCTGCTAGGTTTATAGGTGGTGTAAACGGGGATACTATCTCGAATCACTACGTTCATCGCATTCGTATCACCTTGGTTTTCAGCCACCATTTGCCAAATCGCACATTCGTCAGGGGCGACTTGACTGCTAAGATTAGCTTCAAAAGCACCATCAGGTGTGCCATCACACAGTGCGTCGTAAGCCACCGTTTTGACTAAGCGGACTTGACCTAAGATGACGGTTGAAGAGTCTTCTATATTAGCATCTGGAGCTGAAGCCGCTGTGTCAGTGTTCACCGCTTGGATGGTTAAAGTATTGACCTCGCCCGGGGATGCATTGCTAGGTGCAAAGACTACCGGTGTTAAAGGCATAGAGACGCCCGGAGGTAAAGTCACCTCTGGGTTACCATCGCTATCGGTATCAGCCCAGGTAACAGGCACGACAGTCCCTGTGCTATCAACACCATAAATCACATCAGTCGGTGTTAATTGGCTAGTAGGCTTGTCTGGAGTGCCATCCCCATTCGTATCAACTAACAGATTATTATTCCAGCCCGGTGTAGTACCTGGGTTAGTTGCTGTTAATTCAAAGGTCTCCTCAGTGTTACCTGTATTATCTAAGGTATGCGTATAGTCAACGGAGCCACCGGGTTGGATTTGATCCGCACCTGGAGGGGTCAAAGCCACTGAACGCATGGGCACAACATCAACTGCGTCCATCATAATGTCGTTAGCACCGGTGATGCTAGACTGTAGGCTGATAGTAATTAACTGATCGCCATCGCCATCATTGTTAGTGTCGACAGTGCCATAATCCGCTGCTGCATAAGCAGGGTCTGCTGGAATTGAAACAACAGCGATATACTTTTTATCCGTCGTACCTGCGGGTAGTGAGGGCGTGGTAGTAATCGGGCTACCTGTACGATTACCCGCTGTATCAGTCGCATAGAAGTCTACTGTCCAACCGGTTGGTAGTGCGCCTAAGCTAGTGCCATCGCTGCCGCCAGCTGCCAGCTTGAAGGCATCTGCAGAGCCAGAGTCATTATCAATATAGAATGGAATTTCGACTTCCCCACCCACCATACCAGGGAAGACAGGGCGTGCGCCCGCCTTCGTACCATTATTAATGGTATAGGCTGGAGTAGCAGGTGACTTATTCACTAAATCATCAATGTTCACATTGGGCGTAGCACCATCAGCACTATCGGTTAAATCTACCCCGGAAGCAGTAATTTCACCTAGCTTCAACGACATATCATTAGTGGCTGGGCTAGAGGCTGGATCATTCGCTGAAGTGGCTACCAGGCTTGCAGTGTAACCATTACCATTATTGTCACCACTGGTATTGGAAGGTAATTGCGCTTTGACCATAAAGGTCTTGACTGCATCTGCCGCTAAGGGGCCGGTATCGACACCGCCGATATTATTTGTATCGGTGATTTGTACGGTGCCCGCCTCATTCCAGATGGTAAACGTAGTTCCTGTAGGGAAATCACCCTTATTAATTAAGAGTTCAAAGGTGTCTGTACCCGAGCCATTGTTGGTGACGTCGACATAGAATAGAACGGACGATCCGATCGGGGCTTGAGCAACAAATTGAGTGTCATTATTACCATCATCGTCCTGACCGTTGTTATTCGGGTCAGTAAGCCCATTGTTCTCATCCGTATCGTTAGCATCGACGCCATATTTCTGTGGTAAGACCGTTTGTGTTGGATTCGATGGGATGGGGTCTTCAGAGGTAACAGGGTTGCCATCTAAGTCAGCTTTTAACCAAGCAGTATTTTTGATGATGTCGCCTGCAGAGCCAGGAATTCCATTATTATTAAAGGTAGCAGGGTCATAGCTGACAACCATATTAACGCTAACCGTTTGATTCGGTGCGATGGAAGCATCGACGGCGCTAATACCCGCTAAAGCGGTATCAGTTTGGTCGCCATCATCATTGAGATCAATACCTAGCGAAGCTTCACTTAAGCTATTTGTATTGGGTGCAGCAAGTGGCAAGGTATCCCCATTCGCGGTCAATAAGCCAGAGGCGCTAGTACTGACTAAAGTAAGTGGCACGCCACTATTATCAGTCGGGATCGCGTCATAAATATTGACATTAGTCGCAGCACGATTACCCGTGTTGGTAATGGTTAAGGTATAAGTGATTTGGTTAGTTGCAGCATTTAAGACAGCTGATTTAGTGTAGTTCAGTACGGCATCACCTGAGACAGTGATTAAGTCTTGGTTAGTGCCCTGAGTACTGTCAGCACCGCCTGCTCCATTAGTAGCGTCAGTGACTGTGCCATTCGCAGAGGTTGCAGTTAAGATCACACCCAATTCTTGGCCACTCGTGGCATTACTTGGGATGGCTACTGCAATCACCAATTCAGCGCTAGCACCCGCTGCTAGGGTCACATTGGTGACTTCAGGCTCGCCTGCATCGACTAAACCGTTACCGTTCAGATCACGATAAACTTTAACACTAGTCGAGTTCAGATCATCCGTAATGCCCGCATCATTAGTCGCTGTTAAGGTATAGGTATCAGCACCGTTACCATTATTGGTTAAGGTGTGTTGGATATAAACCATTTGGCCAGCAGTCGCTGTTTTAGTGCTATCACTGCTTAATTCAGCTTTATAAACTTGCTTGACAGTAATTACAGCTTCATTCGATTGAGCTGAGTATTGATTCCCAGCAGAGTCTTCATAAGTCACGGTGGCTAAGTTTTTAATGAGCGTACCCGCTGCAGTAGCCGCGACCGCTGGAGCAATACTAACGACTAGACCACCAGCCAAGAGTGCCGTTGCGCAAACTTGACTTAGTTTTCTTTTATTGAAGGTCATAGGTTGACTCTCTCTTGTTTTTATTAATTAATGACACTTAAAGGGTTTGTTTTAGAGTTACTTGACAGTAGAGCGATAAGCAAAGTTTTGTACTTCACCTACATTCAGTGGCTCTTTCATCATCCAACGTAAGTGAGTGTAAGCACTTGGTGGAATGATTTTTTCAACTTTCTTACCGTTAGCATCTTTCACCATGCGCTTGACAGGCTCAGTCTCGAAGGTTTTGCCACCATCAATACTCACTTGCAAATTCGCTTTGGCTTCCGTAAAGGCGCTTTTACCAATATAAGCAGTCACTCGTGGCACGGGCCCGGTGACAACTAAATCTTTTAAAGGGCTAGCGCCTGTATTTTCGTAAGTCAGTTGATATTCGACAGTTTGGCCAGGTTCTACTTCAGTTGCTGGCTCAAGGACTTCTTTACCTGCTTGATCCGTCGAAACGACATAAGCAGTCATGGTATTTAGCAGTGGTGCTTTCGAGACTTGGGTATTCGCGATAGCAATACCTCCGGCAATCACTGAGGCTGCCACTAATAAGTAAGCGTAGTCGCGCTTTTTGAACAGGTGGATCTTTGGAAACATAAGTAAACCCCTCTTAACAACTGGTAGTTATTTAATTTTTATAATCGGGTGTTGTGGTCTAATCCTAACTAGGATGAGGAATTGTACCTAAAACTTGCCCATTGTAGTGAAAAAGCCGATAAGAGGAATTTATGGTGCTTTTAAGGGAGTAAGCGGCCTTGGATGATTTGATAAGTTTGTAGGCTAGTGAAGGTATCCCAGAAGCGCTGCTCACTCGGAGTCGCAAACCACATTATAAAAGTCATCCCTAGCATAAACACAGACTTAGCAGGTTTTGAACTATCCAGTAATTTTAAAGCAGTGCCGAAGGAGCGTTTAATTTTATAGTTCATGAAATCAACACTATAAATTTCATCCAGTACTAAGTGCAGCATAAATCCTAGAAATAAAAACAGCCCAATTAGCCAAGACGTGAAATCATTTTTACCTAAAACATGATAACTCACCGCTGTCGTGCTGAAACTTGCAAACAAAGCGGCAAGAATCGAATGAATAGAGCCACGGTGGGTGGTATATCTATGAAAAACTTGCCAGAACACAAACCGAATTGCTACAAACGCACCAATCCCAACCAGCCATAACTCACTGATAGACATATCGTTTTTAACTGAAAATACCATTAAAAAAGCCACAAAGATGCCTAGCATCGAAAACATAATTCGGCTGGGATAGGCGTGTTGGAGGTCGACATCTGGCAAAATCCCACCGATGGTACCGACCAGCGCCAGCATAAGCGCATCTTGCTGGCCGACTAAGCCTACCTGTAGGCATAAAATTGAGAGTAAACCCGAGCCAGCAGCAGCCCAAGTAATATGCGTGTGGAAGTTAGCCATAGTATAAAAACTTACTAGTCGTTAGTATTGTCTTGATTATTAATTTTTATTTGGCCTTCTTTGCCAGACAGTATATTTTTAATATTCGATTGATGTCGCCACCAAATTAAAGCAGTCATTACTACCATCCCCAAAGCCAAACTACCGCTATAAGTAAAGAAATAGAAAATCAAGGGTGCAAGTAGGGTAGCAAGCAGAGCAGCTAAGGACGAAATTTTTAGTACCTTAGCAATAAATAACCAAATCAAAGCAATGCATACACCCGCCCAAAAATGTATCCCAAAATAGACACCTAAAGCTGTTGCTACCCCTTTTCCACCTTTAAAATGGTAATAAATAGGATACAAGTGACCTAAAAAGGCGGCAAATCCAATGGCAAATAGCCAACCATAACTCAAACCTAGGACATGCCCGATGAGTACGGGAATCAAGCCCTTAAGCATATCGCCTGCTAGGGTAATAGCAGCGGCTTTCTTACCACCCACCCGTAATACATTGGTAGCGCCCGGATTGTTCGAGCCTGCCGTGCGTGGATCGGGTAAGCCCATTAATTTACAGGTAATGATGGCGGTCGAAACTGAGCCTAATAAATAAGCCAAAATCAGCAGGGCATAGGACATAGCAGCGTGATCTCTGATTGCTTGTTAGAATGCGCCAACATGATAACGTGAAAGGAACAGAATTGTCGCAGCTTTTTACCATGACTGAAGGGCAGGGCAGGTCTATTGTGGCTTTGCACGGTTGGGGCATGAATCAGCTTGTATGGCAGCCAATTCGTGAACGTTTAAGCCAACAAGCGCAAGTGACTTGGATTGATTTACCGGGGCATGGGCGTAGTGTAGAACTTAAGTTGGGGAATTTAGCTGAAGTGGTCGAGCAGCTAATCCCTTATATTCCAGAGGGTGCTGTGCTCATAGGTTGGTCATTAGGTGGGATTATTGCGCAAGCACTGGCTCAGCGTTTACCCACTCAAGTAGCGGGCTTAGTGTTGATTGCCAGTACACCACGCTTTGTAGTCGCCGATAATTGGCCTTATGCCTTGAGCACTGAAGTTCTACAAGGCTTTGCGGATAATTTAGAACAAGATTATGCAGCCACAGTCAGGCGCTTTTTTGCTTTGCAGTTTATGGGGGTGCGTAGCGATCCCGCTAGTTTGAACACTCTACGTGAGCAGATTCTGCAATATCCTGCGAGCTTAGCGGCTTTGCGGGATGGTTTGGACATTCTGCGTACCGCTGATTGTCGCCAATTGCAAGTGGAGCAGCCTTGTTTATGGATATTGGGGCGTTTAGATAAGTTGATTCCCAGTCGTTTGGCAGAGGGTTTGCAAGCCTTAAATTATGATAATGTGCAAGTGATGCACAAAGCCGCTCATGTGCCCTTTGTGACGCACCCCGATGAATTTATGCCAATAGTGGAAGACTTCCTTCATGCCCTCTAAATCAGTCCCAAGTGAGCTCGCTCATTTCCTCGATCCTTTTAAAACTCGCTCTGGTTTTGATCGCGCGGCGCAAACTTATGATGATGCGGCTCTCATTCAGCGTGAAATTGGTGATCGCTTAGTCGAGCGTTTGGATTATGTGCGTTTGAATCCGCAGCGTGTTTTAGATTTAGGGTGTGGCACTGGCAAGATTAGCCAAGCTTTATTAAACCGCTATCCGCAAGCAGAAGTGATTGGTGTGGACTTAGCCTTGTCGATGGTAAAAACCACTCAGCAAAGCGCCGGAGACAGTTCACAACTCAGCGGTATTTGTGCGGATGTACAACAGCTTCCCTTTCAAGATGAATGTGCTGAGCTATTAATTTCTAACCTGATGTTACAGTGGTGTAATGATCTACTGGCCGTATTTCAAGAGTGCGTGCGGGTGTTGCGCCCTCAGGGTTTGTTTACTTTCACGACGTTCGGTCCGGATACTTTATATGAGCTACGTAATAGTTGGGGGCAGATTGATGGTTATACCCATGCGAGCCAGTTCGTGGATATGCATGATGTAGGTGATACCTTATTGGCCGCTGGATTCCGTGATCCGGTGATGGATCGTGAGGTCATTACGGTCACTTATCCAACAGTAAAAGGTTTATTGCAGGATTTAAAAGCTATTGGAGCAAATAACGCTACTTTAGGGCGTAATCGTGGCTTAACCGGCAAGCAGCGCCTACAAGCTTTTTATCAAGCTTATGAAGCCTATCAATTAGAGGATGGGCTTTATCCTGCCACTTATGAAGTTATTTATGGGCATGCTTGGGCACCACCCATTAAACCAAGCGCTAAGCCTGAGCGTTTTATTCCGATTCGTGCGTATTAAAGTATATTAAAAGCATGGAGTCTGTTATGCTGCACTGCAACAATTTAGAGTGTTTCTAGGAAAGTATCATGCCCAGCTCGTCAAAATCTTTACCCACCTTAGCGTCAGAAGTCGCTTATGCAGCGCCGCAAGTGATTGCGCATCGTTTAACCCGGATGGCTTTTGCTGGTGCGAATCCATCCGCGCGTGACCAACGCGAATTTTATCAGATGGGTGCAGAGAAAGTTGAAGCTTTCTATGAATCATGGAACGCGATGATGATGCAAACCCTGCAAATTAATCAGCGTTTATTATTTTCCATGTGGTTTCCGTGGGCTGCAAAAGGCCCTGCGAAATCGCCGGTTGAGCAATTAGAGCAAGCTGCTACACAAATCCTTACCAGTGGCATTAAGCCAGTACATAAACGTGCGGTTTCTAATGCGAAACGCTTAAATAAAACCAGTATTATTTAGCTTTTTAAGCGAATGCTGAGGTTCTAAAAGCAGTTGCTAAGGGTGAGTGCTTTTATTGATTGACTGTTCAGTCAACGATATTTAATATGCCAGACATTAACTAGGATGTCGGGTGGTATTGAACATGAGCGAAAGACCAGCACGTCGAGGCGGCGGTCGTGATAGTAAACGCGCCGCGCGTCAACTATCCCAGGCCAAGCAATCAGCGTTTATTGAACGGCGTATTCCCTATTTTGAAGTGCTAGGTGAAGAAAGTCTGGCGCTGATCGAACATAACGCAGATACCCTCCTTGAAGAGATCGGTATTGATTTCCGTGATGATCCTGAAGCCATCAGCCTACTGCAAGCTGCAGGCGCTGCTATTGACGGAGAGCGGGTGCGTTTCCCACGTGGCATGTGTCGGTCGATCATTCAAGCCACCGCTCCCAAAGAGTTTACCCAGCACGCCCGTAATCCAGAGCGTAGCACCATTATTGGCGGTAAGCGCACCGTTCTAGCGCCTGCTTATGGCTCGCCCTTCGTTCGCGATTTGGATAAAGGTCGCCGCTACGCCTCCATCGAAGATTTCCGCAATTTTGTGAAGCTGGCTTATATGAGTCCGGGCTTGCATCATTCGGGCGGTACGGTGTGTGAGCCGGTGGATTTGCCAGTGAATAAGCGTCACTTTGATATGATTTATAGTCATCTCAAATACAGTGACAAGCCGTTCATGGGTTCGGTGACGCATCATACGCGCGCACAAGATACCGTCGATATGGCGAAAATTGTGTTCGGTGAGGAGTTTGCCACCAATAACTGCGTTACTACCAGCCTTATCAATGCCAATTCGCCGATGACTTACGACGACACCATGTTGGGTGCGCTCAAAGTCTATGCGCGCAATATGCAAGCAACAGTGATTTCGCCCTTTATTCTTTCAGGTGCGATGTCACCCGTGACAGTGGCGGGTACAGCGACGCAAATTTTGGCTGAAGCTTTAGCAGGTATGGCCTTTGCGCAGTTAGTCCGCCCAGGTGCTCCCGTAGTATTCGGTACGTTCTCTAGTGCAGTTTCGATGCAATCGGGTGCTCCTACTTTTGGTGGGGCTGAGCCTAGTTTAGTCATGTATACGGTGGCCGCTTTAGCACGGCGTCTCGGTGTGCCCTTCCGTAGTGGTGGTGGTTTATGTGCCTCTAAAGTACCTGATGCGCAAGCCGCCTATGAAGCGGCGAATACACTACAAACGGCGGCTTTAGCCGGTGTGAATTTCATGCTGCATACGGCGGGTTGGCTAGAAGGCGGTTTAGTCATGGGCTATGAAAAGTTCATGATGGATGCTGACCAAGCTAATATGATGGCTGTATTGCTCGGTGGCGTGGATATGAGCGAAAATGGTCAAGCCATGGATGCCTTCCGTGAAGTAGGCCCTGGTAAGCATTTCCTAGGCTCTGCGCATACACAGCGTAATTTTGAAACAGCCTTCTATCGGTCTACACTGTCAGATAGCAATAGTTTTGAACAGTGGATTGAAGAAGGCGGCCAAGATATGGCACAACGTGCCAATACGCAGTGGAAGCGTACCTTAAATGAGTACGAATTACCGCCGATGGATGAAGCCGTTGATGAGGCTTTGCTTGAGTTTATGGCGAAGCGCAAAGCAGAATCCCCCGATAAAAATTATTAAGGAGACAGGTTATGGCAGAAGAATACGATGATGGTGATGAGCTGATCCTCTCTGAGTTAGATGACGAAGAGTTAGTCGCGCAGATGCATGATGACTTGTATGACGGTCTCAAAGATGAAATCGCAGAAGGTGTGAATATCCTGCTTGAGCGTGGCTGGGGTGCCGATAAAGTCCTGACCGAAGCTTTAGTTGAAGGGATGCGGATTGTGGGCGTGGATTTCCGGGATGGCATTCTGTTCGTACCCGAAGTGCTATTGGCTGCCAATGCCATGAAAGGCGGAATGACGATTTTACGTCCACTGTTAGCAGAAACAGGTGCAAAACCAATCGGTAAAATGGTCATCGGTACGGTGAAAGGCGACATTCACGATATCGGCAAAAACCTTGTCACCATGATGATGGAAGGCGCCGGTTTTGAGGTGATTGATCTTGGGATTAATAATTCGGTTGATGACTACTTATCGGCTTTAGAAGAGCACAAACCCGATATTCTAGGGATGTCAGCCCTGTTAACTACCACTATGCCGTATATGAAAGTGGTCATTGATGCGCTGGTCGAAAAGGGCATTCGTGAAGACTACATCGTCTTAGTCGGCGGTGCACCCCTCAATGAAGAGTTTGGTAAAGCCGTTGGTGCTGATGCTTATTGCCGTGATGCTGCCTCAGCGTCCAGCACGGGTGTCGCGATGGTCCAACAGCGGCAAGCAGCCTAAGTTAGCCTACCAAAAATGTCAGCTCAAGCAGCGCCCATTTTAGTCTTGGCTTGTGGTGCCTTAGCCCGAGAAATTCAGCAGCTTAAGCTGTTAAATGGTTGGGAACACCTCAAACTAAAATGCCTTGAAGCTGATTTACATAATCGTCCTGAGCGCATTCCGATGCGCATCAGGGCGGAAATTCAACGCTATCGTGACCAGTATGCGCAGATTTTTGTGGCTTATGCGGATTGTGGAACCGGTGGTTTGTTGGATCGAGTGCTGGAAGAAGAAGGGGTCGAGCGCTTACCCGGTGCGCATTGTTATGCCTTTTTTGCCGGACAACAGCCTTTTGCCGACTTAGCCGAGGCTGAGTTAGGTAGTTTTTATTTAACTGATTTTCTCGCCAGACATTTTGAGCGTTTAGTCATCAAAGGTATGCAGCTTGATAAGCACCCCGAACTGCTGCCAATGTACTTCAATCACTACACACATTTGGTGTATCTGGCTCAAACCTCAAATCCTGATCTGCTCGCAAAAGCGCAAGCAGCCGCTGGGTATTTGCAATTAGAATTCAAGCGCGTACCAACCGGTTACGGTGAATTAGCCACAGAATTAGCGCGGATTGCGCAAAGGTGAAAGCAATGGCAGAACGTGTTGTCGTCTACTGGCGTGATATTCCCTCACAGGTCATTTTGAAAAAAGGCCGCATCAAAGGTAAAGCACTGCTCAACGAAAGATTTCAAGAAGCGATTGATAAAGCAGCGATTCGTGCAGGCAAGGCGGGCACGGATGACTATGTCGCTGAATGGCATCGCGTCACTAGCGAAGTGGAAGCTGGTGCTGATTTAGAAGTCGCTGCTCGTGACGAGGTGGCTTTGTTAGAAGCACAATTCCCTGAAGCAGTCTTAGAAAAAGTCATACGCAATGGCGGCCTAGTCACTGCTTGAGGAGATTGCTATGTATGCCATGCGTCGTTGGTCAGCTCGTCATTCGAGAACCTTGAAAGCGTTCTATCACCCGATTGAAAATTTACTGGTAAAGCTTTATCCCAAATTAGAAGAAGTCGGCATTCAGAAGATTGAAAAGCCGCTGATGTTCATTGAAAAACCTGCCAAAAGCTTTCTGTTTGACTCCCAATCTTGTGGGCAATGTACCTTAGGCTCAACGGGCATGTCTTGCCCGATGAATTGCCCGAAAACGATTCGCAATGGCCCTTGTGGTGGGGTGCGTGCCAATGGCAAGTGTGAAGTAAAACCTGAAATGGATTGCGTTTGGGTGGTTGCTTGGGAGGGGACGCAAAATCTAAAACCCGAAGAACGTGCCATTCAAATTGTGCAACCCATGCTTGATTGGCGTTTGAAAGGTAAGTCAGCTTGGTTGCGGGCTGCGGAGCAGCGTATTCGCAATCTTTAGTAAACTTCAGTGAAGTCTAGGGCACAAAACTAGCCTCCCTTGCTGTCAGTAAACCTCTTGCGAAAGTAACCATTCTCGCCTATAAGGTTAAGAATGAACTACCTAACCCTGAAAACCCTCTCCCCCTCGGCGTTCAAACGCGGAGTAAGAATCCCCCTGCCGCTCTTTCACGAACTGCTGGAGGTGCTCAAAGCGGGGGAGTTGACGAAGAAGAAGTCGGGTCGCCCCAGCCCGTTAAGCATAAGTATCTACCCAAATTGTCGGACGGTTTTTTTCAGACCGTCCAATTGTTCAGCGGTGTAGGCATCCATGATTTCCAGCATCGATAACAACGTCCAAAGCCCATCCAATAGCGCTGGATAAGTAGGTGGCTGTTTCTTTCTCACTTGTCGCCCACTCAACTTGAGCAGTAATGTCCTCAAGTCCTCGGCATCCTTCCCCTTAGCAGCAGCGATAGCCCAGACCGTCACACACGCCATACTGGCTACCAGCAAGCGTTTGGCAATGGCTAAGGCGGATTCTTGTTGCCATGATTCCAATTGGTGTCCCGCTGATTTCATCAACTTGAAGAAGGATTCAATCTGCCACCGCCAGTAGTACCAGAGTGCTAGGGTAGATGGCTCAACCTCCTTCACATTGCTCAGCAAGAACCACTCAGCCAGTAACGTGTCATCCTCAGCCAGAACGCGACTGATGATGAGGCGGGCTTCGACAGGATCACCGGATACACTGGCTTTAGGCGTTTTCTTACGACTGGGTTTGGCGGGACGGGTCAGACTCACGGTGGTTTCGGCCAGCCATTGCCACTGTGACTGACCTTGGTGGGTGATTTTGCGGACTTTTTCAAACGGTAACGGCTGGGCAAGGGTTTTGCCGTTCGTCGTTTTCTCTTGGTGGGTTAACCGGGAATTGCCTTTCACCCGCACCAACCAGCAATAACCCGCTTGTTGCCACTGACGGATATGTCCCACCGAATCCGCTTCCCGATCAATGATATGTACCAACGGCTTGCCGAGATCCTGCCGTTCCAAGTGGTGGATACAGTGAGTGACTTCCTCCAAGTGCTCACGGATGACGGACGCATCGGAGGAGGCCGTTTGATACGTGGCATCACTGTCCGTGCGGCTCACCAAGCGCAAGGCGACGGGTGCCAAGGGCTGACCATCCACATCACTCACTAACAAGCTGCTTTGCAGGTCGTAACCCACATCATGCTGATGGGTCATGGCATAGGTGTCGGGTTTGTTGGCGTGTTTGTAGCTCAAGCGTGACCAGTCATGTACACACAGGGCATAAGCGTTACAACGCTGCCGTGCCGCTGTTTGCGCGGCTTCCGTCAACGGTTCTTGCAAGGTAGCCAAGGTAATCGATTCATTAGCATAAAAACGCCACGCCGCTTGGGTGCTGGCAAAACTGTCCATCTGATCGGGCAAGGCTTTCAGACCCGCACTCAGCGCAGTTCCTGTTTTCATGTGTTCCGATACCAGGCGTTGGTAACGGGCGGATAGGCGCTTATCAACACCTGGAAGGCTTTTTTTGGATTCATCCCCCGATTATCAAGCAATCGGGGGAATTTGTGTAGATACTTATGCTGCTGGGGAGAATGCAAAACTGGGGCAGGCAGATTTTGACAAACTGGCAAACCATACGGTGAGCGTGTCATTGGAGCGGGGAGATGCGCGTGCGTTTGGAGGCAAGTTGCCGCCGGAAGAGGCTTTGCTGCTGGCGATTCAGGCATTGCCAGAAAGTGTGGTGGCGGTAGTACCAAAGCAATTATGTCCATTGGTGGGCTTAGCGGTGGAAACCGACAACCGCCCGGAAACAAGGGAATGGCTGGCGATACAGGACAAAAGTTGTCCGCCAATTGCCCCGCATGGTTGGCGGTTATTTTGGGTGGTGCAGCAGGGCACGGATGGCGTAACACGGGTTTTGTTCAACGACAAGGCGCATTCCGTCAAGCTGATGGAGTGGACACAAGCAGCTAAAGCGGATAGCCCGGTGCAGCGTCCCATTAGCGTCACCCGCGCTGGGCGCACTTGCCCAACCTGTGGTTCTACCAGTTGTGAAGGTTTTTGGGTCGACAAAACGGGGGCTTACCAACGCCCTACCCAGTTTTTGGTTGAACGTACCCATTATGACCCAATGGCTGGAGGGCTTGACCAGTCGGTGGCAGGGGGGAAATGCCCGCTGGATTAACCCCTCCGTTTGTTTGCTGGTTTGTGCTTGGGGGCAGGTTTGCCTTTGCCCCCGGCATCAGCCTTGGGCTTCGGCGGCAACCCCGTATGCTGCGTCAACACCTTCCCACCCTGCGGCTTCCCCGCATTCGGTTTGGTAGATGCTGGTTTTGCAGCAGCAGGTTTGGCATTCACCACAGGCTTCTGATGCTCCCCGCCCTTATTCTTCCGCCGATGCGCCTCATACACCAACTGTTCCTCACCCGCTTTGTAATGCGGGATCAACTGGTTCGCCCCATCGCCAATCAGTTCCTGCCGCCCCATGTCGGCTATCGCTTTGCGCAGCAGCGGCCAGTTTTTGGGGTCGTGCCAGCGCAGGAAAGCTTTGTGCAGCTTGCGCTGTTCCGGCGTTTTGGCGGTGGCGACCTTTTCGCTTTTGTAGGTCACTTGGTGCAGCGGGTTCTTTTCGCTGTAGTACATGGTGGTGGCGGAGGCCATCGGTGAGGGGTAAAACGCTTGCACTTGGTCGGCGCGGAAGCCGTTTTTCTTCAGCCACAGCGCGAGGTTGAGCATGTCTTCGTCGGACGTGCCGGGGTGGGCGGCGATGAAATACGGGATCAAATATTGTTCCTTGCCTGCCTCCTTGGTGTATTTCTCGAAGAGTTGTTTGAACTTGTCGTAAGTGCCAATCCCCGGTTTCATCATCTTGGACAGCGGGGCTTGTTCGGTGTGCTCGGGCGCGATTTTTAAATAGCCGCCGACGTGGTGCGTGACCAATTCTTTGATGTATTCGGGGTCTTTGACCGCCAAGTCGTAACGCAAACCTGAACCAATCAGTACCTTTTTAATGCCGGGTAAATTCCGTGCAGTGCGGTACAGTTCTTTTAACGCGGCATGGTCGGTGTTGAGGTTTTGGCAAATGTCAGGGTAAACGCAGGCGGGTTTACGGCACGAGGCTTCGATCTTCGGGTCTTTGCAGGCAAGGCGGTACATATTCGCGGTGGGCCCGCCGAGGTCGGAAATAACGCCTGTAAATCCGGGGACTTTATCGCGGATTTCTTCGAGTTCGCGGATGATGGATTCCTGCGAACGGTTTTGAATAATGCGCCCTTCGTGTTCGGTAATCGAACAAAACGTACAGCCGCCAAAGCAACCGCGCATGATGTTCACCGAGAAACGAATCATTTCATACGCCGGAATGCGTGCGCCCTTGTAAGACGGATGCGGCAAACGGGCGTAGTGCAAACCGAATACCCCATCCATTTCCGGCGTGGTTAAGGGAATCGGCGGCGGATTGATCCACACGTCCACTTGCCCGTGTTTTTGCACCAAGGCGGTGCACGAAGCCTCACAAAAGTGGTTGGTTATTCACCACTGGAAACCGGCTTTGCAGACTTTTCTACTCATGTTCGGCGAAGAGCGCGTGCCCTTCTCCGCCCTATGAGAATTTGTTGCGCAGTTTATTTGACAGCCTCAAATTTTTGAGGGGCAGACACACACTTATGATACGCACTCGTCCTTTTCGGCAAGTTCCTCAAGAGCTTCTTTCAACTTAATTAGCTCTTCGCGCAACTTAAGTTTTAGCTCATGGAAATAGGCATTCCAGTCGTCGATGACTTCAATTAGTTGATAAGTCTCATCTTGTTGAGCTTGTTCGATTTGCTCACTGATAATAACCATTTTTTCTCTTATGCTGGTTATGCGTAGGCGTAACTTATCAGCATCACTTACTGTATCTGAAAAGGTACTAAAACCTTTTCCTGATTGCAGTGTGGCTAGTATCTCACTAACTTTTTTGAGATCTTTCGCTTTGTTGGCAGCATTAAGTTGCTTGAATATCTCAGTGCTCTGTTCTTTGAATTCGTCACTAACTTTATCAGGGTGGCACAAGGTGCTGGCTTTACGGTATATTGTTTTTAGTTCCTTTTCATCGGCTTCATTCAATACAATTAACGGCTCTTCTATTTTTTCCTCATACTCCTTGCGGAAGTTTTCGTAATCCTGTTTAGCTTCTTTGAAAGCATCCCGTGTTTCTGGGTCATCGGGAGTTTGTTTTGCGCGTTTTAGTTGAAGCTTTGCGCGGTATAGTAGTATGGCATCAATTAATTTCCCACACGCATGGTAGTATTGAGAGTTGAAATCATGAATTATTGACTCAATAGATAATTTTTTAAGTAACAGGTCTTCGTATTCTGCTTCCAGCATTTTTAGTTCTAAGCGTAGACCAGACACCTCCTTGTCATTGTAACTAACCAATCCTTTTTTTCTGTTGCAATAATTTTCAATCAAATTAATGATTGTTGAAAAGGAGCGGTTATTCAGTAATGATAAAATATTAGTTACTTCATCATCCAATGTTAACTGTGACAGTTTCTGGATTTGTAACCCCACAATATCATCATCTTCAAGCAGAATAGCTGTTTTGATCATTTCTAAACGGTTGATTATTTCATTCATCCCATTCATCCAATTCAACCCATCCATCCCATCCATTTTTTTGTGTACTCCAACGAATTCCCTTAATATTCTTCACCATCAAGTTACTAATTTCCATAGGAAAATGAGTCAAGTTATTGTACTCAAGGTCAATCTCAGTTAGGTTCGACAAGTTACCAACTTCCTCAGGAATTTTAGTCAACTTATTGCCGCCAAGGAAAAGCAAAGTAAGTTTTTCCAAGTTGCCAATTTCCGCAGGAAGTTCAGTCAACTGATTTTTGGTAAGGTAAAGCTTCGTAAGGTTTTTCAAGTTACCAATTTCCACAGGAATTTTAGCTAACCTATTATAATAAAGCTGAAGCTCAGCTAGGTTCGTCAAGTTACCAATTTCCGCAGGAAGTTCAGTCAGCTTATTATCTGAAAGCTGAAGCTCAGCTAGGTTCGTCAAGTTACCAATTTCCGCAGGAAGTTCAGT
>JBATOI010000011.1:0-54731 GCA_049290875.1 Thiolinea sp.
AGCCGCCATTTCCTCCGTCGCCGTAGCCGCTACCACTACCACCACCACCACCAAAGCCACCCTCCCCGCCGTCGTCGCGACCAACAAGACCGCCCGCACCGCCATAGTGACCGTTGCCGCCGTAGCCACCAACGCTAGGGGTATCCGCAGCAAACAAGCCACCGCCGCTACCCTCCGCACTGTTGCCAAACATACCGCCGCCGCCGAAATTGCCTAAGTTCCCTCCATTACCACCCACCGCCTGGTTGTTGTTGAAGGCAACCGTCTCTACCAGCACCGTGCCGTCATACACAAACAGCCCGCCTCCCAGGCCAGCGCCTGCTCCGCCCAGGAGAGCATTCCCGCCCTTGGCTAAGCCGTTGCGGATCGTCAGGTTCTTGAGGGTGACTGTGCCGGATTTGATGAACAACGGGCGGAACTGGTCGTTGCCGCTGATGGAATGGGTGCTGCCTGCTGCGCTTTGCAGGGTGAGGTCGCTGTTGATCAGGTGTTTCATCACCCCCGTGACCGTCACATCGGTGTGCAGCTCAATAATGTCCGCGCCGGGGTTGAGATTGGCGGCACGGATGGCCTGACTCAAGGTCAAGGTATTCGCGCTCACGGCAGCCGCCACGCTGGCATCATCAAAACTACCCGGATCGTTGGCTACCGTGACCGGATAAGTGGCGGCATGAGCGCTGCCATAACCCGCCAGCAAGGCGGCACTGATGGCGAGTGCCAGACGCGGTGCGGTACGCACTGGCAGGGTGGGGATCGTCGCTAACGGCATGATGGTTGTACTCCTAATGGCTGCGGGTGGCGGTCAGGCCGGGGTAAAAGGTGGCATAAAACCAGTCAAAGTGGGTGTAAAGTTCCTGCTGGATACGCGCTGGAAGGGTATGTTGTTGCACTGGCTGAAGGCGGGACTGGGTGGCATGGCGGTATTTGTAGCGGTAATGGCTGTCGCTCTCATGCGGCTTGACTGGCAACTGCTGCGGGTCAATCCGCAATGGCTCCAGCCCCATCCACTGAAAAATATCACCCATCACCGCCACCGGATCGTGCAGCAGGTGTTCAAACACCACATAATAGACCCGTTGCTGCAAGGCGGCTGGCATGTCCTGCATCGCGGCAATCGCCTGCAATGGCTCCCCCACCACCCCACTATCCCCCATCAGTTTGTTGGCTCGCCCATAACGTGACTGACTCGCCAGATGATCAGGGAAATCCAGCAGCAAAGTCTGTTGGTGTTGCGCCTCAATCGAGCCAATAATCTGCCCCAACTCACGCACACACACCAGCATCCGGCACTGCGGCTCCAGCAACACCGCCAGATCCAGTTGATTCAGCCAGCCACGATTTTTATCCACCACGACGGGTTTGGCGGTTTCTGCAAACCAGCCCTGCATAAACCCCCGAAAGGCATTCAGCAGCCGCGCATAAGCCTGCGGGAAATCCACATCCAGTTGCGCCAGCAGAAAGGTGTTGTCGCTCAGGTGATGGCGCAATTGCCCCAGACCCGCCAACAAAGGCGAAGAATGCCCCGTGCTATAAATGGCCGGATGCATCCCCAGCAATTGACAGAGCAAGGTCGAACCCGCACGCGGCAAACCCGTCACACACAGCAGTTGTTGATTAAAGGTCATACTCCTCCCGGCCTCGATGAAACCCATCAGCAAATTCGCATGTTATGCGGAGATTTGTCAACGAACGGTCAACGAACGGGTATTTTTTGATCTGTGCCCCCTGTGAAAATCAATCGCCCTCTTACTGCCCGAGCAGCGTCAAGGGGTATATACTGTAAACCTACTCCAAGGCTGGATACACATGGCATGTTCCCAAAAATCCCCTACGGCGAAAGCAATTTCAAAAAAGTCATCGAGGAAGGTTTTGTCTACATCGACAAGACCAGCTACATCCCCCAACTGGAAGCAGCGGGTAGTCACATTTTTTTGCTGCGCCCGCGTCGCTTCGGGAAAAGCCTGTTCCTGTCGATGCTCGAATATTATTACGATGTCGCCCGCAAGGATGAGTTTGAGGCGCTGTTTGGCAAGCTTTACATTGGGCAACATCCGACCAAATTGCACAACACTTACCCCGTACTGTTCATGGACTTCAGCGGGATTGATACCGATGGGGGGCATGATGCGATCTTTCAGCGGGTCAGTGCCAAAGTGGAAATTTATTTGACGGGCTTCCTTGATCGTTACCATTACCCTGAGCATTTGAAGCAACGCATCGAACAACAACCTGATCCGGCAGCCAAGATGCAGCAATTCTTCGGGCTGTTGAATGAACAAAAAATCCTGTTTCTGATCGACGAATACGACCATTTTGCCAACAGTATTCTTGCCGATGATTTGCAGCTATTCCAGCAGATCATGGGCAAGGGAGGCTTTGTACGCAGCTTTTATGAGGTGCTGAAAACGGCTACCCAACGGGGTGTGCTGGATCGACTGTTTGTGACGGGGGTAACGCCTTTGATGTTGGATAGCATGACCAGTGGGTTTAACATCGGCAAGAACCTCTCCTTATCCGCCACGTTTAATGCCGCTATCGGCTTTACTAGAGCTGAAGTGCTGACCTTATTGCAGCCTTTAGCTGAGAGCTGTCAGTTGGCGGTGGACGATTTGCTGGAGCAGGTGACGGATTGGTACAACGGCTATCGCTTCCATGCCGATGCACCAGAAGCTATTTATAACGCGAATATGGTGCTGTATTTTCTGGATAATTTCTCCCGCGATACTTGCAAGCCCCCCAAGAAAATGTTGGATGCCAATATTGCCTCCGATTATGGCAAGATCATGCGGCTATTCAGTATTGGCGACCGTGACACCAATTTTGCGGTGTTGGATGAGCTGCTCAATCAAGGGGAGGTCTCTGCTCAACAGGTAGAAAGGTTCGATTTCGATAAAGGCTTCACGCGGGATGATTTTATTAGCCTGTTGGCGTACATGGGCTTTATTACCTTGACCCATGAAACGCTGGCGGGTGAAGTGTTTGCCATTCCCAATCAAGTGATGCGCGAGTTGTATTTCCATTACTTCAAGGTTGAACTGGAGCGGCGTAACCAGTTCAGCATTCCCAACCATGAATTGCGCCTTGCGGTCGAGCAGTTGGCCGTGAAGGCTGATTTTCAACCCTTAATCACGGAACTGGAGCGGGTTATGCAGCTGTTGTCCAACCGTGATGCGCTGAAAATGGATGAAAAGCACCTCAAGGTGATTCTGCTCACGCTGCTGTACCAGACCCAAATCTACTTCATCCACAGCGAACGTGAAATGGGGCATAAGTACCCTGACATTTTGCTGCTGGAGCGCAATCCGCTGAAAGTACCGTTCCAGCATTTGGTGGAGCTGAAATACTGCAAGAAGGGCAAAAGGGCTGACCCGTATGAAGGCTGGGCAGCTAAGAAGCAGGAGGGCATCGCGCAAGTGCAGGGCTATTTGCAATTGCCGGAGGTGCTGAGCTTAAGGGATTTGGCCGCTTGGGTGCTGGTTACGGATGGGGAAACGGTCGAGGTGCTGCGGGTAGCTGGATAACTAAATACTAGTTAATAGTTTTTTGCTCAATCACTTGAATGAATGCTGCTAGCTTAGGTAATAAAGTGCGGCCTTCAGGGTAAATCAAAGCCGATTGGAAAATATAAGGCGTGCCTTCCACTACTTGGATTTTTAAGCGCCCTTGTGTGACATCATCGGCCACTACACAGGCTGGCAACAGACCAATTCCCATATTCGCTAATAAGCAGCGCCGAATCACTTCCACATTGGTGAAAGCTTGGCGCGGTTTTAAATGCAAACCTAAGGCACGAAAATGCGCTTCCGCTGCGACTCGATAGGAACAAGCTTCTTCGGTAGTGATTAGCGAGTGCTCATTGAGCTGGCTTAAGGTCAGCGTAGCTGCTTGCCAACGCTCGGGGTGGCAGACAAAGACCACTTCTTCCGTATGTAGTAAATGGTAATGGCAGGCTTCGGGGCGTACTTGGCTGACTATAATCGCTGCATCAATTTCCCCACTTTGCAGGGCTTGGCGATAAGCAAAAGGTTCGTGAGTCAGCATAATTTCGACCCGTGGGGCATGAAGCTGCATTGCTTCGACTAGCACCGGTAGGCGATAAATGCACATCGAGCTAGGCGCGAATAATTTCAAGGAACCACTCGGTTCATACGCAATGCTATGCGCGAGTTGCGTAATTTGTTCGGCACTATTCAGAAAAGTTTGTAAACTAGTTTGTAATTGACGCAAAGCGCTGCTCGGAACAATCCCACGCCCCGACGCTTCAAATAGGCTAATGCCTAATTCGCTAGATAATTCACGAATCTGTGCTGAGACACTTGAGGGCGCTAAATACAAAGTTTCTGCCGCACGATTCACGCTGCCTAATTCTAAAACAGTCAAAACGCTGCGCACTTGTCGAGGTGTCATTGTGCAAGTTCTCCGAATGATTAGCACAAAAATATTCGCTTTTCTTGGTTTTGTCATGTCTTTATGCTGACTGCATCTGAATTAATCAAACAGGAGTTACTTGATGCATTTATATATCGCTTATAAAAACTATTCGTCTTGGTCGCTGCGCCCATGGATTGCTTTAAAAGTTGCTGAGATTCACTTCGATGAAACTATTCTGCCGTTCTACCACAGCGATGCTTTGGAGAAATTAGGCGAGCGCTACCAAATTCCTGCAAAAGTGCCGGTTATCGAAGATCAAGGCTTGGTGATTTGGGATAGCTTAGCCATGCTTGAATACCTGCATGAGCAATACCCTGAGAAGCAATTATGGCCAGAGGATTTAGCGCTCCGCACGTTAGCGCGTTCAGCCGCTGCGGAAATGCATAGCAGTTTTAGTGCCTTACGCTCGCAACATCCGATGAATTGTCGGCGACAAATCAAGATGCTGCCTTCGCCTGAAGTGCAAATTGACTTGCAGCGCTTAGCAGAAATCTGGGCGCATTTTGATCAAGCTACTAAGCCAGCAGGTGATTTTCTGTGTGGACACTTCACGATTGTGGATGCGATGTATGCCCCGGTGATGTGGCGTGCAGTGGGTTATGGTTTAGAGGTTTCGCCCAGCTTCAAAAAATGGACTGAAGCGATGCTGGCCTTGCCTGCTATGCAAGAGTGGTTGGCGGCGGCTCAAGCTGAGGAGTCCAAGTGGCGCATTGCGCAATATGATGAGGTGGGCTAGGTTTTAGCGGTTGATTCCGCCCAAAACAGGCGCATATCTGCATTGTCTACGCGCGCATAGATCGCCTCGACCGGGATAGTCAAGCCGATGGATTCCAGCGTTACTGTTGAGCCAGGGTAGTAATAGGAAGAACGCCAAAACTGGCTGCGTCGCTGCACGACTACTTCGGCTATGTCTTGCTCAATCAACACGTATTCCAACAAGCTAGGTAAGGCGAGGTATTCGGCACGTTTTTCGGTTTTATCCTTGCGGTGCGTGCTGCCAGAGAGCACTTCCACAATCAGAATCGGGCTTTCGCGGACGTAGGTATCTTGTGAGGGGTCATCATCACATACCACCATCAAGTCAGGATAACGAAAACGCTGGGTGGTGGTTTTGACCAACATGTCACTGGTCATTGGGAAACACGATTTACCCTGCTGGTGATTCCAGATTAAGGCATACAAATTACCCGCAATGAAGTTATGGTTGGCACTAGCCCCCGCCATCGCATACACCTTCCCATCGACATATTCGTATTTCTGTTCGCTCTCGCGTTCGCCTACAAGGTAATCCTCGACACTGAGGTCATCGAATGCGTGTTCGAGTGGTGGCATTAGACTTGCTCCTAAACGAATTCTTCGCTTGATGTTAGCACAAGCACCGAAATGGCGGTATTTTCATGATATGCGAGAGCGATTAAGTGAACTGCTGAGATTATCGTACATTTTCGCCATTCTCCCCACATAGGGTGTAAACGACATACAACATGGCAGGATGCACTAAGCCTATTGTAATCCAACAGTCTTCCCCATACGCCTCTAAAAATTCATAGCGGGACAAGCCACAAGCTTCTCTCTCTACCCCGGCGACATTCCCCGCAAGCGCTCTGAGCGCCGTCGCAATAATTCAAGTGTCACTAACAGCATCACTGACAACACTACCAGAATTGTCGCGACCGCCAAAATCGTCGGGCTGATTTGTTCACGTAAGCCGGTAAACATCTGCCAAGGGAGCGTTTTATTTTTCGCAGAGCCGACGAACATCACCACC
The DNA here is from genome assembly GCA_049290875.1 of Thiolinea sp. Taxonomy (GTDB): domain Bacteria; phylum Pseudomonadota; class Gammaproteobacteria; order Thiotrichales; family Thiotrichaceae; genus Thiolinea. The sequence goes on from JBATOI010000011.1 coordinate 6,200, forward strand.
ACCACTTCATCAAACGAAGTAATAAAAGCAAACAAAGCGCCTGAAATAACGCCCGGAATAATCAACGGCATTTGCACCTTAAAGAAGGTACGTACTGGGCCTGCTCCCATCGAAGCAGCCGCACGGGTGAGGCTTCGATCAAAGCCGACTAAGGTGGCAGTCACCGTAATAATCACGAAGGGTATGCCTAAAGCCGCATGAGCGAGCACAATTTTAATATATTCAACTACATTGGCATTCATCCCCATACTATCGACCATGAAGTTACCAAGGCGAGCATAGAAAAAGTACATGCCTGTGGCGGAAATAATCAGCGGCACAATCATCGGGGAAATCAGCACGGCCATAATCGCACGGCGGAACGGTACATGGCTTTGACTGAGACCAATGGCTGCCACCGTGCCAAGAACGACTGCAATAATAGTGGCTACCGGTGCTATCTTCAGTGAGTTGCGCATGGCATTTTGCCAGTCGCCATTCGTCATAAAGTCTTGGTAATGCTTTAAAGAATAGCCTTCTGGTTTTAAATGCAACATCTCTGGCGTGAAAGTAAAAAAGTCAGTGGCGTTAAAGCTCAAGGGGATAATAATCAGAATCGGCGCAATCAGGAAAAAGAAGATTAAGGCACAAATAGCACGAAAGCTGTAATACCAAACTTTTTGCCCAGTGCTTGCGTAAATCGGTAAATTCATGGCTGCTTACCCCAACTTCACTTTATCAATACCGACAATCTTGTCGTAAACCCAGTAGAGCACTAGTACGAGTGTTAAGAGTATCGTTCCGAGTGCAGCCGCCATGCCCCAATTCAAAGAGCTGGAGATGTGATAGGCAATCCGATTGGAAATAAAGGTACCTTGAGTACCGCCCACCAATTCGGGGGTAATGTAATAACCAATCGCTAAGATAAAGGTCAGAATCGCGCCTGCACCTATCCCCGCTACCGTTTGTGGGAAATAAACTCGCCAGAAGGTCGTCCAATCGGTTGCACCTAAGGATTTTGCCGCCCGCACATAAGTCGGGGGAATCGTGCGCATCACTGAATACAGCGGCAGAATCATAAACGGCAATAAAATATGTGTCATCGCGACCAGCGTACCGAATTGATTATTGATCAATTCGAGCCGCCCCGAATTGCTGACGATGCCCAGCCAAACCAAAATATCATTGATCACCCCTTGTTGTTGCAAGAGCACTTTCCATGCGGAGGTACGCACCAGCAGCGACGTCCAAAAGGGGAGTAAGACTAAAATCATCAGCAAGTTAGAGGTGCGCATCGGCAAGTTCGCCAACAGCCATGCAATCGGATAACCGAGTAATAAGCATAAGCCAGTAATCACGAGGCTCATGAAAATGGTGCGAACGAACAGATTTAGGTAGATACGCTCAGAGGCAGGGAGCATTTCTGCGCCATCTGGGGTCTTTTTCATATCAATGGCGGCAAGAAAGTAGCCATTAGTATATTTAGGTGAATACAGCTTGAAGGTTGTCCAAGTTTTGATATCACCCCAAGCCTTGTCGGCGGCAATGAACTGTTCTTTGTAGCCAATAGTAGGCTGCATCTTGCTTACATCTTTGCCTACCTTACGGAACAGAGACGACATACCACTGCTTTCATAGTTTAGGCGCGAACCCAGTTTAGTGTGATTTTTTTGCTCGATGGCAACTTGTAAATCATTATATAAAGCAGCATAGGCCGCTTCATCAGGCAAGTTACCCGATTTAGGATCCCAAGTTTCGAGGCTGGTCGTGGTTTGTGGCAGGGTGTTGCTAACAATACTATTGTCTACCGAACGCATGAGCATATCGGTAATCGGGACAACGAACGTAATTAAAATAAAAATAAGTAGGGGAGCAATCAGTAATAAAGCACGTACTTTTTGTTTAAACAAAGCGCGGGCAATTTGCTTTTTTAACGGTACACCGTTAAGGGTTTGGAGTTGCTCCATAGATCATATCCTGTGGTGGGAAATTCCCTCCTCTTGGTAGAGGAGGGATAAACCAAGGTTTAAAGAATGGTAGGTTTAACTAAGGGAGTTAAACGTTTATTTAGCCAACCAAGCTTCGAACTTCTTGTTCATTTCGTCTTCGTTGTTGGACCACCATTCAATATTATTCACTAAGAAGCGCTTAGCATTTTCTGGATTGCTTGGCATATGGGGAGCCATCTCGATGCCTAAAGTGGCATGCTTGCCCACTAAAGGTTGAGAGGAAGCACGCGCTGGGCCATAGGAAATGTATTTTGCTTGATCAGCTAGGCGCTGAGTATCAGTCGATACTTTGAGGTAGTCCAACACACGTGCTTTACGATCTTCAGGTAAACCAGCTGGAACGACCCAACCGTCAAAGTCGAAAATCTGATAATCCCATAGCATGGCAACCGGTTGTTTTTTCTCTTCGATAACATCGAATAAACGACCGTTGTAAGTCGAGCCAATCACGACTTCTTTATCCGCTAAGCGTTGTGGAGTTTCAGCACCCGCTGACCACCAAATAACGTCTTTCTTAATCGTGTCTAGTTTAGCTAGTGCTTTATCTACGCCTTCTGGAGTAGAAAGAACGTCGTATAATTTTTCCTTCTCTACCCCATCACACAACAAAGCCCATTCCAAGTTTTTCTTTGGGCGCTTTTCTAAGCTGCGCTTACCTGGGAAGGTTTTGGTATCAAAAACTGCGCATAAATCTTCTGGCTTTTTGCCGCTCCACTCAGGCACATCAGTGCGATAACCAAAGGTCGTTGAGAAGGCGATTTGTGGGATAAAGCACTTATTAATTAAGCTATCACCAAAGTCTTTAGTGGGTGTAGAGCCATCGGTGCCAGGCGCTAAAACTTTATCGAAGTCAATTTCCATCGCCAAACCTTCGTCACACAAACGCTGTGAGTCAGGGCCTTCAACGTCCACTAAGTCCCAAGTGATATTCTTGGCTTCAGCCATTGCACGCAACTTAGCAACCGCTTCGTTCGAGCTTTCGTCATTGATGATTTTGAAACCGGCATTCGCTGCCATGTAAGGCTCATGATAAGCCTTGAGTTGAGAGTTTGAATACGCACCGCCCCAAGACACGATAGTCATTTCTTTTGCCATATCGGCAGCCAGTAGCCCACTAGAAAACGTGGCAATGCTGACTGCTGCAAAAATTGGTTTCAACTTCATACTACTCTCCGTAAATGGAATGCCCATGTAATAAAACACTTAAAACTATCACGCATCTAGGGCGCGACAATCATCTTTATCCCAGCCCACTTTAATGGTTTGGCCGACTGATAGCATGGTGCCATCGCCTGCGTTGGGAATTTTTACAATAAAGGAATCATCACCATACACCGACATCCGGCAACGAATATGATCCCCTAAATAAATCAGCTCGACCACTTTGCCTTCAGCCGCATACATGCCTGCTTGGCTGCCAATCCGCACCCGTTCTGGGCGAATCGAGCATAAAGTCGGCTTACCCACCCCTTCACAATTCACGGCTAGTGCTTCAGCTTGTTGGCCATTGGCAAATTCAACTAAAGCGGTATCGCCACTTAAAGCTTTGACCGTGCCATTTAGCTTATTGTTCTCACCAATGAACTGCGCCACAAAAGAATTGGTGGGGCGCTCATACAAGTCAGCGGGTCTAGCCAGTTGTTGGACAATGCCATCATTAAACACCGCGATCCGATCCGACATGGTCAGTGCTTCGGACTGGTCATGGGTGACGTAAACAACCGTAATGCCAAGCTTTTCATGTAAGTGCTTAATTTCAAACTGCATATGCTCGCGCAGCTGCTTATCTAAAGCACCTAAAGGCTCATCCATTAACACTAATGAAGGTTCAAAAACTAAAGCGCGGGCTAAAGCAATCCGCTGCTGCTGACCACCTGAAAGTTGTGCAGGGCGACGACCACCGAATTTTCCCATTTGCACCATATCGAGCGCTTTCATAACTCTAGTTTCACGCTCAGATTTACTGATACCGCGGACTTCTAAGGGGAAAGCGAGATTCTCAGCGACTGTCATATGCGGGAACAGTGCATAGTTCTGAAACACCATGCCAATGCCGCGCTTATGAGGAGGAATGTTATTGATGGAGCGCCCATCTAGAAAAATATCGCCGTGGGTGGCGGTCTCAAAACCAGCCAGCATCATCAAGCAGGTTGTTTTACCAGAACCGGATGGGCCTAGTAAGGTAATGAACTCCCCCTTGTCGATACCTAGGTTGAAACTTTTTACAACTAGTGTGATGCCGTCGTAACTCTTTTGTACGTTGTCGAACAATACAAAAGGTGGTGTACCTGGTGCTTGAGACATGCTTCTCCTTTTAGGTGTGCGGTTGAAGCTGACTCGTTTATAACAGAATTATTTCACTAATAGCAAGATTAGGAATAAGAATTCCCAGCAGAGTGCATAAGCTTGGTTTACAAGCTTATTTTTAAGAAAAAGTCCACCTCACCGATTTGGTGAAGTGGATCGTGTGACGACGATTTTAGGTACTAACTTGCTACTTTTAAGTGCGTTCAGCCTGCTGGCGAACTTGCTCAAAACTGACTTCTTGCAGCAAAACACCATTACGGAAAATAGGCTGAAGTTGATTGGTCTGAGGGCCTAATTGATCTTCACGAATCGTTTGCCAGTCAGTTTCATTTTTAAGCACAGCTAAGCGTCCACGCTTGGAAGTTTTACCCAAATCAGTGATCGGCTGCTTATACACATCAAACCATTCGCCCGCAATACGAATCGCTGAAGCCTTCATCGCAAAATTTAAAGTATCACGATTCACTTTTTGCAAGAGGCCAGCACCCATACCGAACGCGATGTTTTCAGTTGAAAAACCGTGTGCTTTGACTCGATCTAAGATCACGCCGATAGAGTCCAAATTCACGCCGTCACCTTGAATCACGCGCACGCAATTATTGAGTACGCGATAGCCTTTTTGATTGGTACGACTACCGAAGGCTTGCTCTAATCTTTCGAGTACTTCAACGACAACAATTTCTGGCTGACCAGAATCAGGGCGCACCACCAAAGTCGCCCCACTTTCCTCAACTTGTTGTTTAAGTTGCTTGCCCCAAATTTCAGAAACAGTGTTATAAATGTCATACGAGTCAGACACCACTGCAAAGATTTTGCCGGGTTGGGCAAACTGCTTGATCATGTTGGCATAAGCATCGACTTCATGCTCGCGCCCCCATGAAGTAATCGTGGAGTGCTCTGCTGCTGGAATCGAATAAGCAGGCATTTCAGCTTGGTAAAAGCGTCGTGCTGCTAATAAAGCGGCCACGGTATCCGTACCCATGAAATTAACTAAATGCGCCATTCCACCTAAAGCGGTCGTTTCCTGGGAGGAAGTGCCGCGCGCTCCAAAGTCATGCAGTTTAAACGGTAATTGCTCAGCCGGTTGCTCACAAGTCTCTTCTAAATACTGGCGAATGATCTGCTTCGCATGCCAAGACAAAGTTGCCACCGTGGTTGGATACCAAATGGCACGCAACAGCATGGTTTCTAAATAAGACGGCAACCAATATAAGCGCGGATCGGTATTTTGAATTTGAACTAAAGCCGTGCCAATCGGCACAATACTACCCTCAGGTAAAGCACAAATCTCAACCGGCATTAAGCCTTGGTATTCATTGACAATAATTTCCCAGCCAGCACGATTGAAGGGTACACCGTGAGCGGTAAAAATTGCGGCGGCTTCTTCAATATGGGCTTGTGTCACAGGCTGCAATAAATAGCTTTTGATGAAAGCCTGTAAGCCAAAGTACAGTGCTTGCTTAAATTGCCCACCCCGCGCTTCTACATAAGAAGAGACAATTTCGCTATTCGGCGGATATTGCACAAAGTGACTGGCTTTGTAGCTGTCTGTATTGAGAATTAAATTGTCGAAAATAGGATTGGTGTTGAACATGGAAATCCTCCGGTGTTCGGGTGAATAGAGCAACGGTCTATCCGCTGCGTAACAGTAGATTTCAAACTAACCTACTAAAGTTTTAATAATATGAAAGTGATCTTCAAACATATGCTCAGGATTCAATTCGGCCAGCGGTAACCAAAACGCCTGCTTAGCATCATCACTTCCCTTTACTTTAGGCAATCCTTGCGCATCGGGTTTCAATTCAATCAAATAAGCATGAGTGAGGGTACGTCCACGCGACGAACGATGCGGGTCATCAAAAACTTGGGACTTACTCACTGAGCCTGCTAATACCGGTGTGGGGATTTTTAAGCGGGTTTCTTCCCGCAATTCCCGTAAGACTGCATCCCGAATTTTTTCTTCAGCATTCAAGAAACCACCCGGTAAGGCAAATTGGCCTTTGCCAGGGCGGGCTTTACGCTCGACCAGCAAAATATGACCCGCTTGAATCACCACCGCATCGACAGTGACAAATATAGGCGGGTAGGGGGCAGTTGCCCAACCACTTTGATAATCGCGAATAAATTGCCATTCACTGACAATATATTGATAGGCTTCGGTTTTCTGAAATTCTGCGAGTACTTGCTTCACCCCTTCAGGAAAATCATCGGTAATGACACCTGTTAAAAAGTATTTTTCACGTAAAGGTGTAGATGACAAATTGCCCCAAGCAGGTACATTCAAGGCCTTCCATTGCGGGAAAAGTGCTAGGTAATAAGAGCTTTGGTCTTTGGAGTGACCAATCAGACCGATTTCTGGTGCATCACTCCCGACTTTGGGCGGGTAGCGGCAAACCACTCCATTCACACTTTGTTGAACTCGCGCTACCCAGTTTTGATCATTATATAAGTCATCCATTAAAGGCAGGATGATTAAACGACTTTGCGTGGCTTGATCAAAAGAAGCTCGGATATGCTGTTCGCGCTCGGCAAACGTCCAAGGATTACGAATACTACGCGGTTGATGGCTAGATCCGACCAGAATAATCACGCGCTCTGCTTGTTCAAGAGCAGTGCACATCACATGGTGATGACCTTTATGTAGTGGCTGGAAACGCCCTATGAAGACAAGAAAATCAAAAGCCTTAGCATGATTGGCTGGCATGATCAGTAAACTCCTTACTGAAAAATAAGTACTTAGTCTATCTAAGCATGTGAGCAGTTAAACACCCAATAAGCAAGCGGTCAAGCCGACAATTATCAGTACTCAGTTTCCACAGATAAATGGTGGGAAGCTTCTTGTCAGTTTAGTGACAAATGACACTTAAGTGACAGTTAAGCTTGATCAATTCCGTCAATTTCTGACAGAAACTATTAAAAATCAAGCTGTTTAATATTTAACTTATTCTTAAAAATCAATTAGTTAAATTTTCTAACTTTAGTTGGCACAGGCGTTGCAATATCACTAACAAGAAGAAAAAGAAAATAAGAAAAAAAAGAAGAAAAACGGAAGCTGAAGATAAATTAAGAATAAGAATTAAATAATAATAACAAGTTTCAAAGCCCGACTGGTGATGCAGCCAAACATAATAATAAAACTAAATAGCTGCAACCAGAGTGTCCACCCCCCCTACTAGCCCTTAGGGGGGAACACAATCAAAGATACGATACGAATAATAAGAACAAACCCCTTTGGTCAGCGCTTCGGTGCTGACCTTTTTCATTTCTAGCTGGCTAGCCACGCAATAACCAGATAACGCCCACCTTTCGCCAGAATAATCAAAACTAAGAATGGCCAGAAGGGCATGCGCATAAAACCGGCTATCACTGTTAAAGGGTCGCCTATGATCGGTACCCAGCTCAAGAGTACGGACCACCAGCCATATTTTTGATAAAAGTCTTGGGCGCGCTTTAGACCGCGTTCTTTAACAGGAAACCACGGTTTATGCTGAAACTTTTCAAGGTAGCGCCCCAACCACCAATTTACGATGGAGCCTAAACAGTTGCCAACAGTCGCTACTAGCACTAATAAAGAAACTGAGTATTGCTGGCTTAAAATGAGGCCAACTAATAAGGCCTCTGATTGTGCAGGCAAAATAGTCGCTGCTAAAAAAGCGGCTAAAAATAAGCCTGCATATGCCATTGTATAAAATTTTCCTTAGTTTATTAGTCAGATCCATGATTTGGATTGAAGTATTTAAAGCTTTGTGCAAAAAAATTTGCAAAATCTTTGAACCTCTCAAAAACCAGCTGCGACTAGCAAGTACACATTACCTACCTCGCAAGTAAAGTGTGGCTGCAACTTCAACCCTCGAAGACGCAGTATTTTGGAAGGCAGTCTACAAATTCCCTCGCGGGCTGCCTTTTTTCTTAAAGCTTCTCTTTTGGCGTTGCATCCTCAAACTTATTAACCTGTCTTAAAGCTGGAAACGCCCAGATCGACGCTCCAGTAATGCCTAAAGTGAATAAGCTGCCAATCACAGCAGCAGGCACCACGCCAAACCAAGCAGCACTACTACCCGCACGAAATTCGCCTAATTCATTGGAAGAGCCAATAAACAGCATATTCACTGCATTTACCCGCCCACGCATGGCATCAGGGGTAGAGAACTGCACCAAGGACGAACGAATATAAACGCTGACCATATCCGCCGCGCCTGCAATCATCAGCGCAATAAAGGATAAAGCGAATATCGTCGATAGAGCGAACACCAAATTAGCTAAGCCAAAAATCAGCACAGCAATAAACATAGTCATGCCCACATGCCGATTAAAAGGATAGAAACTGAGATAAAGCCCAACGGCGACCTCGCCAACTGCCATTGCGCTACGCAATAGACCTAAACCTGTTGAATCGGTATGTAAAACGTCTTGAGCATAAATCGGTAAGAGCGCGACCACGCCACCTAACAGTACCGCGAATAAATCTAAGGAAATCGTACCCAGAATAATCGGGCGCGAGCGAATGAAATGAATACCAGCAGTAAAGCGCTGCCAAGCACCTACTTCCAAGCTTTTAGGCTCAGCCTTTTCTGCATAAAGCACAGGTACTAATGAAATTAATAATACCGCTAGCGCAAAACTGATAAGGCAGACCGCATAAGTCGCGACGCCACCCCCTAAAGCATATAAACCGCCACCCAGTACCGGGCCTGAAATAGCAGCAACGCGCATCAACATGCTATTTGCAGCAATCGCAGCGGCTAATTGTTCACGCGCGACCACTTGTGGCAATAGGCTTTGTAAAGCTGGACTAGTAAAAGCGCGCGCACTGCCATACAAAACCAGTACCGCATAAAAGAAATTGGGATTAGCAATTTGCCACCACGATAACAACAGAAACAGCGCGCTACAGATACCTTGTAAGGTCCAACTCGCCATAACGATTTTCTTGCGATCAAAGCGGTCAATTAAGTCGCCTGCTGGAATCAGCAAAAATAGCATCGGGATAAATTGCGCCAAACCCACATAGGCCAAAGTCATCGGGTCGCGAGTCATGTCATAAACTTGCCAAGCCACCACAATCGCTTGAATTTGCGAAGCAAAGAAAGAAAAGGAGCGACTGGCAACAAAGGGCAGAAAGCCGGGTTGACCATAAACGCTAGATTTTGAGCTGGAAGGCATGGAACTAGTGCCGAGTTATCAAGATAAGGCGCGCGATTATTCGCTTATTTATCAAAATAGGCAATAAATTGCTTGTGAAGCATAATACAAGGTTTTGGAGTATGATTTTCTTATATGCTTTATTGCATATTTATCTATCATCTACTATATATAAGTTGATGTTTTTATAGTCAAACTTTATTGTGGAGGCACTCATGAAATTTAAAGTTCGCTTATTAAAAGTAGGAGTTTTTTGTACTTGCTCACTATTAAGTACCTTAAGTCAAGCTAATGATGTCTTACCGCTAGATGACACATTAAAAGTTGAACATCTCAAAACCTACAACTTGGCTACTACTCTAAAAGGTAGTAAAGATGCTGTATCTACCAAAGCTTTTCCAGCATCAACAGTATTAGTTTACAATGTATTTACTGCTGATGCTGACGGCAATCGAGATCTGGATTATAGTCGTTTTTACGAAGTGGCTCATATAATTGATTTTTGCAATCTTAGTGTCAAAACAATAACAGCATATATGAATTGGAAAGTAGAAGGTGCCCAGCCTTGGACATCGCAAAATTTTAGGATACAAATAGAACCGCAGAAGTGCCATATGTATTTTGTAAAAAAATCATATCAGAATACCGATATTTATTTATTCACAGGTTCTGTAATACCTAAAGGCATGGGGCAAAATGTACTAAATAAAGATACCTCTAAATTTAGAGTTAGATGAGTTATCAGAAGTGCACGCTTTTGCGTGCACTTCTAGTTAAAGTCAAACCCCCAAATACCCCGCCAACTCATCTGATTGCTCAATCGCTTTCGCTTCGCCATACATCACTGCTTGGCCTTTTTGCAGCACCAAGGCGCGGTCGCTATTCGCTAAGACTTTGTGATAATTGCGGTCGACAATGAGCGTAGCGATTCCACTAGCACGAATCGTATCAATCACTTTCCAGATTTCTTCCACGATTAAAGGTGCTAAGCCTTCGGTGGCTTCATCGAGGATGATTAAATCAGGGTGAGTCATCAGGGCGCGGCCAATCGAAAGCATTTGCTGTTCGCCACCAGAGAGTTGATTGCCCATATTGCCAATTCGTTCTTGCAGGCGCGGGAAGGTTTCAATGATGCGTTCATACGGCCAGTCATTGCGACCATCTAAACCACGGCGGGCTGCCATGATTAGATTTTCGCGCACCGATAGATTCGGGAATACGCCTCGACCTTCGGGGACATAGGCAATTCCCATACGCGCGACTTCATGTGGTTTCGCTTTCGACATATCTTTGCCACGTACACTGATATGCCCATCGCGCTGCTTGATATGCCCCAGCAGAGTACGAATTAAGGTACTTTTGCCCATGCCATTGCGCCCAAGCAAGCCCACGGTTTCGCCACGGCCAATCTGGAAATCAATGCCTTGCAATACATGGCTCGAACCGTACCAAGCATGGACGGCTTTTGCTTCAATGAGGAGTTCAGAATTTGGCATCTTAATGTCCTCCTAAATAAGCAGTTTGTACGTCTGCATTCACCCGAATTTGATCCGGTGTATCCGAGGCAATTACGCTGCCATTCACCATCACGGTAATTCGATCGGCGATCTTGAAGACTGCATCCATATCATGCTCAACCAGCAGAATAGCGTGACCGTTTTTTAAATCAGCCAAGAGTTTGAGCATGCGGTCGGTTTCTTCCGCGCCCATGCCTGCGAGGGGTTCATCTAATAGCAGCACTTCGGGTTGAATCGCTAAGCACATGGCGATTTCTAATTGGCGCTTCTGCCCATGCGATAGCAGGCCAGCAAAACGCTCTCTAACCTCGTTTAAACCGGCTAACTCTAAAGCATGATTGGCGGCTTCGACGCTGTGCTTACATTTTTGCGCATCATTCCACCACACCCAAGGGCGCTGGACTTGGGCTTGCGCGGCTAAGCGACAATTTTCGAAGACGGTAAAGTCGGGGAAAATCGTATTGCGTTGATAGCTACGACCTAAACCACTGCGCGCGCGCTTGGCTTGTGACCATTTAGTCGCGTCCTTACCAAGCAACTCAATCTTGCCTTCAGTGGGTGGGAATTCACCGGATAAAATATTAATCAAGGTGGATTTGCCTGCGCCATTGGTGCCAATTACCCCATGTACGCTGCCCCGCTCAAGCTCAATCGAGACCTTATTCACTGCAACTAAGCCGCCCCAACGTTGGGTGATGCTGCTGCCTTTTAATAAAGTTTCTGCCATGTTTGCATCTCCTTATTTGAGCACAACGTGTGCATCACGAGGGCGGCTGCCGTATAAACGCTTGCGTAAAACTTCTGGCAAACCGACTAAACCTTTAGGTAGCAGGGCTACACAAGCAATAATAGTAAGGCCTAAACCGAGTTGCCAATGCTTAGCGAAATCGCCAAAAATCGCTGAAGATTTGAAAAATTCTTGCAAGAACACAAAAGCAAACGCACCAATAATGGCACCACGCAAATGCCCCAAGCCGCCCAAAATAATCATAATCAGCAGTGCACCGGATAAATGCCAGCTCATCATTTCTGGGTTAACGAAGCCATCTTTGACCGCAAATAAGAAACCTGCTAAGCCCGCAATCCCACCTGAAGTGGTAAAAGCTGCGAGTTTATATGGATAAGTTGAAAACCCCGAAGCCCGCATCCGCTGTTCATTAATCCGAATCCCCGCCAGTACTCGCCCGAAATGGGAACGCAGCAGCATCGCTAAAAACACAAAGGTCCAAACTAGAAAAATCCACGTAAAGAAGTAAAGTGTTTTGGGGTCATTCAGATCAATCACTGAGCCAAGGATGGGTTTGAAATACAGATAGATACCATCCGTACCACCTCCGAGCTTCGTATCATGCACCACGTAATAAGCCATTTGCGCAAAAGCCAAAGTAACCATAATGAAATAGACACCTTTGGTACGTAGTGACAAAGCACCGACGAATAGGGCGTAGGCGGCTGCCGCCAAAATGGAAGCTAGTAGCAACCAGATAAGATTACCTGATTCACTTTCTGGCGAAAGTAAGACGGCTACATAAGCGCCAATCCCAAAGAAAGCGGCTTGACCAAAACAGACTAAGCCCGTGCTACCCACCAATAACTCTAAGCTCATGGCTAAGATGGCATAGATCATAATCTTGGAAACTAGATCCAGGCCGTAGCTGCTACCAACAAAGGGGTAGAGTGCTAGACCTGCAAACAGCAAGCCAATGAACAGAAATTTCCCACTAAAGAATTGATTATTCATGAGGGGCCTCAGCTAGTTTTGAACAGGCCATCCGGCTTCCACAGCAGGATGAGGGCCATTAACACATAGACCAAGACACCAGCTGCTTCGGGCAGCAAGACCTTACCGAAGGTGTCCACAAAGCCAATCAGCATCGCTGCTAGGAAAGCACCGCGAATCGAACCAATCCCACCAATGACCACTACCACAAAGCAGATAATCAGTACTTGGTTACCCATGCCCGGATAGACCGTAGAAACCGGCGCTGAAATCATCCCTGCAAAAGCTGCTAAAGCCACACCGGCTGCGAAGACAATCCGGTACAGCAATTTAATGTCGATGCCTAAGGATTGCACCATTTCGCGGTTGGTGCTACCGGCACGAATCATCATGCCTAAGCGAGTACGGGTGAAGATGTAGTACATGCCCAAAGCTAAGAGCAAGCAGATGGCTGAGATAAATAAACGATAGACGGGATAAGTCATCAGATCACCCAGAGGAATCACACCCGCTAGAAAATCAGGGGCTTGCACGCCATGCACATCATCGCCGACCAACAAACTGCGTAATTCTTCAAAGACTAGAATCAGCCCATAAGTCATCAGCACTTGTTGCAAGTGATCGCGCTCATAGAGAAAGCTAAAGAAGGCCCACTCGAGGAAATAGCCTAAGATCACCGCTAACACGAGGCCAATGACTAATACCGAGAAAAACCCACCGCCAAAAGTGCTAGCAACAATCGGGCTAAGCGCATAGGCCATATAAGCGCCTATCATGTAGAAGCTGCCGTGCGCGAGATTAATCACGCCCATAATGCCAAAAATCAAAGTCAGCCCCATCGCTACTAAAAATAGCAGCAAGCCATACTGTAAAGAGTTCAGGCATTGAATTAAGAAGATGGAAAAGTCCATAGAATGCTCCGCTTTAAACTTCTCATAATCCCTCCCTGTGGTCAGAGAGACAGGCAAGTAAAAGCGGCTTCATTCACTAAGCTGCTTTAATTACCTTAACAGCCCCTCCCGTGTTCAAGAGGGGCTAAAGAGCATAATTATTTGACCGCACAACCTTTGGCAGGATCGGCTAAGGCTTTAGTCGCAACGCTCACGACAGGGTTTTCTTTACCCTTCGCTTCGCGTAAATAGATGTCTTGCACAGGATTGTGCGCTTTCGATAAAGTAAATTCGCCACGTGGGCTGTCAAATTTAGCGGCTTCAACAGCTGCAGCAAATTCAGCTTTCTTGCTCACATCACCTTGCACAGCATCTAAACCGACTTTCAGGATTTGGGCTGCGTCATAGCCTTGTACCGCATACACGTCTGGTTGCATTTTGTAGGCATCGTTATAAGCGGTGCGGAAAGCTTTATCCTTAGCATTATCTAAGTTTTCAGCATAGTGCAGGGTAGTGAGTAAGCCTTCGCCATCGCCGCCTTGTGCTTCTAAAGTACCATCAGTTAAGAAGCCAGCGCCGTATAAAGGAATGCTATCTTTCAAGCCAGCCGCTTTGTAATCTTTCACGAACTTCACTGCGCCACCGCCCGCAAAGAAGGTGTAAACCGCATCCGGTTTCAGTGAAGCAATTTCAGTGAGCAGTGCTTGGAATTCAACATTCGGGAAGGGTAGATTCAGTTCTTTAATCACTTCGCCGCCTGACTTGGTGAAGCCGTCTTTAAAACCTTGTACCGACTCATCACCGGCTGCGTATTTCCAAGTAATCGTGACGACTTTCTTATGGCCTTTTTGCGCAACGACTTCGCCCATCGCATATCCAGGCTGCCAGTTGGAGAAGGAACTACGGAAAATATTCGGTGCACACATCGGGCCAGTGACAGCCTGAGCACCTGCATTCGGCACAATCAGAATCGTGCCGCTTTCTTTAGCCGCTTTAGCCATCGCCATTGCCACACCGGAATGCACGGTACCGATTAAGACATCAACATTATCGCCTTTAATCAGCTTGTTAACATTGTCAGTGGCTTTAGCAGGATCTGATTCATCATCCACTTTTACGAATTCAATCGCCCGACCACCTAATTTATCGCCTTGCTCTTTGGTATACAGTTTAAAGCCGTTTTCAATGGCAGTCCCCAAAGCGGCAAAGGTACCTGTTGCAGGTAGCATCAGGCCTACTTTTAAAGGTTTGGCATCTTCAGCGTAACTAGCCGTTGAAAAGCCTAAAATAGCCGCAGCAATTAATGTGGTTTTGAATAATTTCATACAGGTTCTCCTCCTAAGTATGACGACCCATAAAGTCGGTTGCTTTTTTAATCAATAAACTTGGCTGGTCTCGATGCGGGGAATGCCCACAAGCGGGTATCTCCAAAAGTTCAGCCGTGGTGACTCGCCGAGCAATTCCTCTAATTTGCTCCAACGAGCCATACTCGTCATCTAATCCTTGAACCGCGAGTAGCGGACAGCTAATCGTAGCTAATTCATCTTCAATCGACCACGCCCGAAACGGTGGGTGCAGCCAGATAGTATTCCATCCCCAAAATGCGGAATCGACATCTTGGTGGTAACGCGCCAACTTGTGTGGTAAATCAGTCGTTTGATAAGTGTCACGCGCTTGTTCAATGCTGGTGATCGTCAAATCTTCTACCATGATATGCGGCGCAAGCACAATAGCGCCGACCAGTGCTTGTGGATAGCGTGCCGCATACAACAGACTAATTGAAGCACCATCACTATGACCGAACAACCACAACTTTTGTTGCAGCGGATCAATCTTTAAAGCTGCCAAAAAAGCCGGTAAAACTTCAAAAGCTTGGCGATGCATAAAATCCACATCCCAAGTTTCATCTTTAGGGCGCGGCGTAGACTGACCATAGCCCGGGCGTGAATAGACTAAGCCACGGCAGTTAGCAGCTTGGCAGAAGGTATCTGGAAAATCTTTCCACATACTCACTGAGCCTAAGCCTTCATGCAGAAAGAGCACTAAGGGCGCTTGTGAATCATTAATACCTACGTACTGGTACTCAATCTCTACTGCGCGCCCGCACCAATCGAGCTGGACAAATTCAAGCGGCTTTGCCATCAGCTCGCATCCGTTTCTTGCTGGCGTAATTTAAAACGCTGAATTTTCCCAGTCGCTGTTTTGGGCAGCTCTTTTACAAATTCAATAAAGCGTGGGTATTTGTAGGGCGCAAGCTTATCTTTCACAAAAGCTTTGAGCTCGTCTGCGCTAACTTCAACGCCTTCTTTCAAGATCACAAACGCTTTAGTTTTAGTTAAGCCGTCAGCATCTTGTTTACCAATCACTGCGGCTTCTAACACGGCAGGATGTTGAACTAAGGTCGCTTCAACTTCAAACGGCGAAACATAAATCCCGCTAACTTTGAGCATGTCATCGCTGCGCCCAGAGTAGGTGTAGGTTCCATCCGCATTGCGCACGTATTTATCGCCACTTTTTGTCCAAGCACCTTGGAAAGTTTCGCGGGTTTTTGGGCGATTATTCCAATACATTAAAGCAGCGCTCGGGCCTTGAATATATAAATCACCCGTTTCACCATCGGGTACAGGCAAACCATCTTCGCCACGCAATTCAATTTCATAACCGGGTACTGGCCAGCCAGTTGTGCCATAGCGCACTTTGCCAGGTTGATTGGATAGGAAAATATGCAGCATTTCAGTCGAACCAATGCCATCAATAATTTCCACGCCAAAATGCTGAGTAAAGCGTTCGCCAATATCAGCCGGTAAAGCCTCGCCTGCTGAAGAAGCTAAGCGCAAGGCGACTTGATCTTTGCTCGGTAAATTTGGGGCGGCTAACATGCCTGCAAAGCCTGTCGGTGCACCAAAGAAAATCGTCGGTTTGTGATCCACCCAGCGCTTAAACACTGCATCGGGGATGGGGCGATCAGGCATCAATACCACCGTTGCACCTACACTCAGTGGAAAGCTCAAGCCATTACCTAAACCATAAGCGAAGAACAGTTTGGCGGCTGAGAAGCAAATATCATCCTCAGTGATGCCCAAAATACGCTTGCCATAGAGTTCAGCTGTCCAATACGGATTAGCTTGAGTATGTACTGTGCCTTTCGGATTGCCAGTTGAGCCAGAGGAATAGAGCCAAAAACCTGGATCGTCTGCGCTCGTAGTCGCAGGCTTAGCTAAGGGTTCATCGGCCTGAATGGCTTGTTCTAAATGCAGCATTCCGGCTGGTAAGTCACCTTTAGCGCGTGAGACGAAGACGGTTTTAATATCGTGATCGCCTTTGGCTAAAGCGGCTTCCAAAGTTGGGCGCAAAGCTTCAGAGACAATGGCTGCTGTAGCACGACTATTGCTAAGCATATAGTGGTAGTCGTTAGCCGTGAGCAGCGTATTCACTGCCACTGGCACAATCCCTGCGTACATAGCGCCTAAAAAGCCTACCGGCCAGTCATTGCAATCATGTACTAATAGCAGTACCCGCTCTTCGCGCCGTACACCCGCGTTCAGCAGTGCACTGGCCATGCGTTGGATGTGATCGGCTAGCTCGCCGTAAGTGAGCGAGCCTTGATCGTCGATATAGGCTGTTTTCGCCGCACGCTGCTGATTGCATTCCAGTAAGTGCTGGGCAAAGTTAAAGCGTCCTTCCGGTGCTGCCACGTTCTCTATGGACATGACTCTCCTCCTCCATAGCCAAGTTAATTAGCGCTCGCTTAAGATGCGGGCAGGCTTATAAATGTTTTAAAACTTCAGTGCTGGCTTGCACAGCGCTACGGCGATGATAGAAATTCAAAGCGCGTGCTCCGCCTAATTCCTCACCGCCCCCTGCACGCCCAGGGCCGCCATGTAAAGACTGCGGCATCACATTGCCATGCCCCGTTTGTAGGCTGGCAACATCAGGAGAAATAATATGCACACGCCCGTGACTATCCGCTAACTCAGCCGCCATTGCCGCTAAAGCGATTGGGTCAGTGCCATATAGGGAAGTGACTAAAGAACCTTGGCCACGCCGTACCAAAGTTTTGGCATGCTCAATATCGCGATAGGCTAATAAGGTAGCCACTGGGCCAAACACTTCAGTGTCATGAATGATTTGCGCTGCGTCCGCATCACGTGCACCTAATAAAGTTGGCGCGATACAGCAGGAGTTGGCATCTGCATCAATTAGCGCTTGTGTCGAACCGTCAAATAATACTTCAGCTTGAGTTTTGAGTTTAGCTAAGCCGTCTTTTACCGACTGCAATTGATCTTGGCTCACCACAGCGCCCATACGCACACTTTCATTGCGCGGATTGCCTACCGTCGTTTTGGCTAAACGAGCACTAATTGCCGCTGCTGCGTTGTCATATAAAGCTTCCGGCACGAAAATCCGCCGAATCGCGGTACATTTTTGTCCTGATTTCACGGTCATTTCGCGGCTGACTTCTTTAGCAATTAAATCTAAAGCAGCATTATCACCTGTGTTATCAGGGAGTAGCAGCGCAGAGTTAATGCTGTCTGCTTCAATATTCACTCGCACTGAATGCTGAGTGACGGCGGGGTGGGAGCGAATCACGGCTGCGGTATCGGCCGAGCCAGTGAAGGAAACCACATCAAAAGCCTGGAGCTGATCCATTAAACCTTTGGAGCTGCCGCAGATAATCGACAAAGCACCAGCAGGTAAAATGTCTGCATCAATCACATCTTTCACCATGCGTTGCGTCAGCCAAGCCGTTGCGGAAGCAGGCTTGATAATCACCGGTACACCAGAAAGTAATGCGGGGCCAGCCTTCTCCCACAAGCCCCAACTCGGGAAGTTGAAAGCATTAATGAAAAGTGCTAAGCCACGTGTGGGTACTAAAATATGCTGAGATTGGAAGAGGGGATCTTTGCCTAAGCGCGCTAATTCGCCATCCAACAAATAACGACGATCTCCTAAGGTTTCGCCGAGTTTGGCATAAGTACCTAAGGTGAAAATGCCACCATCCACATCGACTGCGGTGTCGTTCTTCACCGTGCCGCTATTTGCGGTAGAGATTTCATAATAGGCATCACGATTGGCTTGCAGGACTTTTACCACTGCAGTCAAGAGCGCGCCACGCTCACGATAAGTCAGCGCGCGTAAAGCAGCGCCACCTTGTTCGCGGGCAAATTGAAAACCTTCTGCTAAATCCAAGCCCGTGGAATCAATTCGGACTAATTCTGTACCAAGCACTGGATCGAACAGGGCCGTACCAGCGCCGCTACCGGTTTGCCACCGTCCGCCAAAGTAATTCGCAAGCAATTCAGTCATAATTAGTTTCCGGTTGAGTTAACGGGTGAATTCAATGCTGCCTTGCGGGAGCAGATACAGAACTAAGGCGCGGCCTTGGGTCACAGTGGGATGATGTGCACTCCCCGCCGGATAAACCAACCAGCCTGCTGCATGGCCATCAAATAAGGCATCCTCTTCTAGCGGCATGATTAAGTCGATTTCGCCATTCGGATGAGCATGATGTGGGCCTTGAATGTCTTGCATATCGACCACATCGACTGAGAAGCCTGCTAAATCGTCAGCGGGTTTAAAGATACGTCCGTAGCGAATGCCGCCGCCTTCACGATTACACAGCCAGCCTTCAGCGACACCTTGTTGGCAGCTTTGCTTGAGCTGTTGATAAGTTGGGCTATCCACACCATGTTCTTGGTTGAGCCAAGTTTGTAAGTCGGCATTTAAGTCACGACCGGCTAATTGCGTCGTTAACTCAGCAATCTGTTGGCGGAATGGGCTGCTAGGCATCGTCCTGTCTCCTCAGCTTGAACGAATAGTGTTGAACTTGCTAATTCAGTAAATATGAATTATTGTGCATGTTAGAACAATAAAGGTAGTTCTCTACCGTGTCAAGCAATATATTGCATATACGATTTCATGAGGAGCGCCGCTATGGCGAAGGCTGAGAAGAGTCATAACCTACAACCCAGTCAATTAGCAGAAGCTGAAGGCAAGAACCTATTTCTGGTCGCTTTAGGCGAGCGTGTACGCGCTCTCAGGGCACGCCAAGGCACGACCCGTAAGGCTTTGTCGATTATGACGGGTGTCTCTGAAAGGCATTTAGCCAATCTTGAATATGGCGAAGGCAATGCGTCCATTTTAGTGCTCCAACAAGTCGCTAGTGCTTTGGAATGTTCTTTGGCTGAACTGATTGGTGATGTGACAACGGCCTCTGCTGAATGGTTAATGATTCGTTCCTTATTAGAGAATAAAGATGAGAATACTTTACGTCGTGCGCGTGTCGCCATTGGCGAAGCTTTAGGAACAATAGGCGAGCAAACTGCAGCCAGTTCACGGATTGCACTGATTGGTTTGCGTGGTGCAGGTAAGTCGACTTTAGGGCAGATGCTGGCGGATGATTTAGATTTTCAATTCGTAGAATTGAGCCGCGAAATTGAAAAGTTTGCCGGTTGCAGTATCTCTGAAATCCAAGCGCTGTATGGGGCGAATGCTTATCGGCGTTACGAGCGCCGCGCTTTAGAAGAGGCGATTCAGATTTATCCAGAAGCCGTCATTTGTACCCCTGGCGGTTTGGTGTCGGATACCTCAACCTTTAATCTTTTACTTTCGCATTGCACCACGATTTGGTTGCAGGCTGACCCAGAAGATCATATGCAGCGTGTTACCAAACAGGGTGATTTGCGCCCGATGGCGGCTAGCAAAGAAGCGATGGAAGACCTGAAGCATATCCTCGCAGCGCGAGCTGGTTTTTATTCCAAAGCACAATACAAGCTGGATACCAGCGCTCAATCCCTCGAAAATACTTTTTTGTTATTACGCGAGTTAGCACGCAATTCATTGCATCTACCGTTATAAAGTTATTTGCATTTTAATGCATATTTATTCTTGACATTGTTGGCATTAATGCAATATTATGCATGAAACGCTGTAGCGCAAGCTGCAAATAACTGCACCAAGTGAGGAGAACTCTTGTGAACGCAACCACTACACCTGATCGTGTTGACTACCAAACCCACCCGTCCCAATACCACCATTGGAAACTGAGCTTTGACGGTTCGGTTGCTACCTTAAGCGCTGACTTTGACGAAAATGCAGGCTTACGCCCCGGCTACAAATTAAAGCTCAATAGTTATGACCTCGGCGTCGACATCGAGTTAAACGACGCCATCAACCGCATTCGTTTTGAACACCCTGAAGTTCGCACGGTCGTGGTTACTAGCCTGAAAGACAAAGTGTTTTGCTCCGGCGCGAATATCTTCATGCTCGGTGTCAGCAGTCATGCGTGGAAAGTGAATTTCTGTAAATTCACCAATGAAACCCGCAATGGCTTAGAAGACTCCTCACAATACAGCGGCTTGAAATTTTTAGCAGCGGTGAACGGGGCTTGTGCAGGTGGCGGTTATGAATTAGCACTCGCTTGCGATGAAATCCTGTTAGTCGATGACCGTTCTAGTGCAGTGAGCTTGCCGGAAGTACCTTTATTAGGCGTATTACCGGGCACTGGTGGTTTGACTCGTGTTACCGATAAGCGTCATGTGCGTCATGATTTGGCGGATATTTTCTGCACTACCACGGAGGGGATTCGTGGGCAAAAAGCTAAAGATTGGCGTTTGGTCGATGAGATTGCTAAGCCTGCGGTGTTCGCGCAAAAAGTCAAAGAACGTGCGCTGCAATTAGCCGAAAAGAGTGATCGTCCGGCGAATGGCAAAGGTGTCACTCTCTCCCCAATCACACGCACGATTGAGGCTGATGCTCTGCGCTATAAGCATGTGACGATTGAAATTAATCGTGCTTCACGCACTGCAATTTTCACCGTGAAAGCGCCCGAAGGTGTTCAACCTTCTAACATTGCTGAGATCGAAGCAGCGGGTGCGAACTGGTATCCATTGGAACTCGCGCGTGAATTAGAAGATGCGATTTTATCCATGCGCACCAATGAGTTAGAGATTGGCATCTGGTTGATGAAAACCTCAGGCGATGCGGCGGCAGTGTTGGCAATGGATCAAGTGTTGCTCGCGAATAAAGAGCATTGGTTAGTACGCGAAACGATTGGCTTATTACGCCGTACTTTCAGTCGTTTAGATGTGTCTTCACGTAGCTTGTTTGCCCTGATTGAAAAGGGTTCGTGCTTCTCTGGTAGCTTCTTAGAATTTGCCTTGGCGTGTGATCGTAGCTACCACTTAATCCTGCCGGACGATGCGGATACGCCAACCATTACCGTAGCGGATGTGAATTTCGGCTTGTATCCGATGGCAACGGGCGAAAGTCGTTTAGGTCGTCGTTTCTATAATGAACAGCCTGCTCTGGATGCCGTGCGTGCCAAAGCAGGCCAAGCACTGGATGCAGATGCCGCGATTGCGATTGGTCTGGTGACTAGCAATCCTGATGATATTGATTGGGATGATGAAGTGCGAATTGCGATTGAAGAGCGTGTCGCCATGTCACCCGATGCTTTGACCGGGATGGAAGCCAACCTACGCTTCAATGGGCAAGAAAATATGTTTACCCGTATCTTTGGGCGCTTAACCGCTTGGCAAAATTGGATTTTCCAACGCCCGAACGCAGTTGGCGAAAAAGGCGCGTTAAAAGTCTATGGCAAGGGCGATAAAGCTCAATTTGATTGGAACCGTGTCTAAACCGGAATTGTAATGTATTCAGGAGGTTAGGCAGGGCTTAACTTCCTTCCAGTGGAACCAGAGGAGTGAACTATGTCCACCATCGATTACCAAGAAAAGATTCCTAATAATGTCAATCTCGGTGAAGACCGTACCTTAAAGCGTGCTTTAGAAAACTGGCAGCCTAACTACCTCGACTGGTGGCAGGATATGGGACCGGATGGCTCGCATGGCTTTGATGTTTATCTGCGCACTGCTGTCAGTGTTGATCCGCAAGGTTGGGCACAATTTGGGCATGTAAAAATGCCAGATTATCGCTGGGGTATCTTCTTAAACCCAGCCGAACAAGAGCGTAAAATTCATTTCGGCGACCACAAAGGCGAAGCGGCTTGGCAAGAAATTCCGGGCGAATACCGTGCCAACTTACGTCGTATTATTGTCACTCAAGGCGATACTGAACCTGCCTCGGTGGAGCAACAGCGCCATTTAGGTTTGACCGCACCCAGCCAGTACGATTTGCGTAACTTGTTCCAAGTGAATGTGGAAGAAGGCCGCCATTTATGGGCAATGGTCTATTTACTACACAAATACTTCGGGCGCGATGGACGTGAAGAAGGCGATGCATTGTTAGAGCGTCGCAGTGGTCAAGAAGACAATCCGCGTATCCTGCAAGCTTTCAATGAGCCAACACCGGATTGGTTGTCATTCTTCATGTTTACTTATTTCACCGACCGTGATGGTAAGTTCCAATTGTGCGCGTTGGCAGAATCGAGCTTTGATCCGTTAGCACGCACCACCAAATTCATGCTCACCGAAGAAGCGCATCATATGTTCGTCGGTGAATCGGGCGTGTCGCGCATTATTCAGCGCACTTGCCAGATGATGAATGAGCTGAAAACCGATGATCCCGCTAAATTACGTGCCGCCGGTGTGATTGATCTGCCGACGATTCAGCGCTATATCAACTTCCATTTCAGCGTCACCATTGACCTGTTCGGCGCGGATGAATCTTCTAATGCGGCGACTTTCTATACGACTGGCTTAAAAGGTCGCTATGAAGAAGGCAAGCGCACTGACGACCACGCACTGAAAAACGACAGCTATAAAGTGCTGGAAGTGCGCAATGGTCAGCTATTGGAAAAAGAAGTGCCGATGCTCAACGCACTAAACGAAGTGCTACGCGACGATTACATTAAAGACAGTGTGTCCGGTGTGGATCGCTGGAATAAAGTGATTGAAAAAGCAGGCATTCCGTTCCGTTTAAGCGTGCCACACAAAGCTTTCCACCGGAATATCGGTGCATTATCAGGCGCGAAAGTGTCGCCACAAGGCCAAGTGATCAATGATAACGAGTGGAATGCGCGGGTGGATAGTTGGTTACCGAGCGTGGAAGATCGTGCTTTCGTGGGTAGCTTAATGGGACGTGTGGTGGAGCCGGGCAAATTCGCCAATTGGATTGCGCCACCTGTGATGGGGATTAATCGCCAGCCCGTGGATTTTGAATATGTGCGGTTTAATTAAGAGCTGAGTTCTCTCCTCCAACGGAAAGCCACTCGCAATTGCGGGTGGCTTTTTGTTTTGTGCGTCCTTAAAGCAGACTACTTCATATTACGTTATGCTAAGGTTAAGCAGCTTTAGGAGTTAGGTATGCGGGTTTATCTTGATAATTGCATGTTTAATCGTCCATTTGATGATCAGAGCCACATACGTATTCGTTTAGAAGCAGAAGCCAAGCTAGCTACATATTCAACATCAAATTCGCGAAGGGCAAGTTGAGCTGGTGTGGTCATACATACTTGAGTTTGAAAATGCACAGAATCCTTACCATGAGCGCCAACATGCTATCCAAACATGGCAAGCCTTGGCGGTAGTGGATATTGAGGAAAGCTCAGTTTTGCTAGATACGGCGCGTATCTTATTGGCTCAAGGGATTAAAGCCAAAGATGCTTTGCATGTGGCTTGTGCTGTGGAGGGTCAAGCAGATTATTTTCTAAGTACTGATGACAAACTTTTGAAAAAACTCCAGACTATTAACATCATTTCTGCTCTAAACCCAATGGATTATATTAAGGAGCTTCCTCATGAAACAACTCACTGATACCGAGATTCGAGTTAATGGTATTGCTGCTTTGATTGCGAGCTTGGGGGAGGTTCAAGCCGAGCGTTTTATTAGTTTGATTTTGCGTGAGCCTTTTGACTATACCCAGTGGCAGAATAAGCTCTGGGAAGATACCAGTTTGGAGGCTTTAAGTAGGATGGCTATGGATCATCGGCAGAAAACTAAAAAAATTCAATCTATTTGATTTTGAATAGGGTCATGTATTCAATCAGTTGAACGAGTGTCTGACGAGGTACTCACCGACGACTTTATCATGTACCTCGACCGACCTAGAAAAACCAATCGTCTTCCGCGCTAAACGCTTTAAATGAGTTCTCAAGTTCAAATTCTGTCGCTCAATGCTTTGAGTGTAACGTTTAGTAATGAGATGTTGATCCTCTGGCAGTAACCGTTCATAAGCTCCCCCATCATCGGTGCAATACAAGCGAAAGGTGAATCGCTCGAGTAAGCCCAGCCGTTGCTTCAAACACTCATCCACTCGTTGTCCGAAGGTGTACGCAAAGACACACTGGAGATGAGGAGACCACGCCTACCACAACCAGCGCTGTTCCGATTTCTTCCCTACAAACGTCCACTGCTCATCGAGTTCACACACCCGTTCTAACCTGTGTTCCAAAGCAAACGTTTCTAACGGTAAAGGATTCACCCGCGCTGGGTTGAGTTTTTTAAATGGCGCACCACGGTCGTCGGACTGATCTTCAACACCCGACCCGTATCACGTACCCCTGAGCCATTCATCGCCATGTCAATGATCCGCTCCGCTACACCCGGGCGATTTGCTTCATAACGGTAGTTCAACTGAAAACAGTGATGACACCCTCGGCAGCGATAACGCGCTTCTCCACTAGTGGCCTTACCATGCCCATACACCGCACTGGAACACTTCGGACATAACACCTCTATCGTTGCCATGATTCACTACTCTACGCCCATCAATCCCAGGAGTTTAAACGCTATTCAACCGCTTGGATACATGACCAGATTTCTAATGCTAGTGTGCTTGGTATGATAGTTCAAAAAAATATTTAACTGAATTGAACCTGAATGATTTTTTTATGTCTATAATAGCTAATCGAAAAGCCAATTCGTGAGTGTCTGTACATGAAAACTTATACTTCACTTAGCTTAGTCATCAGTTTTGCTCTTCTGCCATTAACCTATTCCCACGCGGTGACTGTTGAAGATGTGCATGCAGTCATTAATCAACGGCTTAGCACTAAACCAGACTACTATCTTGAAGATGTTTCCTCAACAAAAGAAGAGGTAATTGAAACAGGTGAGGGGCTATGTAGAGATACTAAGTTTATGTTATTTGGCCATTTTATGTTTTTGAGCCGACTACTACCTAAAGTTATATTCTGTTCCCCAACCTATGAAAAAAAGAAAATTTCAACAAGCACTCCACGCCACGGTAAGCTAACCATAAGCAATGAAAATATTGTTTTAGTAGATACCAATATTAACCTAGGAAAAATTGACAAGGGTCTTCCTAAGCATGTGTCACAACACTGGACAGAATTTCCTAACTGTACAAGTTTAACGCAATCATTTAATGATGATTTACAAATGCAAGTAAAAGAAAGTATATCACTGAGCGAAACAAAAACTATTTCTACTACAAACAATCGACATGTCGAGCTTGAGTCAAGACTCTTTTTCAATGCACTTTCATCAGTAGGTATAAGAATAGGTTTAAGTGAGTCCAAAACAATTGGAAGCGCTAATCAAAATGCGAAGGTTCATGAAGAAACTCTTGCAGTAAGTAAGAAGGTAAGTATGAGTGTTCGGCCAATGACTCTTTTTAAAGCAAGAATCAACCTAACACGATTTTTAGGGAATATACCTTATTCAGGTACAGCCACTGTCGATGGGAATTTAAACTCAAATAACGCAGGTTTGACTAGGCTTAGTCAGGTTTTAAGCTTAGAAGAACGCACTTTTTCTATTGAAGGTAATATAAATTATGCAGCAACCAGTAATACCACTATTCAAAACTATGAGCGTCCATTGTCAGTGAAAGAGTGTGAAGGTGGTATTGATTGATAATTAAAGTACCTAGTATAAGGAGTTTGGAGTGAAAAGCCTCATTATAAAACTGCTAATCTCACTTTTCTTATTTAGTAATTTTTCAGCTCATGCTTCAACTAGGCCTGATTCTGACGAGGATGGGTCAAGTCTAGATGATCTATATACAAGAAGTCGATCATTAGAAGAACAGCTAGAAACTCTTAGAAAAGCTGAGGCTTTATTTGATATAGATAGCTTATTAGAAAAAAATCAAAAGGCAGCTAGGGCTGCAATGGAGAGTGTTAATGATAGTTTAGTAGATGAATTAAAAAGTATATTAGGATCGCCTAGCTCTAACCCAGCGGCTAGAGAATTTTTTGATTCGATAGAGAAGATTAAAGAAGGTTGGGAGATCTATAAAAATGGGGAAGAATTATTCAGTTCTTATTTTGATATTATAGATGCAATAGACAAACCAGATCTTTTGACGAGGCAAATTAACTTGAAATATAAGGAGATAGATGACGTAAATGACCAAATAAGAACTATTGAAACGAATCGTCATAATTCAGAGTATCAAGCAAGTTCAGATTTTAAGAGTGAAAGTACAGTCACTGAAAATAATCCTGCAGCTTTACTATTAATTCCAATAACAAAAGCACTAATCGATGAGAAAGCTAATGATAGTTTGGTCAATCCTCCTGTACGCTTAAAGGATGCAGTGGATGAGGCGCAAAATCGGCTAAGACAACAAGGGCATATTGAGGGCTATGATATAGATGTAATTGAAAAAGCTATAGATTTCCATAAAAATGGTGTTTAGTTAGTGGAATGGGAAGTTGAGCTTTAATCGCAGGCTTCCTTGTGCTTTAACTTATACTCTTTCTATCACCTGCACGAGTCCTAAGGCATGCAAGACATCTACCTCAACCCGCTTACCGACTTTGGCTTTAAAAAATTGTTTGGCGAAGAGCTGCATAAAGATTTACTGATTAGTTTTCTCAATACCCTACTGCCTGATCATCATCAAGTCTCTGAACTCACTTACACAAAAAACGAATATCAAGGTATCAGTGCTTCTGATCGTAAAGTCATTTTTGACCTCAACTGCATGAGTCCTTCAGGTGAGCGCTTCATTGTGGAATTACAACGGGTCAAGCAACTCTACTTCAAAGATCGCAGCCTGTTCTATTCCACCTTTGCGATTCAAGAGCAAGCTAAGCGGGGGGATTGGAACTACAAACTCGCAGCGGTCTATACCATCGGCATCCTCGATTTTCTAATCGACGATCACGAGCAGGATGTGCTCTACCATGCCCAACTTAAAGACCAACATAATCGCCTGTTCTACGATAAGCTGAATTTTATTTATCTGGTACTACCGCGTTTTAGTTTACAACAGCATCAATTAGTTACCCTACAAGATAAATGGCTGTTTGCTTTCAAGCATTTACATGAACTGGATCAAGTGCCTGCTGAGCTTCATGAGAGCATTTTCCAACGCTTATTTGATACTGCTAAGATTGCCCAACTACCCCCTGAAGAGCGTCAAGTCTATGAGCGTAGTTTAAAAGACTATCGGGACTTTATGAGTGCTCAAGATACGGCTCATTTAGAGGGGTATCAGGAAGGGGAGTTGGTCGGTATAGAAAAGGGTAAGCAAATGGGGCTTGAGGAGGGTAAGCGTGCAACAGCACGTCGTCTATTAGCCAAAGGCATGGAAGCGGAGTTAGTGGCTGAATTAGTGGGTTTATCCATTGACGAGGTTCAGAGCTTAGTTTAGCTAGCTAAATACAGCCAGAAGGTTAACTCTGTGGCAAAAGAAACTCATATAATTCATCCATCCCCACCTTTAAACCCACCGATTCCAGCGTAAAATGTTGCCCCGCTACAAAATATTCGGTTTTCCAATCCGTCCGCTTACGATAGATTTCTACATGCGGTGTTTCCTGTGAGCACAAGACATATTCTTGCAGCGAGTCTAGCAGGCGATAAGCCACTAATTTTTCATAACGATCAATGCGTGCGGTACTTTCTGATAGCACCTCAATAATTAAACAGGGTGCTGTATTGAAATAGCGATTAGCTTCTTCGGCACAGCTTACTTGTACATCAGGATAATAAAAATGCTGCTCACCTGCCGTTTGAATCCCGACTTTCATATCGCTTTGATAAGCTCTACACGCCTTACCACGTAAATGATTTCGTAATAATGCGAATAGCTCGCCAGCAAGGATATTATGGTTACGGCTCGCCCCCGCCATTGCATACACCTGACCATTCACATACTCATACTTCACTGCATCAGTACGATCATTCTCGCCCAAAAGATAAGTATCAGGGGACAGGTAAGTAAAGTTTGGTAAAGCAGACATTTGTTTTTCCATGAGTCCTAGGAGTGGTTTAAGCATAGCGCGTGCAAGTTGAAAAAGGTAGTTCACTGCCATCCTGCCCAAAAGCCGCTTTAAAAAAGCTCCAGTTTGTCTCCCACCCCCATTCCATGCTAAACCTGCCTTTTCAGCCCTAGGAAGAATTCTGTGCTCAGCGCTCACCACCTCCATTATGCCTATCCCGAAGCAGGCCAACTACACAGTGTGCTTAAAGATGTCAGCCTTGAATTAAGTGTGGGCGAGCAGGTGGCTTTGGTGGGGAGTAGTGGTTCGGGCAAGTCGACTTTATTGAATCTGCTCGGTGGGATTGATAAGCCGGTTTCGGGGCAAATTTTTCTCAAAGGGCAAGAGTTCAGCGCGCTTAAAGAGCCTGCTTTAACCCTGTTTCGCCGCCAACAGATTGGCTTTATTTATCAGCAATTTAATCTGATTCCTACTTTAACTGTGGCGGAAAATATCCTGTTGCCTTTGAGTTTGCTCAGCGTTCCGCTGTCTCAGCAGCAAGAGCGTTTAGCTTATTGGTTAGCAGCGATTCAATTGCCGACCCGCGCCCAAGCTTTTCCTGATCAGCTTTCGGGGGGCGAGCAACAGCGGGTAGCGATAGCGCGTGCTTTAATTCATCAACCCGCTTTAGTGCTTGCGGATGAGCCAACCGGCAATTTGGATGCGAAAACCGGTCAGCTTATTCTGGATTTATTAGTCAATTTGGCTGAGCAGACGCAGCAAACCTTGTTAGTCGTCACGCATAGCAAAGCAGTCGCTGAGCGCGCTGAACGCATCTTAGTGCTACAAGATGGCGTGCTGCAAACTCAGCCCAGTGCTTTGGCTTGGTGATGCCCATGCCGAATTTATTGCTGCGTTCGAGCTGGCGTTTCTTCACGCGTCACCCTTGGCAACTCTGGCTGACTTTATTGAGTATTGCTTTGGGCACTGCGGTTATGATCGCGGTCGATTTGGCGACGCATAGCGCTGCTCAATCGTTTCAGCAGTCGGTGAATAGCCTATCTAGCCCGATGACTCACAGCCTTAAAGCCGTACATGGGCGCATTCCTGATACGTTTTATCAGCAGTTGCGGGTGGATTGGGGTTATCGCGCGAGTTTGCCTGAAGTCGAGTTGCCACTGACGATTCAAGGTGTGCACTACAGTTTATTGGGTTTAGATCCGTTCGCAGCCGCTTTACCTGCAAGCAGTCTTGGCTCGTTAGATGCGGGCGTCTTGACACGCTTACTTACGGAAGCCGATAGCCTGATCGCCTCGACCCAATCAGGTTTACAGCTAGGGCAAGTGATCGAAGCAGGGGAGCGTAATTTTAAGATTATTGCCCTGACTGATTTAGCGCGCAGTGATTTATTGTTGGCCGATATTGCCACTGTGCAAGGTCATAGCACGGGCTTAAGCCGCATTCAGCTCAAACTCACTGACGCCGAAGCACAAAGCTTGCAAGCACGTTTACCCCCGGATTTGAAACTGGAATCCTTTGCTAATCAGCAAGCAGTATTCGGGCAAATGACCGGAGCTTTTAGCACTAATTTATTAGCGATGAGTTTATTAGCCATCTTAGTCGGCGCTTTTCTGGTTTACAACACCATGACTTTTTCAGTTTTGCAGCGTCGCCAGAGTTTTGCGATTGCGCGCATGTTGGGTGTCACCGCTGGGCAGTTGTTTCGTAATCTCTTTATTGAAGCCTGCATTTTAGGGCTAATCGGTAGTGCTTTGGGTGTGTTGCTGGGGGTGTTCTTGGGGCAAGGCTTATTGGTGCTGGTCACGCAAACGATTAGTGATTTATATGTAACCGTGTCGCCCACCGATTTGTTGATTACGCCTGCCATTGCCGCCAAAGCGGTGGGCATTACTTTAGCTGCGGTGCTATTAGCAACACTTGCCCCCGCTTTAGAAGCGGCACGAGTGGCTCCGGTACAAGTGCAGCGTCATTCGAGTTTAGAGCAAAGCAATCAAACTTGGAGCGCCAAACTCGCGCTGATAGGTTTAGTGCTGATCTTAAGTAGTGCGCTGTTGATTAGCAGTTCGGGCAAACAATTGGTACTGGGTTTCACCGGCTTATTTATGCTGATTTTGGGTTATAGCCTGCTGCTACCTTGGGTGCTGCGTAGGTTTTTAAAGTGGCTGCAGTGCGTTAGTAGTGGCCAGTTTGCTCAGGTGCAGTTGTTAGTCTCGATGGCTTTGCGCAGTTTGGAAGCGAGTTTAAGCCGTACTAGTTTGGCGATTATTGCGCTCACGGTCGCCGTATCCGCCACGATTGGCGTGAGTATGATGATTGGCTCGTTCCGCTCCAGTGTGGCTGATTGGTTGCAGATGACTTTGCCCAGTGATTTGTATATATCGGCGCGAAGTGAAGGTGGCTCACGAGTCGAGGGTTCGCTCCAACCGATTTGGCTAGAGCGGGTGCAAGCTTTGCCCGAATTAGCCAGTTTCAATACGGGTTTATCTACTCGCTTAACCGTGGAAGGTATGCCACTACCGACTTTAGTTCTGCAGCCCGGCGCGCATAGTCAAGGTGGTTTTGAGTTTCTGCAAAACACACCACCGAACGCTTGGCAGCACTTTGAACAAGGCGAAGGTGTGCTGGTATCTGAACCCTTTGCCTATCACTACAATCGTGCTGCCGGAGCCAGTTTGGAGTTAGCCACAGAAACGGCTGGCTTAGTAAACTTGCCAATTTTGGGTGTATTCCGCGATTACAGTGCTACTCAAGGTATGTTGGTATTGCCGCGTAAATTGTACGAACGCTATTGGGCAGAGCGTAGCATTTCTTCGATTGGCCTGACTTTAAAGCAAGGCACAAATCCAGATTTAGTGAAGGAAAAGCTCAAGGTTTGGGCGAATGATTTGCAGCAAGTGAATCAAGCTTTAGTGATTCGCTCCAACACCGAAATCCGCGCCAATTCTTTGCAGGTGTTTGATCGTACTTTTGCGATTACGCAGGTGCTGCGGGTGCTGGTGTTGATCGTGGCCTTTGTAGGTGTGTTTAGCGCTTTGATGGCTTTATTTTTAGAAAAAGGCCGCGAATTTGCGATTTTGCGTTCAACCGGTTTCACCCCGAAACAAGTGCAAGTTTTAGTGCTTAGTCAAGCGGCCTTATTAGGGCTGCTAGCCGGAATCTTAGCGTTGCCACTTGGCTGGCTGATGTCGGTGGTGCTGATTGACA
This sequence comes from Thiolinea sp., assembly GCA_049290875.1. Lineage (GTDB taxonomy): Bacteria > Pseudomonadota > Gammaproteobacteria > Thiotrichales > Thiotrichaceae > Thiolinea. Next base: position 38,066 of record JBATOI010000011.1, read on the forward strand.
TTATCAATCAACGCTCTTTCGGTTGGACGATGCATACTTATTTCTTCGCTAGTATTCCGCTGCAAGCGATTCTTTTAGCAGTGATTGCGGCCCTGTTAGCTAGCCTCTATCCGGTGCAGCGCATCGGCCAACTCTCGATTCGGGAGGGCTTATATGGTCGCTAGATTTTGCCTGTTTTTTTTAATTTTGCTGTTAGCAGCTTGTGAGCAAAAATCTAATTCCGCAGGTATGGATTTGAATGCTGCCTTGGGCGGTATTCCCGCGAGTGGCTTTGCGCGTGCAGTCGAGCCACGGCAATTCAACTTCCCACAAGAGCATGCTGCCCACCCTGAATTTCGCAATGAGTGGTGGTATGTCACGGGTAATCTGCAAACGGCGACGGGCAGACGTTTCGGCTATCAAGTCACTCTATTCCGTATCGCGCTTAGCCCGAGGTTGCCAGAAAATCCCTCGGTTTGGGCGAGCAATCAAGTCTGGATGGCACATATCGCTTTAACCGATGTGGAGGGTAATAAACATTTACACGATCAGCGTTTCGCACGGGGTGCAGGAAGTTTGGCGGGGCAAAGCCTGCAACCATTTAAAGTCTGGCTGGAAGATTGGCAAATCCTTGGGCAAGCAAATGGCGATTTTCCGTGGACAGTGCAAGTTGCAAATGCCGATTTCAGCCTCAAACTCAAGCTACAACCTGAAAAACCAGTCGTGTTGCAAGGCCATCAAGGTTTAAGCCAAAAGAGCAGCGAAGCAGGCAATGCCTCTTACTATTACTCCTTCACGCGCTTAGCCACCACGGGTTCGATTCATTATCAAGATCAGGATTTTCAAGTCACTGGCTCCTCATGGTTAGATCGTGAATGGAGTACTAGCGCTTTAGGGAAAGATCAAGCGGGTTGGGATTGGTTCTCGCTGCAATTTAAAGATGGCCAAGAGCTGATGTTCTATCAACTGCGCAAAAAGTCGGGTGAGGCTGATCAGACCCATAGCCAAGGTAAATGGATCGCAGCGGACGCGAGCCTGCAAAATTTAAGCTTGAAAGATGTCGAGCTAAAACCAGTTAAATACTGGCAAGCAGCCAGTGGCTCTAAATATCCGATAGCTTGGGAGCTGAGTTATCCAGCGGTACAGGGACAGTGGCGGATTGAAGCCGTAGTGGAGAATCAGCTGATGGAGACGAGTGTAGTGTATTGGGAGGGGGCGGTGCGGGTTATTGAGCTTGCGAGTGAGAAGGTAGTGGGGCAGGGGTATTTGGAGTTGTCGGGGTATTGAGCTTAGCCAGCATGAGTGTATAGGGAAATTTTGTAAACTATGCCATACTAACCACATAGTCCACATATATTCGGAGGCATAAATGCCACAATTACATTGCTATGTGCCAGAAGATACTGCCAGCCAGTTGCAGCAAAAAGCTGAGCGTTTGCATTTATCAGTTTCAAAATATTTGGCCTTGTTGATTCAAAAAGATATTGGTAATCAATGGCCAGAAGACTATTTTGAGCTATTTGGCAGCTGGGAAGGCGGGTTTGAACGCTCTGAACAAGGAAGCTATGAGCAGCGTGAGGTCTTGTTGTAATGTATTTACTCGATACCAATACCTGTATTCATTTTCTCAACGGTAGCTCGGCGAGCATTAAACAACAGCTGCAAAATTCCACACCCAACGAAATCGTACTCTGCAGTGTGGTCAAAGCTGAATTACTTTACGGTGCGCGGCATAGCCAAAAAGTGGAAGCGAATCTGCAGCGCCTCAAACAGTTTTTTGCACCCCTCAGTAGTTTGCCATTTGATGATCGCAGTGCGGAGGAGTACGCGCAAATTCGAGCCGATCTTACTCGCCAAGGTAAACTGATCGGCCCGAATGATTTACTGATTGCCGCGATTGCTCGCGCACATGATGCGATCTTAGTGACGAATAATACGGCTGAGTTTCAGCGCGTGGCGAATTTGCGCTTAGTGGATTGGAGCTAGGATCAATAGTAGCTCGCGCTATTTGCTAAAATAATGCATTAAATTGCTTGCTGTTCAATTTGTTAATATGCATAATAATGCATAAATCCAAACATCAGCCACACGTCGGAGGAGCCATTGTGGATACAGTCTCATCTGCGCTGCTAAAGCAGCATTTAATTGACCCTGAGATTTGCATACGTTGCAATACTTGCGAGGCTACTTGTCCAGTCGATGCTATCACCCACGACTCCCGCAATTATGTGGTGGATGCCAGCAAATGTAATTTTTGTATGGCTTGTGTGCCGCCTTGCCCGACAGGTTCAATTGATAACTGGCGCTCGGTTCCAGCCAGTAAGCCTTATACCATCGAAGAGCAGTTGGTCTGGGATGATTTACCTGCTGAACTCAGTGCTGAGCAATTGACTGCGGCGGGTGTGGCAGCTGATGCCGCGAATGTCGAAGTGCTAGCCGCAGCGCCCTCGACGAACGTGGCAACTTCTGACGGTGAAGCGCCTTTCAATAGTGCACAATACAATGCAACCTTGCCGCCTTGGTCAGCCGCTCATGCTTATACCAATCTATATGGTGCGAAAGCCGCCGAGAAATTTGTCACTGCAACCGTGGTTGGCAACGTGCGTGTGACGGAAGTCGGGCGCGAATACGATACTCACCATTTAATGCTCGACTTCGGCGCAATGCCTTTTCCAGTTTTGGAGGGCCAGTCAATCGGTATTATTCCACCCGGTGTGGATGAAAACGGCAAGCCGCATTATGCCCGCCAATATTCGATAGCTAGCCCGCGTAATGGCGAGCGCCCCGGTTATAATAATATTTCTCTCACCATTAAGCGGGTGCTGGAAGATCATCAAGGCCGCCCAGTACGAGGCGTTGCTTCTAATTACATGTGCGATCTGAAGGTCGGCGATAAGGTGCAAGTGATTGGCCCCTTCGGTACGAGCTTCTTGATGCCAAACCATCCGCGCTCAAATATTGTAATGATCTGTACCGGTACAGGCAGCGCGCCGATGCGTGCCATGACTGAATGGCGCAGACGTTTGCGGGCGACTGGCAAATTTGAAGGTGGCAAACTGATGCTGTTCTTCGGAGCGCGTACTAAAGAAGAGTTGCCGTACTTTGGCCCATTGCAAAGTTTACCTAAAGATTTCATTGATATTAATTTTGCTTTCTCCCGTACTCCCGGCCAGCCCAAGCGCTATGTGCAGGATTTAATGCGTGAGCGCGCGGCTGATTTAGTCGAGTTGCTGAAAAGTACCGATACGCATTTCTATGTCTGTGGCTTAAAAAGCATGGAAGAGGGCGTGGTGCTCGCTTTGCGTGATATTGCTAAACAAGGCAATTTGGAATGGGACAATCTAGGTATGGGCTTGAAGCAAACCGGACGGTTGCACTTAGAAACTTATTAAGGGCGGTGGAAGGTGCAGAAGTTTCCGTAAATTTTTCTAGAGTCGCCGTGAATACCTCCCTGTAGGCTCCACAGCGGCATCCATGCCGCCGAGGCTCTATAAAAACCCACGAAAACTTCTGCACACCACTGTTCTATCAAGACTATATATATTTTAAAGCGATACTAATAAATATGCTTTGACTAGAAAATTGTATCACTTTAACATGCTCTCTCAATAAAGCTTGGCAGGCAGTCTTGTGGAGGAGACGAAAAAATGAATAATTTCAGTACGATAAATATTAGTACGCGGGCGGCAGGTGTCGCGCAAATTACGATGGCGCGTCCGAATGTTTTCAATGCTTTCGATGAAACGATGGTGGGCGAGCTGGACGAGGCTTTCGACCAACTGATCGCTGATTCTGCAGTACGCGTGATTGTACTCGCAGGCGAAGGCAAGCATTTTAGTGCAGGCGCTGATTTACAGTGGATGCAGCGTGCTAGCACGGCCACCTTGGAGTGGAATCTGGCGGATGCGCGTCGCTTTGCGGGGATGTTTAGCAAAATCGAAACTTGCCCCAAACCCACAGTAGCCCGTGTCAATGGTGCTGCTTTAGGCGGCGGTGTGGGTTTGCTCTGTGCCTGCGATATTGCGATTGCCGCCGATAATGCCAGCTTCTCAGTCAGCGAAGCCAAATTCGGTATTATTCCCTCTGTGATTGGCCCTTATGTGACGAATGCAGTCGGCAAGCGTCATGCCCGCCGTTTAGCACTCACCACCACACGCATTAAAGCGGATGAAGCCTTACGCATTGGTTTAGTTCATCAAGTCACGAGCTTGGATGAATTAGATGCCGCCGTCGATGCGACGGTCACTGAGTTATTAGCCGGTGGCCCCCAAGCGCAGCGTGAGATCAAAGAGCTGTTTGCGCAACTGGAAGTTGGCCCAATTACGGAAGAGGTTCGTGATCTAACCGCGCGCACTATTAGCCGCATTCGTGGCTCGGACGAAGCCTGCGAAGGTTTTGCCGCTTTCCTTGAAAAGCGCCCAGCGAAGTGGATTCCCGTATGAGCATGACTATCAGCAAAGATACTGCCGTCTTAGTGGTCGGTGCGGGGATTATGGGTGCAGGGATAGCGCAAATTGCAGCCCAAGCAGGCCATACCGTTTTCCTGTTTGATACTAAAGAAAATGCGGCGGCTGAGGCCAAAGCTAAGCTCGCGAAAACCCTAGATGGCTTGGTTAGCAAAGGCAAATTAGAAGCGACTGCGGCTGAGCAAGCGCTTGCGCGTATTCAGCCTTTATCTGCATTAGACAAAGCGAGTAGTGCAGGCTTAGTCGTTGAAGCAATCATTGAAAATCTCGATGTCAAACGCGGCTTATTTAAACAGCTCGAAGCGCTATTAGGTAAGGCTGCGATTTTAGCGACCAATACATCCTCCATTTCCGTGACTGCGATTGCGAATGGCTTGCAACATCCAGAGCGCTTGGTCGGGATGCATTTCTTCAATCCTGTGCCGTTGATGAAGCTGGTTGAAGTCGTTTCTGGCTTGCAAACCCAACCTGAAGTCGCTGAGGCTATTTTTGAGTTATCTAAAGCTTGGGGGAAAGTGCCTGTCCATGCGCGTTCTACACCCGGTTTTATCGTCAATCGGATTGCCCGTCCTTATTACGCTGAAAATTTAGCGTTGTTACACGAGCAAACGGTGCAACCTTATGTGCTAGATGCTTGCTTGCGTGCAGTCGGTTTTCGGATGGGACCTTGCGAGTTAATGGATTTGATTGGTTTAGATACCAATTATTCGGTGACACGCTCGGTATATGAAGCGAACTTCTTTGATAAGCGCTATGTGCCGTCTGCTGTGCAACGTGATTTGGTCGATGGTGGCTTATTTGGGCGCAAATCGGGGCAAGGTTTCTATGATTATCGCGAAGGTGCGGTGAAACCTGAAATTGCAGCCTATGCGCCTAATCCCGTACCTGCGGCTAATAGTGTACAAGTACACGGGAATTGTGCAGTGGCTAAGCGCTTAGCAGTGGCTTTGACTGCGGCTAAGGTGCAATTCACTGAAGCTGTCGAATCAGCTTGGACGGGGCTTACGATTGACGAAGCGCAGCTACGTTTAACCGATGGACGGCCTGCTTCAGAGATTGGCAACGAGGTTGCGGTATTTGATTTGCCAATTTCTGCTGATCAAGGCCAGCCGCTCGCGTTTGCAATCTCAAATCGAGCAGCGCCTGAATCAGCCGAGTATGCAGCTGCTTGGTTGCGTGCTTTAGGTTTCAACCCTCAGCAAATTGCAGATTCACCGGCTTTAATTGTAGCGCGTACTTTGGCTATGCTGATCAATGAGGCAGCTGATGCGGTGCAGCAAGGTGTGTGCTCAGCAGCAGGCGCAGATGCGGCCATGAAATTGGGTGTGAATTATCCAGCCGGGCCGTTTGAATGGTTAGCGCGTTGGGATGCAGGCAAGATTGTGCAGATTTTAGATAGTCTGGATGCTTTCTATCGGGGTGAGCGCTATCGAGTTAGCCCGTGGTTGCGCTTAAAAGCGTGGCAGGAGGCAGCATGAAATTCGCCGAATTTTATAATGGGCAAGTGATTGAAGCAGGCATTTATAAAGTCTCTGAGGAAGAAATTCTCCAGTTCGCCAATGCCTATGATCCGCAGTGGTTTCATACCGATGTAGCAGCGTCCAATCAAGGGCGGTTTGGTAGCCTAATTGCAAGCGGCTGGCATACCTGTGGGATTGCGATGCGCTTGCTAGTGCCAGTGGCTTTAGCCGGTTCTGAATCTTTCGCTTCGCCGGGTTTGAAATATGTGAAATGGCCGAATCCAGTGCGCCCGAATGATGAGTTGTCCTTGCAAGCGACCGTGATGGATGTGCGCCGTTCGAGCAGTCGTCCGACGATGGGTATTTTGCATTGGCGCTGGCAGTTATTTAATCAGGATGGTGCCGAGGTGCTTGATCTCGAAGCCACTAGTTTGTTTGATCTTTCCTAAGGGTGACCTCTATGACTCAAGCCTTTATTTGTGATGCGATTCGCACACCCTTCGGGCGCTATGGTGGCGCTTTATCTAGCGTCCGCCCTGATGATTTGGGCGCTGTGCCGATTCGAGCTTTAATCGAGCGTAATCCGCAAGTGGATTGGGCCGCAGTCGATGATGTGATTTATGGCTGCGCGAATCAGGCGGGCGAAGACAATCGTAATGTGGCGCGCATGTCCGCTTTATTGGCTGGCTTGCCGCAAGAGGTGCCGGGCACTACGGTAAATCGTTTATGTGGTTCGGGGATGGATGCAGTCGGCATTGCCACCCGCGCGATTAAAAGTGGCGAAACCCAATTGATGATTGCCGGTGGCGTAGAAAGTATGAGCCGTGCGCCGTTCGTGATGCCGAAAGCAGATGCTGCTTTTAGTCGTGCGAATGCGGTTTATGACACCACCATCGGCTGGCGCTTCATTAATCCGTTGATGAAAGCGCAATACGGTGTCGATTCGATGCCAGAAACGGCTGAGAATGTCGCAGTAGATTTCAAGATCGAGCGTGCCGCCCAAGATTTAATGGCTTTGCGTTCGCAAACTAATGCGCTGCGTGCTCAGCAAAGCGGCTACTTCGATAAAGAAATCACGCCAGTCCTCATTCCGCAGAAGAAAGGCGCAGCGATTGTGGTTAGCAAGGATGAGCATCCGCGTGAAACTTCGTTAGAGGCTCTAGCCAAACTGAAAGGTGTGGTACGTGCCGATGGTTCAGTCACTGCCGGTAATGCTTCTGGAGTGAATGATGGTTCCTGCGCTTTATTAATTGCTAGTGATGTTGCGGCCAAACGCTATGGTTTAACCCCACGGGCACGCGTAGTCGGAATGGCCACAGCGGGTTTAGCACCCCGCATTATGGGCTTTGGCCCTGCACCCGCTACCCGTAAAGTCTTGGCCTTAACTGGCTTAAGCTTAGCGGAGATGGATGTGATTGAGTTAAACGAAGCGTTTGCTGCGCAAGGTTTGGCCGTATTGCGCGATTTAGGCTTAGCGGATGATGATGCGCGTGTGAATCCGAATGGTGGAGCAATTGCTTTAGGGCATCCACTGGGGGCGAGTGGTGCGCGTTTGATTACGACAGCAATTAATCAACTCGAGCGTATCAATGGCCGCTATGCTCTTTGCACCATGTGTATTGGTGTCGGCCAAGGTATCGCTATAATCGTTGAGCGTGTTTAATTAGTCCAACTCGTCAAAGTGGTAGAGGCTAGTTCTCATCCACTTTTTCTCATCCACTTTGACCCCCTCACTCACTTATCAAACCATTAAAAAGTACAATAAGATGCCTTCTTAATACCTAGACTTTAGCTAGACGCTCCTTAATACTGCAAGTTATAGAGGTGGAATTTAATTTTTTCAAGACTCGAAATATTGAGTTTGTTAATTTCGGTTTGCCATATTAACTGGAGGAGATACCATGAAACCATTACGCTGGCTCGGCAGTGCTTTATTAATCACTTGTCTGTCTACCACGGCTGCTTTTGCAGAAGAGATCACTTTGACAGTGCATCATTTCTTATCACCTAAATCAAATGCTCATACCAAAATGGTGCAGGCTTGGGCAGATAAAGTCGCTAAAGACAGTAATAATCAAATCAAGTTTGAGTTATTCCCCGCGATGGCGATGGGGGGGAAACCCTCTGAGCTATACGGTCAAGTGCGTGATGGCACAGCAGACATTGTTTGGACTTTGTTAGGTTATACCCCCGGTGTCTTCCCACGTTCTGAAGTGTATGAGTTGCCATTGGTTCATACTGGTTCTGCGGCTGCGACCACAGTCGCTTTGAATGCAACCATGGATATGTTAGCGGATGATTTTAAAGATATTAAAGTTTTATTCCTGCATGCCAATGATGGCAATGTGATTCACTCTGCTAGCAAACCGATTCGCAGCTTTGAAGATGCTAAGGGGCTGAAGTTACGTACCCCTTCACGTACAGGCTCTTGGGTGATTGAGGGGATGGGAGCTGAGGCCGTGGGTTTGCCAGTGCCTGAGTTGCCAGAAGCTATGTCCAAAGGCGCGATTGATGGTGCTTTGACCACCTTGGAAATCGTACCTGCGTTGAAATTGCAAGAGCTGGATAAATTCGTCACTGAGTTGCCGGAGGGTGACCGCTTCGGTACAGCGATCTTCATGTTTGCTATGAATAAAGACAGTTATAACAATCTGCCGGATGAGCTGAAGAAAGTCATTGATGATAATTCAGGTATGAAAGTCGCTGCCGATATTGGCAAGATGTGGGAAGACTTTGAACAAACAGGTGTGGATGCTTTAGCGAGTGCAAAAGTCGAACGCATTACTTTATCGGCTGAAGAAGCTGCAAAATTCAAAGCCTCTAATGAGAAAGTGGTCGCACGCTGGATTGAAGAGTCTAAAACTAAAGGCTTTGACGGTGCTGCTTTAGTTGAAAAAGCGCGTGCCGCCATTGATGCTGCTAAATAACTACTCTTAAGCTTCATTGGGGGCTGTACTTTCTTGCTACAGCCCCGCTTAATAATTCTTAAATCCGCAGGAGATTCTATCCATGCGTAATTTCTTATATCGGTTAGCAGATTACTTCGCTTTAGGGGGCGGCCTAATCATTATGGCGATTGTGTTTGTCACCACCGCCAATGTCACCGCGTTTGCCCTGAATCGTATTGCCAGTCTTTTCGGTAGCCAAGTTGCAGGTCTGTCAGGTTACGAAGACTTTGTGCGCTTAGCGATGAGTGCTGCCGCTTTAATGTTTTTCCCATTAGCACAAGTGAAACACGGGCATGTTGCGGTCGATATTTTCATGAATAAAGCGCCTGCATGGTTGCAACGCTTTACAGAGCAATGCTGGTCGGTTTTGGTCATGATCATGTCAGTATTTTTAATGTATTGGATGATTATTGGTCTATTTGAAAAGAAAGCTGATCATGTCGTCGTCGGTGTGTTGAACTGGGTGGAGTGGCCGTTTTACATCCCCGGTATCTTGTCACTGTTGCTCTGGGCTTTGATTGCTTTAGCGCAAGTATTCGAGCATAAACCAGCGGAGGTCAGTCATGTTTAGCCCTGAAATGATTGGCATCCTTGGCTTAGTTGGCCTGTTTATCTTGCTGATGCTGCGCATGCCAGTCGGTATTACGATGGTATTAGTCGGTATTGGTGGTACTTTTGCTTTGAGCCTTGCGGTCAAGCATGTGCGCTTCGAGCCTTATATTAAGCAATTCAAATCCCTGCTTTGGTCGACGATGGCCAATTATGATCTATCGGTGGTGCCGCTATTTGTGTTGATGGGCTATCTAGCCAGCCAGTCGAATCTAAGTCGCGATTTATTCCGAGGCTTAGAGGCCTTAATGAGTAAACGGCGCGGTGGGGTGGCGATGGCTGCGATTGGCGCATGCGGTGGTTTTGGTGCTGTGTGCGGCTCTTCTTTAGCAACAGCCTCGACGATGGGGCGAGTGGCTTTACCTGAACTGAAAAAGCTCGGCTATGCACCGCGCTTAGCAACGGGTGCTTTAGCAGCGGGTGGCACCTTAGGTATCTTAATTCCACCCTCAGTTGCACTCGTCATCTACGCAATTATTGTTGAAGCTTCGATTTTGCAGATGTTCCAAGCAGCCTTGATTCCGGGTCTAATGGCTGTTGTAGGTTTTATTCTCGTCATTGCTTTGCAAGTGCGGCTTAATCCGTCGCTTGCGCCTGAACCAAGACCGATGCCGCCTGAAGAAAAGCGTGAAGCTTATCGGCGTTTAATTCCGGTGCTCTTGATCTTTGGCAGTATTATTTTAGGGTTGGGTTTTGGCTTATTCACTCCCACGCCAGCCGCTAGTGTGGGTGTGTTTGTGATCTTCGTGTATGGGATTTTTATGCGCTGGCGCACGGGGATGGGGCTGAACTTAGCCGGTATCTTGCAAGCCTTTCGCGATACCGCAGTAACTTCCGCGATGATCTATATGATCTTATTCGGGGCTGAGGTATTGAAAGGCTTTTTCACACGGGCAGGTCTACCTTCTGCAATGGCCGAGTGGGCAGCTACGAGTAGCTTAGATCCTTGGTTAATTCTCATCGCTATGCTAGTGCTGTTAATCATCTTAGGCTGCTTTATGGAGTCTTTAGCGATGATTTTGGTGGTATTGCCGTTCTTTTGGCCGACCTTAATTGCCTTAAACGGTGGTGATCATGTCAGTGCTACAGATGCCGCTTATGGTTTGGATACAGACAATTTAAAGATTTGGTTCGGTATTCTTGCCTTAATTGTCGTAGAGCTGGGTCTTATTACGCCGCCTGTAGGTTTAAATGTCTTCATTATTGCATCTTTGTCAGATGGCACACCGATGGCGGAAACCTTCAAAGGGGTTATGCCCTTTTTAGCAGCAGAGTTTGTGCGGATTGGCATTTTATTGCTGATTCCCGCCTTATGCTTGTTCTTGCCCCATTTGTTGGCTGGCTAGTAGGAAGCCAAAAGGGGGTAACTATTTAGCCCCTTTTTGGACGGTCTTTAAGCTTGAGCAAAATCAAAGGCAGTTAAACTAGTTCCAGCCTGCTTAACCGTTGCAGCATAAGCACTGACTTGCACTCCAAAGCTGTGGAAATAGAAATGAGTCAGCTCAATTAAGCTTTGGCAATAAGCCGAATCAGTACACGAAGCTGCTTTGTTTGCATCAGCTGCTAAGGCTAAGCGAGCCAATTGCCAAGCACCACAGGTAGTTCCTAATAAATACAAGAAGGGGGTTGCAGCGGCTAAAACTTGTTCCTGCTGGGTTTTATCTTGGGTCAAAATCCACGCAGTTGCACTCTGTAGTGAGGCTAAAATCGCTTGGAAATGTTCAGCTAAACTATTTAATGCGGTTGATTCAGCGAGTGCTTGTTGAGTTTGCTGCATCTCAGCAATCAACTCATATAAGGTCGTACCTTTTTCCCGCAGGATTTTGCGCCCGATTAAATCATTGGCTTGAATACCCGTCGTACCTTCGTAAATGGTGATAATACGGGCATCACGGAAATATTGAGCTATCCCCGTTTCTTCCACAAAGCCCATGCCACCGAACACTTGAATCGCATCATCACAAACTTCATTACCGACTTCGGTGCACCAGCCCTTAGCCACTGGCATGAGCAAATCGACATAACGTCGATATTTATCCGCAACCGCTTGATCAGGATGGTTGTGGGCTAAATCAAACCAGCTCGCCGCAGTATAAAGTAGCGAGCGCATCGCCATCACCCGCGCCCGCATGGATAAAATGGCACGCTTGACATCAGGATGACAAAGAATCGGCTGACCCGTCTCACCCGTGATAGCATCGCGCCCTTGTACCCGCGTGCGTGCATAATTCAGCGCATATTGATAAGCACGTTCCGCTAAGCCTACCCCTTGCACACCGACGCCAAACCGTGCTTCATTCATCATAATGAACATGGTTTCTAAGCCACGATTGGCTTCGCCGACTAAATAGCCAATCGCACCACCTTCATCGCCAAAGCTTAGCGTGCAAGTTGGGCTACCGTGAATGCCCATTTTGTGTTCGATGGAAATACAGCGTACATCATTGCGCGTACTAGGATTACCTTCCTCATCCAATAAGTATTTCGGGACAATAAATAGCGATAAACCTTTGACCCCAGCAGGTGCATCCGGCAAGCGGGCTAGTACTAAATGCACAATATTGGGGGTGATTTCATGCTCGCCATAGGAGATGAAAATCTTCTGCCCAAATAGCTTATAACTGCCATCGGCTTGTGACACTGCCTTAGTGCGGGTGGCGGCTAAATCAGAGCCTGCTTGTGGCTCAGTCAGATTCATGGTGCTTGCCCATTCACCACTCACGATTTTATGTAGCCAAGTCTGCTTTTGCTCGGTGCTCGCAGCGATTTGCAAAGCTTCGGCTTGCCCCACATTCAGTTGTGGCAACATCGCAAACGCCATATTAGTCGAGAACCACATTTCCCAAACAGGCGTAGAAACCAACTTAGGTAAACCTTGACCACCGTATTCTTGTGGCAAAGCTAGCCCAACCCAGCCTGCATCACGAAATTGGTTATAAGCTGCTTGCCAACCCTTTGGCGTATGTACGACTCCATCTTCTAAGCGGCAGCCTTGCAAATCACCCACTTGATTGAGAGGTGCTAACACGCCTGCTGCGAATTTATCGGCTTCCTCCAACACGGCACTGACTAAATCGGCTGAGGCATCCTCGCAATTCGGTAAAGCCGCAATATCCTCTAAACCAGCAATGGTGTTGAGAATAAACTGCATATCTCGTAGTGGGGCTTGGTAATCGTACATAGTTTCCTCCTTATTTATTCGCAAGCAGCGCGAATATCCTCAGGGATCGGCAAGGCTTTAATTCGCAAACTGTTCTCTGGGTCTTGTATCGCGAATACGCGCACTTCACGACCTTCACAGAGCACAACACTCTCACGCCGCGCGACATGCTTCATCACGAAGCTTTTGCCGCGCCATTCTTCAACCCACGATTCGATTTCAATATCTTCGCCATAGGTCGCGGAGTTTTTGAAACTGGCTTGAGCATCCACTAACGGTGTACCAATAATGCCGCGCTCCCGAGCCGTATCACGCCAGCTCGGAATCCCACAAGCCGTAAAAAACTCACGGCTGGCGGTATCAAACCATTTGAAATAATTAGCAAAAAAGACAATCTGCGCAGGGTCGCAGTCGCTAAAGGCAATCCGATAGCGATAAATAGTCGTGCGTGCCATGCTTTCTCCTAGCGTGGTGCCATCCGTAGCGCACCATCCAAACGGATCGTCTCGCCATTCAGCATTATATTGGTCACAATCGAGCACACCATATTTGCAAACTCAGCCGGATAACCTAAGCGCGGTGGGAAGGGGACAGATTCACCTAAAGATTGTTGAATTTCTGCTGGTAAAGAGGCCATCATCGGGGTCATGAATAAACCCGGGGCAATCGTGACGACGCGAATCCCATTTTTGGCTAGCTCGCGTGCCATCGGCAAAGTCATGGCAATCACGCCACCTTTAGAGGCTGCATAAGCGGCTTGGCCAATCTGTCCATCATAAGCCGCAATCGACGCGGTATTAATAATCACGCCCCGTTCACCTTCGGCAACAGGCTCTAAACTCGCCATCGCTGCAGCGGCTAAGCGTGCCATATTAAAGCTACCGATCAGGTTGACGTGAATAGTGCGAGAGAATTCAGCTAAAGGATGAGGGCCATTTTTACCTAGTACTTTGGCAGCACCTCCAATCCCTGCACAATTCACTAAGCCGCGTAATTGCCCAAACTTTGTTACGGCTAGATTCACCGTGGTTTGTGCATCGGTTTCGTCGGCCACATTGGTACGGCTGAAGACTGTACGTTCGCCGAGTTCTTTGGCTAAAGCCTCGCCTTGATCAGTATTCAAATCCGCGATAACCACATTAGCGCCTTGCGCATATAAAGCACGCACGGTCGCTTCACCTAAGCCAGAAGCTCCACCCGTGACGATGAATGTATTCTTGGTAAATTCCATAATTCCTCCCTTTATGCATTCTCAAGCAAAATTGCGACACCTTGACCACCGCCTGCACAAGCAGAGGCCACGCTGTATTTTAACCCAGACTGCTGAGCCGCGCGCGCTGCGGTTAAACTTAAACGTACTCCAGAGGCGCCCAGTGGATGTCCAATTGCAATTGCACCGCCATGCACATTCGATTTAGAGCGCTCTAAACCGAGTTCACGTTCGCAGGCTAAATACTGTGCACCAAAGGCTTCATTAATCTCGACTCGATCAATATCGCTGACTTTGATCCCAGCCTTTTTCGCAGCGGCGCGAATCGCCGGAGCAGGGCCTATGCCCATAATTTCGGGTGGAACTGCCACGGCTGCACCATTCACAATCCGTGCTATTGGTTTTAAGCCATGTGCGCGTACCCACTCGCCATGTGCGACAAGTACAGCGGCAGCTCCATCGACAATCGCTGAGCTATTGCCGCCCGTTTGTACGCCACCAAAAGCCGGCTTGAGTTTTTGCAGGGTTTCAAAGCTGGTGCTACGCACATGGCTATCGCGTTCAAAACTCTGCGCACGATCAGCTAGTTTCAAACTACGTGATTGATAGCCGTCTAAATCCCATTGGCTATTCACCACTGTGCTAACTTCTGCCTTGAAATAGCCCGCTTCCCAAGCCGCCATCGCGCGTGCAAAGCTTTCCTCGGCAAAGCGGTCGACTTCTTCGCGGCTAATCTGATAGCGCTTCGCCAGATTTTCAGCGGTATCGCCCATGCCAATGCCGGGCGCAGTATCTTTAGTCGCTTCCCAAAGGAAATCTTTAAAGTCTAGCTGTCCCATACGAAAGCCGGAGCGATGTGTGTAGGCAGCAATCGGATTGCGCGACATGGATTCCGTACCCACACAGAGCACGACTTTCGCTTTGCCTAAAGTGATTTGGTCAGCGGCTGTGAGGATGGTCTCAAAGCCCGTGCAACACAGACGCTGCACTAATAAAGCGGGGGCATTGGGATTCACTCCGGCATATAAACCAATATGTCGCGGGAGGAAATAGGCATCGAAGCTGGCTTGCGCCATATTGCCAGCGATGATGGCATTAACTTCGGTGGCAGGAATGCCGCTGGTCGCAAATAAACTGCGTGCTGCATAAATCCCTAAATCAGTGGGAGCGACATCACGTAAAGCACCGTTGTAATCGGCGAACGGAGTGCGCTGGCCAGCTACTAACCAAATATCCTCGTAGCTGGCGGTGAGGGCTGCTGCTTCGGAGTCAGCAAAAGGATGGGTGCTTGCATTCATGTTTGAGGACCTTTGCCAGAACGATTGAGGAATTGCCCGATGCGTGCTACCACTTCAGGGCTGGTTTGGGTCAGAGCTGCTGTAAGTGATTCCACAAAGAGGCCATCATCTGAGGCCATATTGTTAATCCGTGAAATGGCTGAAACCATCGCCCAATTCGCCATTGGTGCATTTTCTGCAATCCGTTTGGCAAGCTGTTGGGCTTTAGCGAGGCTTTCACCTTCACCCACCAAGTAATGCGCTAAACCTAAGCGTAAACCTTCATCAGCATCGAGAATCCGACCCGTAAGCATCATTTCGCACATGCGCCCCGCACCAATAATCGTGGCAACACGCACCGAAGCACCACCACCGACGAAAATCCCGTGGCGGCCTTCCGGCAATTGATAAATGGTGTTTGGTTCAGAAATACGCACATGCGTCGCGGTCGCTAATTCTAAGCCACCACCAATCACTGCACCTTGCATCGCAGCCACCACCGGAATCCCACCATTTTGAATCCGGTCAAAAATCCGATGCCAGCCGCGTGAATGTTGCATCACGCCAAACGGATCACGGTTTTGATGTTCGGACAAATCTAAGCCTGCACAGAAATGCTTACCTTCGCCAGCCAAAATAATGACGCGAGTTCCTTCAGGCCTTGTGATTAAGGCTTGCTCTAAAGCAGCGAGTAGGCGGTCACTGACAGCATTGCGTTTTTCGGGTCGTGCTAGCGTCACCGTATAAATAGTCTCCTCATAGGAGGTTTTGACCAATTGTTCGCTCATGGGCATATCCTTTGGGGTTTCAGCCTTCTAGTGTTAATTGAATGACGTTTTGATCGGGCTGCTCTGCATACAATGCATTCACCAGATGAGCGCGGCGGTTCAATACCAAGCGCTGGTTGAGATAGCCTTTATCGGTGATTTCACCCGCCTCTGCCGAAGGCGGCTCAGCCATGAGCAAAGCATTGGAGGCAAACATAGACGAACCCGTCCCCTGTGCACGCATAGAACGTAAGCCTTGGGTGACACAAGTACGCACTGCCGGATGCGCTAACACCGTTTCAGTCGTAGCATCCGCAGGTAGCTCAGGACAAAGGCGGCGGCATTCTGGCAGATTCGGGAAGACCAAAAAACCCACGGTGCTGCGATCATGTCCTGTGACCACAATGTCTTGGGCGATGGGTTTGAGTGCATCAATCCCCGCTACCCGAATCGCACCAACATGCACCCAAGTACCTGTAAGCAGTTTAAAGTCCTCACTCACTCGTCCATCAAACAATAAGCCTAATTCAGGTCGATTCGCGTCAACGAACTTCATCGCATCGCCAATCATATAAAAGCCATCAGCATCAAAGGCTTTTTCAGTCGCTTCAGGATTTTTCCAATAGCCGGGGAAAACATTCGGCCCTTTAACCCGCACTTCTAGCAGTATTTTCTAATTAAGAACTGAGCCTGAACGGGTACAGGGATTTCAGCCATTAAGCCTGCTTCTGTGCCTGTTCATGAATCGTTTTAAACAACATCCGGCGGGCCGTGTTGAGCTGTTCCGCCG
>JBATOI010000012.1:0-60779 GCA_049290875.1 Thiolinea sp.
ATTCATACTCAACGTGTGCAGTAGAAATCGTGATACCCCGTGCTTTCTCTTCAGGAGCCGCGTCAATTTGGTCATACGCTTTCGCTTCGCCACCAAACTTACGGGATTGAACGACCGTCAATGCCGCTGTCAACGTTGTCTTGCCGTGGTCTACGTGACCTATCGTTCCCACGTTCACGTGCGGCTTCGTGCGCTCAAATTTACTCTTTGCCATCTCGAAAACCCCTAAGAAGGATCAATAACTTGGTGCTCTTGGGCAGAATCGAACTGCCGACCTCATCCTTACCAAGGATGCGCTCTACCATCTGAGCTACAAGAGCGTAAATTTTTAAACGACTCAGCCACACAGTTGGAGCGGGTGATGGGAATCGAACCCACGCCATCAGCTTGGAAGGCTGAGGTTCTACCATTGAACTACACCCGCTTAATCGATTTCGCATTAGTACGAAACGCTAAACGTGCGCACCAAATCAAAAATATGGTGGAGGGGGAAGGATTCGAACCTTCGAAGGCAGAGCCAACAAATTTACAGTCTGTCCCCTTTGACCGCTCGGGAACCCCTCCGACTGGAAAGGCGCATAGTGTGATTTAATCATTTTCCTTTGTCAACTCAAGTATTGAGCTTTTTTTCATAAAATTTCAGAAAAACGTTTAAGTCAGATACGCCAAGAAACGCTATTTACCAAATGGACCCGTATTTGTTTCAAGCTTATAAATTAAGCCAATACTTTGACTAGCACCACTGGTAGCTTCAACTTGTAGACGCTTATTAACTTGATAAGTGACTGCAACTCTTTGCAAGGAATCAAACAGGCCAACAATATACTTCACATAAAGCTTGGAGCCAAGCTTTTTGCCTAAAGCTAATTCACTTTGTTTGTAATCACCGCCGTTTGCATTGATACCCACTTCATCTAAGCCAATGCTAGTGCCAAGGCTTTGCGCCAGGCTCTCGCCACCGGCTAGGCCTAAACTCGTAATAGCTCGGGTTAATAAAGCAGTATCGCTGCCTGAGATCCCAGACAAGGCGCGTCCTGTTAATAGATAACTTAAAGTATCACTCTGTGTTTGTTGCGGTGAGGAGAACAAGGTCGACTCAGGTTGCTTAACCGTCCCTCCTAAACTAATACCCACGGTAATATCATCTTCGACCTTACGGGTAGCACGCACATCTAGCCCAGGATTAGTCATCGGCCCATTGAAGACTAAGCGGCCACGTTCAATGCTTAAGTTCTGCCCGTAAGCCTTATAAAAACCCTCTACAACGCTCAGAGCACCTTCAGCGACGATATCTTGCTTATTACGTAACAGGCGAATCTTACCTGTTAGGCGCGCTTCTAAACCAAAGGCATTCATTTTGACTTTATCGCCAACTTCTACCAATACATTAGGCTGAATATCAATCGCTGAGCCATCTTGAGGTGTACGCAGTTTTTTACGCCCCGTGCTTTGTGGCTGAGTACGCCCTACAAATACAATATCGTCTGAACGAACACTCGCGCCTACCGGCAAAGCTTGGACATTGATCGAAGCTTCTGGGATACGCAGAGTTCCCGATACAACCACAGACTTTGGAGTTGCTTGAATATTTAAGTCAGGGGAAACCTGCCCTTGAACTTCATAGGTATTCATTAACAGCAAGTTATTGCCCTGCAAGCGCAAGTCTGCACTCCAATTCGGTAAGTTTGCCAAACGTAAAACACCACTCGCTTTTAAAACACCCTGCCCTGCACGTAACGAGCCAGTGATATTCATCTGATCCGCTTGGTTAGCTTGAATAGCCAAGCTGATATCTTCAATTTTTGCACCTGTTTCGGGCAAATATAAAGAAGCACCTTGCAGGCGCAAATTACCGCTTACCTGTGGTTTATTCAGCAAGCCAACTACACGTAAGTCACCATTTACTTGCCCTTGCAGTTCATCCACTTGCGGCGAATAAACCTGTAACCAGCTTATATCGGGCATAGCGACAGTAGCTTTGATATCCAATTTAGGCTGGCCACCTTCAGCCAGTAAATCAATCCGCCCATCTGCCCGTAGCTGCCCACGCCCACGTATCTCGACTTGTGCTTGAAGTGTTGCCACTCGATCATTCAAGACTAGACTACCTTTAGCCTGAGTGTACTGGAGTGTTTCTGTGCGTTTATTAGCAGTACGTAACACCATCACATTATCAGGCAATTGCACATTGATACGTGCGAATGGCTTGCCACCGCGCTGCTCAAACTGATAGTCCGCATTAATTAAACCGGGTAACTGCACTGTATTCGGTAGGAAAGAACTTGCTAAGCTCATCGGTACTTGCTGGAGCGCACCATTCGCAGTTAAACCGCGTTGTGGACTCCAATCGGCTTTGCTGCAAATACGTGCATTTTGCGGATTCACTAAGCAGGCATTTGCCAGACTAAAGGCTTGTCCTGAAGCGGTTACTCCTACCGCATTCGTTAGCTGCCAATTCCCCGCTGTAGTATCACGCAAGCTTAAGGATTCAATAGCCCCCCGCCACTGCGAGCCGTTCCATGAACCCGCAGCACGTCCTTCTAGCTTTCCCGCTTGATGCACGACTTTAAGATTCAAACTATGACGAGCCAATTGCCCTTGTAGGCTAAACTCAGCTTGCCTGACTTGATTATTGCCTTGGCGCAAGCCTTCAAGTGTGCCGCGTAGATCGTATTGAGCACCTGCTTGATTAGCCTGCACAGCAAGCTTAGCGATCTTTAAATCTTGATAGCCAACTTGATTACCTTGCAGACTACCTTGAATCTGTGGCTGTGCAAGATTGCCACGTAATAAGCCATTACCCTTCAAACTACCACTTAAACCTGGCCACAGTTGGGCTAAATTAGGCGCTTGAATCCGCCATTGAATATCGAAAGGTTCGCTAGCACGTCCATTAGCTTCTAGCTCATTCGTACCTGCCAGCACTCTTACCGATTGCAAAGTGATTTGCTTACCTTGAATTTTAACCTTACCGGTAGCTTGTAGCGGACGACCTTCAATTTGCCCTTGCAAACGTGCGACTTCTAAATCAAATTGGCTACCATCCAAACGCCCCGACAAGCGTCCGTTACCTTTAACGCTGCCTCTAAGCTTTGGACTTAATTGGCTTAAGTTTTTAGCATCCAACTCCCAATCCACGCCTAAGGTAGTACCCGCACTTCCATTGAGGCGCACGCGATTCTGTCCCACATCCAGCAGTACATTATTCGCAGTCACTATCTTATCGCGTAACTTTAATTCGCCAGTCGCACTCACTGGAAAGCCCTGTACAGTACCTTTCAAACTAGCCACATTCACCGCTAGCTTAGAAGCATCTAACAAGCCTTGTAAGCGGCCGTTACCCGTTAAATTACCTGTGATACTTGGCGCAAATTGACTCAGGTCTTTCGCATCTAAACTCCAAGTTAAACCTGCAGAATCACTAGCCACACCCTCTAATTGAATACGATTTTTGCCTAAAGACAAAACCAACCCTTTAGCAGAAATCTGCTTATCGCGAATCCGCACTTCGCCACTAGCATTGATCGGGAAACTTTGAATATTGCCAGTTAGATTATCGATATTCACTGCTAATCGTGAGCCATCTAACAAACCGGTGGCTTTACCCTTACCTTTTAAATCGCCTTTGATACTAGGTACTAATTGGCTCAGATCTTTGGCCTCTAAGACCCAACTTAAACCTTGCTTTTCATCGGCTACACCCTCCAAACGAATTTGGTTTTTACCAACTGCTAAACTCAGACCTTGCGCAGCCAATAGTTTATTTTCTAATTTAAGCTGGCCTTCGGCACGAACTGGGAAATCTTGAACTACACCTTCTAAACGGTCGACTTTCACTTTAAAACGTGAGCCATCCAATAAACCACGAAAATTGCCTTTGCCTGCAAGATTACCGCGCAAAGCTGGATGCAATTGAACCAGCTTATTCGCATCTAATGACCAATCTAAACCTTTCGCTTCGTCGGCAACACCTTCCAACTTTAGGTGATTGTCACCTAGATCAACCTGTACACCTTGGGCACTCAGCAATTTATCTTGAATGCGCACGCTACCTGCAGCTTTAATCGGATAATCCTTAACTGTGCCAGCCAAGCGATCAATCCGCAGCGCTAAACGTGAACCATCTAACAAGCCCTGCAAATTACCTTTGCCGGAGATATTTCCGGGCAAGCTTGGAACAAGTTGCTGCAATTTAGAGGCTTCGACCACCCAATTTAAACCGGTTTGCTCATCGGCAATGCCTTCTAGGGTTAAGTGATTATCCGCCATATCAACCCGTACACCTTGTGCTGATAAGACTTTATCTTGGATTTTAAGAGTACCAACTGCTTTCACAGGTTGATCAAGCATCGCGCCTGCCAGCTCATTAATCTGCAAGCTTAGACGTGAACCATCTAATAAACCTTGCGCCTTACCATTACCGACTAAATTGCCTTTTAACTGCGGTGAAAACTGGCTTAGGTTTTTCGCATTGAGCTTCCAAACTAAACCTTGGGCTTCATCCGCGACTCCATCTAAATCAAGTTGATTGTCACCTAAACTGACCTGAATCGCGTTAGCTGTGAGAACTTTATCATTGACCAGTAGGCTACCTCTGGCTTTGACTGCATGATCAAGCAACTCGCCTTGTAAGTTATCGACCCTAAAAGCAAGGCGTGAACCATCTAACAAGCCTTGGGCATTACCATTACCGGTTAACTGCCCTGTTAAAGTCGGCAGTAACTCGCTGAGGTTTTTGGCATCAAGTTTCCAATTAATGCCTTCTACTTCATCTGCGACACCATCCAGCTCAAGATGATTCGCACCTAAATCCAGCTGCAAAGCTTTAGCCGTGAGCAGCTTATCTCGCAATAAAACTTCACCTTTAGCCTTAATCGGGCGCTCTAAAACCTCACCACTCAGCTCATCCACACGTAAAGCTAAGCGTGAACCATCTAGCAAGCCTTGTGCATTACCTTTGCCTTTTAAATTGCCACGCAAATCAGGATGCAAAGCGCTAAGATTCTGGGCGTCAATTAGCCAATTGATTCCCTGCTGCTCATCCGCTACACCATTCAGATCTAAATGGTTTTCGCCAATAGCCAGCTTTAACTCACGTGCAGCCAATAAGCCATTCGCCAGACTCAAGCCACCTTTGGCATCAATCGGATAATCTAAGACTTGGCCTGTCAGTTGTTCGATGTCCAACCTAAATTCAGAGCCATTAATTTTGCCCGCGAGTTTACCTTTGCCAGCTAGCTTACCCTCCAAAGCAGGGTGTAGCTGAGATAAGACCGGAGCATCAATCGTCCAGTCAATCAGCAGGCCATCAGCAGCTTCGCCTTTCGCGGTCAGATGATTTTGCCCGATGGCAGCATTAATAAAGTTGACCGCTAAAGCACCTTTATCTAAGCCTGTTGAAAAGGTCGTATCAATCGGATAATCACGTAAAGTGCCCAGCAGCTTGCTAGCGTCTAAGCTCATCACTAGCTGCTGATCGAGATATTCGCCTTTTGAAGCTAAAGCTAGATCTAATGAACCAGGCAACTCTGCTACAAAAGCTTCTGGATTAACTTTGGAGCCATTCAATTTCACATCCCAAGCCAGATGAGGCCGCCATGCAAACTCACCACCAATATCCAAATCACCTGCAGCGGTTTGCAGTGCTCCGGTTTCAATAGCCACCTCATCAAAACTACCAGTACCTGCCAGCTTGACATCAGCCTCTGGAAAATCTTTGTATGCCCATTTGCCATCAGCTTGAAAACGATAACTAGGCAAATCACCATTCGCTGTAATATTCAGCGAGCCAAGCCCGCATTTGGAGCCTTGCGAAGCAATCGTTCCCGTCAAGGTTGTTGGATGCGGCTTTAGCAAAGCCATATTACCCTTAAGATCAAGCTTGACCGCACCGCCAAGGGGATCCACATAACTAACAACTAGCTTATCAACTTGCAGCACACCATCTCGGTTATAGGCTTTTAGATTGATATCTTTGAACTTCATATTGAAGTCACCGACTTTCAGTAGCAATTCTTCTAAAAGCACATCATCTAAAGCAAGCTCTGCAGGAAGGCGAATATCAGGAATAGTAATCGGATCAGAGCCTTTCTTGTCTGACTGCGGAATCGTAATTATTAATTTTTTACCCGCTAGTTTATTGACTTGCAACTGTGGAGGGATCTTAAACTTCTGAATAGAAACATCGACTAGCGCTTCTTCAATCTCCACCTTGACAGCGGAGCTTGCCCACTCAATACGTTGCACCTTCATTTCATCTAGCAAGGCACCGTCAACACCTTGCAAGCGTAAACCGGGTAAAATCTCTTGTATGCTGCTGGCGAGTAGAGATGTGCCTACGCGAGTAGTAGAAAGCAAGACTGCCGCAAGCAATAAGATAAGAATAATTACCGCTAAAGCGGCTAAAGGGTGGACTACAAAATACTTGACTGAACGCCTCACAAATCAGGCCCTAAGCTAAAGTAGAAATGCAAATCTTTAACATCATCTTTGGGCACTGCTAAATCTAAACGTACTGGCCCTAGTGGAGATTTATAACGCACTCCTAAACCAGCACCGACACTCAATTCATAATTATTCCAATCATTAAACGCGCTCCCTGCATCTGTAAACACAGCCGCACTAATCTTTTCAGTGATGGGATACTCATACTCAAGGCTGGTCACGATCAGGTGCTTAGCTCCAGTGACTTCACCATATTCATCCAGCTCACCCAAAGTATTGGAATCAAAGCCTCTGACTGAATCTTGCCCACCTGTTGTATAACCTAATGATTTCGGCATCACACTAGCTTCATCGACCCAAGTAGAAGCCAAAGCACCACGGGCTATCGCTTTGCTCTGATTTTCGAAGGTATACAAATATTTGCCATCTAAGCGTGCCTGCATCAAGGTTTCATCGCTCAGCACACTTTTGTGTGAACCTTTAATCTCCCCTGATACCCGCCACCCTTTTTCTGGAAACAGTGCATCGGTTGACTTGGTTTTACTAGCACGTAAACCTAATAAGGTCAGCTGAGTATTATCAGGAATGGAGTCACCATCAATCACTAAGCGGAATTTTTCCTCAAAAAAGGAAATAAACGCGGTCTGCTGCCAAGCATTATCGGTACGCCGATTATAATTAAACTCTAGTTTTAGCTGATCTAAATAGGTTGCGAGAGGAATGCCATAAAAATCAATACTATCTTTAGAACTAATCCACGAGACATCGACACCCGCATATTCATGCTCTGGCTCCCACAAAGGCACGATGTATTTGAAACCTGTTTTTAAATAACCAGTCTGGGTATAGAGCAAAGCAGTATCAAATTTATGCCCTTTACTATTCACCCAGCGCGCATTCATCCCGCCTTCAATGGTAAAGCCATCTTCAGATTCAAAAGCCAATTTACCCGTGTAGGCATAGCGCTTATTGCGTAAAGCTTTAATTTCGACAGGAACTTTATTATTTTCAATCTGTTGATAACTGCTACTAATTTGCACATCACTATAGTAGCCACTGTTTTCTAATAAGCGTTGCTGGCGTAATAATTCATCAGAATTATAATCTTTACCTGGCTCAACTCGTAGATAGCGATTGAGAAACTTTTGATCAAGGACATCTTGTTCAATATCCACTTGACCAAATTGATAGCGCTTGCCCGTTTCGAAATGCAAGTTCACGACCGCTTGTTGAGTATCAATATTGACTTGAATTTGGCGATCAACAAACTCCGCATCAAAATACCCCAAACGACTGGCTGTACGTGTTAGGTTAGTTTTGAAATCTTCATACTTTTGAGTGACAAGTATTTCGTTAGCTACATAGGGCGGATTGCTGGTAATTTGTGTGAAATCTTCTAGCTTAGCGCCTTCCCCAGTCACCCGAATATTGGATTTAGCGACCTTGACAGTTTCGCCTGGCTTAACTGAGATAGTGAAAGTCCAGCAATTATTTTGGCGCGCTGAAGTCATGTCAAACTTCGCTGCAAAATAGCCCATCGCCTCAGCGCCTTTAGTTAATTTTGGCTGTGATGAAGTGATGTAGCCTTCAATTCGGTCTACAGGCGACTCGCATTTCAAGCTGCGTAGCGAGGGTAAATAAGCACGTAAATTTTGTTCTAAGTCCTCTCCCACACCCTGAATAGTGACTTTAACGGGAGATTCTTCTGCCTCTTTATTTTTCTTTTCAGCAGCCGGGCTAGCAGTGTTCATCACTAAGGTCGTTAACACGACGACACCTAAGCGATACTCCGGCTTTAAATTCATATATCTACCTTAAAACTATTGCTCGAATACCCATTCCAACAGCATATTTTGTAAACTCTGCCCAAAACCTGCTGAACGCTGGCCATTTTGCTGCATGACTATAATCATGCGTTTACCACTACGGGTAAGCATATAACCCGCAATCGCGCTGACATCACGTAAAGTCCCGGTCTTTAAACGTGTACGACCTTTTAATTCACTATGCCGGAAACGCCTAGCTAGCGTGCCATCCTCGCCTAATAATGGTAAAGAATTTAACATTTCTGGCATGTAGGGGTCGCGCCAAATAGCTTGTAATAATTCACCGAACTGGCGTGCACTCACTCGTTCATTGCGTGATAAACCTGAGCCATTTTCGATCACCAAACCTTGTGTGGATACTCCTTGATCAGTCAGGACTTTTAAGACAGCTAAACGACCTTTGTCCAGTGTAGCAGGCACATCAAACATTTTCGCGCCTACTGTTAACATCACTTGGCGCGTCATGACATTATTACTCCACTTATTAATCAGCCGAATCTGCTCAGCCAGTGGCATTGAGGTGTGCACATAATACTGACGATCACCGGCTTTAACCTGCCCAGTTTGCAGACCGCCTTCAAATTTCCCGCCCAGCATTTGCCAGAAATCACGGAAAGCATTGAATGCATGCTCTTCGGGTGTGGACAGGACTAAAGTTTCTAATTGTGACCCACAATTCCCTACGTAAGGCCCAGATACTTTAATCGTACCATCCGATTGAGATTCAACATGAGGTTTATGCTTACGTCTTGAACATTCACCCGCAACAAATTGTAAGTGATCATTAAGAGCAGTTTTCGGTTTAGGAAAGGCAATCACATTCACCTTGCTTGCAGCCATATCCGGCTCAAACAACAAGCGTGTAGCCTGAAAGTTAAACATTAATGCCGAAGGTGGTGCGTTATAAACTCGCTCCCGCTCACCATCAAAGGCAGCGGGATCAATCACGGGTAGGGCAAAAAAACTATTATCAATAATGATATCGCCTGTGATCTCTTGTAGACCTTTTAAGCGAATATCATGTACCAACTGCCAAAATGCTTCATAGACTAAAAAGGGATCGCCATAGCCTTTTAAAATTAAATCACCGTGCAATACACCGTCACGTATCTCGCCACGTGTCCACACTTGAGTATCCCAAGTCCAAGCAGGCCCTAAGGTTTTCACTGCAGCCCAAGTTGTGAGCAACTTCATCGTGGAGGCTGGGTTGCGTGCTACCTCAGCCTCATGCTGAATCAAAGGGGCATCAGCACTGACATCACGCACATAAACGCTCACCTCATCTGCAGGAATATTTTTCTCCTGCATGAAGTTGAGTAACTCTTCTGGCAAGCCTGCAGGCTGCTGATGTCTCAATACAGTTTGTTCAGCAGGTTGTGGTGGCATACGATTAATTAGCGGGCTAGATTCTTCAACACTAGTAGATAAAGGCTCGTCCTCTTCAGCCGCCCAAACAGCGGGATAGCTCAAAACCGTCGATAGAATAAGGCCCAATACAATGACCAGACCGCGCTGGCGCGAATATAAGAATAAGTTCAACATGCCTATTTATAATAAATTTCAACAGCGTTAATTTGTGGTTTGCGACTCGATTAAGTCCACTAGCCCAATGACTTCAATGAAGTTTGCCCTATAATGCCATTGTAAGTCGAAATCGTACAATTTCATCGCGTAAATTCGTACATCTTCTTGGCTAATCCGATAAGAGGGTCGCGGGTCTTGCCCCAAAATTTGCTGAATCAATAGCTCAACATTAGTATTAAGCTGCTGGCTTTTCTGTTGGCATTTTAAGGCAGCTTGCTCCGTGAACATAATAGTCCAAGGGCTACTCGGTGCTTGCTCTGCAAATCCACCCTTGGCGGTGGGCAAACTATCTGCATAAGGCAAATACGGTTTAATATCAAATACGGGCGTGCCATCCAGCAAGTCTATCCCATTTAAATGCAAATAAGTTTGTTTGCCTGCGAACTCAATTTTATCTAGTTGCGCAACCGACAAGCCGAGCGGATTAGGCCGAAAAGTAGAGCGAGTTGCAAATACCCCTAAGCGTTTATTCCCACCTAAACGTGGGGGGCGCACAGTATTTGACCACTCAGTACTTACGTTGGCATGAAAGCCAAAAATTAGCCAAATGTGGCTGAACTGCTCTAAACCTTTAAAAGCTTCAGCTTGGGAAAACGCTGGTAACAGCTTGAGTTGAGCTTGTGCGGCAGTGACCAAACCAGGTTGGCGAGGAATACCAAATTTTTCTTTATAGCAAGATTGAATGAACCCAATAGGTTTAAGTTCTAACCAAGCTTGAGCATTTATTAGAGAATGTTGTCCAGTTGTCACTTGAGATTGCCATAACCCTAACAAAATTTAATAATTCGCCTGCAACTTTTCTAGTGTCACTTGCTCTACATAATTAGAATAATACCAAAGGTCCAGCACCGTGATTAAAAAAATCCTCGGCTCAATCGTGGGTCAGCTTTTTATTGTTCTTATGGGATTAGCCATTATGTCTGCCTGCAGTATCGGAATAAACGCTGGCACACCCGAGCCCCAGCAAGCTTTAGATAAAAGCGTCTGGCAGCTAACAGCGATCGAAGGCAAAGCTCTGCCTAAAGAGGCAGCTGCTCCTACCCTAAAATTTGAAAATGGACGTTTAACCGGCTTTACAGGCTGCAATCGTTTATTTGCAAGCTATGTGGCAACCACTGAAGGTAGTTTGACGCTAAGTACTTTAGGAACAACCAAAATGGCTTGTATGGGTGCTGGAGGAGATTTAGAACGCTCAGTGTTGGCTGCATTGGAACAAACTAATCTCTATGCCTTGCCACCAGGACAATTGAATTTGTTGGATACGAATCACAAAGTACTGCTAACTTACATACCTGAGAAAAAGTAAGCTCGCTCAATCCCCTTCAATGCTAAAGGGGACTTCGAAAGTCAGTTTATTGAGCCATCAATTTTTCATACTTCAGCTGTAACTCAGCCTTAGTTTCAGCACGCTCTGGGTCTTTGGGAATGCAATCCACCGGACATACGGCTACGCATTGTGGCTCATCATAATGCCCCACACATTCAGTACAACGACTTGGGTCAATGACATAAATCTCATCGCCCGGAGAAATTGCATTATTTGGGCACTCGGGTTCGCAAACATCACAGTTGATGCATTCGTCAGTGATCATCAATGCCATGAAGAAGATTCCTTGTAGTATTTAAATCGTGAACATTCTACCAAGCTCTGGCTGGAAAGAACATTAACCCAAATCATGGACGGACTTACATTTCTATGCTTTCTTGACCTGCTTTCCACTCAGCAATTTTCGGCTGTAAAGCCGCATTGACCTGCGGAGACACGAAGCGCGAAATATCGCCACCCAGCTTGCCAACTTCTTTAACCAAGGTTGAGGAGACAAAGTAAAAACTTTCACCTGGCATTAAAAACACAGATTCAACATCGGGTGCTAAAGCGCGATTCATGCTGGCTAATTGGAATTCAAACTCAAAATCAGATACCGCACGCATCCCACGAATCAATACTCGTGCATTACATTGGCGAGCAAAATCGACCAATAAACACTCAAAACCTACCACTGTCACTGTGCTATCAAGACCATGATTAAGCACTTCTTGCTGGATCAAGCTGACACGCTCTTCTAAAGAAAACAGTGGTTTTTTGCGAGGATTAGCAGCTACACCGACAACCACGTTTTTAAATAAACGACGGGCACGCTTGATTAAATCTAAGTGCCCGTTGGTTAAGGGGTCAAAAGTTCCCGGATAGATCGCTGTTAATTCCATTCAAAACCGCCACTTCATTAAATTAAACAATAGATTGGCATAAAGCCTAGTTTAATGTTGTATCACTTTTTTGTGCAGTGCACAATAAAGAAATGCATGCACCAAAATGATTATCAAGTGGCTAGCTTAGCGATCCACAGAAAACTTACATTGACAGACTTTTACGACTCGGACGCAGCTCGCCACCTGCATAATCAAAGCGTTTCACCTCAGCGATTTGCGCATCGGGTTTATACTGTCCTACTTTAAAAGAACTTCCGCCACGTAGCATCACAATATTGCGATCTAGCATACGTAATTGCAAGGTCGCACCGCGTACCGTATTGACGGTATCGTCAGCGTAAATGGTATCACCACGCTTTAAAATACGCATGGTTTGGCCGGTTCGAGTGGCGGTGACTTTGCCACGTTTTGAGAGTACTGATCCTACTGTTAATGCTTCTAGCTGTTGTTGAGCCATAATCAAACTCCTTTTGGTTCATGGTTCTTTCTCTGATAAGCATAGACTACTTGAGCGCAGATACTTAGTTACCCCAGCGGAAATACCCTAAATACAGGCTCAATGGTCTAAGCCGTTTAGCAATAGACCAGCACAAACCGTTAAAAACTGGCATAATATGAAGAGGTAGCCATTAAGAAAATAGGTCTATTCTCTCTTATGCTCAATGAAATCCCCTTATTTGCAGGTTTGCCAGAACCCCAATTAGCTGAGTTACTCAGCCTTACCCATGAATTTACTTACCCACGAGGAAGTATTATTACTTCTCAAGGTGAAATGAGTAATTCTTTACATATTATTTTGGAAGGTCGCCTAAAAGTTTTTGTAAATGGTTCAGAAGGTAAACAAGTAGTCCTATCTTTTCTTACCACAGGCGATTTCGTTGGTGAGTTAAGTTTATTGGATAATGAGCCACGCTCTGCTTCAGTCTTAGCAGTAGCTAAGACACGCACTCTGATGCTTACCCAAGAAGCCTTTAATCGCTTCGTCGACAACCATCCAGAAAGCGTCCTACCGATGCTGCGAGTGTTGGCTAAACGTTTACGTGCTTTAGATGAAACGATTTGCTCGTTGTCTACTTTAGATGTGTATGGTCGAGTTGCACGTGTTCTCTTACAACAGGCTCAAGAACAAGAAGTCGGGCATATTACGCCACGCATGACCCATCAAGACATCGCTGAGATGGTCGGCTGCTCACGCGAAATGGTCAGCCGAATTCTGAAAGACTTACGTACTGGCGGCTATATCAGCATCGACGGCCAGAAGCGTATCGTCATTAACCGTAAACTACCTTCACGCTGGTAAGGTAGTTTCGCCACGCCATAAGTCTTCGAGCGTTTCACGCGCTCTGACTACATGTACTTGCGCCCCATCGACCATTAGCTCACAAGCACGTGGGCGTGAGTTGTAGTTGGAAGACATGGTAAAACCATAAGCGCCTGCAGAACGCACTACCAAGAAATCACCTTCTTGAATATTCAGATCGCGATCTTTGCCTAAAAAGTCACTGGTTTCACAGATCGGGCCAACAATATCAAAAGCTTCGGTTTCGCCTTCTGTACGTGGCTGAGCTGGAATAATTTCCTGCCAAGCGGAATACAAAGCGGGGCGAATCAAATCATTCATCGCAGCATCAACCACTGCAAAATTTTTGTATTCCGAACGCTTTAGATACTCAACTTTCGTCACCAGAATCCCAGCGTTGGCTGCGATGGTTCTACCTGGTTCTACTAAAATTTCGTAACGCTTCAAGCGCTCATCGGTAAAGAGTTGGCGCATATAATCAGCAGGCGCTGGCGGTTGCTCATCGTTATAACGCACCCCTAAACCACCACCTAAATCCAAATGATGAATAGGTATGCCCTGCTGCGCTAAGCGCTCAGCTAATACTAATAAACGATCTAAAGCATCCATAAATGGCGAAAGCGTCAGCAGTTGCGAACCAATATGGCAATCAATCCCTTGCACGCTCACATTGGGCAGATCAGCCGCACGCCGATAAACGGCTTCAGCACTCTCAATGCTAATCCCAAATTTATTTTCTTTTAGGCCCGTCGAAATATACGGATGTGTCTGTGCATCCACATCTGGATTAATCCGCAAGGAAATCGGGGCAATCTTACCCTTCTCGGCGGCTATTGCTTGAATACGCTCTAATTCAGCTTCAGATTCGACATTGAAGCAGCGAATCCCCACTTCAAGTGCATAGCGAATTTCAGCATGTGTTTTGCCCACACCCGAGAACACGATCTTATTGGCGGCACCACCGGCGGTGAGTACGCGATCCAGCTCACCACGCGAAACGATATCAAAGCCCGAACCTAAACGGGCGAATAAGTTCAAAATCGCCAAATTTGAATTGGCTTTAACGGCATAGCAAACTAGATGCTTTTGCTCGCCAAAAGCATCATTAAACGCATGCCAATGCCGCTCTAAAGTAGCCCGTGAATAGACGTAGCAGGGTGTGCCATATGCTTTGGCTAAGTCTGCTACTGTGACGTCTTCAGCGAATAATTCGCCATCCCGATAATTGAAATAATCCATTACTGCTTTTTCTCAATTTGTTGTTTTTGCGGAGCTTGGCTAGCTGTTTGCACAGATTGCTTGGCATTTGGCTGATCCGGCAAATAAAGTGCTCCTTTATTTCCACAAGCACTGAAACTCGCTGCCAAAACAAAACCTATACTCAAGGCAAGTAAGTGCTTCACGCTTTAAAATCCTGCAACTCAAAGCGCATAGATAAATCCACTGCGCGCACATGCTTGGTAATACTACCCACCGAAATGAAGTCGACACCCGTTTCAGCGATGACTTTCACCGTATCCAGATTCACCCCACCGGAAGCTTCCAAAGGAATACGTCCTGCCGTGATTTTCACCGCTTCACGCAGCGTTTCCATAGGATAATCATCCAGCATGATAATGTCTGCATTCGCGGCGGTGGCTTCGGCTAGTTCTTTTAAGCCTTCGGTTTCAACTTCAACTTTAATCGTTGGATGTAAGCGTCGTGCTTGGGCGACTGCTGCAGTGATGGAGCCTGCTGCCATAATATGATTCTCTTTGATCAAAACCCGATCATATAAGCCAATCCGGTGATTTACGCCGCCACCACAACGCACTGCATACTTTTGCGCATTACGTAGCCCAGGTAAGGTCTTACGGGTATCTAAGATTCGGCAACTTGTATGAGCAATCAATTCGACGTAGCGGCGCGTAGCAGTCGCTGTACCCGATAAGGTTTGGAGAAAATTTAAGGCGCTCCGCTCAGCGGTGAGCATGCCTCGAGCATTGCCTTTAATATCACAGAGCACGGTATTGGCTTTGACTTGATCGCCCTCTTGATAATGCCAAGTAATTTGGATACTTGGATTCACTTGGCGAAACACTTCATTAAACCAAGCCGTACCACACAAAATGGCGTCTTCGCGCGTGATGACTGTGGCGCGGGAAATGGTTGCAGCGGCAATTAAATCAGCAGTGACATCGCCACTACCAACATCTTCAGCTAAGGCAAGTTTGACTGACTTAGCAATTTCAGTAGGATTTGGAGTATTCATAGGCGTATTGTATGTATTTGTGATCCAAATAAAAACGGGAAATAGCATACACTATTTCCCGTTACAAAAGCCCAGACTCCTGATTCTGGATTTATGTGCGTTCCTAAATCCGGGTAATACCCATCATTTTTAGGATCGACTTTTCATAGAACGGCTCAGAGCTGCCTTTTTTCATTTTGCGGATAAAGTACTTTTCAAACGCGATTTTCGCTAAATGTACCCATTTACCCTTTTTGAACCACGCTACATTGCGTGGAGGCAACTGCGGCAACGCCACAAACGCTGCACCGGTATCGCCAAAATCTGCTAAGCAGATGGTGTTCCAAGTTCCGGTGGTGTGAGGCTGATTGCCTGCCAGTTCGTCTGCTATATTATGTACCGCAGAAGTGACCATCGATTCAATCATATACCCGGTCTTCGGTGCACCTGTGGGGACAGGCGTTACTTCGACAGGAGGAATGGCGATACACACACCCGCTGAATAAATATTTTTATAGGTCGGATTGCGATGCAACTCGTCCACAAATACGAAGCCGCGTGGATTACATAAATTTGGCACGGCTGCTACTGCATCCACCCCTTTGAAGGCTGGTAGCATCATCGCTAAGTCAAAAGCAATATCATGGGTTTTCTTCAGGCTTTTATCTTCGGCATATTCTTCGACTTGCATTTTGCCTGCTTCGACATTCACCGTCTTCGCATTCACAATCCAATCAATGTGATGATTACGCAGCTCATGCTCTAACATGCCTTTCGAATCGCCAACCCCGCCTAGACCTAGGTGCCCGATATAAGGCTCAGAGCTTACATAGGTCATTTTGAATTTATGGCGGATTTTACGCTTGCGCAAGTCACAATCCACAATGAATGCAAATTCATAAGCAGGGCCAAAGCAACTGGCAAAGGGCATTGCACCGATCACAATGTGGCCACTACCTTTCTCTAACAGCTTTTGATAGTCCTGCCACAAAGCTTCAGCATGATCCACGGTGCAGATAGAATGGGTATTACCTGCTTGAGGGCCTGCGCCAGGTACTTCTTCAAAGAATAATTTCGGGCCTGTCGTAATCATTAAATAGTCATATTTTAAAGTTTGACCATCGCTTAATGCTAACTGATTTGCATTGGGATCAATTTTTTCACAGCGACTCGCAATGAATTTAATATTCTTGCGATTTAAATAAGTAGCCATTTCAAAGGTAATATCCGCGCGATTACGCCAACCAACTGCTACCCAAGGATTCGAGGGCACAAATTGAAAATAATCACGTTCATTCACAACCGTGATTTCATGCTCACTACCCAGAGCATCTCTTAATTCATAGGCAGCCGGCATACCTCCGGTTCCTGCACCCAGTACAACTACATGAGCCATGTTTTAAACTCCTAGACTTACAGTTACCGCACCCCTCTCAAAAGTGAGGTAACTGGACTCCAATCATATGTATTGAACTTTCCCAAGCCATCCGATAAGACCATAAACACCCTAGAGCGTCAATGTAATAAAAGGAATAAGTCGAAATCCATCAAGTAAATCCTTTTCAGCCCTTTATGCCCCCATGTTATGCTCGAATAAGCAAAGCTAAAGCATTAGATAATGAGCAAAATACAATATTACTTAGTGGGTGGCGCGGTACGTGACCGCTTATTAGGCCGCCCGATTAAAGACCGTGATTGGGTCGTGACAGGCGCAACTCCAGCAGACATGCAAGCCCTTCACTTTCGCCCAGTCGGTAAAGATTTCCCGGTATTTCTCCATCCAACAACCCATGAGGAATATGCACTTGCCCGTACTGAACGCAAAACAGCGCGCGGCTATCATGGCTTTGAATTTCATACGGATCCTAGCACTACACTCATCGAGGACTTGCAGCGCCGTGACTTAACGATTAATGCACTCGCCGAAACAGCAGAAGGCGAAATCATCGACCCTTATGGCGGGCAAACTGATCTCGAACAACGCATCTTACGCCATGTTTCCGCTGCTTTTGCCGAAGATCCTGTACGAATTCTTAGGGTCGCGCGCTTTCATGCTCGTTATGCTCAATATGGATTTACGGTAGCGCCAGAAACCCTAGAACTCATGCGCACGATGGTAGCCGCAGGTGAAGTCGATAGCTTAGTGCCAGAGCGGGTTTGGCAGGAACTGGAAACCGCGCTACAAGAACCGAATCCACAATGCTTTATTCAAACCTTGCGTGAATGCGGCGCGCTAAAAGTTTTATTCCCAGAAATTGATCGACTCTTTGGCATTCCACAGCCTGCTCAACACCACCCAGAAATCGATACGGGCGTGCACACTTTGATGGTGTTGCAGCGTGCCACTCAACTGAGTGACTCAACAACGGTACGTTTCGCTGCTTTGACACATGATTTAGGCAAAGGACTAACATCTGCAGATATTCTGCCCTCACATCACGGTCATGAAGATCGTAGCTATGATTTAGTACGCGAACTCTGCCAGCGCTATCGTGCACCCAAACACTTCCAGCAATTAGCCGAACTAACAGCACGCTATCACACGCATATCCATCGCGCCTTTGAGCAGCAAGCCAAGACTTGTTTACACGTGCTGGAAGCTTGTGATGCCTTTCGTAAACCTGAACGCTTTGAGGAGTTATTAATTGCTTGCCAAGCAGATAGCCAAGGCCGCACTGGGTTTGAACATCGCCCTTATCCACAAGCTGATTTTTTCCGCGCCGTGCTTGATGCCTGCCAAGCGGTGGATGTACAAAGTATTATCCAACAAGGCTATAAAGGTGAGCAGATTCGTGAGCATTTACATCGAGAGCGCCTCACGGCAACCAAACGAGTCATCAGCCATTTCAAAAATCAGAGCTCTTGATAAGTAGGCAAATAAGCCCCATATTTAGTTTATTAGCCTGTGTCTGGTGAAGGAAAATCCTAGAGATGAACAAGAAAGCAGATTTTGCCATCGGTCAAGTTATTCAACATCGCCTCTTCAATTATCGTGGGGTTATTTTTGATGTGGATGCTGAATTTCAGGGTACTGAAGAATGGTATGAGAAGAATGCTCAAGCGGGCACACCGCCCAAAAATGAGCCTTGGTATCATGTACTGATTGATGAAGATGGGCGAGTCGCTTATGTGGCGCAGCGAAATTTAGAGGTGGATTACTCATACGAACCTATCGACCATCCATTGATTTCTAATTTTTTCGCAGGCTACGATGAAGGCCATTATCACTCGCGTTATGTGCTTAACTGACAGGCATGGATGGATTATTAGCCACACTTAATCAGTCCCACTATTTCGCAGCCTTAATGGTGGGTTTATTGGGGGGCGTACATTGCTTGGGGATGTGTGGGGGGCTGATTAGCGCTGTTGGCTTTACCAATCAAGCCGGTACACGCCGTTTTCCTCTCCTACTTGCTTATAACCTAGGACGAATTAGTAGCTATGCCTTAGCAGGTGCTTTAGCGGGTGGCTTAGGTGCGAGTGTTTTATCCTTAAGTGGCTTACATTACGCCCAACAAATTCTGTATTTCTTTGCTGCTG
This sequence comes from Thiolinea sp., assembly GCA_049290875.1. GTDB lineage: Bacteria > Pseudomonadota > Gammaproteobacteria > Thiotrichales > Thiotrichaceae > Thiolinea. The sequence continues at coordinate 19,136 of JBATOI010000012.1, forward strand.
CTTTTATGATTGCTTTAGGTTTGTATTTAGCGGGTTTATGGCGGGGTATAGGTCAAATTGAGCGTCTAGGTGCAGGCTTTTGGCGCAAATTAGAACCATTAAGCCGGCGCTTTATCCCGATTAAAACTCCTTGGCAAGCCTTCCCTTTTGGAATGATTTGGGGCTGGTTACCCTGTGGCTTAGTCTACAGCGTACTGATCTGGAGCTTATCAGCAGGCAGTGCATGGCAAGGCTTATTGCTAATGCTGGCTTTTGGCCTTGGAACTTTGCCTAATTTGTTGCTGATGGGCACAACTGCGAGCCGCTTAAATAGCCTAACGCGTAAGCCGCTAGTGCGCTTAGTTGCAGGATTAATAGTCTGTGCCTTCGGATTTATAATGCTTGGGCGCGTGTGGGTGGGCTTTTAGCTTAGTTAAACTTTTTAGCTAACCATAAACGTAAACGTAATCCCCAACTAGTGCTTGCGCCAACCTCACGAAACTGGATCGAGCCTTCACTATCTAATACATAACTGGTTGGTACGCCCACAACACCATATTGACGTGCTAATTCCCCATCGTTATCCACAATCGTCACCCAATTGCTGATGCCTTTGCGCTCCATATAACGCTTAACTTCTTCGGCTTCGCCTGACGAATAGGCCACTGTGACCATCGGCCAACCTGATTCAACGACTTTAGTGATACTTCCTTGCTCTATTTCACAAATCGGACACCACGAAGCCCAAAAATGTAACAGCAGCGGCTGACCACGATAGGCGGCTAGGGAGACTTCCTCACCCTTGAGGCCAATTTCATTGAAGGCGGGTGCGTCCCCGACAATTAAACCGCGCTGTTGCCATGCGCGTATTCCAAAAATGAGGCTGAGCACGATTAAAAGTTCAATGCCCCATTTTAGCCAAGGCTTTGGACGTTTTATTGGAGGAGCTGTTTGTGTCCCAATCACTAAGATAACCCTATGTATCAACTGCTGACTCTGACCCTGCCTAGCAAGATTTAGTTGCATAAGCACCGCAGCCAACCATTAGTTTAGATTTGATAGGCTGCAAATGAGCATAAGGCAATGATCAAGATCATTGCCTATTCAGAGGAGATTATGCAGCAAGTAGGTCTTTAATCAATATTGATATAGACAGTCGCTGTTTCTTGATTGCCAGACGCATCACGCACGGTATAAGTAAAAGAGTGATCATTACAATAGCCATGACGCGGTGTATAGATAATAGACTTTCCATCAGAACTGATCGCAGCCGTTCCATATTGAGGCTGGGTAATCGCAGTGATGGTCAGATCTGTACCTGCATCATTATTTAATACCGTTAAAGTACGTGACTTGATAGTAGTTGCAGAGAAATCAGCGCTAGTAAAATTGTATAGACTGTCTTTGCCATCGGCACCATCATCGACTGCATCAAAACCGCCAGTACTTGTGCTTGACAGAGTAATCGTCACGGTCGCAGATGAACTTACCAAACCATCCGCATCGACTAGAGCATAGGTAAAGGTATCGGTTTGACCAGAACCCACTGAACTAGGCTTATACTTCACGGTTGACCCGGTGACAGTATTAGCACTATCCATGCCGCTAATCGTACCGAAGCTAGGTTGTGCCAAAATCTTAATCACTACAGAACCTGAATACTGATCGCCTGTTAAGACATCGAGGCCAATTTCACCATTACTGTCTAAATCAGCTGCGGTTACTTTATAGCTATCATTATCCGGTACTAGAGGAGCTGTAGTTACCTCGCCAATCGTCAAAACCACTGCAGCAGTTGCCGTACCACCATTACCATCAGAAATAGTGTAATTGAAGGTATCCGCACCGCTATAACCTGCTGGTGGCACATAAGATAATTTGCCATCGACTAGGCTAATTGTTCCGCCCTTCACACTGGTCTCATCAAAACGAGTAATGGTTAAAGTATCTCCATCAGCATCACTATCATTGGCGAGCACGTTAATAGTCTCTTTAGCGTCTACATCCGTGGTTAGATAATCAGTAGCGGCGATGGGCTTTTGATTAGTCCCTGTACCAGAGCTATTCACTGTAATCACTACCGTAGCGCTCGCTGTACCGCCGCGACCATCCGAAACAGTATAATTAAAGGTGTCTGTACCGGTGAAACCAGCCTTTGGAATATAGGATAATTTGCCATCCACTAAGTTGACACTACCGCCTTCTACACTAGTACGCTCATAATCAGTGATCGTTAAGGTATCGTTATTCGCATCTGTATCATTCGCTAATACATCAATAATCACCTTAGAATCTTCCACCGTAGTCACTGGGTCATCGGCTGCCACCGGTACGGTATTAGTCGGTGTAGTACCACCATTACCTGCTGCACCTAAACTACGATAAGTATCAATCGTTTGCTTATACTGAATATTATTATGCAGTGCTTGACCAACCCAAGTTGGCGCAGATTGAATCAGTTCTTTACGCCAAACCACTTGCGGCTCGGTTTGAGTCCGCACTTCTTGACCTTGCTGAACTGTTTTGTCTTGGTACTTAGTTTCGTAAGTCACATATTCAATATCAACACGGCGGTTTTTATGCGCGGTTGCAGGTTGATTTGGATATTTCGGACTGGTCTCACCTAAGCCTTGCGCCAATAACTCTTGTTCAGCAAAACCATTATTGATCATGAAGTTACGCACTGCATTCGCACGATTTTCAGACAGGGTTTGGTTATGCTCAATCGTGCCTTTGTCACAGGTATTGCCCGTAATCCGAATATTACCCTCATGACCCGAATCACGAATCCGTCCCATAACGCTGGATAGGCGTTGCTGAGCTTCAGCTGTTAAATGGTATTTACCAACTTCAAAGAAGGTATCAGACTCCAACTCCATCGTATGCTTCACTAACTTACGCTCAACTTTAGGCGCTTTCTTGCTAACAATGGTTTTGCCTGGAATTTCTACTCGTACCCGACGGTATTTTTGATCCGCTTGGAAAATACCTTCGCCACCGAAATCGTAGCGATAGTTTAAATTGCCACGCACATCGGCTTCATGCTTGTCATCAATATAGCCACCCTGCTCTTTCACCACCTCAACATTAGCACCTACGCTGTGAGGCGAATCAAAGAAGAACTTTTCAACACCACCCGTGACCGTTAATTGAGAGGCAGTTTTTTCGCTAGCTGCTTTTTCCTTACCCCACTCGTAGTCTAAACCGCCTTGAACACGCATTAGTTGTTCATCCACGAAAGTACCTACACGACCACCCACACCAAAATCGTAAGCCTGCTCATAAATGATTTGGCCGCCAGCTGTTTTGCCAGACTCACGTTTGTCTGATAAACCCTTACTGACATGCCCAGACCAAAACATATCTTCGTTTTCCTGGCCGTAACCAACACTTACTTTTTTATCTTTGATCTCATTTTGGTCATAAGCACCGAAGATCTTATGCACATTCGTTGGCTGGCCAGTTGCGTCCGTGCCCACCCAGTTGTGATTGAGCTTGACACCTACGCCAGTCACTACCTCTTCGTCTTTTTCAGCAGCTGTTTTAGCTTTTTTCGCAGATGGGTTTACACCCACCCAAGCTTGCCCAGTGGTAGCACTATTCTGGCTCTCAGAAAAGCTGTGGCTAATATCGGCACGCCCTTTAAACTCAGTATCTAACCCGACACCCATTCGCGTCTGACCACCCACATAGCTCATCGTCGCATTGTTAGTTTCTTCAGCATCATCAAGGAAGCCATCACGTTCTTGAGCCAAAGCATTGGCTTGAGCTGTGGCTGCACCTTCCATGCTAGTTGCAGGATAAGGGATAGGAGCAGGAGTAGCTGTAATTGTCGGACAATCAAAGCAAGGATCTTCAGCATTGAACAGGGGGTTCTGGTCAGATGCTAAAACCGTTGCAGAGGAAAATAAGATCGGAAGTAAAATCCATTGGAGGGAAGCCCCCGCTCCCTTTTTGTAGTTCATAGCCACTCTCTCTTTATTATTATTTTCAGCGCGCTTAGAAAAAAAAATGTTATAGAATAAATATATGCTAGCTTGCTGTGAATGCTTATGTTCAGCCGACAAACGTCAATAAAAGGCTAAAAAGCGCACAATATCAGATAAAACCCTACAATCCTCAGCCTGACGAAGTGTAGGCAGTGCTTTATAATGCTAGCATTTAGGATACTCGGGCTTGCCAAACAGCTGTCCAAAAGAGAGGAGTTTCTACTTGACCATAGGTCTGTAGTTAGGAGTATTCAACAGCTCCCTTATCCAACAACCCCAATGGAAGCGAGTTTATGATACGTACACTGCAATTCGTCCCCTTGTTTGGAGTTTTGCTGCTGATTTATTGGTTTTGTGTCAAAATTAATTTTTTCCCTTGGCATCTGAACGATGTGTTATTCACTTTGCGTCTACCTTCTAGAGTGACTTGGAAGCCAACTTGGGGTGATATACTGGTACTTGTTGGAGTAATGACGCTTTATATTGAGTTGTTTAAATCGACTCGCACCTCGGAAGTCACTATATTTGACCATCTTCTATCCACTTTTGTGCTCATTGGCTATTTAGTAGGATGGTTGATCTATCCTTGGGGTGGAAATTCAGTATTTTTAATTTTAGCGGCGATGTCTTTTTTAGACGTGATTGCGGGCTTCACGATCACGATTTCCGCCGCACGACGTGATTTATCTTTAGGCGGCAAATGATGTTTCAACACATCAATTGGCTTAAACACAATTAACTTGGAACTGAGGACTATAGCATGCAGAAATTACCGACGGGTTTGATACTAACAACCCTGATATCGGCGAATGTGCTTGCGGAAACGCAAACCGCTACCCCACCTAGCACCGATCCTACTGTTTACAACAGTTCCAATGCGAATGTACTGACTCCTCAACAAACTCCAGCTACCTATAACAATCCATCTGTCATGCCACCAGCAGGCGCTGTCTATCCACAAATGATGGATATGAATAATGCTGGCATCGTTGGTGTCTATAGTGGTGACGTAGCAGCTAATACAGGTTATGCGCCATCTACCAATATGTACTGCATACCTAGCTCACTGATGTTGGCACCACCGATGCTCGTTACTGCAATGCCAGGGCAAGCAGCACCTATGCCAATGATGCCTTATCCTGTAGATCAAGCCGCACCTCAAGGCCTGATGCAGCAACCCGAACAGGTAAACGAGCAAAAAAATGAATTAAAACAAAAGCTCAGTGAGCAAGCTGAAGCTTTGGATAATATGCGCTTTCAGTTGATCGACACTCAAGAAGATCGTGACACTTTAGAAAACAAGCTGCTTGCCAGTGAAGAAAAACAAGCGGCTCTCAACAGCCAATTGGAAGAAACCAATACCAAACTAGCCGATGCGAGCGCTCAGTTAGAAACGGCCAACGCTAAACAAACTGAATTAACCACGCAGATGGAAGCGGCTACTGCTAAACCCGCTGAATTAACGAGCCAGTTAGATGCAGCTAATGCTAAACAAACCGAACTCACCGCCCAACTGGACGCAGCTAATGCCAAACAAGCGGAACTAACCGCCCAGCTGGACGCAGCTAATGCCAAACAAGCGGAGCTAATCGCCCAACTGGACGCAGCTAATGCTAAACAAGCAGAACTCACCAGCCAATTAGGTAGCTCAGATGCTAAACAAGCGGAACTTACTAGCCAATTAGCAACTGCTAACTCTCAGCAAGCCGAACTTACATCCCAACTGCAAGCTAGCCAAGATCAACTGGCCGATTTAGATACTTGCAAGCTAAGCAGCCAAAACATGAAGCAGGAAGTAAGTGCCCTGCATCAACAGGTTGCAACCATTCCTGAAATTGCTAAGCAACTAAGCTTAGTCAGCACTAACTACAGCAGTTTAGAAACTGAAAAATTACAATTAGCAGGCGCTTTAGAAGCAGCCAAAAAAGATACCGATACTGATGGCGTTTTAGACCAAACCGACCTTTGCCCAGAAACAGCAGCAGGAATCAAAGTTGATTTCACGGGCTGCGAACTTGATACCGACAAAGATGGTGTTGTCGATAGTGCGGATCAATGTCCTACTAGCAAGGAAGATAGCGTAGTCGATGCGACAGGTTGTGAGCCTGATGCCGATAAAGATAGTGTAAAAGACAGTGCGGATAAATGCGCTAATACTCCAGCAGGTACGGCTGTTGACGAAACAGGCTGCGAACCCGATACGGATAAAGATGGTGTCGTTGATAGCGCTGACAAATGTGCAGCCACTCCAGCAGGGATAGCTATTGATGCAACAGGTTGCGAACTCGATACCGATAAAGATAGCGTTGTTGATAGTACGGATAAATGTGCGAATACTCCAGCAGGGACAGCTGTTGATCCGACAGGTTGTGAGCCTGACGCAGATAAAGATGGCGTTGTTGATAGCGCGGATAAATGCCCAAGCACTGAAGCTGGCAAAACAGTAGATGCTAGTGGTTGCGAACTCGATACTGACAAAGACGGTGTCGTCGATAGTGCGGATAAATGTGCGGATACGTCCGCAGGTACTAAAGTCAACGAAACTGGCTGCGAACTCGATACCGACAAAGACGGTGTCGTCGATAGTGCCGACAAATGTGCGGATACGCCCGCAGGTACTAAAGTCAACGAAACTGGCTGCGAACTCGATACCGATAAAGATACTGTCGTTGATAGTGCCGACAAATGTGCTGACACGCCCGCAGGTACTAAAGTCAACGAAACTGGCTGCGAACTCGATACTGATAAAGATGGTGTCGTTGATAGTGCGGATAAATGCGTATCTACCCCTGAAGGCACTAAAGTGGATGCTGCCACCGGTTGCGAACTAGATGTGGACAAAGATGGAGTAGTCGATAGCGCTGACAAATGCGCGACTACGCCTGAAGGCACTAAAGTGGATGAAACTGGCTGCGAACTCGATACCGATAAAGATACTGTCGTTGATAGTGCCGATAAATGCCCAACCACTGAAGCAGGTAAGGCAGTCGATGCGACGGGTTGCGAACCGGACACAGACAAAGATGGTGTCGTTGATAGTGCTGACCAATGCGCTACTACCGCTGAAGGTATCAAGGTTGATGCCACCGGTTGTGAGCCAGATGCGGATAAAGATGGCGTTGCAGATAGTTCCGACAAATGCGTGGACACAGCAGCAGGTACTAAAGTTGATGAAACCGGTTGTGAGCTAGACTCTGACAAAGACGGTGTAGCTGACAGTGCCGACAAATGCCCGACCACTGAAGCTGGCAAAACGGTTGATGCGACTGGCTGTGAACTCGATACCGATAAAGACAGTGTCGTCGATAGTGCGGATAAATGCGCGGATACGCCCGCAGCTACTAAAGTCAACGAAACCGGTTGTGAACTCGATACCGATAAAGACGGCGTCGTCGATAGTGCGGATAAATGTGCTAGCACGGCTGAAGGCATTAAAATTGACGAAACCGGTTGTGAACTTGACGCTGACAAAGACGGCGTGGCCGACAGTGCTGACAAATGCCCTACCACTGAAGCGGGTAAAACGGTTGATGCTACTGGCTGCGAACCTGACGCAGATAAAGATGGCGTAGTTGATAGCGCTGATAAATGTGCAGATACGCCCGCTGGTACCAAAGTCAACGAAACCGGTTGTGAGTTAGACTCTGATAAAGACGGTGTAGTAGATAGTGCAGACAAATGTGCTAGCACGGCTGAAGGCATTAAAGTTGACGAAACCGGTTGTGAACTTGACGCTGACAAAGACGGTGTGGTCGATAGCACTGACAAATGCCCAACCACTGAAGCGGGTAAAACCGTAGATGCGACGGGTTGTGAGCCAGATGCAGACAAAGATGGCATCGTCGATAGTGCAGACAAATGTGCTAGCACGGCTGAAGGCATTAAAGTTGACGAAACCGGCTGCGAACTCGATACCGACAAAGACGGTGTTATGGATAGCACGGACAAATGCCCAACGACTGCGGCTGGAACTAAAGTTGATGCTACTGGCTGCGATGCCATTGCTGACGCCGATACAGATGGTGTGGCTGATGACAATGACCTATGCGCAGGTACTGCAGCTAATACTCCAGTCAATCAAGTAGGTTGTTCTAAGACCGAAAACGTTAACTTACAAGGTGTAACTTTTGAGAAAGGCTCTGATCAGTTGACGGCAGCTTCCTCACCTATTTTGGATGCCGCCGCTGAGACCCTCAAAAAATACCCTGAGTTGAAAATTGAAGTAGGCGGCCACACTGATTCGAGTGGCGATAACACCCTGAATAAAAACCTCTCGCAAGCGCGTGCTGAATCAGTAAAAACCTACCTGACTAGCAAAGGTGTCTCAGCTGCTTTAACTGCAGTCGGTTATGGCGAAGATAAACCTATCGCTGATAACAACACCAATGACGGTCGTGCTCAGAATCGCCGTGTTGAACTGAAGATTCAGGAATAACTCTTGGGTCATTACGAACAACAGGCTAAAAAACGCTTCGGTCAGCATTTTTTGCATGACCGTGGCGTGATTGAGCGTATGCTACGTGCTTTGAGTTTAAGCCCTACGGATCGAGTCGTGGAAATCGGCCCAGGTCCAGGGGCTTTAACCTTTCCACTCCTCGAACGCTTAACGCATCTCGATATCGTTGAAATTGACCGGGATGTGATTGCTTGGTGGCAACAACAGCCACAAGCGAACGGCAAACTCACCATTCATGCTCAAGATGCTCTCAAGCTGGATGTCGCTAGCTTACGTGGCGAAGGCGAGCAACTCAGAGTGATTGGCAACCTGCCTTACAATATTTCTACGCCACTGCTATTTCACTTGCTTGAACAGGGTAGCTATATTCGCGACATGCTGTTTATGCTGCAAAAAGAAGTAGTGGATCGAATTACGGCTGAACCGGATAGCAGCGACTACGGGCGCTTGTCGGTGATGATGCAGTACTTCTGTACAACCTCTTATTTAATGAAAGTTGGCCCTGGTGCCTTTAAGCCGCCGCCCAAAGTCGACTCAGCGGTGGTTTATTTGAAGCCTTGGGCAAGCTTGCCGTATACCGCGAATAATTTAGTGGCCTTTTCGCAATTGGTGGCACAAGCCTTCTCGCAGCGCCGTAAAACCTTGCGTAATACCCTCAAAGGCTTAGTGACTGCCGAGCACATGGAAAGCCTTGGCATTGATCCGACGCGGCGCGCTGAAACTTTAGCAGTTAAAGATTTCGTGCAACTCGCCAACCTGATCTCCTAAGATGTCCTTCATTCCCTTAGCGCTGTATATCCACCTTCCGTGGTGCATCCGTAAATGCCCCTATTGTGATTTCAACTCACATCATGCACCCAACCATTTGCCTGAAAAGCAGTATGTACAAGCGCTGCTGAATGACCTTGCTCAAGAGCTGCCTTACATTTGGGGGCGGCGCTTAGAGTCGATTTTCATTGGCGGGGGCACACCTAGTTTATTTAGTGCTGAAAGTATGGATGAGCTGATTTCAGGAATCCGCGCCCTGCTCCCGTTTCGCCCGAATATTGAAATCACTTTAGAAGCTAATCCCGGCACCTTTGAACAAGAAAAATTTAACGGCTTCCGCGAAGCAGGGATTAATCGCTTATCGGTGGGTATCCAAAGCTTTAACCCGCAACATCTACAAGCTTTAGGCCGCGTACATAATCAAGCCGAAGCACTCAAAGCGGCGGAAGTAGCGCGCTATGCAGGCTTTAATAATTTCAATCTGGATTTAATGTTTGGCTTGCCACAACAAAGCTTAGAACAAGCCTTGGCCGACTTACAGCAAGCGATTGATTTGCAGCCTACGCATTTATCTTGGTATCAACTGACCCTAGAGCCGAATACCCTGTTTTATAAGCATCCGCCGGTGCTACCAGATGATGATTTATTAGTAGATATGCAATACGCAGGGCAAGCCTTGCTTCAACAAGCGGGTTATACCCAATATGAAGTTTCCGCCTATGCCCAAGCGGGTCGTGAATGCCGCCACAATTTAAACTACTGGCAGTTTGGCGATTATTTGGGGATTGGTGCAGGCGCACACGGTAAAATTACCGATCCCTTCAAACAAGTCATACGCCATCAAAAATACCGACAACCTACCCAATACTTACAACAAACCGAACTCGGGCAAGCACGCAGTGAAACGCAAACTTTAACGGCTGCTGATTTAAAATTTGAATTCATGCTCAATGCACTACGCTTAAAATCAGGCTTTGATTTGGAGCTATTTGCCGAGCGCACCGGCTTAAGTATAGAAACTTTACAAGCACCCTTAGAACTGGCTGCACAAAAAGGCTGGCTGACCATCAATCAGAATCATATCCAAACCACCGAACTCGGTTGGCAATTTCTAAATACCGTCATTCAACTATTTTTAGAAGATTAAAGCGGTTTTTTTAGCGCATCATTTAAGGCTAACTCACGCTTAGGCATATTCATCAGCGGGTAGTAAACCAACCAAGCGACCAGCGCCATCATCCAGCCTGACCAGATCACATCGGATAGATAATGCGCCCCCACTGAAATACGCGCTAAGCCTATCGCATAGCCCAATACCAAGCCCGCGCCTAAGCCCCAGATCGCCCAGTTCGGACGCTCACGCCGCCATAAAAACCAAAGCGCCAAAAAGGTAAAACCTACCGAACTATGCCCACTCGGAAAAGAGCGCCCTTCGCTGTGCAGAGTGATTAGACCGGGTGGTGTATAGATTTGCATGCCGCCAAATTCTTGAGTTTGTACCGGACGTGGACGCCCCCAATTAGGCTTAAAAATACCATTTACGACTAAGCCTGAACCCAAGACAAAGACCAAGGCAAAATAAGCGATCCGCAGACGCACTCTTTTATAGACCAAGGCTTTAGGCCGCCAAAAGATCACCCAAATACCTGCAACTACGATCAGGGTAGAAACCGCTGGAATCGTGGAATAAAACAAAAAACGATAAACCGGATGGCAATCCAGCAGCCAACCTGTTGGGCTGCAGGCTGGATGATAGAAGAAATTAGTGACTCTAACATCGAGTTGCCAAGGAGATATCCAAAATATCAACATACTGCCTACCGCCAGTGCAACCCAAAACACTGCCCACCAAAGCCAGTTAGCCTTAGTCATTGTTGCTTTAATCCTTTGAAATTCTGCAGTCGATACACAGGATAGCGTAGCTCATGATCAGCATAGAGGTGCACGCTTAATTCCCCAACCTGTTCTGTGGGCGCGAAATACGCTTTAATATTAGTGGGCAAAGCGCCCGTACTCACGAATAAAAACTCCTGCCCTTCGCGCCCTTCTAAGCTGGTCACCAAATCATAGTGATGACGCAATTTATGCTCAGGATTCCAACTGACAATGTTTAAACCCACTGGGCGTGCATAATAAGTTAACTCACTCATCACGCCCCGTTCTTCAGCCATTGGCAAGGCATTCGGGTACTTGGCTTGAAGTGCTAAATATTGTTGGCCCAGTTCATCCCAGCCACGTAGGCGTTTATACACGTCATTTTTTGCAGTGATTTCAATACCTAACCAACTTGCAACCGTTTGATAGTGATACAAACCGACAAACAACCAAGTATTTAGCAACAGACCCATTATGAATAAATAACGATATTGCCCATAAACCAACCATGCCGCTAATAGCACGGTCGCAGCCACATAACTCGGGGCTGCCCAATTTGCATTCGCAGTCCCCAACAAGGCTTGTAAGGAAATAATCAGCAAAAATGGCAAGGTGAAGCTAATCAGCAAGCCTGAATAAGGTAGGCATTGTAAGCGTTTTAAATTGAATAAAATAAGCAGCAGCAACGGGAAGAATAACAGCCCAAATACCCCAAACTGCCCAATGAAAAACTCCGCGAATGAGCTCCAATGCAAACCAGCTTGTTCTAAATGCGAAATTTCTGCGGTGTGCTGAAAAGTCGGGAAATTATGCTGCCAATTCCACCCTAGGTTGGGTGCGAAAATGGCCGCAGTGATCAGCACCGCCACCCAAGCACGTAGCTTGATAAAAAAATACCAGCGCCCACTAAAAAATAAATACAAAGCCGCTGAGAGGAAAAATACGCCCATGGTATATTTGGTCAGTAGTCCTAAACCTAAAGCTACTCCCAACAAAATCCAGTCCAACCAAGCATCTGTCTTCAGCACTCGCACAAAGGCGAATAAAGCCAGAATCCAAAAGAAAAATAGCACTACATCGGTAGAAATCAGCAGCGACGATACCCCCACCGCAGGCAAGGTGATGAAAAGCAAACCTGCTATGAACGCAATTTTCTCATCAAATAAACGGTGGGTGAGGAAGAATAAAACAAAAGTCGAGAGTGGATAAAAGATCAGGCTACCTGCACGAATACAAGGTTCAGCATTGCCACAGACCGAGGTGGTGGTTGCAATCACCGCAGCAATGATCGGCGGTTTAGAGTAATAGCCCCAAGCAAGATTTTGCGCCCAAAACCAATATTGAGCCTCGTCCACATAAAGTGGCAGGCCATTAGTCAGCACAACCCAAGCTCGATAGGCGGTTATAACCAATACCATCAATAATAAATAAAAAAAGTAGCGCACCGTAAAGCCCTGAAATTTAGCGCGAAGCGAATCCGGCAAGTTTATCATTTTTGCCCAAAAGGCTGGTATAGAGTTGTGGAAAACTCGCACGAACCTAAGGATCAGTTACAATGACAGAGTAAGTAGAGAGCTAGCTAAGACTTGGCTTTCGCTCTATAGTGAAAGCATTGATTTCAGTGCTATTTTCTATTTTTGTAGAGGAGGATTCTTCTTGGGTATTCTAGATGTGCTGCTAGGCAGCGATAATAATGACGCCATTGCTCAGTTAGCTAAGCAACTTGGCGTGAGCGAGGATCAAGCACGTGCCGTTGTTAAAGAGGTAACACCTGCTTTAACACGCGGTATGCAACACAACACCAAAGATGAAACTGGCGTAGAAGGTTTAATTACGGCGCTGCGTACTGGCAACCATTCGCGCTATATTGAAAATCCGACGGTACTGGGTACGCAAGAAAATATCAATGATGGCAATTCGATTCTCGGCCATATTTTTGGTAGCAAAGATGTCAGCCGTAATGTCGCTGAACATGCTAGTCAAGAAACCGGCATTGCCAGTTCATTGATTAAAAAGGCACTACCTATTGTTGCGACGATGGTGATGGCTTCACTCGGTAAATCTTTATTCAGTGGCACAGCTTCGGCTAGCACCGGCAATCAACAACAGCCGTCAGGTGGTATTTTAAGCTCGCTGCTCGATTCTGACCGTGATGGTTCGATCATTGATGATGTCCTAGGCATGGCTTTTAAAATGGCCTTCCGCTAAAAATAACACTAGCCCCTCTTCCTTGCTGATTAGGGGCTTTCCAACTTCCACAGTTTAAGGTAGCTCGCTATGGCTTACAGCACGCTCCAGCTCCAATTCAAAGATAAAATCGCTCATTTAACCCTCAATCGCCCCGCTGCTTTAAACAGCATGAATCGTGCTTTTTGGCAGGAATTACCGACTGCGCTACGTGAAGTGGAGCAAGCTGAGGATGTACGCGCTTTAGTCATTTCCTCAACCGGCAAGCATTTCAGTGCGGGCATGGATTTAGAGGTCTTCAGCCAGCCTGATCCACGCATGTTTGGCGGTGAAGCCAGTCGCCGTGCTGAATTTATGCGCCGTCTAGTGCTGGAATTACAAGCTTGTTTCAGCGCTTTAGAAAAGTTGCGGATGCCGGTGTTAGCAGCGATTCAAGGCGGCTGCATTGGCGGAGCTTTAGATTTAGTTTGCGCTTGTGATAGCCGCTATTGTACTGCTGATGCCTTTTTCACCATCAAAGAAACTGAATTAGGCATCACTGCTGATTTAGGCAGTTTGCAACGCTTACCCAAATGGATTAGTCCCGGCCTCGTGCGCGAACTGGCCTATACCGCACGTAATTTACCCGCCACAGAAGCCAAAGAATCGGGCTTGGTGAATCGTGTATTTGCCGACCAAGCAGATCTGCTGGCTGGTGTGATGGAAATTGCCACTCAAATTGCGGCACATTCGCCGTTAGCAGTGGCCGGCAGCAAAGCGATGCTGAATTATGCCCGCGATCATAGTGTCGCTGATAGCTTGCAATATATGGCTACTTGGCAAGCAGGCATGTTTCAAGCCACTGATTTAATGGAAAGTGTGCAAGCCAAGCAAGCGAAACGTGCTAGCGCCTATGCTCCACTGCATCCGCAAACTCCGATCATGACTAAGCACTCAAACTAATGATGGATTTCTCGACCTATTTAGCAGCCTGTACTGGGCTATTCGTGATTATTGACCCGATTGGCGCTGCCTTAATTTTCAACTCCATGGTACCCGCTAATGACACGCGCTATAGCAATACGATGGCAATTAAAGCAACCATTATTAGCGCTATTTTATTAGTCGGCTTTGGACTGTATGGTGAACCACTGCTGCATCACTTAGGGATTAATATTAACTCAGTACGAATTGCGGGCGGCTTGCTGCTGTTTTATAGCGCGTTTGGGATGATTACTAAGGACGCTGAAGCACCTGCCGAATTAAAAAAGGCAGATATCTCAGTTTATCCGCTTTCCATCCCCTTAATCGCCGGCCCCGGTGCACTCACTTTAGTCATTCTCCTGTTTGCCAAAGCGCCTACGGTTGCGAGTGATCTGGCGGTGTTTGCAGCGATTATCAGTGTGCTTTTGCTAAATATGCTGCTGATGATGCTGTCTAAGCATCTGCAAAAGATTATTGGGCACACGGGTGATGAGATTTTGCGGCGCTTTTTAGGCGTAATTTTAGCTGCCTTAGCAGTGCAGTTTGTCTATGATGGCATTAAAAATTTAAGCAGCAGTTTATAACCTAACACACGCACTCACGGAGTTTATATGCCACAGTCAGCTCATCCGCACTATCCCCATTTATTCACTCCGCTAGATCTAGGTTTCACCACTTTAAAAAATCGCGTGCTGATGGGCTCGATGCATTTAGGCTTAGAAGAATTGCCGGATGGCTTCGAGCGAATGGCGGCCTTTTATGCTGAGCGGGCGCGCGCTAGCGTAGCCTTGATAGTCACGGGTGGCATTGGCCCTAATCCTGAAGGCGCTATTCAAGCACATGCAGCGATTTTAAATAAGCCGGAGCAAGTTCCGCAGCATCAAATTATTACCCAAGCCGTGCATGCCGAAGATAGCAAAATCTGCCTGCAAATCCTGCACACTGGACGCTATGCCTATAATCCAAAATTAGTTGCCCCTTCAGCCTTGCAAGCCCCCATTAATCGCTTTGTCCCGCATGAATTGACGAGTGCTGAAATCGAACAGCAAATTGCAGACTTCGTCAATTGTGCTGCACTGGCTCAACAAGCCAATTATGACGGTGTGGAAATCATGAGTTCAGAAGGCTATTTTCTGAATGAATTTATCGCCAAGCGCACTAATCAGCGCAACGATGAATGGGGTGGCAGTTATGAAAATCGGATTCGCTTCCCGCTTGAAGTCGTGCGGCGTGTACGCGAACAAGTCGGTACGAATTTTATCATTATCTTCCGCCTCTCTATGCTCGATTTAGTCGAACACGGGAGCACCTTGGAAGAAATCATTCAGCTCGGCCAAGCGGTGGAACAAGCAGGCGCTACGCTGATTAATACCGGTATTGGCTGGCACGAAGCGCGGATTCCTACCATAGCCACTAAAGTGCCACGTGCTGCCTTTACTTGGGCGACACATACGGTACGTAAAGCGCTGAAAATTCCGGTCATCACCTCTAATCGCATCAATATGCCAGACTTAGCAGAATCCATTTTAGCCTGTGGGGATGCTGATATGGTGTCGATGGCGCGCCCCTTCTTGGCTGACCCCGAGTTCGTGCTCAAAGCAGCTCAAGGCCGCGCTGCCGACATTAATACTTGCATTGCCTGCAACCAAGCCTGCTTAGATCATATTTTTGTCGGCAAACCCGCTACTTGTTTAGTTAATCCACGCGCTTGTAATGAGCAAGACTTAGTCATCGCGCCGACCACTCAACCGAAAAAACTCCTGGTAGTCGGCGCTGGGCCTGCTGGACTAGCCTTTGCAGTAACGGCTGCACAACGTGGGCATCAAGTCAGTTTGTATGACTCACAAGCTGAAATCGGTGGGCAATTTAATCTCGCCAAGCAAATTCCGGGCAAGCAAGAATTCTACGAAACTTTACGCTATTTCAAACAGCAGCTCGAAAAACATGCGGTGAAGCTGAATTTAGGTAAGTTCGTAACGCCTGCCGAACTGGAAGCGACCGATGCAGATGAAATCATTTTAGCGACGGGAATCACTCCAAGAATTCCGCCGATTCCGGGTATTGAGCACTCTAAAGTGCTGCTGTATACCGATGTGATTAAAGGCGCTGCGGTCGGCAAGCGTGTAGCTTTAATTGGCGCTGGCGGAATTGGTTTCGATGTCGCTGAATTATTAACGCACGACGATGATGATAGCAGCTCAAGTATTGAGAGCTTCATGCATAAATGGGGGGTGGATATGAGCATGCAACTACCCGGCTGCGTGCAGGCAGAGCTGCCCCTTACTCCTAGCAAGCGTAACGTTTATTTGCTGCAACGGAAAAGTAGTAAAGTCGGTGATGGCTTAGGCAAAACTACCGGCTGGATTCATCGTACTGATCTTAAGCGCAAAGGCGTACAAATGCTTTCAGGCTGTGATTATCAGAAGATTGACGATGAAGGCTTGCACCTCACGCTTAATGGGCAAACTCAAGTATTAGCCGTCGATACTATTATTATCTGTGCAGGCCAAGAACCGCGCCGCGAGCTACAAGCTGAGCTGACTAAACCAACTCATTTGATTGGTGGCGCTGATGTAGCGACTGAATTGGATGCGAAACGGGCGATTGATCAGGGTACACGGTTAGCTGCACGCATATAATGACAAATTAAGATGTGATGACTGATAGTACTTAGCACACAACTGCTCAAGCGCCTCAGCCTGCGTGAGAGCAGAATAGCCACTATTCTGCTTGGCGAGCACTACCATAAAATCTGCCTCGCCAGTTGGGTGGATATCAATCAACTCTAAATTCGTTAGCGCAAAGCGCTTCATATCAAAAAATAAGGAAACAAAAGAATCAGCTGTAAATACCCAAACATGCCCGCCCCAATCTGCAGGCGGCTCGGTCTGTTGCGTATCCAATAGATGCTGAATCTTGCGCGGATGCTGCACATACACCGTTGTTAAATCCAGTTTACTACCTACTTCCCAGCAAATTGCATCGTTATGTTTGCTTTTCACTCCATACACCAAATTATCAATGTAACTGGCTAAAGGTGCATGCGTGCGTTTTTGCAAATAGGCTTCTAAAACTTGCCCCAAACTACTGCAAGGGCGCAGATAATCGAGCGTGAGGGTTTTATCTGGCACAATTAAACCATAGACACCGTTCTCTTTTAAAACAGCTTCCACTTCTTGAAAGTGCTGAATCATATTAGGTAGATGCTCTAATACATGCGAAGAGACTACATAATCGTAATAAGCAGCTTTACCTATATCCTTAACTAAACCTGCTTTATGCACATAATCAATCGCTGGAACTAAATTGGCTTCGTGCGGAGATTTTTTCTGGATGCTTGCAAGCAACTGCTCCGTACTCATTGATTCAATGTATTCAACCTGATAACCCAAGCTCTTGGGTACTAAAGCGCGTATATTCGGACCAATTTCTAAGCCAATTTGCTGCTGCGGTTGCAAATATTGGAATAAGTAAATCTGCTTTTCAGCACGTGTCAGTACGGGCTTAGTTTTTAAAGCAGTGAGGAGTTGTTGAGCTTCAGATGTGAGTGGGTTTGCCACTTTAGAGTTTCCGACTGGATACATTACACGACAAGAAGCGGCTACTAGAGCCGCCTCTTAAGCAAAACTACAGCAGAACTTTTTCAATCCCACCATGCGTAGCACGCTCAATAAAAGCTTGCTGCCATTTCTCACCCAATAAATGATTGGCCATTTCCACGACAATATAGTCAGTCTCTAAGCCGGTATCATCTGCATAACGTGATAAGCCTTGTTGGCAGGCTGGGCAAGAAGTAAGGAGTTTCACATTACCCTTTTCAACTTTAGTTGAGCCGGTTAGCTCCTTGATACCTGCGCGCAAGCTTTCCTCTTTACGGAAACGTAATTGGCTAGCGATATCCGGGCGGCTCACGGCAAATGTACCTGCTTCACCACAGCAACGTTCTGTCAACACGGCTTGTTTACCGACTAACTCACTCACCACTTTAATCGGCGCATAAGTCTTCATCGGTGTATGACAAGGATCGTGATACAAGTACTGAACGCCTTGTACACCATCCAATTTCAAACCTTTTTCCAGCAAATACTCGTGAATATCCAATAAACGGCAGCCGGGGAAAATACGCTCAAATTGATATTTGAGCAGCTGATCCATACAAGTTCCACAAGATACAATCACTGTCTTAATATTCAGATACTTAAGCGCACCGGCTACTCGATGGAAAAGCACACGATTTTCGGTCGAAATCTCAGTGCCTTTATGTAAATCGCCACTCGCATTTTGCGGATAGCCACAGCATAAATAGCCGGGTGGCAATACCGTGGTGGCACCAACATCATACAGCATGGCTAAAGTCGCCAAGCCAACTTGGCTAAACAAGCGCTCTGATCCACAACCGGGGAAATAGAAAACCGCATCCCCACCCTCTTTTTGCGGGTCACGGATAATCGGCACAATCTTGCTGTCTTCTAAGCCCAGCATCGCCCGCGTTGTTTTCGTGGGTAAGCCCGTAGGCAACGGCTTTTTCACAAACTGAATCACCTGCTCTTTGATCGCAGGTTTGCCGGTAGTTCCGGCTGGACGCTTGTTGTTTTGTAGTAAACCGGTATTTTTAGCCACTTTATAAGCAGCACGTTGCGCCTTGAAGCCTAGCTCAATCATGCCCTTACGCATGATATTAATTTTCATCGGGTCTTTCAGGTTCAAAAACTGCATCGAAGCCCAAGTCACTGGGCTAGTCTTTTTCTTGCCTTGATCACGCAAGATGCTGCGCATCCGAATGCTGACTTCACCAAAGTCAATATTCACTGGGCAAGGATTCAAGCACTTATGACAGACCGTGCAATGATCGGCGACATCATTCATCTCATCGAAATGGCGAATCGAAATACCCCGGCGAGTTTGTTCTTCATACAAAAAGGCTTCAATCATTAAACCAGTCGCGAGGATTTTATTCCGGGGTGAATACAGCAGATTTGCCCGCGGAATATGCGTATTACATACCGGCTTACATTTGCCACAACGTAAGCAGTCTTTAATATCGTTGTTAAGCGCGCCCAATTCATTGTGTTCCAGCAATAAAGCTTCACGCTCCACCAGCCGTAAGGACGGCGTATAGGCATTTTGCAGGCCAGAGCCGGGCATCAACTTGCCCTTGTTGAAATGGCCTTGCGGGTCTACTTGCTGCTTATAAGTCGCAAACTCATCTACTTCGCGCTTATCAAGATATTGATATTTAGTAATCCCAATCCCGTGCTCGCCAGAAATCACCCCATCTAAACGCCGCGCCAAAATCATGATTTCATCCACGACTTTTTCTGCTTCATGCAGCATTTCATAGTCATTGGACATCACTGGAATATTGGTATGTACATTGCCGTCGCCCGCATGCATATGCAGGGCTACGAACAAACGCCCAGAACGATAGCGTGCATGAATTTTATCCAAAGATTCGCGTAAAGGATTCAACTCGCGCCCAACAAACATTTCTTTTAAAGGGCGCTCCACTTCAGCACGATAAGAAATCCGCAAATCACGACGCAATAATAGATCAATAATCCGGTCAGTGGGGCGTGATGCCACTTTTGCCGTGTCATCTAGCAATTCAGGCACATTGATAGCGGGCTGATCGAAATTAGTGAGTAAAGTTTCCCAACGCGCTTTGACTTTCAATAAGTAATCTTGCGCATGAATCCGCTTAGCATCGACCATTGCGGAACGCTCAGCGCTGGCTTCATAATCGGGCACATTACGCAGCTCCAGCAAATCGCCTTGCAAGTAAGCAATGACTGCATCAATCATTTTTAGCTTATTTTGCATTGACTGGCGCACATTAATGCGTTCAATGCCTTCGGTATATTCCGCCAAATGGTGTAAAGGAATAACCACGTCTTCATTGATTTTGAACGCATTGGTGTGCGCTGCAATGGCCGCAGTGCGTGAACGATCGGCCCAGAATTGCCGACGTGCTTCTGGGCTAATCGCGATGAACCCTTCTGCGTTACGCGCATTCGCCAAGCGCACCATTTCTGCGGCAGTGCGTGCCACTGCCTCTTCGTTATCACTAACGATATCGGCTAATAGCACCATTTTCGGTAGGCTACCGCGTGCACCTTTAGGCGTATATTTGACCGCTTTCACATAGCGCTCATCGAGATGCTCAAGCCCAGAAAGCAGTACATTATTCAGGCTATCTACATAATCTTTAATTTCTACAATAGCTGGCACTGCTTCATGCAAATCCGTCCCGTAGAACTCTAAGCAGACCGTGCGAATCTGATCCGGCATGCGATGCAGAATAAATTCAGAAGAGGTGATTAAGCCGTCGCAACCTTCTTTCTGGATACCGGGCAAGCCCCCTAAAAATTTATTCGTAACATCCTTGCCCAAGCCTTCTTTACGGAAATAACGTCCGGGGAAGGTTAATAACTTCGGCTCGCCTTTCTTCGTTTTGCCATCGCGCCCAAAATACTGCACAGAGAAAGTGACTTCGGGCTGATCATGGATCTTGCCTAAATTATGATTAATCCGTGTAACTTCCAGCCATTCTGCATCCGGCGTAACCATCCGCCAAGACAGCAGGTTGTCTAAGGTTGTTCCCCACAAGACAGCCTTCTTGCCACCCGCATTCATCGCGATATTGCCGCCAATAGTGGAAGCATCTTGAGAGGTGGGATCGACCGCAAAGACCAGCTTATGCTTACCGGCTAAATCGGAAACACGGCGCGTCACTACCCCAGCTCCTGTGCGTACTACTGGAACGGTCTTACTAACACCGGGTAAGTTATTACGCAGCTCAACTTCGCCTAAGAACTCTAGCTTTTCAGTGTTAATCACTGCGCTTAAAGCATCCAAGGGTACTGCTCCACCCGTGTAGCCCGTGCCACCTCCACGAGGAATCACGGTTAAGCCTAGCTCAATACTGGCTTGAACTAGATCAGCCATTTCCTCTTCAGTGTCAGGCGTGAGCACGACAAATGGCAGCTCAACCCGCCAGTCTGTCGCGTCAGTCACATGGGAAACGCGCGCTAAACCATCGAATTGAATATTGTCTTTACGAGTGAAGGAGGCAAACTGCTTGCGGGCTTTTTCACGTAAGGCTTTATGCTTAACAAATTCTTGCTCGAACGCGTCAATCGCACGATTGGTGATCTGCATGAGCTCTAAGGTCAGCGCATTATTATTTGCACGGCTTTGGATACGCTCAGAACGCTCCCGCAAAGTTTCTAGCAAAGAATCAAAACGTTTAGCATTATCCAGCAAATCATCTTGGATATAGGGGTTACGATTCACCACCCACAAATCGCCGAGCATTTCTAACAACATATGGGAAGAAATGCCGGTTTCCCGCTCAGCCCGTAACTGTTTGAGAATATCTAAAGCACGCCGACCCAATAGGCGCAGCACGATTTCTCGATCAGAAAAAGAGGTATAGTTATACGGAATCTCACGCACTGGCGCTCTATCCCGAGGCGTGGTCAACGGTTGAGCAGGTACTGGAGTGGTCATAGCATCCACCAATAGAAAAAGAAAGCGAGTTTAACGCGATGCAACATTGAAAAAAACCATA
Source organism: Thiolinea sp. (assembly GCA_049290875.1). GTDB lineage: Bacteria > Pseudomonadota > Gammaproteobacteria > Thiotrichales > Thiotrichaceae > Thiolinea. The sequence goes on from JBATOI010000012.1 coordinate 40,923, forward strand.
GAATTTTTAGTTATTAGGTTAACGACTTGCAAAGCACCCTTAAAAACTATGCGACAAACCAAGGGCTGAGGTTTTTACCTCATCACCTTTGATATAAGCACGATTTTTATTAATACTGTATTCAAAGCTTAAAACTGTTTTTTTACCTAAACGATAATCCCAACCAACAGCAGACAAGCTTTCTTTTTCCCCCTCAGTTTTAGGTTTGTTCTCACCATACTGAGCCTTTAAAAAAGAATCACCTGCTTGATAACCAGCACTGACCACAAAAGCATCATGCCCACCACCAGCCTCAGGTCGAGCTTGCTCAAAAGTGGCGCCGATTTTATGCCCCTCAAAGAAGGTATAAGCACCTGTCACACGTGACATCTGCAAGGTATCTTTGCCTTGCATCATCGCTAACGCAGCATACACTCCATCTTGGGAGTAGTTTACAACCGCATCGGTCGCAGTGACTTGTGAGTCTACCGTACTGAATTCTTTATCTTTAGTCAGCTCAAGCGCAAAACCAAGAGGGCCGAATTTATTAATATAGGCAAAGCTTTGGTTGTAGGTAAATTCAGATTCTAAAATAGTGTTGTAATCGGCAAATTGATCACTGAATAAGTCAACAGGTGCAGAAGACACTTTAGTTGCAGCAAACTGCCGGCCAATGCGTATCTCCCCCAAATTACCACGCAAACCGAACCAAGCCTGACGGGTATCTGTTTTTACCTCATCGCCATTTAGGTCAACACCAGCCTCTAAAATATAAGTGCCTTCAATTCCAGCTGATAGCGGTGTAAATCCCTTTACTCCCAAGCGCGAACCTGTCATGCGAACTTTATTATCGCTTTTACCGTTATCTTTTAGAAAACCGTAATTGGCATTTAAGGTACCGAAGATAGTGGTATCTGCCCCAACAATCAGAGGGGTAGCTAAGCCAGTCATGGCTACGAGGAACTGAATACGCTTCACTTATCGACTCCTTGCCTATAATTATCGAGTTCTGGCTGGCTTAACCATCACTAGTCGCAATGCTTGCCCCAATTGAGACTTAGAATAGTGAGTCTAATACAAAAAAAGCCACAAATGCGGTAACACTTGCGGCTTTCGGATAAGTTGAAAGAAAAGATTAACGTTTGGAGAATTGAGTAGCGCGACGTGCTTTGTGCAAGCCCACTTTCTTCCGTTCAACCTTACGGGCATCCCGAGTCAGGAAACCATCTTTTTTCAATGAAGGACGTAAACCTTCATCATATTGCAGCAATGCACGGGCAATACCTAAACGAATTGCACCTGCTTGGCCTGTTGTACCGCCGCCTGTCACTGTCACATCACAATCAACTTTGTCAGTCATGCTGATGCTATTCAATGGTTGACGGATCACCATACGCGCTGTTTCACGAGCAAAGTACTGATCAATCGGTAGATTGTTCACAGTAATATTGCCACTACCAGTGCGCATGAAAACACGAGCAGAAGAAGATTTGCGACGACCTGTGCCGTAATACTGAGTTGCAGCCATTTATTCTTACTCCTTGCCCTTAATTTCCAGCACTAATGGCTGTTGAGCTTGATGGTTATGCTCAGCACCGGCATAAACTTTAAGTTTACGGTACATCGCACGCCCTAATGGATTCTTTGGCAGCATGCCTTTAATAGCAAGCTCTACAACACGGCCTGGAGCACGTTGTTGCAACTTCTCAAAAGAGAAAGACTTCATATTACCGATATAGCCGGTATGTCTATGATACATCTTGTCCTGAGCTTTATTACCGCTTACGGCAACTTTGTCAGCATTGATAACAATGATGTAATCCCCTGTATCAACATGGGGGGTATATTCCGGCTTGTGTTTTCCACGCAAACGCCGGGCTACTTCTGTGGCCAAACGGCCTAACGCCTTACCTTCGGCATCCACGACGTACCAGTCGCGTTTTACCTCAGCCGGCTTTGCACTGAATGTTCTCATTCCAAACTCCAAAGAGTATGTAGTAATTATCTGAAAAAATAGACCGCGGATTGTATGGCAATAAAGCCGCGGACACAAGGAGTTATCACTTAAGCTTGCAAAAAAAACGCGGCCCCTAAGAGCCGCGCAATTACCACCAAAGGAGGATGCATGAAATGTAAACCTGTCATCAAATAATAGAATATTATAATAATCTAATATTTTTTAAAGACAAGCGCACGCTTCGGATTTTAAGCGGCTGTACCCATACAGAGATAGGTACAACCTATGAGCCTATAGTTCTAAGAAACAGCATTCACTGGCTTGGCAGATAAACGCTGTACCGCAGGCCTCAGTAAAGTACTAGGCACCGATAGCTTTTTAGAAACAAAAGCTTTGCCTGCACTATTATAAAGCCAGGCCTGCTCCCAATTATTCGGAGTTTCATACCAATACGATTTCTGCAAACTAATGGCATGACACCCTTGGGCTGGCAAATATTGATAAAGCTTACCCACTTTAAACCCAATTAGTTTCACTAAGGTCTGTAAAGCAGCCAGCCACAACAGGCGCTTGCGGCGCTCACTTAAGTAGCTAATCAATGAGCGTACATAGATCCAAGCTTCCTTATCGGGCTTGCCAATACCGCGCAACAGCGTTGCTTCGCTCGCATGAAACACGCCAATATCAAAATAACGACGGAAAACTTGTAGGAGCGAATATTGATGGGAATGACGCACAGAACTTTCGGCTGAATACACTACACTCCAACCTGCTAGCAATAAACGGGCGGATACATAACTATCCTCGCTGACAATAATATGCTCAGGAAAACCACCGATGCTGCGTAAAGCACGCGCACGATAGCAGGCATAGACATCCGACGAGAAAGCCGCACGGAAGCCTACGGCTTCTAAATCAGCTTTACTACGCACTGCTGAAGCCTCTGGATAAGTGTAAGCACGCGCATGCTTTTCAATTAAAGAGGCTTGTGGATGCGGAATATGCCGTCCATAGGCCATGGCTACTTTAGAATCGCTAAACTGCTGCAACAGCAATTCTAAAGAAGTAGGCTCATCTAAGATCGCATCTTGGGTGAGGAATACTAAATATTCGGCACCATGACAAAGCTCAGCGGCTAATTGACGTGTTCCACCATGATTAAAGGTGTCGGCGCTAATTGAATAAATTTCTAGGCCTGCCGTTAATGCTTGCTCAACGGTTTTATCCGTAGATGAAGAATCAACTACTAAATAACGTCCAGCTTGCACTGTTTGCTGCTGAATACCTGCAATCCACTGACTCCATAATGAACCCGCATTGCGAGTTAAAACAATAATAGCCACATCAGGACGGTTTATTTTTTTTATCATTTTGTCAAACCCTGCTTAATTTCTAGGCAAACAATAGCAAAGCTACATTTGCCAAAATCCCCTGTTTAAATAAGCGATGCTGCACAATATGCCGCCGCCTTTCCCATCCTTTTAAATATTGTAAAGCGGCTAGCGCGGCCACTAAGCGATAATCCGCGCGGGCTAACTCATCACCATAACGCTGCAAAAAAGCTTCCGCTTGCTGGCTCCAGGCATCGACTCGCAGCGCAATTTCCGTAGACGGAATCGATTGCAGCTCAGCACCCACTTGATTACTACTATGCTGTCGATAAAACAGCAGCGGTTGGGGTAGCGCATAAATACCTCCAAACCAAGCACAAACCAAGGCTAGCCAACGATCATGCTGAATTGCTTGCTCGGGCACTGGAAAAGCCTTCTTGGCTGCCGCTCGATTAAAAATACTCGCACAACCAGATACTACATTCGTCAGCAAATAAGCCTGTTTACGCTGCTCTACATCAAATGAACGTAAGATCCAAAATGAGACTGCTTCCAGCACTTTAGCCTCATCCACTACCGCCATATCGGTATGGACTAAGGCGGGGAGATGGGCACCCAACTCACTTTCTAGCTTTTTCAGAGCAGCCAGTGAAAACTCAATTTTTTCTGGGAACCAAACATCATCCTGATCACAAAACATTAAATATGGCGCAGTACTGTGCTCAACCAAACGGCTAAAACTTTGGGTACTGCCTAAATGTTCACCATCAGTGATCAGCTTGCTTGAGTGATACCCATACTCACGCTGCCAGTCGAGGATGATTTTTAGTGTTTGATCTTGCGAACCATCATCTCGAACCAATAATTCCCAGTCTGCAAAGCTTTGCCGAGTTAAAGACGTGAGCAATTCAGACAGCCAAGCCTCTCCATTCCAAGTCGACAATAAGATTTGCACTTCAGCCATGATTTAGCCTTTACCTAGCCAAACCCGCCACCAGCGGATCATGCCCCGATCAAGCACTTGATTACGTAAATTTAAAGCCTGCCAAATACATAAAGCTGTAAATCCTGGGCTAAAGCAGCGCCCACGACCTGAAGAAAAACGAAAGGCTTGGGCGTAAATAAACAAGCGATTCGGATTGATGAGCAGCGACTTAGCTAACTGTGATTGCTTCATCTTGCCCCCTATTTCCGCACACTATGTAAATAAGCCATGCGAAAGGCAAAGTTGGGCGCGCTGGTCGGAATACTGTCTAACAAGGCATAACGCCAAGCCGATTGTTGAACGCGCTGCAACAGATGCTGAGGATGCAATAAATCTTGCCAACTAAGCGCTTTACGCCCTAATTCCAAGACATGGTCATGGCCAAAATCTTCGGTGTGCACTAAACGTGTTAAGAATTGCGTCTCTTCGCGAGTAGGGTAAACCACCGCACGCTCCAGCAAGCCATACACATACGGCAATAAATCGCTGCTTTTATAATCGGTTAAGCGTTGCACAACTTGAAACTGCTGCCAATGCAACATCACTCCCTCTTGAATCGCCGCAACCATCCGATTACAGGCTACTTCGGCTAAGCGATCTGGAGCTTGCGATGACTTCAATACCGGTTCGATGCCATCAGTGGTTTCTCTATAGCCGACGGTTGTCGCTTCTAAAGCCCGTGCACCTTGCTCAAAAATTTCTTCAAATTCTGCAGGAATACGCTCACAAGCATTATCGCGGCGTGAATCATGAATAATGCCTTCACAATAATTTTGCTTACCGAAGTCGGTATACATTTTCGGCACAAAAGCGAAATAGTAGCCATTCACAATCGGAAAATCCGCACGATGTCCAAAAGCTTGCTTCAGGAATTTTTGTACTGTGCCATTCCAACCAATATCCACAATGGCTAATTGTTGATACGCAAAAAAACCGACTTGCTCTAAATATTTTTCTAGTAGTGACCGATGCTTAGCACCGACGAGGCGAATGCAAGCTTGTACCTCTTGATCAGCTAAAAAGGCTAATAAACGTGCATCTTGCCAATCCAGAATGGGTTCGGCGAAATCCTTGAAACCATGACGAGTGGCTAACGGCTGCAAGCAATCTTCAGGCAAACCATAGACCTTACAAACTGAAAGCAAGCCTTGCTGCTTAGGATTATAAAAGGCCACCCTCGCCTGCTCGTGCGTTAAGCCATCGGCGGTCGAGGCTGCGGTAATCACCCGCCGCGATAAATAGATATATTCATCTTCCGGCTTAGGCTCAGCCAATTGCTGATACATTTGCTGGAACAAATAACCATCACGTGCCACGAAAAAGATTTTCTCTACCGGTTTACGTTGCAAGCGCTCTTGCAAGCCCAACATAAAGGTGCTGAACGCAGCTCCAAGTACATCCCGGCCATAGCGGAAATAAAAATCATCGCGCTCAGTACTTAAAGCCCGTAAGCGATTTTGTAACACTGAAAAAAAATAACGGCCCGACCAAACACTGGCACATTGCGCCATTTTCACAGCTAATTGCTGCTGATCAATACGTTGCAGCTCTGCTTTCTCATACAACCAAACACCTTGAATACCTTGCGCACAAGCCGCTTGATAATCCGAGCTTGGGTTATCGCCGATATGCACCCATTTGGATTTGTCTAGATTTTGATCTACTGCGATTTGCTGGTACAACTTACCTGAATACTTGCACTGCAAGCTATCTGCCGACACGTAAATAGCATCGAAATAGGCGGTCAACTCGAACTTCTCTAGCAGCTCATGCAAATATGGGCTATCCAAATACATATCAGAAATAGCGAAGATGCGCGTATTCGTCCGACTCAGCCATTGCAACATAGGCACAACGCTGGGTTTGACATATAAAGCCAAACCTTCCAACTCCAGCTCTGTACGAATAATGAAAGCCACTAAATCTGGGTTAGCAGCCCCTAACAAACACTCAACCCACGCAGGCACTAACTCACTGAAACGGCATTCGTAATCTAAACCTTGTGCAACCGCTTGTTGGCGTAATATCTGTTCGCTAGATTGACGTGCTTGCCAAACTGCTTCCGCTTTAAAGGTATTGCCCAAATACTGCGTTACTTTACGGCAGACTGAGCGCTGAACTTGTTCAGGGGTGTCAATGCGTGCTAACAGGGTATCGAATATATCCAGTGAAACGGTATGCACCTTCGAGTCTTGAACTTGCGGTTGCAGCCAAGTTTGCACCGCTGGCCAATCGCACAGAATCCGTTTTTTATTAAGCTGTTTAAGCATGACGCACCCTCCGCTTTTCGGGGATTAAACGTCGTAAAATTCGTAGTGGATTTAATAATGCATTGCCTAAACGAAAGGCACGGCTATTGATTAACTCAGCCTGCTGCTGACGGGCATTCACTAAAGCCGTATCACGCTCGGCAATCCAGCGCTCACGATCGCTGATCCATTGCTGCTGGCTTTGAATTAACTGATCACGTTCTGCTATCCATTGGTCACGATCTTTCACCCAAGCTACCTGCTTAAACAAAGCTTGTTGTAGGCCTTGAATCTGCTGGTCACGCTCCACAATCCACTGATTGCGCTCTTGAATCCACGTATCACGCTCCACAATCCACTGCCGTTGGCTTTGAATGACTTCATCACGCTCCGCAATCCATTGATTACGCTCTTGAATCCACTTATCCCGGTCTTTCACAAAGCGCATTAAAGTTGCTTCGCGTGCGACTAAGCGATGATGCAAAGTGCTTAACCATTCTTCGCGGGTGTAGCGATAGAGATCACGCAGCTGAATTTGCAAACCCGCTAGGCTATTCGAGGTCAATTGCTCAGAAAGCAGGGTGAGATTACTGAGGAGCATTTGCATATTCTCCTCAATCGCAGCCAGTGGTTTTTCACGAATCGTATTGCTGGTATGCAGGCGATAATGCAGCAGTGATTCATTCCACAAACAAGATAGCTTGAAACCCGCACGATAAAGGCGCAATACATATTCATAATCATGTACATAGCGCAAATCTGCAAAACCACCTTGAGCTAAGAAACACTCGCGCTTGAAAAAGAAATTTGAAGTGGTAATGCAAAAATTACCACGCAGCAACGTGCGTAATAGGCTTTGATGCTTTTGATAGTCAGCACCAAGGCCTTGATACCAAGCCAGCCAATCAGCTTCGCTTTCCTTTTTAGGCGCCGATTTTTCGTCCCATAAATCAACTGCAGTCACTAGAAAATCATAGTGCTGCTGCTTAGCCAATTTATGTAAACGTTCTAGCCGCTGCGGATACCAAGCATCATCTGAATTCAAGATAGAAATATATTCGCCCTGTGCCAGCGATAAACCTTCATTCAGCGTGGCAGGTGCTCCTTGATTTTGAGTGTGCTGAATACAGCGAATCGACAAATGTGGATGCTGCTTCGCCCAAGTCGTAATTAACTTCCAGCTGTCATCACGGGAAGCATCCTCAATAATAATTAGCTCCCACGATGTAAAGCTTTGTGCCGCTACCGAATCTAATGCTTGTTCAATCCAAGCAGCATGATTGTAAGCTGGAATAATAATGCTGACGGCTGGTGTATTACCACGCATGCGGCTGCAACCTCGTTATTATTGTTATATATTCGCGTTATCCGCTGAGTGAGCGAGTGATCCGCTCTTTTAGCCCATAGTTCTCTTTTAGCCCATAGTTGCAGTGTATTTAGCTATGGGTTAATCCCTCCTGAACTGACATACCTCTAAAGAAAACAGCCAGTTTACGCAATAGGCGCCAACTGCGAGTTGCGTATACTCGGGTTAACTCATCAGTCTGAAGTTGTACTTGAGCCTTGAGCCAAGTCACTTCATCTTGCTGGTCTCTAATAGCCGTCTCTAGACCTTTAATGACTTGTTCTTTTTGCTGCAAATTGGCAAACATATGTCCCCAAGTTTGCCAAGAGGCAGATATAGGCTTGAGATGATTATCTTTAAATAAATCCTGATCATTAGATTTACCTTGAGCTTGATGCTTAGGCAAACTAATGGAAATAATGAATTGATAAGCGACTGCATCCGGCTGGTGGAAATACTCCAGAATGCGGGGGGTCGCCTCGACACCCACTTGGCGCAAATAGCGCGCTATCACTGAGTCAGGCAAATCATGCCAAGTATAATCAATCTCATTAATCATAAAGCCGCTACGTTCGATCAAGGCTTTTAACGAATTGAGCGTGAAAAACTTTAAATGAGTTGCATCAAGAATACCCGCTTCTTCATAACGGAAATCACCGGTTAATAACTCCAAACGTACTGAAGTATGCGCTACATTTGGAACGGATAAGAGAATGACGCTTTCATCCATCATGAAAGGCTTTAAGCGTTCTAACAGCTGTTGTGGATAGCGTAAGTGCTCTAAAACATCGACTAGAGTAATGACATCGAACTTCTCAAACTGCAAAGCATCTAAGCTTTTCGGGTCGTCCAAATCTTCAGTAAAGATATAGTCACAATAGCGCTGTGCTTGCCAAGCCGCTTGAGGATCTTTTTCAACGCCAAAAACTTGTGCTTCACACTGCTCTTTCATTAGCCGCGACATAGCACCCGTAGAGCAGCCCAGCTCTAAAACTTGTGCATAGCGTGGAATAAGTTGAACGATTTTGCTGTGTGAATGATTGTTATCCAAGCTCGTTGAGTTAGCTGGAGGATAAGCGGCAACTGTTTGATTCATTTATTGTCTCCGCAGCAGAGGTAGAGCTTCCCATAGCCACCATTGCCCTGGTCGCGCCCTGATTCGCGACTCCAATTGCGTGGCCAGCAGGCTCATAAATTCCTCATCATTATAATTATGTGGATCTAGCAGCTCTGAAAACTCAGCGACCACTGTCCCGCTCTCGCTATCACGCATGTAAAACGGCGCGATTAGTGCATTTGCTTTTTTAGCAATTTTGTAAATACCAGCAGGTACACTTATATTACCGTTGAGAAATGGAACTGTCACGCTCCCTCTTGGGGTTTCCGCATAAGAAACATCAAATAGCAGCGTAATCAAGTGCTTACTGAGTTCTTTATACAAAGGTCTTAAATCTTCACCTTCGACTAAAAACGGCCCACCCAGCACATCTTGCAAGCGTTGTAACTTCCATAAACGATAGTGATACTCCGCCGGATGTAAGCCATGTTCGTTGCGAGCACCACCATCACGAGTCATCGTCCCAATCGTTTGCCCAGCTTGGCGCATCGCTGGCCCTGCCATCCAAAAGCGCCCAAAATGCCCGCTACTTAATAACACTTTCTGACCTGCTGCCCGTGAGGCTTGCACGGCATCAAATCCACTGACACTTACAATTTTTGGCGTGGCTGCTTGATCCAAAAACCAAGTATCCAGCGCCTCCTGTTCGATCATACAAAAATAATCCCGCACCCAACTGTCTACTTGCTCAATAGAAGCATCTGGAAAAATACCCTGCATCTGCAAGCGAATAATTTCCCGAGTATGGTTCTGTTTTTTATAGAAATAGTTTGACTGCCAAGCTGCTAAACGATAGGCCACCCGCCAAGGTAACCGTGCATATAGAGGGAAAGTCAGATCATAGCGCCATGAATGCTCAACTGAGCGAGTAAAAAGCATTTAGTTAACCTCCATTTCCCACTGATGTGGAATCCAACTCAAGCCAATGCCTTGGGCTTGGCTTGATTGCTGTACTCGGAAAGGACAACAACGCTCTCGCGCATCGTAGACATGCAAACCGCTGCTATCAATCAGCCAAACTTCTAAACAATATTCACCGGACAATAGCGGCAGTTTTTCGATCACAAAACGCGCTTTAATGCTACCATCTGCCTGTGCTTGCAGAGGAACTTGGTCGTGTAGCGTACTAATACCATAGCATTGAATTTCATCATTGCGCCGAATCACGAGGCCAATATGAATGTCCGCCACAGCATAAGCCGCACGATCTACGCTGACCTCGACAACAAACCTCTGCCAAGTGGTAAATAGCGGTAGCAAACCAGCCTGTTCCTGAGCACATCGCAACCGCACATCCTGCAAAACAGGAAAAGACGAACTTGCCTTAGGCTCAGCACTATTTTTAGTGGTGATTTGCTGAGGCGCTTGCCGCGCCCGTACTGAGTCTTGATAGGCGTCCACCACTGCTTGCGACTCGCCCAACATCTTCACTTGACCTTGCTCTAGCCACACGGCTTGTTTGCATAGCTCACGAACTTGATACAAATTATGCGAACAGAAAACCAGCGTCGCACCCTGCTCTAAACTAGCACGCATGTGGTCCAAGGATTTTTTCTGAAAATACTGATCACCCACTGCTAGAGCTTCATCGACAATGAGCACTTCGGGATCAACCACTGCGGCCACCGCAAAAACCAAACGCACCACCATCCCGTTTGAGTAGGTTTTTACGGGTTGCTGAATAAACTCACCCAACTCAGCAAAGGCCAGTACTTTGGGCAATTGCTGCTCAATAGCAGCCTGATCTAAGCCTCTGAGCGCTAAACCTAAACGCGCATTGTCTAAGCCGCTGTATTCGCCGTGTAAACCTGTACCTAATTCCAACAGCGCAGAACGTCGCCCCTGCACCACGCAGCTACCACTACTCGGCAACAGATTGCCCGCAAGCAAACGCAATAAAGTGCTTTTACCGGCACCATTATCACCAATAATCCCCAAGGAACTGCCCTGCTCTAATGCGAAGCTGATATTTTGTAGGGCATGAAATTCTTGATGGCGGGTTTTGCGTAATACCCATTCTAATAAAGCATCCCGTGGCTTGGCATAGCGCCGATAACATACCCCGGCCTTCTGCAATACAATAGCTGCACTCATAGCACATACCTTGCACGCGGCATTAAGCTGTGGAAAATGAAGATTGCAGCCGCTAAGCAACCACTACTTACGGTCAGCAACCCCAATAAGCGCGCAATATCTAATTGCCCATGTAGCAAAGCAGCGCGATAAGCTTCAACTAATTGAGCTAGCGGATTCCACTGATACAGCGGGCGTAAGCTTTCTGGAATTAATTCCAGCGGATACAGAATCGGCGATACGAATAAGAGAACCGTCAAGATGGCCGGAACTAGCTGGCGCAAATCGCGTAAAAACACGCCCAACACTGCCAAGCTATAAGCCGCGGCCAACGAAAAGATGATACGAATCAGTAAAAACGGTAAATAAAAAGCTAAGCTGAGTGGATTAAAGGTATGGGTCAGCCATAAAACGACTAATAAGACTAGGCAGGAAAGCAGCTCTAAAGCGACTGACACAGCAACGGGAATAATAGGCAAAACCCAGCTAGGTAATGCGGTATTTAACAGCAAGTCACGGCGTTCGCTAATAACATGGGTTGAACGTGTCAACACTTCAGAGAACGCATTAAAGGCTAGCAAACCAGTGAAAACACACAGAGCGAAATTAGTATTAGAAACCTGCGCATTAAAACGCACTTGTAAGACTTCGCTAAAGACTAAGGTATACAGACCCAACATAAATAAAGGCTGTACTAACAACCAAGCAAAACCTAAGACGGTACCTTGATAGCGCTCGCTCAAATCACGCCAAAATAATTGATAAATAAGAGTCAGATGGCTTCTAAACTCGGCCTGCTCCACACCTTCGCCCTCGTCGCTAATTATTGTTTATTGATAAGCGGGAGCGATCTCCACTTGGCTGAACTCAGCGCGCAATTGCTCAAGTAAAGCCTTACGCTGCTCTTGTTTATAAGTATCGCTTAATTCAGCCAGAATCTTATCTTTCACTTCCGCATAAGTTTGCTGCATAGCTTCTTGCCGCCCGATGAACTGCAATAAATAAGCCTTACCCTCGTGCACAAAGACCTCACTTAAAGGTTGATCAGCGGATAAAGTTAGAGCAGTTTCATAGAAAGACTGTACTTTTTGGCTCTGATGAAACCAAAAACTATCCCCTTCAGTGAGCTTTTTATCAGCCGCATCACTTTCTGCCAGCACCGCCGCTTTAAAATCTAAGCTACCCTTGGCTACTTGAGTTTTAATTTCTTCTAAGTGTTTACGCGTCGCAGCTTCATCCGTACCTAATTTTTTCTCCAAAACCCGCACTCGCAAACGTAAGGGTAACTGGTAGTCGTTAGCCTTACGTGCTTCATACAGCTCTTTAGCACGCGGCTCAAAATCAGGGGCTTTGCCTAAAGCTAAGGCATCGAGAATTAAACGCGATAATTGGCCTTTACGAAAATCATCAACTTGCCGATCTAATAAAGCTAACTGTTCAGCATTCAAAACAGCCGCAGATTGCTTAGCTAACAAGCTTTCACGCAGATAGAGTTCTTGTATTAGAGCTTGGCGGTTTTTGCTATCTAAACTAACGCTGTCAAAACCACGGGCTTTGAGCGTATCGTCTACCATTGTTTTGGAAATAGTTAGGTTTTTGGACTTGAGTACCCATTCATCATTCGCTGGTGTGTTCAAAGTGAATAGGCCTAGCCCAAGGATTAGCAGCATTTTCTTGAATCGCATAATTTTATTCTTCAACAATAGCCCAATAGAAATGCGAAAAACTGGCCAGATGAACTCTGACCAGCTTTTAAGTGTTACCACACTTGCGTTAAAAACTAACGCTATTAGCGGTTGATTTTATGTGGTAAAGCATCGCCGAAACGAGCGCCAGCATTGCTGCTGACATTACCTTCAAGCGCTGCAAAACCAGCAACGGGCACACCTTGGTAGATGCTGCTAGCTGCAGTGTAAGGAGTCGCTTTTTTGCCATACGTCTCTGAGCTTACATAACCTTTAGAAATGTCATATTTCGGGAAGGAAATGCTTGCCCAACCATGTACGAAGGAACCCACTGTCAAGGTCTGACCACTCTGACTAGAGAAGACAGTACGCTTATCGTCATAAGCTGGGTCGCTAGTTAGGAAGGTCACTACGTTTACTTCACGCTTCAGCTCAGCTTCATCTTTGGTTTTGCCTGGTAAAACAGGAGAGAAACCGAAGTCTTTATCTGTCGTAGCGGTCGCGCTGGTTTCCTCACGGTCATACATACCATCGACTAGGATAGAGACATCCGTATCCGCATTATGAATGCCATGCTTTTTCATTGGGAACGTCATAACCCAATCAGTATGGCCGTCATAACCATTGGTCGGATCGAGGAAATACTCGTTCATCACATTGGACGCTAACAATACGTGCGAAATTGGATAAGGGTTAGTACCACATTGAGGTGTCAGAGCATCTTTGTCATTTAAGCAAGTATCTGGCACGGAACCCCAAGCAGTAGTTACCAATTCATTTTCGCCATAACCATCTTGTACAGTGATAGTACTAGTGGTTACGTCACCAGAAGCTAATGAAGGTAACAAGAAGTTATTGGCATCATCCGATAGGTAGTGCTGAGCTACCGTACTGTAGTTATCAATCGCTACTGGATCAATCGCGTAAGCCACCCCTTGCGGGATGTTCAATACAGCTGATGAGCCAAATAGACCACCTGTTGGTGCACTTAAACCGGTAGCTTTCGTGCCAACGCCTTGCTGGAATACGCCATTTTTCCACGCATTGTTGACTGCGGTACAGTTCACTGGTGTGCCATTTTTATGCAAGACGCCAGCCTGTACCGTTTTGTCCTCAACGACGCCCATCTCGATGACTTCAACATAACCTTCACGGGTATCTGCTGCGTCCACACCGGTGTAGATGGTATGACCTGTAAATGGAATCGTGACTTCGCACTTATCATCTTTACAGGATGCTAATTGTGGCAAGGTACAAGTACGGTCAGTAGTACTGATCGAACCAATTACGTTTTTATCTTTGTCCTCAACAGCGCGGACACTGCCTGTCCAAACGTCTTGTGGGGACATATAGATATTAAAGTCGAGTACGTCATTACTACGATCGCCTTCACGGAAACGAATTTTAACGGCCTTCGTCTTATCTGTTGAGTTCACCAGGTTAATGTTCGTGACATAACCAGAATGAGCATTAAAATAAGGGAAAATTAAAACTTGGCCAGTTCCATCTGGATTTACATGAACCGCCTGAGCGCTAGTTACAATGCCTAATGCACCTGCTAGACCGGCTACGATTCCTAGGGTGAGCTTTTTTTTCTTCAACACTTTCGTGCCTCCCGAGATTTTTTTATATTTGTTACGGAGTACCTTACTACGCGCAGGTTTAAAGCTAATTAGGCTGAGAAACCTGAGAATAACCTATAAATAATTCTAATTTAATCAATCATTTTTTTACATACCGCCAGTCTGAAAACTCCCCCTCTTTCGTCCAAGTTTCTTGTATCACATCGCTGGTTTCCACTGGCTTCGGTAAACCACGCATTTTCATGGCAACAGTGACTTCAACTTCAGCCTTACATTGGCTACCTGAAGTATCACAACTCACTTTCTGCACCTGCGCCTTGCTCCACAATCCTATTCCTTGAACACTGTTCCGAAAGTGCTCAAGGGGAACCGTCTGCTTAAACGCATCGGTATAATACTGATACGCTTGCTGCAAATCCCCTGCTAGTAATGCATTCCAACGTTGCTGAGCAGCCTGTTTAACGGTAGTTTCGCCGGAAACACACGCTGTCAACATCCAGCATAGGGGTAGTACAATTACCCAGTCAAATCTACTCGACATACTCACCTCTTAATTGTTGGAGAAAGGTATTGTTATCCATTAAACGCTTCATACGCTCACGCATTTCATTGCCTGTTTGGACTAAAGCCTCTTGATCTTTGATGGCCGTTGGTGTGATCAAAACTAATAATTCAGTGCGCTTACCGCTCTTCGAACTACCACTAAAAGCACTGCCAATGACGGGCAGATTTTTTAAGACTGGCACGCCGCTATTACCTTGTGTTTGGTTATCACGAATCAAACCACCCAAAACAATCGTTTCCCCACTTTGGACGGCAATATTACTTTTGATATTCCGTTTGAGGAAAGTGCGCTGCCCGGTCGCAGAATCAATTTCACCGACATCAGTGATATCTTGCTGCACGTCCATTTTGACTAAGCCATTCGAATTCACATGCGGTGTTACATTCAAAGAAACGCCTGTATCTTTATATTGAATAGATTGCACACTGCTAATTGTTCCATCGGTAGAAACTGAGCCAGTTTTAATCGGCTGCTGGTCACCCACCCGAATTTCTGCGGTTTGATTATCTAGCACCAAGACTGACGGCGAGGAAATAACTTTAACCTTTGAGTCCTTCGCTAAAGCATGGATGAAGCCTTTAATCCCATTCGAGCCACCCGCTAAAGTAAATGAGAAGCCGCTGGGTGTCGCATTAGCACCAAACTTGCCAACTCCAAACTCACCAAAAGTATTGCCATTCTGGTTTAAGTACCACTGCAAACCATTCGACATTTCATCACTTAAAGTAATTTCCATAATCGAGGCTTCGACTTGAACTTGCATCGGCATAATATCAATCCGCTTTAAAGCCTCTTGAATTTGCTTATACATACCCTCGCTAGAGAGGATCATCAGCGAGTTATTGGTTTTATCTGCAACTATTTTTACCTCTGCAGTAGGATCAATACTGACCCCGCCCGTACTGTTACCTAACATAGTTTTTAAGGCAGCCGCCGTTGAACCTGCTGCTGAAGCATCTCCACCGACTGTGGCAGCCTCTAAACCGGGCGCTAAACTCGAAGGCATTGCTGAGGCGCCTGTTTTTTTACTGCTACCACTTTTGCCAGAGAAAATCTGCGTGAGCATTTCAGCCAAGTGTTCAGCATTACCGTTTTGGACGTGGTAAACAAAGAGCTGTTGCCCATCCACTGGCCCGGTTTGATCAAAGCGATCTACCCAACTTTTCATTTCTTTTAAATAATCTGGGCTAGCAGAAATAATCATTAAACTATTCATGTGCTCAATCGGCATGATTTTAACCATACCGGCCATCGGGCTATTGCCACTTTCACCGAATAAAGCATCCAGGTTTTTAGCCACTACTTGGGCTTCAACATTTTTAATCCGATAAATACCAACCGACATTCCCTGCAATACATCAACATCAAACGTTTTCACAGTTGCCATTAAATTCTGTAATTCAGAGCTAGTGCCTGCCAATACCAACAAATTACGATTAGCATCCACCCGCACAAAAGCATCGGGGCTAGCAATGGGTTCCAGAATTTTTTGCATCTCTGTCACCGGAATATACCGTAAGGGTACAACTTGAATATTGTAGCCGGGCTTAATTTTGCCGGTAGAAGGCATAAAACCACGACCTTTTAAATTGGCACGTGCAGCAATCCGATAATCCCCATTATCATCTTTATAAAGTACTGCACCCTGAGTTTGCAGGAGTGACTCTAAAGTCGGAATTAAGCTTTCACGCGGAATAGGCTCGCTGGAATTAATCGTGACTTCGCCTTCAACGCCCGGCTCAACGATATAGGTTTGCTTGAGGATATCACCTAATACCACGCCGACCACTTCACGAATGCTGGCACGCTCAAAGTTCAGCGCGACACCTTCGCCCTTACCTGCACGACCTGCAGCAATACTAGGGCGCTCAACATCGGTTCGGTAATATTGGTGATTCCCTAAAACCAGCTCCATATCCTTGCTGGGATTAGATCTTGGTAAGGTGGTTGAGTTGGAAATATCTAGCAATGCGCTGCTAGAAGAACTAGTACCGGCCATGCTTTCAACGCTGTTGCTTTTATATTTTTTAGCTTTTTTTGCTGGTTTGAGAATTGGATATTCTAGATTTACACTTTTCTCGTCCAACTCTTTGACAGCTGCACTGCGCTGAAAAGGATTAATATCGACATTTTTACGAAAGCCGGGACCGTCTTTGATGGAAACACAGGCCGACAGCAGTACGGAAATACTGACCAGCCCCACTAATGTAGTCCTGTTAATCACAAACAAACCCCATTTTTTTTATTATTATTTAGCTAATATCAGTTTATCTTTTCGATTTATGCAATGTAACCACATTTCGTCGGATTTAACGATTGGCTGTGGATGGCGCTGCAGTTCCTGCATTGGCTTTCTGGTCACTAGCACCTTCAGCTGCCCCCCAACGTGAGGCCATCAAGCGCTGTCTTGCTTCTAAAGCCTCCTTTAAAGACATCACCGGCGGCGGATTTTGTGCAGCATTCGCTGGCATCTGATTGGCCGCAGCGACTGGCTCCAAATTCGGTGGAATCGCCAAGTTTTCAGCGGGAACAGCAGGTTGTTGAGCCTGTTGTTGCCGAGCAGCAGCCATCTGCTGTTTTTGCTCTTCTTTTTTACGCGCCTGAGCTAATTGTTCATTCTCTACTGGTGGAGCAAAATCGGCGATTAATTTCACCTCTTGTTTTTGCTCGCCCGCCACTAAACTTATCTTTTTTGTATCAATCGACTCTAAAGTCCAACCTTCCCACTGCTCGCCGACATGTAAAGAGAGATTTTTCTCCTCGGTACGGATCAAAGCATATTTATTGGAGCCTACATTCACAATCCCAACTAAGCGCCCCACAGGGGGTTGAGCAGGTGGTGGCGGCGGAGCCTCAGGAGCCACTTCTGTCGGCGGTGCTGCGGCTGCTACTTCTACTACCGGTACAGCACGACTTGGCCAAAATAATGGCGCTTGAACAATTCGGTTATAAGTCAGTACAGCAGGCTCGGTCAGCATTAACGATTCTGGAATTTCCACACTGACACGCGCTGAACGGCTCTGCTCATTCTCTAATAAACGTAACTGCACCACATTCCACGCAGCTAAGCCTAAACAAGCAGAGCTTCCTAACCACAAGATTAACTGAATGGGTGGACTAAATAAGCGCTTCATGACTTTGCTCCTCCACGCCAGTAAGTGGAAATTTTCACTGTCACGCGCATCACTTGTTCTTTAGGATCACCGCCCTCTAAAGGCTTAACCTCTAAACCTTCAACAAAGATTAAAGGGCGTGAAGCATAAGCAGCATGTAAAACTTCGCGCAGCAACTCAGTTTTGCCTTGAAATACCACCTGTACAGTCACACGCTCATAATCACTTTTTTGCTCTTCAACTTGCTGAGTTTGCACATTCTCCACAACTTCAGAGCTAAATAGCGTTCCATTTTGGCGCGCTACAACCGCTGCCACTTGGTTTTGTAGCTCTTTGCCTACCTGTGCTGCCGTCATACCTTGTGGGTAAAACAGCTTATCAATCCCTTGCTGGCGAATTCGTTCATATTCAGCCGTTAGCTCGGGTGCTGCTTGTGCGACTTGGCGCATTTTATCTAAACGCTTATAGCCACTTTCGATCTGCTCAGTTAACTCTTGTGATTTAAGCCAAGCAGGAATAACGCCTAGAAAAGCAATCGCAAGCACAATCAAAAGTATGAGCAGCCACGCAATCAGTGGCTGGCTGCGTGCTGGTATAGTCATCTCGCTCATTGGTTAGCCTCCACATTAGCTTGCAAATGGAACTTGTCTTTGCCTGAATTTGGATTGCGTGTCACTGGCGATTTAAAGCTCACCGCTTCAAAATAAGGTGAAATTTCTAAGGTATCGATCAAGCTCAAAGCTTGCTCAGACTCACCACGGATTTGTACCTGATTACCATTAATTTCTAAGCGTTCGACCCAAGTATGGGGCGGAATTTCCGCCGAGAGATGCTCAACGACATCCAACATCACGGGCGCTCTTTTGCGCTTTTCACCAATGAAAGTCAGGGTTTCTTCTGCTGCTAGTAATTGGTCACGTACTTCAATTTGCGCGGAGGCTTTCTGCTGCAACCTAGCAATCGCTTCATCAATTTGCCCTAAACGGCGCTCTTTATACAAAATTGGCGTGGCTAAACTGGCAATCAAAGCCATAATGAATAAATAAAAAGGCCATAAGGAAGCAGGAGCTGAAGTAGTAGCAGTGCCACTAAGCCCTTTAGTTAATTGTGTGGGGCTAGCTATCGCCGAAATCACATTAATATCTGGCACGCCTAAAGCACGTAATTTAGCTAAATACTGTTCAATGTGCGTTTTGGGAGAGACGTAAATGTCAGCAACAACCATTTTATTCGCTTTATCGTGCTTAGCGACTTTGGCATCAAAATAGGCAGTATCCAGCGAAAACGGTGTGATGCGATCTAATTGATAGCCTACGACTTGTTTAATATTGTCCTGCACACCTTCTGGAAAAGTATGTTGCAAATGCAGCGTTTGCTTTTCGTCTAATTCAAGTTTTAATTGATAATTGCGACTGCGTGCAACTTTTTTGGCAATACGGGCGAAATCAAAAGTACTATCTAAAACATATTCACCACATTCACGACGCTTACCGTCCTGTTGCCAACTCAAAGCCAAGCGCTCGTTTGCCATATAGAGAGTTAAACTGGGTTGGCTAACACGAAATAGGCTACGAAGCGAGCTGGGTAATCCGCGATACAGACTTTCGCCCCACCAGCTCATGAAATGCTTAAGCTTTTCTATGATCATTTTAATAATTATTATTTATAAGCCCTAGATTATTTTTAATAGTACAAAAATTCTAGGCACTTGTCGATGACTGGCAGATGACTAACCACAGATTAGCTAGCAGAGTATTTTCTAATTAAGAACTGAGCCTGAACGGGTACAGGGATTTCAGCCATTAAGCCTGCTTCTGTGCCTGTTCATGAATCGTTTTAAACAACATCCGGCGGGCCGTGTTGAGCTGTTCCGCC
>JBATOI010000013.1:0-209881 GCA_049290875.1 Thiolinea sp.
GCATAGACAATACTAGTGAAAATTCAACTGTTTACGCTCAAGCGGAACTTGCCAAAGTGGGGGCAATGGTGAGCTGTCCTAATTGCGGTAATCAATTCCAGAAGTCCAACAAGTGGCACTTATTTTGCTCAAATAATCGCAAGCCTAGAACGGATGGCGGTAATTGTTCTGATGACTGGCACAATGCCCAAGACCCCGAACGTGCAGCAGTAGCACAGGCCAAAAAGCGCAAAGGGGCAGGGGAGTAGGATTAGTAGAGAAGCTGGTTAAGCTAGTCTCTGATTTATTGAATTAAGGTGAATTTTAGAGGGTGCATTAAAAAATGTTGGTATATTTGATGGTATGTCGAAAATATGAATTGTATTTTATTTATATAAAACAACATTTTATGAAATTTTTTCAATAGCCTCCAGAATCTGTAAAGGGTTTTTTGTTTCTATTCGTTCCAAATCAAACCTAGAAAGCCCAACAAAAAGTTGATAGCTTTGATGGTATCTTCCTTATCCACTAAGCGGATGCCAACAAATAAAGTATCGACTCACTGATTCAACTATTAAAGTAGCTAAACCCAAGCCTGATGGTAAGCCAGTCAAGGTAAGTGACGGAGGCGGGTTATTTCTCTTGGTCAATCGTGTCGGTAAGTATTGGCGTTATAATTATCGCTATAACGGTAAGCAGAGAGCGCTTGCTGTTTTTCTAAGCTGCCTATGCCGCAGTGAACTTGCCCGCGCCATCGAAATAGCTTTTCAAAATTTTCTAAGCTGCCTATGCCGCAGTGAACTGCCCACCACATTTGATGATAATGCGACAACCTTTCTAAGCTGCCTATGCCGCAGTGAACATCTCGGTCTAGCGTGATTTAGCGGACAGCTTTTTCTAAGCTGCCTATGCCGCAGTGAACTTCAGTGGTTGCATCAATTGACCGCATTAATTTTTCTAAGCTGCCTATGCCGCAGTGAACCCAAAATCAATCCATGGATTGCTACAGCGGATTTTCTAAGCTGCCTATGCCGCAGTGAACTAGAAGCCGGTGGCTTCTGCAAATTGCAGTATTTTCTAAGCTGCCTATGCCGCAGTGAACTTGATAATGTGATCATCTAAAATTTGGCGGTCTTTCTAAGCTGCCTATGCCGCAGTGAACAAGTACTTTTTTAGTGTAAATGATTAATTTGATTTAAAAAAGAAGTGTTTTGGCGGTTGAACCCCTTTTTTCTGGGTTTCGCTAAGTATTTGATTGTTAAAGAGCCTTGTATGCCTTGAAAAAAAAGGGTTGACTCAAGGGCGTTTGAGCTTGTTCTTATTACAGCAGAGTTTCCTATTTTCGCCTAATTTAACGCCACAAATTCGAGGCAAGCTGGCGCAAGCGATATCTGATGAGAAACTGGAGCACTATAAAAAAAGCCCTTGAAAAGGTTCAAGGGCTTTTGATTGTCAGCGAGCTTTTAACAGCCTACAACTCTTTCACCGCGTTCACTAACTCACTTGCTACTTTCTGACCATCGCCATACAGCATCCGGCAGTTATCCGCGAAGAATAAGTGATTTTCCACGCCCGAGAAGCCTGCACCTTGACCGCGTTTAATCACAATTACGTTTTTCGCATGATCAGCATTCAAAATAGGCATCCCAAAAATGGGGCTATTCGGGTCAGTACGTGCCACCGGATTAACCACATCATTTGCGCCAATCACCAACGCGACATCCGCTGTACCGAATTCTTCGTTGATTTCATCCAAGTCATAAATCATGTCATACGGCACGCCTGCTTCGGCGAGCAACACATTCATATGCCCCGGCATCCGCCCAGCCACCGGATGAATCGCGAATTTGACCTTCACGCCGCGCTCAGTTAGTACCTTAGTCAGCTCTTGAATCTTATGTTGAGCCTGAGCAACCGCCATGCCGTAGCCCGGAATAATGATTACTTTCTCTGCAAAGGCCATCATGATCGCAGCATCCGGCGACTCAATCGCTTTCATGCTGCCTGTCACGGCTTGCGCTTCACCCGTGCCACCACCGAATTGACTAAACAAAACATTACTGATAGGGCGATTCATCGCTTTAGCCATTAATTGCGTGAGTAAAGTACCCGCAGAGCCTACTACAATACCCGCAATCATCATCGCCGGATTGCCGAGCACATAACCCTCAAAACCAACCGCTAAGCCAGTCAATGCGTTATACAGTGAAATAACTACTGGCATGTCAGCGCCACCAATCGGCAACGTCATCATCACGCCAAAGGCCAAAGCCAGCACGAAGAAAATGAACAGCGTGAACAGGCTATAGTCAGTGCCACTGAATGCAATCACTAAGCCAATTAAGACCGTAACCCCAAATAAGGATGCATTTACCATTTGCTGACTTTTAAAGCGAATCACACCGCTAAAGGCTTTGATGCCTTGCAACTTAGCAAAAGCCACTAAAGAGCCAGAGAAAGCAATGCTACCGATCAAGGCACCCAGTACGGCCATTAATTGCACACCTAACGGCAAATCGTGGCGCTTTAATAATTCCACGCCTGCAATGGCTGCGGCTGCACCGCCACCCATACCGTTATACAGGGCAATCATTTGCGGCATATCGGTCATGGCAACACGCTTGCCGGTATACCAAGCCAAGCCCCCACCAATACCAATGGCCAAAATCATCAGAATGTAATTGCTATGAATTTGCGGGTGGATAAAGGTAATAACCGTTGCCAGCACCATGCCCGCCCCCGCCCATTGAATCCCACTACGGGCATTATTGGGCGAGGCCATTTGTTTTAAGCCATAAATAAATAAAACCGCTGCTATAAAGTAAGCAAGGTTCACAATGAAATCAGTCATGCTTTGCTCGCTCCTTTATTGCTGCTTTTGAACATTTCTAGCATGCGCTCGGTAACCACATAACCGCCGACGGCATTGCCTGCACCTAATAACACGGCGATAAAGCCAATCAAAGTTTCAGTACCGGTTTCAGCTTGGCCCAAAGCAACCATCGCACCGACTAACACAATACCATGCACGAAATTCGAGCCAGACATTAAGGGTGTGTGCAAAATCACAGGGACTTTAGAAATAACTTCGTAGCCAGTGAAGGCTGCGAGCATGAAAATATACAGTGCGGTAAATCCATCCATGTTTAAGCGCCTCCCACCAGTTTAGCGATAGCTTCATTCACGATAGCGCCATCGCGAGTCACACAAGCGCCTGCAATGACCTCATCTTTAAAATCAGGCTGGTATTCACCGTTTTTAATCAGGAGCGTGAGGAAATTCAGCAGGTTTTTGGCATACATTTCGCTGGCGTGTACCGGCACTTGGCTCGCCACATTCAAAGGTGCATGAATCACTACTCCATTGTGTTCGATGGTTTCGCCGGGTTTACTCAAAGTACAGTTGCCGCCACCTTCCGCCGCGAGATCAATAATCACCGCACCTTTTTTCATGCCCGCCACGGTGGAGTCAGGAATAATTTTCGGCGAAGGCTTACCGGGAACGGCTGCGGTCGTTATCAATACATCAGCGCTGGCAATATGTTTAGCCAGTTCTTCCTGTTGTTTCTTCTTTTCATCTTCGGTCAATTCACGCGCATAGCCGCCCGTGCCTTCTGCACTAATGCCTAGCTCAATGAATTTTGCGCCTAAAGACTGTACTTGCTCTTTGGTCGCCGAGCGCACGTCATAAGCTTCTACCATCGCACCCAAACGGCGCGCGGTCGCTATCGCTTGTAAACCCGCAACGCCGACACCAATCACTATCACTTTGGAAGGCCGAATCGTACCCGCCGCGGTGGTGAGCATCGGGAAAAAGCGCGTGGATAAATCTGCACCCATAATCGCGGCTTTGTAACCCGCAACGGCTGCTTGCGAGGAAAGAATATCCATCGACTGCGCCCGCGAAATCCGTGGAATCAATTCCATCGCATAGGCTGTTATTTGCTTATCGCGCAGCTGCTTCATGAGTTCAAGATTATTGTAAGGATTGAGTGCACCGATTAGCACACTGCCATTTTTTAGTTGGGCGGCTTCATCGGCACTAGGTGCTTGGACTTTCAGCACAATATCAGCTTGCTGATAAAGACTCTCTGCTGACTCAACAATCGTCGCGCCTTGGAAGGCGCTGTCTTGGATCTGCGCGGCAGAGCCTGCACCTTGCTCAATCAGAACATCTAGTCCTAATTGCTTGAGCTTATTCATAATTCCCGGGTCTATCGCGACACGGCGTTCGCCGGTAGCACGTTCTCGCGGGGCTGCGATTTTCAAGGACATAAACTGTGACTCCCAAACATTTAGGAAAAAATTTACATAGTACTTAGTGCGGTCTAGCCTGAGGTAGATAGGACACTGGTTTTAATTCAGGCTTTTTCTGTCTCTAATAGGTTATTGATTTTATGATCAAGAGGCTAGCTTTTTAGAACAGCTATTACAAAAAATAAAGCCCTCGGAGTATGTGGCTCACAAGGGCGGGTTTAGTAAAAACCTTAAAATAACTAAGGTCTGTCTAGATAAGCTTGCCGCCTTTTAAGGTAGGTAGGCAGAATCAAGATTACTAGGGTGATAATCAATAGAATTAAAGAAACTGGGTGAGTCAAAAACACGGTCAAGTCACCTTGATTAATCGACATCGCGCGCCGGAAGAACTTCTCGGCCATCGGCCCTACAATTAAGCCAACAATGAGCGGTACGACTGGGAAGTCATAGCGGCGCATTAAGAAGCCCATCAAGCCCACAATATATAAGAGTAGCAGATCAAACCAGTTTTGACGTAAGGCATAAGCCCCCATCGTGGCGAGCACAACAATGCCACCATATAAGAGTGGACGAGGCACTTTCAGCAGTTGCACCCATAAGCCAACCAAGGGCAAGTTCAAAACCAAGAGCATGACATTGCCGATATAGAGCGAGGCAATCAAACCCCAAACTAATTCAGGGTTGGTATCAAAGAGCAGTGGGCCAGGTGCAATATTATATTGCTGGAAGGCAGCTAGCATAATCGCAGCGGTAGCAGAGGTCGGAATACCTAAAGTTAAAAGTGGAATCAAAGTGCCAGTAACCGCTGCATTATTAGCTGCTTCAGGGCCTGCAACTCCTTCAATCGCACCTTTACCAAATTCCTGCTTAATTTCAGGCGGGGCTAATTTGCGTTCAGCTGAATAGGATAAAAAGGTAGGCATTTCAGTGCCACCGGCTGGAATAGTACCAAAGGGAAAGCCAATCGCAGTGCCGCGTAGCCACGGTTTCCATGAGCGCTTCCATTCTGATTTATTCATCCAGAATCGACCTGCTAAAGACTCAACACCACCTTTGATATGATTTTCATAAGTAGCGGTATATAAAGTTTCGCCAATCGCAAACAAGCCCATCGCAATAACAACAATATCAATGCCATCTAGCAGCGGTGCTAAGCCAAAGGTAAAGCGTGCTTGCCCCGATTGCTGCTCAATACCAATTAAGCCAATCCCTAAGCCAATTAATAGAGAAATCACGCCCTTTAAAGGTGAGTTGCCCAGCACAGCAGAAACTGCTGCAAAGGTTAGGATCATTAAAGCGCACATTTCGACGGGGCCAAGCTTTAAAGTCAGAGTGGCAATCATCGGCGCAAGGATGGTGAGCAAAACGGTTGCAATCGAACCCGCCACAAACGAACCAATCGCGGCGGTCGAGAGTGCAGGTCCACCTCGCCCTGCTTTCGCCATTTTATTGCCTTCAAGTGCGGAGACAATACTCCCGGCTTCACCGGGTGTATTGAGCAAGATGGATGTGGTCGAGCCGCCGAACATGGCGCCGTAATAGACACCCGCGAGCATAATTAAAGCGCCTGTAGGGTCAATGCTTTGGGTAACAGGTAATAATAAAGCCACTGTGACCGCAGGCCCCACGCCGGGTAAGACCCCAATCGCTGTACCTAAAGTACAACCGATCAGTGCCCATAATAAATTCATCGGGGTGAGGGCAGTGGCAAAGCCTATAGTAAATAAATCGTGCAAACCGTCCATTTAGATAAACCCTCCAGTAATTAGGGCTGGCAGGTTTAAGCCTAGCCATTTAAATAAATGGAATAATCCCAGTACGAGTAGGAAAGACAAAATCAAATCGCGAATCTTGCTTTGAGATTCAAGTGCTAAGCAAATTCCAAAACACAAGATAGTGCCTGCCAAGGTAAACCCAATGAAGCTAATTAGACTCATATGCAAAATCAGCGCAGCACTAGCGATGCCAAACATCCGCCAATTCGGCTGGGGAGTCTCATAATTAAGCGGTTGATCGGGATCTTGGGTTTTGTCTTCAGTCTCTGGGTGTTGAGAAGGACGACTTTGTATAAACAAAATCACCCCCGTAATCAGCAAGCCAAAGGCTATGACCGATGGAAAAAAGCGCGGTCCGACGCTAGCATAACCCGTCGTTTGGGATAATCCAGTAATTTGCCAAGCCATCATTAAGCTGATAAGGATCACCCCAAAGGCAATCCATTGCTCGCCGGTCACGCGCTTCAGCATATTAACCGCCTATTTTGAGTTTCTTTAAAGTCTCAGCTGTTACTTTTTGCTCTTCTTCCAAGAATTTCTTGAAATCATCGCCTGTCATCATCATGTCAGTCCATTGCGAAGCTTTGGCTTTGTCTTGCCAAGTAGCTGACTTTACGGCTTCTTCAACGGTTTTGGTTAAAGCCGCTTTTTGCTCATCAGTAATGTCTGGAGCACCAAATACAGCACGCCAGTTAGCTAAGACCACATCGACGCCTTGCTCTTTCATGGTAGGAATATCGACACCTTCAATTTTCTTGTCGCTACTCACGCCTAAAGCACGCACTTTTTTCGCAGTAATCAGGTCAGCCAGTTCGCCGTAACCGCTTAAATAAGCAGTGACTTGCCCGCCTAAAATCGCGGCTTTACCTTCACCACCGCCTGCAAAGGGAATGTAGTTAACTTTAGAGCCTTCTACACCGACTTTCTCAGCCATCAAACCTGCAATAATATGATCCACACCGCCTGCAGAACCACCACCAAAACTGACTGAGCCGGGATCTTTTTTCACAGCATCCATTAATTCGGTCAAGGTTTTATAAGGGGAATTGTCAGGTACAACGATCACATCGTATTCGCCCATCAAGCGGGCAATCGGCGCGACCATCGTGAAGTTAACTGGAGATTTATTGGTTTCAATCGCACCAACAGTAATCGCCCCTGCCACTAGTAGGGCATTCGGATTACCTTTTTCATTATTGATGAATTGAGCCATGCCAATAGTACCGCCAGCGCCAGCCTTGTTTTCCACGACTACATTTTTGGCTTGACCATTGGCTTTGAGAGCATCACCTAAAGTGCGGGCAATCGTATCCCAGCCACCACCGGGGTTAGCAGGTGCCATGATTTTGAATTGGTCGATTTCAGCATGAGAAATACTTAAAGGGGCTAAAGCCAATAAACAAGTAGCAATTAAATGGGGTAATCTTTTCATAATGGTGCATTCTCCTCGTATGTGTAGTTATATGCGAACCAAGTAACAAGCCAACTACTTAGCAAACTAAGCGCTGCTAAACAGTCGCTTTTCTCCTCCAAGTTGCACGCCCCGATTAGATACCTTGACTGTTGAGAGTGTCAAGTTCTGCTAATTAATACGCTTGTGCTAATTTGCTTGGTAAATTTATAAATTATTTTAATTCAACTACTTAGCTTGCATAAAAGTATCTAAAGCGCTTTGAAATAAAGCTGGTTTTTAAGCCATGCTGAGATTTATAATGCGCTTATTAATATAAAACACTTAATAGGCTCTGACAGAGTTGTTGCTGTGAGGGTTTTGTTCTTTTAGTTGATGGTCAATTCTCTAGCTGAATGGTCATCACCAGTCTAATAACTTATTTTAATCATGAATACTACCAATAACTCTCTAGTCTTACGTGGCTTACTCATTTCCTTAGTCGGTTATGCCGTGTTTTCTGCGCATGATGCTTTAGTTAAAGTTTTGAGTGACTACTCTGTTTTTCAAATTATTTTTTTCGCGATGCTGTTTGGATATGTGCCCTTTTCCTTAGTGCGGATTACCGATGCGCGTGCTGTCTCTTTGCGCCCGGTGCATCCTTGGTTGGTGTTTATTCGTGCTGCTATGATGGTGGGCGCTTTATGCTTCGCTTTTTTAGCTTTCTCCATGTTGCCTTTAGTACAAGTTTATGTGCTGCTCTTCACCACGCCGGTGTTGATTTCTTTGCTGGCAATACCGTTTCTAGGTGAGCGTATCCATATCGTGCGCGCTATGCTTATTATTGTCGGCCTGATTGGGGTTCTAGTGGTATTAAGACCTACGCCTCAGCGTTTGGAGTTAGGGCATCTATTTGGTGCGCTCTCAGCGTTTTGTGGGGCCGGTGCAGCTATTATTTCTCGCAAAATTGGCCGCGAGGAAGTCTCTGCAACCTTAATTATTAGCCCATTGATTTTGAATATTATTGTTTCAGGTTGCTTATTATATTTCGTCTATAAGCCAATGAGTTTACTAGACTTATCGTTGATGTTTTTGTTAGGTGTATTTGCTTTAGTTGGCCAGCTCTGCATCTTGACAGGTTATCGTAATGCGCCTGCCGCAGTGGTAGCGCCGATGCAATATAGCCAGATTATCTGGGCGATTATTTTTGGAACTTTATTTTTCAATGAGTCGGTCGATACTTTAACGCTAGTGGGAGCCGCTATCACCATTACAGCCGGTATTCTGATGGTTTGGCGCGAAAGTCGGGTTTCTGTGCATCAACCAGTGCTACGCAGCCGGAATATGCGCAGTGTAGGTTCCGCTCCTCTGCCCGGTTTTGAGTCAGAGAACTGACTTTAAATGCCTTAGTGCGTGGCGAAAGATCAGTATCTGTGCCAAAATTCACTAGATCAGCCTTATGTGGGTGCAGCGCTGTCTTTTGCCAATAGGAACAATGATGAACATGGAAGAATTGGACAAAGAGATATACAAAAAACTGGATAGCAATGTATATCTCACTGCCTCCGATAAACAGTCGCTAAAGAATATCTTGCTAGGATTGCAACAACGTCTGACTGAGCGCGATACCTTCGTGCAAAATATGACGGGTATTCTTTTGGAAAAGGATGGCCATGTCCGTGTGCGTGATGCGCGCATTGACGAACGCGACAATCAATTAACGAAACTCAATACCTTTCTACTGGAAAAAGATGAGCTAATCGCGCGCCATGCGCGTGATCTTGCTGCTAAAGAAGATTTACTCCAAAAACGTGATGCACACTTACAAGCGAAAGATGAGCAGTTACATCAACGTGAAGGTTTATTGCAGGGCAGGGAAGAGCGCATTAAGGGCTTAGAAAATAAGCTGGTCACTTATGAAAAACTTATTCAAGAAAAAGAAACTCTGATTGAGCAGCGCGACCGCAATATGGAGGACAAAGACCGTTCTCTCTTGCGCTTTGATCAGGCCGTGCAAAATAAAGATCGCTTGCTACAAAGCCGCGATGAGACCATTTCTAAAAAAGAGCAAAGTGTTCAAGAGCGTGATCAGCTTTTACAAGAGCGTACTCGCCAAACACTCGAGCAAGAAAAGTTAATTAAAGAACGTGACCATCAAATTGCTAAACGTGACCAGCATTTGATGGAGCGTGATCGCCAAGTAGCCGAGCGCGATTTGCGGGTTGAAGAAATTCAGCGTCATATGGAAGCGACCAATACTACCTTGCAAGAGCGCGATCTAGCGATTAAGCAGCGCGAGCAATGGATTGGTGAGAAAGAGTCTTTCATCAGTGAACGTGATCAGCGTTTAGTCGCTCAACAAAAGCAATTAGAAGCACGTGATCTCACCGTTTATGAGCGTGATAAACAGCTGACTGAGCGTGATCAAGCGATTGCTGAGCGTGATCGGAATATTGTTGAGCGTGATCAGGCAATTTTAAGTCGCGATCAGAAAAACTATGATTATCTTGGTTCGATTGAAAATCTTGAAGACCATCTGCAAGACCGCGACTTGCAAATTACCACCCGTGATCGGCAATTAACACTACGTGATGAGCGCATCCAGAAAACCGATCAAGATGTGGTCGAGCGCGATAATCAAATCAAAGAGCGCGACAACCAGCTTAAAGAGCGTGATAGCAGCTTAGCTGAGCGCGAGCAAACGATTCATGATCGCGATTTGTCAGTCCGTGAGCGTGATCAGCGAATTACAGCGCAAGATCTGCAGCTGCGTGAGCGGGATAAACAAATTCAGCTGCGCGATTCGCAAGTCAAAAGCCGTGACGATACCGTAAAAGAGCGCGATACCCATATTCTGGAGCGCGACCATAGCATTATTGCTTTAAATACCCAGCTGCAAGAACGTGATGAAATGGTGGCGGGGCGTGATAAGACTCTGTCTGAGCGTGACGTCGCTTTATATCAACGTGATGACAGTATCCAAAAGCGTGACCAGCAACTGTTGGTACGTGATGGCACGATTAAAGAGCGTGATCAAAGCCTTACGGAGCGCGATAAACAAGTCACTAGCCTAGGTGATCACTTAAAAGCTCGTGAGGCCACTCTTGGCGAACGCGATGAAGAAGTGCGCCGTCGTGATGAGCAAATTCGCAATCTCCAGCTTGATGTCCATATGCGTGATCAGAGTTTGGCTGAGCGTGATGTGCAATTGCAGATTCGTGATCAAACTATCCAAGATCGCGATGAAATGCTGGGGATGCGTGAGGAAACGATTGCCGAACGTGACTCCGCTATCGCTGAGCGTGATGCCCAATTAGAGCAACGTACTAAAGATTTGCAGCGCCAAGAAGAGATTGTACGTGAACGCGATGCCGCGATTGCTGAGCGTGATAGCGCGGTTGCCGAACGTGATCGCCAAATCGAAAAACGCGATACGCAGCTAAATGCTCGTGAAGTCGAAATTAAAGAGCGTGATAATTCCTTGCGCTTACGTGATGCCACGATTCATGATCGTGATCAGTCGATTGTGGCTAAAGAGGCACATATTCGTCGGCGCGATGAAAAAATCCAAGAACTGACTTTACACATTCAGCACTTAGATGGTGAGTTGGCTGCTTTACGTAATCAGATTGCGCATCGGGATGATCAAGTCCATCAGCGTGATTTAATTATTGGCCAGCGGGATCGCCAGCTCGATAAGTTAGATAAAAGCGTGGTGAAATATGTGGGTTCCACTCAATCCGTATTTATTAAAGGTACGTTGGCGGGTTTAGTGAGTAGTTTTATCTTCTTTTGGGGCTTACGCCTCCTCGAAATCATTTAAAACAGTTGGCAGTTAATCGGCTGCCAACCACGTTTCTAATAATTATTATTGATCACAATAACCTAGTTGCTTAAAAGTCTGCGTGCTACCGGCTGGTTTTTTAGAGCAAATATTGTTGAGTAAAGCTGCAATATTACCGGCTCCAAACCCACCATAATCTGCCTTCGGGTAGCGTTTGTTTTGGGTAAACTGTGAAGAGAAATTATCTTTAGGTTTGTTTGGATCAGAAGTGCCCCATGACGTGACACCAATGACCACATTGGCCCGGGCGTTTTGCCCAGGGCCTGCGCCATTACTAAATTGTGAATTCTCATAACCAAAGTTCACTACCCAAGGTCCACCACTAGAGCCGCCCGTAAAATTGCTACCTTGATAAATTTGATGAGCTTCATTTAAGGTTGCTAGATAAGCTGGGCCATCAGAGCGTTGCATAATTTCGCCATTATCCAATAAGCCGGGGTAGCCTAAAGTAGTGACTGCTGCTGTCCACAGGTTGCCAGTTTTTTTACCTTTAAAAAATGAATAATTGTTCCAGCCGTAATTTAAATGTCCGCCCACTACATCGCTAACGAATTGGCCGGATGCATTTTTAGCTAAAATCATAACGGCCAAGTCATTATCGACCGCAGAGCCTTCACCGATATCATTCCCCTTCGTCCAAGTATTTGGCCAAAGCGATGCAATCGGTGTCCATTCACCATAAGGGCTGCTGCCTTGATAGCTACTAGGGCGGAATACATAAGAGCCAAAACGTTCTGAACCCGCGCCATAATCTTGCATGCAATGTGCTGCAGTAACGATCACGCCTTTTAAAATCACGCTGGCTGAACAGAAGGTATCCGCGCCGTAGGCTTGAAAGCTAAGTTTCCCCACTGCGCTATAGGGAAAAGTTGAACTTAAATAAGCATTAGAGCTAGCTGCAATCGCTGTGCTGGTTGCTGCTGAAACTCGCTTAGAGGTAAATGGCACGGCAAAAGCACCGAGCGCACGGCTAGTATTTTTGTGGGTAGATGCGCCTTGTTTAGTAGCTTGGTGACTGCTGTCCGGTTCCACCATTGAGGTATCAGGGGGAAGCAGTGAGTTGCTGTGGGCTTTACCCTCCAAGCTACTCTTGACAGCATTGCTTGAAGTGCTGGCGTTGTCGTAAAAATAAACAGTATCAAGATCAGCAGCTAATGCAGAGATTGGCATCCATGCAGCTAACAGTAGTGCTTTTTTCATTGGAGTAAACAGCCTTAGTCGATAAAAAAGAGTTTATTATTGTCGGAAGGCTGGCCTGAAAGTGCAAGTTAAGAATTGTAAGATTTAGTGTATAACTCAGGTGAGGTGATGCACACAAGACAGGCTACTGCTAGTAAAAAAGCTCCCTAGCCAATCCAGCACGGCTAGGGAGTACAGGAGAAGCTCAGGAGAGGCTTCTATAAATCAATGACTAGCACCCGGCCCCGGAATGGCTCCGGGGGGGCATTTACCGAGAATAATCATGCCTAAGACTTCATCTTTGGTGACATCATTCACATGCGCAGTGCCGACTACTTGGCCATTTTTCATCACGGTTACGCGATCAGCTAAGTCGAAAACGTCGTGAATATCATGGCTAATCAAGAAGATGCCAATACCATCTGCTTTGAGTTGCTTGATTAGTTCGCCGACTTGCGCTGTTTCTTGTGGCCCTAAAGCCGCTGTTGGCTCATCCATAATCAGGATGCGAGCATTAAAGAGGATCGCCCGCGCAATCGCGACCGATTGACGTTGGCCGCCTGATAAAGCTTTTACGGGCTCTTTAAAGCGTTGGAAACGTGGATTTAAGCGCCCCATGACTTTGCGAGCTTCTGCTTCCATTGCGACATCATCTAAGGTCCCCCAGCTGGTTTTTAATTCCCGACCAAGATACAGATTAGCCGCCGTGTCGACATTATCGGCTAAAGCGAGGGTTTGATAGATCGTTTCAATACCATAGGCTTTGGCATCACGCGGATTATTAATGGTTGCTTCTTGACCATTAATAAAGATTTGCCCGCCATCACGTTTATAAGCGCCCGAGAGGATTTTAATGAAGGTGGATTTACCGGCTCCATTATGCCCTAGTAGGGCTACCACTTCGCCTGCGTACAAATCAGCCGAGGCATGATCGACTGCATGAATCCCACCGAAAGAGATGGACACATCACGCATTTCAACCAGAGGTGTTTTTGCTTCACTCATCATGTTTACTCCGGTTTAAGCAGTACGCTTGCGATAGAGGGTGTCGATCCAAACGGCAATTACTAGCACAATCCCGACGACAATATTTTGTAGCGGTGTATCCACGCCTAATAAAATCATCCCCGATTGGAGCGATTGCATGAGTAGCGCACCCAGCATGGCACCAATAATGGTTCCTGAGCCACCTGCGAGTGAAGTACCACCAATGACCGCTGCCGCAATGACTAGGAGTTCATCTAAAGTTCCTAACGCATTGGTAGCCGCATTCAAGCGTGCAGTGGAAATAGCCGCAGCAATCGCGCATAAAACGCCCATTAGCATGAAAATTTTCATAGTAATCCAGCGCGTATTGATCCCCGCTAATTCGGCTGCTTCGGGGTTGCCACCAATGGCGTAGACATAGCGCCCAAAGCTAGTGCGATTAGAGATAAAGGTCATCACTAAAGCCACCACTAGCGCAATAATCACCGGCACAGCAATCCCATGTGCGATAAATAAGCCACCTTCGGGTACTACGAGATTGTGGGCTTGCGCATAATCAGACGCGATTTTTGCTGGCCAAGGATAAGCGTTGAAGATGGCGATAATCCCCAAAGTCACGGCACAACCTAATACGGCTAGGAAGATTTCCGCCCACATAGGACGTAAAGGAAAATTAAAGCGTAAACGCTGGCGGCGGGTATTGATAATGGCAACGAGAATGCCTATGCATAACAGTATTCCTACCACCCAACTGGCAGTAGCACCGATTGAACCATACGGGCCACCGCCCATTAAACGGAAGGTTTCATCCATCGGTGCAACAGTACGCCCTGAAGTGACCCACCAAGCAGCACCGCGCCAGACTAATAAACCACCTAAAGTCACAATAAAAGCGGGCACACCTAAATAAGCAATCACATAACCGTGGAAAGCGCCAATAGCAGCACCTAGTAAAATCCCAATACTTAAGGCAATTAGCCAAGTCATTGGATTATCAAGGCCGACTAATTTGGGCAGAATTTCGACTTGAGTGACCGCCATAATCATGCCGACAAAACCCAAGATCGAGCCAACGGATAGGTCAATATGGCGGGTAACAATAATCAAAACCATACCGGTTGCCATTACGCCCACCCCCGCCGTTTGTACCGACAGGTTCCATAAATTGCGTGGGGTTAGAAATAAACCGCCAGATAAGAGATTAAAAACAAACCAAATTACTAGCATAGCGCCGATCATACCGAGCATGCGGGTATCGAGTTCTGTGGCTTTGAAAAATTTTGCGACTGGCCCTAGCTCGCTAGCACGAGCTTTATCAGGCGTTGTAGTGGTATTCATAAGCATCATCCTTAAAACCCTCCTCTAAGGGGAGAGGAGGGGCATTTTAACTAACTCAAGCTAGATGCTTTTTTTACTTACAAGCAGCAAGTTCGGCTTTAACACCTTGGCAAACTACGTCTTTCTTGACCCAACCTGCATCGATAACGACATTCAAATTGTCTTTAGTGATCGCGACTGGTTTCAAGAAAATAGCGTTCATTTCCACTTTGTTAGGGCCATCTGCCCATTTCATTACATTAGGAATTTCACCCATTTTCTTGCCATCCGCTAGCATTGCAGCAATCGTAGCTGCATTTTTGCCAAGCTCGCGGGAGTCTTTCCAAACTGAAACTGTTTGGCTACCGGTAGCAATCCGATTTAAGGCAGCATGGTCACCATCTTGACCCGAAACCGGTACTGAACCCGCTAAACCTTGTGCGGTTAACGCCGCGACTGCACCACCTGCAGTACCATCATTAGAAGCAACGACGGCATCCACTTTATTGTTATTAGCCGTTAGAATCTGCTCCATGTTTTTCTGAGCATTTTCTGGCTTCCAACCGTCAGTATAAGCCTCACCCACATTCTTAATTTTGCCGCCATCAATAGCTGCTTTCAGCACTTCCATTTGACCGGAGAATAAGAAGTCAGCATTAGGATCTGCAGACGAACCTTTAATAAAGGCATAGTTACCTTCAGGTTTAGCCGCTAACACCGCTTGAGCTTGTAAGCGACCGACTTCTTTGTTGTCGAAAGTGATGTAGAAAGCATCTTTGTTTTCGATTAAGCGGTCATAACCCACCACAGGAATGCCTTCAGCAGCGGCTTTTTCTACCGCAGGGCCAATAGCACTAGAGTCTTGTGCCAGAATGATTAAAGCATTGGCTTTCTGGGCGATTAAGCTTTCAACATCAGTTAATTGCTTAGAAGCTGAACCTTGAGCATCTGCAGAAACGTATTTATCGCCTGCGGCTTCAATAGCGGCTTTCATGGCAGCTTCGTCAGTTTTCCAGCGTTCTTCTTGGAAGTTTGACCAAGACACCCCAATGACTTTGTCTTTAGCAAAACTTGGCGCGGCAAAACCAGCTAGCACCATTGCGCTCGCTAGTAAAATAACAGACTTTTTCATGTAATCTCCTCCAAAGAGATATGCAAGTTAGTACGTTTTGATGACAGCTGACTATTTTATTTTAAGTCTCGAAAAAAATAGTGACGCAAAAAAAAACCTGTGTCAATATACTTTTCAAATGATTTTTATTGGCGGCAACTAGATTTAGTTTGCTAGTCAAATTATTTAGAGAGGGTGAAAATGCCTGCATTAGTCCGTACAGATGACGTTCGACGCCAGAATACGCGTTCAATCATACAAGTTCTAAGACGTCACGGTTCGGTATCACGCACAGAGATTGTGGAGTACACGGGCTTATCACCAGCAACGGTATCGACGATTACTTCAGGTTTGATCACAGACGGGCTACTCCTAAACCAATCTGAGCAAAATCAAAGCCAAGATACGGTGAATCGGCGGGGGCGTCCACGGGTAACTTTAGCGCTGAACCCACAAGTAGGCTGCATTGTAGTGATGGTGCTGTCGATTAATAAATTGACTGCACGGCTGCAAGACTATGCAGGTAAGGTGTTAGCAACAGCTGAAGATCACTTTGAGTCGCGTACTGCCCGCTTAGAAGACTTTGATCATTATTTATTACGCATGGTGACGCGCTTGATCAGCCAGCAAACTATTAACCCGATGCCGTTACGTTTTATTAGTGTGGGTGTGCAAGGTGTGGTCGATGCAGGTGGGCAAATTATGTTGTGGTCACCGATGACCCGACTGCTTAATGTACCGCTAGGTGAGATGTTACATCGAGCCTTTAACGTGCCTGTCTGGGTCGCGAATGATTGCAATATGGCGGCAGAAGCCTTGCACTGGCAAGACTCCAAGCGCTTTGGTGATGATTTCGCGGCGATTTTACTAGGCTCAGGGATTGGTATGGGCTTAGTGCTGAAAGGTAAGCGTTTTATTGGGCGTCAATCCTCCGCTGCTGAGTTTGGGCATATGGTACATGCGGATGACGCTGGCGCCTTATGCCGTTGTGGGCAGCATGGTTGTGTCGAGGCCTATGTGGGCGATTATGCTATCTGGCGGCGGGTAACGGGTTTGCCAGAGCAAAGTCCACCCGTGGATGAAATTGATCCTATTGGGATGTTGGATTTGGCTAGGCGTGCTCATGAAGTTGATGGGATTGAGCGCGAAGCATACCGTGAAGCAGGGCGTGCTTTGGGTAAAGCCCTACGCAGTTTATTTGCCTTGATTGACCCGATTACGATTGCTTTTATTGGCAGTGGTGTGCGCGCTTTCAACTTAATGGAACCAGAGATTCGCAACGCCCTGCGCCACAATGGCAATATGCTGGAAGCCAGCGATGTCAGCCTTTATTGCTATGAGGATTCGCAAGAGTTAATTCATCTAGGTTGTGCGATTACTACTTTGCAAACCTTAGATCGCAATCTGGGGTTAGGCGGATGAAATCCAGCTGGCTAATAGCCTTGATTTTATCGGTAGCTAGTAACTGGGTGGTTGCTGCTAATGAGCCTTGGCTTGATCAACACTTGCGACCTGATTTCCAGTTACCGAATGGTGAAGTTTCTCCTGAGCAATTAGAGGCTATTCGCGATTATGGCGAAGAGCTATTTAAAGCACGCTTCACCCGCGAAGAAGGGGCTGGTCGCCCGAAAGCTACGCAAGCGATTATTCCTACTAAACGTAAGCGAGTCAGTGAGTTTACCTTTAGTCGTACTGCTGGCTTAGATGCAGCCGCTTGTGCGGCTTGTCATAACGAACCAAAATTGGGGGGGGCGGGGGATTTCGCGGCTAATGTATTTGTCTCCGAAGGCTTTGTGAATGCCGATTTTGATAGCCTTGATCCGCAATTCTCTAATGAGCGTAATTCCAATCATTTATTTGGGGCAGGCTTAGTTGAATTATTAGCTCGTGAAATGACCACTGACTTGCATAGCATTCGTACTACAGCGTTAGAGCAAGCCCGCAGTAGTCAGCAGCCAGTGAAAGTAGAATTGCTGAGTAAAGGAGTGTCCTATGGGGTTATCACCGCTCAGCCGGATGGCGTGGTGGATTTAAGCGCGATTCAAGGTATTGATACCGATTTAATTATTCGCCCTTTTAGCCAAAAAGGTGTGTTTGCCTCGTTACGCCAATTCACCATCAATGCGATGAATCAGCATCATGGCATGCAAGCCATCGAGCGCTTTGGCGGTCGTTGGACGGGTGAGGATGACTTCGATGAAGATGGCATCCAGAATGAAATGACACCCGCTGATATCTCCGCTTTAGTCGCTTGGCAAGCTAGCTTACCGCCACCCATTCAAAAGCAGCCAGAAGATGCCAAATGGCAACAAGCGGCGAGTGAAGGTGAACAGCTTTTCCAGAAAATTCAATGTGCTAGCTGCCATACCCCAGCTCTACCTTTGAAAAGTTTGACCTTCACTGATCCGGGTTTGTGGGACACTGCGGGGACTTTACGCCAAGGTGAAAGTGCGGATGTGAAGACAAGTTATAATTTTGCTTTACAAGCTTGGGCTAAAGGTTTGAAGCGTAATGAAAAAGGTGAAGTTTTAATCCCTTTGTTTGGTGATCTGAAGCGGCATGTGATTGCAGATGCACAAGTGGCTGCTTTAGGGAATGAGTTGCTGTCACAACGCTTTGTGGAGCGCGATCAATTTATGACTTCGGAGCTTTGGGGCATTGCCTCCACCGCACCCTATGGACATCGTGGCGATCAACTTACGTTAAATGAAGTGATTCGTGTGCATGGTGGTGAAGGGCGTGCCGCGCGTGATGCATATCTTGCCTTGACAGATGTTGAGCGCTCGAACCTGATGGCCTATTTAAAGACCTTGGTTATCGAATGATGCAAGCCTTAAAAAAATTATTAGTGACTAGTTGCTTCATCAGCTCTCTGGTGGGTGCAGATACTGCAACTCCTCCGGCTGCTGCGCCGATGGATATTCCAGCTATGCAGGATGAGTCGGCTAGCTCAGGGATTGCTCAGGAGTACACCGGGCCTTGGGAGTTTTTTGTGGGTGGTGGTTTAGCGGTGTTAGATTGCAATCAAGATCGGCTGCCGGATGTATTGATTGCCGGTGGTGAGCAAACTGCTAAGCTCTATACCAATGCTAGTAAGCCGCGCCAACATTTGGTTTTCAAACCTCAAGCCTTGGAGCTGGACGAAAGTGATTTAAAGCAAGTCACTGGCGCTTATCCCTTAGATATTGATAATGATGGCTTTCAAGATTTAGTCCTGCTGCGCGTGGGGCGCAATATCTTATTAAAAGGTGGCAAAGATTGTAGTTTCAGCAAAGCGAATAAGCTGTGGAATTATGACGGTGGCAATGCTTGGACGACGGCTTTTGCCGCTAGTTTTGAAAAAGGTCAAAACTATCCGACTTTAGCGTTTGGTAATTATGTGGATCGTTCAGCACCGGGTTCGCCGTGGGGCACTTGCCATGAAAATGACTTACTGCGCCCTAGCTCCAAAGATCAGCCGGATTACCATGAGCGTACTGCATTAGCGCCCGGGTTTTGTGCCTTATCCATGCTATTTACCGATTGGAGCAAAAGTGGCGAACCCTCGCTACGGATCACTAATGACCGCCAATATTATCGCGAAGGTGAAGAACAGCTTTGGCGTATTCCTGCGGATAATCTTCCGAAATTATATAGCCGTAATGATGGCTGGCAGCGCGTGTTGATTTGGGGGATGGGCATCGCCGAAGGCGATTTAGAGGGCGATGGTTTCCCTGAGTATGCCTTGACTTCAATGGGCGATACGCGCTTACAAGTTTTGGACGATGAAGCTGAAGAAGACCGTCCCATTTATAAAGATGTGGCTTATGAACGCCAAGCGACGGCACATCGCCCGTATGCCGGTGAAGATTTGCGCCCCTCGACCGGCTGGCATGCTGAGTTTGATGATCTGAATAATGACAGCAAATTGGATTTATTCATCGCTAAAGGTAATGTCGAAGCCATGCCAGACTTTGCGGCTGTTGACCCGGATAATTTATTGCTTGGGCAATGGAATAAGAAGTTTTACGAAGCCGGGCATGAAGCCGGTATTGATTTAGCACGGCGTGGGCGTGGAGCGAGTGTGCATGATTTCAATGCGGATGGTTTGCTTGATTTAATCGTCGTGAATCGTAAAGATCTGGTCAGTGTATTTCGTAATTTGGGCGCGAAAACTGCTAAAGGAACGCAGCCGATGGGCAATTGGCTGCAAATCGAATTATCTCAAGCTGGTGCAAATCGCCATGCCGTGGGCGCGACGCTAGCGATTAAAACTGGCGTACCTTCGCAAATTCGCCGTATTCAAGTGGGTGGCGGACATGCTGCGGGGGAGTCAGGTTTCGTGCATGTCGGTTTAGGGGTCGCCGAACGCGCCACCATCCGCATCCAATGGCCGGATGGCCAATGGAGTGCAGAATATCGAGTGTTTGCCAATCAATTCGTACTGATTAAGAAAGACGATCCTGAAGTGCGTTATTGGTATCCACCTTAGTGCTAGGTCATAACAGTTTTATTTAAATGCTGGTGTAAGCGTGAGAGTAAAACATCCGTAATGATTAGTGGAGCATTGCCAAATAAACAGGCAGGCGATTTGCAGTAGTGGAGTTGCGAGCATTTCCATAGCCGCTATTTTGCAAGCATCACAGCAAACTGCAAGAGCTTTTCCCCCCAAGCACAGCTTGTTGTATGATGAGCCACCTTTGCACCGGCAGGATTTGAAGTTATGAATACGCTCGTTTTTGACATTGAAACCGTTCCCGATATTGAAGGCGGGCGCAAGCTTTATGGCTTGGGCGATTTGGATGCGAGCGGTGTTGCTAAAGCGATGTTTCATTTGCGTGCGCAAAAAACCGGTGGCTCAGAGTTTTTAGCTCATCATCTCCAGCGGGTGGTGGCGATTTCGGTGACTTTTCGTGGGCGCGGTGATGATTTCAAAGTCTGGTCACTCGGCGATGAAAAAGCGGATGAGAAAGATATTCTGCAGCGCTTTTTTGATGGGATTGAGCGCTTCACGCCGACTTTAGTCTCTTGGAATGGCAGCGGTTTTGACCTGCCAGTGATTCATTATCGCGCCATGCTGCACAAGATTGCTGCCCCCCGTTATTGGGATATGGGCGATGACGATAACAGCTTCAAATGGAATAATTACATTAGCCGCTATCACCAGCGCCATACCGATCTGATGGATTTATTGGCACTCTATAGTGGGCGCGCCAATGCGCCGTTAGATGAATTAGCAACCTTGTATGGTTTTCCCGGCAAAATGGGCATGGATGGCTCGAAAGTTTGGGATGCTTTCCAAGAGGGCAAAATCGCTGAAATCCGCAATTATTGCGAAACCGATGTTCTGAATACTTGGCTGGTTTATCTGCGTTTTCAATTGATGCGTGGGCAAATTGATGCCGAACGCTATGCAAAGGAATCTGCGCTAGTGCGTAAGGTTTTGACGCAATCTGGGAAAGAGCATTTGCAGGTATTTGAAGCAGCTTGGGAGGTCGGAGCATGAGTCGTCGCCAACACAAATCCCGTGGTGTCCAAAATAGTCCCCTAGTTGAAGCCGAAATTACTTCCTTAACCCTTGAGGGCAAAGGGGTGGCGCGTGTCAATGGCAAAACGGTGTTCATTGAAGGTGCTTTGCCTGAAGAAAAGGTCGCGTTCCGTTATACCTCTTACAAGGCTAATTACGATGAAGGTCGGGTTGAGATGGTGCTTAGTGCTTCACCGAATCGAGTCGAGCCTAAATGTCAGCATTTTTCGATTTGTGGCGGTTGCAGTTGGCAGCATATTTCACTGGAGGCACAGATTCTCTATAAGCAGCAGATTTTACTCGATAATTTGCTGCATATTGGCAAAGTGCAGCCTGAAACAGTGTTTGAGCCGTTAACCGCTGATGGCTGGGCATATCGGCGTAAAGCCCGCTTGGGTGCACGTTGGGTGCGGAAGAAGCAGCAAGTTTTAGTCGGTTTTCGGGAAAAAAATGGCGGCTTGCTGGCCGATATTTCCCGCTGTGAAGTCTTGCATCCGTTAGTTGGTGAGCGCATTACCGCCTTAAAAGATTTAGCCACTAGTCTGGATGCGCGCGATACCTTGCCACAGATCGAAGTCTCGATTGGGGATGATGAAGTGGCGGCTTTGGTGGTACGTCATATGCAACCTCTATCAGCTGGTGATTCGGAAAAGCTGCTGAATTTTGCCCGCGAATTTAATTTTGAACTCTATCTCCAACCTGCGGGGCCACAGACCGTCCATAAAGTGTATGGCGAGCGCAGTTTGGCCTATCTGCATCCGCATTTTAATACCCGAGTGCAGTTTGAGCCGCTGGATTTTATTCAAGTGAATCAAGCGCTCAACCGTAAAATGGTGATGCGCGCCCTCGAATTATTAGAGCTGAAATCCACCGATACTGTGCTCGATTTATTCTGTGGCCTTGGCAATTTTACGCTGCCCTTAGCACGTCAAGCAGCGCAAGTAATTGGCGTCGAGGGTGATCAAGCGATGGTCGAACGCGCACGCGCTGCTGCTCATGCCAACGAGCTACAAAATACTGATTACTATGTCTGTAATTTAATGAGCGAAGACTTGAGCAAAGAGCCGTGGCTGAAGCGTAGCTATGAGCGCATTTTGCTGGATCCGCCGCGTGCGGGTGCAAAAGAAGTCATTCCGCATTTAGGCAAACTCAAAGCCGAGCGGATTGTCTATGTATCGTGTGACCCCGCCACTTTAGCGCGTGATGCGGGTGAATTGGTGCATACTCAAGGCTATAAACTGTTGGGTGCTGGTGTGATGGATATGTTCCCGCATACGGCGCATGTTGAGTCGATCGCGGTATTTGTGCGTTAAGTCGCTGCGGCTAACCTGTTTTAGCCGCTCTACGTATAATCAGCTCCAAACCAATAGTTAAATAAGGTGCTTTTTTTATGCCCAGCGTACAAGAACAAATCGAAGCCTTACGAACTCAAATTCGCCACCATGATCATCAGTATTACGTGTTGGATGATCCGCAAATTCCTGATGCGGAATACGACCGTTTATTTCGTGACTTGCAAGCTTTAGAAACCGCTAACCCTGAGTTCATTACTTCCGATTCACCAACGCAACGGGTGGGCGGCGAGGCTTTAAGTGAGTTTGGTAGTGTACGTCATGAGTTGCCGATGTTGTCTTTGGCGAATGTGTTTAGCGAAGAAGAGTTGGGCAGTTTTGATCGACGCATCCATGAACGTTTAAAAGATGAGGCTGAACTTGAATATGTCGCAGAGCCAAAATTGGATGGTTTGGCGATTAGCTTACTCTACGAAAATGGCTTATTGGTGCGTGCGGCAACCCGTGGTGATGGTGAAACCGGCGAGGATGTGACCGCTAATGTGCGCACCATTCAGTCGATTCCTTTGCGTTTATTGGGTGAAGATTACCCGACGCGCTTAGAAGTTCGTGGCGAGATTTATATGCCGAAAGCAGGCTTCAATAAACTCAATCAGCGCTTAGCAGCGGAAGGTGCGAAAACCTTCGTTAACCCGCGCAATGCCGCCGCCGGAAGTTTACGCCAGCTTGATCCGCGCCTGACTGCACAACGCCCATTGGAGATGTTTTGCTATGCAATGGGGATAGCCGAAGGCGGCAAGATTCCCGACAAGCATTACGCTATTTTGCAGCAGTTTAAAGCGTGGGGCTTGCGGGTTTGCCCTGATATAAACATCGTGCAGGGCGCACCAGGCTGTATGGAGTATTTCAATGAAATCGGTGCTAAGCGGACGCGCTTGCCTTATGACATTGATGGCGTGGTTTATAAAGTCAATGATATTAAAACTCAGCAAGAATTAGGCTTTGTCAGCCGTGCACCGCGTTGGGCGATTGCACATAAGTTTCCGGCGCAAGAGGAAATCACTGAGCTGGAAGCGGTAGAGTTTCAAGTGGGGCGCACCGGTGCATTGACGCCGGTCGCACGCTTAAAGCCGGTGTTTGTGGGTGGCGTCACTGTGAGCAATGCGACGCTGCACAATATGGATGAAATCGAGCGCAAAGATGTGCGTATTGGCGATTTTGTGATTGTGCGGCGGGCGGGCGATGTGATTCCTGAAGTAGCGCGGGTAGTCTTGGAAAAGCGGCCTGCCAATGCGCAAGCGATTACTCTGCCAGCACAATGTCCAGTCTGTGGTTCAGAGGTGAAGCGTTCGGAAGAGGGTGCTGTTGCGCGTTGCACGGGTGGTTTATATTGCCCCGCGCAAGTCAAAGAGGCGATTAAGCATTTTGCTTCACGCCGTGCGATGAATATTGATGGCTTGGGCGATAAATTGGTCGAGCAGTTTTTTGAAGCCGGTTTAATTCGTCATGTCGATGATTTGTATCGCTTAAGCATCGAGCAAATTGCTGCCTTAGAGCGCATGGGCGAAAAGTCCGCCGAAAATATTATTGCCGCTCTCAATGCCAGCAAAAATACCACCTTAGAGCGCTTTATTTACGGTTTGGGGATTCGCGATGCAGGCGAATCAACCACTAAAGCCTTAGCGCGCTATTTCGGCTCGCTCGAAGCGCTGCAAGCTGCGAATGAAGAAACCTTAAAATTAATCCCCGATATAGGGCCGATTAGTGCGAATAGCATCAGTAATTTTTTCAAAGAAGAACATAACCTTAGAACCATCAATAATTTGCGTGAACTAGGCGTGCATTGGTCGAATTACGAAGCCAAACCCGCCGAAGCCTTGCCACTAGCAGGTAAAACCTATGTGATCACCGGCACTTTAAGCCGCTCCCGTGAGGAGATAAAAGCCGATTTGGAAAACTTGGGTGCGAAGGTATCGAACAGTGTTTCAAAGAAAACGACTGCTTTAATTGCAGGGGCAGAGGCGGGTTCTAAATTGGAGAAGGCGGAAAGTTTGGGGGTGATGGTGTTGGATGAGGCAGGTTTATTCTTGATATTAGAAAATTTTATTGAGGGGTTGATTGATTAACAAGCCCATGCGTTTAATTCACACCGCCGATTGGCATCTCGGGCAAACTTTGCATGGTTTTGAGCGTAGCCATGAGCAGCAATGCTTTTTAGATTGGCTCCTAGACACCCTAGTTGAACGGCAAACTGATGCTTTAATTATTGCAGGTGATGTGTTTGACACCGCGAATCCATCCGCCTTGGCGCAACAGCAACTCTATAGATTTTTGACCGAGGCGCGGGCG
Organism: Thiolinea sp.; assembly: GCA_049290875.1. Taxonomy (GTDB): domain Bacteria; phylum Pseudomonadota; class Gammaproteobacteria; order Thiotrichales; family Thiotrichaceae; genus Thiolinea. Next base: position 24,986 of record JBATOI010000013.1, read on the forward strand.
CGTTTGCCGCATTTGAATACGGTATTGATTGCTGGCAATCATGATTCACCGGCGCGTTTAGAAGCGCCCAGACCGTTTTTACAGTTATTGGATGCGGTGGTAAGTGGGCAAGTATGGCGTGCAGGTGGGCACGATTTAGAGTCTTTAGTCGTACCCTTAAAAAACAAGACAGGCGAAATTGCGGCTTGGTGCTTAGCCGTACCATTTTTACGCCCTGCGGATTTACCTAAAGTAGACACTGAGCAAGATGCTTTTCTGGCGGGTGTGCAACAAGTTTATCAACAGACTTTAAAGCTTGCTCAAGCTAAAGCAGAACCTCAGCAAGCGCTCATTGCCTTGGGGCATTGCTATTTGCAAGGTGGCGCGGCCTCGTTGGATTCGGAGCGGCGGATTGTGGTTGGCAATAGTGAAGCCTTACCCGCCAGTGTGTTTAGCCAAGACCTCTCTTATGTCGCACTTGGGCATTTGCATTTAGCGCAAGCCGTGGGTGGCGCAGACTGGATTCGCTATTCCGGTAGCCCCTTGCCGATGTCTTTTGCAGAAACCAACTATCCGCATCAAGTGCTCTGTGTTGATTTTGAGGGTGCTGAGCTTAAAGCGGTACAACCGCTGCGGATTCCGCGCTTCGTTGATTTATTGCGAATTCCTGCCAAACCAATGCCCTTGACTGAAGTCTTGGCAAGCCTGCAGAGCTTGGATCTCGCCGTTTTACCTGAGAAGCAACAACCTTATCTGGAAGTGCGTGTGCAATTAACAGCCCCCGAGCCGGGTTTACGGGTACGGATTGAGGAAGCGCTCAAAGATAAACCCGTCCACTTAGCCAAAATTGAGACTAGCTATGCGCGTTCGGAGGCAGAAAGCACTGAGCTAGCCCCCATTTCCTTGGATGAATTAGAACAGCTTGACCCCTTGAATTTACTCGAAGAACTCTATCGTCAGAAATATCCTACCGAGCTGCCCCAAGAGTTAGCCCAAGCCTTTAATGTATTGCTGCAAGATGCTCAACTTGAGATCGTGGAATGAAGATTTTAGCGATTCGCGGGAAAAACCTAGCCTCGTTGGCGCGTCAGTTTGAAGTTGATTTCACCGCTGAGCCACTCGCTAGCACTGGTATTTTCGCTATTATTGGACCAACGGGCGCAGGCAAAAGTACCTTGTTGGATGCTTTATGCTTAGCGCTCTACGACGATATGCCGCGCTTACCGCGTGAAGGTTATCGTGGGCAGAATCTGCCCGATGTATCCGGCGAAACCATAGCGCCGCGTGATCCACGCAATATCCTACGGCGCGGTGCTGCGGAAGCTTTCGCTGAAGTGGATTTCGTCGGCAATGATGGTTTGGCCTATCGCGCCCATTGGAGCGTGCGGCGGGCGCGGATTAAGTCAGAAGGGCGCTTACAAAATTCCGAAATGTCGCTGCTGTGTTTAGCTAACCAACAGCCGCTTGGGAGCGCGCGGAAAACCGAAGTCTTAGTGGCGATTGCTGAGCGCATTGGCTTGAGTTTTGAGCAATTCACGCGCGCAGTGTTGCTCGCCCAAAATGAATTTTCAGCTTTCTTGAAAGCTTCAGATGATAAGCGTGCTGAGCTGCTCCAGACTTTAACCGGCACGGATTTATTTGCAGATTTATCGCGCCGTGCTTATCAACGTGCTAAGTCGGCTGAGCAGAGCCTAAACAACTTACGCGAGCGTTTAGCAGCATTAAATGTACTCAGTACCGAACAGCGTCAGCAGCAAGAATTAGCCAGCAGCCAAGCCCAATTACAGGTACAAAGCTTAGAGCTAGAGCGTAGCCAATTAGAGCTGCAATGGCAGTGGTATCAACAAGCAGCGCAATTTCAGCAAGCTTGTATGGCTGCAGAAGTTTTATTAACCAACGCTCAGGCCAACGAACAAGCCGCCACCGCCCGGCAGCAGTTTTTAAGCAAGCTAGAGGCTATTCAGCCCGCCCGCACTATCGTTGAAAATGTAGAGCGGATTAAGCAAGCGCTGCTCAAAACACAAGCTGATCAGCAAGCTGCGCATACCCACTATTCCTTAGCAGTCACTAAGCAGCAACTCACTCAACAACAGTTAAACACGGCTAAGCAGCAACTTGAACAGCAACAAGCTGCCTATCAAAACTTGCAACCGATGCTGCTGCAAGCTCGTAAGCTGGATACGATTATTCAAACCCTAGTGCCACGCTGTGAAGCAGCGGTTGCTGAGCAAACGATAGCGCAGCAAGTATTGGTGAACTTACAAAACAGGCAAACTGAGCAAGCGAAGCGTTTAGAGCAATTAGCGGATAAATCCAGCCAAATCAGTGACTGGCTGTTAGCTAATCAGCAATGGCGATCGCTAGCTGAGCATTGGCCGCATTGGCACCGCCTCTTGCAACAAGCCAAAGCTAGTTTAACCAATCAGCAGAACTCGGCGCTTGAGCTTAAAACTGGGCAAGCTAAATTAGCTCAAATCCAAACAGCCGTTGAGCAAGCTCAGTTGGCGATGAATGCTGAGCAGCAAGACTTAGCGCAAGCAGAAGCGCTGTATAAAACCAGTAAAACCCAAGCCGCCGCCTTTGATTTAGACGTTCTCGCTCAACAGCATCAAAACCTTGAACAGCAACGCGCTCAGTTACAAACAGCCGAGCAAACATGGCAAAGTTTACTGGCAACTCAACAGGCGGCAGCTAAACTCCAAGCAGATATTCACCAGCTAGCAGTAGAACAAGATTGTTGCCAGCAAGCGCTCGAGCAGCTCAATATTCAGCGACCTAGCTTAGAGCGGGATTGCGAGCGTGCTGAACATGCTTGGCGTTTAGCGGAAGCGGCTTGTGCAGATCAAGCGGCGGTTTGGCGTGCTCAGCTCAAGGCGGGTGATGCTTGCCCGGTGTGTGGTGCAACCGAGCATCCGTATGCGCAACATAATCCAGCCTTAGATGCAGTATTAGAGAGTTTGCATCAAGACTATTTACAACAGCGCCAAGCCTTAAAGGTTTTAGAAACGCAATTCGCAACGGAGCAAGCACACGAGCTTCAATATCAACAGCAATCTAGTCATTTAGAACAATCTTTAGCGGAGGCAAAACGAGCGAATGCTCAAGCTGAAACTAACTGGCAAGCCTATGCAAATTTGGTGACTGAGCAAGCTATTGAGCTAAGTCTAAAACAGCAATTAGCCACTAAGCAGCAAGCGCTTTTGACTGTCAAGCAACAAGCACAAACAGCACGCCAAAGTTTTCAACAGCTTGAGCTAACCCAAAGCGCTTTTCATCAAGCCCAACAAGCCAATTTAACAGCCCAAGAGCAGCTGAACGACTTAATAGCACAGCAGCGGCAACTGCAAACGCAGCAACAGTATTTGCAGCAAAGCCAAGTAGACTTTACCAACCAACTGAATTATGGTTTGCAGCAGTTAAATGTCGGGTTTGTCGACACAGTTTGGCAAGCGGCTTGGTTAAATTCACCCGAACATTTTGCGCAACACTGCAGCACTCAAGTAACGGCTTGGCAAAGCCAACAGCAAACGGCGGAAAGCTTAGCTCAACAAACAACTGAATTAACTACTCAGCAAACTCAACTGAATTTTGAACTACAACAAGCACAGCAAGCTTGGGAGCGTTTCCAGCAGCAAACTGCACAGCTCAATAGTGAGCTACAAAGCCAACAAACTCAACGCGCTAGCTTATTAGCAGGGCAAGCTGTGGCTGCCTTTGAAGCGGATTGGCAGGCTAAATTAGAGCAATTAACGCTAGCATTTAAGCAGGCACAAAGCTCATTGGAGCAAGCTAATCAAGAGCAGATTCGTGCGGTAGAAGCCGTAGCTCAGTTGCAAGCTTTAAGCACTCAATATGCCAAACAACAGAGTCAGGCTCAGCAGGACTTAGCAGCCTGCCTTATGAGCTTCAAGCAAGCAGGTTTTGAGTTGGATGAGTTTGAGCTAGGTTCGCTATTAAGCTATGAACCCGCTTGGTTGCAACAAGAACGTGCCGCTTTACAAGCCTTACAAACGGCCACCAGTAATGCGCAAGCCGTGTTAGCTGAGCGTCAAGCGCAGTTAGTGCAGCATGAAAGTTTGCGGCTAAATGCTCAGAGTCTTGAACAAGTGCAAACTGCACATGCCGATAATTTACTAGCACTCCAAGCCGCTCAACAGGCTTGGCAAGAATTATTATTGGTCTTGCGGAATGATTTACAAAGCCGTGAGCAAGCCAAGGATTTGCAAGCAGACTTGGATAGTTTAAGCAGCCAAGCGCGAGTCTGGGGGCAGTTGAATGAGTTGATTGGCTCAGCAGACGGTAAAAAGTTTCGGAATTTTGCCCAGCAATACAGCCTCGATGTTTTACTCAGTTATGCGAATCGGCATCTAGCGGAGTTGTCACGGCGCTATACCCTGCGGCGGGTACGCGAAAGTTTAGCACTCTTGGTTTTAGATCAGGATATGGGGGGGGAGATTCGTTCCGTGCATTCTTTATCGGGTGGCGAGTCGTTCTTAGTGTCTTTAGCGCTGGCCTTGGGCCTAGCTTCATTGTCTTCCCAACGGGTAAAAGTAGAGTCCCTGTTTATTGATGAAGGTTTTGGCAGTTTAGATACGGATTCGCTAAGGGTGGCGATGGATGCGCTTGATCAGCTTCAAGCCCAAGGGCGCAAAGTGGGGGTGATTTCGCATGTGCAGGAAATGACCGAGCGAATTGCCGTGCAGATTCAGATCAGACGCTTATCAGGTGGGCAAAGTTATATCAAGGTTGCTTAATAATTAGATTTCCTTCTGGTTGTGAGGCTGGCAATCCATTTATCTCTACACGTATACTATTAATAGTCGTATTAATAACAGTAATTTGTTTTTTACTGTTATTAATTTTTTCTTTTAGCTGATTTTGTTGGTTAGACATCGCCTCTATTTTAGTACCTAATTCTTGATTTTTAGCTTTAAGAGTTTCTAATTCTTGATCACGTGCGTTTGATGCGTTATGGGCAACCGCTTTATTACTAATATCTAAAGCTAGAGCTATTCCTGCAAGTATCTTATGGCGGGTGGCGGCTGCACTGAGTTCTTCTTCTAGACTTTTTAAGTCGTTAACGGCTTTTTGCTCTGCGGCAATTGCATTTTGTCTAGAAATTTCGAGATCAGTGAGTCGTTGTGTATAGGTTTGCTTCAGGTTTTCGTCTTTGATTTTATTTAAGGTGGTTTGTAGTTCTTCGCTTAAAGCAACAGATGCTGTTGCATCAACTTCTTGTTCATCTAGTAATTTATTAAGTGCTTCCTTATTAGAGCTTCGCTCAAGAAAAGTTTGTTTTTTTTCAGGAAGTAAAGCGTTATAAAATTCAGAGTTTAGAGTGGCTGTTTCTTCATTAGTCTTATATTTGTTACTAAGGTCTGTTGCGGATGTGTGAGCATCGCTCAATGAGGTGGCTAGATATTTGAATTGTTCAGACATAGCAAATAGAGAGGCAGCAGTAGCTGTTGAAAATTGTATAGTAGACAGAGGTACGGCGATTAGCTCAACGAGCTTTGATGAGGCATCTTGTAGTTCAGAAAAAGTAGCAGCTAGTTCCTTTGAGTTATCAGCGGTTAACAGCATTTTTTCTTTATTTTCTCGTGCCATTTGAGCATTTTTATTCCAAGATGTTAGTGCTTTTTGAGTAGCGTCTTGGTTAGCGAGGCGCACTTCATTAGAGATAATGAGCATTGGGTCAACAGCCGCTATTTCATATTTTTCAAAATTGTTTTTTTCTTTGGCTAATGTCTTCATCAAAGCTTGGATATCATCTTCGTATTTAGTAAGCGTATCGTTGCCATAGCTATCCATGAATGTTTTTATATCCCCTTCACCCACCGCTGTACCCGCTTCAATAGCTTCAATTATTTGATTAATGTTGCTTACTCCACTATCAAACTCTCTTTGTGCTCGTTGTAATGACCCTAAAACATCTGAAGAGTAAGTATTAAAGGGCAGCATGAGTAATATAAGAATTAAAGTCATATATCTCATGGTAAAGTCCTCTTTTTTAAGTGGATGATGCAACCAAATTGATCAATTTATTGATACGATCTTGCGTATTTTTCGCTAGCATTTCTGCCGCTTCCCACATTTTCTCATCTACAATCTCTTCATTGTACGCTTTAATAACTTCTGCCATCGTTGCATAATCCTGATCAAAGTTATGTTGCTCATGGGCATTCTTGGCTTCCCTACCTTGAAATTCGGGTGGTACTGGGTAATGTTTTCTAGAGGGGGCTTGATTACTATAACCATTTCCTATCAACGCACCATCAGAGTATTCAGGTTCTTGTTGAGCAGGTGGATAATTGGCGCTATATTGGTAATAGGTTAAAGTTGGGGTTTTTTCACGGTTTGTCTTAATTTGAAACTCCTTTTGCTCTAATATCAATCGCCTATACGTTCTATTAGTATATCCAGCCTTGACATACCAAGAGTGAGTCTTAGTGCAGTTTCCGATATCAGCAATAGCAGAGTTTACGAAAAAATCTAACATATTTTACTACTCAACAAAATGTGGAATATTCCTCAGATGTTCTATCAGGCTTCGTATATACATCAATATAATAATAAGCAGTCTCTCTATTTAAAGCGGCATAACCTGTCTTCCAACTGGCTAAAGTATTTAGCTTTTGTTCAGATTGTAGTTTCTTATTAGTAGAGTTTTTGTAGTAATTGCTCAGTGAGGTAGGGTGATTAACATTCAGTGCCATATCAAAAAATCTTTTGTAAGATCTTAATATGCCAAGTAAGTCTCCTTGTTCAGCATACAAATCACTTGCCATTCTTATTTCAGGCTTTAAGCAAAGCGCAGCAATATTCAAAATAAGCGGGTGATGTATATCAGTTCGTGTGGTGATTTTTGCACGAGTTTCAACAAGATCATCATGAGCTTGCTTTAATTTTTCTTTTGCATAATTACTCAGTGTTTTCGTATTACCACTCTCAATGATTTCATCATAGCGCTGCAGACAACTGTTAATGGTATCTTGGTATTCCCTAAGGGTATTAATAACAATTTCTTTTTTAATAGCCTCTTCTATCCTCAGTAAGTCACCAGAAATTTTGGCTAAGGCCACATTAATATCACTAATTTGCCTTAAAACTTCTCTAGTTAGCTCAAGGTTAATTTTTCCTAGTTCATAGCCTCCATCGGGACTATTTGTAAACATCCCTATCAGTTGTAATGAAGTTTGTGCAATGGCAATAGCTGTAGCAGGGTCAGTTACAGCAAGAGCAGGTCTTGGCGTGAAAAGTAAAAGCCCTCCGGTTGTTCCAGAGAAAGCAGTCATGCAACTTAAAGCTAATAACTTCTGTGTGAACTGGCGACGTGATGGATTCATAGTGCGCCTCAATAAAAGGGGGTGTTGGGAATTTATAGCCTAAATTTCAATAAAGTCAATTTTTTTATGCAAAATATAATAATTAGTCTACGAGATTTAAGGCTGCTGCCTAAACAACAGCCCCAAACTAAAAGATTACAAGCGACGCTCTCTTAACACATTTTTCAAGCGTCCATTCAGATGCTTTAAGAGTTGTGAAGTAGTATCCCAATCAATACAAGCATCCGTTACCGATACGCCGTATTTCAGCTGGCTTAAATCAGTGGGAATCGCTTGATTGCCGGGGAACAGATGACTTTCCAGCATAATGCCCATGATCGAGCGATTGCCTTCTAAAATTTGGCTGGCGACATTCTCCGCGACTAAAACTTGCAGAGCGTGTTGCTTGCTGGAGTTGCCGTGGCTGCAATCCACTACAATATTCTGCGGTAACTTGGCCTTAGCCAAAGCTTGTTCGCATTGCGCAATGTTCACGCTGTCATAGTTTGGATGCTTGCCGCCACGTAGAATCATATGCCCATAGCGGTTGCCACGGGTTTTAATGACGGTGACTTGACCGGTCTGATTAATCCCTAAGAAGCTGTGCGGGTGTGAAACCGAGAGCATCGCATTGATTGCGACCTCTAAATTGCCATCCGTGCCATTTTTGAAACCCACTGGCATGGATAAACCACTAGCCATTTCGCGATGAGTTTGTGATTCGGTGGTACGTGCACCAATCGCTGCCCAAGCAAATAGATCGGATAAGTATTGTGGGCTAATCGGGTCGAGCGCTTCGGTGGCCGTTGGAATATTTTGTTCGGCGAGCCATAGCAGCAGTTCACGCGCTAAGCCTAAACCCTTTTCGATATTGAAGGAGTCATTCATATCGGGGTCATTGATTAGACCTTTCCAGCCGACGGTGGTACGTGGCTTTTCAAAATAAATACGCATCACCAAATATAAAGAATCACCAACTTGGGCGCTGAGTGCTTTCAAGCGTAAGGCATATTCTTTGGCTGCTTCAATATCATGAATTGAGCAAGGGCCAGACACCACTAATAAGCGGTGATCTTTGCCGTCTAAGATATTTTCGACAATTTGACGGCTGCTACGAATAAAAGCTTCGCCTGATGCAGACAGTGGAAAGCGTGCTTTGAACTCGTCTGGAGTCACTAAGATATGTTCTTCAGCAATATTCGTATTATTCAGGGTATCTTGAAGCATGGGATAAACCTACAAACAAAGAGGTGGTATCTTACCCGTTCGTTGAGTTAAGGGAAAATAAGTTCTAAAAATTTACCCTAGGTGTAGCCTAGATCAATAAAAATACGGTTAGAGCCGATGGAATCTTGCAGGTTTAGTCTTTATTGGTTATATATTGGCTATTAAAAGGCCTTTGCTAACCTTTAAACGACAGGATTAAACTATGAAGCAGTCTCTTTTATTTCCCCTATTCTGCCTTGGTGCGGCTACTCAGGTCTATGCTGCAGAATCGGCTTGCTCTTTCGTGAGTGCAGCTGATATTCAAGCTGCTTTTGGCCAGACTGTAGAAATTAGCACTGATACCCCGGAAATTTGTGATTATGAAAAAGATGGTTTTTCAGTGCGCGTGATGCATATCGACTACCACGATGAAACAGCGGCAAAAAAGGGCTTCAAGACTTTGTTTTCAGGCAAAAATAAGCTTGAAGGCTTAGGTGATGAAGCGAACAGCCATCGGCAGGGGCGTGAAATAGATAAAGTTTCTATGCGCCAAGGCCAAGAGGTGCTGAGTGTCAGTAAAATGGGTGGAGAGTATGTGGACGATGGTTTGCAGAAATTAGAAGGTTTGCTGCGTCTGGCTGCCAGCAAGTTAGCTAACTCTGGCACAGCCACACCCTCGGCAACAGCCGTAGATCCGGCCTGCGAAACAGTGATTAAAGCCAGTGAAGCTAAATTGGCACAAGCCGCTTGGCATACGATTACCGAAGCGGACGGGCTAAAATTAGAAGCGATTAAGCTGAATGATCAATTTTTTATGAGCACGGAGGGGGCATGGCAGCCAGCACCCGACCTAAGTCATGCAGAGCGAGTTGCTATTGGTATGATGAAAGATGGCACTATCAAAATGACAGCTTGTAAGGAAGAGGGGAGTGATACGCTAGCTGGGGTGGAAGTGGTTATTTTTAGCTATCACAGTGATATGGCAGGTATGGGTGCAGGAACTAATCAGCTTTATATTGGTAAGGCAGATGGTCTGCCGTACAAAAGTCTAACAAAAACTGATAAAGGCGAAACCAGCACCCAAACGATGCGCTATCAAGATATTGTTGCACCTAAACTTTAGTGAACTCTGCTTAAGCCGCCAGTTTAAATTCAAACTGGCGCAGCAACAGATTTAACAGCTATTCACAATCAGCCCACCAGCATTTTTTCTGCATTTCTTGAAATTGCATACTCATATCGTATTTAGGCGCTTCGCTACGTGCTTGGTTTAAATGCTCTTTAATCCCGAAAGTTCCAAAAGTATGGTAGCTTTGTGGCATGGTGAAGAGCATAAATAGCTGGCCACCATTATCGCGCCAGCCATTTAAAAGCTGACTATAACGCCCCGCCATCCGTGGATCACGATTTGCCGCCCGAATTAAATCAAGCAGGTTTTTACGGCGCTCAGCAGTTAGGGTTTTGTCGGTATTATCAACGACTAAATGCTGGCCACCTTCATAAGTATAAAGATCAACATTAAAATCTTTGGCGACTTTGGCTTGTACCGCCATCCATTTAATCGTAGCAGCGAGGCCATAAGGATTATTTGGGTTATCGATAATATTAAATAGATCATCCACCGAGATAATATCTTTCACCACTAGCGGATTTTTTGTGGTATCTGCACAGACCGCATTCGCCTCTTTACTCCAGCAGCCTTGGAAATAGGGCGCGCTGGCTAAAGCATCAATGTATTGATTATTGCCGTTATAGGTTAGCATATTGCGTGACATCCACTCATCAGGATGATAAGTGTTTAAAGTACGAACTAAGCGATCAGCACCACCGAAAATATTATGCCAAATCTTAAATACTTCAACCGAACGGTTTGAATAGAATTTATAACCAGCCCGCCATTCGGTCGTATCCAAACCTAAGGCGATACCTTTCATGCGCACATAGCGTGCTCCCCAGAAGATTCCATTCCAAGGTTCATTAGTATATTCAAGATGAATTTTTAAGTTTGAATTCAAGTTATCGCGCACATAGGTGGCAAACTTAGTCACATAATCATCAGTCGCATTATGTGGCAGGTTAAACCAAGGATCTTTGTTAACGGTATTAATTAAGGCCACCACTACTTGCAAAGGCACGCCACGGGCATAGCGCTGCAAGAGCGGTGTGCGTGCAGAACCACCCCAAGAGGCCTGAGTCATTTTGGCGCGTTGATCCCAAGTGAAGTCTTGCAACATGCACTTCTTATATTCTTCATCTTTGAAAGCATCACAAGCACTAGCACGTGGACTCATTTCCATCAGATTCATCGTGCGCAACACTTTGAAATCTTTCACAAAGCGTAAATAATCTGGGTTGAACACAATCGCATTCCGATCCGCTTGGAGGGTATCTACAAAGCTGCGATACTGCCCTGATGGACATTCAGCTTCATTATCTACCCGCACCAAAGGATTGCCTTCGCAAATCCCCCCGGGCATGATAATCCGAATATTTTTAACTGGATTGGCCGCATCAATATCTTTTAATTGCAGCCGCAAGCCTGCTGAATTGCGAGTTTTAATTAAATCTGGAGTGATTTCGATAACATCGCGTCCGGGCTGGCTTTCTGCTGGGAGCTTATTGGCAATCCCACTGTATTGCAGCGCGCCAGTACCTTCATATAAAACCGTATACTTACCCGTTGGAATCGCACCATAAGGCACATAACGCATCAGTAATGTGGTGGCCCAAGTTTGCGTGCGGAAAGTAGGATTGACTTGAGTATCACAAGAGGCTGGAATTTCAATCGGCCAGCCATCAGGATTGTATTTAATATCAGTACAAGAAAATTCAGGGAAAGGGCGTGATACTCTGAATACATCCGCAAAAGCAACAGGTTGCCCGCCCACTTCATCGGCTTCAGGCTGCGGTGACTCTAGGTTCAAGCCTAAGGATGGTTTATATAAAGCTGCAGTTTGCCGACCTAGGACAGTCAATTTTTTGGCTAAAGCCCATTCAAACTGATCAATTTCAGCCTCTAAAGCAGCAGGCGGATTTTGCTGGAAGTTCGCGAGAATACTAATGCCGTTACTAAGATTTTGATCATTATCGACGCTCAATAATAAGCGCTGTAAATTGCGTGCAACCTTATATTGGCAAGTGGCTGGGGTGGCATTGGCTTTACAATAGCTAACAGCTAAATCATCTTCATTAATACTGGCTTTGGTCGCAATACCTGCGAAAGTCGTATTAAATAAAGTAAAACTAACCTGTTCGCTAGTATCGTATTTATATTCACCATTCGTATTGGTATTGCCTTCTTGACGCGCTGCTGCAGTAGTTGGAGCTGTGGAGAAGGGGATATTAACTAAGGCAACGCCCGTCGTGCTTTGCGGGTTGCTAACGATTAGCTTGCCTGTACCGGTCGCAGGTGGTGGCGCCCCACCATCATCCCCACCATTGCCGCCACTATCAGAGCCGCCTCCACAGCCCTGTAAAAGCCCAGCTGTTATTAAGCATATAGCCAACCTAGTTGCAGGTATCATACAAGTTTCCCCTATCTTATTGTCCTAATAAAAAGCCAGCCTAATGGAACTGAGGAGACTGCTTTTGAATCCTAATAATGAGTATGCTTAGTGCACACTTTGAATAGATGCGTAGTTTTATTTGAGAAGCTGCAATGTTTTGCAGTTAAGAGGCTGTTTAGTATATGTTAAAACCCCTAAAGCTCCTATGGATTAGTTTATTTTTCCTGCTAAAAAGTTCATTTATAGAGGCGGCTGGTTTAAATCAGCATGAGCTTTACTTCGAGATAAAACCCAATTTACCTGCATGGGCTTTTATCGAAGAAAGTCTCGTTATGTTGCAAGTAGGGGATAGCCAGCCACTGGTATTAGAAGTCATTAATCCATTTTTATACAAAGGTTGGCGCAACCTTTATTTGAAAGTGAGTGACTATGATCAAGATGGCCTAAATGACCTAGCAGTGCTGCAATCAGTGGGGCATGGGGGAATCGAGCGCTGCTATGCAATCTATCGTTATAACCCAAAATTGAAGCAATTCAACCAGCGGAAAAGCTTTGATCGTTGCAATATCTAGTAGCGCCAAGGCTGAACAAGAAACGGATTTTTATGACTTTATTTCTTTTAATTTATGTTATGTATTATTAAATAATAAACGTTGAATCCCCCAACACCTTTTAACTTACAACAAACCAGCTATCACAAGCTCAGGACGATGTTTGCCATCCAAGCCTGCAATATGGGAACATAGCGCCTTCATTTTTAGCCATAGGATAAGCACGGCACTATGAAGCAGCCCATCTTCAACTTTAGCCCAGGCCCTGCAGTCTTACCGCATGCAGTGCTGCAACAAGCACAAGCAGAACTATTAGATTGGCATGGCTCCGGCATGTCAGTGATGGAAATGAGCCATCGCGGCAAAGAATTTATGTCGATCGCTGCGCAAGCTGAAACTGATTTACGTACCCTGATAGCGATCCCTAATAATTATAAAGTTTTATTTTTACAAGGCGGGGCGCATAGCCAATTTGCGATGATTCCGATGAATCTAGCGCGAGGTAAAAAGCAGGCAGATTATCTGGATACGGGGGATTGGTCGCTTAAGGCCATTGAAGAAGGCCAGCGCTATATTAACGTCAATACAGTGGCCTCTAGTGCAGATAGCAATTACACCACAATTCCTCCATTCGCTAATTGGCAACTGAATCAAGACGCTGCTTATTTGCATTACACCTCAAATGAAACCATTCGTGGTGTTGAGTTTGATTGGATTCCAGAAGCTGGTGATCTGCCTTTGGTTGTCGATATGTCGTCGGATATTCTTTCCCGCCCCATGGATGTGAGTCGCTTTGGCCTGATTTATGCGGGCGCACAAAAAAACATTGGCCCAGCGGGTTTAACGATTGTGATTGTGCGTGAGGATTTGTTGGGGCAAGTGTTAGATGGCACGCCAAGCATGTTCAATTATCAAATCTATGCTGAAACGGAATCGATGTATAACACGCCGCCGACTTATGCTTGGTATTTGTCGGGTCTAGTTTTCCAATGGCTATTGCAACAAGGTGGTTTGGAGGCAATGGCGCAAGTCAATCAGCGTAAAGCCGAAAAGCTCTATACAGCGATTGATGCGAGCGATTTCTACCATAATCCGGTTGACCCTGATTGCCGTTCATGGATGAATATTCCCTTTACACTTGCGAATAGTGAACTGGAAAAGCGCTTCTTGGATGAAGCGGCACAAGCAGGTTTGATGACCTTGAAGGGACATCGGTTAGTAGGTGGCATGCGTGCCAGCATTTATAATGCCATGCCGGAAGAGGGTGTGGACGCATTGATTGCTTTCATGCGTGACTTTGAAGCGAAACACGGTTAATTAGGGTTGAGGGGAGCTAAAAACGAAATGGCAGGAACTACCGATTTAAAAGCTTTGCGTGAGCGGATTGATGCGCTGGATGATCAAGTCTTACAGCTGTTGAGTGAGCGTGCGCGCTGTGCCGAGCAGGTCGCCCATGCCAAATTAGCGGAAGACCCGCATGCAGTGTTTTATCGCCCTGAACGTGAAGCGCAAATTCTACGCCGCATGCAAGCGCAAAACCCTGGCCCGTTACGTAATGAACAAGTCAGCCGTTTATACCGTGAAATTATTTCTGCCTGTTTAGCGCTTGAAGAGTCGATGAAGATTGCCTATTTAGGCCCTGCTGGGACGTTCACTCAGGAAGCTACCTTTAAACATTTCGGCAATGGAATTGCAACTTTGCCAGTTGATTCGATTGGTCAAGTCTTCCGTGAAGTCGAAGCAGGGCGAGTACGCTATGGAGTAGTGCCGATTGAAAATTCGACCGAAGGCATGATCACTCATACCTTGGATATGTTTATGCAGTCTTCGTTGAATATTTGCGGTGAAATCATGCTGCGCATCAACCAAACTTTAATGTGTAAACATGCTGACTGGCAGAATGTTGCGAAAATTTATTCGCATCAACAGTCCTTAGCCCAATGCCGCTATTGGTTGGATAAGAATCTGCCGCATGCGGAGCGAATTGCCGTGAGTAGCAATGCAGAAGCAGCGCGTTTATGTGCTCTTGATCCAGAGTCAGTCTCGATTGGTAGCCAACAAGCGGCCTCAATTTATGGCTTGGAAGTGGTGCAGCACAATATTGAAGACCAACCCAATAATACAACCCGCTTCCTTGTGATTGGTGATCAACAGGTTTCAGCGAGTGGCAAAGATAAAACTTCAATCTTAGTCTCTGCCCCAAACCGCCCAGGCTCGCTCTATCACTTACTGCAGCCCTTAGCAGAAAATGGGGTGGATATGTCGCGAATTGAATCACGGCCTTCGCGAAATATGAATTGGGATTATGTATTTTTCGTCGATGTACAAGGGCACGAAACCGATGCTGGCTTACAGAAAGCTCTGCAAGTGCTGCGTGATGAAGTCGATTTACTTAAGGTGTTAGGTTCTTATCCAGTCGCGATTATGTAGGTCGCTAAACCAACCAAAAGACTAACAGTACGCCAGCAAGACTGGCGGCTGTCCACCAATAAACAGTATAATTAGTTTGAGCGGGCATTGAGGGGGGTGGTACTGGTTTTTTAGTTAAATCTGAATAGAGTTTTTCGCGAATCTGCATTTCAGTGTCATCTAATACGCCACCTTTCGCACCTTTAAGATTATTAAGAATCCTTTCTTTGACCCCTTTTTCAATACCAATTTTCTCGCCAGCTACTTTACCCTCTTTGACCCCTTCATCTTTACCGACCAGAAAACCACTATCATAACCACGTTGCCAGCCAAAACTATAAGCCAGCCACAAAGCTGCAATAGGAATAACTAAATACCAGAAAAGATCCGCAAGCATCTTTAGCCTTTCCGTTTTATTGGGTTTGTTAATCGGTTGTACCTAAGTTCAATGGTAGCAAACTTTTCAGTAACCGTTAGCTGCTACTTTGGAAAAACTAGCCAATCGCAGAGTGCTGTTCATATAAGTTAATCGTGATATTCTTAGTTACAAAGCAATTGAGGATTAACTAGTGAATATCACAGATTACATACAAAAGGTCGGCCAACAAGCACGGGCTGCGGCAGCCGTGTTAGCGAGTGCTGAGACAGCAGTGAAAAATCAGGCTTTGCATGCAATGGCGGATGCTCTATTAGCAAAAGCCGATTGGTTAAAAGCAGAAAATGAAAAAGACTTAGCCGCAGGGCGCGCAAAAGGCTTAGATAGCGCGATGTTGGATCGTTTAACTCTCAGTGATAAAACGATTGCAGGCATGGCCGAAGGCTTGCGGCAAATTGTGGCTTTACCTGACCCGATTGGTTTGATCACCGATCTGAATTACCGCCCAACCGGTATTCAGGTCGGGCGTATGCGCGTGCCTTTAGGGGTGATTGGGATCATTTACGAATCACGTCCGAATGTGACCGTGGATGCTGCAGCCCTGTGCTTAAAATCAGGTAATGCCACTATTTTGCGCGGTGGTTCGGAAGCGATTCACTCTAATCAGGCGATTGCCGCTTGTGTGCAAGATGGCTTAAAAGCAGCAGGTCTGCCAGCCGATTGTGTACAAGTGATTGAAACCACCGATCGGACTGCAGTCGGCGAGCTATTACGTGCCAAAGATTATGTGGATGTCATTATTCCGCGTGGTGGCAAAAGCTTGATTGAGCGGGTTAGCCAAGATTCCTTAATTCCGGTAATCAAGCACTTAGATGGTATTTGCCATGTGTATATTGATGATGAGGCGGATTTAGAAAAGTCAGTCATCGTGGCGCTCAATGCGAAAACACATCGTTATGGTGTGTGTAATGCGATGGAAACTTTATTAGTGGCTGACTCAGTCGCAGCAAAAGTGTTACCCATCTTAGCAGCTAAATTTGCTGAAAAAGCTGTCGAACTACGGGGTTGCCCGAAAACTCGCGATATTCTGCCAGAAACTAAAACCGCGACCGAAGAAGATTGGAGCACTGAATATTTAGCGCCCATTCTGTCAATTCGGGTTGTTGATGATATGCAACAAGCGATTGAGCATATCAATCATTATGGCTCGCATCACACCGACGCCATCATGACGCAAAACTATAGCAAAGCACGGCATTTCTTGCGGGTGGTTGATTCCAGTTCAGTGGTGGTGAATGCCTCCACGCGCTTTGCGGATGGTTTTGAATTCGGTTTAGGCGCAGAAATTGGCATTAGCACCGATAAATTGCATGCGCGTGGCCCGGTCGGTTTAGAAGGTTTAACATCGCAGAAGTATATTGTCTTAGGTGATGGGCAGATTCGTACATGATTGGAGTTATGGGCGGGACGTTTGACCCGATTCATTTTGGCCATTTACGCACGGCCTTAGAAATCGCTGAAAGTTGTGGAATGCAGCAGGTACGCTTCATTCCGGGCAGTGTGCCACCGCATCGACCACAACCTAAGGCCAGTGCTGAGCAACGTTGGGAGATGGTCAATTTAGCGATTGAAACTGAGCCTTTATTTCAAGCCGATCGGCGCGAGTTAGAGCGCCAAGGCAATTCGTATACGGTCGATACTTTGACTTCTTTGCGTGACGATTTGGGGGCGAAAATTCCGCTTGGATTCGTGCTAGGGATGGATGCTTTTTTAGCGTTTAGAAGTTGGCATCGTTGGCGGGATATTATGCAACTGGCGCATTTAGTGGTGATGAGCCGACCGGGTTACACGCCCGATCCACAGGATTGGTATGGTGAATTATTAGTACAAACGACTTGTGAGTTACGCTCAACAGCGGCGGGGCGAGTGACTTTTTTATCGGTGACGCAATTAGATATTTCAGCAACCGCTATTCGTGAAGCCTGCAAAGCCAAGAAAAGTGTACGTTTCTTGTTACCTGATGCGGTATATCAATATATTCAAGCACAGAACTTATATCATTAAAAATTCTACAACTTAGGTTGCCAACGATTTCTTTATCTTCGTTCTGAAAGGTTTAAAAATATGAAAAAAATCACAATTTCTCTGATTAGTCTGGGTGCAATCGGACTATTGTCTGCAAGTATGTTCGCAACCGCTTGTGATAAGCAGGCTGCTCCGATGCATAAGATGGCTGCGACTGAGAGTGCTGCTACTCCCGCCACTGCAGGTCAGTTTATCGCTTCAGTTCCTTATGCACGTGCTGTGCCTCCAAGTCAGCCAAATAGCGCTGTCTTCATGCAATTGCAAAATAAGGACAGCAAAGCGCATGCTTTAGTGAAAGCCAGCAGCCCAGCTTCTGAAGTCGTTGAATTGCATACTCATCTTAATGAAGGCGGCGTGATGAAAATGCGCAAAGTTGAGAAAATTGACTTGCCAGCCGGTAAAACCGTTGCACTCAAGCCGGGTGGTTTTCACATTATGTTTTTTGGTTTGAAAAAACCTTTAAAAGCAGGTGAGTCTGTCGATCTCACGTTAACTTTTGAAGATGGTACAACTTTAGCTACTTCTGCACCGGTTAAAGAAGTTTCTGCCACCCTGCACTAACCCTTTAGCGATTGGCGGGCTACTTGCTGCTCGCGAATAGCTGCGCTAGGCTCTAAACTTTTCTAATCGTTTAGAGCCTTTAATGAGCACCATCCTTCTGCAAGATTACAGCGTTCAGCTCAATAAGCATTTCAGCCTCAAACACATCAATTGGCAGCTCGCCCCGAAACAGCATTGGGTAATTTTGGGTGGAAATGGCTCAGGTAAATCCGCACTAGCCGCGATTTTATGGGGAGTCGGTGAGCCTATCAGCGGCTCTATTCAAGGCTTGCCTACCAAAACGGCGTTAGTGTCCTTTGAGGCTCAAGCCGAGTTAATCGAACAAGAGCGCAAGAAAGATGATGCGGATATTTTAGATATTATTCCTGAAGGTACAGCTGTCAAAGAACTGCTCACTTTGCCTGAAGCTGATGCAGGGTATTTAGCGGGATTAATTGAGTTATTTAAGTTTCAGCCTTTATTAGAACGTGGTTTTCGTAAACTTTCCACAGGCGAAACGCGCAAGCTTCTGTTGATTCGTGCTTTAGCGTGTCGCCCTGAGTTGTTGGTTTTGGATGAACCATTCGAAGGTTTAGATGCTGCTTCAACAGAACTTTTAGCACACTTATTGGCAGAGTTGGCTAAGCAAACACGCCTAGTGATGGTGTTAAATCGGGTGGATGAAATCCCTAGTTTCATTACCCACATGGCTTATATGGAGCGGGGGCAGCTCTTGCACTGTGTAGCGGTGAATGATCCCGTCGCTAGTGCTGATCTCCAGCAGTTATTGCATTTAAAAACTACCGATTTAAGTATTCCGCAAGCACCGCATGAGCATTTGCCACCTAAGCTTGATCTTAGCCAGCCCTTAGTCCGCTTACGCCAAGCACGAATTGCCTATGATGAAAAGCTAGTGTTTGCTGATTTGGATTGGACGATTCAAGCAGGTGAGCATTGGCAAGTCACCGGGCCGAATGGTAGCGGTAAAACTTGCTTGCTGAATTTGATCACGGGCGACCATCCCCAATGCTATACCAATGATATTTTTGTGTTCGGCATGCAGCGCGGTACCGGCGAAAGTATTTGGCAAATTAAGCAGTATATTGGCTACGTTTCCAGCAATTTGCAGTGGGAATATCGGGTTAGTATCAATGTACGCAATGTGATTATTTCAGGCTTCTACGACAGTATTGGCCTGTATCAAAAATACACCGATCGTGAACGTGTCATTGCTGAGCAGTGGCTGGCTTTATTAGGGATGAGTGCGCGTGCTACTGAGCCGTTTAGCCAATTGTCCTACGGTGATCAGCGCTTAGTACTGATTGCCCGCGCAATGGTGAAACACCCCACCTTATTGATTTTAGATGAGCCTTGCTTAGGCTTGGATGACCTCAATCGCCAACTGGTATTAGCCTTGATTGAAAAGATTTGTACAGGCACCGAAACCACGGTTTTATATGTTAATCATCGAACACAAGACAATATTGCGGGGATTCATCAGCATTTGGCTTTAGGAAGTGTTTAGCATGAGCGCGCCTTTAGCTAAATTACGTAGCTGGGTTAATGAGGAACGACTAGGAGGTAATCCCTTCAGTCATGGAGCGGTGCTGGGTAGCGTGGATGCTCAAGGGCAGGCACATACGCGCATGCTCGGTGTGCATTTTGACGCGCAAAATTATCCACGTTTCCATACTTCACCCACTAGTCGCAAAGTGGCTGATCTTGCCCAAAACCCACAAGCCTCACTAACTTTTGCTTTCCAAACGAGCTTTCGCTCAGTTTCTTTAGAAGGGCGTTTAGCAGCGCTTTCAGCACCACAGCTGGATGAAGATTGGCTACATTTAGAGTCTGCATTTAGGCGCAGTTATTTAGTCTTTGGTAAAAACTCAGGGCAGGCCATTCAGTCTGAAAAAGTTTTATCGAGCGAATTGGCAGACTTAGCTGTGCAGGCTGAACTCATTAGGCCTGCGTATTTTATAGGCTATATTTTTGTCGAAATTCAGCGTATCGCCTTCTATTCAGTTGGTACGGGAGCCTTTGCTGAGCATGAACTCTGGGTTTTTGATCACGAGTCGAAAAATTGGAAGAAAAATTTGCTAGTACCTTAATATTTGATTTTTATTGATATTATTCAAATACTTGATCTCTTAAAGTTTAAGCTAATTAAGCTCTAATAATTGTTACAACACTCTGTATTTATTGCAGTGCACAACATCTGAACGTGGACACCTTGTTAAGCAACGGGTAATATATCCGCCTACGTGTGCACGGGATGGGTAACCCCCATCCCGTAATTATATGTAGAACTTGGAGGTTCCTTTGAGCAAACTGGCACTGCTAGTACTGGAAGATGGTAGTATTTTCCGGGGGCGTTCCATTGGCTGTGATGGTCAAACCGTTGGTGAGCTTGTATTTAATACAGCGCTTACTGGCTATCAAGAAATTTTAACTGACCCGTCTTATGCGCGTCAGATCGTGACTTTAACTTATCCCCACATTGGCAATGTCGGTGTGAATCCTGAGGATTGTGAGTCAGATCGAATTCATGCTGCTGGCTTGATTGTGCGTGACGTGCCGAATGCGTATAGCAATTGGCGGGGCGAAGAGTCGCTACCTGCTTATTTAGAGCGCAATAAAATAGTCGCGATGGCCGATATTGATACCCGGCGCTTGACACGTATTCTGCGCGAAAAAGGTGCGCAACGCGGTTGCATTATGGCGGGCGCCAACTTAGATGAAGTGCAAGCAAAAACGGCTGCTTTAGATTTTCCGGGTTTGCAAGGGATGGATTTAGCCAAAGAAGTGAGTAGTTTAGACGCTTATGTTTGGACGGAAGGCTCTTGGCAATTGAATCCAGCAACACCGCGTGCTTCAACGGCAGAAAAGTCGACTTATCATGTGGTCGCTTACGATTATGGCGTGAAGAAGAATATTCTGCGTATGCTCGTTGATCGTGGCTGCAAAGTGACGGTAGTACCGGCACAAACTCCAGCCGCTAAAGTATTAGAATTGCAGCCAAATGGTGTATTCTTATCCAATGGCCCTGGTGACCCAGAACCGTGTGATTATGCGATTACTGCGATTCAGCAAATTTTAGCCACCAAACTACCGGTATTCGGTATTTGTTTAGGGCATCAATTGCTGGGCTTAGCCAGTGGTGCGCGTACTGTGAAAATGAAGTTTGGCCATCATGGTGCGAATCATCCAGTACAGGATATGAAAACCGGTCAAGTGATGATTAGCAGTCAAAACCACGGTTTTGCAGTGGATGAAACCAGTTTACCAGCTAATGTGAAAACCACACATAGATCTTTATTTGATCAGACCTTACAGGGCATCGAGCGTACTGACTGCCCTGCGTTTAGTTTCCAAGGTCATCCCGAAGCGAGTCCAGGGCCACATGATGTAGCACCTGTGTTTGATCGCTTTATCGACTTAATGCGAGCTGCGCGCTAAAACCTTTTTTTGTTCCTCCTGAACTATTATGGAGGTCGGGGGTCAGTGTTAAACTTAACTCCCTTAATCCCTTGTGTAAGGGAAAACGAATTATTGTGGACGATTGAAAATGCCGAAACGTACGGACATTAAAAGTATTCTGATTATTGGGGCTGGCCCGATTGTGATCGGCCAAGCCTGTGAGTTTGACTATTCGGGCGCACAAGCTTGTAAGGCTTTACGTGAAGAAGGCTATCGAGTCATTCTGGTCAACTCGAACCCTGCCACAATCATGACTGATCCCGGCACGGCAGATGCTATTTATATCGAGCCCATTCGTTGGGAAACCGTTGAAAAGATTATTGAAAAAGAGCGCCCCGATGCTTTATTGCCAACCATGGGTGGGCAAACCGCGCTGAATTGTGCTTTGGATTTATCACGTCATGGTGTCCTCGAAAAATATAAAGTCGAGATGATCGGCGCGAATGAAGTCGCGATTGAAATGGCGGAAGATCGGCAGAAATTCCGCGTCGCGATGGATGATATTGGCTTGGAGTCGGCGCGTTCACGCATCGCGCATACGATGGAAGAAGCCCGGGCGGCGCAGTCCGATATTGGCTTCCCTACGATTATTCGCCCTTCCTTTACTCTTGGTGGTACGGGTGGCGGCATTGCTTACAATAAGCAAGAATTTGAAACGATTGTCGCCCGTGGCTTAGATATGTCACCGACGACTGAAATCCTCCTCGAAGAGTCTCTGCTCGGCTGGAAAGAGTATGAGATGGAAGTGGTGCGTGATCATAAAGACAATTGCATCATCGTCTGCTCCATCGAAAACTTCGATCCGATGGGTGTGCATACTGGCGACTCAATCACCGTAGCACCTGCACAAACTCTCACAGATAAAGAATACCAACTGCTACGGAATGCATCTTTAGCGGTGTTACGGAAAATTGGGGTAGATACCGGCGGTTCGAATGTACAGTTTGCGATTAATCCAAAAGATGGTCGGATTATTGTCATTGAGATGAATCCACGGGTTTCGCGCTCTTCGGCGTTAGCCTCAAAAGCGACCGGCTTCCCGATTGCGAAAGTCGCGGCGAAGCTCGCGATTGGCTACACCTTAGACGAGTTACGTAATGATATTACCGGTGGCGCTACGCCTGCTTCTTTCGAGCCAAGCATTGATTATGTAGTCACCAAAATTCCCCGTTTCACCTTTGAAAAATTTCCGCAAGCGGATGCACGTTTAACCACGCAGATGAAGTCAGTCGGTGAGGTGATGGCGATTGGGCGTACTTTCCAAGAGTCCTTACAAAAAGCCTTGCGTGGTCTGGAAACAGGCATTGATGGCTTAGATGAGCGCTTGAATCGTGACCATCCCGAAGCACGTGATACGTTGCGTCGCGAGCTTACCGAGCCACATGCAGAACGTATTCTCTATGTAGCCGATGCCTTCCGTTATGGGATGAGCGTTGAGGAAGTGCATGCACAAACCAGTATTGATCCTTGGTTCTTAGTGCAGATGCAAGAACTGATCGAGATTGAGAAGAGCCTAGATGGCCGTCTGCTCAATCAAGTCAATGCTGATGAAATGCGCATGCTCAAGCGCAAAGGTTTCTCGGATCGGCGCTTAGCTAAACTGTTACATAGCACCGAGCGCAGTGTGCGCAATGTGCGCCGGAATATGAATGTGCGCCCAGTGTATAAGCGGGTCGATACTTGCGCGGCGGAGTTTGCCACCAATACCGCTTATATGTATTCCACTTACGAAGAAGAGTGCGAATCGAAGCCGACTGATCGTAAGAAGATTATGGTCTTGGGTGGCGGCCCGAATCGTATCGGCCAAGGGATCGAGTTTGACTATTGCTGCGTACATGCGGCTTTAGCACTGCGCGAAGATGGTTATGAAACCATCATGGTGAACTGTAATCCTGAAACGGTTTCAACCGATTATGATACTTCAGATCGCTTGTACTTCGAGCCATTAACGCTTGAAGATGTGATGGAGATTGTTGATCTTGAAAAGCCGTTAGGTGTGATCGTGCAATACGGTGGGCAAACGCCACTGAAACTGGCACGTGATCTTGAGAATTTGGGTGCACCAATTATTGGTACTTCGCCAGACTCCATTGACCTTGCAGAAGACCGCGAACGCTTCCAACAATTGATTCATCGTTTAGGTTTGCGTCAGCCACCGAATCGTACTGCACGCAGTATGGAAGAAGCAGTGCGTCTAGCCTTGGAAGTGGGCTACCCACTCGTGGTGCGTCCCTCTTATGTACTCGGTGGACGGGCGATGGAAATCGTATACAACGAAAATGAATTGCGCCGCTATATGAATACGGCGGTGTCTGTCTCGAATGATTCACCCGTATTGCTGGATCGCTTTTTAGACGATGCGATTGAAGTGGACGTGGATGCAATTTGTGACGGTCAGGATGTCTTGATCGGTGGCATCATGCAGCATATTGAACAAGCAGGGATTCATTCGGGTGATTCAGCTTGTTCCTTACCACCTTATTCTTTAGACCCTGCTATTCAAGATGAGCTACGTGCACAAACAGCACGCATGGCCAAAGCGTTGAATGTCATCGGCCTAATGAATACGCAGTTTGCGATCAAGAATAATGAAGTCTATGTGCTGGAAGTAAATCCACGTGCTTCCCGGACGGTACCTTATGTGTCCAAAGCGATTGGCCGTCCGCTGGCGAAGATTGCGGCACGTTGTATGGCCGGGCAAAGTTTAGTTGCGCAAAATGCCACCGAAGAAGTGATTCCAGACTATTATTCAGTGAAGGAAGCTGTTTTCCCCTTCATTAAGTTCCCTGGTGTTGACCCGATCTTAAGTCCTGAGATGAAGTCGACAGGCGAGGTGATGGGGGTAGGGAAGACCTTCGCGGAGGCTTTTGGTAAGTCTCAGCACGCAGCGGGAGCAAGCTTCCCGACTTCAGGCGTGGTATTTATTAGCGTGCGTGAAGCTGATCGTCGCCATCTAGCTAATTTAGGTAGCATGCTAGTGAAGCAAAATTTCCGCATTATCGCTACCCGTGGAACTGCCCGTGAATTGCAGAATGCGGGCATTGCTTGTGAAGTAGTCAATAAAATGCATGAGGGGCGTCCAAATATTGTGGATATGATCAAAAATGATGAAGTTAATTTGATCATCAACACTACAGAGGGCGAACAGTCAACTCGCGATTCCTTTGAGATTCGCCGTGAAGCCTTGCAGCATAAATTAAGTTATACCACTACCATTGAGGGGGCACGAGCCCTGTGTATGGCAATGGGATACACCGCTGATGAGCAGGTGTATCGCCTGCAAGATTTGCATCAGGGAATCATGTAAAAAAAGAGGGAGAATAAGAATGAGTAGACCACCGTTAACAGCGACGGGTGCTGAGCGTTTAAAAACTGAATTGAATCGTTTAAAAACAGTAGAGCGCCCCCGGATTGTGCAGGCGATTGCCGAAGCACGTGAGCATGGCGATTTAAAAGAAAATGCTGAGTATCATGCTGCACGTGAGCAGCAAGGCTTTTGTGAAGGCCGGATTCAGGAGTTAGAGTCGGTATTATCTAATGCGCAAGTGATTGATATCGCTACAGTAGGCGCAGCTAACCCAGGGAAAGTAGTGTTTGGCGCTACCGTCGAACTAGAAGAGCTCAAGTCAAGAGACACGATTACTTATCAAATTGTGGGCGATGCAGAAGCTGATTTGAAGCTAGGTATGATCGCTGTTTCTTCACCGGTTGCGCGTGCCTTGATTGGTAAGGAAGAGGGCGATGTAGCGGTAGTACAAGCGCCTGGTGGCGTGCGTGAATATGAGATTCTTGAGGTTCGCTACGCATAGTGAGCATCCCCATTACCTTAATTGACTTGCTTCCTAGTGCAACTGTGGAAGCAGGTGAAGTATTTTGCGGTTCTTTACCTTCGACTTTGAGTGTCGAAGGTTTAAAAGCGCTCAAGAAAACTGTAAGACGCCGCCAAGGCTGGCAAGCAGTACTGAGTTCTGAGCACAGCTCCTGCTTACCGTTTGCACAGTGGTTATCTGAAAAAAATCAGATGCCCTTACGTGCTTACTCGGAACTGGCGGAAATGAATTTTGGAGAGTGGGAAGGGCAAACTCCAGCGCATATTATGGAGCAAAACCCCACCACTTTAGCGCGCTGGTGGCGTAACCCAGCTTGTGTGACGCCGCCAGAAGGCGAATCCTTTAATAAGTTTCAAGCGCGTATTTTACCAGTTTGGGAGCGCATTATTGCTGAAAATAAGGGTAAGCGAGTTGTCTTAGTAGCTCAGCCAGGAGTAATTCGTCTGATTATTATGCATGTGTTAGGCATGCCTAGTCGCAATTTTTTCTCATTGGCGATTGAATCAGGCGATCTAGCGGGTATTCGTGTGATGCATGATGAAGCTGGAGATTGGGCTAGTTTAGTAGCCTATGGTTGTAATTCTTAATAGCGGCTACTGATACTCACATTAACTTGTTAATCAATTGAGTTTTTAGTGATTTGCTTAGAGTAAGCAGCTCGTTGCTTATGCTTAGCGCCTGTCTGATTATCCCACCAACGTTGTGCTATGCTCTGTACTTTAATGAAGTCTGGGCTATTTAATACTCGCTCGTAAACGCTAGATTCGCTAATAATTCTACTAAATTGTAGAAAGGTGGAAGGTGGGTTTTGGGCAAGGGTCACATGAGTACGATCAGGCAGTAGTTTGTTAGGTTGGCTAGGCGCTGCGAAACTTTGTACAGGCAAAATTAAAAGTAACAGCGCACAAAAGCCCCACATAAAAGATTTGGGGTACATAGAATATTCTCCAACACAATCGACGTTTTATTTTTCAACTCACAGTATAAAAAAATACACGCAGCATTGAAGCCTTTGACCATTAAACGATCAAACTCCCCGACAAGTGGGCAGTTTACCTTATAATTCGTCTTGCATTCTATAAGTAAATCAGATAGCTATGAGTTCTTTCTTAATACCCGCGACTAGTGTGCGTTATGAGCAGACTATAAAAAATAGCCAATTTATAAGCTTCATAGCCCATGCTCATCACCCGCAAGCTGCGCACGATTTCATTGATAAGATTAGGGCAGATTATCCTGATGCGCGTCATATTTGTTGGGCTTTTGTGGCTGGCAAACCTAAACAAACGACGCTGGTAAGCTGTAGCGACGATGGGGAGCCAGCAGGTACAGCAGGCAAGCCGATGCTAAATGTGTTATTACATAGTGATATTGGTGAGGTAGTGGCTGTCGTAGTGCGCTATTTTGGAGGAATTAAATTAGGCACTGGTGGTTTAGTACGGGCTTATTCTAGTTCAATAACAGCGGCACTGAAGCAAACCCCAACTTGCCTAAAAGTAGCTATGCACGCTTTTAAGTTAACCGCTGCTTATGCCTTAGAAGACTCAATTCGGCGTAGTTTAGCAGAGTGGCAATGCCAGATTACTGGCCTTGAATACTCTACTGAACTGCAAATTAATGGATTATGCCCAATAACTGTGCAAAGCCAGCTCCAGCAAGCTTTAGCCGATTTAGGCCGTGGGCAAATTTCAGTGGAATTTTTGCCCGAATAGGCTAAAAAATAAACATTTCTTTACTGAATTATTACAATTCTTGCCACTTTATATTATGATCTCACCGCTCGCGAGGGAAACCACTTGTCTTAACTGAGGAAGACGAGGCGGGCACATTCATCTCCCGGAGATAATTTATAGCCCATTCTTCTCCGGGAGCTTTTTCTAAATTTAATTCACGTCTCGATTGACCACTGCATAAACTCTTTCCGCCAAACTAACTGCAACTTTCTCAGCTACCGCATAAATTTGTTCACTTGAACATAAAGCTAATAGTTGTTCTTGGTTAGCCAATTCCACAGTATATAAATACTCATTGCCGCGAAAAATTTTACTAGTGATCAAGGCTGATGCATTAGCTTTCCTGCTAAGTTGAACATGCTCAGGGCGAATGAGTACGACTACTTTGTCAGCGTGTAAGGTTGCCGGTGTTGCATAGCCTAACAGCCCTAAATACGTTTCTACCTTTGTAGCATCAACGACTCGCCCTGTGATTAAGCTGCCTTGACCAATAAATGAAGCAACAAAAGCATTTTGCGGCTGGTAATACAACTCATAGGCGCTCCCCCATTGCTGCAAGCGGCCTGCTTGCAATACGCCAATTTCATCCGCCATGGCAAAGGCTTCATGTTGATCATGCGTGACTAATAAAGCAGTAATGCCTTCTTGTTTAAGAATTTCGCGTACTTCACGTGCTAAGGATTCACGTAATTCAGTATCTTGGCTGCCAAATGGCTCATCGAGTAACAGTAGGGCAGGTTTGGGGGCAAGGGCACGTGCTAAAGCGATACGCTGTTGCTGGCCACCTGAAAGCTCATGGGGATAGCGCTGCTCATAGCCTGGCAAGCTGACGAGTTCCAATAATTCTTTAACGCGCTGCTGCTGAGCTTTACTTGGCTGCTTACGAATTCCAAAGCGAATATTGTTCGCAATGCTTAAATGTGGAAAGAGTGCATAGTCTTGAAACACCATGCCGATATTGCGCTGTTCAGTGGCTAGGGTGCTGTGTGGGGTACTAATCACTTGGCCATTCAAGTTAATACTGCCTTGGCTTAAGCGTTCAAAGCCTGCAATTGCGCGCAGTAAAGTAGTTTTACCGCAGCCGCTCGGACCTAGTAAGCAAGCAATTTGCCCTTGTTCAACAGTGATATCGACAGCGTGTACCGCTGTGGTGTTGCCGTAGCAGATTTCAACTTGACTCAAAATCAGCTGACTCATAAAGACCCTCCCGCGCGTGAACGTGAAATCGAGCGGCTCAACAAAATCACTGGAATAATCCCGGTTGCCACAATCATTAAGGCAGGTAGGCCAGCCTCGGCTAAGCGCTCATCGGAGGCCAATTCATAAGTACGCACAGCCAGCGTATTAAAATTGAAAGGCCGCAAGATTAAAGTAGCCGGTAGCTCTTTTAGCACATCCACGAAAACTAATAAGATCGCGGTCAATAAAGAGCCTTTCATCAAGGGCATATGCAGTTTCCACAGCACAGCACTTGGGCTTAAACCTAAGGAGCGTCCAGCATTATCAAGCGTTGGTTTGATTTTGCCTAAGCCAGCTTCCACTGTTTGTAAGGAAACGGCTAGAAAGCGCACATTGTAAGCGAACAGCAGAATAAATAAGCTACCGCTGAATAGCAGGCCTAGTTTGCTATTAAACAAGGACTGGCTCCAATGATTAAGCTGAGTATCTAGCCAAGCGAAAGGAATCAATACACCAATCGCAATCACTGTCCCCGGAATGGCGTAGCCCATACTGGCTAAGCGTGCGGCGAGGCTGACTAAGGGGCTGGGGCTTAACCGCTTCCCGTAGCCCAAAATGAGCGCGAGGATTAAGGCAAATACCGCTGCAGCCATCGCTAAACCTAAACTATGCTGGATCAAGGTTAAAAAACTGCTGTCGATTTGGGTTTGCCAATTGGTGAGGCTCCAACTGGTTAGTTGCGTAACCGGGACAATAAAGCCTAATAACAAAGTTAAGCTACAAAAAAAGACTGCCCCTCCAGCTTGCCACGCTTTTAAGGGGATGCGCTTAATCTGCGCATATTTGCTAGAGCTATGATAATAGCGTGCCCGCCGCCGTGAGGCTTGCTCAAGCAATAAAAGAATAAAGACAAAACTCATTAAAAGAGCAGCTAATTGCGAGGCCGCTGCATGATCGCCTAAGCCATACCAAGTACGGAAAATGCCTGTCGTAAAGGTAGTCACCCCAAAATATTGCACTGTCCCGAAATCAGCCAAAGTTTCCATTAAAGCTAAGGACAGGCCAGTGATAATCGCAGGACGGGCTAAGGGTAGTGCTACCCGAAAGAAACTTTGCCACTGATTGCAGCCCAAAGTACGGCTGACTTCTAAGACACAAATGGATTGCTCTAAAAAAGCTGCACGAGCGAGCAAGTAGACATAAGGAAATAATACCAGCGCAAGCATCAAGATAGCGCCAGTGAGCGAGCGGATATTTGGAAACCAATAATCGCCATAACCCCAGCCCGTTAGCTCGCGTAAGCTGGTTTGTACGGGGCCTGCAAAATCCAACATTCCTGTATATGTGTAAGCAATGATGTAAGCAGGCATGGCTAAAGGCAGTAAGAGCAACCATTCAAACCAAGCACGCCCCGGAAATTCACACATGCTACACAGCCAAGCAAGAGGAACACCCAGCAGTAATACGCCGATGCCTACACCAAGGCTCAGATAAAGTGTATTAAGTAGATAATCACTTAAGACCGTGGCAGCTAAATGCTGCCAAACTTCAGCTGAGGGTACAAAGACATAAGCAAAGACTGCCAAAATAGGTAAAGCAGTCAATAGCGCCATGCACAGAAGCAGGGCGCGCCACACGAAGTTTTTTATTTCCAACCCACAGTGTCCATGATTTTAACAGCCTCCGCATTATGCTTACCTAATTCAGATAAGTTAATGCTATCCGCTTTAAAATCACCCCAGCCTTTCAATAAACTGCTCGCAGGGACGGCAGTTTTCACTGGATACTCTTGATTATGCTCAGCATACCAAGCTTGCGCTTCGTCAGTGACCAAATATTCTAACAGTTTAACTGCATTCTCTTTGTTTTTAGCGGCCTTGGTTACGGTAGCTCCACTCACGTTGATATGCGTGCCGCGACCCTGATCACCTTGATCGGGCCAGAAAATCGCGACTTTTTCGGCAGCAGCCTTATCTTCCGCCGCTTCCCCTGCCAGCATTTGCCCATAGTAATAAGTATTAGAAATCGCCAGATCACACAGGCCAGCGGCGGCCGCTTTGAGTTGATCACGATCACCACCTTCGGGTGGACGCGCGAAGTTTTGCACCAAGCCTTCTGCCCATTTAGTCGCGGCTTCAGCACCTTGGCTGGCAATCATCGAAGCTAACATGGATTGGTTATAAATATTGTCTGAGCTACGTACACAGATTTTGCCTTTCCATTTCGGGTCAGCTAAATCAGCATAAGTTGATAAGTCTTCGGGCTTAATTTTTTCTTTTACATAGAAAATCGGGCGCGCGCGATAGGTTAAACCAAACCACTGATTTTCAGGGTCACGTAGATTTTCTGGAATTGCCGTTGTTAAAATTTCAGATTCAACCGCTTGGCTTAAGCCTAAGTCTTTAGCGCGCGATAAACGCCCCGCATCAGCAGTCATGAGGATATCAGCAGGGCTATTTTCGCCTTCTAATTTCAAGCGTTCAATCAGCGCATCATCTTTACCTGAGACCAGATTAACTTTAATGCCAGAAGCCGCTGTGAATTTGTCCAAAATTGGTTTGATTAATTGTTCTTGGCGTGAGGAATAAACATTGACTTCGCCCTCAGCAAACGCGGCTAAGGGTGCAGAGAGTAGGGCTAGAGTGAGCGCAAGTTTCTTAAGCATAAAAAAATCCATGGGTAAGGGGTGATAAGATTAATATAAAGTTAGTGTATTTTAAATGCAAATAGTTCTCATTAAAAATAAATAACTAACTAAGAAGCATTAAGTGGTTGTCCCAAGCGAGTTCAGCGAAATTATTTAAAGCGCGCAGCGGGTTCTGGGTGTCAGTAAGCTTGAGTTGGTACAAACCACCTTGGCTGTTGGACACTAGGAAGCTGTCTTTTTCAATGCCCAAGCTCACACCACTGGCCTCAGCTAAAGGTAGCGCTTGTACAAAGCTTTCCGTGTCCGTACTCCAGATAGAAACACAATGCCCTCGAGGGGTAGCGCTCACCAACAGCTGCTGTTTAGGGTCATAGACAATATCAGCCAAATAGCCATGCAGCTGTGTAACTTCGCTAGGCGAAATCTTCAGAAGCTGAAGCTCAGCCCCCGCAGCTTGCCAAGCCACTAGAGAGCTAGGCTGATTTCTATACAGATCACCTTCATACTGGAGAGCGATTGCGACGTCGCCTTGAGCACTCACGGTTAAATGTCGAATACCCAACAGGTGATCAGGTAAGCGATACTCAGCTAGTTTTTTACCATTGGTAATATCCAAATAAACTAGGGAAGGTTGGATACTATCCACATTGAGCTTGCGCCGACCAAAGTCAGGATGAGTTTCAATGCCACCATTGGCAACCACTAAAGTCTGCCCATCGGGCAGCAGTTGTAAATCATGGGGATCGAGGCCGTAGCTTGCATATTCACCGATTTGTTTAAGCGTGCTGAGATCACGAATCCCAATAACCCCCCGCTTTTTTTCGTAGTCAGTTTCAGTAGTCAGCAGAGCTTTTTGATCAGGAGATAAGCAACCATGCCCATTAAAATGGCGATTCGTATTTGCTTTAAAGCTTTCAACCGAGTAATTTTTAAAATCAACTCGCGCACATTCAAAAGCAGGTCTACGTCCAAATAGCAGTGCCCACTCTTCATTGATAGCTAAAGCGGCATGCCCACGCATCGGCACTTTCTGCTGCTGTAATTGTCCTGCAGTTAAATCGAATTTACTTAGAAAATGCTCACCCGTCGCATTATCACTAGCAGAATAGAGTTGGGGCCTTGCTTTTGGTTGAGCTTTGTCTAATAGCTGATTGGTGGCCAGCGCGCTACCAAACATGCTAAATGCCGCTAAACCCAAGAATTGCCGCCGCTGCATGTTAGTCTCCATCATTATCGTTAAAGCCTAATTGGGCTTTAGTGATGATGGACAGTTGACGTTTAACGCCCATTTCTAAACCACGACTACGCTCAACTAGTTCATTTAACTCTGCTGGGTGTTGTTTTTGCTCAACCATAGTGAAGGGATCACCTTCAGGTAATTTCATTGCGGCTAAGTCTTTAAGTTGTTTTTCAAAAGATACCACCACAGTTTTAGTCGCATCATTAGGGAAGGTTTTATCGATCCATGCTAGAAAGCCACCATCAACAAATACCCGCTGAATACCTTCAACATTCGCTTTAATAATTTTAAAGGAGTAACCACTACGCCAAGCTTCCAAGTCATAGGGATGGCGCAATTTTTTTTCATCATTAAGGCCAAGAGGAGCCGAAAGTTTTTTGACATTGACCTTTGCTAAGGTTTGGTAAGACTTGCCAATCAACAAATCAATAGCTTCTTGGTTACTGGCAAAAATCTTGGTCGTATCACTACTCAGCCACGATGTAGTAACTTTTTTGATGTTTTGCTCAAGCAAGCTACTCACTGCTTGCACGTAACTGCAGCGGATTTGCCCCTTACTGTCCTGAAAGCTTGCTAATAACTGCTCATTGGTTTGTGCACGATCAAATAATAAATACTCCAAACTACTCAAGCCCTGTGCACCCACGCCAGCCGCTGTGATTGACTCCGCAGTAATTGGCTTATCGCTGTCTAATAAGCTTTTAATAATTTGCTTTTTAGGGGGCGTGAAGTTGATATAGAAGTCCATTTGCTCCGCAGTGGCAGGCCCAAAGAGCAAACTATCGGTACGTTGCCAGGCCAGCATGGTTTGACCCCAAGCATCCTGTAGCGTTTGGAAACCTTCCAGCGAACTATCTTTACAAAAATCATGACTGTTTTGGGTGAGCTGCTGGCTACGTTGCTCTAACTCGCGGTAAAGCGGCTGAATGCCTGCCGTAATTAATTGATTGATAAACGCATCATCCTTAGCTGCAACAGTTGATGTTGCAGTGATTGTTGTGCTGCTAGTAGCTGCGCTTAGACTAGTTTGAGGTGTATCAGCTATTGCTACTGATGCATTCAAAAGAAAAACGAGCAAACTAATTTGACCTAAGCCAATTAGCTGCTGCTGAAGTTTTTGCATGTCTACTTCCTACAAGGCTTAGAGTGAGTTAAGAAAACGTAAGAGGGCAGCACGCTCTTCTTTACTCATATTCAATACATTTTCACGCGAGCGTTCGGCTTCGCCACCATGCCAAAGAATCGCTTCCATTAAATTGCGGGCGCGCCCATCGTGTAGAAAGCGGGTATGACCATTGACGGTTTCTATCAAACCAATCCCCCATAAAGGAGCTGTGCGCCATTCGCTGCCGGTCGCCAAAAAGTCAGGACGTTGATCCGCTAAGCCATCGCCCATATCATGTAATAACAAATCGGTGAAGGGTTGAATCTTCTGATTTTCTAATTCAGGGAAATCAGGCTTCACACCCGTTTTTAGCTCGGGGATATGGCAAGCACTGCAATTAGCTTGTTTAAATAAACGCTCACCTTTTAACACTTCAGGATCATTCATCTCACGGCGAGCAGGAACAGCCAGCAATGACGCATAAAAAGTCACCATATCCATCAATTCTTGATTAATTTCAGGCTGACCACCATCCGGGGCTTTTAAGCAATCGGCTTGCGTAGGGGTACATGGTGTACTAGAAAACAACGGTGAACTAATACCAATATCGCCATGAAAGGCGCCCGCACTTTGTTGCGCTACAGTGGGTTGATTAGATTTCCAGCCAAAGCGCCCAAGCACGGTTTTCTGTGCTTTAACATCCCAGACTTGATTGCTGCGCCCTGAAATACCATCAGCATTCTTATCATCAGGATCAGCTAGTGCTAGCAAATCAGCTTCTGGAATCGCCTCTAATAAACCCATGCCGATCATGACGGGCGCGACCCGCGCAGACAGTTGAGCTTGGGGATGTAAAGCACCATAATTGAGCTTTTCTAGTTTGAGCTTAGGTTTGAGCAGAGCATAAGTTTCGCCGTCTTTAAATTGCCCAGCCACCTCTTCATAGTCAAAGCTTGGAGTCGCTTCACCTTTTAAGCCAGTAATGCTATTCGGCTGAATCTGATCACCATAATTAGGTTCGGGAACTACACCGATTGTAATAAGCAGCGCTTTTTGCTCGGCGGTTTCTGCAGGAATACTCACCCGCACTAAAGTAGATAGAAAACTATCTTCCCGTGTAAGCGGCGGGTGGCCTTTACCATCTTTCACATGGCAACCTTGGCAGCTATTGCTATTAAATAAAGGGCCTAAACCATCCCGCGCGGAAGTAGAGGAGGGTGCAATCACCCAAGGTTGTCTAAAAAATGCATTGCCAATGAAAAAATTATCACGCCGCAGAATACTTAAATTATTCGCGGGCAAGGAGAAGGCATTGCTACTCTTATCCAATACTGTGGTTGCTCCGCCTGATAAATGTCTATCAGCAGGGCTTGGCTCGTTACTGTTGGCCACTGGGCTAAGGATTAGCCCGCCCAGTAGCAAAGTTTTGGCTAGTTTCATGTAGTGTTTTGAGTGGTTAATGGATAGTTATTATTGCAAAGAGTCACTCGTTTCTGGGCTTAAGTTGCTCACGCCTAAAGCTTTAGCAGCAGCTTCAATGCTAGCGGTTTGTGTCCTTAAGGCAGCAATAGTGGCTTTGACACGGTCATTGCCTGCGCTATTTTCGGCAGCAATTTGCTGGTCAAAAGGTTCACCATTAGAAGCAGCTTTCACGATGTCTTCAGCCGTCGCTTTGGTCGCATTCAGGTTTTGCTCCAACTCAGCACTCAGCGCTTTATCTTTAGAGGCTAATAGTTCGGCAAGGCTGGCACCTTTAAGCGTAGTGCCATCAGTACGTTGATATGAGCCATTGAATACGTTGTTGATCCCCTGCACATTACTCAAAATGTCATTGTGAGTGTTATCGCTAAAGCAAGAATGCTCATCTTCTTGAGAGTGCGCCAGCAGAGCTACATTCATCCGTTCGCCCGCTAACTCACCTAAGCTCAGGCTGCCCATGCCAAACAGAATGCGACGTAAGGCTTCAGTTTCCTCGAAAGCCAAGAAACTTTTACGATAATTGACTTGATCGGGTGCCCAATCTTGTTCCATTTTACTTAAATCAGCGATCAATAAATCAGTAGCAGTCTTTAAGTATTGAGCGCGCCGTTCACAGTTTTTGTGGGTGCATTCAGTGCCTTGCACAAAATCGGTATAGTTACGTGTACCCGCTGCTTTCGGATCTTGATTAAAATCTTGGCCCCACAATAGAAATTCAACGGCATGATAACCCGTGGCTACATTCGCTTCGGAGCCGCCTTTTTCTTGATAGGATGTCAGTAGCTCGGCTGTGATTGGCTCAGTACCTGCAATGATATTCGCAGTAGCAAATTGATTGCCTTCTTCGTGCTCATAAGCATCGGATTTAACGTAGTCAATTAAGCCTTCATCTAAAGGCCAAGCATTGACGCTACCTTCCCATTCATCAATATTAGGATTGCCGAAGCGGAAAACTTCAGTCTGGCTATAAGGTACACGCGCTGCTAGCCAAGCTTGTTTGGCTGCTGTATGCGTAGCTTCAGTGGGTTTTGTAATGAACGCATCGACTTTTGTTTGGAGGTTTTTAGCGGCGACTAGGGTATCGCTAAATTCAGCATGCACCAAGTTCGCGTAATTTTCTATCACTGCTTTAGGCGTTACGTCATCCGCATAGAGGATAGGGGCGCTAAATACGCAAGTTATCGTACTGAGTAGCAGGGTAGGTAAAACTTTCAACATTAAATACTCCAAAGTTTAAGCGCGCCGCTCAACTCATCTGATTCGACAGTGGGTTTATTCAAACAGTTTCATGATCGCTAGCTGCCTGCGAGCTTGGATTCGACTGATCAAGCGGTGTTTCAGCAGCGGTTAAAATCAGCTTGCCACGGCGGGTGATAGTCAAGACATAGGGGCGAGAGCCGTGTTGCAGGATGACTTTTTTGCAACCTTGCATCCATTCTTCTACATTGATTCGACGTAAATCTAAGCATTGCATCATAAGTAAAAGCTCAAAATTAAGCGCAAATAGCGGTTGCATAATAATTCAAATAAGTGTCTTCGCGCTGCTCAGCACATTGACGAATCAATTCTTGAGCGAACGGTTTACAGCGCCCACAGCAAATTCCGACACACAATTCCTTTTGTATCGCTTCTAAGCTGTCATGACCTTTTTTTACAGATTGTTTGATAGCTTCGTCAGTGACTGCATTACAAACGCATACATACATAGAATCACACCTAAATAAGAATCATTCTTGATGTTGTGAATCATAAGTAAGTCTTGTGTTGGATGCAAGTAATTCTCATTTACTTGCATTCCCGCTAAATCTATACTAGATTAAATGAAAATGATTATCATTTATGATGATCTCTTAGTGAGTGCTTAGCACTTGATGCAACTGGAGTAGATATGAGTTTCTTGATCAATGCGTGGTTAGATAGAGCAAACCCCTTCATTGAGCTACGCAATACGCAAACCGGTGAAGTCATAGCGCAATTTGCTGGAGAAAAGCTGACTCGTTGTTTAGAGCAAGGTGATGTCTGTTTGCATGATCTATGTAAAGCAGATACCTCCACGCAGCAAGAGTTAGTGCGTTGTTTGTTGTTGGCGCATTGTGCTAATTGTCTACAAGGGCAGTTAGACAATAGTTTTAATGATTGCGCTTATTTACGTGAGCGGAGCAGGCGTTCTCGGGGAAGTAATATTGTGCCGTTTGTGGCCCGGAAAGTAGCAAGGTATTAATCCATAAAAGCTGACAGCCACTCATAGTCATTAATAATCTTTAAAGAGAGTGGTATTAAGTGCAAGGTCTGGCAGTCTTGTCACAATCTAGGGGGCATTGTCGCCCCTTTATTTTTAGCATTCCTAGCTTTTCTGAGTATAAGGATTGCATGCAAGTCAGCATCGTCTTTATGATGAAAACTCCTGAGTTAGGCTAGTGAAGGAGCAGCTATGCAAGGAAATCCAGAAATCAATCGTGCTTTGAATAAAGTGCTACGCGGGCAATTGGTTGCCATCAATCAGTACTTTTTACATGCGCGCATGAGTGCCAATTGGGGCTTGTCGACGTTTAATGAGCAAGAGTACAAGCGCTCGATTAAAGCGATGAAACAAGCGGACGAATTAATCAAACGTATTCTCTTTTTGGAAGGTCTGCCTAATTTACAAGATTTGGGCAAGCTATACTTGGGCGAGAATATCCCTGAAATATTAGTGAATGATCGGCAGCTAGGCAGCGAAATAATTACCGAATTACGTGCGGCTATTCTTGCCTGTGAGCAAGCGCAGGACTATGTATCCCGTGAACTGCTGCAAGAAATCCTTGAAGAGGAGGAAGAACAGATTGATTGGTTAGAGTCGCAGCAGTGGCTGTTAACCAATACCGGTGAGCAAAATTACTTACAGTCGCTCATGTCAAGCTAAGGAGAGTAAGATGCAAGGAAATCAGCAAGTGATTGATGTATTGAAGCAGTTGCTAGCCGGTGAGCTGGCAGCACGTGACCAATACTTTGCGCATTCACGGTTATGTGCGGATTGGGGCTTAGAGAAATTAGCTGAGCATTATGAGCATGAGCGCCAAGAAGAAGCTGGGCATGCAGATGCCATTTTAAAGCGCTTATTGTTTCTCGAAACTATCCCAGACTTGAATCAGCAGGATCAGATTAAGATAGGTACTGATGTCGTAGGCATGCTGAAAAATGACCTGCAGTTAGAATATCAGGTACAAGCTGCACTGAAAGCAGCGATTCAGATCTGTGAAACTCAGCAAGATTATGTCACTCGCGAGATGCTGCGTGTACAGTTGACTGATACAGAGGAAGATCATGCCTATTGGTTAGAAAAGCAATTAGGTTTGATTGACAAAATTGGCCTGCAAAACTATCTGCAAAGTCAAATGTAAGTAGTTTTAAGTTCTGCTAGGCAAGCGTTTAAGCGCATTACCCACGCAGAATATTTTCGTTAACTATCTTCTCCAGAACTGTCTGCTCTGATGGCTGCCCAGATTCTCCAATACTAGCTATACTGCTAAGCCTTGCTAATTGAAGGATCAGATCATGGATTATTTGCCCGCAGTTATTGTTGAACCTGCTCAGCCTGCTAAAGCTAGTGTGATTTGGCTACATGGCTTAGGCGCAGATGGGTATGATTTTGAGCCGATTGTGCCTGAGCTAAAACTACCCCCAGAAGCTGCTATTCGGTTTATTTTCCCACATGCTCCTGCTATACCCGTAACGATTAATAGCGGTTATGTGATGCCTGCTTGGTATGACATTTTAGCGATGGATATTGACCGCAAAGTTGATGTAAAGCAGTTAGAAGCTTCAGCGCAAGCAGTGGCTAAACTGATTGATCGTGAGCTAGAAAAAGGTATCCCGAGCGAGCGCATTGTGTTGGCGGGCTTTTCTCAAGGCGGTGCAGTGGCTTATCAAACCGCCTTAACGTATCCAAAGCCACTCGCTGGCTTGTTGGCGATGTCTACCTATCTTGCGACTGCAGACAGCATTCAAGTAAATAGCGCAAATAAAAGTTTGCCGATTGAGATTTTTCACGGTTTACAAGATCCGGTGGTACCAGAAAGTTTGGGCAAAAAAGCCCAACAGCGTTTGCAAGCGCTGGGTTATGCGCCGGGCTATTTTACCTATGCGATGGAGCATAATGTGAGTGCAGCCGAGGTGAAGGATTTAGCTGATTTTATTAAAAAATGGCTATTGAAGGTTGATTGAGCGTTATGAGCCTGAATATTTGTCCCTGCGGAACTGAGTTAACTTATAGCCAGTGTTGTCGGCCTTTACATGAAGGCAAAGCAGCTACAACAGCTGAGGCTTTAATGCGTTCACGTTATAGTGCTTATGTGCTGGGTGATGCCGCTTATATTCATCGTAGCTGGCATAGCAGTACACAGCCTAGTAAGAAAAGCTTAACTCAGCCCATTCATATTCAGTGGGAGCGGCTAGAAATAGTAAAAACTGAAGCAGGCCAAGCTGAAGACCAGGATGGCATGGTCGAGTTTATTGCTTATTTTTCTGAGCATGGACAAACCCAGCAATTGCATGAGCTGAGCCGTTTTATCCGCGAAAAAAATCGCTGGGTGTATGTGGAGGCTTTGCCTACTACACCCGATTCCGAATAACTTATACAGAAACGCGCTTAAAGCACTTCAAGTAATTTGGCTTTTAGGTTTTCAGAGTCTTTCTTACCTTGCTTAGTACCCATAATGGCGCTCAGCCAATCATCATAAATAACACGTAGGGCTTCATGATCTTCACAGCGCTCGATGCGATTGATGAGCGCGCTCGAACCAAAAGTACCTACGAAAGCATTCAAGGTATTAGCCATGAAATTTTTTGCCATTTTTAACTGAGCGGCATCAACTCGTGGTGGCAGTGGGCGGAAATTGCCATTGCGTGCTGGTGGGATAAAAGCAGGTACTGCATTGTTACCAGCCCTGCTTACTAACAATGGATTACTATTGTGGGTAGTCGTTTTGGAGGGTTCAGTAGCTGTGGAGGGTTCAGAGGAAACACGCTGAATATAGCCGTTTTGCTCCAAACTATTAATGATTTGCTCAACATCATCAACCTTGGGAAGCGCTCGGACTTCATGCAAAGTACGTTTGCCATCTAAAAAGATTAGCACACGGCGCATAAGTAAGCTTAAGCCTCCAGACTTCGAATCAATTTCATCGCGCCCCTTGGGGGTTTTGATAAAGACAGCATTCATTGTTATTGTCATGACGATCTCCTCGACTTGGATATAGTGGGAAGCCATAAAGTGGGGTAACTCTACGCACTAATTTGATCCAGCTGTTTAGACACATTTGTTATTGTTTTGATCAAATAGTATCAGTTTAGTCATAAGATTATCAGTGTTTTATCGGAAAAATAATAGTAAAACAGCTGAATGGTATTGCTTGAATAATCCG
Organism: Thiolinea sp.; assembly: GCA_049290875.1. Lineage (GTDB taxonomy): Bacteria > Pseudomonadota > Gammaproteobacteria > Thiotrichales > Thiotrichaceae > Thiolinea. The sequence continues at coordinate 65,055 of JBATOI010000013.1, forward strand.
CAACATAGGGCTAGTTTTGCTTATAAAATAATCTTTTTTGCCTGGTTCTGCAGGCCTGTACCCAGCTGACTTGGCCTAAAATTTGCTGGATTTTAGGTCTACTTATCCTTGTCAGTAATTTTTGCTGCAGTGCAATGCTCGAAAATAAGGAATTTTGTAAGTGCTTGTAATCTTTTAATGTGTTGCTGTTCTTAAGCTACTTAACATTTTTGGCTTGAAAGACACATAAAATTCTACTGGTAAGAACTATTTTTATTTTAGGTTTTCTTATTAAATTCAGTAAAATATTCTGGTTTGCCAGTAAATAACAGAAAAAAAATTGGCAAAATTTCTCATAATATGCTCAGTATTATTAAAGCTTATAAGGCTACCTAAGGAGCGAGAAAATATGCATGCGATTGTGATCGGCAGCGGAGTAATTGGTACTACAACTGCCTATTATTTAAACCGTCTAGGTTACCAAGTGACGGTGCTCGATCGGCAACCACGTTCTGGTTTAGAAACTAGTTTTGCGAATGCTGGGCAAATTTCACCCGGCTACTCGGCACCTTGGGCTGGGCCTGGTATTCCTATGAAAGCGATTAAATGGATGCTCAGTGAGCATTCGCCACTAGTGATTCGCCCCAGCAAAATGGATGCGACCATGTTTCGTTTTATTGTCATGATGATGCGTAATTGTACCGCTGCACGTTATCATATCAATAAGGCGCGTATGCTTAAAGTGGCTGAATACAGTCGTCAGGCGCTTGATGAATTACGCAAGGAAACGGGTATTAGTTATGACGAACGTACGCGTGGGACTTTGCAAGTATTTCGCACGGATGCTCAAGTGCAGGGCGCGAAAAAAGACACTGATATTTTAGAGGAATGTAATATCCCCTATGAGTCCTTAAGTGTTGATGGTTGTATCGCTGCCGAACCGGCTTTGAAACATGTGCGTGAAAAGATTCGTGGTGGCTTACGTTTGCCTTTGGATGAAACTGGCGATTGCTTAATGTTCACCCAAAATCTAGCGGTTACTTGCATCACTAAGGGTGTCGTTTTCCGTTACGGGGTGAATATCGAAGCGCTATTGATGAACAATGGCAAGATCAGTGGCGTTAAAACCGACCAAGGTGTTTTGACAGCTGATCAATATGTGATGGCTTTAGGCAGTTACTCGCCGCAATTGCTCAAGCCTGTTGGTATTGATATTCCGGTTTACCCCGTTAAGGGTTATTCGATTACTGTGCCGATTGTGAATCCTGAGGATGCACCCGTTTCAACAGTGATGGACGAAACTTATAAAGTGGCGATTACGCGTTTAGGTGATCGGGTGCGGGTGGCTGGCACGGCAGAATTAACCGGGCATGATTTAAGTCTGCGTGAAGAGCGTCGCCAAACAGTACGCTTTGTCGTTTCAGATATGTTCCCGAAAGCCGCGAATATGACCGAAGATAATTTTTGGACGGGCTTGCGTCCAATGACTCCAGACGGTACTCCAGTGATTGGTGCGACACCGCACTCTAATTTATTTATCAATACTGGGCATGGGACTTTAGGCTGGACTATGGCTTGTGGTTCAGGACGTTTATTAGCTGATATTATGGCCGGGCAAAAATCAGACATTGATCTGGAAGGCTTAGATATGCGCCGCTATAGCTTTGCGAATAAAGTGAAAGCCTCAACTTAAGTATCGATTATTCAATTAACAAGGATTTTACCATGACTGATAAAGTTATTATTGCTACCACATCTGCACCTGCTGCGATTGGCCCTTACTCACAAGCGGTGCGTGCAGGTAACACAGTGTATTGCTCTGGGCAGATTCCCTTAAACCCGAATAGCATGAAAGTAGAAGCTGAAGATTTTGCAGGTCAAGCCGAACAAGTTTTTAAAAATCTACAAGCTGTAGCAGTGGCTGCAGGTGGCTCTTGCAAGGATTTTGTGAAGTTAAATATTTATTTAACTGATCTTAGTAATTTTGCAGCGGTCAATGAGGTTATGAAAAACTATTTTTCTGAACCCTTTCCTGCCCGTGCAGCAGTGGGTGTGGCTTCTTTACCGCTAGGTGTGATGGTGGAGGTTGAAGGTGTCTTGGTGTTGGGTTCCTAATGGCGCGCCCAGCTGTAGCCGTGATTGATTTAAATGCAATCCAGCATAACTACCGACTTGCTAAATCGTTAGCACCCCATTCCAAAGCACTCGCAATAATTAAAGCCAATGCTTATGGGCATGGTGCTATTAAAGTTGCGCAAGCGTTGGCCACTGAAGCCGATGGTTTTGGGGTGGCTTGTATGGAAGAGGCTTTAGAATTACGCCATTCGGGTATTAGTTTGCCGATTTTGTTGCTGGAAGGAATCTTCACACCTGATGAATTAATGCTCGCAGATCGTGAATCTTTGTCCTTAGTAGTGCATAACCAACAACAATTGGATTATTTGCTAGTTGCTAAACCTAAAAATAAGTTTAAAATCTTTTTAAAAGTTGATACTGGAATGCATCGCCTAGGCTTTGCACCATCTGAGATCAAAGCGCTTTGGTTTGCACTGCAAAAATGTGTGCATATTGAGTCAGTCATCTTAATGACTCACTTTGCCAGAGCAGATGAGCTAGACAGTAATTATACCGTGCAGCAGTTGCAAAGTTTTAAAGCTGCAGTAGCGGGTATTGATCTGCCCTATTGTCTAGCTAATTCGCCAGCGATTTTGGGCTGGCCTGAAGCGCATTATGACTGTGTAAGACCAGGCTTGATGTTGTATGGCGCTTCACCGTTTAATCAGGCTAATGCAGCTGCACAACAATTGAAGCCTGCAATGAGCTTAGAATCAGCCTTAATAGGGATTCGGCAGTTAGCGGCAGGCGAAACCATTGGCTATGGTGGGCGTTTCCGTTGTGATAAACCGACTACGGTTGGGGTCGTTGCCATAGGTTATGCAGACGGCTATCCACGTTATGCAATAGATGGCACGCCAATTGCAGTGAATGGCATACGTACTCGAGTAATCGGGCGCGTGTCGATGGATATGATGACAATTGATCTTACAGGTATGAATTGCCAGCTTGGAGATCGAGTGCAATTGTGGGGCGATAGGGTGTTAGCGACCGAAGTCGCGCAAGCAAGTAGCACTATTCCGTATACTTTGTTTACGGGAGTAACACGACGCGTACCTTTAACTTACCTAGGTTAAAAAACAATTTAGGTGATATGCAGTTGAGACGATTCATAAACAGTCTCCATTGCAACAAGGGTACGTGAGTCACGAATGCCCGGTAAAGTATGTAAAATATCCCCCAGCAACGTGCGGTAAGAAGCCATGTTTTTGATACGTATTTTGAGTAGGTAATCAAAATCACCAGCAACTAAGTGGCATTCAAGGATTTGAGGCCACTGTCGAACGGCGTCACGAAATTGTTCGAAGATATCACCTGAGGTGTAGTTTAAACTAATTTCGACAAACACAAGTAAGTTAGCGTCCATTTGGGTAGGGCAGAGTAAGGCTGTATAGCCTTTAATAAAGCCGGAGCGTTCTAAGCGACGCACCCGCTCAAGACAAGGTGAGGTACTTAAACCAACTTTTTCAGCTAAATCGACGAAAGAAATTCGGCCATCATTTTGTAACTCACGCAGAATTTTTTTATCAATTCGATCTAGTTTGGGCTTGCTTTCTAGTGTTGAAGACACCTGTAAAACCTCGATAAAAACGACATAATACAATGTGATTGACTTTAGGGAAAAGACTACTTATTTCTGGTATGAATAAGTCAAATTTCTGATATTTTCTTGACAATCCTATTGGTTTTATTTTCTTATCTGTATGTTTGTATTGAGTTTTATTTTTTTCGACTCTTAAAGGAATAGTTGTATTTTTCTTTGTAGTACGATAGGTTTAAGTCATCGACTTTAATGTGATTTAAAGCTCGGTTTTACTAGACGTTGTTATATAACGACATTTGAGAGAAGAGGAGAAACCATGAAATCTGCAAAATTATTGGCAGTAGCGGGCTTGTTATCTGCCAGCTTTGCAATGCCAGCGGCGCATGCGGGCGCTACACTGGATGCGGTTAAGAAAAATGATGCGGTGAAATGCGGTATCAACACCCCATTCCCAGGCTTTGCTAATCAAGATGAAAAAGGTAACTGGTCAGGTTTAGATATCGACGTTTGCCGTGCAGTTGCGGTAGCAATTTTCGGCGATCCTAATAAAGTTAAATTTACTTCATTAACGGCTAAAGAACGTTTCACCGCACTTCAATCGGGTGAAGTGGATATGCTATCACGTAACTCAACCGGTACTTTAAGTCGTGATACTGGCATGGGTTTAACCTTTGTTGCCACCAACTATTATGATGGTCAAGGTTTCTTAGTCAAAAACTCACTTAATGTTAAAAGTGCTAAAGAATTAGACGGTGCATCGGTTTGTATTCAATCAGGTACGACCACCGAATTAAACTTAGCTGACTATTTCCGTGCTAATAACATGAAGTTTGAGCCAATTACGTATGAAAAATTGGACGAAGTCACTAAGGCCTTTGATGAAGGTCGTTGTGACGTTTTAACTTCTGACCAATCTCAGCTTTATTCTAACCGTATTACCTTGAAAGACCCTGCTTCTGCAACTGTATTGCCAGAAGTTATTTCGAAAGAGCCATTAGGACCTTTCGTGCGTCAAGGCGATGATGAATGGTTGAAGATTGTGCGTTGGGCATACTATGCGATGGTCGAAGCCGAAGACTTAGGCATTACTTCGGCGAATGTTGAGGAAATGTCCAAAGGGACTGATCCAAACATTAAGCGTTTCCTAGGTATGGAAGAAGGTGGCGACGCTAACTTACCATTAGATAAGAAATGGGCCTATAACGTCGTTAAAATGGTCGGCAACTATGGCGAATCATTTGAGCGTAGCGTTGGTCAAGGCTCACCTTTGAAAATCAATCGTGGCTTAAATGCACTGTGGAAAAATGGCGGCTTGCAATACTCTCCACCTTTCCGTTAAGCCAAGAGCTTAGTTGAACGACCTGCTCAAGTTCCTGAGTAGGTTTTTCTCATAGACAGTTGATAACACACTGTATTTATCAACTGTCTGTCACCACCTTAGCAAATTCGATAGAAAGGCTGGCTTATGACAGACCCAAACCTCTCTGCATCACCACCACAAAATCTGTCTACCGTGCCTAGCAAACCTTCTTTTTGGAACGATCCACAGAAACGTGCGATGGTATTCCAAATTTTGTTAGTACTCGGCATTGGCTTATTGTTGTGGTTTATTTTTAGTAACACCTTACACAATCTTCAAACACGCGGGATTAAAACGGGATTCGATTTTCTAGATCGCCCTGCTGGATTTGGTATTACCCAAACTTTAATTCCTTACACTGAAGCCAGTACCTTTGGCCGTACTTTCTTAGTAGGCTTATTAAATACTTTATTAGTGGCAGGTTTAGGCATTATCTTTGCTACGCTACTAGGCTTTACGGTGGGTGTAGCGCGGTTATCCAGTAACTGGTTGATTTCGCGTATGGCCTTAGTCTTTATTGAAACCATCCGCAATATCCCACCTTTGCTACAAATTTTATTCTGGTATCGCGCTATTTTGCCATTGCTACCCGGGCCTAAGGAAAGCATGTCCTTGGCGGAACTATTTTATCTGCATAAGCGCGGATTGACTGTTCCAGCACCATTAACCGAACCCGGTTTCATGTGGAGTTTTTTGGCGTTTATCGGCGCCATTGTTTTAGCTTTTTTGATAGGGCGTTGGGCCAAACGCCGACGTGAAGCAACAGGCCAGCAATTCCCCATATTGTGGACAGCCATAGGGCTGATTATTGGCTTGCCTTTGATCGTGTTTTTCCTAACAGGTGCTCCTTTAAGTTGGGATGTACCCGCCTTAAAAGGTTTTAACTTCCAAGGTGGCTTGACGGTTATTCCAGAGTTAACGGCCTTACTGTTAGCGCTTAGCATTTATACCGCAGCCTTTATTGCAGAAATTGTGCGCTCGGGTATTCAGTCGGTCAGCAAAGGCCAATCAGAGGCAGCGGGTTCTTTGGGATTACGTCCTAATCGCACCTTGCAATTAGTAATTATCCCGCAAGCGATGCGCGTCATTATTCCGCAGCTGACCAGCCAATATCTGAATCTCACTAAGAACACTTCTTTGGGGGTGGCAATTGGATATCCTGATCTAGTCAACGTCTTCGCTGGAACGACTTTGAACCAAACGGGGCAGGCGGTGGAAATCATCTTCATGACTATGTTGGTTTACTTAGTGATTAGCTTGGTCATTTCCATGTTTATGAACTGGTATAACAAACGTATGGCGTTGGTGGAGCGTTGATATGACAGCATTTATTACTCATGAAACCTTACCCAGCCTACCAGCGCCTAATACCTTAAAAGGCCCTGTGGCTTGGATGCGCCAAAACCTGTTTTCTAACTGGCTGAATAGCGTTCTTACAGTCATTTTGCTAATTGGCATCTTGGCAGCTTTGATTCCTTTCATTAATTGGGCTTTTATTAAAGCTGATTGGATAGGAACCAGCCGTGACGATTGCACCAGTGGCGGCGCCTGTTGGGTGTTCGTTTATGTCCACTTCAAGTTATTCATGGTCGGTTTGTATCCTGAAGCTGAAACCTGGCGTACTTTATTGGTGGGAGCGATTCTAGTCGTCACCTTAGCAGGCTTAATGATTAAGGGTGTGCCATTTAAAAAGTACATTCAAATCTTTGCTTTAATTGCTTTTCCAGTGATTGCTTTCATGCTGCTCTCTGGCGGATCGTTTGGTTTGCCCCATGTAGAAACCAATTTCTGGGGTGGCTTATTACTGACCTTAGTGATCTCCATTGTTGGCATTGTAGCAGCCTTCCCGCTAGGTATTTTGCTAGCGTTAGGTCGCCGCTCTTCTATGCCGATTGTAAAAGCCATTTGTGTGGTATTTATCGAAGTATGGCGCGGTGTGCCTTTAATTACCGTGCTATTTATGTCTTCAGTGATGCTACCTTTGTTTTTACCAGCGGGTATGGAGATTGATAAGCTACTACGTGCTTTGGTGGGTATTACCTTATTCCAATCAGCGTATTTAGCGGAAGTCGTGCGCAGCGGTTTGCAAGCCATTCCAAAAGGTCAAACTGAAGCGGCGAATTCGTTAGGTTTAACCTATTGGCAAGGCATGTATAAAGTTACTCTGCCACAAGCGCTGAAGATCGTTATTCCGGGGATTGTGAACTCGTTCATCTCCTTATTTAAAGACACCTCGTTAGTATTAATCATTGGCTTGTTTGATTTGTTGGCGACAATTCAAGGCGCATTTGCTAGCCCGAAATGGTTAGGTTATGCGATTGAAGGTTATTTATTCGCCGCATTTGTTTATTGGATTTTCTGCTTTGGTATGTCGCGTTACAGCCAACATGTAGAACGTAGTCTGAAAACCACTAATTAAACAGCCTAGACAAGATTGAGGATTTGTATGGAAACTGCTACTGAAACTAAACCCGAAATTGCGGTCAGCCTACGTGAAGTCAATAAATGGTATGGCGACTTTCACGTATTGAAAAATGTGAACCTAGATGTGGAGCGCGGTCAACGTATCGTTATTTGCGGCCCCTCTGGTTCGGGTAAATCTACCATGATTCGCTGCATTAACCGTTTGGAAGAACACCAAGCCGGGCAGATTCTGGTTGATGGCATTGAATTAAATAATGACTTAAAAAACATCGACCAAATTCGTCGTGAAGTGGGTATGGTGTTCCAACACTTTAATTTATTTCCGCATTTAACCGTGCTGGAAAATTGCTGCTTAGCGCCGATGTGGGTACGTAAGATCCCACGTAAGCAAGCCGAAGCGACCGCGATGGAATACTTAGAGCGCGTTAAAATTCCGCACCAAGCCAAGAAATTTCCGGGGCAATTGTCCGGTGGTCAACAACAACGGGTGGCGATAGCACGTAGTCTGTGTATGAAGCCACGCATCATGTTGTTCGACGAACCGACCTCAGCACTTGACCCTGAAATGATCAAGGAAGTCTTGGATACCATGATTGAGCTGGCGGAAAGCGGCATGACCATGCTGTGTGTTACCCACGAAATGGGCTTTGCTAAAACCGTTGCGGACTCAGTGATTTTCATGGATGGCGGGCAGATTATTGAAAGTAATACGCCGGATGAGTTCTTTAATCATCCACAGCATGAACGTACTAAGTTGTTCTTGAGCCAGATTCTGGCGCATTAATTTAGTGTGATTGTGAACAGAAAGCCGCTCTTATAGCGGCTTTTTTTATGCAGTATTTTTTTGAGGCTTTTAGCGTTCTAAGCGAACAGCTATCTACAATCCGAGTAGCTAGATTGAGAGATTAAAATAATGGAAGAAACTAAGCGTAATCGCCGCCGCAATACGTCGCGTGTGTTAGTAGATAATACAGTTCCTTCGCCTTGTATCGGTGTTTGTTGGTTGAATGATCAATCCGGTTTATGTGAGGGGTGCTTGCGTACTGGTGATGAAATTCGTGATTGGATGATTATGACTGGTGAGCAAAAACTGCAATTACTGCAGGTATTAGAACAGCGCTTTACCAGCGTTTAAGCTAAGACATACGCGCTAAATTCTAAGGAAAGATAAATTATGCAGAATGTTGATCACAGTCGCCGCCAAGCCTTAATCCAATTAGCAGCAGGCAGTATCGCTTTAAGCGCTAGCACAGCTTGGGCGCGGATTACGCCAAGTTGCATTCTCACCCCTGAGCAAACTGAAGGGCCATACTTCGTCGATACTAAGCTTGAGCGCTCAGATGTTCGGAGTGATCCTAATACAAAGCAGGTCAGTGTGGGTGTGCCTTTGCATTTGCAGCTTCAAGTCACAGGCATCAAAGCAGGGCAGTGCCAACCGTTGCCGGGAGCCATCGTGGATATTTGGCATTGCAATGCAGCCGGGGTGTATTCCGATGTGGATAATGCAGCAGGACAACAATTTTTGCGTGGCTATCAGATTACCGATCAGCGCGGCAAAGTGAATTTCGTCACGATTTATCCGGGTTGGTATCCGGGGCGCGCAATACATATTCACTTTAAAGTACGTACAGCGACTCGTTCAGGCAAAGCTGAGTTACTCACCTCCCAATTGTATTTTGATGAGGCAGTGACTAAACAAGTTTATAAGCAGCAGCCTTATGCTGAGCGAGCAACGGGTTATCAAACGAACGAACGCGATGGCATTTATCGCTCAGGTGGCAAGCAATTGCTATTACGCCCTGAACAGGACGAACGGGGCTATGTTGCGGTGTTTGGTATCGGCTTAATGCTTAGCTAGGGCGGACATTACCTGCTTCAGGATTACGATGCTGCAACTGGCTTAAGTCACTGCCGCTTAAACTATAAGCCTTCCCAAAACCCGCCACATAATTGCCTGAACTTGGCGTCAGGCAGAATAAATGGAAATCGGGCAGGGTTTGTAAGAGCCGCATAAACTTGCCAAAGCGTTCATGAAATAAAGCTAAAATGACCTCAGAACTAGCAGCATCGAGTGCTAATGCTTCAGCCGTACAATGTAGGCTGACGCGCTTGCGCGCAAATAAATTTGGGGTGTCGGCTTCATTTTCAATAAATAGTAGGCTGCAAGTTTTAGTTTGAAGTAAATTCTGTGTATGTACCGCTAACTCACTGATAAAGATGTAGTATTTCCCATCAAACTCAACATAAGGCGCATAGCTTGCTTCGGGAGTATTGTTAGCGCTGGTGCTGGCAATTAATACGCTTTTGAAGCCTGCAATGAACTCACGATATTCTTGCAGTAGAACGCTTAAATCTTTGCTTTGGCTCATGATCTTATCTCTTTTTCTGCAATTAGGAGGTGTGCTATCAAGGGCATGAATAAGGTAATGGCCACTATCCGTGATAGATGATGCACTGCGATATAAGCAGGATCATAGTGTAAAGCTAGTGCCAGTGCTGCCATCGCTTCAATGCCTCCGGGCGCATACGCGATCCACACCTGACCAAAGGGTAGGTCTAAAGCAGTTGCCATCAAGCCAGCACCTAAGGCTGCAATAATACTGCTCAAGCCTACACTAATGAAGGCGGCGAGGGATAGGGAGCGCAACTCGGCTATTTTCATGCCTTTTAAGCGGGTGCCGACTACGCAACCAATAATCACAAAACCTAAAGTGACAATAGCATTGGGTAAATTGCCGCTTAGCCAACCGCTGATATGCCCCGCTCCACTAAGGATTAAGCCTGCTAACACGTAAGCCGCAGGTAGCTTTAGTTTGTCGAGCATTTGCGCAATTGCAAAAGCAGTCAGTAAGAGCGCGGGAACTGTCTGCCAAGGCAAGGAAGTTTGCTGGGTAGCAGTTAAATGCATGCTGCCTTGTAAGTTGAGGCCATGAATGATGAGTGGAAAGCTGAGCATTACTAAAATTAAACGTAAGCTCTGCAACACCACGACGGTGCTCAACTCACCTTTACCTTCGCTGGCTAAGGCAACGACCGTGGATAAAGCGCCGGGAGTGGAAGCGAGCAGCGCGGTATTTTTAGTTTGCTGAAAGTATTTAACTAGTACCCAAGTGCTCGCTACCATCATGGCGGTTACCGTAGCGCCTAAACCCAACAGGCTTAATGGCCATTGGCCAATTTTGGCGAGCATTTCTTGGGTAATGCTGCTACCCATCGAACAGCCTAAAATGGTAAAACCTAGGTTGCGCATCAGCGTGGGCATGCATAGAGGCAACGGCGTGAAGGCAAGAACTGCAATTAATAATCCACTGCCAAGTAAAGCAGCGACAGGCAGATGAATCAGTTGTGCTAAGCCTGCACCTAGATAGCCGAGTGTCAGAGTAAAGAGGATGGTGCTTGCTTGAATAGCAAAGTCTTTTGAAGTTGTTGCGCCCACAATACTAAAGTTGTTTTCATCAAAGAAAGCGAGTTAGTATAGCGTTTTAGGCTGGTTAATGTCTGGGCTAGCGGCGGCTATTCTTCAATAAAAATGCTTATTTGCGGGCTAACTGTACATTTTATTGTCGTTTTGGAGCCTTTAATTTTTCGTCCTGAAATAAATCTACAGTTTCAGTTGGCAAGCACTAAACCTCTGACGTATAGTCAATTAATCGGCTTGTCATAAACCATTGCTAGCATCTAGCTCCACACATAACTATCTCAATTTGGGAGAGACCAACTATGTCAAAATCAAGCATCCGTGCAACACTGCTGTCTACCGCCATTGCAGCCGCAGTTTGTGCAACAACCGCTTCAGCTGAAGACTTAGCTGCTATTGAAAAAGCAGCTAAAGCAGAAGGCATGCTCACGACGATTGCCTTGCCGCATGATTGGTGTGGTTATGGCGGAATTATTGAAAGTTTCCAGAAAAAATACCCAGAAATCAAAGTGAATGAGCTCAATCCTGATGCAGGTTCTAAGGATGAAATTGAAGCCATTCGCGCGAACAAAGACAATAAAGGCCCACAAGCACCGGATGTCATCGATGTAGGTTTCTCATTTGGTCCAGCGGCTAAGAAAGAAGGTTTGTTGCAGCCTTATAAAGTTTCTACTTGGGATTCGATTCCTGAAAATGTAAAAGATGCAGAAGGCTATTTCTACGGTGACTACTATGGTGTTTTAGCCTTTGCAGTGAATAAAGATCTGGTCAAAACGATGCCAGAAGACTGGGCTGATTTACTCAAGCCTGAATTTGCTAATAGTGTTGCTTTAGCAGGCGACCCACGGGCGTCTAACCAAGCGATTCTTGCTGTGTATGCCGCTGGTTTATCCGCAGGCGCAACCGGTGCTGAGGCGGTGGGTCAGGCAGGTTTAGATTATTTTGCGAAGATGAATAAAGCCGGTAATTTCGTTCCGACCATTGGTAAGGCTGGCACGATTGCTCAGGGTGCAACACCGGTTGTGATTATGTGGGACTACAATGGTTTGTCGGCGCGTGAAACCTTAAAAGGCAATCCACCTGTTGAAGTCGTAGTGCCTAAAACCGGTGTAGTCGCGGGCGTTTATGTCCAAGGTATTAGTGCGTTTGCGCCGCATCCGAACGCGGCCAAGTTGTGGATGGAGCATTTGTATTCTGATGAAGGCCAATTAGGCTGGTTAAAAGGTTATTGCCATCCAGCTCGCTTCAATAGCATGGTTGCTGAGAATAAGGTTCCAAAAGAGTTATTAGATGCTCTGCCACCTGCTGCTGCTTATGAAAAAGCAACTTTCCCAACGGTAGAAGATCAAGATGCCTCTAAAGTTGTGATCACTGGCAAATGGGATGCTGTTGTAGGCGCCAATGTAAAATAAGACTTAATTATCGTTGTAGGCAGCCTCTTTGAATTAAAGGGGCTGTTAGTTAGTTTGTCTTGCTCGTTAAACTGGCCTCACCACAGCCCAACCTGAGCTTTGCTGTATGTCTACCATCACTGAATCTGCTGGAGCTACAGCTCCAATGCCACATAAACCGCGACGCTCGCTGGCGTGGCTGGGTATCTTGCCTTTTTTATTATTTGCTTTGCTGTTTTTAATTCTGCCAACGATGAATATCGTGATTGGTGCTTTTCAAAATCCAGCGGGTGAGTTTACTTTCGATAATATTCACAAGCTCTTTCAACCCTCGATTTTGGCTTCATACTGGATCAGTATTAAAATCAGCCTAGCTTCTGCACTGTTAGGTTGCTTGATTGGGTTTGCAATAGCTGCTGCGATTGTGTTGGGTGGCCTGCCAAATTGGGTACGTTCTCCGATCATGACCTTTTCAGGGGTGGCTTCAAATTTTGCGGGTGTTCCTTTGGCTTTTGCCTTCATTGCTACCTTAGGCCGTTTAGGTTTAGTCACAGTACTCTTGCGCGATTGGTTTGGGATTAATCTGTATGCGCATGGTTTCAATATCCTGAGCTTTTGGGGCTTGACCCTCACTTATTTATTCTTCCAAATTCCCTTGATGATTTTGATTATCACGCCCGCTTTAGATGGCTTAAAGCGTGAATGGCGCGAAGCAGCAGCGATCTTGGGAGCAAATGGTTTTCAATATTGGACGATGGTGGCTTTGCCCATTCTGTGGCCCGCTTTGTTAGGTACTTTTGCTTTACTGTTTGCGAATGCTTTCGGTGCAGTGGCGACGGCTTATGCCTTAACGGGTAGTTCGCTGTCGATAGTGCCGATTGTGTTATTTGCACAGATCCGTGGTGATGTGCTGCAAGATCCACACCTAGGCTATGCCTTAGCCTTTGGCATGATTGTCATCACGATTATTGCGAATACGATTTATCTATGGATGCGGGCGCGCAGCGAAAGATGGGTGAAATCATGAGTATTTTTCGTTCCAGCCGCTTTTGGTCATGGATAGTGTTGAGCTTAGGCATTCTTTATTTTGCCTTGCCGCTGATCGGCACGTTTGAATTCTCTTTACGCATGCAGCGCGGTGAATATAGCTTTGAAGCTTATCGGGTAATTTTAGGTGATCCACGCTTTCAAGCAACTTTTATGTATTCAGTATTGATGGCGTTGCTCACCATTGTCATGGGCGTGCTGTTAGTAGTGCCAACTGCTTATTGGGTACGTCTGAAACTGCCACGTTGGCGGCCAGTGGTCGAATTCATCACCTTATTGCCCTTGATTATTCCAGCGATTGTCATCGTGTTCGGTTATATCCGTATGTATAACACTTCTTCAATTGTGCCACTGACAGGGACGGCTTTTGGTACCGATATTTTAATGGTCGCTGGCTATACAGTGCTGGCTTTACCGTATATGTATCGGGCGGTAGATACCGGTTTACGCACCCTAGATATCACTACCTTGACGGAAGCGGCAGAGAGTTTAGGCGCTGGTAAAATTACGATTCTCGCGAAGATTATTCTGCCGAATGTGTTGGTGGCCATTTTGTCGGGTGCTTTCTTAACCTTTGCTATTGTCATTGGCGAGTTTGTATTTGCAGCACTCTTGAACCGTCCCGCTTTCGGCCCCTTTATGCAGCTAATTGGAGCTAATCGTGCCTATGAACCCGCTGCGTTAGCCGTGATTGCTTTTAGTATTACTTGGCTCTGTATGGGGCTGATGCAATTAGTCACACGCTTGCAAAAACACACCCAAGTTAAACAATTTAGATAAGAGCAGTTCTCATGGCATTCCTTGAAATTAGCAATTTACAAAAAGACTACGCAGGCAATCGTGTGGTAGAAAACTTCAATCTGGCCGTAGAACAGGGTGAGTTTGTTTCCTTTTTAGGCCCGAGCGGCTGCGGTAAAACCACCGTGCTGCGGATGGTGGCAGGCTTTGAAACGCCTAGCTCGGGCATGATTCGCATTGATGGTAAGGATGTGGTCGATCTTAAACCCAACCAGCGCAATATTGGTATGGTCTTCCAAGCCTATGCACTGTTTCCGAATATGACGGTGGCGCAAAATTTGGCTTTTGGTTTGAAAGTAGCGGGCAAACCAAAAGCAGAAATTGATGCTACTGTGAAAGAGATGTTGGCTCTGATTAAGTTAGAGGAGTTAGGCCAACGTTATCCTTTCCAACTTTCCGGTGGTCAGCAGCAGCGGGTGGCGTTAGCGCGTGCTTTAGCCGTGAAACCAAAACTTTTGTTATTGGATGAGCCACTTTCAGCCTTAGATGCGAAAATTCGCGTTTCATTGCGCGAAGAGATTCGGGCGATTCAACGTAAATTACAGATTACCACCATCTTCGTGACCCATGATCAAGAAGAGGCTTTATCCATGTCTGATCGGATTGTGGTGATGCATAAAGGTAAGGCTGATCAATTGGGTACGCCCTTTGAAATTTATAACCAACCAAAAACCCGTTTCGTCGCTTCCTTCGTGGGTACGATTAATGTGCTTGAGGGGCAAGTATTAGATGCACAAACAGGCCGATTTAGCCTGAATGGAGCTGAGCTGAACTTAGGTAGAAGCCTAGGCAATTTTAAAGCAGGGGATAGCATCGCTTTAGCACTACGCCCAGAAGCTGCTAGTTTAGGTGCAACGATGGGTAAATCAGCGCAACTGACTGGAATTGTGCAGGATGTCAATTTCCTAGGTTCAGTGATTCGGGTGCGCGTGAAAATAGGCGAGAGTGTGTTGTCTTTAGATGCTTTCAATCAGCCTTCAGTTGCTCCGCCGAAAGCAGGCGATACAGTGATTGTAAGTTTTGCACCTGAGGAGTTATTGCTGCTAGCTAATTAAGCCGCTAAATCGGCGGGGCCGGAGTCGGCCCCCACCTTGGCTAGCAATTTGCGTAATTGACGCTTATCCGCTTGGCGTTCAGCGGAGCGAGTTTTTTGATGTGCGCCCCCTTTGCTCATAATGGCAGCACGCGCGATTGGATTGGTGCGGCTAGGTAATTTAAGCCGCGGCTTTTTCTTCGACATTGATCGACTCCTTGGTCGGTAGTTTGTACCAACTGGCTGCTCCCTTCTGTGCGCGTTGTGCCTGGGCAGTTTGCCGCAAGTTTTGCAAGAAGCGAGGTACTTCGTTGGTCAGTTCAAAAGCAAACTTCTGGGGTAAATCGCTATACAACGAGCGCGGTGGCTGATGGTCTCGAATCCCTTTCATTAGATTGCCGGTTTCAAAACTATTATAAAAAATATCACTAATGCCTAAATCAGTGCGAATCAAGCGGATGGCAGCAGCTAAAGCCGCTTCATCCCAGATTTGCGCATAAGGCTTGAGCACTTGTTCACGGTACTCATTCAATTGTGGGTAATAGCGTTGCCGCCATTCACTTTTCACTTGGCGCACCCAATCGGATTGAATTTCTTCAATCAAAGCCTGATTAGACTCGAAATCTAAATCAATCCTTACCCAAGCTAGCGTTTCGTAACGCCCGTTTTTAACCACCGGATGGTTCCAGCTTGAAAACTCGGCAGGGCTAACTTCTTTAACCCAGCGGCTATATTGCTGCTGATGGTCATTCGCAAAGTTCAGCTGCAACACCAAGTGATAACCGGTGCGACTCAGTTGTTTATACTGCCGCTCGCTATTGCGTTCACTGCCCCAGCTCGCCAAAGTCAGCACAAAGTTTAAAGCGGGCTGTTGGCCTGCTACCCAATCCAAATGCATGGGTCTGAGTGGTCCTTTGCCTGCCAGTGCTAATGCTTGTTTGACCAACGTTTTTTGTAAAAGTTTGGCATAGGGCGATTGGCGTAATTCAGCAATACTCATGCCAGTGCCAATATAATCACCTAATAGTGCTAAGGCATAAACATCACGCTGATAACGAAACAGAGTGCGTTCGCCTTTTAAACAGGCCAAAATTTCCTCAACTTGCACGAAATCCATACTAAAATCCTCGTAGCCATCAGCCTCAACTGATGGCGAAATGTCAGGTTTTAAATCCCACTGCTAACAGCAGTCTGCTCTTTAAGAGCGAATGACAAGGGGCTATTCGTCCCCAATACGAGGCAAGTTTTTGAGTTTTCATGATCATTCTCCTAATAAGTCGTGCATTAACCTTTAATGCACACCACTTGTTTTAAAGTATGGACAACTTCCACCAAATCAGTTTGGTTTTGCATTACCCCATCAATATCTTTGTAAGCGCCAGGGATTTCATCCACAACACCCCTATCTTTGCGGCATTCAATACCGCGAGTTTGTTCCGCTAAATCCCGACTATTAAAGCGCCGCTTGGCTTCAGTTCGGCTCATCTGCCGCCCTGCACCATGTGAGCAAGAGCAGAAGGATTGCTTATTACCCAAACCCCGCACAATATAAGACTTAGCACCCATGCTGCCAGGGATAATCCCCAGCTCTCCTTCACGCGCACTAATCGCACCCTTCCGAGTGAGATAGACTTCCTCGCCAAAATGCGTTTCTTTTTGCACATAGTTGTGATGGCAATTGATCGCTTCCCGCGTAGTAGTGAAAGGCTTCAATTGTTTCTGCAAAGCATCCAAAACTAAGCGCATCATTTCGCGGCGATTGAGGGTGGCATAATCTTGCGCCCAGCTTACTGCTTGTACATAGTCATCAAAATGCTGCGTACCTTCAGTGAAATAAGCGAGATTCTGGTCAGGGAGATTACCTAAAGCTTTACCCATATCTTTCTTCGCTTTTTCAATGAAATAGCGTCCAATCACATTGCCAATGCCACGGCTACCTGAGTGCAGCATCACCCACACTGCATCACTTTCATCAAGGCAAACTTCGATAAAGTGATTGCCGCCCCCCAAACTACCGAGCTGCTTGCCCCAAGTCCGTTCAAAATTACGCTGCATTTTGATTAGACCGGGATGTTTAGCGGTAATTGCATCCAGATGCTTGCCGATATTATTTAAAGTCGCAGCTTGCACCGTGGCACTGTCATGCTCTTCAAATCCTACCGGCACGCGTTTTTCAATCGCACTACGCACGGCATGTAGATTGTCTGGCAAATCGCTAGCTTTTAAAGACAAGCGAATCGCATTCATTCCACAACCAATATCCACGCCGACTGCGGCAGGAATAATCGCGCCTTTACTCGGAATCACCGAACCCACCGTTGCACCAATCCCATAATGTACATCGGGCATCGCGGCTATATGCGAGTGAATAAACGGCAACTGTGCCAAATTGCCGAGCTGATTAATCGAACCTTGATCAATATCTTCAGTAAATACTTTGACCGGAACTTTGCCCTGATTGAGCATTAATTTAATAGGCATATTTATCCTTAACTTAAATAGTCCGGGCATAAAAAAACCCGGAGACTTGCGCCATCCGAGTTTGAATACATGCCAACACCTAAGTGTCGCACTTTGCCGGATAACCGCTTAAGCAGTCTCTCGGCGAAATGCGGGAGACTTAAAATTTCATTGAATTTCCAAAGGTGTATTGAACGAGCATGTATTGGGTCTCCATAATTAGGTTGATAATGCTTGCTAGCGTAGTCGGCAAAGGGCATCAGTGTCAAGACCCGATACTCTACCATTAATCTAAAATTTAAACGGTATTAGTCACTACCAAATAAATCACGAGTATAAACTTTAGCAGCGACTTCTTGCAGATCAGGATGCATCCGATTAGCAATAATGACATCGCTTAAAGCTTTGAATTCATTCAAATCACGAATCACTTTAGAGTTAAAGAAAGTATCCTCGGTTAATTCAGGCTCATATAAAACCACTTGAATACCTTTAGCTTTAATCCGCTTCATAATCCCTTGAATTGAAGAAGCACGGAAATTGTCCGAGCCGGCTTTCATGATCAAGCGATAGACACCCACCACTTTTGGCTGCTGCTGAATAATACTATCCGCCACGAAATCTTTGCGGGTTGAATTGGAAGCTACTATCGCTTGAATCAGATTTTGTGGTACTTGATTGTAGTTGGCTAATAGCTGCTTAGTATCTTTCGGCAAGCAATAGCCACCATAGCCAAACGAAGGATTATTGTAGTGCTTGCCAATACGGGGATCTAAAGATACGCCTTCAATAATCTGGCGGGTGTCTAAGCCATGCGTGGCTGCATAAGTGTCCAGTTCATTAAAATAAGCGACGCGCATGGCTAAATAAGTATTCGCAAAGAGCTTAACGGCTTCAGCTTCAGTGGAATCCGTAAACAGGACTGGAATATCTGGTTTAAGCGCGCCTTCTTGCAAGAGTTTTGCGAAAGTGGAGGCACGCTCGGAGCGCTCACCTACTACAATCCGTGAAGGGTAGAGATTGTCATATAAGGCTTTGCCTTCACGCAAAAATTCGGGCGAAAAAATCAGATTTTGACTGCCGGTTTCTTGGCGTAAATGTTCGGTATAGCCGACCGGAATCGTCGACTTGATCACCATTACTGCCAGCGGATTCAAAGCCATCACATCTTTCACCACGGCTTCGACAGAGCGTGTATTGAAATAGTTGGTTTGAGTATCGTAATCGGTTGGCGTGGCGATAATGACAAAATCTGCATTCTCGTAAGCAGCCTGTTTATCGAGAGTGGCACGAAAATTTAAGTCTTTACGCTGTAAAAAAGCTTCAACTTCAGTATCAATAATCGGTGATTTGCCTTGATTGAGCAGGGCAACCTTTTCGGGAATGATATCGAGGGCGATAACTTCATGATTCTGGGCTAAGAGTAAGGCGTTGGATAAGCCTACATAGCCCGTGCCCGCAACTGCAATTTTCATCGTTTTAACCTTTAACTATTCTCTTTAGTTTTGCTTGAGAATTATATACCTGTTCGTTTAATAGGACTCACGTTTATTGCATGACAGCAGTTGTTTTTTCTACTATCAGTATTTTTATAGACGGATAAAACCTAGATGGGTATTGATGGTCAAAGCTTAGCTTACTATTGAAGTAGCTGCACAGACTGCTGTAGTGTTTTAGTGATCTTGGGATCTGAGGAGAGTTTGCATGAAAAAAATTATTTTACCCGCCGTATTGAGTTGCCTAGTGGCTTGTACAACAGCTTCCGAGCAAGTACCACCCCATAAAGCTAAACCGCCTGTGACGCAAGTGGCTTGGACGAGTTTAACAATCACTGGGACTACCTACCAACCTGATCCTGTCGAATTAAAGATTCGTGAATTGGAACAGGCCGGGCAACTCAAGCTGCTCAGAGTGATGGAATCCTTTCCGGCTCAATATGAAATCAACGGCTCAGTACAAGCTTTAACTGCGGTGCAAGAGGCTGCTAATACGCTGCCAGTACCGAAAAAAGATTTAAAAGCACTAGCAGCTTTAGATGCAGCGGAAGCTGTATGGAAGCAGAAGCGTCCTGAACATTATGCTTATCAGCTTCAGCCTAGCTGTTTCTGCCCACCTGAATATACGCAGCCGATTGCGATTAGGGTATTTAAAGGTTTGGTGCAGCAAGCGGATTTAGTCACCTCCAAACAGCCATTGCCTGCTAATCGCAAAGCCGATGCCAAGACTATTGAAGAACTGTTTAAACTGATTCGGGATGCGATTAACCGCCCCGCTGCTAGCGTTAATGTGACTTATGACAAGCAATACGGTTTTCCTAGCTCTATCAGCATTGATTTGGATCAGAGGATGGCCGATGAGGAAATGTATTACAGCGTGAAGGAATTCAAAGCAGCGAGTGGTTTGAAGCCTGTTCAACAGTAAGCTGGACAGGCTAGTTGGACGCGCAGTGAGCGCTTGCTGGCTGCGTTTGAGTTGGTATTTTTGCGCAAATTCTTGGTCAAGCATTTGGTAGTGTTTGATCCTAATTAAGGTCCAAGCCTTACGTACTTCAGATAAGTGATGGCTTAAGGCTTTATATACCTTTTTCCAGATCAAAATGAGTAGTTAATAAATTTTAAAATAATGATGAATGAGTTAATTATTGAGTATTCGCCATCTATTTAATCTGCCCTCTATCCCTCTTCCAGTTGGTTTGCTGTATGGCTATGGGTCTGAAATTTAGATGCCAAAATAATCCATTTAATGAACTGACTGCTTTGTGCCAATCGTGAAAAAATCTATAAAAATTTTGAACTTAGCTCAAGTTGAGTCCACTAATACTTTGAGGGAACATGCCAAAATAAGTCCATTTTTACTTGGTTCATCTCTTTCCAGTTGTTCAACCTAAAAGGAAAGCCAATCATGTCTCAACCAACTTATCTGCTCGGTAAAATCAGCGCCATTGTGGCGGCCTGTTTCGTGATGGGCATGCCACTACCCGCGAGTGCGAGCAATGCAAAAACCTATGTAAGTGTCTCAACTGGATTTTGTTTAGATAGCAATGCTGAGGGTAAAGTCTATGCGATTGCTTGTAATGGGGGTAATTATCAAAACTGGGTGCGGCAAGGTGAGCGCCTGATCAATATCTCAACTGGATTTTGTTTAGATAGCAATGCTGAGGGTAGCGTGTATGCTCTACCTTGTAATGGTGGTAATTATCAGAACTGGAAGCGTTATGGTAAGCGTTTAGTTAATGTTTCAACAGGGCGTTGTTTAGATGGGAATGCTGAAAATCAGGTATACACCCTAGCTTGCAATGGTGGTAATTACCAGAATTGGAATTAAAGCCGTTCATATGGTAGTGGAGGTTATCTAAAGCTTTATTTTGCAAGCGATTCTGCACTTGCTAACTACTCTGTATCCTGCTGGGTGATGCTGAGCTGCTTTAAAGCTCTGCTACCGGTTTGATCCATTTCGGTACATGTACCGTTTGGTGGGTCAATAAGCGGTCCAACATGATTTTTGGCTCATTTTCAATTAACAGCAAATCGTAATTAGATCCGCGTACAAAGGCTTCATCGACGGTATGCTTAAAGAACTGTTTCAATCCTTCGTAGTAGCCCGCCACATTTAATAAGCCACAGGGTTTTTTGTGAAAACCCAATTGCGCCCAAGTTAAGACTTCAAATAGCTCATCTAAAGTACCCCAACCGCCGGGCAGGGCAATGAAAGCATCGGCTAATTCCGCCATACGCATTTTGCGAGTATGCATCGAGTCGGTAATGATCAAATCAGTTAAACCATCATGAGCGACTTCATGGTTGACTAAAGAATCGGGAATGACACCAATCACTTCACCGCCTTTGCTTAGTACCGCATCGGCGACTACGCCCATCAAACCCACTTTCGCGCCACCGTAAATTAAGCGAATTTCGCGTTCTGCTAAAAGTTCACCGATGGCTTGGGCGGTTTCGGTATAAATGGCTTGGCGGCCAGAGCTAGAGCCGCAATAAACGCAAATATTTTTAATAGTGTTTGAATTATTCATGTAGTCTCTATGAGAATAGCTCGCGGTAAAATTAGCTTAATACAGTAGTTTTTTGATCAAAAAAGGTTGCAATTACAACCCTTTTTGATTGTCGTTAATGGTTGATTTTTTTAGGGTTTATTAACGTACGATGGTAAGGAAAGCATCGGTAGTACCATTAAATGTACGATCATAAGCTCCTGCGGTGGTAGGGAAATTTGCAGAGTCTGTTATGCCTGTTATGTAAGCGCTTGAACCCAAAATACCTACCCCATAAGCTACATCATCCAAGCTGCCCCCCATGACACCAGAATAGGCAATATTTGTACCATCAGCACTGATTTTGGTAATACAAACATCTCGTTTGCCTCTAGTAGTACTTGTCCATGTATTTGCCAATGGATAATCAGCAGATTCAGTAGAGCCAACTATATAAACTTCACCTGCTTTTGTGACGGCTATATCAAAAGTTCTATCTTCCAAGCTACCCCCTAAGTAGCTTGAGTAACTTAAACCAGCACCGGAAGATTGTAGTTTAGTGATAAAAATATCACCACCTCCTGTATAGGTCTTATCAAAGGCATTGGCTGTTGGGAAATCAGCTGATAGGGTACGGCCTGCTACATAAGCTTGCCCCTTGCTATCAACAGCAATTGCTGCGCCAACCTCATAATCAGAACCACCAAGGTAAGTGCTGTAACTTAATTGGCCAGCCGCATTAAACTTTGAGACGTAGGCGTCAAAATTGCCACCATAGGTTTTATCAAAAGCACTTGAATTGGTCGGGAAATCAGCTGATCCGGTTCTCCCGAGTACATAAGCTTGGCTTTTGCCATCGATAGTAATTTCATTGCCATAATCTTCAGCCGCACCACCCAAATAAGTTGAATACAACAGACTTGTCCCATTGGCATTAATTTTTGCAAAGAAGGCGTCAACACTTCCACTTAGACTACGATCAATTGCATTTGCTGTCAGCGGAAAGTCTGTTGAGTAGCTATTGCCTGTGACATAGGCTAGACCTTTTTTATTAACAGCTAGTGAAAAAGCGGCATCATCACTACTACCACCCAAATAGCTGGAGTAAGCTAGCTTGCCATCAGTCGCCAACTGTGCAATGAAAGCATCCCACGAGCCACCCAAAGTACGGTCATAAGCACCTGTCGTGGTTGGAAAGTCGCCTGACTCAGTTGAACCAACTAGGTAAACTTTGCCAGCGTTAGTAACGGCTATTTCATAGTTATAGTCGGTTTTATTGCCACGCAAAAAGGTTGTCCAAAGTAACTTACTGCCAGTTTTATCAAACTTACTGACGAACACATCCCATGAACCCTTCAATGAACCTGAAATTTGCCCCGGAAACTTAGCAGACTGCGTATGACCCGCGATATACATAGCACCTTGTTTATCTAAACCAAAACTTAAGGACATATCAATCTTACTTCCACCGATAAAGCTGGCATAGCTCAACACAGGATCAATAATCAATGCTTGGTCTGGATTATAAGCAGCTAATTTAAAGCGTAGCCCAGTTTGTTTCCCTTCGTCTGTATCGGTTACTACGTATTGAGCATCGACTGTGTGACGTTTGCCATTAATAAGCTGATAAGCGACCGGGCGATGCTGAATTAAGGTTTGCCCGCCGATTTTTAGATGTGCATCCCCTTCTTTTGTTACGGTAATAGCTTGAACGCCCGTATAGCCTAAAGCAATTTGTTGAGGATCAGCATGGGGTGCTACTATGAAGTCATATTCAAGCTGACTGGGATTGCCATAATAGGCTAGATCAATGCCTTTATATAAGTTGTTGTATTTGATTCGACCGTAATGAGGGATATCAGAAAGCCATTGTTTGGCATCACTGCCTGCATAATAGTGGCTTAAACCAGAGTGCTGTTCCTCTCCTTGCCAACCACTGCCTTTAGCTTGTGTACCTAATGGTTTGACTACTAGCTTTTCAGCACCGTCTTGGGCAGTCTCATCGAATAACCAAATATGCGCTTCAGTGTCTTGTAGATGCATTTCTAGGGTTGGGGTACGTACGGCAAAATCAACACCCTTAGCAAGTTGTCCATGATTAGGCTCGAAGAATAAGGGTAATTTTGTTAAAACAGCTTGAGAGTTAAGCTGATGCTGATTAGACGGTTTATTTAAAGAAACCTCTGAGCTGGCAATACTCTCAGTGGTGGTTAATCCTGTTGATAAAATTAGTACAGCTAAGTATGGACTAAATTGAGAGTGGCCTGCTCTCAACAATGACTGGCTACGCATTAGTAATATTCCTCGCTATTTAATATGATCGAAGCTAATAACTACCCCTCTCGCTAGGTATAGTAGTTATTTAGAGCAAGCTGGAAAAATGTTTGACTCCTCTGTGATCACGATAGTCTCTTTATATCAAGTGGTACTGGTGTAGAGTAGAAAAATTTTAACCCATGAAAAAAATTTCGACATATCCTTGATACAGCGCAATTGACTGACCAGTCAATCAGCTCTAATCTAGCTCATTCGCACGAATCGGAGTGGTACTCATGAAGTATTCTTGGCTTGAAGTCTTTAAAGCAGGCTTCAGCGGACAAAAACAATGGCCAGCAGCATGGCCAGAGGTTAGCCCCAAAGCGGCTTATGATGTGATTATCGTTGGTGGTGGCGGGCATGGCTTGGCAACCGCTTATTATTTAGCCCGTGACTTCCCAGGCACGCGCGTTGCGGTGGTCGAGAAAGGCTGGATCGGTGGTGGCAATACCGGGCGGAATACCACGATTGTGCGCTCTAACTATCTTTGGGATGAAGCGACCAATCTGTATGAGCATTCGATGAAGCTCTGGGAAGGCTTGAGCGGGGATTTGAACTTCAATGTGATGTTCAGCCAACGCGGTGTGTATAACTTAGGCCATACCTTGCAAGACATGCGCGACATTGAGCGCCGTGTGAATGCGAATATGCTGAATGGCGTCGATGCCGAGATTGTGAGTGTCGCCGAGCTAAAAGATCGGATTCCGATTCTAGAAACCGGTAAGCAGGTACGCTATCCGGTGATGGGCGCTTCTTGCCAACCTCGTGGTGGGGTCGCACGCCATGATGCGGTGGCTTGGGGTTTTGCCCGTGCGGCAGCCAAACATGGCGTGGATATTATCCAAAACTGCGAAGTGCAAGCGATGGATATTGACGGCGGGTGCATCAAAGGTTTGCAAACTTCACGCGGTTATATCAAAGCGGATCGAGTCGGTTGTGTCACTGCTGGGCATTCTTCAGTGTTAGCTGCGATGGCAGGGATTCGCTTGCCGGTTACTAGTCATCCTTTACAAGCTTTCGTGTCTGAACCGATGAAGCCGGTCTTGCATACCGTGGTTATGTCGAATGCAGTACATGGCTATGTCAGCCAATCCGATAAGGGCGATTTAGTGATCGGGGCAGGGCTAGACCCTTACTCAGGTTATTCGCAACGTGGTAGTCCACATATTATTGATCATTGTGCTTCAGCGATTGTGGAGTTATTCCCTATTTTTTCACGGGTACGTTTGAATCGCCAATGGGGTGGGATTGTGGATGTTTGCCCCGATGCTTGCCCGATTATTAGCCCGATTCCACAAGTGAAAGGTTTATATTTCAATTGCGGTTGGGGCACGGGTGGCTTTAAGGCGACACCGGGTTCGGGGCATGTGTTTGCACATACCATTGGCCAAGATAAATCGCATCCACTCGCTGCACCTTTCCATATTAATCGCTTTGTGACGGGCGCTCTGATCGACGAGCACGGCGCTGCTGCTGTAGCACACTAAGGAGGCTTAAGTATGTTTATAATTCATTGCCCCTATTGTGGCGAACTGCGTGATGAACAAGAGTACCGCTGTGCGGGGGAAGCCTTTATTCAACGCCCCAGTTTAGATTGCACCGATGAGCAATGGGGTGATTATGTATTTAATCGCACTAATCCCAAAGGCAGGGTGCTTGAGCAATGGGCGCATAGCGCGGGTTGCCGTAAGTTATTTGTGGTTGAGCGCAATAATGTGACGAATGAAATTTACGCGGTGCGCACCTTTGAATCGTATAAGGAGCAAGCATGAAGCGCTTATATAAACAAGCTCATGAGCGCATTGACCGCTCGCAAGAAATTAGCTTTCACTGGCAAGGTGGTAGCTATAAAGGTTATGCAGGCGATACCCTAGCTTCAGCCCTGTTAGCCAATGACGTGAAATTAGTCGGGCGTAGTTTCAAATACGGTCGTCAGCGCGGAATTATGGCAGCGGGCGTCGAAGAGCCGAATGCGTTAGTTATCCTTGAACCCAATTCTGGCTACCATGTACCGAATGCGCGCGCGACTGAAGTTGAAATCTATCAGGATATGCATGCGGAGCCTGCGAGCGGTATTCCTTCGATCAATGAAGATCTACGCGCTTGGCTCAAGCCTCTGCATCGCTTTATGGCAGCGGGGTTTTATTATAAAACCTTTATGTCGCCTGCCGCTTTATGGCCAAAATACGAAGAGCAACTACGGAAATTAGCGGGCTTTGCGACTGCGCCGAGCCAGCCTGATGCGGAAACTTATGATCATTATAATCAGCAGGTCGATGTTGCGGTGGTGGGTGCGGGTGCTGCCGGTCTAGCGGCGGCCTTAGCGGCGGCGAACGCAGGTGCTAGTGTGCTCTTGATTGATGAGCGTCCGCAAATCGGTGGCGAATTAGTCGTGGATGCAGGGCGTGAGCAAGCCGCTGGTGAGTGGCTGAACACTATGCGTGCTGCTTTAGAAGTTCATCCCAAGGTCACGATTTTGGTACGTACTACCGCTTATGCGCTGCATGATTTTAATCTGTTATTAGCCTTAGAGCGCCGCCAAGATCATTTAACCATCGGTGCACGCAATCCGCATCAATCACGTCAACGTTTACATCGGATTCGGGCGAATAAAGTGGTACTCGCCACCGGTAGCCACGAACGCCCGTTGATGTTTGCGAATAACGATCTGCCAGGGGTCATGCTTGCGAGTGCAGTGAGCCGCTATCAGCATGAATATTCCGTGCTTTGTGGCAATAAGCCGCTAGTGGTGGGCAACAATGACAGCATCTATGAAGTAGCACGTGATCTAGTTAAAGCGGGTACGCGTCCCACTGTAGTCGATTGCCGCATGGGTTATGATGCCAGCGATTTAACTAAAATTGGTGTGATTGTTAAGCAAGGCTATACGGTGATTAAAGCCGAAGGCCGCCATAGTGTCGAGCGTGCTTTGATTGCCAAAACGGCTTATAGCGATACGCATGGCTGGGTAGTCGGTGATGCCCCCGAAACGATTCAATGTGATTTGATTGCTAGTTCCGGTGGATTTAGCCCGCTGGTGCATTTGGATTGTCATACGGGTTCTAAGCCTTGGTTCTCGGCAGATTATCAAGCCTTTATGCCTGCTTGTGACAAAGCTAACCGTTATGTCGCCGGTAGCGTGAATGGGCATAGTGATTGGCAAGGCGCTGCGGCTGAAGGCGAATATGTGGGCCTCTTAGCAGCCGGGCAAACTGCAAATCCTGTGGCTGCACCGAAGCTCTTAAATGTGGCTGACTTCATCTGTCCTGATGTGGGGCGCGATAAAGTCTTCCTTGATATGCAAAACGATGTGAAGGCTTCCGATATTGAGCTAGCGATTCGCGAAAATTATCGCTCGATTGAGCATATCAAGCGCTATACCGCTTTAGGTTTTGGTACTGATCAAGGTAAAACCGGTAATGTGAATGGCATTGCAGTCGCGGCAAAAATCATGAATCTGCCAATTGCTGAAGTCGGTACGACCACGTTCCGCCCAATGTATACGCCGGTCACGATGGGTGTGCTCGCGGGTAGTGAAGTCGGTCTGCATTCGGATGCGCAACGTTTCACCCCGATGCAAGCTTCTCATGTTGCTAAAGGTGCTGAGTTTGAAGTCGTTGGGCAGTGGATGCGCCCTTGGTATTTCCCGCAAGGTTCAGAAGACCTGCATCAAGCGGTGGCGCGTGAATGTTTAGCCGTGCGTAATAGCCTCGGCATCATGGATGCGTCAACGCTGGGTAAGATTGATATTCAAGGCCCCGATGCGCGTGAATTCTTAGCGCGAGTGTATACCAATAACTGGGCAAAGCTCGCTCCGGGTAAATGCCGCTACGGTTTAATGTGCGACGAAAACGGTATGATCATTGATGATGGTGTCACCGCTTGTATTAGCGATACCCATTTCTTAATGACCACCACCACGGGTGGGGCAGCACGCATCTATACGCATTTGGAAACTTGGTTACAAACCGAGTGGCCTGATCTGAATGTTTATCTGACTAGCGTCACCGATCATTGGTCAACCACCGGTGTAGTCGGCCCCAAAGCCCGCCGTTTAATGGAAAAACTCTGCAAGGATGTCGATTTCAGCGCCGCAAATTTCCCCTTTATGGATTGGCGTGAAGGCACGGTTTGCGGGATTCCAGCACGGATTATGCGCATTAGTTTCTCAGGCGAATTATCCTACGAGATCAATGTGCAAGCCAACTACGGGCGCTTCGTCTGGGATAGCGTGCTGGAAGCAGGTAAGGCATTTAATATCACCCCTTACGGCACTGAATCTATGCACGTCCTGCGTGCTGAAAAAGGCTATGTGATTGTCGGCCAAGATACTGATGGTTCGGTCACGCCTTATGATGCAAATATGGCTTGGGCGGTGTCTTTGAATAAGTCCTATCCGTTCTTGGGGCAGCGAGCTTTGACGCGCAGTGATACTGCCCGTGCAGGTCGCAAGCAACTGGTGGGTTTGCTCACGGACGATCCGAGTAAAGTCTTGAATGAAGGCTGCCAATTAGTTGCCGAAACCGGCAGTAAAGCCATGATTGGGCATGTGACTTCCAGTTATTTCAGTCCCGTGTTAGGGCGCTCGATAGCGATGGCGGTGGTCAAAGGCGGCTTGGATTTGCTGGGCACGAAGATTTACGCGAAGCCTTTATCTTATGAAGTGATTCCGGTGACTATCGTCGATAGCGTGTTCTATGATCAAGGCAAGGAGAAAATTGATGGCGAAATTTGAGACCGCCTTAGAAGGCCACGATTTTAATGCCTTAGCAGGAAATGGCTTTCAGGTCAGCGAAGAGCGCAATTATGGCTATGTGGTGCTGCGGATTCGCTCGAATACCGCAGGCGCAGTTGAGGCTTTAGGTAAATTAGGCATCCAACTGCCGAATGCTTTAAGCCTTAGCGGTTCGTTGGAGACTAAGTTAGTCAAATGGATTAGCCCCGATGAGTATCTGATTACTCTGCCCCTTAGCCAAAAAGATGCATTTATTAAAGAGGCGAAAGCCGCTTTAGAGGGCATCTTTGCAGCGGTGGTGGATAATACCGGTGGCTATTCGTTACTGAAACTTTCTGGTGAGCAGCGCTATGCGGTGCTTGCGAAAAACTGTGTGTATGACTGCTCGAAGTTTTTGACGGAGGGCAAAGTTGTTTCCACGCTATTTTCTAAGGCTTCAGCGGTAATTTATCGGCTTGATGCTAACCATGTTTACCTGATGGTGCGTTGGTCGTTTGCGGATTATGCGTTTAATGTTTTAGAGGTGAGTTCACGCGAGTTTAGGTAAGCTGTTGAAGAAGCCCTCTCCCCAACCCCTCCCCCCAGATGGGGGAGGGGCTAAGAGGGTTATTTTTTGCGTTCGGCCTGAATCCGCGCTAACAAGGCCGCAGCGCTGTTTTCCCCGCTGATTAGGTCAGGATTTTGCTCGCGCCATTCTGCCGTCAATTCACCGCGAAACGCTTTCGCCAGAATTGCTTGTGTCAAATGATTCACGCGCTGTTGGGCAGACTTCACGCGCTGCTCAATCTGATCCGCGAATGCAAACAACTCCTCCACCCGCCGCACGATTTCTTTTTGTTCTTCAATTGAAGCAAGTGGTATCGGTAATGAATTACAAGCTGTTTTATTAAGGTAGCTAACGGTTGTTGATGTTGCTTTTTCTTCAAAATATGTTTTATTTGCTCTTATGCAATAAGCTATATATTCTGGTATGACGTAATCATTTGGAATAAAGGCATGTGATTGTTGGTTAATTACTGCTTTTTCTTTAAGAACAGCAGATAGGCCAACTCTACCAATACAGGTCATAATGATAGATTTTTCCTCAATAACTTTCGCTTTGTATTTGATTATTTCTTCATTGCTCAATCCTTTTTCAATATTTTTATAATTTATATTAATTGAATCTTCATGAAAGTGATGAGTTAATAACCAATGATAACCACCCGAAAAAGTCTGTGGCTTATCTCTGTTGGGAACTATGCATTTACAAATCTCACCAATTCTTACTAATGACCAATTATTGATGTGTTTAACAACACTTTTTAGCTCATCACTTTCAATAGTAGGCGCTCTATCAAGTTTTTTCCCAAAGTTCCCATGCGTTAATCCTATTTCAAATAACTCATCTGAAATTTTTCTTACCTCAATCGTTTTATGTATTTTATTTACTCTCCACTCCTCCGTCAGTTTCCCACTCACCGCCGCCGCCAGCACCGATTGGCGGAAGCGTTTCAGGATGTTAGGAATGGCATCAAGGCGCGTTTTCAGGGTATCAACTTGCGCGAGGAGGTTGTCGAGGAGAGTGGAGATTTCTTTTTGTTCGGCGAGGGGGGGGATAAGAAAGATTGATTCTTTCAGTTCTTTGAAGTGACGTGCATAACCTTTGTCAGTTATGTTGATAGACTTGAGCTGGTAATAAAAGAAACGAGATTCTATAAAGCTTTTTGTTATGAGAATTTTTGTGCCATCAGCACCCGGAACAAAAGCTTTATCAATCCATTTCACAACCCTTGTGTGATCTCCAAAAATAATTAAAGGTTTTTCCGATCTAATTACCTTGCTTTCATCATTAACGAAGCCAGCAATAAAATCTTGTCCTTGATCAATAACCGGAAATTTACCAGTAGCTAAACAGTTTTTTGTGTTTATCTTTTTTGTGTTTGTTGAAACTTGTTCAAATACTGTTTCTGTTTGTTGCCGTAGCCAGCCGTTGGGGAGTTGGTTGGTCATGCTGGGTTCTCCTTGCGGATAATGCCCTCTCCCCCAGCCCCTCCCCCCAAATAGGGGAGGGGAGCAAGAGAAGCCGACTCCGAAAAACAAGCACTGCACTCTTTAGCCCCTTTCCCATCTGGGGAGAGGGGTTGGGGAGAGGGCTTCTCCGTCTGGGGGTTGGGGAGAGAACTTCTTAACGCTTCTTCCACCCGCTCCAACACCCCAACCTGATCCCCCCTCCACTCCCGATTAGCCACCCGCATCACCCGATACCCTTCCGCCATCAACCACTCATCCCGCGCCGCATCATACCCCCGCTGCTCATCGTCCAGATGCCAATCACCATCCAACTCCACGATCAACCGCGCCTCCATGCAAACAAAATCCACCACATAACCCCCAATCACCTGCTGCCGCCGAAACTTAAACCCACCCAAACGCTTCGCCCGCACACAAGCCCAAAACGCCTGCTCAAATACCGTTGAATTCGCCCGCAACTCCCGCGCCCGATCCCTCATCCCTTCTCGAATCATGTAAAATCCCCCTCTTTAAGCCCCTCCCTCATCTGGGGGGAGGGGTTTGGGGAGAGGGTTTCTTCCATCGGAACAGTGTTTGGGGAGAGGGCTTCTTGCGGAGAAAGCGCCTCTAACAATTCCCGCAACCCCGCTATTGCAGCTTCAAGCTCACCCAACGCTTCCGCCGCCAGCTCTTCCGGCTCTGGCAAATTCGCCGCATCCACGCTGTTCTCATCTTTCAGCCAGCTAATATCCAGCGAATCACCCTTGGTATCGCGCACATACTCCCGACTAAAGCAGCGCCAGCGCCCATTCTCACTCTGATCAACACGCGGCTTTTCTGCATAACACACTTCAAACGGCGCAAGGTGCGCCGCACTAAACGGCGTGCGCTTACCGAAGCTGGTCATATTGGTGCGCAAGTCATACACCCAGATATGTTGCGTGCAGTTCTCGTCCTGATCCTTGTTGTCTGCCGTGCCACGGGTGAAAAACAGCACATTGGTTTTGACCCCTTGCGCGTAGAAAATCCCCGTTGGCAAACGCAAGATTGTGTGCAGATTGCACTTGTGCATCAAGTCACGGCGGATCTCCGTCCCCACGCCTGCCTCAAACAGCACATTATCAGGCAATACCACCGCAGCCCGCCCACCCGGTTTGAGGGTGCGGTAAATGTGTTGCAGGAAAGCCAGTTGCTTGTTGCTGGTTTTGTAGGTGAGGTCATCGCGGGTAATGCTGGCTTCGCCGCCCTTAGCCGTGCCGAACGGTGGATTCGCCAGCACGATGTCGCATTTTTTCAGCGTCGCCCCGACTTGCCCCAAGGCATTGCCCAGATGCACCACGCCCTCGTTGTCGCCTTCCATGCCATGCAGCAAACAGTTCATCAGGGCGAGACGGCGCGTACCGGGAACAAGTTCCACGCCGATAAAAGCGTTGTTCACCTGAAAGTGTTGCTGCGCTTCGGGCAGGGCGTACAGGTTGTCGGTACGTTCCTTGATGTAGGCATCCGCCGCAATCAAAAAGCCCGCAGTGCCTGCCGCCGGGTCTTGAATGGTTTCGCCCGCTTGTGGCTGGATGCAATTCACCATGCTATTGATCAGCACCCGTGGGGTGAAATATTGCCCCGCGCCGGATTTGGTTTCGGAAGCGTTTTTCTCCAGCAAACCTTCGTACAAATCGCCCAAACCGTCGCGTTTCGCGCTGAACCAGTCGATTTGCTCTAACGCCTTCACCAGTTGTTCTAGGTGGCGCGGCTCACGCAAGCGGGTTTGCGCATCGGCATAAATCGCCGCAATCAGCGGGTCACGGTCTTTCGACAAATCCAGCAACATCTGCTTGTAATAGTTGAGCAGCACCAGCCCCGACTTGCCGTTGATGTCTGTCCAGCGCCGACCTTCCGGCAAGGTATGTTGCCCCAGCAAGCCCGCTTCGGTGTTTTCATGCACCATCTTTAAAAACAGCAGCAGCACCAGTTCGGCGACGTAATCGCTGTAATTGATGCCGTCGTCACGCAGTACGTCGCACAAATTCCAGAGCTTTTGCACGATGTCGTTATTGGTCATGGGAATTCCTTTGGAAGAAGCCCTCTCCCCCAGCCCCTCCCCCCAGATGAGGGAGGGGAGCAGGAGAATCCAGCCTCAATAGTTTAATTCATCACTTGTTTAGCCCCTCTCCCATTTGGGGAGAGGGGTTGGGGAGAGGGCTTCCCACAAATGTTCACTCAATTGGTCGAGGACACTTTCTAACTGACCCGATAGCAGTTTGTCCAGCCGTTTCGCGCCGCCATCCCGTGCAAAGGTGCGATTGACGAATTCGTGGTCGATCACGGTTTCATGCACCAGTTGTTTGGCAAGGCGTTCCAGCCAGTTGCGCTGCACGGGTGTCCACGGGTGCAGGCTGTAAATCCGCTGCATTCCGGCTTGCACACGCTGTTCAAACGGTATCAAGGCTTCACCTAACGCCGCCTGACGAATATAGCCGATAATGCTGGCGGCAATGTCCTGATTGCTTTGGTTACGCCAAGCGGTTTGCAGGTTGACGGCGGAATAACCCGCGCTGTCCAGCAGCAATTTTACTTCACGCAATTGCTCACGGGTCAGGTCACGCGGTTTGTTGACTACCACGGCTAAGGCGGCGGATTGGTTGATCTGCTCGCGGATGAATTGGTTGAAGCTGTCCAGATAGTCAGCGGGTTTTTGGTACTGACCATAACTTTGTTCGCGTACTAGCAGTTCGTCGTCATGCTCGGAAATCAGCGGATAGTATTCGCTGCCCAACAGTTGGCGGATGGCATCGACTTGTTGCAGCAAGCCGTGGTGCTGTCGCAAAAAGCTGGCGGCTTGTTTCACGCCCAACTGATGCAAATGCTGGTGCAACTTATCCGGCGCAACACCCCACAGGTTTTCCAGTTCATCCAGTTTGGTTTTGAGTGCCGGTTTACGCTCGGCTTTGTTGGTGGCTTTACGCATTACCCGCATGATTTTCTGGTTGAGTTGGTTCAGCACGTCGTCGGCATGGCTGGTATTGGTTTGTTCCCCAGCCGTGGCAAGTGCCTGTTCCAAACTGCTGGGGTCGGTGAGTTCGCCGTACAGTTGTTCCAGCGTGATGTTCGGGTCTTTGACCAGCGGTTTCATGGTGGAAACGTCTTGCAGGCTGGCGTAAATATCCACCGGGTCATAGATTTTGAACACGGTTTTGCCAATTTCGTCACAACGGCGCGTGGCTCGCCCGATCATTTGTTCGTAGAGGATGCGTGACGAAACGCGGCGCATGAACACCAGATGGGCGATTTCTTCCACATCAATCCCTGTGGTCAGCAAGTCCACGGTAATGGCAATGTTGGGGTAACGCTCGTTTTTGTACTGGCGGATCAGTTGCCTTACTTTATCGCTTTGCCCGGTGATTTTGCGTA
Organism: Thiolinea sp.; assembly: GCA_049290875.1. Taxonomy (GTDB): domain Bacteria; phylum Pseudomonadota; class Gammaproteobacteria; order Thiotrichales; family Thiotrichaceae; genus Thiolinea. Next base: position 99,059 of record JBATOI010000013.1, read on the forward strand.
CTGCTGCTTCATTGTAATCGTCTTCGTAGACTGCCTTGAAAGCCTCGTCCAGCAAGCGTTTGACCATATCGGCGTGCAAGTCGGTGGCACAGAAAATCAGGGTTTTTTCTTTGCCAAACGGGTCAAGTTCCTTGGCGAGTTGATCACAAATCACCTTGTTGAACTTTTCAGTGATCACCCGCTTGTTGAAGGCTTCTACCTTGAACCCGGTATCGTCCTCCAGTTCGGCGGTATCGACTGTGCCATCGCGGGTATTGAGGCGATTGACGGTTTCGCCTTTTTCAAACTTGATGCCGTTTTGACTCAATAGCGTGGTGTAACGGATCGGGGGTTCGTGGTCAATCAGCCAATCATCCGCCACGGCTTCGCGGTAGGAATAGGTGTAAACGGGCTTGCCGAAAATCTCGGTGGTGTGTTTCGCTGGCGTGGCAGTCAGCCCAATCTTGACCGCATCGAAATAGTCCAGCACACGGCGGTAACTGGATAAATACTGGCTGGCAGCACGGGTGCTGAGTTCGCCTTCAGTCATTTCCTGATCGAGCGTGTAACCCCGGTGCGCCTCATCAATAATAATGCAATCAAACTGGTCAACGGGCGGTGGCGTGTCAGACTGGAAAATTCGCATCACCATGGCCTGCACGGTAGCAACCTGAATACGGGTTTCTGCTTCGGCCTGCATATCCCCCAGTTCGGCAATATTGTAGATTTTGGACAGGGTTTGATTTTGCTCCAGCGGTGCTTCATTGAAAGCATCCTGTGCCTGATCGCCCAAGGCTGTGCGGTCAACCAGAAACAGGATGCGACGGAAATGCTCGGTCTTGAGGAAGCGATACATCAAGCCAATGATGGTGCGGGTTTTGCCCGTGCCAGTTGCCATTGCCAGCAAGCAGTGTTGCTGGTTGTTCTGTAACGCCCGCTCAGTCGCCTGAATGGCTTTTTCCTGATAATCCCGCAACTTGAGGTAAGCAAAACCTTCTTGCTGTAACAGTTGTTGTGCTTGTTCACGGCTGCGTTTCAGCCGATCCAGCAAGCCATCGGGGGTGTGAAATTGCTGCAACGCCAGTGCCGTATTCGCAGGTGAACGTACATCCCGAAACCATGTGCCGGATTGTTCCTTGAGCTGCTGGATGAAGGGGCGACCATTGCACGAATACACGAATGGGATGTGGTAATGTCCCTCGGCTTCATCTGCCCACGGGATATTTCGCCCTTCCTGTTCCCACGCCGCTTGCATGGCTGCTTCGACGCGAAAGCCACGGGCGTAGCGTTCGGCTTGGGTAATTTTTCCAGCAACGTTGGTATTTTCGCGTTTGGCTTCAACCACTGCAATCGGGGTTAGTCCGGCAAATAGCACGTAATCGGCGCGTTGTTTGCTCGTGGTAGGCCATTCGGCAATGGCTTTGTTCTTGCCTTTTTCGGGGCGAGTGCCTTGTGCGTAGTGCAGCACTTGGCTGTCGGCTTCCCAACCTGCTTCCTGTAATTGCTGGTCTATGATAATGCGGGTGAGGTCTTCATCCAGTGTGACTTGTTTGCTGGCTTGGCGGATGCGCCTGCCCAAGGTTTGCAGATGTTGGGTATTGGTTTTGGCTTGCTGTGCTGTGGTGAGTTCAGCTTGCAAGGTTTTGATATGCTGTTCAAAAGCCTGTTGCTGCTTGAGCAGTTCCGCTTCGTATTGTTGCGCTTGTTGCTGGAAACGGCGGGCTTCTTCGTCCATCGCTTCCGCCAGTGCATCGGCTTCGGTTTTTTCCTGTTGCAACAAAGCCAGTAATTGCTGGTTGCTGTCCACCTGTTCATTGGCGGTTAGTAACTGGGTGCGTAATTGCCCGATTTGCCCCTGCAAATCACGCAATTGCTGGCTGGGGTCAGTGGGGGGAATAAATGCACCCGGTTTGAAACCGCTATCTTGTTTGCCAAATGAGCGGTGAAACCAGATGGCCAGTTCACGCGCCACCTTCAAACCGTCCATTGCTTCCTTGTGCCGGGTCTGGAAACGGTGGGTAGCGTTATTGCCTTCGATGCGCAAGGTGTGGAAAAGCTGGCGGATAGCGGGTTCAAGTTGCACTTCACGATCCAGCCTGAACAGTAAATCCGCTTGGGTGGTATTGTCATCGAACAGAATACCATAGCGGGCTGCCATATCCTGCGCCATTGCCTCACCCAATTGGCGCAATTTTATTAGGGTGGTATTAGGATCGCTGGCAAACACCGCCTCAGCGGTACGGGCAAGCTGCCAAAATACTGGGCTATGTTCTTGCAGAAAAAAGAAATTACTAGTGTGCTGTTCCATATCGCCCCTATCCCTGTAACCATTGTCGGTTTGTGCAACTGATTATAAACGTTGCAGCAATTCGGCTTTTTTACTGGCAAATTCATCTTCGTTAAGGATGCCTTTTTGTTTCAGGTCGGCCAGTCGCTCGATCAGGGCGAAAATATCGCCGTTGTCTGTGGACACATTATTGCTTTTGTTATTGCGGACAGCGGTGTTGTTGGGGTAGTGCGGATTAGGTGCGGTTGCAGGCGGGGCAGCTGGTGCAACGCCATTCACTGACACGATGGGCAATTGGTCGACGGGCACTATGCCGTATTGGCTGCTGAAAGTCATGGAGTTATTGCTACCTTGCTGTTGTGATACGCCACCGATTTGATGATCCAGCGTGTTATAAACGGTGACTTGCCCGTTAATATCGACAGCCAAACGACAGGTAGCTGGGAAGTAGGCGTAACGGCTATTATTTTGCCCTCCGGTGGTGGAGGCAATGCCCAACTCATCAGGCCACCAGTTACGGTTGCCTTGGGGGGCTTTGGGGTTATTGGTCGGCATGAACACCACTGGCTGACCTGATAATAGATTGGACAGTTCGACGCATAAGCCATCAACTTTGGCTTTCAGGCCGTAGTTGAACATATCGCCCACCATCGTCATGCCGCCTTGCATCCATTGCCCACTGCCGCCAAGTTCGGAATGGTTGAATTGCGCCATCGTGCCATTGCCATTCATGACGGCATAGAGCAGGTGGGTAACGGCATCAGTAGAAACGCTATAGCGTTGTGCCAAATTATTGATGGCGTTTTGTCCGTAGTCGGTGAAAGTTTGCATGGAATGATCTCTAAAAAGCAGTAAGGGAGGCATTGTAATCCCATTTTACCATGCGCCGATGAATCGCCAACGATTTCGGTCACTTAACAGTCTCAGTCTCGCTACCTCTAGTCTTACCCCACGCAACTTTCTAATCTCATTCTTGTTGGATTCAGCTGAGTTGTTTACTCTGGGTTCATCGCACTAACTAGAACGCTAAAGCCATGATCGCACCCACCTTTTTTCACGACATCTACCTACTAGCCGCAGGTCATCACTTACCCGGTGAGCCGATTAATAATGACCAAATCGACGCTTATGTTGCACCGCTTGATCAAAATTCGCGGCGCATCAAACAACGTGTGTTAGGCGAAAATGGCATTCAAACTCGCTATTACGCGCTGGATTGTGAAGGTAAAACCACGCTTAGCCACACCGATTTAGCCTGCCAATCCATTCAAGCCTGCTTGCAGCAAGCGCAGGTCAATTTGCATGAAATAGATGTCTTGACTGCCGCGACGTCGGGGGGCGATGTGAGCATTCCGGGGGTGGCGAATATGATTCAGGGCGCTTTGCACGCGCCGCCGATGGAGGTACATAGCCATCAGGGGGTGTGTGCATCGAGTGTGTTGGCGTTGAAAGATGCCGCGCAATCCTTGAGCCAAAACCCTGAGCAGCGGATGGCAGTGGTGGTTGCGGCGGAAATGCCGTCGCGGATTTTTAAGCGTTCGCGTTTTGCTAGCCAAACTCAGGTGGATTTCGAGTCGCATTTTTTGCGCTGGATGTTATCGGATGGTGCGGGCGCGGTGTTGCTGGCTAAAGGTGCACAAGTCTTAACTCATGTAGCACAAACTGCTTTAGCCCAACGCGGTTTAGCCTTAAAACTCAATTGGATACATGCGAAATCCTTTTCCGGCGATTATCCGGTGTGTATGCAATTAGGGCAGGGCAGTCATCGCGCTAAAGAGCAGCATGCGAGTAATGATTATAGCGCACAGGCTTCGTATTTGGATTTTCCTTCAGTCGCTGAGGCTGAAGCGGCAGGGCATTTTGCTTTACGTCAGAATTTGCGTTTATTACCGAATTTATTTGAAGTAGCGGTGCATGAATATGCGGGCTTAGTGCAAGGTGGCTGGGTGACGCCTGCTGAAGTGGCTGTGTTTTTGTGCCATTACTCTTCCGAGGCTTTGGGTAAAACTTGTGAAAACATGATGGAGCAAGCAGGGTTAGGAATTGCGCGTGACAAGTGGTTTAGTAATCTGAAAACTTGCGGCAATACCGGAGCGGCGTCGATTTTCATTATGCTATCGGAATGGTTAGCCACGCAAACGCCAAAAGCGGGGCAAAAAATCTTTGCCTTTGTGCCGGAATCGGGGCGTTTTACCGTGAGTTACTTCCTGTTGGAAGTGGTTGAGTTAGCGACGATTCAAACTCAAGTTCCTAACACTCCAACTACTTCTGCTTCCATTGCTAAGCAAGCTTTTCCACAGCCACCCGCCAATTTCCAAACGGGCATGAATCAGCAAGTACAAGCCACTTTATTAGAATTAGCTGAGATTTGGCACGGTTTCCGCTCGCAAATCTGGCGCACACCGTTGGTGGAAAAGATCAATGCAGGGCAGCTCACCCAACACGATTATGTGACGTGGATGGCGCAATGGATTCCGCAGGTGCGCGAGGGCAGTTTGTGGATGCGTGAGGCGGTAGCGCACTTGGATGAGCCGTATCAAGTGTTGGCGGAGCTGATTACCGAGCATGCCAATGACGAGCAATTTGATTTCAATATCCTGTTTGAAGACTACCAAGCGGCGGGCGGCAAGGCACAAAACATGCGTGAGTTGCAGCGCAATGCAGGCGGCGAGGCACTGAATAGTTATATGTATCGCAAAGCCAAAACACCGAATCCATTTGGTTTATTGGGCGGGATTTATATTATCGAAGGCACAGGCCAGCGCATTGTGCCCTGGCTATTACCTTTGGTAAACCAGCAACTTAATCTGCCGGAACGCTGCTATCGCTTCTTAAAATATCATGGCGAAAACGATGAGCATCACTTGGAACATTGGTTGATGGCGTTGCAATTTGTGCTGGAGATCGGCGGCGAAGCAGCGCGGCGTGATATTGTGCGCACTGCCCGCGATGTAGCGAGTTTATATCAGTTACAAATGGAGCATATTCTGTGAGCATGCCTGACTGGTCAAAATGGCAGGATAATCCTGACGATCCGAATCCTTGGTACACCTTGTATATGGATAGCGTCACGCCACTATCGCCTGAAGTTAAACAAGCGTGGCTGATTGATAGCAGCCGCAAAAGCCGCCAATATTTACTGCCAATTGTGCGCCCTTTAGCACGCTTGACGATTATTTTGAATCAGGTCATTAAAAGCGTTTTGCCGAGTTGGCGACAATCTGCAGTTTTGCATAAAACCATTGTTTGGGGCTTGAAAAACTTCGTTAGCCCCGAAGCCAATATGTTTATTTTGCGCCATTTCACTTTAGGCAGTGAGATTCAACGCTTTATTCTGGATAATTTACCTGGTATTGAGATTCCGCCGCTGCACTCTATGCGTTTCCATATTTTAGACGATTTAAAAGATGATGCATTTTTAAAGCATGATTTGAATTTATTTAATTTTATTACTAGTTTAAACCTTGCACTGCAAGCGCAAGACCGAGAGTTAATTGCACCGGAAATACTTAATTTCTCTGCGATTACTGATGGCGAGTTGCCGATTCGTGATATTCCAACCGGCAAATGGAATAAGCTGGATATTCAAACTGCGATTGAGTTGTATACACCTGTGTTTCAATTTTTCTTGAGCGATAATGACTTCTGGCGCTCGGTCAATTCACTGCAACTCGATGAAACGATTGCCATGTATGTGGGGAAAATTATAAATGATCCATTGCCTTTGATACTGGTGAATAACCGCCATCCACTAGTGCCACATTCGACTTTGAAAGCGGGATTTCGTTTGGTATTGCATGGTTTGGGCACGGAAATGCTGCATCAGTATTTGGTGATTTTGAAGCGGAAACAGGCTGAAGGATTGAAGCTGGAAGCACAGAAAATGGATTAGCCACCACTTTTACATAAGCACAAAGCTCTGGGTAAAACGCTGAAAGTCTTTAGTCTGAGTAGACTAAATGGAGATGGGCAAGCCAATTCATCAGGGGGGGGACTTCTATCTCTTTAGGAACATACAGCTTAGACCCACTGCCCAGTATGCTGGAAATTAGCTAATCGGCTAGGAGCTAGCGATGCAAGCAAACATTACACAAAATTCCATCCCCCGCGATAACGAAGGTTATCTGCTCAATCCCGACGATTGGTCAGAAGAGTTAGCCGAAGTTTTAGCGGTTGAAGCTGAATTCAATTTAGTCGGTGAGCAGCGCGAAATTGTCTGGTTTGTGCGTGAATATTTTGAATTACATGCCAGTGTGCCGGAAGCGCGTAAAGTATTGAAATTTATGAAAGAACAATGGGGCGCAGAGAAGGCAACTCGTAAATATCTGTATAAACTCTTTCCCAGAGGCTATGCGCAGCAAGCTTGTAAGGTAGCAGGGATGCGCAAACCTTTAAAGTTAATGCTGGATTTATAAATTATTTCCAGTGCTGCCTTTTTAGCAAGAGGAATTGCACCCTGCTTAAAAAACAGCTACTATAAAATAAACTTATAAATCGTCATTTCATAATTATTACACAAAGGGCTAGCAAATGACTCCATTTGGATCTTATCCAGAAGTTAATCCGGGCTGGGTAGATAATACAGTGCGCGGTTCGGAAACTACACCATCATTAAATTCACCAACAAACACCGACCATCATGAGCTGGAAACAGCAGCACCTGTGCAAGAAATACCTTTGCCTGAAGATGAGCTGCAACTACTCAAGCGTTTGGGTTATTCCTATCAAGTGCTAGCTTCGTCGATTGCGCGTGCGAAACAAGCTCAGCAAGAGTTGCGTGGCAAACTCAACACTTATAAAGCTTCTATTGATACACGCCAAAAAGAATTGCAGGCTGTGTTAGCGCAATTAGCAGAGTATCAAGAAAATCCTAGTGCTATTCCTGCGAATGAAATGGAAATTGCTGAAGAGTTTGCACAGTTAAAGAAAATTCTCAAAGGTTCGCATCATGAGTCGTTGTTGGCTAAGTTGAATAAAATGCAAGCGTCTGTTGATATAGACCGGCAAAACCTACCCGAGCTTCTGAAAGCCATGCGTAGCGAGTTGGACTTGGTAATTTTACAAGCGCTGCGTTTAACTGCTTTAGAAAACCTAAACGAAGCGTATAAAAAGTATCGGCAGTTCCAAGAGTATAACTCACGCGCTGAGCAGGAATTTCAGTCTTTAGTGAATGCGTTTACTTTGAGCTAAAGCTTGAGTGAAGCGCAGCCCAAGATGGCTTGGTTGCGCTTCAACTTAATGGCTGCTATGCAGTGTTTTTTGCTAAACGCCATTTTAAGATTAAATAGCCAATCACTGCTGACAGTATCGAGCCGACTAAAATACCCAAACGGTCATTAGTCACTAAAGCTTGCCCTTCTTGCTCAAAAGCCAAAGAGCTAATAAATAAGCTCATGGTGAAGCCAATACCCCCTAAAATCGCTACTCCATAAAGCTCCCACCAGCCTACATCGGTAGGTAGTTTAGCTATGTTGAGTTTAATCGCTAGCCAGCAAGCGCCAAAAATACCCATCTGTTTACCGATAAATAAACCTGCCGCGATGCCTAACGGGATAGGCTCAAGCAGCGAGTTTAAGGATAAGCCGGTTAAAGACACACCGGTATTCATAAAGGCAAACAGTGGCAAAATTACATAAGCTACTGAGCCATGCAAATCGTGCTCTAAACCTTCGGCAACCGTGTGATCATGGCCTTCTGGAGCCCGTAAAGGAATAAAGAAGGCTAGCAAAACCCCCGCTAAGGTAGCGTGTACACCCGATTTCAGCACCGCTATCCACATGACTAAACCGACCAATAGATAGGGGGTAAGTGAGAGAACGCCACGCCGATTGAAGATAAATAAAATGACTAAAGCTATCGCAGCGACGCTTAAGGATAAGGCTGAAAGTTTGGTGGTATAAAACACTGCAATAATGACAATCGCACCAAGGTCATCAACAATAGCTAGAGTGAGTAGAAATAGCTTTAAACTAGTCGGCACACGTTTGCCTAACAAGGACAAAACGCCTAAAGCGAATGCGATGTCGGTCGCGGTAGGAATTGCCCAACCTCGCATCGCTTGCGGGTCTTGGTAGTTAACCAAACTATAAACTAAGGCGGGCGCTGCCATACCCCCTAAAGCGGCAATCACAGGTAGAGCAGCTTTGGAGCGGTCGTTTAATTCACCTTGTAAAACTTCGCGTTTAATTTCCAAACCTACGGTCAGAAAGAATAGAGCCATCAGGCCATCATTCACCCACAGTAATAAGGGCTTGGCAATTTCTAAAGCACCAATTTGAACTGCAACAGGGGTATTGAGTAACAGCTCATACCAAGCTTGCAATGGTGAGTTAACTACAAGCATGGCTAAAATTGCAGCGATTACTAAAAGAATACCGCTAGCTGACTCTAAAGCTAAAAAGCGTTGAATTTTTTCTTTCATCGTTATTTATTGCTTAATCATTGATCTGAGTAGTCAGTATCATAGCAATCCTGCTCAGCAAGCAATATTAACCATGTAAGCGGTGATTTTAAGCATTAGTCCATTACAAATAAAATAAATTTATCAGTAATTGTTGTTTTTTTGTTCATGTCTTAGTCGGTTTTCGCTTGAGTAGAGTACTTTAATGATCTAGGCTTATAAGCTGATTTTTTCTTTAATCAGTCGTCTTGCGAGGAGACCATAATGAAAAATCAACTATGCCTGCGCTTAAATACTGCTCAAATTGCTAAAACCATGAGGTACTGGCTAATTGGTTTAGTCGTATGGTTTTTCAGTTCGGTCGCTTGGGCAGGTACAGCTTGCAAAGTTGATTACACGATTCCTAATCAATGGGGAAATGGTTTCTCCGCGAATGTGAGCCTGACCAATACTGGAGAGGCTTGGTCTAGCTGGACGGTTACTTGGGATATGCCTAATGGGCAAAAAATCACTGGCCTGTGGAATGGGAACTCTACCCAAACAGGTGCAGCCGTCATGGTTAAAAATGCGAGTTGGAATGCCAATGTTGGCAGTAACGCGACAGTACAATTCGGTTTTAATGGCTCGCATACCGGAACGAATCAAAAGCCTAGCAATATCGCTGTCAATGGTGTGCTTTGTGAGGGTAATCCACCGCCTCCTAAACCTGCGGTCGTGGCTTGTGAAGTCAAATATGCCATTGTCACTGAATGGGACACGGGCTATACCGGTGATGTAGCGATTAAAAATACGGGTGATGCCCTGAGTGCTTGGACCGTCGCTTGGGATATGCCAGATGCTCAACAACTCACGGGTATGTGGAATGGGGTTTATAAACAGACCAGCAGTCATGTCGATGTAACACATGCAGGTTGGAATCAGCTCATAGCCGCAGGCGGCATGCTTCAATTCGGTTTTAATGCTAACCACAGTGGACTCAATCGCATCCCCGGAAATATCAGTGTCAATGGGGTGAAATGTACGGGGCAGATAGATCCACCTGTGCCACCCCCCCCTGCCTGTGAAGTGAAATATCAAATTCAAACCCAATGGGAGACTGGTTTTACAGGAACAGTCGATATTAAAAATACAGGTGCTCCGTGGAGTGGCTGGCAAACGACATGGACGATGCCAACGGGTCAGAAATTAACAGAGGGTTGGAATGGTCAATTCAATCAAGCATCGGATAAGGTCACGGTTGGGCATTTAGAAAGTAATAAAGTCGTCCGTCAAAACAGTAGTATTTCGTTTGGTTTTAATGCTTCACACACGGGCTTAAATATTGCTCCGATTGATCTAGCCGTGAATGGGACACGTTGCAGTGGTCAGGCTGATACATTGCAATTACCACCGAGTACACCTACGCAATTAACCTTAAGCCTAATCGAAAATAATGATGCGGATCTGAGCTGGCAAGATAGCAGTGACAACGAAGATTCGTTTGTACTAGAGCGCCGTCAAGCGGGTGGGAGCTGGGCGGTTTTAGCCACTTTAGCGGCGAATACCGTTAATTATCAAGACAAGACCTTAGCTGTCGGTATCACGTATGAATATCGCTTAAAAGCGGTTAATGTTTCAGGTGCATCAACTTATACCGATATTCTATTAGCCAAACGCCAAGATCGTACTGATATTCAAGCAGCGATCTTAGTGAATAATTGTGCGGCCTGTCATGGTACCGATGGCTATAGCTCTGGGCCAGGTACGCCTTCGATTGCAGGCTTAAGTAAAAGTTATCTGGTTCGTACTATGAAGGCGTATCGCACGGGTGAGCGGGCTTCGAGTGTCATGAATAGGATTGCTAAAGGCTATACCGATACTCAAATTGAGCGCATGGCTGATTATCTGGCCGCTCTACCATTTAAAGCTGCCTCACAAACCACCGATCAAGCCTTAGTCAATCGTGGAAAAGCAGTCCACGAGAGTAACTGTGCTTTCTGCCATGTGGGCACAGGTCATGATATGAGCTTGACAGGTACACGCCTTGATGGGCAGTGGGCTGGTTACTTACACGCTACGCTTGAAGATTACTATCAAGGGCGTAGTAGCAATATTCCTACCGAAATGGCACATCAAATGAGCAATTTAAAACCACTGTTTGGTGAGGATGTGTTAGTAGCCTTGGCTCAATATTATGCGGCGGATGCCACTGCGAAAGCAGGTGGGGCTATAGATGATGATAATGGTGGCGGCGGTGATGATGGTGGCAATTCAAGTACTACACCTGCTGCACCAACGACCTTGACGGCAACAGCGGTTGATAATAGTAAAGTCAATTTAGCGTGGAAAGATACTAGTAACAATGAAACGGGTTTCCGTATTGAGCGCCGCTCAACCGGAGCGACGGAGAATGATTGGGTTGGTATCACGGATGTAGCGAGCAATACCCAAGCTTATACGGATACGACGGTGGCGATGGGCATGGCTTATGACTATCGGGTAGCTGCTTTTAATACTGTTGGCAGTACGGCGAGCACAGCAGTAACAGTGACCTTACAAACCGCTCTGCAATATGGTCAAAGCCAATACCAGCGCCAAGGTTGTGCGAGTTGCCACGGTGCGGATGGCAAGGGCGGTTTCACTAAAGTGGATCTAACTAAATATACCTCGGCAGATTTGTTGAATTTAACCAAAGTGATTCATGACACGATGCCACCCGGCAATCCCGGTGCCTGCACGGATAGCTGTGCTGCTGCTATTGCGAGCTATATCACCGAAGTTTTAGTTCCGAATGCCAATGGTGGCGGTGGGAATGATACTCAAGCTTGTGTTGGTTCACCACCCGCAGGCGTGCGCAATTTGAGATTGCTAACCCGCCAAGAATACCAAAACACGGTGAATGATTTGCTGGGTTTGCAGCTGGATTTGTTGCATAAATTACCTGAAGAAAATCGGGTCGATGGGTTTGATAATAATGTGGCTCAGAACCAGATTACCAGTCTGCGGATGGAGGCTTTTCTGACTCAAGCTGAGCAATTAGCCTCTCAAGCGGTCTTGCAAACTTGGAGTAATTTAGTGCCCTGTGGCCAACAAGATGCAGCCTGTGGACGGCAATTCATTCAAAGTTTTGGTAAGCGTGCTTTCCGGCGACCGTTGACGACGACTGAGGTAGAGAGTTTTGCGCTGAATTTCAGTGGTGTAGCTTTCAAAGATGCGGTAGAAAAAACTATCATGAGCATGCTGATGTCACCGCATTTCCTCTACCGTTCTGAGCTAGGCGAGTTACAAGCCGACGGTAGTTATAAACTCACGCCTTATGAAGTGGCGAGCAGTTTATCTTATTTGTTCTGGGGCAGTATGCCCGATGCAGAACTAATGACAGCGGCTGATCAGAACGCGCTGGATACTGCTCAACAACGCATTACACAAGCCTCGCGTCTACTAGCATCAAGCCGTAGCCGCCAGCAGGTCGGTAACTTTGTTGGGCAGTGGCTACTCAAAACCAATCCGTATTTTTTGCCCGCTAAAGATAGTAGTGTCTATCCCGCCTACACAGACGCAGTGCGTTTAGCGATGTCTCAAGAACTGATTAATTTCTTTAATTACGTAACCTTTGATTCGACGCAAAGTTTCCGTGAGTTATATGAAGCGGATTATGTGTTGGCGAATCAGACGCTCGCGGATTTCTATCAGCTGAGTGGGACAAGCAGTAGCAGCTTTGAGAAAACGCCCGTTACGGATGGTACTCGCCACGGTATTCTGACCCTAGGTGCAGTGTTAGCACGTTATGCCAATAGTAATGAGTCCCATCCTTTTAAACGGGGGCGGTTCTTCTTTGAGCGGGTACTTTGCCATGATTTACCCGAGCCTGCCAATATGGGCATAGTTGAAGCACCTGACCCAGACCCGAATATGACAACCCGAGAGCGTTTCGCCTTCCACAGTAATTCCGGTACGAGCTGTTACAGTTGCCACCAGTATTTAGATGGCCCTGGGTTTAACTTTGAGAAATACGATGGTGCAGGGCAATTCCGGCAGTTGGAAAACGGTAGTTTAGTCGATGCCAGTGGTATTTTACGGGGTATGGAGACCTATTCGCCGACTGAGGAGTTGAGCGTGACTGATCTCAGTTATCTCAGCCAGTTAGTTGCCGATAGCCCAACCGCCGCCCAATGCTTAGCACGTCAGTATTATCGTTACACGACTGGACGTAGAGAGTCTTCGGCGGACAGTTGTGCACTGGATAGTTATCTTCAAACCTATCAAGCTAATAACTACAACTTACAAACAATGTTGTTGAGTATCGTGAATGCTCCTAACTTTACTTTGCGTCGGGCGCAATAAGGGAGATGACCATGCGTATAGTGAAAGAGCGTCGCGATTTTCTGAAGTGGGTAGCGGCTAGTTTTGGTGCTGCTATGTTGCCGTATGGCAGCATGGCTTTTGCGGCTGAGCCACCCCGTCGTGCTATCTTTGTGTATTTCCCTGATGGAATGCGCCCTGAGCATTGGCATCCACCTACCACAGGGACTGATTTTATTCTGCCCCCTATGACTGCGCCTTTGGAGCGGGTACGTCAGCATTGTGTATTCTTGAGCGGAATAGATATGAAAGGCTCAGGCTCTACGCATGAAGGTGGAGTGCTTAAGTTGCTGACAGGTGCTGATGGGCGTGCTAGTGATAAAGCCGTCAGTTTAGATTATTACCTTGCGCAGTATTTCAAGACGCAAACGGTTAGACCGCATCTGAACTTAAATATCCTACCAGTCTGGGATAGTGCAGGGGTGACTTTTGATGCGAATGGCCTAAGAGTTGCACCTGAACCCAATCCATTAGCCGCTTTTGAATCTTTATTCGGTACTAATGCCTCAGATAATTTTTTAGTACAACGCCGCCTGAGTGCTATGAACGCTTCACTTGCTGAATTAAATGCCTTACGCAATAAGCTAGGTTCGGTAGAGCAGGCCAAGTTAGCTACTCATGTCGAGTCCTTACGTGAGCTAGAGCAGAAGCTGACTGCGAATCTTGGAGCTTGCCCAGCGTGGAATTTTAATCCAACCGGATTTAAGGTGACACGTACTGGCTTCTGGAGTAACCCTGAATATCGAGATGCCAGCAAAATGGCTTTAATCAGTAGTTTACAAATGGATGTGGCTGTACATGCCTTAGCCTGTGATTTGACTCGGGTGGTGACTTTAACTTGGGGGCATGCTGTCAATGAGGCTGTGATTGCTGAATCGGGTAGTGGCCAAACTTGTCATCAGGCCTCACATAGTGGGGGTGAGGATTTTATTAAAGTCAAAGCTTGGTATACCGAGCAACTGGCTAAACTGATTGAACAATTAGCTAGCGTCCCTGAGGGTAGTGGGACGTTATTAGATAATACACTGATCTTCGTGGGCAGTGATTTAGCCAATGGTGGCTGGCATAACCATGCGGATATGCCCTTTATCATCGCGGGTGGTAAAAATGCAGGGATGAGCGGTGGGCGCAGTCTAAAGTTCAACGGTACGCCACATAACAAAGTGCTGGTGTCGATGGCTCAGTTTATGGGGCTGACTATCAATCAGTTCGGTACTCAAGATACTAATCCAGGGCCTTTGCCCGGTTTGATCGCTTAGGAGAGGCAAAGCATGCTGGATAATAGTCGTAGAATATTTCTAAAAACGCTGGTGGTTGGCGCTGCGGTCAGTAGTTTAGGCTTTCCGGCCATTGTGGGCGCTGCAGGTCAGCGGGTGGTGGTGGTTGGTGGTGGGACAGGTGGGGCAACGGTTGCCAAATACTTGCGCCGTCTTGATAACACCCTCGATGTAACCCTGATTGAAAAGAACGCTATTTACACGACTTGTTACATGAGTAATGAGGTCTTGAGTGGTGAGCGCAGTTTGGAGTCTTTGCAGTTTAATTATGAAGGCTTAAAAGCACATGGGGTTAAGGTCGTTATTGATACGGTCACTGGGATTGATTATGACGCCAAGCTGATCTTGACTAACAGTGGGATTAGCTATCCCTATGACCGTTGTGTGGTATCACCGGGGATTGATTTTAAATACGAAGCGATTGCAGGCTACAGTGAAGCCGCTAGTGAGACAGTGCCACATGCTTGGAAAGCTGGGGCGCAAACTCTTTTATTACGGGATCAGCTGCAAGCGATGCCCAATGGAGGTGTCGTGGTGATGGCTGCACCACCGAATCCTTATCGTTGCCCACCTGCACCTTATGAGCGTGCTAGCCAAATTGCTTATTATTTAAAACAGCATAAACCGAATTCCAAACTGATCATTCTTGACCCTAAACCGAGTTTCACTAAGCAAGCTTTGTTTGAGCAAGCATGGAAAGAGCTATACGGCTATAAAACCAGCGATGCCCTGATTGAATGGCGATCCAGTGACCAAGCCGCTGGTGTAGTGGAGGTTGATGTCGGTTCAAAAACTGCGATTACAGAATTTGGTGATCGAGTACAAGGCGCCGTACTGAATGTGATTCCACCGCAAAAGGCGGGTAAATTGGCCTTTGATGCGGACTTAGTGGATAGCACGGGTTGGTGTCCGGTCAATAAACAAAGCTTTGAATCAACCCGCCATCCTTATGTGCATGTGATTGGTGATGCTTGTATGGCGGATGCCTTACCTAAGTCAGGTTTTGCCGCCAATACAGAGGCCAAGGTATGCGCTGCTGCTATCCATGCTTTATTGAATGGTCTAGAGCTAGCAAGCCCCTCTTTCTCCAATGGCTGCTATAGCATAGTCGGTAAAAACTATGCAATTTCGGTGGTCGGTGTTTATCGACTCTCTGATAACGGTAAAGTAATAGAAAGTATTCCGGGCAGCGGTGGCACTTCATCAGCAACAGCAACCGGTCAAGATCGCTTGTTTGATGCGAGCTATGCCTATAGTTGGTACAACAATTTCACGCAGGATGTGTTTAAGTAACACATCCTTGCTAAGAGTGGCGCTAAGGCTGTTGTGCTTTAGCAGCCATCGGTACACGCCATAATAAGAAACCGCCAATAATAAACAGAATTAACACGGCCAATAAACCTAAGCGCGATGAACCCGTTAAGACGCCGACTACACCGACTAATAAGGGGCCTAAGACAGCGGCAAATTTGCCCAGCATATTATAAAAACCAAAAAATTTAGCGGCTTGATCCGCAGGAATTAGGCTAGCGAACAACGAGCGACTTAAGGCTTGTACACCACCTTGGACTAAACCCACACAAATAGCTAAAGCATAAAAACCATTGACAGTTTGCATTTGTGAAGCACCCAATGTAATCACTACATAAGCCGCTAAACCTATTAAAATTCCTTGTTTTGCCCCTAATTTATTACCTAAGTAGCCAAATAAAATCGCTGCAGGGAAGGCAATAAATTGAGTCACTAATAATGCGGTAATTAAACTATCCTGAGGGAAACCTAAGGTTTGCCCATAGTCAACTGACATCACGATAACGGTATCGACGCCATCAATATAAAACCAATAAGCTAGCAAAAATAAACCAACGGATTTAAGCTGGCGAATATGCTGGAAAGTGTCAATAAAATCGCGCCAACCTTCAGTTATTAAACGGCCTATAGCAGGGCGTTTGCTGACGGTATTGGTTGTGCGTTGATGTACCAGCAGCCAAAGTGGAATGGAGAATAGCGCCCACCACAACGCTGTGACTCCAAAAGCCCAACGTACTGCACTGACTTTATCGCTACCTAAGTGAAACCACTCAGGATGTAAAGTCAGCAAGACACACAATAGAAATAACAAACCACCACCTAGATAACCTAAACCATAGCCTAGAGCAGAAACCCGATTAAAGTCTTTCTCTTCTGCGACATCGACCAACAGCGAGTCATAAAAAATATTGGCGCCTAAAAAACCGACCACGGCTAATACAAAAGCAAACATAGCCAGTTGCCATTGGTTTTCGCCAATCAGGGTTAAGAGCAAAGTTGCGCACACGCCCAAAGCCACGAAAATTGCCATCAGTGGTTTCTTAATTCCGCCGCGATCAGCCACTGCACCTAAGAAAGGAGCTAACAGCATCACTGATAAGCTAGCTAAAGCATTCGCTGTGCCTAGATGTAAAGTCACTGTTTCAGAAGGTAGGTCTTTAGCCCAATAACTGCGGAAAAAAATTGGGAAAAAAGCCACGACGACCGTGGTGATAAAGGCTGAGTTCGCCCAGTCATAGAAGGCCCAAGCCCAACGCTCTTTTAAAGTAGGGGAGGTCATGCTAGTTGTCATTATGATTAGTCCTAGTTTAGTGAATGGCCATGCCCGATATTATGCACAAACGCTGCTAGGGGCAATGCAGAGAGCCTATAAATACAGAATCAGCAGCCTGGTTAGGCTTTGCTTTCCTTAAGTAAATAGCTGCTGTTTGTGAGTGCTGGCTTAAAGCTTTAAACTGACGCGCATTACCAGTTTGGGTTTTGCGCGGAAGGCTAGAGCATGTCTTTATTTTTTATCGACCGACCGATCTTTGCTTGGGTTATTGCGATTGTTGTAATGCTAGCGGGTCTGTTAGCCATCCCTAATTTACCAATTGCGCAATATCCCGATATTGCTCCCCCAACGATTTCTGTATCCGCGTCTTATCCTGGTGCTTCGGCGAAGACAGTTGAAGACTCAGTCACGCAGATCATCGAGCAGAAAATGACCGGCTTAGATGGCCTGCAATATATCAGCTCAACCAGCAGTTCTTCGGGGAGTGCCCGTGTGGACTTGAGTTTTTCTGCGGATACTGATCCCGATCTTGCCCAAGTTGAGGTACAAAATAAGTTACAGCTAGCCTTGCCGCAATTACCCGCCGCCGTGCAGCAACAAGGAACGCGGGTTAGTAAGAGCTCTTCGGGCTTTTTGCAGATTATTGGCTTTATTTCCGAAAATGGCAGTATGAGCCAGACCGATATTGCCGATTATATTACCACTAATATTCAAGACCCGATCAGTCGCGTAGAGGGGGTTGGGAGTACGCAAATTTTTGGTGCACCGTATGCCATGCGTATTTGGCTCGATCCGCTAAAAATGAGCATGTATAAAATCACGACGACGGAAGTGAAAGCGGCGATTCAATCCCAAAATACCCAGGTTTCTGCAGGGCAATTAGGCGGTACACCCGCACTACCCAATCAACCGATGAATGTAACGGTGACGGCTCAGTCTACTTTACAAACGCCCGAGCAATTCAATGCCATTACCGTCAAGGCTAGTTCTACCGGGGGCGTGGTGCGGCTTGCGGATATTGCTCGGGTCGAGTTAGGCAGTGAGAGTTATGATGTGGTTTCACGGATTGGCGGCAAGCCTTCCGGCGGCTTATCGGTTACCTTGGCGAGTGGTGCCAATGCTTTAACCACTGCCGAAGCCGTTAAAGACAAGCTGAAAGAATTAGAGGCGTATTTCCCCAAAGGCTTAACTGCGATTATCACTTACGATGCCTCGCCTTTTATTAAAATCTCCATCGAAGGGGTGCTGATCACTTTAGCTGAGGCGATGGTGTTAGTTTTCATTGTCATGTTTATTTTCTTACAAAGTTTCCGTGCCACGTTGATTCCGGCGATTACCGTACCGATTGTGTTGTTAGGTACCTTGGCGATTCTGAATATATTCGGCTATTCGATTAATACTTTGACGATGTTCGCGATGGTGCTAGCCATTGGTTTATTGGTGGATGATGCGATTGTAGTAGTGGAAAACGTTGAGCGCTTAATGCATGACGAGCAGCTCTCCCCACGGGATGCGACGCGCAAATCGATGCAGCAAATTACTGGCGCTTTAATTGGCATTGCCCTAGTGCTCGCGGCGGTATTTGTACCGATGGCTTTCTTTGGTGGTTCGACGGGGGTGATTTATCGGCAGTTTTCGATCACTTTGGTGTCAGCGATTACCTTGTCGGTCGGTGTTGCTTTAATTCTGACGCCCGCCTTGTGTGCCAGTTTATTAAAGCCCGCTGATGCTCAAGATAAAACAGGTTGGGCAGGCTGGTTTAATCGGGGCTTTAATCGTAGCAGCAAACGCTATCAATCCATGGTAGGTGGAATGCTAAACAAGCCAGCCCGTTATGTATTGATTTATCTGCTGATTATTGGCTTAGTCGGGTATTTATTTGTGCGCTTACCCACTTCATTCTTGCCAGATGAAGACCAAGGTACTTTATTCGTACAAGTGCGCCTACCACCGGGTGCCACTCAAGAAAGCACCTTAAAAGTAGTCGCTAAGGTTGAAAAGTATTTCTTGGAAAATGAAAAGGAAGTACTCAAAGCAGTGATGGCGGTGGGGGGCGTCGGTACGGCAGGGAATGCGCAAAACGTAGCGCGGCTGTTTGTGCGTTTAGTCGATTGGGATCAGCGTAAGCGTCCTGATCAAACCGCTCAAGCCATTGCCAAACGAGCCTCAGGCAAGCTGCGTACCATTCAAGAGGCACGGGTGGTAGTGAATGCGCCACCTGCTGTACGTGGTTTAGGTAATTCAGCAGGTTTCTCGGTAGAGATTCAAGATCGTGCCGATTTGGGGCATGAGGCTTTAATGCAAGCCCGGGATGACTTCATTAAAGCCGCGTCGCAAGACTCGCGTTTAACCGCAGTACGTGCCAATGGCATGGATGATAGTAGCCAATATCAAGTGGATATTGATGTGCTCCAAGCTAGCGCGATGGGGATTTCGATTAGCACGATTAATGACACGCTTTCTACGGCTTGGGGTGGTTCCTATGTGAGCAATTTTATTGATCGTGGGCGCGTGAAAAAGGTTTATCTACAAGGCGAAGCCGCTAGCCGGATGATGCCGGAAGATTTAGATCGCTGGTTCGTGCGCAATGTAGCCGGTGATATGGTGCCGTTTTCGAGCTTTTCTAAAGGTAGTTGGACGAAAGGCCCACCTTTATTAGAGCGCTTTAATGGGGTTGGTGCGGTCGAAGTGACGGGTGCGCCTGTGGAAGGTGTTAGCTCAGGGACGGCGATGCAGATTGTGGCTGAGCTAGTCGGTCAATTGCCAGAAGGTATTGGCTTTGAATGGACGGGCTTGTCTTATCAAGAAGCTAAGTCGGGAGCGCAAGCGCCTTTGCTGTATGCCTTATCCGTATTGGTGGTGTTTTTAGCCTTAGCCGCTTTATATGAAAGCTGGTCAATTCCATTTGCAGTCATTTTGGTGGTTCCGTTGGGGATCTTAGGCGCGGTCGTGGCGACGGATGTACGTGGTTTAAATAATGATGTCTATTTTCAAGTGGGCTTATTAACCACGATAGGCTTGGCCGCTAAGAACGCTATTATGATCGTTGAGTTTGCGCGCAATCTGATGCTGCAAGGCTATGCGCTGATTCCTGCCACTTTGGAAGCCGTGCGGATTCGTTTACGCCCCATTCTGATGACTTCCTTTGCCTTTATCTTAGGGGTGCTACCGCTAGTATTTAGTACCGGCGCTGGGGCAGGCAGTCGGCATGCAGTCGGTACGGGTGTATTGGGTGGGATGATTGCCGCTACGATCTTAGGTATCTTTTTTGCGCCGTTATTCTTCTTGGTGGTGAAGAAGGTCTTTCCCGAAAAACTTAAGTTGCAAGCTAAAAAAGCTACTAATGAGATTCAAGTTAGTGTTTAGCAAACTGCCAAACCCGCATATACCAAGATTGGCATTCGCTTTGCTACTCAGTACACTCCTGCGCTGATTGATTAGGAGTGTTAGCTTTGGAAGCGTTTTTTATTTCAACCGGTATTGTCGCCCTTGCGGAAATGGGCGACAAAACTCAACTGTTGTCTTTGGTGCTGGCGGCTAAATTTCGTAAGCCGTTGCCGATTATTTTCGGGATTTTGGTGGCGACTCTGCTCAATCATGCCTTGGCGGGTGCAGTGGGTGCTTGGCTCACGACGGTGTTAGGCCCGAATGCTTTGCGCTGGATTTTGGGCATTGGGTTCTTAGCAATGGCAGTATGGATGCTGATTCCTGATAAGCTCGATGAAGATGATGCCAATGTCAAGGTTTCACGTTTTGGAGTCTTCGCTACTACTTTAGTTGCCTTTTTTCTTGCGGAAATGGGTGATAAAACCCAAGTGGCTACCGTGGCTTTGGCGGCACAATACCAATCCTTAGTGGCGGTGGTAGCCGGTACAACTTTGGGGATGATGTTGGCCAATGTTCCAGCGGTATTCATTGGCGATAAGCTCGCGCACAAGCTACCTCTCAAACTTATTCATAGCATAGCGGCTGCAATCTTTGCCATTTTAGGTATCTTGGCGCTCTCAGGAGTCGGCATGTGAAGCCTGCTTTCGTCTTGCGGCGCAATAATTTTCGGGACAATAGCTTATTGCTGGATTTGTTCACTCAAGACGAAGGGCGGATTAGTGCTGTCGCGCGCTATTCTAAAAAGCAGGCGGCCCGGATTAAGGGTATGCTTGAACCCTTTCGCTTATTGGATGCGAGTTGGGTCGGGCGTGGCGAAGTCTTTACCCTCACCCAAACGGAAGAAAAAGGCCGCTATCGTTTGCAGCAAGGTGCTTTAGTCCAAGGTTTGTATCTGAATGAGCTGTTCCTGCGTGCTTTCCAGCCTCAACAACCGCTGCCTGAATTGTTTCAGCGCTATCGTGAACTACTTTATATCCTGCAAGCTGGCGAAAACCTTCCTGCCGTGATGCGCTTAGAATTAGAGCTGTTAGCAGCTTGTGGTTATAGCTTGAATCTGTGGCAGGACGATCATTCGGGTGTAGAGTTGCGTGCCGAGCAGCTTTATCGTTTTCGTCCTGAATTTGGCTTAGTGGCAGCGGATGACTTATTAGCAGAGCCTCATGACACGCTGATTTCAGGCGATTTGCTACTAGCTTTGCGCACTCCCGAGCAAATGCCGCTGGCTGCTTGGCAGGAATTGCGTCGGGTATTAGATCGACTTTGGTGGATATTACTTAAAGGTAAAACCTTATATGCTCGCCAGTTGTTGAGTGAGCTAAAGTAAAGCCATGCATATTCTAGGAATTGGTACCGATATAGTCGAAATCGAGCGGATTGAGCGCTTATTAGAGCGTCAATCAGAGCGCTTGATTGAGCGCCTTTTGCATCCGCATGAACTTACAAAATTTAACGCCATTAGTCACAAGGCAGCTTGGCTGGCGAAGCGCTTTGCGACTAAAGAAGCGGTGGCGAAAGCTTTAGGAACTGGCATTGGTAAAGATGCCAGCTTCTTTGAAATAGAAACCAGCCATACCGAGTTAGGCAAACCGCAAGTGCATTTGCATGGCACTGCTTTAGCGATGGCGGAGCGTTTAGGTGTAAAAGAAATCCAAGCTTCTCTTGCGGATGAGCGTGCCTACGCAGTCGCTTTTGTGATTTTAATAGGATAAGAACGATGATCTACCCCACGATTGAAAGCTTTATTGGCAATACGCCCTTGGTACGTTTGCAGCGCTTGCCGGGGGCAACCACTAATACGGTGCTCGCGAAATTAGAGGGGAATAATCCGGCTGGCTCGGTGAAAGATCGCCCTGCCTTAAATATGATCCTGCAAGCAGAGCGACGTGGTGAGATTAAACCGGGGGATACTTTAATCGAAGCGACCAGTGGCAATACGGGCATTGCACTGGCGATGGTGGCGGCAATTAAGGGTTATAAAATGATTCTTCTGATGCCGGATAGCCTCAGCATGGAGCGGCGCGCTTCGATGAAAGCGTATGGGGCTGAGCTGATCTTGGTGACTAAAGAGCAAGGCGGCATGGAGGGTGCGCGTGATTTGGCTTTGCAGATGGAGCGAGAAGGTCAAGGCAAGGTCTTGAACCAGTTTGCCAATCAGGATAATCCTGCCGCACATATTTTAAGTACTGGCCCCGAAATTTGGCGTGATACCCAAGGTAGGATTACTCATTTTGTCAGTGCGATGGGTACAACCGGCACCATTATGGGTACGAGCACTTATCTCAAAACACAAAATCCAGCGATTCAAATTGTGGGGGTTCGCCCTGCTACTCAGCAAGATGCAATTCCGGGGATTCGGCGCTGGTCAGTAGAGTATTTGCCTGAAATCTTTGATCTTAAACGGGTTGATCTGGAAATGGATGTGACTCAGCTTGAAGCAGAAGCCATGATGCGCCGCTTAGCCGTGGAAGAGGGCATTTTCTGTGGCGTGTCTTCAGGAGGGGCAATGGTGGCGGCTTTACGTTTATCTGAGCAGTTAGAGCAGGCAACCATTGTGACCATTATTTGTGATCGGGGTGATCGGTATATTTCTACGGGTGTGTTCCCGTCTTAGGATGAAGGCTGATCCTGATCTATGCAGTGTGCTAACCCTTTTAGAAACCTCTGGTTAGATACGCTATGATGCGTCAGAACAAGTGTATTGTTTTGTCCCCCGCGAACCAGAGCGAAGGAGTACTTTATGACTAATACAAAAGTGATCTTTCATGTACAGACTGCCCTACAAGCCGACGGCACTGGCACTAGTTTGGCATTATGTAAGCAGGCAGCCTTGAGTATTGATACCGATATGGCAGGCAATGCTGAGTATTTTAACCCCGCTGAACTACTGATGGCAGCGCTGTCAGGTTGCATAATTAAAGGCATTCGACGAGTCCAGCCAATTTTAAATTTCCAACTACGCGGCATTGAAGTGCGTCTTGAGGGAGTGCGTCAAGATGTACCGCCTAAAATGGAGTCAATCAGTTATGAAATTATTGTCGATACTGATGAAAGCGAGGCTCGGCTAAAACTGCTGCATGATAATGTGCAAAAGTTTGGTACGGTGTTTAATACCTTAGCGGCGGGTACTGAGTTGCAGGGAGTGCTGCGGCGTAAAACAATCGAGTAGTTGAGTTTTTAATAAGATTTTGCGTCTTTTTGCCTTGTAGTTATTCAAATTAACTGTCCAAATCTAAAGAGTATTCTAAAAAACTATGTGTTTTCACACAGTCAATAAGTAATTTGACACGGTCTTTGTAGTGCTTTTATTTTTAACGCTTTGAAAGCATTATAAAAAATAATTGGCATTCTGTTTGCTAATACTCTGCTGTGTTTAAGATGAGAGTATGAGTAAATGCACAAAATTTATGCCCTAAGCCCACTAGCTTTCGCCTTCGCCTTAACGGCTTGTGGTGGCGGTGATGATAATAGTAATACGACCACGTTAAGCATCCCTTTCGTAGCTAAGGCAGGCTCAGTTGAGGTGGCTTGCGGTAATGAATTAACGGGGTTAGGCCAGAGTGCGGATAAAGGTACGATGGCTGATTTTGCGTTTTATATCCACGATATCAAATTCAAAACTAAAAATGGTCAAACAGTTAGCGCCAAGCTAGATAAATCTGATTTCCAAGACCCCGAATACGGGGTTGCACTGTTAGATTTCCAAAATAAAACGGACTCGTGCACTGGTGCTGCTAAGCCGACCAATAAAGTTGTCTATGCCAGTGTGAATAATCTGAGTTCGGCAGATATTGTGGGGATTGAGTTTAAAGTGGGAGTACCCTCAGCTGCGAATCACCACAATGCCAGCATTTCAGTAGCACCTTATAATCGCTCAGGCATGGCTTGGTCATGGCAATCTGGGCATAAATTCATGCGTCTGGATGTGAATCCTAGCCATAAAGTGCAGCTAGCCTATACCGTTAATGGTGCTAATGTATCCAACTCTTATTTCTTCCATTTAGGTTCGACGGGCTGCTCTGGCGATCCAACCACTGGGGCTGTGGTTAATTGTACTGCACCCAATCGCCCGACTATTACGCTGACGACGGATTTTAAAGTTAGCAATCTAACTACCAGCAAGATTGTGCGCGATTATGCGAAGTTAATGGAGAGCATTAATATCAATACCGACGCAGTGATGCCTCCTGGGTGTATGTCGGGTAGTTCTGATATTGAATGTATGAATATCTTCAATAATTTAGGGATGAGCCACGGCGCACATACTGCTACTGGCTTGCAAAAAGTCTTCAGTGTAGCGAATTAAGAGGCAGGATGATGCGTGGTACGAACTGGCTGGTGGCACTAGCGCTGGGCTTAATGACGGCTGCTTGTGTGGAACAAGAGAGCCAAACGCTGATTAATAGGGGTGGGTTGGATTCAGATCGCAGTTTTAATTGGAATATTCCAGCGAATTACCCCTTACCTGTCGTCCATGCAGAGAATCCAATCTCTGAGGAAAAGCTTCAGTTAGGGCGGCATCTGTTTTATGACCTACGTTTGTCTGGGCCAGCCAATTTCTCTTGTGCTTCCTGTCATCGCCAAGAACTGGCTTTTACCGATGGGTTGGCTCAAGCCATCGGTGCTACTGGGCAAACACATCCCCGTAGTGCACAGGCATTAGTGAATATCGCTTATAACGCGAGTGTCAATTGGGGCAATCCCAGCACAGTAACTTTGGAGCAACAGGCTCCGATTCCTTTATTTAATGAGTTCCCGAATTAGCCCAGTTTGTGCTTGATCTGCACCGGTGAAGCTGCCTTTACGATGCCCAAATAATAAGGATTCGGCTAAGGTTTCGGGTAAGGCTGCGCAATTCACGGTAATAAAGAGATGTTGTTTACGTGGACTGCTTTGGTGAATGGCTTTAGCGACCCATTCTTTGCCCGTACCTGATTCACCGGTAATCAATACATTTACTTTAGTGCTAGCGACCAAGCGTGCTGAGCACAAAATAGCTTGCATGGTGGCGGAACGGGTAAGAATGGCATCAAAGTACATAAGCAGCAAAGCCTTAGTATCTGTATGGATTAAAAACATCTTGCTTATAGCATAAATTTGCTTTGTCTGGAATTGGTTAAAGCAAGTCTGAAAAGCTCAGGCTATGCTTATAAATACCAGTAAATTGATAAGCACTCTTTAACAATCAATCAGCTAAGCGAGGAGCTTGACATGTTAAAATGCCAATTAATAACCGTACTGACTTTAAGTGCGCTAGCTAGTTTTACTAGTGTACGAGCGGATGATGTAACCGATTCTATTCAAGAAGCCACTGACGCCTACGCCAAGGGCGATAATGCAAAAGCATTAGAAAGCTTGAATTATGCGGTACAGTTAATCCAACAGGCAAAAGCGCAGGGTTTAGAAGCGCTTTTGCCACAACCTTTATCGGGTTGGACTGCTGAAAAGGCTGAATCTGCAGCAGTAGGTGCGGCAATGTTTGGTGGGGGAATCACCGTTGATAGGCGCTATACCAAAGGCGATAGCTCGATCAATATTCAACTTGTCACAGACTCGCCGATGCTACAAGGCATGATGTCTTTATTTGCAAATCCGCTGTTTGCGACCTCTTCAGGTGGGAAATTAGAGAAAGTAGCAGGGCAAAAGGTGATTTCTACTTATGATGCCACCAGTCAAAGTGGTGAGTATCAGTTTGCGATTGCCAATAAATACATGGTGACTATCAAAGGCAATAAGGTGAGTGCAGACGATATGAAGGCTTATGCTGAGGGTATTGATTTCAAGAAAATGGAATAAGCCTAAATTCGAGCTTTATTTAGCAAGTTTCTCTCAAAATACCTTTTAAAAACTTGCAGACAAAGAAAGAGATTTCGTCAGCTTGGCTTGCGCTAGGCTAAGAAATTGCTAGGCTGTGCTTGAGTTTTGAGAATGTTTCATTAATCTTGATTGACTAGTCAATCAAGATTAATGAAACTAAGATTAATCACAGCACAACAGCAGAGTCACTAGATAATGAGCATTGAAAAAAATCATCAAGAGTTAGCCAGAGCCTCATTTATCCTTCGCGCGAGTTGCGAAGCCGCACGCGGGATCGTAGCCGCCGTTACGTCAGTCTTATTTGAAAAGGGCTGCTATCTGAATGAAATGTCGCAGTTCGATGATCGCGAAAGCGGTCGTTTTTTTATGCGCGCCCATGCTCAGGTGCAAGTGGGGACTAGCAATTTAGATGATATTCGTGAAGCTTTGCTCCCCGTAGCGGAACGCTTCGGCATTGATTGGTCGATTCACAGTGCTGATCGTCCGGTCAAAGTTCTGATTATGGTGAGTAAATTCGACCATTGCTTCGATGATCTTTTATACCGCCATCATAAAGGTGAGCTGCCGATGGAAATCACCGCAATTGTCTCGAATCACCTCGATTTGCGCGCTATGGCAGAGCGTCAAGGGCTACGCTTCATCTATTTGCCGGTGAATAAAGACAATAAGCGTGAGCAAGAAACTCGCTTAATGGAGATCATTAAAGAAACGGGTACTGAATTAGTCGTACTCGCTCGCTATATGCAAATTTTGTCGGATGATCTTTGTAAGCAGCTACGTGGGCGCGCGATCAATATTCACCATTCTTTCTTGCCAGGCTTTAAAGGTGCTAAGCCTTATCATCAAGCCTATGAGCGGGGGGTGAAACTGATTGGCGCTACTGCACATTATGTCACTACAGATTTAGATGAAGGCCCAATTATCGAGCAAGCGGTGCAAGTGGTGGATCATTCCTATTTGCCTGATGCTTTGGTTGCAGTCGGACGTGATACAGAAACGATAGCGCTCTCGAAAGCCGTTAAACTGCATGTTGAGCACCGAGTGTTTTTAGACGGAAATAAAACCGTGGTTTTTAAATAAACGGATGCTTGTAAGGCTTTGCCAGTGTGGGTCTGACGCTGGCAAAGTGGCTTTTAATATGATTGAATGCTGGCCTGATTAATGCAGACCGTGAGCATCATGCCATCAACAGTTAACTATCAAAACTTTGCCCTGACTGGCGTTCAGGCTTTATCGCCTTACCAGCCCGGCAAACCCATCGAAGAATTAGAGCGTGAGTTAGGAATTACCAATATCCTTAAACTCGCTTCCAATGAAAATCCTTTAGGGGCTAGCCCAAAAGCCTTAGCTGCTTTAGCCCAACCTTTAAAGGCTTTAGAGTTATACCCCGATGGCAGTGGTTATCTTCTTAAGGATGCGATTGCGCATAAGCTGGGCTTAAAAAGCAAGCAAATCACCTTAGGCAATGGCTCGAATGATGTGCTAGAACTGATTGCGCGTGCATTTTTAACCCAAGGACGCTCTGCAGTGTTTTCAGAGTTTGCTTTTGCGGTTTACCCGATTGTGATTCAAGCCACAGGCGCTGAATTGCGGATGGCTAAAGCTAATCCGCCTGAGCATACCAGTATGCCGTATGGGCATAATTTGCCGAATCTTTTGGCGCAAATGACTGAAACGACCCAGTTGGTTTTTATTGCCAATCCCAATAATCCGACTGGTAACTGGTTAACTAAGACGGAGTTGCATGCTTTTCTGCAGCAAGTTCCCCAGCAAGTTATTGTGATTATTGATGAAGCCTATACTGAGTATGTGCAAGAGGCCGAATTCCCAAATGCTTTAGCTTGGCTAAATGAGTTTCCAAACTTAATTGTGACGCGTACTTTCTCTAAAATTTATGGTTTAGCCGGTTTGCGGGTTGGCTATGCAGCGTCTAGTCCAGAAATTGCAGATATTTTAAATCGAGTGCGCCAACCCTTTAATGTCAATTCCTTAGCGTTGGCGGCGGCAACCGCTGCTTTAGACGATGATGAGTTTCTGCAAAGAAGTGTGGCTACTAATCAAGCAGGCTTAAAACAATGGTTCGCGGCTTGTGCAGAGAATCAATGGGAATATATGCCCACGGTAGGTAATTTTATCACGGTGAATGTTAAGCGCTCAGCAGCACCTGTGTATGAAGCCTTATTGCGTGAAGGCGTGATCGTGCGTCCGATTGGTGGCTATGGTTTGCCACAGCATTTGCGGATTACGGTCGGTACGGAAGCACAAAATCAGCGCTGCATTGACGCTTTGAAAAAGGTGCTGGCTGCGTGATTAATAAATTAGTGATTTTTGGGGTGGGTTTAATTGGCGGATCCTTAGCTTTAGCCTTGCGGGAAGCCAATTATTGCCAGCAGATAGTGGGCTGTGGACGCAGCGCTGAAAGCTTGCAAAAAGCGGTTGATTTGGGAGTGCTTGATAGCTATTCCCTTGATCCTCAAATGGCAGTGCATGATGCTGATATCGTTTTACTAGCAGTCCCGATGGGTGCGATGCAGGCTGTGTTAGAGCAGATTAAAGATGCTTTACCTAAAAACTGTATCTTGACTGATGCAGGTAGCACCAAAGGTTCGATTGTCGAGCAAGTCCGTGCCGTGATGGGCGCAAGCTATACTCAATTTGTACCCGGTCATCCGGTCGCAGGGCGGGAAAAAAGTGGTGTAGAGGCGGCGGTAGTCGATTTGTATCAAGGGCGACGGGTGATTTTGACCCCCACTCAAAATACGAACCTCCAAGCTTTGGAAGCAGTAGCGGCTATGTGGGAAGTGACTGGCGCGCTGGTGGAGCAAATGCCCGTCGCTATGCATGATCAGGTATTAGCGGCGACTAGCCATTTACCGCATGTCTTAGCGTTTTCTTTAGTGGATACTTTGCTGAATATGCCGCAGCAGGAAGATATTTTGCGTTATGCAGCCGGTGGTTTTCGCGATTTTACCCGCATTGCTTCTAGTGATCCGGTGATGTGGCGGGATATTTGCCTCTATAATGGCGACGCGATCTTAGCGATGATTCAAGCCTTGCAAACTAACTTAGGCGAGTTTGCGGGTTTGATTCGTGAACAGGATGGCGAGGCTTTGCATCAACGAATGTCTAAAGCCAAGCAAGCCCGTGATAAGTATATAGCCCGTTTTGAACCCCCTAAATCAGCAGGATAGCATTAAAGTGAGTCATCAAAATCTTCGTTTCAGTGTACAACCTGGTGGCAAACTAACAGGGCGAATTCGTGTGCCGGGTGATAAGTCGATTTCACATCGCTCAATTATGCTCGGTTCTTTAGCGGAAGGTACGACGCAAGTGAGTGGCTTTTTGCAAGGTGAAGATTGTCTATGCACGCTGCAAGCCTTTCGCAATATGGGCGTAAAAATTGAAGGCCCCAGTGCAGACGGCAAAGTCACGATTCATGGCGTAGGCTTGCATGGCTTACAAGCACCTAGCACTGATTTGGATATGGGCAATTCCGGTACCTCGATGCGCTTAATGTCGGGCCTAATGAGTGGGCAAGCGTTTGATGTGCGTATGACCGGAGATAGCTCCCTGTCAAAGCGCCCGATGAAGCGGGTGACGGTGCCTTTAGCTTTGATGGGGGCGCGCATTGACGCTACTGAGCAGGGTACTCCACCGTTAAATGTGCATGGTGCTAGTCAACTGAAAGGTATTCATTACGAAATGCCAATGGCCAGCGCACAAGTGAAGTCGGCATTGTTGTTAGCCGGTTTATATGCTGAAGGTGAAACCTCCGTGACTGAGCCAGCGCCTACCCGTGATCATACTGAGCGTATGTTGCGTGGTTTTGGCTATAGCGTAAAAACGGCAGGCAATCGTATTAGTTTGCAAGGTGGCGGTAAGCTGACTGCTACGGCGATTGATGTGCCTGCAGATATTTCCTCAGCCGCTTTTTTCATGGTGGGTGCGAGTATTGCGGAAGGCTCTGATCTGCTCATCGAGCATGTGGGGATGAATCCAACTCGTACAGGCGTTATTGATATTTTGCGCTTAATGGGCGCGAATTTAGAGTTACTCAATCCACGTGAAGTGGGTGGTGAACCTGTGGCAGATATTCGGGTACGTTCAGCAAAATTGCAAGGTATTCGGATTCCAGAAGAGTTAGTGCCGCTAGCGATTGATGAATTCCCCGTGCTATTTGTGGCTGCTTCTTGCGCTGAAGGTGAAACGGTACTGACCGGTGCAGAGGAGCTGCGGGTGAAGGAAAGTGATCGCATTCAGGTGATGGCGGATGGCTTAATCGCTTGTGGGATTCAAGCGCAGCCCACAGCGGATGGAATTATTATTCAAGGCGGCAAGCTTACAGGTGGCACAATCACCAGCCATAATGACCATCGCATCGCGATGTCGTTCTCTATTGCGGGTTTGCGCGCTAATAGCCTGATGCTGATTAACGATTGTGCTACGGTGAATACCTCTTTCCCCGGTTTTGTTCAGTTAGCGCAGCAAGCAGGTTTAGGAATTAGCACTGATGGAGAATAAGCAAGCACCCGTCATTACCATTGATGGCCCAGCCGGTTCAGGGAAGGGCACAATTGCTGCCATGCTAGCGAAAAAGTTAGCTTGGCAATTATTAGATAGCGGAGCGATTTATCGGGTGGCCGCCCAAGCAGCTTTAGAGGGCAATATCCCATTGACTGAGGCAGAGGCTTTAGTCGAACTCATTCAAGGTTTAGAAATGTACTTTGAAGATGGCAAGGTGTGGCGAAATAATCAGGATGTTAGCTTAGCGATTCGTACCCCTGCTGCTGCCGATGCAACCTCACGTATTTCTGCATTGCCTCCGGTTCGTGCCGCTTTGATGGATCGACAGCGAGCGTTTCGGCAATTACCCGGTTTAGTGGCCGATGGGCGCGATATGGGAACCGTAGTTTTTCCTGACGCTAAGCTTAAGATTTTTTTGACTGCTAGCCCCGAGATTCGGGCAGAAAGGCGGCTTAAACAGTTGAGCGAGCAAGGAATTTATGCTAGTATTGCCGCCCTTATTGGAGAGATTAAAGAGCGTGATGAGCGCGATAGTAATCGACCCATTGCTCCCTTGCGTCCAGCCGCTGATGCATTAATTATTGATAGTAGCCAGCTAAATCCTGAACAAGTGCTCCACTTGATCTTGCAACATCAATAAATAACGCTGGAAAAATATGCAGAGGCCCAGACAAGGATTGTCCGGGCTTTTTATTTTTGCCCATCATGACAGGATGGTCGTGGTGAACATTTTAAATTTACAGGTAAATTGATTCATGACTGAAAGTTTTGCAGAACTGTTTGAAGAGAGCCTATCTTATACTCAGATGAAACCAGGTTCCTTGGTTAACGCCACGGTTATTGATGTACGTCCTGATTTCATTATTGTTAGCGCTGGCCTAAAGTCGGAAGGCGTAATTCCGGCTGAACAGTTCAAAAACGAACGTGGTGAAGTCACTGTTCAAGTGGGCGACTTGGTTGAAGTTGCTTTAGATACGGTTGAAGATGGTTTCGGTGAGACACGTCTGTCTCGCGAAAAAGCGCGTCGTATGCGTGCTTGGGAAATCCTTGACGAAGCCTTCAAAAATGATGAAATCGTTACCGGTATCATCACTGGTAAAGTTAAAGGTGGCTTCACGGTTGAGTTAAGCGACATTCGTGCATTCTTACCAGGTTCCTTGGTGGATGTACGCCCAGTACGCGACACGGCCTACTTAGAAGGCAAAGAGCTTGAATTCAAA
This sequence comes from Thiolinea sp., assembly GCA_049290875.1. Lineage (GTDB taxonomy): Bacteria > Pseudomonadota > Gammaproteobacteria > Thiotrichales > Thiotrichaceae > Thiolinea. The sequence goes on from JBATOI010000013.1 coordinate 130,872, forward strand.
CTGATCAAATTGGATCAGAAGCGTAATAACGTCGTTGTTTCTCGTCGTGCTGTAGTTGAAGAAGAGTACAGTGCAGAACGCGAAGCCTTATTGGACAACCTGCAAGAAGGTCAAGCCGTTAAAGGTGTGGTCAAAAACCTCACTGATTATGGTGCTTTCCTTGACTTGGGTGGTATTGACGGTCTGTTACACATTACTGATATGGCTTGGAAGCGCGTTAAGCATCCTTCTGAAGTGGTTAATATCGGTGATGAAATCGAAGTTAAAGTTCTTAAGTTCGACAAAGACAAGAACCGCGTATCGCTTGGCCTGAAGCAATTAGGCGAAGATCCATGGCAAGATTTAGTCCGTCGTTATCCACGCGAAACTCGCCTGTTCGGTAAAGTCAGTAACTTAACTGATTATGGTTGTTTCGTTGAAATTGAAGATGGCGTTGAAGGCTTAGTCCACGTTTCTGAAATGGATTGGACGAACAAAAACGTTAACCCCGCTAAAGTAGTAACTTTGGGTGACGAAGTTGAAGTCATGATCCTCGACATTGATGCTGATCGTCGTCGTATTTCTTTGGGTATGAAGCAGTGCCAAGCGAATCCTTGGGATGAGTTTGCAACAACTCATAACAAAGGCGACAAAGTTTCTGGCAAGATTAAGTCAATCACTGACTTCGGTATCTTCATCGGTTTAGATGGCGGTATTGATGGCTTAGTGCATTTGTCTGACATCTCTTGGAATGCTCCAGGCGAAGAAGCAGTACGTAGCTATAAGAAAGGCGATGAAGTAGAAGCGGTTGTTCTTGCAGTTGATCCAGAGCGTGAGCGCATTTCTCTGGGCATTAAGCAAATGGAACAAGATCCATTCTCTAACTTTGTTGGTGCTCATGCTAAAGGCAGCTTTGTGAAAGGCAAAGTCGTTGAAGTGACTGCGAAATCAGCACGCATTGATTTAGGTGAAGGCATCGAAGGTATTTTACGTGCTTCTGAATTATCACGGGATCGTGTAGAAGATGCGCGTACTTTATTGAATGAAGGCGATGAAATCGAAGCTAAGTTTATGGGTGTCGATCGTAAAACTCGTGCGATTAACCTCTCAATCAAAGCTAAAGAGAATGAAGAAGAAGCTCGTACTATGAAAGAATATACGAAGGGTTCTGCTTCAACCTCATTAGGTGATATCTTTAAAGAGCAAATGAGTGATTAATAATAATTAATCTTTCTGTTGCTTAGAATGGAATAAAATCAGATTGGCCAAGGATGGTCGTTATTCCAGAAAACAGGTAATTGCAAGTTTCGGTTTTAATACCAGTGCAATTACCTGAATTCCCCGCTAGAATTATAAAACTTAAAATTCAGATAAATAAGCTTCAGGAGCGTAACGGATGACCAAGTCTGAAATCATTGATATTCTTACCCGTAAACAAAGTCATCTGAGTAGTAAAGACGTTGAATTATCGATCAAGCTATTATTGGAATCGATGAGCGAAACTTTATCTTCAGGTGGGCGGATAGAAATTAGAGGCTTTGGCAGTTTTTCATTACACCATCGGACGGCTCGTAAAGGGCGCAACCCGAAGACTGGTGACCAAGTTAGTTTACCCCCTAAATTTGTGCCGCATTTTAAGCCGGGTAAAGAATTACGTGAGCGAGTAAATACTTCTCGTCAGCACTATGCAATTCAAGACTAATTTTTTCTTTTTGCCGGCTTATACATTTATTGACGATCTGGGAGGCTTTTAAGTCTCCTTAATTATTTTAGTATGCTAGAGATACTTTTTCTTTTATTACCCTTAGCCTTCTATTCAGGATGGCGCACCGCACATAAGAAAAGCCGCTCTAACCAAGTTGCTGCTAATGAAGTTTCAACGCGCTTTGTTGAGGGTGTTAATTATTTACTCAATGAAGAGCCTGATAAAGCCTTAGATATTTTCTTAGAAGCTCCCAATATTGACGCTCAAGCAGCTGAAACTTTTTTAACCTTGGGGAAAATGTTTCGAAACCGAGGTGAAGTTAATCGTGCTTTACGCTTGCATCAACATTTAGTAGCTCGTCCAGATTTAACCAATACTCAACGCCAAGCGGCTATGTTGGCCTTAGGTGAAGACTTTTTTGCTGCTGGTTTATTAGACCGGGCAGAGAGTGTATTTAATGAGCTCCTCACCAATTACCCCAAAAATATCGCAGCTTGTATGCCCTTACGGCGTATTTATGAACAGCTGCATGAATGGGAAAAGGCTTTTGAACTTACAGAATGCTCAGTTACTGATAAGGATGAGCGTAAGCGCTTAATGTCTCATTATTTGTGTGAGCAAGTTGAAGATTTTCTAAGTAAAAATCAATTATTCCAAGCTGATGAGACGCTTAAACAAGCTTTGAATATTTATCCGCAATCAGCGCGAGTGCAGACCTTATTAGCCGAGCTGGCTTTAGCTAGAGGTGAGCAGGGCAATGCGCTAAAGCATTTTCGACAGGCACTGACTTACGATCAGCGGTTATTGGCTTCTTTGGTCAAACGGCTATTAACGGTTTTTACTCAGCCCTTGGAGCGTCAACAGCTTTATGATGTGGTCAGTGCAGAATATCGGCGTGCTCCAGACCCGAAAATCCTACCGTCATTAACTGCAATTGCTCAAGATCTGGGGCAGGGAAGTAGCCTAATGCCGCTTTTACATCAGCATCTGCAACGTGATGTCGGTAATGTGCAGTCTATTGCTTGTGCCGCCCGTTATCTAACTAATGCAGCACTTCCAGAGTCTAAACCGGCATTAGAAGAATTGAGCTTAGCACTTGGGCGTTTAGCGGGCACTTTGCCACGTTTCCAATGTGCTAATTGTGGCTATAAGTTGCATGAATATGTATGGCGTTGCCCAGCTTGCCATCACTGGGATTCAGTACAAAGCCAATAGTTTACCTACCTTAAAGGAGTTTAATTGTGATAAATCGGTTAATTATTGCCTTGGATTTCCCTACTGCAGATTTGGCATTAAATTTTGTCAAACGACTTTCTCCACAAGATTGTAAATTGAAAGTAGGCTTTGAGTTATTCGTTGCAGCAGGCCCCGATTTTGTCCGTGCTTTAGTAGGACAGGGGTTCGATGTATTCCTAGATTTAAAGTTCCATGATATCCCCAATACGGTAGCAGCAGCCTGTAAATCAGCTGCTAATCTAGGCGTGTGGATGCTTAATGTACATGCTTCGGGTGGTGATAAAATGATGTTGGCTGCGAGTGAAGCCTTGGCTGGTTTTCAGCAACCGCCTAAATTAATTGCAGTCACCGTTTTGACTTCAATGGATAAGTCGCAATTAGAAACAATTAATATTGTGCAGCAGCCTCTTGAACAGGTGAGGCATCTGGCAGTTTTAACTAAAAATTGTGGCTTAGACGGTGTGGTTTGTGCAGCGCAAGAAGCACAGCAATTGAAGCAACAGTGTGGTGACGAATTTTTATTAGTAACCCCTGGTATTCGCCCTCTAGGTAGCAAACAAGATGATCAGAGCCGAGTAGTTACCCCTTTAGCAGCTCGACAAATGGGGATTGATTATGTAGTAGTAGGCAGACCAATTACACAGGCTGCTGACCCCTTAGCAGTCGTTGCCGTGATCAATCAAGATTTAGTTTAATAAGAATAAAGCTTAAGTAAGCCGATGAGCAAAGCACATTGCTGAACCGAATCAGTTTATTCTTATATTTTATGTTATGTAAAATATAAGAATAAACTAGCAGATAACAACAAAAAAGTTGTATTTTAATTAAGAAGCTACCAGCCTTCAGCTCTTTTCAATAATCGCAGTGCTTCAGTTTGGAGTTTGCCGCGTGAAAATAAGAGTTTCCAACGATCACCACCGGCTTGTCTCCAAAGTAAGGCAGCACGAATACCGGCTAATAGTAACACCCTAATTTTAGCTGCATTGTCTGGATTGGATAGATGTTGCTGCTCGCCCTTAATGATGATCCGTGGCCCAATCTTACTGATCGTTTGTGTGTATAGCTCAGCCAAACGTGCGACCATGTTAGGGTGGGTAAGTGGGAAGAACTCAAGTTGTTGTTGTGCTGATTCAATGCCATTTAACACAGTTTGAAAGGTAGCTTGATCTTCAGTTAGTTTTTTCTCAAGATAAAGTAAATTCACTGCATAACGAGTGGCTTCAAGATTTTTAGGCTTACCTTCTGGAGTCAAGCGGCCAGCACCTAGTTGGTACAATAAAACTTCTAAACCTGTTTTTAAGCCAGCTACACCCCCATACAAGTCCTCAATCTCCTTGGGATGGTCCATCAATAGGCTATTAATTCCTTGAGTGAGTAACTCAGAGTTAAGTTGACCAGTGGTGGCAATTTGATTGACACCTTCAACTGTTTGAAATAAAGCAGCGAGAGCGAGCGTTCGGTTTCTATTATTGGCTTGCACAGTGAGTTCTTATCTGGAGTTTGGTATGGAAGAAGATAGATATAATTAAATCTCAAAAAGATCAAGTGTGGCTAGGTGCAATCTGTCTGCATATCATCAATTATTCCCCCCCCCAAGCAAACATCATTTTGATAAAAGACAATAGATTGCCCCGGCGTAATGGCTCGCTGTGGTTCTTTAAAACACACTTTGGCCAAACCTGCATTGACCTCAACTAGGCACTCCTGTACAGGTTGGCGATGCCTGATACGTGCTGTGCAATTAAAAAGTGCAGGCGTGGAGCCTGCAACCCAATCTAATTGCGAAGCTGTTAATGATGATTTTAATAAAAAATCATTTTGGTTACCTTGTGCAACAACTAATTCATTTTTTTCTAAATTTTTAGCGATAACAAACCAAGGCGCCTCAGGCGTATCTTTGCGCCCACCAATACCTAAACCTTGGCGTTGGCCCAGAGTGTAATACATCAGCCCGTGGTGCTCACCTAAAACAGCTCCATCATGACTAACAATCGTGCCTGGTTGTGCTGGCAGAAAGCGCTGTAAAAAATCGCGAAATTTGCGCTCCCCAATAAAACAAATACCCGTACTATCTTTTTTACGTGCTGTGCTAAAACCTTGTTGCTCAGCAAGTTCACGTACTCGGGTTTTAGGTAAGTGGCCAATTGGAAATAGGCTATTCTGCAGTTGAGCTTGCTGCAGGGTGTAGAGAAAATAAGTTTGATCCTTGTTATCGTCCACACCTTTGAGCATTTGAATGCTTCCATCTTGCAGCGCTTGTGTACGCGCATAGTGACCAGTAGCAATAAAATCTGCGCCAAGGCTCAAGGCAAAGTCTAAAAAGGCTTTAAACTTAATTTCTTTGTTGCACATAATGTCTGGATTGGGTGTGCGTCCAGCTTGGTATTCGTTTAAAAAGTAAGTGAACACATGATCCCAGTATTCGCTGGCAAAATTTACCGTATGCAAACGAATGCCTAATTGATCCGCAACCGATTGAGCATCCGCTAAATCAACCGTTGCTGAGCAATAATCCGCAGTATCATCTTCTTCCCAATTTTTCATGAACAAGCCTTCGACTTGATAGCCTTGTTCTAACAGCAATAAAGCTGCTACTGAGGAGTCTACGCCCCCCGATAGTCCAACAATAACGCGTGGTTTCATCGAGTGAATACTAAAGTTTCTAAAGGTAAACGTTGCCCACTTTGATAAAGGCTAATGGCTTGAAAGACTAAGTCGCTACGTGGGCTTAGGCGTGGATGAGCACGAATTTCTTCTGGAGTGAGCCAATGGGTCGCAATGATGTCAGCATCTAGCTGATAGTCGGCTACTTTTTCTAATAAAGTGCCAGTGAAGGTAAAACGTAAATAGACTCGCTCTGGATCATCAGAGCTTAGCATCAACACCCCTAATAAGGCAGTTGGCTCAAAACGATAGCCAGTTTCTTCCAACGTTTCGCGTTTGACGGCTTCAACTAAGCTCTCTCCATGCTCCAGATGGCCTGCAGGCTGATTAATTACCTGAACACCATTGATGAGCTCTTCAACCAGCAAGAAACGGCCTTTCTGCTCGATGACGCTGGCAACGACCACGCGTGGTTTCCAGACCATATGTTTTTAGTCCCTGATAACTGAATATATTTATTTTAGCGCTTTTAGAGAATTTCGGCACAGAGAAATGCTGCACCTTCAGGCAGAGATTGTTTTATAATGCACGCGCGCTTGAGAAATCAAATAATTCAGGAGAACTTTAAGTCAATGTATAAACACGTTAAAGTGCCAACTAGCGGTCAAAAAATTACTACTAATCCCGACTTTTCGCTCAGTGTTCCCGATAAACCGATCATTCCGTTCGTCGAAGGGGATGGTATTGGTGCGGACATTACTCCTGTGATGATGAAGGTCATTGATACTGCAGTTGAGCGTGCCTATGGTGGCAAGCGCCAGATTCAGTGGATGGAAATTTACGCCGGTGAGAAAGCGAATACGGTCTATGGGGAAGATGTATGGTTACCTGATGAAACTGTGCATGCTGTAAAGGATTTTGTAGTTTCAATTAAAGGCCCTTTGACAACGCCGGTCGGTGGTGGAATTCGTTCTTTAAACGTGAAACTGCGCCAAGACTTAGATTTATATGTCTGCTTACGCCCTGTGCGTTACTACGAGGGCACACCTAGCCCCGTGCGTGAACCACAAAAAACCAATATGGTGATCTTCCGCGAGAATGCTGAGGACATCTATGCAGGTATTGAGTGGAGTGCTGATTCTGCTGAAGCGAAAAAAGTTATCAATTTCTTAATTAAAGAAATGGGTGTGACTAAAATTCGCTTTCCAGAGACTTCAGGCATTGGTATTAAGCCGGTTTCTTCTGAAGGCACGAAGCGCCTAGTGCGTAAAGCGATTCAGTATACGATTGATAATGATTTGCCCTCTATGACTATTGTGCATAAAGGCAATATCATGAAATTTACTGAAGGCGGTTTTAAAACTTGGGCTTATGAGTTAGCTAGACAAGAGTTCGGTGCAGTCGAAATCAATGGTGGGCCTTGGTGCGCTTTCAAGAATCCCAAAACCGGCAAAGAAATTCTGATTAAAGATGTGATTGCCGATAACTTCTTGCAACAAATCCTCCTACGTCCTGAAGATTATGCAGTGGTTGCTACTTTAAACTTAAATGGCGACTACATTTCTGATGCTTTAGCTGCGCAAGTTGGCGGGATTGGGATCGCACCGGGTGCGAATTTGTCTGATACTATCGCGATGTTCGAAGCGACTCACGGAACCGCCCCCACTTTTGCAGGCCAAGACAAAGTGAATCCTAGTTCAATTATTTTGTCTGCAGAAATGATGCTGCGCCATATGGGGTGGGTTGAAGCGGCTGATTTAGTGGTGAAAGGCGTTGAAGGTGCGATTGCTTCAGGCCGTGTGACCTTTGATTTTGCACGTTTAATTGAGACAGCTGAAGAAATTAGCTGCTCAGAATTTGGTGATAATATCATCGAACATATGTAACTCGTCTTTTTAAAGCGTTAAAGCAGTGCCAAAAATCGGCACTGCTCTCTTCAAGCAAGACCTTAGCTGTAGCAGTTAAAGCGCTATTTATCTCTCCCCCACTTTACTTTCTTAGATTCATCCCAATAATGAAGAAATACCCATGTCCAAGTCAGGAATAATGACAAGGGCTAATGAATTCAGTTAACTAACACAAGTTAGCTGTGAACTAGGTTAATTCGGAGTTGCATTTTTAATGGCAGGCAAAGACAAACAAGGTTCTGGTGAGAATGATTCTGGTGTAGCGGTACAGGACAGCCGTCCGAAGGTGAAGGAACCTGGACGTTTTAAAGTTATACTTTTAAACGATGACTTCACACCGATGGACTTTGTGATTGACGTGTTGCAAGTGTTTTTTAGGTTAGATCATGAAACCGCAACCCGCGTTATGTTACATGTTCACACCCGTGGCAAGGGAGTGTGTGGAGTTTATACACGTGATATCGCAGAGACAAAAGTCGCGCAGGTAAATCGCTATTCACGTGAAAATCAGCATCCGCTACTCTGTACGATGGAAGAGGCATAAGGGACGAAAATTATGTTAAGCGCTGAAGTGGAAGAATCAATCAATACGCTGTTCCGTAATGCTCGGGAGCGCCACCATGAATTTGTCACGGTTGAGCACTTGCTGTTGGCTATGCTGGATAACCCAAGTGCCTCAGCCGCGCTCAAAGCTTGTGGGGTCGATCTATCCAGCCTAAAGTGGGAATTAGAAACCTTTATCGATGAAAATACGCCAGTACTACCGGCAAGTGATCAACGTGATGTTCAACCTACCTTAGGTTTTCAACGGGTGATTCATCGTGCCGTTTACAGTGCACAATCCTCTCGTAAGGGCGAGGTTACTGGTGATTCTATTTTAGTGGCTATTTTTGGCGAGCCAGAATCACATGCAGTCTTTTTCTTGTCGCAGCGTGATGTGGCGCGACTGGATATTGTGAATTTCCTTTCACATGGCATTCGCAAAGATGAACACATTGGTATGCGCGATAATGATGAAGGTAGCAATATGGATTCATCGGGGAATAATGGCGAGCAACAAGATACGGAGTTAGGTGACGGCAAGCAAAAACCACTCGATCAATTTGCCAGTAACCTGAATCAATTAGCCCTAGAAGGACGCATTGATCCACTAATTGGGCGTGATAATGAGATTGAGCGGACAGTGCAGGTACTTTGTCGTCGCCGTAAAAACAATCCATTACTCGTGGGTGAAGCAGGCGTAGGTAAAACTGCGATTGCCGAAGGCTTGGCCAAGCGTATCGTTGACGGCGAAGTGCCAGAAATTTTAGCAAATGCGGTAATTTATTCGCTGGATATGGGTTCTTTACTGGCGGGTACTAAATACCGTGGCGACTTCGAGAAACGTTTAAAAGCGGTTATTCAGCAAATCAAAGAAGAACCTCATGCAGTGCTCTTCATTGATGAGATCCATACCATTATTGGTGCCGGTGCTACTTCGGGTGGTACTATGGATGCATCAAATCTGATTAAGCCAGTCTTGTCTTCTGGCGAGTTGAAATGTATAGGCTCGACCACTTTCCAAGAATATAACAGTGTTTTTGAGAAAGATCGCGCCCTCGCACGTCGCTTCCAAAAAATTGATGTAAATGAACCCAGCGTGGAAGAAACCTATGAAATCTTAAAAGGTTTACGCTCCCGATTTGAGGAACACCATCAAGTTAAGTACACCATGCCAGCACTTAAGGCTGCAGCGGAATTAGCAGCTCGCTATATCAATGATCGACATTTACCTGACAAGGCGATTGATGTTATCGATGAGGCAGGTGCTAATCGCCGTTTAAAGCCTTCTGCGACCCGTAAAAAGACTATTTCTGTTTCCGATATTGAGGATATCGTTGCAAAGATTGCGCGTATTCCACCTAAAACAGTCTCTAGCTCTGATATGGATATGCTGAAGAACTTAGAGCGTGATCTGCGCATGACGATTTTTGGGCAAGATGCTGCTATTGAGCAATTGACCTCGTCAATTAAGATGGCTCGTTCGGGTTTACGGGATGATACTAAGCCGATTGGTTCCTTCTTATTTGCAGGCCCTACTGGTGTTGGTAAAACGGAAGTCACTAAGCAGCTCGCCTTACGCATGGGGGTGGAGATGCTGCGTTTTGATATGTCGGAGTACATGGAACGCCATACCGTTTCGCGCTTGATTGGTGCACCTCCAGGCTATGTAGGCTATGACGAAGGCGGTTTATTGACGGACGCAGTGAATAAACATCCACATTCAGTCTTGTTATTAGATGAGATTGAGAAAGCACACCCGGATGTTTTCAATTTGTTATTGCAGGTCATGGATCATGGGACTTTGACGGACACCAATGGTCGGAAAATTGATTTCCGTAATGTGATTTTAGTCATGACCAGTAATGCGGGTGCAGAAAATATCAGCCGCAAATCCTTAGGTTTCACTAAGCAAGATCATGCCAGTGATGCAATGGAGGCTGTAAAGCGGATTTTCACTCCAGAGTTCCGTAACCGTTTAGATGGTGTGATTCAATTCAACGCTTTAACTGATGATGTAATCCGTTCAGTTGTTGATAAGTTCGTCATTAAATTAGAAGCACAGTTACAGCAAAAAGGTGTGACTTTATTAGTTGATGAAGCAGCACGCGATTGGTTAGCAGAAAAAGGCTATGACCCATTGATGGGTGCACGCCCAATGGAGCGCGTAATCCAAGAACACATTAAGCGCCCACTAGCGGATGCGATCTTGTTTGGGGATTTAGCAAACGGTGGGCGGGTCGAAGTGTCTGTTGAAGACGAGACTTTAGCGTTGAATTACGAAGGTGCTGAAGCTGCGGCTTTGTAACTAATTAGCTTGAGGTGGGGCTGGGAGTATTTACTCCTAGCCTTACTTACTACGATAACTAATCCGACCTTTAGTTAAGTCATACGGAGTCAACTGAACAGTAACGCGGTCACCGGTTAAAATACGAATATAGTTTTTACGCATACGACCTGAAATGTGAGCCATGACAATGTGTTCATTATCAAGTTTTACTCGGAAAGTGGTATTAGGTAAGGTATCAATTACCGTCCCTTCCATTTCGATATAATCTTCTCTCGCCATAATTCCTTTGCTACAGTGTTAATCTGCAAAAATTTCAATGAAGCGCGTATTATCCTGCCATTCTGGCAGATGACAAGTTCTTTTTGTCAAGCTGCGTGATTTGCTTGTCAAATTCCATTAGCATAGACGCCAAATTATGCATTGGGCAACGAATTCTCTTCTTTCATTCTGGAGTCAGTCATGGCAATAGCAGGGCTATTCCCTGGGCAAGGGTCTCAGTCATTAGGTATGCTTGCTGAATTAGCAGCCTCTTTTCCGGTGGTCACGCAAACTTTTGAGCAAGCCTCGCAAGTTTTAGGGCGCGATCTGTGGCAATTAGCACAAGGTAGTGATGAGAAGGCCTTAAATAACACTGAGACGACTCAGCCGCTGATGCTGGCTGCAGGTGTAGCGGTATGGCGAGTGTGGCAAGCTCAAGGTGGTTCTGTGCCAGTGGCAGTGGCTGGTCATAGCTTAGGTGAATATTCAGCTTTAGTTGCCGCTGCAGTTTTAGATTTTACAGAAGCAGTCGCTTTAGTGTCTAAGCGCGCCCAATTGATGCAAGCCGCAGTGCCAGAAGGTACAGGGGCAATGGCTGCTATCTTAGGTTTAGCCGATGAGCAAGTGATTGCAGCTTGTGAGCAAGCGGCTCAAGGCGAGATTGTGGAAGCGGTCAATTTTAACTCTCCAGAACAAGTCGTGATTGCCGGTAATGCCGTTGCCGTTGAACGTGCTATTGAGGTAGCCAATCAACTAGGGGCTAAGAAAACCGTGAAATTAGCAGTGAGTGTGCCTTCTCATTGCAGCTTAATGAAACCAGCGGCTGTTCAACTAGAAAAATCTTTAGCTCAAACCAGTTTCCATCCTGCTAAATTTGCTGTATTGCAGAATGTAGATGGCTTAGCGCGCGAGGAGGATGCTGGTATTCGTACTGCTCTGGCTGAGCAACTTTATCGTCCTGTGCGCTGGGTGGCGAGCATTCGTAATCTTCAGACTCGATACGCGGCGACTGCGATGGTGGAGTTTGGACCTGGCAAAGTGCTTACTGGGTTGAACCGGCGCATTGAACGGCGCATGGATGCGGTGTGTATTAGTGATCATGCGAGCCTTGAGGCTGCTTTGAAGTTTTGTCAGGGGAATTAGGCTGTGTCAGAGTTATTTAGTTTACAAGGTGAGGTGGCTTTAGTCACTGGCGCGAGCCGCGGGATTGGACGCGCTATTGCTGAAATGCTAGGTAAGCAAGGTGCTACGGTCATTGGTACTGCAACGAGCGAGAAAGGCGCGCTTGCGATTACCGACTATTTAGCGGCGGCTGGTATCCAAGGTGCAGGCAAAGTTTTAGATGTTGCTAACAGTGAATCTATTGAAACTTTAGTGAATGGCCTCAATAAAGAACATGGCGGCATTAGCATTTTGGTCAATAATGCGGGTATTACGCGTGATAACTTATTGATGCGGATGAAAGATGATGAATGGGATGCGATTATTAATACCAATCTCACCTCGATTTTTCGGATGAGTAAAGCGTGTATTCGTTCGATGATGAAGGCTAAAAAAGGCCGGATTATTTCAATCTCTTCGGTAGTGGGCGCGAGCGGTAATCCAGGACAAACCAATTATGCAGCGGCTAAAGCAGGCATAGTAGGCTTCTCTAAATCGTTGGCGCGTGAGGTTGGTTCACGGAATATTACGGTGAATGTGGTCGCTCCCGGTTTCATTGATACTGATATGACACGTGAGCTATCAGAAGATCAACGTGCAGCTATTTTCCAAAATATCCCCTTGGCGCGTTTGGGCCAGCCGGATGAAATAGCGGGTGCGGTACTGTATTTAGCGTCTCCTTTGGGGGCGTATGTGACGGGTGAAACCATTCACGTGAATGGTGGGATGTATATGGCATAGGCATTTCTGCCTTTGCATAACTGGCAAGCGTCGAAGGTTTTCAATACAATAAGCCTTCGATGCCAAGCATTTTAATCTAGAGGAACTAAAAACATGAGTATTGAAGCTCGCGTCAAAGCTATCGTGGTCGAGCAGTTGGGAGTGGACGAATCAGAAGTAACGAACACCTCTTCTTTTATCGAAGATCTGGGTGCTGATTCATTAGATACCGTTGAGCTGGTGATGGCACTGGAAGAAGAGTTCGGTACAGAAATCCCTGATGAAGAAGCTGAAAAAATCACTACTGTGCAAGCAGCTATTGATTATATCAATGCCCACCAAGCTTCAGTGTAATCCGAATATTTAAGGATTAGCTACCTAAAATACGTAGCCCTGCTTAGTTAGGGTTACGGTTTGCGGGTCAGAAGTCTCTATTTTCATGAAGGTATACAAGTTTGTCTAAAAGGCGTGTAGTAGTAACCGGTTTAGGTATTGTTTCTCCTGTAGGTTCTACCTTAGAAACTGCATGGGGCAATATTAAAGCGGGTAAAAGTGGTATCAACACCATCGAGCCTGAAGTATTCGATGCTAGCGAGTTTAGTGTTCGGATCGCCGGGAATGTGAAAGGTTTTAAGGTAGATGATTACATAAAACCAAAAGATCAAAAGAAAATGGATGCGTTTATCCATTACGGCATTGGTGCAGGTGTTGATGCAATTCGTGATTCTGGGATAGAGGTCACTGAAGCCAATGCAGAGCGTATTGGTGTGGTGATGGGCTCTGGAATCGGTGGTTTACAGACCATTGAGCGTAACTACAATGCCTTCTTAAATGGCGGCCCACGCAAGATTTCTCCTTTCTTCGTTCCAGCCAGCATTATTAATATGGTTGCGGGCAATTTATCAATTATGTTCGGCTTAAAAGGCCCGAATATGTCGATTGTCTCGGCTTGTGCAACAGCAACTCACAGTATTGGCGATGCAGCACGTATGATCGTATATGGTGATGCTGATGTCATGGTGGCTGGGGGCGCAGAAATGGGTTCAACTCCATTGGGTATCGGTGGTTTCGCGGCTGCACGTGCTTTATCTACCCGTAATGATGATCCTAAAGCAGCCAGTCGGCCATGGGATGTCGATCGTGATGGTTTTGTGTTAGGTGATGGTGCTGGCGTCTTAGTATTAGAAGAATACGAGCACGCCAAAGCCCGTGGCGCACGTATTTATTGCGAATTAGTCGGTTATGGGATGAGTAGCGATGCTTATCACATGACTTCACCTTCAGAAGGGGGCGAAGGTGCAGCACGCTGTATGCGTAATGCCTTACGTGATGCTGGCCTGAATGCTGATCAAGTTGATTATATTAATGCACATGGTACGTCTACGCCTGCAGGTGATAAGGCTGAAACCTTTGCGGTGAAATTAGCACTGGGTGATCATGCTTATAAAACTGCAGTGAGCTCGACTAAGTCCATGACCGGTCATTTATTAGGTGCTGCGGGTGGGATTGAAGCGGTATTTAGTGCGATGGCGTTGTATGAGCAAGTATTGCCACCTACCATCAATTTAGATAAGCAAGATCCAGAATGTGATTTGGATTATGTAGCAAATGTGGCGCGTGAGACTAAAGTTGAGATAGCTATGAGTAACTCCTTTGGCTTCGGTGGCACTAATGGCACCTTGATCTTTAAAAAGATTTAAGCCTTTAGTTATCAAGAAGTAAGCTTACTTAAGTAGCTTACTTCTTGCCTTAAAAAATAATTAAAATCTATAGGTGGTGTTTTCTTGGCAATGCATGGACTTTACTTTATGTTAGCTTTGCCCCAATTCTTTTGAGAGTGTTGCATGCGATTTGTGTTGAAGATCGTCTTAGGTTTAATCCTTATACTGGGAGTAATGGCAGCTACTGCTTATCAGCAGTATCAATCTTTCCTCCAGCAAAGTATTAATTTAACAGCGCATCAGCCAGCAACTTTCGAAGTCAAAGCGGGTAGCAATATCCGTCAAGTTACGCAACAACTCATAGCGGCTGACCTGCTGCCTAAGAGCAATTTGATTCCGGCAGAATACTTGTTTTTAGCGCATGCACGCTTGACCGAGCAGGCATCTAAGCTTAAAGCGGGCGAATATGCTTTAGAGGTAGGTATGAAGCCTACTGATCTGTTAGCGCGCTTGGCTTCAGGTAAGACACTCCAATATCAGCTAGGAATTATTGAAGGCCACACTTTCAAAGAGATTGCAAAAGCCGTTCAAGCCAACCCCAATATTAAGCAGACTTTGACCGCTGCTGATTATAACAACCTTATGCCCAAGCTAGGGGGCGCTATTGGTGAGTCGACTGAAGGTTGGTTTTACCCGGATACGTATAATTTCCCACGCGGTTCCAGCGATGTAGAAGTCCTAAAACGTAGCTATCAAGCTATGTATGATTATTTAATGGAAGCATGGGAGCAACGTGAGCCACATCCTTTGATTAAAACGCCTTATCAAGCTTTGGTATTAGCTTCTTTGGTGGAAAAAGAGACCGGCACACCTGAAGAGCGCCCGATGATTGCACGGGTTTTTCTCACTCGTCTTGAAAAGAAGATGCTCTTACAGACTGATCCTGCCGTTATTTATGGGATGGGTGATGCTTATGATGGCAATATCCGTAAAAAAGACTTAGAAACTGATACACCTTGGAACACCTACACACGCGCTGGTTTGCCACCTACGCCGATCGCTACTCCCAGTAAAGCGGCAATTGATGCAGTCATGCACCCAGTTCAAACCAACTATCTCTATTTTGTAGCGACTGGCACGGGTGATGGTCGCCATTTTTTTTCTGAAACTTATGAGCAGCACCGCAAAGCAGTGACCCAATATTTAGAGAATGATAAAAAGCGCCAACAAGGAAACCTAGCTCAATGAGTCTTAAAGGAAGGTTTATCACCTTAGAAGGAGGCGAAGGTGCTGGCAAAACCACAAGCCGAGCGTATATCAGTGAATTTTTAAGGCAGCAGGGGATCAAGGTACTAGAAACTCGTGAGCCGGGTGGGACTGAAGTGAGCGAAGCCATTCGCCATGTATTATTAGATAACTCCTTGCCTAGCATGCATCCTGATACTGAGCTATTGCTCATGTTTGCTGCTCGTAATGAGCACCTACAAACCAAAATCATCCCTGCTTTGCAAGCAGGTGCTTGGGTAATCTGCGACCGTTTTACCGACGCAACTTATGCTTATCAAGGTTATGGGCGCGGTCTAGATCAGCAGCGCATAGCCGCTTTAGAAATTTGGGTGCAGGGCAGTTTACGCCCCGACTATACCTTGCTATTCGATATTGATGTGGCTACAGGGATGCAGCGAATCAGGGCAAGATCCCAGCAATTAGCAATTAGTACAGATCGTTTTGAGCAAGAAGAAGTCGATTTTTTTGAAAGAATTCGCGCTGGTTATTTAGAGCGTGCTCAGCAATATCCGCAACAGTATAAACTGATCAATGCGTCAGCAAGTCTTGAACAGGTACAGCAGCAACTATCTACAATCTTAAAATCCATTATCAATGCCACTCTGGATGCTAGCTAAGTTATGACCCAGTTAGCTGCAATCACTTATTCATGGCACCAAACCATCTGGCGACAACTACAAGCTGCACGTAAGCGACAGCATTTGCCGCATGCACTGTTATTTAGCGGGCAAACAGGTTGTGGGCATGAGCATTTAGTATATGCCTTTGCTGAAAGCCTGTTGTGCTTACAGCCTGAGAGTGGGGGATATGCCTGTAAGCAATGCCGCAGTTGTAATGTGTTCGCTGCCAAAGCGCATCCTGATTTTATGCTGCTAGAAACAGCAGAAGATAAACAAGTAATAACCGTTGAGCAGGTACGAGGCTTAGATCGATTTTTAGAGCTGAGCCGTAGTTATAGCCCTAATCGAGTGGCTGTGATCCTAAATGCGGACACGATGAATGTGAATGCAGCGAATGGCTTGTTAAAATCTTTAGAAGAGCCTGCGAACAACTCGTATATCTTATTATTTACTGCAAATAGGGCAGGCATCATGCCAACAGTTCGTAGTCGTTGCCAACAATTGAGCTTGATGCAGCCAAACCAAGCTGAGGCTCTCTCGTGGCTGCAAGAACAGATACTAGAACAGCCAGCGAATGACTTATTAGCTTTAGCGAGAGGACGACCTTTAGCGGCTCTTCATGAGGATTCGGGCGAGCGTCTTACGCAACAGACTTTGTTTTTAAACCAATTAAAATCGATGTTGTCTGGCAGACTTAGCATTGTTGAAATTTCCACTCAATGGGAAAAATATAATCGACAGGAGTTAGTTGACTGGCAGTTAGCTTGGATACAACAGTTAATTCACCAAGAAGTAGGGGATAGCCATGCTACTGATGCTAATGAATTAATCGCTTACCTACGGCCAAGTAACTTTTGGCAAATCTATGATCGCTTATTAGAGCTAAAAGCCTTAGCCACTCATCCACTGAATGGGCGCTTATTTGTGGAGAATATGCTAAGTTTATGGCTATGATCCCATCGTTTTTAATTAAATTTAATAAAAAATAATAATGGAACCCATTAAAATTTCCTTTACTTTAAATGATCGTACCGCTTTACATAATCACTATATGCCAATGCTAAAAGGGGGCGGTTTATTTATTTCCACCCAAGAGCAGCTCAGTTTTGGTGACCGTGTTCAAGTACAGATTGAGCTGTTAAGTGAGAAACAGAAAGCATCCGTGCCTGGTAGGGTTGTTTGGATTACGCCTAGTGGTGCTGTGCGTAGCCTTCCTCAAGGGGTCGGCATCCAAATCATTGGCGAACATCAATCGCGCATCCAACAATATTTTGAAGGACTGTTAGGGGAGAATTTACTACAGGCTCCGCCACGTGCTTGTTATTAATAGTATTTTTCAAGAAATGTGACCAGAGAATTAATTTTCTGAATTTTTCACTGCAAAAATAAAATATAATTAGTTGCATTTTGACCAATTAATTAACTAATTCTTGTAAAAAAAACCTAAGTTTGCGCTAAAATGAATATGAACTGAATGCTTATTTATCTATCTAACTTTTTATAGCATTTGTTTACAATTGCATATTGCAAGGAGGCCGTATGTTCATTAAAAGCAAATTTATCCGCTACATGGTTGCAGCATGGATTCCTGTAATGCTTGTTTTCACGCCTGCACAAGCTCAAGAGTTACGTTTAAATTTAGTTGCGACTTTTGACGATCAACCCGCCATGAAAGACGTGTCCTGGACTGTTTATCGCACTGATTCTGACGCTAAAGTTACCTCAGCAAGATATCATTCTACTCATGTGACTCTACCCGCTGGTGATTATCGTGTGGTTGCTACATTGACAGAACATGATAAAACAGTAACGCGTACACGCAGCTTTAAATTACGCACTTCGGATAGCCGCATTATTGTTCCAATGGACTAAGTAAAAGTGGGTAGTACTCAATACTTTGGGCAAACTAAGTTGGGAGCCTTCGTGTTCAAAGAGATTGATGCACAGATGGCGGATCCTAGATGGCGGGGCAATTTCCCTTGCGGATACAGCAGGCATCTTCCGAGAAAGAGGCGCCAGTGTAGGGTATTCTCAATCCCACAATGCCCACGGACTGCCCTAGCGAGCGAGGAAGGAGACGATGAAGAAACGCCGTTCCACCGTGGTCGTGTCGCCTTGTGTGCATTCCCGCTCTACCATGCCGATGCTGCGTAACCCTGTCCATACCTCACTGTTGGGCAGGGTGGTGAGGTATTCTGTAATCCAGTAGCGGCGGATTTCCAACTTGCCATGATCCTTGCCGAGTTCTTCCGTGTAAGTATGGGGGACAGCATTAGTGAAGTAATCGTCTACCGCTTCATACTTTGGTTGCCTTAAAATGGCGCGTTGGCAGCCCATCACATCCAGCGTCACGGATACAGCCTTTCAGCTCCTTTAGAAGCCCTGAAATATTTTAATGAACGCACACGGACTTAAACAGACTGACTTAACCAATTTTAGCTTATTTTTAGCCTTCAAAGAATAGGGCTTAATGACCATTTCTTGACCTTACCATCTCTTGGCTGTACCGATTGCCTTGGAGGTCGACTAAATAGTATTCCCAGAAGTGCCAGCCCTCCCATTCTTTAGGTAACTGTAATGTGCGCATAATGCCTAGTATTGTTAAATACTCCCTCTTGAGCTTGTACGGTTGGTGCACTCAAGAGGGCGGCAATAATCCCCGCGCTTGCTGCGTACTTCTTCGCCTTTGATTTCCAGAACTCCAGCTTTTCTCCTTCTTTTACTGTGTCCATTCTTATGATTGCTATAACTGCGGCGGGTTCTTCGTTGATTATGTCTGCAATTAGAAAACATGCTTCCTCGTCGGGCTTGCATAGTCCGCTTCTGTAATTATTCAGTCTTTTCGGTGTTATCCCTATCTTTTCTGCAAGTTGGTTTTCCTTCTTGATCCCTGTTTGTTCTTTGATTTTGTCTAGTAGATCGCTTGTCAACATGTAAATTTCCACCCTTGAAAAATCCATAGTTATAGATTAATTTCAATTTATCCATAACTATGGATATGTTAAGTTTATCAAGATCGCTGCCGCCTCGAATTGCAACCTTGGGGCGGCTCTTGTTTTGATTCTAGTCCATAACTATGGAACTAGTCATTAATGGGATGATTTCAAGTATGACAAACAAAACTAAAGCTTCTCCTTGCACCGTTGCTTTCTATGATCCACAACAAAAAGTTTTGCTAGAACTTGAAAAAGTAAGCTTCAGCTTTCAAGAATCCTTGTTTGTTGCTCATTCCTTGGTGAATAGAGAAACTCCATCAAGATATTGGTTAGCTTGGACAGGTTCACGGGTTCGCGTTTGCTTTCTTGATGGTTTTCCACGGTCATTCAACATTGATTCTTTTGTTCTCCCTCTTCGTGATCTAGTGCCTAACTTTTCCTCTTTAGAAATTAGTTGTACCGCTCCGGCTCTTTTTGACATAGAGGAAATTTAGCATGTCCTTACCTGCTATCTACAACGTGGCACAAGTCCAAAAAGTAAAATCCTATGAAACCTTGCCATTCCATCCCCATGACACGGCATTTATAGAATCTCACTCATCTATTCTTCCTGATGACTACCAAGAGGCTCTACGTCGTGAATACACCGACCGCTATCAAGCCTTGGGTAAGCACTTAGGCGAACGTCGCCGTAATGCCAACCTATTTTTATTAGACCTATCAGAACAAGCCCAAAAGCGAATTTTTACCCTGTCCGACGATGCCCTAAAGCGTAAAGCTGAACGCATGTCCCTACTGTGTCGCCGCTTAGTCCGTGACACAAAAAACCCTCAACGGGCTTTGCAAGCCGTGCTTGCGGTTTACCAGCAACAGGGCTTTACACCTAAACTGCTCCAAGCTCGCCACGATGAAAAAGGGCTTCTTGCTCGCCTCTCTGATGCAATTTGGTGGTTTCGCCAATTACTCCGCTACCAAGATAAAGCACAAGAACGCTTTGCAATTCAACTAGGGGAAGTCCGTCGAGGTCGCGGCTTATACCTCTCAACTAACATGTTTAAAACGATACAGATTCGTATTCAAAACAGTATTAAAGCCCTGTCCAAACTAGAAGCCGTGAATGAGACCACGGGGGAGACGGTCGACATGCTTAAAGTTTTAAAAGGTTCTCTAGCGAATCCTGAAGTTCGTAGAGCTGAACTCATGGTAAGAATGCGCGGCTTTGAAGAAGCTGCAAATCAAGCGGGGCATGTTGGGGTTTTCTATACCCTAACCTGTCCCTCCAAATTTCACCGCTTCACCACGGGTGCAGACAAAAGTCTTGTACCTAATCCTAACTATGGCAATTACACCCCAAAAGAAGCACAGACTTATCTTACTTCTCTCTGGGCAAGAATCCGTTCTCAAATGAAACACCACGGTTTAACTATGTACGGCTTCCGCATTGCTGAACCTCACCATGACGGATGTCCTCACTGGCACTTGCTCCTTTTCCTCCAGCCTGAACAACAAACTGAAGTGACTGAACTGTTTCGCCACTACGCCTTACTTGAAGATGGTGATGAAAAAGGCGCTGCTGAATACCGCTTTAAAGCCGTAACTATCGACGCTAGCAAGGGCAGTGCCACGGGCTACATTGCTAAGTACGTGAGTAAAAACATCAACGGTTTTGCAATCGAAGGCGACTTCGAGGCCGATGCAGAAACTAAAGTTTCTGAAAGTGCCAAACGGGTTTGTGCTTGGGCTTCCCTTTGGGGCATACGCCAATTTCAACAAATTGGCGGTGCTCCGGTGGGTGTTTGGCGTGAACTGCGGCGCTTAGCAGCTGATGCTGTACCCGAAAATGAAGTGATTGAACAGGCTCGCATGGCAGCCGATGCAAGCAACTGGTGTGATTACCTCCAATCTCAAGGCGGCGTAATGGCACTTAGAAAAGATCAGCCTTTACGTGTTTACACGGTAGAACGTGTTAGCACTGAAACGGGGGAAGTAATCACCAATCGCTACGGCGAACTAGTCGACAAAACAGAAGGATTAAGCCTTTTAGGTACTCCGGCTGTAAAAACTCGCGTCCACACATGGCGCATCCAAGAAAAGAAAGATTCAAAACAGCCTGAGAGAGAAGAATCATTGATTAGCAAGGCTCTTGCTCTTCCTTGGAGTCCTGTAAATAACTGTACAGGGGGAAATTCTTAATGCTTTTAAAAAAAATAAAAAATAAAAAATAAAAAAATTAATAGTAAAACGACTATTAGCACTTTAATCGAACTTTTTAAAAAAGAGGTTTTAACCAATGATTAATTCAATTATTCCCGGTTCTTACATGTTGGCTATTGTGGAGGGTGTCTATTTCAACCCTAAATACACTAATCAAAAAACAGGTGAAGTTACTGAAGCGGCTTGGAAAGCACAGATAAAAACAGCTGTTTTAAAAGGCGAAGATACACAAAAGCGTGAATTAAATGATATTAATCTAAAGATGGATGAACCTACTATTAGCTTCTTTAAAAACAATATTGGTAAGTTAGTTGCTTTTCAGTTTGGCACTTATTCCATAAAAAGTGATTCAGGACAAGAAACAGCAAAAGGCTTTACGCTTAAGCAAGGCGTTCGTTTATTCACAGTTGCTGAATTTGCTAATGAATTGTTTCCACGTGAACTTAAATCCTCGACTCCTATCATTAATTCACCCTTGAAATGAAATATTACGTTTTTACGGATGGTTGCGGCTCTCCCGTGATTACCCAAGACACGACGGGTTCTTACGTCTCTACGGTCGCAACCGCTCCAACCTGTGTTCTTGAACAAACTCAATCCTTTTTTGGGGCTGATTTTGTTCTGGACTCTGAGTTGATCGCCATTGCCTTTGGTGGGGTGATCACTCTTTTCTTAGCGGGCATGGGTATTGGCATGGTTTTGTCGATGCTCAAGCGCTTTAAACTTTAAGACTCTAAAGGAGTTAACAACGATGAAATTTACTCAAATTGCAAAAAAATATGGTGCTCGTGTTGCTGTTGCGGGTACTGCTTTAGGTGCTTTAGTTTCTGCAAACTTGGCTCATGCGGGTTTAGCAGCTGACGTTCAAACCGCTATTGCTAGTGCTGGAACTGAAGCGGTTAGTGTCGGTGGTTATATTGTAGCCGCCATTGCCTCTTTGCTGGTCGTTTTTATGGTCATTTCCTTGATGCGCAAAGCATCTTAATAAGGCAAAGGTGCACATTATGACTACGAAAAATGTGCTGACGCTATCACTGGCTTTTATGTCGCTTTTTGCTGCAAATATTGCTAATGCTGGTTTTGCAGCTGATATACAAAATAGCTTTCTCGTGGCTCGTGCTGAAGCGCTGGCCGTGGGTGGGTACATTGTTGGCTCAATTGTTTCGCTGATGATAGTAACCTTAGTTTTGTATATGTTGCGTCGTTCTTATTAAAGGCAGGGGCTGCTCTCTAAAAAGAGGGCAGCTTTTTAGAGGTGAAAATGATTGAAATTATTCTCGGTGTTGCGTTGGCTTTCGCCTTTATTATTGGCCTTGAGCTGTTTACTAGGCTCTAATTCTGCTTTTGCGGGCGGTAAAATCCCAGCTACTCAGACGTGGGGCGGCTCTTGTAATAATGCGCTGTCTTATGGTGGTTCGATTTATAAGTCTGGTAGTACTCCTTTAACAGGTCTTACAAAATCAAGAGATGCATGGGCATGTGCAAACTCGATGGGCGGTATTCTTCAAACTCAAGATCAGATCGTTTGTGTTGATAGTGCATTTCCCGACTATGTTAACTGGCTCTGTAAATGCCCTGTCGGCACAACTAAGATTGCTGGGTCTCCTAATGACGCTTGTGTCTGTCCATCCGGTAAGGTTCAAAACGCTACGACAGGCGCTTGTGAAGACCCACCGCCTTTGGGCTGCCAATATCCCAAAGAAGATGACGGCGCGGGCGGCTGTAAATGTCCAGCCGGTCAAATAGAAGAGGGTGAAACCTGCAAGGCAAAGCCGGACTGCTCAAAAAAACAAACAGAATGCTCAACGGCCTGCGGCGGTATTGCCGGTGTCGCTTATTTCTACTGTGAAACATCTACTGAATCTGATCCCAGCACCCAGCTTTTCTCTGGTGCAACTCATCGCTGCGACTGTGCACAAACCGACACCTGTGCAGCAGGTCAAATAAAAATCCTAGCGTCCGATGGAACTGCTACTTGTGGTAATTCAAAAGCGCCGGGCTGTCCAACGGGTAGTTATTACGGTGAATTCAACGGCTTAACCGGCTGCATTAAAACAGAACCTCACCCTGATCCGGATGAAACGCCAAACAACTGCATTAGTGGCACTAATTCGGTGTATTTCGGTTCTACGCTTTACTGCTTTACTGTGTGCCTCCGCCTGATTCTCAAGAGGGTTGTCCGACAGGAACGACTCCTTATCTTGCAGGTTCTCTTAAAATCTGCAAAGGCACTGACCAGCAAGGCAATTCAACTGGGGATAGTCCTGATACCAATGGCTCTATTAAGGGTACGCCTACCAGTGGCTCTGGTGTTAATCCTGATCCCGATGATGGTACGGGCACAGGTACAGGTACAGAGGGTGAGGCAAAGGACTACACGGGCATTCTCAATAACATAAAAACCAATACCGCCTCGGCTGCTGCCTCTTTAACAGGGGAAGGGAAGAACCGCACACCAAAAGGTTACACTCAAGCTAAAGCCACTTTAGAAACTGAAATAACTCAATTAAAAACCGATTTAAAAACGAAGCTCTCAGAGATTAGGGCTGACATGCAAGCTTTTTTAGATTTCAGTGGTAATACTCCAAGTGGCTCCGGCTCTTTGCCTTGCATGGCTCCCATTACTTTTCAAGGTCAAACCATTGAAATTTGCTTGGCGGATTTTAACGAAGAGCTTTCCATTATTGGTGTATTTATTTCAGCAATGGGCTTTCTTCTAGCAGGCTTAATTATTTTAAGGAAATAGCATGGATATATTCGACCAAATCGGCCTTCTTTTAGATTGGCTCTTTACAGGTATTTATGATTTTGTCGTCGATACGGCCTCTTATCTCATTCAGCTATCCATTAAACTTTCTTTAGTTAGTACGCTAGCTTTCGTGGAATTTTCTTGGAGTATTGCTAAAGACATGATGAACGATCTGGGGATTAGTGAACTAATCGACTCCATGTATTCTAATTTCAGCTCTCAGATAATGGATGTTCTACTTTTCTTTAAAATACCTGAATTTATTAACTCAATTATGAGCGCTTACATGACTAAGTTTGTCTTTAGCTTCTTGGGTGGAAAAGGGCTTCTCTAATGTCTATTAAAATTCACCACGGTCCACCGGGTTCTTACAAAACAGCGGGTGCAGTCCATGAAGATTTTGTGCGTGCTGTCTTGGCGGGTCGTCACATCATCACCAATGTTCGCGGTCTCTCAGATCGTGAACAAGTCCTAACGGTGCTCAACGGTCGCAAGTCTTCCTTACTTTCTAAGCCTATGCATGTGCCTGAATCTTTCCAGCTCACTTACTTAGACGCCAGTGATTCTGAACAAATGGCGCAACTGCGGCGCTTTTTCCATTGGGCACCAGACGGGGTATTTTTCTTACTGGATGAAATTCAAGAAATCTATCCGCCTGATATGACACCTGCAAAGCTAAAAGACTTTGACTTTCCGGGCGGCTTGGACGCTGCCACAGCTGCTAGTACTTTTGAAACGCTCGCTTTAGCGTTTGAAAAGCATCGCCATAAAAACTGGGATTTCGTAGTAACAACACCTAACATTATCAAGGTTCATAAGGTCGTAAGAGGCTCGGCTGAAGCGGCCTATCGACATAAAAATCTAGCGGTGATGGGGTCTATCTTTAAAGGCCGTTATAACGAAGCCTTCCACGCGGCGGATAATAACGGCAAAGCAAAAACTGATCTGAACTCAATCATTCGCAAGAAGATTCCTAAATGGGTTTTTCAACTCTACAAAAGCACGCAAACCGGACAGGTTTCGGATACCAGTGCGGGTTCAAACGTCTTTAAAGATCCAAAAATCATTGGCTTTGCATTGGTGCTCGTGTTGGCCTTGAGCTATTCGCTATCTAACGGCGTGCCTAGTTTTATGAAAAGTCCTGAACAACTCAATGCAGAGAGAGAACAGAAAAATGCTGAAAAAAATGGGTTGGCGGTTCCTCCAGTTGCTCAATCTTCTCCTGGTCAAGCCGCTCTTGTTCCTGTTCAAACTCCTATCCCGGCTGGTAGTGTTCCTACTAGTCCTGTGGGCACTGGCCTTGGGTCTAAGGTGGTTGCTACTCCAAAGTGGTTAGACTTCTTCAATTCTGAATATTCACTCGCTTACACCTATTATCAGGGCAAACAATTCTTTTATGGGGTCAACTTTTCAACGAAAGGCGGGGTCTTCAAACTCGACAAAGATCAACTATCTGTCTTAGGCTTAAACTACCAAGTCATTGATCGCTGTTTGGTGCGTCTTTACTACAAGGATATTCTTGATGTTTACGCCTCTTGCCCTAAACAAGAGATTATTAGGGACAATGCCCAAGCGCTGCCTGTGTCCGAAAAATTCAAAGAGGGTGCTCTCCAAAATCCGTTTGGCAACTAGCGGCTCAAGGTGTTAATGGTGCGCGTGTGCAGCCTGCGGATACACGCGCACCATTAACACCGAGTCGCTTGCTTAGGCTGCTTCCTTAATACTCACTTCGACCCGCTTCCCTAACTTAGTAATCATACTTAGCAACATATCAATGCTAAACAGACTAATCTTACCTGTATACAAGTTACTGATTCGGCTTTGCTCAACGCCTAAATGCTCAGCGGCGGCCTGCTGGGTCTTAAAACGCTCATTCAACAAACGCTTTAGCTCGCGCATTAACTCTGCACGCATTTCTAAGTTAGCAGCTTCTTCAGCATCAAATAAATCATAAAATGCACTTCTACTCATTCCTTCTACTCCTTTTACTCATTCTATTCACTCTTCTTACTTCTTTTACTTCTTTTACTTCTTTTACTCATTCTTCCTGCTTCTTAACAAACTTAACCGCTGTTGGGCTAACTCAAGATCTGCTTGTCTAGTCTTTTGACTTTTTTTCTGGAAGGCATGCAATACATAAATAGCTTCCTCAAGCTTAGCGATATAAATTATCCGAAAAGCGCCTTGTCCATCTTTAATCCTAATCTCCTTAACGCCTTGTCCAATCGTGTTCATCGGCTTCCAATCGCTGGGGTCTTCTCCCATTTGTACGCTGCTTAACTCGTAACCGGCTTCCCGTCGAGCCTTTTCACTAAATGCCTTGACGCATTCCAAGCTATCACCACACCATACTAAATCTTTCATGCTTCACCAGTATATAAAAACTTATATAAACTAAACACGTTCTAGCAGCAAATTCCTGTGAAAAGCAAACTTTATTTTATCTACGTAGCGAAGTTAATCATCCTCAAAGAAGGGCGCATCAGTGCTAGGTTTTGCGCGTCGAAGGACGCTGGCCTGTGCGTTGCTAGTATCCCTGTTCTATCGCGTCCGGCCTGCCTCTTGTGCTCTGGCCTCGGTCGCCAAAGGCCACGGTATGAAAATAAGCCCTGCTAGTGATCTGGGCTAACCGCTATTGTTCAGAACTCAAGCTCGCCTTCCCCTTGCAAGTCAACACAAGCAAGCTACGGGCTAGGCTCTCACAAAACTAGGTTCTCTTAATCGCGTTCGGTGGTTCTGCTGAGATGTTTACCCTTAATCAAGCAATCACTTTTTCAAGTTGACCTTGTTTTTAAAAAACTCAATAATAAAATGCACAAATTGTCAAGGAGTATAATCTTATGAGTTATCAAAAGTATCTTTACTATCAACGGATTAAAGCTGAAAAGGCGCAAGAACGAGAAGAATTGCGGCGGCTCCGCGCTAATGAAGCTGAACGAAGGTATCAGGCGAATGCTGAATATTGTGAACTTATTAAAGGCTTTGAAGAGCTTCGGGAAAAATTCGCAGAGGATGAAAGAAAACGGCGGGGGCTAGATATTCTCTAATTAATTTTATAACTTTTATTATGTAACAATAATAACCAAAATATGCCTACTAACCAACACCCACGAACTCCCTTACTTCCAAAAGTAGGGGAGCTTCAAGCATACAGCCTATTTTTTAAAAGCTGCCTTTGGCGGCTTAACTACCGTTTCTTGACCGTTCCACCGTATGACAATTTCCGGCTCTTGGATTGCTAAGCGTCGTTCAAGCTCTTGCTTCAAACTGAATATTTTCAACTCTGTTCCTGTTAACTCGCGTTTTAGCTGTTGTGTCCACACTGAAGACCTAATCATCTCCTGACTGTATTTGTTACCGTCTGAATCTACTAAGTACCCATTCCAAAAATACCAATTTTCCCACGGCGTTTCGCATCTGTTCATAGTCCACCTAAAGCGGACGCTTTATAAGCTTTTATATGTAAAGCGCGGTTTATGGTGGGGTAGGCTACATAGCAAATTGCATATTTTGCACGGCTTTCAGCCTTCTTAAATTGCTCCAGAATCGCTTTAGTCGAATATGCGCATAATGCCTATTATGTTAAATAAAATGCTGGATAGTTTTGGGCAGCCTTTCTTTTTTGGGTTTGGGTTAGGTTTTATTTTACATAACATAAAATATGTAAATAAAATTATCTATCAAACAAAACTAGAACTAGAATTACCCTTAATCTTCAGAGACAGGTACAATTACTCATATAAATATCACGAGAGGTTATAACCATGGACGTACTAGAACGTATCGATGACGCAGTAAAAAGCAACCCAGTCATTATTTTCATGAAAGGCAGCCCACAAATGCCGCAGTGCGGTTTCTCTAGCCGTGCCTCACAAGCTTTGATGCAATGTGGTGAAGAATTTGCTTATGTTAATGTATTAAGCGACCCAGAGATCTTTCAAAACTTGCCACGTTATGCGGATTGGCCAACTTTCCCACAAGTCTACATCGGTGGAGAGCTTATCGGTGGTTGTGACATTACTTTAGAAATGCTTGAATCCGGTGAACTTCAAAAAGCCGTAAAAACAGCAGTCACCGCTAACAAATCAGCGTAATTTTAATGACGGCAGGGGACTCCTACCCTGCCCTTGTCTAATTACTTCAAATTACTGATAAATTTCACTGTATTATCCAGTTCTAATTGCTTGTAAAACAAGCGTTTAGCTCCTTTAGGAATAAAGCCAATCAATAATAAGCCTGCTAATAGTAAAGGTAAAATAATTAAAGCTAGCTTCATTATTGCGTCTGAACCTGCCAAAATACTTCCAACTCCTGCCAAATCTGCCGCATAACGTGCTACAAAAAAGAACACGCAAGCTAGCAATAAAATGGCTGCCGTATGCACCAAAGCCGCACCTGTTTTATTCACCCATAACCACTTCTTACGCTTTTTATCACTCGCTAGCTCATAAGATTTAGAGCGCGTATTCAGCTCTTTAATGACCCTACGTTGGGAGTCATCTACAATCAAGGCTGCAATTTGGTTCTCACGCTCAGTCAGTGTCATATAAGGTAAATGGGCCATTACCTTAATGTGCTGCTTAAAGGTCTGGCGAAATAAGGATTCAGAATCAATTTGATCGGGCAAGTCTAAACGTGCTAAAGGGTGATTCTGCCAAGAAGTATGCACATAGTGGGTGATACGGTCGACTCGCTGTTGTCTTAGGTCAAACAGCATACAGCGCACCGACGTATACTGCCTAAAGTCTGGCTCTGCTTGTGCCTGTACATAATAGACCGGTGAAGCTGAAACTAAAGTAGACAGCTTCTGCGTTGCCTGCTCAACTTCGCCAGCAGCTGCCAAATAACGAATATGCTCATAACGGCTTTCTAAGTCGGTTCCTGCGTTGTAATGTAACACCTCTAAAGAATGCTCAACGGCTTCACTAAACTTATCTTGGCTATAGCAAGCATCTGCTAAATGGCGCTTAGCAAAGTGTGCGAATAGCACATCGCCTTGCTCCAAGGCATATTTAGTAGCAATTTGAAAATGATATTCAGCCTGTACTAGCGACTCTAGAACCGTTAAATAAATCCAAGCTAGCTCAAAATGAGCGCGATAATTTTTTACATTAGTAGTCACTGCATCACGCAATAAATACTCTGCTGTGACTACGCTTTCGTAGCCTGTTTTTTGCTCTAAAGCTAGGGATTCAGACAGCTTTAAGTTCGCTAAATCAGCCTCAACTTCAGCACGATACGCTTGAAAACCACGTTGCACTTGCTTCGACAATTGCTCACGTAAAACTTCCCGTTCACGTGAAAGCCGCTGACCTTGTGCAGACATCCGCCCCGCCACACCTTCCAATTGTGGGCGCAAACTAAAAATAATTTCATCTTTAGCACCAATCGTGCGTAAGTTATTGCGTAAGCCTGCATCTAATAAAGTGTAAACGCTTTCACGCCGTAGCGCCTTAAGCGGTATTAAATACTCCATATTGATACGGTGGAAGGTAAACTGCTTACGTTTCGGGAAAAAGATAGCCCGAACTTGCTGAGCCTCTAGTCCTATAGGCATGGGGTTCATCCATAATTGATTGACACACTCAGTAACAATTATAGACTTAAACAGTTAGTTGGTAAGATTATTTTTCAGAGAATAACTAAGCTCTACAATTACTTAGCTCGATTCTTGACTGCGCATGCGTGCCTTGAACTGGCTTGGTGGTTCACCGCAGCTCTTATTAAAGAAGCGCGAGAAGTAGGCTGGATCTTTAAATCCCAGCTCATAAGCGACTTCATTCACAGATAAATTAGCATACATAAGCTTGCGTTTCGCTTCAGTTACCAAGCGACCATGCATAATCTGCAAAGCATTTTGCCCGGTATAACGTTGGCATAGCCGATTCAAACGACTCTCAGTCATGCCTAAACGCTCAGCATAGCGGTTAATTGACCAATGCTGGGTGTAATGCTCTTCCAGTAGCTTTAAAAACTGCTCGTAAATGGTGATTTTGGCATCAAATTGCTGTTCGGGTGTTTGCACATGCCCTGCTGCACGCCCTAACAACACAAACAGAATTTTAAGATAGGCACCTAATAAGCAAGCTTGTCCAGTTTGGGGATTTTCATATTCAATCACTAACTGGCGCGTCAAAGCAAAAAGGTTTTGATCTTCGCTATTCCCTTCACGTAAACGCATTAATAAGGGTTGAGTAAACAAAAAGGGAAAAGCTTGGCGTTCAGTTTCAGCAAAAGCGCCCATCAAAAAAGGCTCAGAAATAGTAATAATATAACCCCGCACGCCTGGCTGATGTCGAAATCCATGCACTTCCCGCGCTGGCACAGAAAGGATGCAAGCACCCTGCTCTTCTGCACTCCAATCAGCCACTTGCAGCAACACACTACCCTCTTCTACTACCAGTAATTGATGCATCTGATCATGTCGATGCGGATGAATTTCCCAATTATACTTAGGCAAAGATTCCTCTAAATGCGCAATATAGATATAGTGCGGCGCATCTGCCGCCGAATTTTTACCATACAATGAGTAATGCGGGACATCTTTCATAATGGACTAACGCCGACTCCTTTAGTGGGAATGCAAAGGCTCAAACTTAACTTGTTCATGTAAACAGCAATGGTGCTCGGTCGTACCCTGCTCAATTTGCAAAGTACTGTGGGTAATAGCAAATGTTTGCTTCAGGGTCTGGGTTAATTCATCCATAAACACATCACCCGGATAACCTGCAGGCATGACTAAGTGCACCGTTAAAGCGCTTTCAGTGGTACTCATCGCCCAAATATGTAAATCATGAATGGCCGTTACACCCAGCTGTTGTTGTAGAAACTCAGAAACTTTCATTAAATCAACGTTTTTCGGAACTGCTAATAAAGCCAGTTGAGTTGATTCCCTTAGCAAATGCCAAGTACCAACTACAATAACCGCCACAATCATCAAGCTCATTAAAGGGTCGATCCAATACCAGCCAGTCAATAAGATCGCTAAGCCTGAAAGCACAACGCCAAATGATACGGCTGCATCCGCCAGCATATGCAAATAAGCACCGCGAATATTCAGATCATTTTTGCTACCATACATAAATAGCCAAGCAGAAACTCCATTGATCACAATCCCTAAAGCTGCGACCCAGATAACCGTCACACCAGCGACCTCAGGGGCATTAGTAAACCGATGTACTGCTTCCCAAGCAATCCCACCACAAGCCACTAACAATAAAACAGCATTAGCTAAGGCGGCTAAAATTGAACTGCTACGTAAGCCATAAGTAAAGCGCTCATTAGGCTTCTGTCGTGCTAATAAAGTTGCACCCCATGCCATCACCAAGCCCAAAACATCAGAAAGGTTATGCCCTGCATCCGCCATCAAAGCGGTGGAATTAGCGATAACTCCATAAGCAAACTCAGTAATAACAAAGGCAACATTTAAAATAATCGCAATTAAAAACGCACGCCCATAATCAATGCTGGGGTAGCGATCATGATGATCATGGTTGTGGTCATCATGGTCAGTGTGCTGGTGAGTATGCGGCATCGTCTGTAGTTCAATAATCAGTAATCGCACACTATTTACTACAATTGCAGCTTAAGTGCTAGGCAACAACCGCTGAACAGCTCAAGCAATACTTATTAGCGGCTTATTGGCCTACGAATAACAAGACTACAGAAATGGTTAAAAACGACAACAACGTTGTCACGAACAGCGTGCTCGCACAAAAATCGCGAAACCCATAACGCTCGCCAATAATCGGATAAATACTCATCATTGGTGCAGCTGCCATCAGAATCGCAATGGTTTGCAAAGTCGAATTAAATGGTGGCAAGAGCATAATAAAGAACGCGACCATTAAAGGTTCGAGCATTAATTTGCCCATCACCACCAGCGGACATATTGCTCCAATCATGCTGATTTTGCGGTTTAATATTGGCTAGTGCTGCGCCAATAAATAGCAAAGCTAAACCTGCGGATATTCTCGAAAGTAAATCCAGACTTTGAGTCATGAATTTTGGCAGTGAGACACTTAATAACGACAGTGTAACACCCACCGCAATGGCAATAATCAGTGGATTTTTGATAATGCGCAACCCAACCGAACGCCAAATCGCGGCTTTGGAAGTGTTTTGTGCACCTGCCCCATACTCCAAAAGCACTAAGACAATCGGCAAAATCAGAATATTCTCCACTAATACCGCCATCATTAAGCCCAAGGAAGCGCTATCCGCATTGTCCAAACTTAGTAAAACCACCGGAAAACCGACAAACATACTATTCGGGATGGTCATGCCCGTCACTTGAATCGCGCTTTGCGTGAGTGTATTACCTTTGAACTTGTACACCACGAAAAAGCTAATTAATAAAGTGCTGATTAAACCTAAACCATAGGCCAGCATGAAATAAGGCTCAACAATTTCACTAATATGAATTTTGCTCAAGCCGCCAATCATCACCGCTGGAATCGCAAAATACAGAATAATATTGCCTAAACTCGGCATAGCTTCGGCTTTAATCAGTTGGGCTTTAAATCCTAAATAGCCCAGACCGATCAGGATAAAGACCGGCGAAATGGTCAGAAAAATATTAAGCATTCAGTGCACTCAATTCCTTAGCTTGCATAGTGACGCGCATTTGTGCATTAGGCGTACCAAAGCCTTGATAGCCATTGCGCTGCACTATTTCAAAACAGAAACGCCCCGCAAAAAGCTTGGTATACAGTTGGAAAAACACCCCATGCTCGTCTTCATCATACAGAATATGGAAGTGCTTTAATTTCGCCAGCATCTCATCCGACAAGCTAAATCGTGCTGCTAAATCCTCATAATAATTGTCGGTTACTTCCATTGTCGGTGTATTTAAAGCGCTCAACCGCTCCGCCACCACAAAAATATCCTGACAGCGCAAAGCGATATGATTCACCCCGCCACCCGCATAACGGCTGGCAATATAATTCGAGACAGTTTGCGCAGCTTGCGAGCTATTTAAGGTGAAAGCGACATTGTTATCCGCCGTTTGCATCACTTGACTTTTCACCAATCCCCCCGGATCCGACACATTGACACTAGCGCTCGGCGTCATGGCAAATAAAGAGCGATACAGCAGAATCGAATGCAGCATTTCCTCATAGCTCATACTCAAGGCGACATGATCTACCGTCTGCAAAAAAGCTTGTGGATCATGCGCTTGCGGCGTGAATTCGCGCTCCCAGTGACTCGGTTGAATGCTATCATCCACCAAATACAGCAAGCTACTAATTGGCCCTTCCACTGCCGGAATACCGTGCGTATCCGTCGAGGGATTGCCATAAGCCAAGTTATAACCAATCTGCTTCGCGCGCTGCTCGAGTGCAGGCACATTCGCGCAACTCAAGCCAAAAGCACATACCGACACCCCATGTTGCTCATGATAGCGCTGGGCAAAGCTATCCGGCTCCAGATTCATCACCACATTAATCGCGCCCTGTCGCCACACCTCCACCGCTTTTTTGCGATGCGTGCCAACATGACTAAACCCTAAAGTACCGAGTAATTGCGTCAGTGACTGTTTTTCGATTTGATCGACGGCAAATTCAATAAATTGGATTTCAGACGGTGATTTAATAGTAGGGAGTAATTCGCCTTGCTGGGTAGCAACCGCTTCCGACGAGCGATTGGCATACACTAAAGAGCGGTAACCATCACGTGCGGTATTTTCCGGTGAGCCTGAACGGAATTGATCATTGAAAATCTCCAGCGAGAAGGCGCCATTGTAGCACGTCGCATGCAGGTTACTCACAAATTGATCAATGGGTAACTCGCCTTGTCCGGGGAAGCAGCGATAATGCCGACTCCACGATAAATGATCCATCGACAACCGCGGCGCATCCGCGACTTGCACCAGAAAAACCTTATCGCCCGGAATATTGAGAATGGTTTGAATCTCGACGCCACGCGAGAAAATATGAAAGGTATCCAGACATAAACCGACTTGCGCATGATTCGCGCGGCGCACAATCTCCCACGAATCGCGGTAATCATTTACAAAACGCCCCCACGCCAAGGCTTCAAAGGCTACGCGCATATTGCGCGCTTTAGCGCGCTCACCTAACTCATGAAAATCATCAGCCGCGCGTTGAATCCCACCTAAAGCATGGGGCGAAACACTGCTACAAGCCATTAATAAATCCGTGCCTAGCTGCTCCATGAGATCAAACTTACGCTCGGCGCGATCAAAAGCTTTGCGCCGATACGGTTCGGGCAAACCTTCAAAATCACGAAACGGCTGATAAGTCACGATTTCCAAACCGTGATCCTCAATCATGCGCCGAACTTCCGCCACCGACCCATCATGGGTAATCAAATCATTTTCAAAGATCTCAATCCCCTGAAAACCCGCCTTGGCAATCGCCTCGATTTTTTGCCGCAAAGTACCTGACAAGCATACCGTCGCAATGGAATAACGCATGATTTAAAACTACTCACTGGAGGCCGCAAGCGCAGTGCTTAGCTAATTTTGACAAAGCGTGTGCCACATGGATGCGGCGCTCGAGCGTACAAGGATGTATTCACAGCGTCTTTGACAGGATTAGCTAAGCACGAAAGCCTACCGCTATAACTTATGAAACTTCCGTACCAAGCCTTCAATGGCCAACACATACCCATCCACACCAAAGCCCACCACAATCCCCGCCGCTGCTGGCGACACATAAGAATGATGGCGAAACTCCTCACGGGCATGCACGTTAGAAATATGAACCTCAATCAACGGCACTTCCGCGCCCTTAATCGCATCATGTAAAGCAATCGAGGTATGCGTATACGCCCCCGGATTCATCACCACACCCAGCACTGAACCGTCTTTTATCCCGCGCCCTGCTTCATGAAGCGCATCCAGCAACACGCCTTCATGATTAGATTGCAGACACTTCACCTCAAAACCCAAACGCTTGCCCGTTTCCATACACAGGCTTTCGACATCTTTAAGGGTGGTGTAGCCATATTGAGTGGGTTCGCGTTGACCTAGGAGATTTAAGTTAGGGCCATTTAATACCAGAATTATTGCCATGCTGAGTTCCTTATCTGTAAAAAACCGACCCTAGCAGATTACCACTAGGATCGTGAAGTGGATTACTTCTTACGCAGAGTTTCTAATTCGGCAGTCAATTTATCAACCGTTTCCTTACCGACCAACTCAGCATGCTTAGCAATGACTGGCTTTAAAGTTTCACGCATTTTTGCGAGTTCTTCGGCTGGCAATTCGGTGATTTCCATACCGCCTTTTTTCAACTCTTCCAAAGCAGTCGTTGATTTCTCACGTGCTACCCCACGCTCATATACCGCAGCTTCACTCGCCGCTTCACGTAGAATAGTTTGTTGCTCAGGCGTTAAGGTATCCCAAGTCTTTTTGCTAATAATCGCAGACTGTGGGTTGTACTGATGATGCGTCAACGCTAAATGCTTTTGCACTTCATAGAACTTATTCGAGGCAATAACGGTGACGGGGTTTTCCTGACCATCAATCGCCTTTTGCTCCAACGCAGCATAAACTTCAGGGAAAGGCATCGGCGTTGGATTTGCACCTAAAGCCGTTACCCAATCCACATTAATCGCATTCGGGATAACGCGCAGTTTCAGACCTTTAATGTCATCGACTTTAGTAATCGGCAGTTTACTATTGGTAATATCGCGGAAGCCTAATTCCCAATACGCTAAACCGACAATCCCCTTCTCATCTAACTTAGCATGCAGCGCTTTACCAAACTCGCCATCCACGATTTGGTCCGCTTCTTCTGAAGTGGCGAACATGAAGGGGAAGTCATATACCGCAAACTCTTTCACTTGTGACGCTAAGATACCGGAGTTCAGTACCATCATATCCAAAGTGCCGCCTTGTAAAGCTGATACATTTTGCGCATCGCCGCCTAAGGCACCACCAGGGTAGACCTTCACTTTCAACGCGCCCTTGCTTTTGCTATCCACTAACTCAGCAAATTTAGTCGCCCCCATTTCTAAAGGATGACCCTTAGGGTTTTGCAGCGCTAATTTCAACTCTTTGTCCGCTGCATAAGCCATGCTCATGCTCGCAACCGCGACTAATGCAACTAAACCTTTAACCATTAAACGTTTCATCTCAATTCCTCCAACATCAAACAAAAGAGCGGCAAATCGGTTGACTAGCGGACGGCGCTCCGGTCGCCCGCAAGCCCCTGAATCAATAGAACCAAGACAGCGGTACCAGTACCAAGCTTGGGAAAAACACTAATAAGAACAACACGGCAAACTGTGCCGACATGAAAGGAATCACCCCTTTAGAGATTGCTCCCACACTCATGCCACCGACACCCGCCATCACATTTAATACCGTGCCCACGGGTGGGGTAATCAAGCCAAGCACCCCATTCATTACAAACAGCACACCGAAATAGACCGGATCAATGCCTGCTTGTTTCACCACAGGTACTAACACAGGTGCAAGAATTAAAATGGTCGGGGTTAAATCCATCGCCGTACCTACCAAGATGCAGATCACCATAATCGCTAACATCAATAGAATCGGGCTTTCCATTAAGGGGCCGAGTAGATCGACGACTTGTCCGGGTACATCGGCAATCGTGATTAAGTAAGCCGACACCATCGCTGCCGCCACCAAGAACATGACCGTCGCCGTGGTTTTAGCTGAACTTACAAATACGTCATACAGTTGATGCCAAGTCATTTCACGATAAATCACCATTGATACAAACAAGGCATACACCGCCGCCACGACCGCCGCTTCGGTGGGTGTGAAGATACCCATTTTTAAGCCAACTAAGACAATCACTGGTAAGAACAGCGCCCAAGTCGCATCTTTTAATGCGGCTAAACGTTCCGCGCGGGTCGCCCGCTTAGGCAAGGGGCGATCAGGTTGTTTTTTGGCTTCACGGTTAACCATTAAATACCAAGTGATGGCAATCGCTAACGCCATATACAGGCCGGGGAAAATGCCTGCCATGAACAACTTGCCAATCGACACATCCGTCGCCACGCCAAACACAACAAAGGCAATGGAAGGTGGAATAATCGGCGCAATGATCCCGGCTGAGGCAATCAAACCACCCGAAGTCTCCCGACTATGCCCCGCCGCCACCATCATCGGTAACAGTAATGCCCCTAAAGCCGCCGTATCTGCCACCGCAGAACCGGATAATGCTGCCATCAAGCAAGCGGCTAAAATCGCTACATAGCCCAAACCACCGCGTACATGCCCTAATAGGGTTAGCGCTAGATTCACAATGCGTTTGGATAAGCCCCCGACATTCATAATCTCGCCCGCTAACATAAAGAACGGCACAGCGAGTAAGGGGAAGCTATTCGCGCATTCAATCAGGTTTTGCGCCAGTATCTGAGCATTAAATTCGCCCAAATACGCCATTAAAGCGATACCGGATAGCAGTAAAGAGTAAGCAATGGGTATTCCCAGCATCATGGCTGCGAGAAGTACCACAATGAAAATTACAATAGTCATGGTTTACTCCGCATGTGGCGTGGTGGATTCAGTGACAACCATTGGATTATTGAAAT
The DNA here is from genome assembly GCA_049290875.1 of Thiolinea sp. Classification (GTDB taxonomy): domain Bacteria; phylum Pseudomonadota; class Gammaproteobacteria; order Thiotrichales; family Thiotrichaceae; genus Thiolinea. Next base: position 168,272 of record JBATOI010000013.1, read on the forward strand.
TGCGAATAGAATCCCAAAAATCTATCAGCAAAATCACACCGCTAGAAATCGCAAAAAACACCCCTACGCCATAAAACCATGCTTGTGACCAGCCACTAACCGGTGCGGTATTCTCCAAATTAATAACGGTTTGCTCCCAGCTTCCGCTGAAGATTAAGTAGGTCACCCATAGCATTAGAGCCAGCGCAATGAGGTGGCAGATACGTTGGGCTTTGGGGGATAAAGCGGAAACTACTTCGCCTAAGCTCATATGAGCATGTTGATGCAAAGCAACGACCGCCCCCATAAAAGTCAGCCACACGAATAGCCAGCGTGATACTTCTTCAGAAAACGTAATGCCGGAATGAAATCCATAGCGCAGCACCACATTGCCAAACACCAATACCACCATAATGGCCAGTAGTAGCGCCATAAGTGCGGAGAGCACCCGGCAGTACACATCTATCAATCGCTTCATGCACTCCTCCTCACATGAAATCCATCAGGGGTTTATGAATTCGACAAGCTATTAAAGGTCGCTTTCAGCGCTTCACTATCGGGGCGTAATCCAGTAATCAACTCAAACGCGGCTACCGCTTGAAATACTGCCATCCCAGCACCCGAGGCCACGCGGCAACCTTTTAAACGAGCAGCTTTGAGTAACTCAGTTTCAATCGGGAAATAAATAATATCGACTACCCATAAGCGGCTTTCGAGTAGGTCTAAGGGGAAAGGTGTACCTGGCAGTTTAGCCATCCCCACAGGGGTAGCATTCACAAGGCCATCAATCTGCGGCACTAGCTCAGGGGCAATACTGGTGGCTTGCGCAGCATTTGCACCGTATTGGGTACTTAATACTTGCGCTAGCTCTTGCGCACGCTCGGCACTCACATCGGTAATAAATAAGGTCTTCACACCCGACATTAATAAAGCATGCGCAACCGCAAGCCCTGCGCCACCTGCACCAATCAATAAGACTTGATCGTGTTTGGTGTCGCCCATTTGTGCTTGGAAACTCAAAGCAAAGCCGGATAAATCGGTATTGTGGCCAATGCGCTTGCCATCTTTAAAGACTACGGTATTGACCGCGCCCACCGCTTTGGCGGTTTCGCCTAACTCATCTAAGAAAGGAATGACTTGCTGTTTGTACGGGAAGGTAATGTTTAAGCCAGAGAAACCACACCATTGTGCCGATTGCACGAGATCAGCCAAGGCTGGCGTGGCGTGCATTTGGTCGGTGTCGAGTAATTGATAAAAATAATGTAAGCCTAGGCGCTCGCCTTCGGCTTGATGCATCGCGGGGGTCAGTGAACCCTGAATGCCCTGCCCAATCAGACCTGCCAGTACTTTGCGGCGCTGCTGAATGGGTTTCATGTTTAATTGGTGTTGGAGCCCTGCCACAGTTCTCCTCCTCAAGTGATAGTGTTCTTCATACTTTGTACCATCTGGTTCATTTGGTCAAGTCATTTTGTACCATATAGTTAATTTTATTTTCCAAAGCGCTATACTGAGGTGATACAAACCGCTATGCAGCTTGCGTTTCAAAATTGAAGCGGTTAAAAAGTGCAAGCGAACGCGCAGTTAATGCAAAGGAACACTTCATGCCCGACGACGATAACAAATTGCTAGATACCAAAGCGGGTTGGAAACAAAATCCCGAAGCAGTGCGCATGGATATTATTAAAGTCGCCACCGAAGAATTTGCACAAAATGGTTTGTCGGGTGCGCGGGTGAACGAAATCGCCTCCAAAACCAAAACCTCTAAACGTATGATTTATTACTATTTTGGTGATAAAGAAGCCTTGTATCAGCAGGTATTGATTGAAGCCTATCGCGAAGTGCGTGAGGGCGAACGCGAACTGGATTTAGAACATTTAGAACCGCTGGATGCTTTGAAAAAACTGGTGGAATTTACCTTTGATCACCATCGGCGCAATCCTGATTTTATTCGTTTGGTGATGATTGAGAATATTCATCATGGCGAATACCTCAAACAATCGCCTTTAATTAAAACCCTCAACCAATCGGGGATTGAACGCCTAGAACGCATTTATTCGCGCGGCTTAGAGCAAAACCTATTTCGCGAAGGCATTACCGCGCTGGAATTACATTGGCATATTAGCGCCTTGAGCTTTTTTAATATGTCGAATCAAACCACTTTTTCCTTAGGTTTTGGCAAGGGTATGTTTACTAAAGTCGGGCAAGCCACTTTAAAGCAGCAAGTGGTGGAGATGATTTTGCGCTTTGTATTAAGGCCGGAGCTGATTGAGCAGTACCTTGCCAACCCCAAAAACTAAGCCCTTGGCTCAATTCTTGCTTAAATTCTCACTTAAAATAGCGAGCGAGAATCACCCTAATGTACAAGCTGATGCTGGTCGACAGCGATGCGGAACGCGCCACCAGTTTGGAAGAAGCGCTGCAAGCTGCAGGCTATCAACACATAATTCGCCTTAAAACCAGCCAAAATCTGTTGAGCGCGGTGCACCAGTATCAGCCTGATATTATTCTGATTGATATGCAAAGCCCTGATCGTGACACGCTGGAGTCTTTGAATAGTGTGAATCGCGAAACCCCTAAGCCCATCGTGTTTTTTGCCGAGCAAAGTGATTTGGCAACCACGCGGGCGGCGATTAGTGCGGGTGTGAGTGCTTATATTGTCGATGATTTGCCGAGTAAGCGCTTGCAGTCGGTGTTGGAAGTGGCGATTGCACGCTTTCAAGAGCATCAAAAGCTGAGGAATGAGCTGGAGGACTACAAAAGTCGGCTTTTAGATCGCAAAGATGTGGACAAGGCCAAAGGTATTCTCATGCAGCACCGCCAATTGAGTGAGGAAGAGGCGTATCAATTGCTGCGTAAAATGGCGATGGATCGCAATATGAAAATTGGTGAAGCGGCGCGAAATTTCATTGCGGCAATGGCGCTACTCGGAGGGAAAGCCTGATGAAAACCGAGTTACGCATTGGCTTTTTGCCTTTGACCGATTGTGCCGTTTTGGTCGCTGCCCAAGAACGTGGCTTTTTTGAAAAGTATGATTTACAGGTTGAATTGCAGCGCGAAGTGTCGTGGGCGAATGTTCGTGATCGTGTCGCTTTTGGCGAATTGGACGCTGCACACATGCTAGCCCCCATGCCGTTAGCGGCAACCTTAGGGATTGATGGCTTAGGCATTCCGATGCAAACCGCCATGAGTTTGGGCTTAAATGGCAGCGCGATTACCCTCTCCAAAACGCTAATGCAGGCGATACGCGAGCAATTTCCTGAGCATTTACAATCCAGCCCCTTACGCGCTACAGGTTTAAAAGCCTTACAAACTAGTCAGTTAAAACGTAAATTAGTCTTTGGTTGTGTGTATCCCTTCTCGCAACATCATTATTTATTGCGGGCTTGGTTGCAGGATGGTGGTTTGCACATTGGCGAGGATGTGACCATTCAAGTCATTCCACCCTCGCATATGGTGCAAGCCTTGGAGGCGGGGCAAATTGACGGGTTTTGCGCGGGCGAGCCATGGAATCAAATCGCGGTGCAACAAGGCATTGGCTGGGTCGCGGCGAGTAGTTATGACCTAATGCATAATGGCCCAGAAAAAGTCTTGGGTGTCACGCAAGGGTGGGCTGAAGCGAATCCCGATACGCATTTAGCCCTCATCAGTGCGCTATTAGAAGCTGCCATTTGGTTGGATGACCCTCGCAATCGCCTGCTCTTTGCCGAAACCTTGGCGCAAGCCCACTATCTCGATGTCCCCATTATGAGTCTGTGCACACCATTACAGGGCTTTTATCGCTATGCGCTGCACGAACCGGAGCGTTATGTGCCGGATTTTCATGTGTTTGCCCGCTATGCCGCTAATGTACCTTGGCACACTCATGGCGAATACTTCTTAACTTGTATGCAGGAAGCGGGGCAATTGCACCAATCTTTAGAGCAAGCACGCGCGGTTTTGCGGCAAGTGTATCGGGTAGACTTGTATCGGCAAGCAGCTAAGGATTTGGGCTTAGCTTATCCGTTAAGCGATAGTTTGCCTACGGGTGAATATGCAGCACCGTGGGTGTTGGAAAATGCGAGTCAGGCGATTGCAATGGGGAGCAGTCAGGTACTTTTAGATCATATAAAAAAGCCCATTACTAAATAACACTCACTAGAATTTATCGCAATAATTCCTAACTTGGCATACTAGGCTGACTTACACTTAATAAAAGCAATTGGCAAAGCAGAGGAGTCAGTCATGTCAGAAATAGAACGTGTTGACGCACTACTACCACAATTATCCATCGAGCAAAAAGCCTCGTTCTTAGTCGGTATGGGCATTAATGTGCCGGGTGCGTTTAGCTTGCAATAGGCGGAAAAAGTGCCCGGTGCAGCGGGTAGCACTTATCCGATTCCTGAACTTAATATCCCTTCGATGATTCTCTCCGATGGCCCTGCTGGGGTGCGTATTGAGCCGCAGCGCGCAGGCTTAGAACGCCGCTATTATTGCACTGCTTTCCCGATTGCCACCCTCTTAGCGTCGAGTTGGGACAGTGAATTAGTCGCCAATGTCGGACGGGCGATGGGTGCGGAAGCACGTGAATATGGGATTGATGTGATGCTGACGCCGGGGATGAATTTGCAGCGCGATCCACGGGGTGGACGCAATTTTGAGTATTACTCAGAAGACCCTCTGCTCAGTGGCAAAATGGCTGCCGCGTTGGTGCAAGGTATGCAAGCCGAAGGCGTGGGCGCGTCGATTAAGCATTTTGCCGCGAATAATCAAGAAACCAATCGCATGCTGATTGATACGCTGGTCGATGAGCGTGCTTTGCGCGATTTATATCTGCGTGGCTTTGAAATTGCAGTGCAAGACGCTAAACCGTGGACAGTCATGAGTGCTTACAATCAAGTCAATGGTACTACCGCTTCTCAGTCACCGTGGTTATTACAAACCGTATTGCGCGATGAATGGGGGTTTGAAGGTTTAGTGATGTCGGATTGGTTTGCGGGTGTCGATGTGGTCGCGCAAATGCAAGCAGGCAATGATTTACTCATGCCCGGCACACCTGAGCAAAAAGCCGAGCTTATTCAAGCCGTGCAAGACGGGCGTTTAGCAGAAAGCGTGCTGGATACTAATTTACGCCGCTTCTTTAGCTTACTGTTTAAAACGCCAGTTTCGCACGCTTATGCTTACTCCGATCAACCTGATTTAGCGGCTCACGCTAAAGTAGCACGCCAAGCCGCCGCCGATGGAATCATTTTATTAAAAAATACAGCCGCTTTACCCTTGGCGGCACAGGCTAAGATTGCGGCGTTTGGGGTCGGTTCATATGACTTTATTGCTGGTGGTACAGGCAGTGGTGATGTGAATAAAGCTTATACCGTCTCCTTAGTGGAAGGCTTGCAAGCGGCTGGCTTTGCGGTGAATAGCGCTTTAGAACAAATTTATGCGCCTTATATCGCCGCCGAAAAAACTAAACAACCGCAAAAGAAATACTTCTTTGAACTGATTCCGCCTGTACCTGAAATGCCCTTGGATGCAAGCATTGCCGAAGGATTTGCAGCCGATTCAGACATAGCTTTAATTACCTTAGGGCGTAACTGTGGCGAATTCCAAGACCGCGACTTAGCGGGCGATTATTATTTGACTGACACCGAGCAAGCCATGATTAAAACCGTGGCGGACGCCTACCATGCTGTCGGTAAAAAAGTGGTACTGGTATTGAATATTGGTAATGTAATTGAAACCGTGAGTTGGCATCATCAGGTGGATGCAATTGTGTTAAGTTGGCAAGGCGGGCAAGAAGCAGGACATGCCGTCACTGATATTCTCTCTGGCAAGGTCAATCCTTCTGGCAAATTACCGACTTCGTTTAGCTTAAACTATGACGATGTGCCATCCGCGCCCTATTTCCCCGGGCAATTGTTGCCCAATGCCAAAGAGCATTTTTTCGGCCCGATTTCCAAAGGCTGGGATTCGCAAGTCGAGTATAAAGAAGGCATTTATGTTGGCTATCGCCACTACTGCACACGCCAAAAGCCCGTCGCTTTCCCCTTTGGTTTTGGCTTGTCGTATAGCGAGTTTAGCTATAGCAATCTAAAGCTTAGCAGCGCCACCTTTAAGGGCGAGCTGACGATCAGTGTTGATATAACCAATAGCGGCAAGGTGGCAGGCAAAGAAGTGGTGCAAGTGTATGTGAGCGCTCCGGCAGTTTCGATGGACAAACCCAGCCACGAATTACGCGCCTTTGCCAAAACTAAACTCTTGCAGCCGAATGAGACACAAACCTTAAGCTTCACTTTGAACAAACGTGATTTAGCCTCTTGGTCAGTGGCAACACATGACTGGTTGGTGGATAAGGGTGAGTATCAAGTCAAAGTCGGTGCTTCGTGTTTGGATGTGCGCGCTGAGGCTGGCTTTCAAGTCCTGTAGTCGTGATACAGCCGCTAGCTAAGCAGTTAGCGGCTGCATTCGAAATGCCAGCTTAAATCGGGCAACCCTTACTTCTCAAGAGCGCATCAAAGCGACCTTTGGGCAGAGTACCATCCGCGATTTGCGCCATAATGGTTTTTTCGCGATCTAGCAGATGCTTACACTGATCCAGCAAGCGATCTAAGTTGCTCGGGCAAACTGCGACCACGCCATCCGCATCGCCAATGATTAAATCGCCCGGATTCACCACTAAGCCTGCACAAGCCACTGGAACATTAATTTCGCCCGTCGCGTCGGTACTGGGGCCACGATGCACACAGGCAACTGCATACACAGGTAAACCACCTTGTGCCCAATCTTCACGGTCGCGAATAGCGCCATTAATCACCATCCCTGCTAAGCCCGCTTTTATGGCTATAGCACGCATAATACCGCCGACAATCGCGCGGCTAGTATCGCCGCCGCCATCCACGACCAATACATCATTCGGGCGTGCCATTTCCAGCGCTTTCAAGAGCATTAAATTATCGCCCGGACGCACGCGCACCGTGACTGCTGTGCCGCACATATGCTTGAAGCCGTGATAGGGTTTTACACCCAGCGCCCCCACATTGCGCCCCAAGCAATCGCTGACGATAGAAGATGGCACATTATCGAAAGCCTCAAGATACTTGGGGTCAACCGATTCAGGCATAGGATTAATCAAATAGCCAGTAGGCCAAATGGAGTTGGAATCAATATCAAACATGTTAACTTCTCTAACGGTAGGCCAACTGTGGTGGCATTTTCTTTATCAACAGGCAACCCGCTACTGGAGTTGCTAGCAGCGCGTGTTTAGCTACGCTCATCATACACGGCAATGGGTAGCACTTTCTTTTCATCTCCCTGAACTATTTCATTCATTTCAGGGCTTGAGCAGCGCATTTCAACAGCTTTGCAGCTTGATGCCTACTATACAATACATACCTGCTTGTTTAGCTACCCGCTAGCCAGTTCTACAGGCAGATTTGCCCCAGTAATCAGCATAAAGCGCTTTGATTGGTGAAACTTGCACTGTTTAAGCTCATACAGCGTTAAATTTTAGCTAGCGCAATGCACTATAATGCACCGCACCAAAAAGGCTATTGATGGGCTATAAATAGTGCGCTTTAATTTGAGCTTGAAGGAAAATGAAAATACTAAACTAGTATAAGTATTTGAAAAATAATAAATTATGCGAGTTGGCACGCCATATGCATTTTAATAGCAAAGGCAGTTAATGATGACTGTTTCAGTTTAAAGCACAAACAAGCTATACAGTGTTGTATAGCGACTGGGTAAAGCGGCCCTGATCCTTGTTGGACTCTCCTCCTCCACCAACAAGGGTCAGGGCTTTTTTTTGCGCTGAATAGTTTGAGGTTGATTATGACAGACAGTAAAAAACCTAGCTCACCTACGAGCGAAGTGATTAATCCAAGCCGTCGCCACTTTTTATTGAGCGCAGGCTTAGCGGTGGGTGCGACTACCTTTATGAGCCTCGTTCCAGCAGGGATTCGCAATGCCGCTTGGGCAGCAGGCTCGGATGCACCGGAAAAGCCGGAAATTAAAGTTGGTTTTATTCCGTTAACCGATTGCGCTAGTGTGGTGATGGCAAATTTAAAGGGCTTTGATAAGAAATATGGTTTGACGATTACTCCCACCAAAGAAGCGTCATGGGCAGCAGTACGCGGCAAGCTCACTAATGGCGAATTGGATGCCGCTCATGTGCTCTACGGCCTGATTTATGGGGTGCAATTGGGGATTGGTGGGCCACAAAAAGACATGGCTAATCTGATGACCATCAATAATAACGGGCAAGCGATTAGCCTTTCCAGCCAGTTACATGAAAAGGGTGTCACTGATGGCGCATCACTGGCTAAGTTCATGAAAGACAATCCGCGTGAATACACCTTCGCGCAAACCTTCCCGACAGGCACCCATGCGATGTGGCTGTATTACTGGCTGGGTAGCCTTGGCGTGAATCCGATGAAAGATGTAAAAACCATTACTGTGCCGCCGCCGCAAATGGTCGCGAATATGCGTATTGGCAATATGGACGGCTTCTGTGTGGGCGAGCCGTGGAATGCGCGTGCGATTGCCGACAAGATTGGTTTCACCGCTGTCACCACTCAAGATATTTGGAAAGATCACCCCGAAAAAATTCTCGGCACGACGGCTGAATGGGTGAAAGCGAATCCTAATACCGCCCGCGCCTTAATTGCCGCCGTCTTGGATGCCTCCAAATACATTGACGAAATGGGCAATCGCTCTGAAGTCGCTAGTGCTATTGCCACTAAAGCCTATGTGAATACCGAAGCCAGCGTGATCGAAGGACGTATGAAAGGCGAATACGACAATGGCATTGGCAAGACCTGGAAAGACGATAACTACATGAAGTTTTACAACAATGGCGCGGTGAACTTCCCCTATTTATCTGATGGCATGTGGTTCTTAACTCAGCATAAGCGTTGGGGCTTACTCAAAGATCACCCTGATTACTTGGAAGTCGCCAAAAAGGTCAATCAAATTGATCTGTATAAGCAAGCTGCCGAACTCACCAAAACCACCCTTCCTAGCAGCGATATGCGCGAATCGACCTTAATCGACAGCGTGAAATGGGATGGCCAAGACCCGAAAGCGTATGCGGATGGGTTTGCGGTTAAGGTTTAAGATATTCAGGAGGTTATCTATGTGGAAAGAGCGTTCAATGAGCATCATTGCTCCGCTATTAGGTTTAATGGTTTTTACACTGCTATGGGCTTTGGTAGCAGCGAATAACCAACAACTACCTGGACCTGTTGCTACCTGGCATTCAGCAGTCGAATTATTCAAAGACCCGTTTTATAGCAATGGCCCGAATGATCAAGGCATTGGCTGGAATATTCTGAATTCGTTGCAGCGCGTGGCAATTGGTTTTGGCTTGGCAGCGTTGGTGGGGATTCCGCTGGGGTTTGTGATTGGGCGGGTGAAATTTTTCAATGATATGTTCGCGCCGATTATTAGTCTGTTGCGTCCGGTTTCGCCGTTGGCTTGGTTGCCGATTGGTTTATTAGTGTTTCAAAAAGCTGAACCCGCAGCGATTTGGGTTATTTTTATCTCTTCGATTTGGCCGATGATTATTAATACCGCGGTCGGTGTGCAACGCATTCCACAGGATTATTTGAATGTGGCGAGGGTGTTGAACCTCTCCAAGTGGAAACTATTCACCCAGATTCTGCTACCTGCCACCCTGCCCTATGTGATGACGGGTGTACGCTTGGCGATTGGCGTCGCATGGCTGGTGATTGTCGCAGCAGAAATGCTCACCGGCGGCGTGGGGCTGGGCTTCTGGGTCTGGGATGAGTGGAATAATCTGAATGTGGCACACATTATTATCGCGATTTTCGTGGTCGGTTTAGTCGGCTTATTACTCGAACAATTATTGCTGCTCATGGCGAGCCGCTTGAGAACGGAGTAAATCATGGATAGTTCAAGATACGTGCAACTTGAAAACGTGAGCATGGTATTTAATACCAAGCAAGGCCCGTTTCAAGCGCTCAAGGATGTGAATTTGAATATTGCCGAAGGTGAGTTTATTGCCCTGATCGGGCATTCGGGCTGCGGCAAATCGACGGTATTGAACATTATTGCGGGGCTTTTGAATCATACCGATGGTGTGGCTTTATGCGCAGATCGTGAGATTAAAGGCCCAGGGCCAGAACGCGCGGTGGTATTTCAAAATCATTCACTGCTGCCGTGGCTGACCTGCTTTGATAATGTCTACTTAGCGGTGGAGCGGGTGTTTGGCAAAACTGAGAAAAAGCCCGAACTCAAGCGTCGCACCCAAGAGGCCTTGGCTTTGGTCGGCTTGACCCATGCGGAACATAAATACCCGAATGAAATTTCCGGTGGGATGAAACAGCGCGTGGGCATTGCGCGCGCGTTGGCAATGAATCCGAAAGTGCTGCTGATGGATGAGCCGTTTGGAGCTTTGGATGCTTTGACGCGCGCCCACTTACAAGACGAATTGATGAAAATCACCGCTGCCACCCAAAAGACGGTGATTATGGTGACACATGATGTGGATGAGGCGGTATTGCTCGCGGATCGAATTGTGATGATGACCAATGGCCCTTCTGCCACAGTAGGCGAAATTCTGCAGGTGGATTTGCCACATCCGCGTAATCGTCTAGCACTCGCGGATAATGCACAATACAACCATTATCGCGCCGAAGTGCTGCGCTTCTTGTATGAGAAACATGCACACAAAGAAGCAACCACTAGCACAGCGGAAGCGGTCACTGAAGCCTTGCCCGCCTCCAATGATGTGGATATTGAGGAATTACTACCTAGCAGTAAAGTGGTAGAAATCAAAACCAAGTTAAAAGCGAGCTAAACCGATAGCGGCAGAGCTTCACACCCTCTGCCGCATTCCTTGGCATTATTGGGAAAACAAAACTGTTGAGCGTGCAGCTTTTAGGCTACATTGAGTCAATCTGACAACTCAAACCTGTGCCTGCTTATGACTCAAGTAAACCTTCGCCCACCCTTATGGACCATCATTGCCCCTATCCTGACCTTGTGCTTACTCGCCTTGCAATTCAGCGGCTTTGAACTCAGCGGCTGGTATAGTGCGGCACTGGCAGTCGGTTTGATTGCTAGTGTGCTGGCAGCCGTGCATCATGCTGAAGTGATTGCCTATGGCATTGGCGAACCGCTGGGGACTTTGGTCTTGGCACTGGCGGTCACGGTGATTGAAGTGTCATTGATTGTGTCAATTATGATGAGTGCGGAGTCGGGGGCGACGGTGTTAGCTCGCGATACCGTATTTGCCACGGTCATGATTATTTTGAATTTAATCATCGGCTTAAGCTTTTTGATTGGCGGGGCGCGATTTGGTGAACAGAGTTTTATTCTGCCCGGCATCAGCACCGCACTCACTACCTTAGCCGCGATTGTAGTCCTCACCTTAGTCCTGCCAAATTACACCACCAGCATGTCTGGCCCACGCTATAGCGATAGCCAATTGATCTTTGTAGCAGTCGTATCCTTAGTACTGTATGTACTATTTGTATTCATCCAAGCGGTGCGCCATCGCGACTACTTCCTCACCAGCCAAATGCGCGAAGAAGCCGAACAACAAGCGGATGTCTCCATTAAAATCTTGCTGGTGAGCGGCATCTTCCTGCTCTTGAGTCTAGTAGGTGTGGTGCTATCCGCTAAACTCCTTTCACCCGAAGTCAAAACCTTCGTGCACGCGATGGGCGCACCGGAGGCTTTAGTCGGCATTATTATCGCAGCGATTGTGCTCCTGCCCGAAGGCTATGCCTCCCTACGCGCCGCTGCCAATAACCAACTCCAAACCAGCCTCAACCTCGCTCTTGGCTCTGCCCTTGCGACCATTGGTCTAACCATTCCGGTGGTAGCGGTGGTTGCCATTGCGATGGATATGACCTTGGTGTTGGGGTTGGATAATAAGTCGATTGTGCTGCTGATACTGTCCTTGTTTATCGCGTCGCTATCCATGAGTACGGGGCGTATCACGGTGATGCAAGGAGCGGTGCATGTGGTGCTGTTTTTGACTTATTTGTTTATGACGGTAGTGCCTTAGTTCAAACTAGACACTAATTGCCGCCAGCCAATGACTTTTACACCACTACGCACATAATTATCTTCACCGCCATAAACCAGCCACGGCGTATCGGTGAGTGCGGTTTTATCGGCAAATGCGCCGGAACGCTGGCCTGCTTTTATGTAATCAGTCGTTACGGTTTGCCCTGATTTGACTTCCACGACCTGTAATTGTGTGCCGACCTCAAATACAATATCGGCTTCCACACCATTATTATCACGCCAGAAATATAAATCGGCGGGCAAGCCTGCGTTATAACGCGCTTTTAAAAACTCACCGACTACCCAATTTTCAAATAACTCACCCCGCAGAGGATGCAAAGTTAAAACAGACTCATTGCGAATCCCCAATAACCAACACACTACACCCGTATCAATAAAATAAAGCTTAGGCGTTTTGACTAAACGCTTACCGAAATTACGATGATACGGTGGCAATAGAAAAACCAAACCACTGGATTCTAAAACCGATAACCATGATTTAGCCGTTGCTTGGGTAATACCCGCTTCGCTCGCCAAAGCAGTGACATTTAAAAGCTGGCCTACTCGCCCTGCACACAGCCGCAAAAAGCGTTGAAAAGTACTCAAATCCTGCACATTGATCACTTGGCGCACATCACGCTCTAAATAAGTGGCGACATAGCTAGCAAACCAATCTTGAGGTGTCACCGCTTGCGTATGCAGCGCGGGATAGCTGCCTTTCAGCAATAAACTGTTTAAAGCGATTTCGCCACTCGCCACACTCGGAATTTCTGTGCCCGCCAAAGGCAATAATTGCGTCACACCTGCACGCCCAGCCAAAGATTGTGACACACCTGCCAATAAGCCGAATTGCTGCGAACCCGTCAAAATAAAGCGCCCCGCTTGGCGATTGTTATCGACCATCCCTTGCAAATAGGAGAACAAGTTAGGCCAGCGCTGCGCTTCATCAAAAATAGCCCCGCTCTCGAAGCGTGCTAGAAAACCTTTGGGGTCTTCCTGAGCAAATTCGCGCTCAATCGGGTCTTCTAAACTGATGTAGGGCTTATCCGCAAAAAGGTTGCGCACTAGAGTGGTTTTTCCTGATTGGCGCGGGCCTGTGACCGTGACAATGGGGAAACCTGTGGCTAGGCGCTGGAGTGTAGAGCTGAGTTGGCGAGGTAGCATTTTATACAATTTCGATAGTGGACTATGAGAATAGTATAGAATATACCATCAAAAACCTCTGATCTAAACAAGGATTCTTGCTTGCATCACTCAATAATAGTAATGTTTCTACATTAATTTAATGAGGTAGCTAAGATGATTACTACTTTATCCAGCCGCGAATTTAACCAAGATGCGAGCCGTGCTAAGAAAGCGGCTTTGCAGGGCCCGGTATTTATTACTGATCGAGGCAAACCCGCGCATGTATTGCTGAGTATTGACGAATATCTGCGCCTTACTGGGCAAACCCAAAACATTGTTGAGCTACTCTCAATGGATAGCGACGATGAAATTGAGTTTGATCCGCCGAAGCTATCTGGAGAACTCTTTAAGCCAGCGGAGTTGTCCTAATGTACTTGCTGGATACCAATGTCATTTCCGAATTGCGCAAAGCCAAAGCGGGCAAAGCAGATGCTAAAGTAGTGGCATGGGCTAGCAGTGTGCCGAGTGCTAGTTTGTTTTTGTCAGCCATCAGTGTTTTAGAATTGGAAATGGGCATTTTGCTGCTGGAAAGACGTGATGCTAAACAAGGGCAAGTGTTAAGACTCTGGTTAGAAAATCATGTATTGCCGAGCTTTGATGGGCGCATTTTAGCAGTGGATGCAGCGGTTGCGCGGCAATGTGCTCAATTGCATGTACCTGATCCGCGTTCAGATCGTGATGCTTTGATTGCTGCGACAGCTTTGACGCATGGTTTGATCATGGTTACGCATAATGTGAAGGATTTTAAAGCGACTGGGGTTGAGCTCATTGATCCTTGGAAGTAATTAATATCTCCTACTGATGCTCAATCAAACTCAATATAGCCAGCGCTTTTCCAATTAATTCTTTGGTAGAATTGGGAGTAATGTTAAATATCCCCAAATGTTCAAACTCACTTTTTATATGAAGCCAGTCAAAACACTGATCATCAGGAGTATTTTCGACATAAAAGTATGTACACTTACTGTCATCTAGCCGATGTAGAATTGGAACTGGGCGATATACTACTGTTTCTTTTTCGGAGCCATTAGTTTCGCTAAATGCCTCAATCACTACATCCCCAGGTTTAGCCTCTAAACGAAACTTAGATTTACCTATATAACGAATTGGCCATACACTATAATTTTCTTTTTTTACTCGCTTCTCTGCCTCTTTTCGCCCTTGCTCCACAAGCTCTTGCTCAGCATGCAATATACGATTACTGAGTTCCCGTGTACCAATAAACCATACACGAGATTTCCCAACAAAAATGGGGTTTTTATTAAAACGTTTTATATCAACTCTAGGTGCAACAGGCAATAACTCAATGTACTTTAAAAATACCTCATCAATAGGTATAGATTGCTGACGCAGATTTTCTATAAACCCATGTACTAATCCAATTATTTGAATATCATCAGTGAGTAAAGATGCCTCACAAGTTCCCACGCCAGCATTGTTAGATAAATTTGCGGAGCCAATCAAAGCTTGACTGTCAATAACTGCCACTTTTGAATGTAATCCATTATAAGAATAAAGATCAGCTCCTTGACTGAAAAACAATCTAAGTATAGAAGCTGATGTCAAACCTCCTTTAATAGCATCATCTGAGGCATCACAAATTAGAACATCACCTTTGCGAAAATCAAGATGACTGGCTGTCACATAAGATATGGCTGCATAAAGGCGTATATGACTTTTTCCAACATCAGCCATTTCACCCCATAAATTGTCACTTAATAATGTATTCATAAAATCTCACTTAGATTAATGTTCTCTGATCTCAGTTTATCAAATAATCAGAGCAATAAATAATCAATCTAACAAAACACTTAAATTTCATTAAAAGAATTTAGACAATGAATGACCCTTACACCTAAATTACTAAGCAAACTGCCCAGTCAATGGCAACTCTCGCAGTATCCTCATGTATTAACGAGTTAACTTAACGACGAACTCGGGTAAACAAATTTTTACGCCTTCAGATATAGATGATTTAGGGCTTTTTTTAGGAGAAGCGAAATGCCCAGACAAAATCTGTCTTAATAGTAAGGAATGTCTAAAACACTCGCACCAAAATTGTAGAGCCTTCACTTTGCCCATCACATCACTCCAACTTGATATATACTAAGTGGTATATACCAACCTTCACTAAGGAGTCAGCATGACCATCCAAGTAGCCAAAATCTTCTACAATGGGCGTAGCCAAGCCGTGCGTTTACCTAAAGAATTCCGCTTTAGTGGTAGCGAAGTATATATCCGCAAAGTGGGAGAAAATTTAATCGTGTCACCTAAACGCCCGACTTGGAGCGAGTTTTTCTCCACACCTAGCGCCTTTGGTGATGATTTTCTTGCCGAACGCAACAACCAGCCACCTCAAGAGCGTGAGGTGTTTTGATGTTGATGCTGGATACTAATATTTGCATTTATGCCTTGAAACGCAGACCCACTGAAGTTTTAGAGAAATTCAATGCCGCCGATGAATTGCATATTTCCAGCATCGTTTGCGCTGAATTATGGACAGGTGTCGAGCAAAGCCCACCTGAGTTTCAAGCACTGCGGCGCGAGCAATTAGAGTTATTCCTTTCACTCTTAACCATTGTTGCTTGGGATGAAGCTGCCGCTCAAGAATACGCAGCTTGCTACACGACGCTCAAACAACAAGGCCAACTCATTGGCAACATGGATTTACTGATTGCTGCACATGCCAAAAGTCTTAATGCAACTTTGGTCACGAATAATACACGCGAGTTTGAGCGGATTGTTGGTTTGAAGTTGGAAAACTGGGTTTAATATCTGGCACAACCCTTGCATCTAAATCCCTAAGCAAGCTGCTCCAGTCAACGGCGACTCTCGCAGCATCCTCACGCATTGACGCGTGAATTCAACGAATTCGGGTAATGAAGCCCTGAACCTTGATGTCTTCGGACGTTTAGGGTTCAGGGCTTTTTTGTTTTTAGGAGAAGCGAAATGCTCAAACAAAATTTGGTCTTAATCGGGAATGGGATGGCGGGCGTGCGCACCCTTGAAGAATTGCTCAAACTCGCTCCCGAGCATTACCACATCACGGTATTCGGCGAGGAGCCTTACGGCAATTACAACCGCATTATGCTCTCGCCCGTCTTGGCTAGCGAAAAGACCATTGAGCAGATTATGCTGAATGATGATGACTGGTACGCTGCCAACCACATCACCCTGCACAAAGGCAAACGTGTTGAGCAGATCAATCGGGCGCGGCGCGAAGTCATTGCGACCGATGGTACGGTGGCACACTACGACCGCTTGATTATTGCCACCGGTTCTACGCCCTTTATGCTGCCCGTTCCAGGTGCAAAGAAGCTTGGTGTGCTCAGTTTTAGGGATATTAAAGACGTGCACCAGATGCTAGAAGCCTCCAGCCAATATACAAAAGCCATTGTGATTGGTGGCGGTTTGCTGGGTTTGGAAGCAGCGAATGGTTTATTAAAGCAAGGCATGGACGTAAGCGTGGTGCATATCAATGACACCTTGATGGAGCGCCAACTGGATAAACCTGCCGCCAAACTTTTGCAGCAATCGCTCGAAGCACGCGGCATGCACTTCCTGCTTGAGGCTAGCACCGCCGAAATCTTAGGCGATGAGCGCGTGACAGGAGTGCGCTTTAAAGATGGTTTGGAAGTCGAGGCGGATTTAGTGGTGATGGCGGTCGGGATTAAACCCAATATTGCCCTCGCTAAATCCACCGGTTTGTATTGCGAGCGCGGCATTGTGGTGAATGACACCCTACAGACCATCACCGACCCGAAAATCTATGCGATTGGCGAATGTGTGCAGCATCGCGGCATTGCTTATGGCTTGGTCGCTCCCTTATTTGAGCAAGCTAAAGTCGCCGCTAATCACTTAGCACAATACGGCATTGCCCGCTATCAAGGCACCGTCACCTCCACCAAACTTAAAGTCACAGGGATTGAATTATTCTCGGCAGGCGATTTCATCGGCAATGACAAAACCGAAGAAATTGTCTTCAAAGATGCGGGTGCTGGCACGTATAAAAAGATCGTCTTGCAAGACAATCAAATCAAAGGTGCAGTGCTTTACGGCGATACGGTGGACGGTTCGTGGTATTTCCAATTGATGAAAGACGGCACGGATATTTCAGCTTTCCGCGACACACTATTATTCGGGCAAGCGCATTTAGGCGACTCCGGTCACAATCCCGAAACGCGGGTGGCGACTTTAGCCGATAGTGCGGAAATTTGCGGCTGTAATGGTGTGTGCAAAGGCGATATCGTCAAGGCGATTACTGAAAAAAAGCTATTCACGCTGGATGAGGTACGCGCTCATACCAAAGCGTCCGCGTCGTGTGGCTCGTGCACCGGATTGGTCGAGTCCTTATTAGCGCATACCGTGGGCGGCGATTATTCCGCTACCCCCAAAACCAAACCGGTGTGTAAATGCACGGATGCGACCCACGATGAAGTGCGTGCGGGTATTGTGCAACATGACTTAAAAACCATGCCTGCGGTACGCGAGTTCTTTAATTGGCTCACCCCTGATGGCTGCCCTTCTTGCCGAAATGCCTTGAATTATTACTTGCTGTGCGCTTTCCCCAATGAATACGAGGACGATCCGCAATCGCGTTTTATCAATGAACGCGCCCACGGCAATATTCAAAAAGACGGCACTTATTCGGTGGTTCCGCGCATGTTCGGCGGCTTGTGTACTTCGCAACAATTACGCGATATTGCCGACATTGCCGATAAATACCACGTGCCTGAAATCAAAGTCACAGGTGGGCAACGCATTGATATGTTTGGCATTAAGAAAGAAGCATTGCCGTCGATGTGGAAGGATTTATCCGATGCAGGCTTTGTCTCTGGTCATGCGTATGGCAAAGCATTACGCACGGTAAAAACCTGTGTGGGCAGCAAGTGGTGTCGGTTTGGCACGCAAGATTCTACAGGTTTAGGCGTGCAAATCGAGGAACTCACGTGGGGTTCGTGGATGCCGCATAAATTCAAAATCGCCGTGTCCGGTTGCCCGCGCAACTGTGCCGAAGCCACGATTAAAGACTTTGGCGTGGTGTGTGTCGATTCGGGTTATGAGCTGCATGTCGGTGGCAATGGCGGGATCAAAGTGCGCGTCACTGATCTGCTGTGCAAAGTCGAAACCGAAGAACAGGTCAAAGAATATTGTGGCGCATTTACTCAGTTTTACCGCGAAGATGCGCATTATTTGGAGCGCACTGCACCTTGGATTGAGCGTGTCGGTTTGGAAAAGATTAAACAAGCGATTGTGGAAGATGCCACCCAGCGTAAAGCCTTATACGAGCGCTTTTTAGTCTCGCAAGTCCCTGCCCAAGTCGACCCATGGAAACAGATTGCCGAAGGTGCGCACGCTGATGAATTTGCCCCGATTACCCTGTCTGCTTGAGGAGAAGAATAATGTCTAAATGGATTGAAGTGGTGGAATTAGTCAAAATCCCTGTCTTAGGTTCGCGCTTAATCAAAACCAAAGACTTGAGCATTGCAGTATTTCGTGGCAGCGATGATCAAGTGTTCGCGGTGCGCGATGCTTGCCCGCACAAAGGCGGCCCCTTATCGCAAGGCATTATGCACGGACACACCGTCACCTGCCCCTTACACAACTGGAAAATCGACCTAACCAGCGGTCAAGCACTCGCACCCGATCAAGGCTGTTTGAATGTGTTTCCAGTGAAAGTCGAAGACGGCAAAGTCTATTTGCAACTCCTTCCTCAAGCCCTAGAGGAGATGGCTTAATGAGCAGCACACACACCACTTGTCCGTATTGTGGTGTGGGTTGTGGGGTTATCATTGAGCAACAAAACGGGGTTGCTACAGTGCGCCCCGACCCTACTCACCCCGCCAATCTCGGACGTTTATGTTCCAAAGGCACGGCACTGGCTGATACGCTCAATCATCCTGACCGCCTGCTGTATCCTGAAATTCGCGGCGAACGGGTGACTTGGGAACAAGCCACGCATACCGTTGCCACTGAATTTAAGCGCATTATTCGTGAGCATGGCGCGGATGCGGTGGCGTTTTATGTGTCAGGGCAATTGCTCACCGAAGATTATTACGTCGCCAATAAACTCATGAAGGGCTTTATTGGCTCGGCGAATATCGATACCAATTCGCGCTTGTGCATGTCCTCTGCCGTCGCCGCGCATAAGCGTGCCTTTGGTGAAGATTTAGTGCCGTGTAATTATGAAGATTTGGAAGCGGCGGAATTAATCATCTTGGTGGGCAGCAATACTGCGTGGTGTCATCCAGTCTTATACCAACGCATTGCCAAAGCTAAGCAAGCTAATTCCGCGCTCAAAGTCGTTACTATCGACCCACGCCGCACTCAAACGGCGGATATTGCCGATTTGCATTTGGGACTCGCCCCCGGCAGCGATGCCTTGTTATTCAATGGCTTATTAGTGCACTTGGTTAATCAAGGTTTAGTCAATGAACGCTTCATTGAGCAATCCACGGAAGGTTTAGAAGCCGCTTTAGCCGCCGCGCTTAGCAGCTCACCCAATCCACACGCGGTCGCCGAACAATGTCGCTTAAATCAAGCTGAGGTTGAGCAATTTTTTACATGGTTTGCAGAAACCGAAAAAGTTGTCACGGTATTCTCGCAAGGTATAAACCAATCCTCCAGCGGTGTGGACAAAGGCAATGCGCTGATCAATTGTCATTTACTCACCGGACGGATTGGACGTGCAGGCATGGGGCCGTTTTCCTTCACGGGGCAACCCAATGCAATGGGCGGACGCGAAGTCGGCGGTCTTGCCAATCAACTTGCTGCGCATATGGATATTGATAATCCAATGCACCGTGAGCACGTACAACGCTTTTGGCAGTCGCCCACCATTGCACCCAAAGTAGGCTTAAAAGCAGTGGATTTATTCCAAGCCATTGAAGCAGGCGAAGTCAAAGCCGTGTGGATTATGGCGACTAATCCGGTGGTGAGTTTGCCCGACACTGAGCAAGTTAAACGGGCTTTAGCCCAATGCGAATTAGTGATTGTATCGGATTGTGTGCGCCACACCGACACCACCGCTTTTGCGCATGTGCTATTGCCTGCACTGACATGGGGCGAACGCAATGGCACTGTCACCAATAGCGAGCGCCGCATTTCGCGCCAGCACCCCTTTTTACCCGCTCCTGCTGAAGCTAAACAAGATTGGCAAATCTTGCGTGATGTCGCGCAAGTGATGGGGTTTGAGGAACATTTTACTTATCAAAACGCCTATGAAATTTTTCGCGAGCATGCGGCTTTATCCGCCTTTGAAAATGCAGGTGAACGTTGTTTTGATTTGAGTGCATGGCAAAATTTAACGCTGCCAGACTATGACCAATTACAGCCCACCCAATGGCCTGTCACTAAAGCTAATCCTCAAGGCACAGCACGCTTATTCAGTGATGGCAAATTTTTTACCCGATCCGGCAAAGCCCAATTCCTAGCGATTACACCTCGCACCCCACAAAGCCAAGTCAGCAAAAACTATCCTTTTGTACTGAATACCGGACGGGTACGCGATCATTGGCATACCCTCACCCGCACCGGCATCAGCGCGCGTTTATCTGCACACATGAGCGAACCTTATGTAGAAATGCACCCTTGCGATGCGCGTGACCAAGGTTTGAGTGAAAGCGGTTTGGCGCGAGTGTTTAATGAGTTAGGCGAATTGATTCTGCGGGTCAAAACTAATAAAGGGCAGCAACGCGGTAGTTTGTTTGTGCCGATGCACTGGAATGAACAATTTAGTAATAGTGCGAATGTGGGCAAACTGATTCCAGCGATTGCTGATCCGATTTCGGGGCAGCCAGAGAGTAAACATGCGGTGGTGGCGATTCAGGCTTATGCAGCGCAGTGGCAAGGTTTCCTATTTTCCCAGCAAGCACTAACACCCACAACTGACTACTGGACAAGCAACAAAATCGATCAAGCTTGGTGCTATGAATTAGCCTCCAATCAGCCTGTAACCGATTGGAATCAATTTAGCGAAACCCTATTAAGCGCTACCGAAACCACTCAAAGCGCCGAATACAGCGATGTGATTCGCCACACCTACCGCACCGCCCGCTTTCAAGGCGAGCACTTGCAAAGCTGCCTGTTTATTAGTGCGAATGCCAGCCAGCTACCTTCCCGCGATTGGTTAATGAGTTTATTCGCCAAACCCACTTTATCCTCTTTAGAGCGAGCGAGTTTATTAGCAGGCAAATCGCTGACTGCAGGCGAAGATAAAGGTCGAACGGTGTGTGCTTGTTTTAATGTCGGGGAAAAGACCATTCGTAAGGCGATTAGTCAGCAGGGTTTGAATAGTATCGAGGCGATTGGGAAATGTTTGCAGGCGGGGACAAATTGTGGATCGTGTGTGCCGGAGTTACGGAGTTTTTTGCCTTGAATTGAACAGGCACTTCAAAGAAGTGCCCTTGATAATACTTAATGCTTGGCAAGCCGTCGCCATTCGCGTTGAAAGATTTCACTGAAGGCCACTAACATCGCAAACAACACCACCAAAGCTGCAGCCCACTCTGCATGAAAGAAGCTAGCTGTTTGCGCAACTTCACTGATCATGGTCGATTGAGCTAAAGTATTCGCGACTTGTTTTACTAAGAAAAATGTACCTAGGGTTGCACACAATATCACAATAACAGCCGCCCGCGCTTTCCATGAATTGCTTAAAACGATGACTAAACGTTCACTTAAACTGTAGCCCATCTCAGTCCCCTAGCGTTATTAATTAAGATACTCGCTAAGTATATTATCTAAATAAAATAGTTCACGTGAATTTTAACAAAATGCTCTAACTAAATGATTTTTAATAATTAAACCAAAATGATTAATCTAATCCTAATATTGTAAATGTCACCTTATCAGAAAAAAATGAACGACGGTCGTTTACGTGATAGCGCAATAACCGACTAATGACTCACCCCATTTATTTTGTTGACCAGAATTACCTTAAAAGTAGCAGCTCACAATTAGAGCCTGTATCTAAAAAATACCAGCGCACAAGTATTTTTTGCATGTTCAAGCCCACCGCTTAAGCCTAAACTGCTGAGATTGGCAAGGCGTGAGGAGAAGCTGACCAGTCGATTTCCACGCCTTGTCCCATTTACTTGGCTAGGCAGGATTGAACATGCAGCTCGCAATTCCTTTTATGCAATTTCGCGGTGGCAGCTCTAAAGGCTTGTACTTGTTAGCAAACGATTTACCGTCTGATCCTGCCGAGCGCGATCAAGTTATTCTTGCTGCAGTGGGGCGTGATGCGCGGCAAATTGATGGTTTGGGAGGAGCACATCCCTTAACCAGTAAAGTGGCCGTGGTGAATAGCTCCACGCGCCTTAATGCCGATGTGGATTTCCTGTTTGTGCAAGTCGTAGTGGGCGAAGATCGGGTTGATACCACCCCAAATTGCGGCAATATCTTAGCGGGCGTTGGCCCTTTCGCGATTGAAGCGGGATTGATTCCCGTGCAAGGCGATACCACCACAGTGCGCGTGTATATGCTGAATAGCGACAACCTCTGCGAGCTCACCATCCAAACCCCAAATGGCAAAGTGACTTACAAAGGCACTGCCAAAATTGACGGTGCACCCGGCACGTCGGCTCCGGTGATTTGTAATTATCTGGATGTAGCAGGTTCGATTTGTGGCTCGCTGCTGCCTACTGGCAATACTCAAGATGTGATTGATGGTGTACCCGTAACTTGCATTGATAATGGCATGCCGGTGGTGCTGATTAACGCTCGTGACCTTGGCAAAACCGGTTATGAGACTTGTGCAGAACTGACCAATGACAAGGAATTTCGTGCCAAATTGGAAGCGATTCGCCTTAAAGTCGGCCCAATGATGAATCTTGGCGATGTCAGCAAAAAAGTCGTACCAAAAATGACTTTAATTGCGCCCCCACAAAACGGTGGACATATCAGCACCCGCACCTTTATTCCCCACACTTGCCACGATGCGATTGGTGTCTTGGGTGCAGTATCCGTTGCGACCGCTTGTATTTTGCCGGATTCAGTCGCACAAGGTGTCGCCGTAGTCCCTGAAGGCAACCCGAAAAATTTATCGGTGGAGCATCCGTCTGGCGAGTTTTCCGTCGAGTTATTACAGGATGCCCACGGCAATGTGATCAAATCAGGTTTATTGCGCACTGCACGGCTGTTGAGTCGTGGCGAAGTGTATGTGATGGCCTAACACTTATTCTTTGGAGGAAATAAAATGAGCAAACCAAGTTGTATGCCACCGGACAATAATACCCGCATACCCTTATACCAAGCGCCCCCCAAGTCCTGCGACGCGCATTGTCATGTATTCGGGCCACACGAGGTTTTCCCCTATTCGGACAAAGCTTCCTACTGGCCTCCCGATGCCGACAAATATGCGCTGAAACGCCTACATGACAAGCTAGGTATTGAGCGTGCGGTGTTAGTACAAGCGAGCTGCCACGGTACGGACAATCGCGCCATGCTCGATGCGATCAAATCCAGTAATGGCGCGTATCGCGGCGTGTGTATTGCTAATGACAGCTTTAGCGAAAACGACTTCCAAGACCTACACGATGGCGGCGTGCGCGGTGTACGCTTTAACTTCGTGAAACATTTGGGCGGCGCACCCAATCTGGACAGCATGAAAACCGTATTGCAGCGTGTGAAACCTTTAGGCTGGCATTTGGTGATTCATGTGAATGCCGAAGATGTGATTAGCTATGCCGAGTTTTTCGATGCGATTGAGATGGACATTATTGTCGATCACATGGGACGTGTGCCGACTTCGGACGGCGTGGGGCAAGAAGCCTACAAAATCCTGTTAGACCGCATGCACCGCGATAATTGGTGGATGAAAGTCTGCGGCTCGGAACGTATTTCGATGGGGCCACCGTTTTATGATGCCGTGCCGTTTGCGCAGGGCTTTATTGAAATCGCACCAGATCGGATTTTATGGGGCACGGATTACCCGCACCCGAATATTAAAAAGCATATGCCCAATGATGCGGATTTATTAGACTTAGTGCCGCTAATTGCGCGTGATCCGGCGATTCAGAAGAAGATTATGGTGGATAATCCGGCAAGGTTGTATGGGTTTCCAAAATAATTCTTATAGAGACATTAATAATATTTAAAAAATATTAAGCCATCCTTCATAGAAATTAAATTACTTAAAATATCTCTAAAAGTTCAATTATTAAAGGACTCCATACTTACTCGCCTACGCGGGCTAGTACCTGATTAATCACAGTAGCACTAATCCGAAAATCGCTATGGTGGAGTATGGAAAAAACTTGTTTAGCAGAGGTAATTAACCCCTTCTGCTTGGCAAGGCCAATAATGGCTGCTGTTCCAGTAACGTTTAGGCCACGTTCTAACGCAACAGCTCGCCCAGCACGCTCATCCATAATTAGAAGACTTGGTTCGTTTAGGTGCAGCGCCAAACTAATACAAGCACTTTCACCTTCATCTAAATCAAGATCAGTTAAATTTGGAAACGCTTGTGCCCAAATTCTCAGCCACCCCTTATCTAAAGCGGCTTGAATAGCTCAGGAATGCCCAAACGTGAAAGATGAGCAATAAAATCAACAAGATCTAATTGTGCAAGACGCGCAGAACGGGCTAAAGACAAGGAGCCACCTTTAAATAAGGCTGTGGCCAAGGCAATCCGCACGCCTGGCATATCCAACATCCCACCTGTTTGTTTTAAACCAATCATCAAGGCATCTGGCTCGTCCCGATTCATCACCAATACTAAATCATCATGGGCATAACGTAAGGCTTCACTTGGGTTATTCTTAAGGCTAGTCACATTCACTGCTTTCATTCCTATACCTCATAGGAATCATTAGAAGGCATTAAGCATAGGATAAACAAGCTGATATAGCAAATGCGCCTGTATAGGTTTATAACCACTTATTCCTATTTATCAACCACTCGTCTCTTCGCTATACTTACTTTACCCCATGATCCTAAGGGCTATTGATGAGCCAATCTATACCCCGTGTTTTTATTAGCTACAGCCACGATTCGGTGGAGCATAAAGCTTTTGTATTGCAATTGGCTAATCGCTTGCGCTCTGATGGTTTGGACTGTCAATTGGATCAGTATATTAATGGCTCTCCACCCGAAGGTTGGCAGCGCTGGATGGAAGAGCAAATTGAACTGGCTGATTTTGTACTTTTGATTTGCACAGAGACTTATTATCGCCGTTACCGTGGTAAAGAAACGCAAGGAGGTTATGGGGTTAATTTTGAAGGTCCAGTCCTTCCCGAGTACGCTCGCTTTGAAGATATACCCTTACCTTTGCGGCAATATACTGTATTTCGCTTAATGACTGATTATGAAGCGTTGTATAGAGTTGTGACTAAGCAACCCGCCGTGCGTGTGCCAGAAGTGCTAGTAGCAGGAGACAGGATCACTCACACTGTCCCAAGTAAGAGCTGTTAGGGTGTGCACATCTGGCGGAATGAAGCACCGAGCGGTAGTAGCCGGATTAGTATCTATGCTAACTTTCGCCCAAGTGAAAAAATGCTAAGTTGGCTGGAAGTAGCGGGGTCATTTGAATAATAAAAAAGTACAAAAACACCCTCGTTTTATCCATGCCCTTCTGCTAAAAAAGTACCTACACTAGTTGGCATACGCTAAGCTCTCTTAGGAGGAGATATGATCACCCACACTATTCAAGGCGTTGCGGTCAAGCATATTGATCGTGCCGACGCTGCTACTATTGATGGTCTCGCTAAACTCGGCGCAGCCACCGTTCACGAAGCCCAAGGCCGGATTGGCAACTTAAACCCGCAAATTCGCCCGATTTACTCTGGTGCTCGCATTGCAGGCAGTGCAGTCACGGTACTCGCACAACCCGGCGACAACTGGATGATTCATGTGGCGATTGAGTTATGCCAGCCCGGTGATATTTTAGTCGTGGGCACAACTACGCCTTGCACCGATGGCTATTTCGGCGATTTATTAGCGACTTCAGCACAAGCTCGCGGTGTACGCGGTTTGATTATTGATGCGGGTGTACGTGATGTACGCGATCTGACAGAAATGAATTTCCCCGTGTGGTCAAAAGCCATCTCCATTAAGGGTACAGTGAAAAACACGCTGGGTTCGGTGAATGTGCCGATTTTGTGTGCAGGTCAGCATATTATGCCGGGGGATGTAATCGTTGCGGATGATGATGGTGTCTGTGTGGTATCACGTTTGACCGCTGCCAAAACCTTAGCGGCTGCGCAAAAGCGTGAATCGTTTGAAGGTGAAAAGCGCGCTAAACTAGCGACAGGCATTTTAGGTTTGGATATGTACAATATGCGCCCCGGCTTGGAAGCTGCAGGTTTTAAATACTTCGATAAATTAGAAGATTTGAGCTAAGCCCTTCATTACACAGTTAAGGCTCCTAATACCTAGAAAGTATTAGGAGCTGCACTTCAGCAGCTCGCCCTGCCCATATTAGTCAGAACAACGCATTTCCCTAAAACGATTTATTAATACCCACAAAGCTTAGGTCATTTCACTAGACCCCCTCCGGTTGTGCTATACCATTTAAACACCTAAATAAACTCACCACCACTGCCCTCTAGGAATTCTGTTATGAAACTCATGATCAATGGTCAGGCTCAAGAATTGGATGTCGATCCTAATATGCCCTTGCTCTGGGCGTTACGTGATCACGCCCATTTAACCGGCACCAAGTTTGGCTGTGGTATGGCGCAATGTGGCGCTTGCACGGTGCATATTGATGGACAAGCTGCCCGTGCTTGTGTAACCCCAGTCGCTAGTGTGGAAGGTAAAGCAATTACCACGATTGAAGGTGCTTCGCAAAGCTCCAAAGTCACTCAAGCGCTACAAACGGCTTGGCTTGCGAACAACGTCCCGCAATGTGGCTATTGCCAGTCGGGGCAGCTCATGTCCGCTACGGCTCTGCTCACTCAAAAACCTAAACCGACCGATGAAGAAATTAATAGCTTTATGTCGGGCAATATTTGCCGTTGTGCCACTTATCAAAGTATCAAAATAGCCATTAAACAAGCGGCTGCCAGCCTAGCTTAAGGAGATCGCGACATGGAAACAATTAATACAAGCCGTCGTCACTTCTTTAAAGTTGCTGCCGCCGTGGCTGGAAGCTTGACCTTAGGCGTCTATTGGACTCTAGCGCAAGCTGAAAAACCCGGCGTAGGCCCCGGTGAAGCGGATAGCCCTGAAGTAAAACCTGCTTTAGCTGATCCGAATGCCTTTATCCGCATTGACTCCGACAGCACCATTCACGTGATTGTGAAGCACATGGAAATGGGACAAGGCAGCCATACCGGCTTAGCGACTTTAATCGCTGATGAAATGGATGCCGATTGGGCACAAGTCCGCGCTGAAAACTCCCCTGCGGATGCCTCACGCTACGGCAATATGGCTTTTGGTGGTATGCAAGGTACGGGCGGCAGTACCAGTATGGCGAACTCCTATCTACAAATGCGCCAAGCAGGTGCTGCGGCCAAAACCATGCTAATCGGTGCTGCTGCCGCCTTGTGGAGTGTGCCTGCTAGTGAAATTACGGTGAAAGCAGGCATTGTGAGCCATCCTTCTGGCAAAAACGCTAAGTTCGGCGAACTGGCTGAAGCCGCACAAAAACAACCCGTTCCCAGCTCTGAACAGCTCACACTAAAAACCCCTGAACAATTCATTTATATCGGCAAGCCCGAACTACAACGTGTTGACATCATGGGCAAAGTAAATGGCACGGCGCAATTCACCCAAGATGTACAACTGCCGGATATGCTCACTGCGGTAGTCGCGCATGCCCCTCTGTTTGGCGCAACGGTAAAAACGGTTGACGATGCTGCTGCGAAAGCGATCAAAGGCGTGAAAGCAGTCGTGACTTTAGCGGATGCAGTTGCTGTTATTGCGACCGACTTCTGGTCAGCGAAACAAGGTCGTGATGCACTAAAAATCACGTGGGATGAGAGTAAAGCTTATAAGGGCAGCAGTGCGGATCAATTAGCGCGCTATCAAAAGATGACGGAGACAGCAGGCAAGGAAACTAACAAAATAGGCAATGCAACCGAAGCCTTAGGCAGTGCTGCCAAAGT
Organism: Thiolinea sp.; assembly: GCA_049290875.1. Taxonomy (GTDB): domain Bacteria; phylum Pseudomonadota; class Gammaproteobacteria; order Thiotrichales; family Thiotrichaceae; genus Thiolinea. The sequence goes on from JBATOI010000013.1 coordinate 196,495, forward strand.
AGTCAAAGCTAATTACAGCTTCCCTTATTTGGCGCATGCTGCGATGGAACCGATGAATTGTGTGGTGCAGTTAGCGGAGAAAAGCTGTGAGCTTTGGTATGGCGCGCAATTACAAACGATTGATCAAGCTAAAGTTAGCGAACTGCTCGGCCTTGAGCCTGCTCAAGTCAAAATCAACAGCCTATATGCCGGTGGCTCGTTTGGGCGACGCGGCAACCCTATGTCTGATTATGTGCTCGAAGCGGTGGCAATTGCCAAAGGCAGTGCTTTGACAGTACCGGTTAAAATGGTGTGGACGCGCGAAGATGATATGCGCCGTGGTCAATATCGCCCGATGTTTTTCCATAGCCTGCAAGCGGGCTTGGACAAAGATAATAAGCTCACCGCCTGGCAGCAGCGTTTGGTAGGTCAGTCGATTATGGCGGGTACACCGATGGCGATGATGATCACCGATGGTTTTGACCCGGTATCTGTAGAAGGTGCGGGCGAACCTTATGCTATCCCCAATAAACTGATTGACTTGCATACGCCTGAAGATATTCCAATCACCGTGCAATGGTGGCGCTCAGTGGGACATACACATACCGCTTATGCTACCGAATGCTTTATGGATGAACTGGCAAGCAATGCCGGTAAAGACCCGGTGGAATTCCGCCGTGATCTATTGAAAGATGCACCGCGCCATTTAGCGGTCTTGAATTTAGCCGCCGAAAAAGCCGGTTGGGGTAGCCCTTTGCCCAAAGGTCGTGGACGCGGTATTGCGGTGGTCGAATCTTTTGATAGTTATGTCGCCGAAGTAGCCGAAGTGACCGTGAAAGACGATGGAACCTTCACGGTGGATAAAGTCGTGGTTGCTGTCGATTGTGGTCTTGCGGTCAATCCAAGCGTGATTCAGGCACAGATGATGGGTGGGGTTGGTTTTGCTCTGTCTGCGGCTTTGGGTGAAAAAATCACCTTAAAGGATGGTCAAGTCGAGCAATCGAACTTCCATGATTATATCCCGCTACGGATGGGGCAAATGCCAGTGGTTGAAGTGCATATTCTCCCCTCCCAAGAAGACCCGACTGGAGTTGGCGAACCGGGTGTACCTCCCTTAGCTCCAGCAGTTGCCAATGCACTTTTTGCAGTCACAGGTAAACGCCATTATGAATTACCCTTAGGAACCAAAGCCTAATGTCTATCTCCATGCACGGTGCTGACCTTGAAGTGCTCAGTCGTGCCTTGGACTTGCACCAACAAGGATTACAACCCTTGTTGGTGACGGTATTGAAAACTTGGGGATCGGCTCCACGCCCAGTCGGTTCTTTATTGGCAATCACCTCTATGGGGCGTCATACAGGTTCAGTCTCAGGGGGCTGCGTTGAAGACGATTTACTCCAGCGCTGCCAACAAGGCGAATGGAAACATCTGCAACAAGCGACCACGATTCGCTATGGCGTCACTCAAGATGAAGCTGCTCGCTTTGGTTTGCCTTGCGGTGGACAATTGGAATTGCTGCTTGAACCCATACAGGATCTAGCCCATTGGCAGTCATTACTGCAGCGCTTACAAGCTGGCGAAGTCTTAGTACGCAGCTTGAATCTGGCAACGGGAGAAGCTGTGCTCAAGCCTGTTTCCAACCCACAAACTACCAAAGCCTTCAGCCTCGCTAATCAGCGAGTAGAAAAACTGTTTGGCCCGCAATGGCGCATGCTATTGATTGGTGCGAATCATTTGTCGCGTTATGTTGCACAATTCGCGCTGGCTTTGGATTATCAAGTGCAGGTCTGTGATCCACGTGAGGAATATCGTGAAGAATGGAATATTGCCGCAGCGCCGCTCACCCGTATCATGCCAGATGATGCGGTGCTCGCCCTCAAGCACTATCAACGCAGTATTATTTTAACCCTGACTCACGATCCCAAACTCGACGATATGGCGCTAATGGAAGCCTTGAATACCGATGCTTTTTATATTGGTGCTTTAGGCTCAAAACTCTCCAGCGATAAGCGTCGTGAACGGATGCGTTATTTAGAAATCCCCGAAGCGAATATTGCGCGTTTGCATGCACCCGTCGGTTTAGATATTGGCAGTCGCACCCCCGCTGAAATAGCCATTTCGATCATGGCAGACATTACCGCGCAGCGAAATCGACGTGTCTGAGAAAATCAGCGCTGACTTTACTGCTATTTTGCTCGCTGCTGGGCAAAGCAAACGCTTTGGTGCAGCTAAGTTATTACACCCCTTGAACGACGGAATACCGCTCGGCTTAATCGCGGCACAGAAACTTTGTGAAGTATTTGAAAGTGTCTTGGTAGTGATTAATCCTCATTCACCTGAGTTAGCCCAACGGTATCGAGCTTTGGATGTTCAAGTGGTCGTCCATCCAAACGCCGAACAAGGTTTGGGCACTAGTTTAGCGCAAGGGATTGCACACAGTTCCGAGAGCCAAGGCTGGCTGATTGCATTAGCAGATATGCCTTTTATTCAAGTCGAAACGATATATGCAGTGGCTGAGTCCTTAATGAAGGGAGCAAGGATTGCAGCGCCTTGTTATCAAGGTAAGCGCGGCCATCCGGTTGGATTTGCCAAGCAACTTAAGGATGAATTATTGCAGCTAGCTCAAGATACGGGGGCGAATCAGTTATTGAAGCGGTATGCAGAGCAGACTCACTTGATTTCTACTGATGATATCGGGATTCTGCAGGATATTGATACGCCTGATGATCTTCTCAATAGTTTACATTCTTAGACTTATCATCAAATCAACTGCTTTCACTGGCAGCGAAGGTGCAAGCTTGCAGCCAGACTAATTCATCCAAAAAGTACAAGTACACACTGATTTTAAGCATGGGTAAGCGACCAAAAACCGCCTAGAATGCTAGCATAATCTTTTAGGATGAGAACTAAGGTTATGCAAGCTACCCTTCATTTCGAATCCTCAACCTTAACCCTATTGAGTTGGAGGATGCATCATGACTAAACCTTTGATCATTGACTGCCACGGTCACTACACCACTGCCCCGGATGAGTTGGGCGAATACCGCGATCAACAAAAGCAAGAACTCAAAACTGATCCCTTATTCGATCATGTCAAAGGCGTGGTCAATATTAGCGATGATCAGATTCGCGATAGCTTGGAAGGTGCGCAACTCAAGCTCCAGCGCGAACGTGGCACTGATGTTGCGGTATTTTCGCCGCGTGCGAGTTGGATGGGGCATCACATTGGTAATCGGTCCACCAGTCAGTATTGGACGGAACATTGCAATGATTTGATTTATCGCATCACTAACCTTTATCCACAAAATTTCATTGGCGCAGCACAACTGCCGCAATCGCCGCAAGCCGATATGGTTGCCAGTGCCGCTGAATTAGAACGTTGCGTGAAAGAGTTAGGCTTTGTCGGTTGCAACCTGAATCCTGATCCGTCCGGCGGGCATTGGACTGCGCCACGTTTGGATGATCGTTATTGGTATCCGATTTATGAAAAAATGTCGGAGCTAGATGTGCCTGCGATGATTCACGTCAGCGCCTCTTGCCACCCATGTTTTGATACCACTGGCTCGCATTATTTGGGTGCTGATACGACGGCTTTCCAGCATTTAATGATGGCGAAAACCTTATTTCAAGACTTCCCGAATTTGAAATTCATTATTCCACACGGCGGCGGTGCAGTGCCTTATCACTGGGGGCGTTTCCGTGGCTTGGCGGATATGATGAAACTGCCGAATTTGAATGAGATTATTAAAGAGCACATCTACTTCGACACCTGCGTTTATCATCAAGAAGGGATTGATTTACTACTGGAAGTCGTGCCGATTGAGAACATTCTGTTTGCCTCGGAAATGATTGGTGCGGTGCGTGGCATTGACCCGCAAACTGGACATTATTTTGATGACACCAAGCGCTATATCGACGGCAGTGCTTTGAGTGCGGACGATAAACAGAAAGTGTTTGAATTGAATACTCGTCATGTATTCCCGCGCTTAGACACCCGCTTACAAGAGGTAGGATTACTATGAGTCGTCAGCCTAAACCTTATGATGATATTCCGGGTACGACGCTTTTCGACCCTGATATGGCGTTTAAAGGCTATCACCTTAATCAGTTTGCGATTTCGCTGATGAAAGCGGAAAACCGCGAGAAATTCAAAGCCAATGAGCGTGCCTACTTAGATGAATGGGACATGACAGAGGAGCAAAAGCAGGCGGTACTGGCAAGGGATTATAATTGGATGATGAGCTTAGGTGGTAATATCTACTTCCTCGCGAAAATCTTCTCCACCGATGGTTTAAGTTTCCAAGTGGCAGCCGCCAGCATGACGGGCATGAGCCAAGAAGAATACGCGCAAATGATGCTGGATGGCGGGCGCAAACCCGAAGGCAATTTGTACAAAGAGGAGCAGAAATAATGGCAAAAATAACCGCAGGCGTTGCGACCTCCCACGTACCCGCGATTGGTGCAGCGATTGATTTGGGCAAAACCGAGCAACCGTATTGGCAGCCGCTATTCAAGGGCTACGAATACGTTAAACAATGGATTAAAGAGCAAAAACCAGACGTGATTTTTCTGGTGTATAACGATCACGCCACCGCCTTTGATATGAACTTTATTCCGACTTTTGCGATAGGCTGTGCGGCTGAATTTAAGCCTGCTGATGAAGGTTGGGGGGCGCGTCCCGTGCCGACGGTGAAAGGTCATCCGCAACTCGCTGCCCACATTACCCAAAGCCTGATTCAAGACAATTTTGACCTCACCGTGATTAATAAAATGGACGTGGATCATGGTTTGACTGTGCCCTTGTCTTTGGTGTTTGGACAAGTCGAAGAATGGCCGTGTTTGATTATTCCCTTCGCGGTGAATGTGGTGCTCTATCCACCACCATCAGGGCAGCGCTGCTATGACTTGGGCAAAGCCCTGCGCAAAGCGATTGAAAGCTTCCCTGAAGATTTGAATGTACAAGTCTGGGGTACAGGCGGCATGAGCCACCAACTCCAAGGCCCACGCGCTGGCTTAATCAATAAAGAATTTGATAATGATTTCTTAGATCGCATTATTGATAAGGCCGACGAATTAGCTAAAGTCCCGCATCTCAATTACGTGCGCGAAGCGGGTTCGGAAGGCATTGAATTAGTCATGTGGTTGATTATGCGCGGTGCACTGAATGATGAAGTGGAATTGAAACACCGCTTTTATCATGTGCCTGCCTCGAATACGGCGGTGGGGCATTTGGTGTTGGAGAATAAGGGCGTTTAGCTAATCATTTGAAGAGGTATTCTTTTAGAGTGCCTCTTCTTATTCGTATTGGATTAAAAACTGATGATTCCTAACCGCCCCCGCCAAACCACCTTGGGTTAAAACCTTCCTCAATACCACCACATCATAAGCTGCTCGCATTTGTCTTGCACATTGCTCAGCACTCATTCGACCTTCCCCAGTACCCAAGCCTGAACACACTAAGGAGTGAATCCGTGGCTGTTCTGCATTGAATTTTTTCACCTCGACCAAAATCGCTTTAAAGGCTAAAAACGCATTGGCAGTTTGCGATACATCCATCGGTACACGCATGGTCGGCGCTGAAATAAGATAAGAGAAATCGCGAGTACCTGTTTCAACAATCAAGGCATTACCCACAGGCAACTCACCATAAAACTCATCCAGCAGTTTTTGCCGAACCTTTTTCTCAATATCCCAACCGAGTTTTTGCGAGATTTTTAAATCTAAACCACCATCCATATAACCGAAACTATTCGCAGGGCTGACTAAAGCATCAGCTGATTGCGCCAAAATATCGCCGTCGATGATTTCAACATCCGCGCAACCTGAAAAATGCTTTTGCCATGCGTAAAATAAATCCAAGTGCAAAGCGGCTAGTTTAATGAGCAAAGCTCTGGCTCCTAATATTTTAAAGTCACAATTATATAAATTTGGTAAGAAGACAAGGGTGATATTGAACCGAAGCATTTGCTTAGCTCATGACTTCAACTAAGCAAATGCAAGCGTGAAACGCGCTTATTTCACAGTGATTTTCAGCGTATAAGTCACCTTCCACGGATCAGCTTTCATACACTCGCTCACCTTAATGGTGTAAGTACCCGCGAGGGTTGGCGAAACCTGCTTTTTATTATTACAGGACAAATCCGCATCACTAGCATCGCTGCCCTTGGGATCAGTTAGCCAAATAGTGGTGCGTTTATCACCCGGACTCACTTGCTCCACGCTAATGTCTTGACCTTTACCAACGGCAATACTGTAAGTTTTTTCATCATCAAAGCCAGACAGTTTACCTGTGACAGTGGCACTGGTTGCGCCTTTAGCAAATTTAATCGGCTCAACTTTTGAAGCATTAGTATTAGCTTTCGGTTTATCCCAAGCACAAACTTTGGCATTCTTACCGACCCAACAAGCGCCTTTACGTTTGAAATCCTCACCCAATAGCGAATGTGCGTGGGAATTTTCTGGGCTTTCATTCCAAGAAGCGCCAGCAACGCCACCATCCAGCATATTCAAATACACAAAATACTTGTCACCCATCAAGCGAAACGAACCATCGGCATCAGCGTCATACATACAAGTCCCTTTTAGGTAAGTTTTACCTTTGACTTGCAGCTCGCAATCCACCTGGCGCCCTGCGGCATCTTTGCGCCAATCGGTCGATGCAGCTTTTGCGACCGATACACTAAACGCAAGCATCAAAGCTGCACTTAATAAACCAGCTTGCAAAGCTGTAGCTGTTTTCATAGACCTAAACTCCCTACCCACTCGCATTGGGCATAATTGGCTAATGACCGATCAAAATATGTGAGAATGCTAAGCCTTATAGATTAACGGACTATGAGGAAATTATTAAGCAAAAGCGCGTGCTGTTAGAGATGAAAGCTTCCTTGTACTTTTCCCACAAAAAACTACCCATTTGCCTCATTCCCACGCTAGCCCCTAGCATCTGTCTGCATGCTTAGTACAATCTAGGCACTCAAAGAGGATAGAGCTTAGGAGGCATGATGAAAATTTGTATGGTCGGCCAAGGTGCATTTGGTCAGAAGCATTTAGATGCTTTAAAAAACATTCCTGATGCTGAAGTCGTCAGCTTAGTCGGCGGCACCGAAGATAGCACTCGCGAAGTCGCCGAAAAATACGGCATTCCGTTCTGGACTTTAGACTTAGCTGAAGGTTTAGCCCAACCCGGCGTTGAAGCCGCGATCATTACTTCCCCGACACCTATTCATGCTGCGCAAGCCCTGCAAGTCATGAATGCTGGCAAGCATGTCATGATCGAAATCCCAATGACCGATACTTTGGCTGATGCTGAGGCGGTTTGTGCTAAGCAGAAAGAAACCGGCTTAATTGCCATGGCAGGACACACACGCCGCTTTAACCCAAGTCACCAATGGATACACAAAAAGATCGTCGCGGGTGAATTGAAAATCCAACAAATGGATGTGCAAACCTACTTCTTCCGCCGCCAAAATCTGAATGCTTTAGGCCAAGCGCGTTCATGGACTGATCATTTACTCTGGCATCATGCTTGTCATACGGTCGATTTATTCGCTTATCAAACGGGTGAAAAGATCGTTCAAGTTCAAGGTCTCCAAGGCCCCAAACACCCAGAGCTTGGCATTGCAATGGATATGAGCATTGGTCTGAAATCAGAATCCGGTGCGATTTGTACTTTGTCTTTATCCTTTAATAATAATGGCCCACTCGGCTCTTTCTTCCGTTATATCTGTGATAACGGTACATACATGGCGCGTTATGATGATCTCGTGGATGGCTATGAAAAGCCGATTGATGTCAGCCAAGTCGATGTGTCCATGAATGGTATTGAACTGCAGGATCGTGAGTTTATTGCCGCCATTCGTGAAAAGCGCGAACCCAATGCAAGTGTGCAACAAGCCTTGGCGGCCATGCGGGTGTTGGATTTATTAGAGCAACAGTTAGCAAACTAATCTTCAGCACTTTAAAGCCGTGTTGATCAGAACACGGCTGTGTCAGCCGTCAACGCTTAAAAACTTATTGGCCAGCTGGATAATCCGCAAATACAGCAACCTCTTGCCCATCTTTATAACTCAAGACCTGATAAGCATCTGCTGGCCGCCCTTCAACCTCCATCCCCGGCGAGCCAATCGGCATACGCGGCACTGTTAAACCAGAAATAGACGGTTTTTCTAGCAATAAGCGTTTAATATCACGGGCAGGTACATGCCCTTCAATCGCATAACCATCGACAAAAGCCGTATGGCAAGACCCCATACCTGCACCTAATTTTGCTTGCTCTTTGTAGGGCAACAGATTATCAACATCATGTGCCTGCACCGAAAAACCATTTGCTTCCAAATGCTTGACCCACTCTTTACAACAACCACAGCTAGCATTTTTATAAACTTGCACAATAGGCAAAACCTCGGTGGTTTTAGCCGTACTAGATACTGATTCTGATTCTGATTGTGTTTCTGCATTCAAGGAAATAGCCGTGAGGCTAGCCAAAATACCTACGCAAGCAATAGGTGCTAATGTCCATCGTTTTTTCATACCAGTGTCTCCTCTTAATTCATTAAGGCGGTGGGGCCAACCATGCTTGATAGCACAGCCGTTAGCAACAACACCGCTAAGCCTATACCCAGTTCACGATAAATAGAGCGTTGTAAGGTTTGTGCTCTATATGGTTCAGTTAATTGCGGCACCAACTTCAATTTGTGATAAGCCGCCGCTCCGAGCAAGCCCACAACTAAAGCAATTTTTGCTAGTAATAATTGACCGTGGGCACTTGTGAATAAATGCTGCCAACTCCCTGTTAAGGCATAAGCCAAACCCAAGCCAGCTATTAATAAAATGGGCACTAACCAGCCTGCTATGATTCCAAAGCTCTGCATGAGTTGCTGTAAACGCACAGGCTCTAAACCTTGACAGCTTAGTGCTAAGGGCCACAAGCAGCCCATCCACCATAAGCCAATGACAAAATGAAAACTTAAAGCCCAATGCACCCAAGCGGCGTGCTCCACTGTATGTCCTGCGTGCAAACCCGCATAACACAACAAGGTTAAAGCTAAAACAGAAGCTAACAAACCCTGCCAATGCAGCGCCTGTCTTTGCTTCCAACTCCATCCTATCACCAACAGCAGCAACAAAAATCCCAGCACGCGAAACACGAGTTGCCAACCTAAAGGGGCATCCCAAATCATGGCGATATAGTTACTATCGGCCAAGCCCGCTAAACCTGCATCAGCAAATAAACCCACCTGTAAGAAAAAATCCACAATAGCTAATACCAAACCAAGCACACTACTGTATACACCGTAACGCCAACTAAACGGATTGAGTAGGCTAGCCTGAGCTTGCGTCAACATAAACGCGCTGCCTGCCCCTGCTGCAATCGCCAAATACAACAGGTATTTATTCAAAACAATAGCGACCATCCAAGGAGATCCTTCGGCCATAGTCTGTTTGCTCCCTAAGAAATGTGCTGCCTGTTCTAGACAGCACAAAAGCTAATTAAAAACTAGGTGGTTTTAGTGTGGATGAGGCATTGCATCATGCGACTGCGGCATTGCCCCATTCGGGCCATGCAGCATAAAGCCAAATTTTCCGGTCATTTTGTGCATGTCTGCTCCCATCATCACCCAATCCACGGTATACCTTTCCGGTTTGAGCACCGGCAATTTTTGCGTAAATGAGCTTTGCATGTCCTTAGGTGCTTTGAAGTCCAACGCCACTTTGCTGCCTTTAGAATCGACCACGGTTAGCCCAACTAATTTAACTTTTGCTCCAAAGGTTAAACTTAGCTCAGTAGGCGCTTTATCCAGCATCGCGTTATTTGCGGGAACAGATGAATTCAAGCCGGTATGTGCAAAAACGGAGCTGCTCACTAGTAAAAGTGTTGCTGCTAAGATTTTCATTAGTTTCATAATTATTCCTTACTATTAATTAAGAAGATTGATGTTAGAACCAAGCTTGAATGCCCAGTAAAAACTCGGTGTTTTGCGTTTTGTCGCCATGCTCCTTAGCCAAATCAGCGGTTTTACCCAGCTTTTTTGACCAATTCACCCCAATATACGGCGCAAATTCGCGTCTAAACTCATGACTCAGGCGCAGACCCAGATTTAGATCAGAAACCCCTGATCCCACGCCTAATTCATGATCATCTTTGCCATAAAGAGTCATGGCAAGTTCGGGGATTAATACCGTTTTTTGGGTCAGCATGACTTCTTTCTCTGCGGACAAAGTTAAAGCCGTTTGCCCAGATTTGCCCAAAAACAGCGTGGCATCCGTTTCAATAAAATACGGCGCAGTACCTTGTACGCCTAAGGCAGCCCAAGTGCGCTTGACCGGTTTGAAGTCATGACGTATACCGGCTTGGACATCCCAAAACGGGCTAATCGCACGGTTATATAAGACCTGTAGCTGCGCTTCTTCCAAGTCACCCTCGACCGCTTCGATATCGGTTTTTAGCCACAGCTTATCGACACTCTTACCAAACCAAGCATCCGCTTCCAGTATCACCGGGTTGCCATGATCTCCCTTGCGAACTTCAAATCGGTCAATCATCACTTTGCTTAAAAACGGATCATCGTTCATATCCATCGCTTGGTGATACGGCATCGGGATATGGGTTTCGGCGGAGCCATCACTGACTGGAAGACCCGCATCCATTGTGCAGTGACCCATTGCCGCGTGTTCGGGTGTACAAGCGCTCGCTGCAGGTGCACTAGGTTTTGCGGCAGGTTTAGCTTGAGCAGATGCTTTAGGTGTTGATCTAGGCATGGTGCAATGCCCCATTGCCGCATGTTCTGCGGTACAAGCACTACTGGTGGCCTCTGATTTGGAAGCGGGCTTGGATTCGGATTTTGCAGCTTCCACTTTCGGCGTATCCATTGTGCAATGTCCCATCGCGGCATGTTCGGGCGTACAAGTCGATTGCGCTTGTGCCAACGGTGCTAACAACACAGCGAGTAAGCAGGTGGCTGAGAATAAATTGGGATAAATTTTCATAATGATTCTCCTCTTCCTAAGCCACAACCACAGTACGCATCATACCGTCCATGTGATATAGCATGTGGCAATGATACGCCCACTGCCCCATGGCATCGGCGGTCACTAAATAACTGATTTTCGCCCCCGGCTGCACTACCACGGTATGTTTACGCGGCAAGTAATTCGGATCGCCCGTTTCCAGCTCACTCCACATGCCATGTAAATGCATCGGGTGATTCATCATGGTGTTATTAATGAAGGTAATGCGTACCCGCTCCCCAAATTTGAGCGCTATCGGTTTGGCATCCATAAAACCCACGCCATTAATTGACCACATATAGCGGCTCATATTGCCGGTTAAATGCAGTTCAATTTCACGACTGGGTGGACGTTTGTCGCGAGTAGGCGTGAGATTGCGTAAATCCGCATAGGTCAAAACACGTCGCCCATTATTGCGCAAACCCACCCCCGGATCGTTCAGGCGCACTTGCGGATTGGTCGCCATCATATCGATATGTGGCCCCATTTTGACGGGGACGCGCGGCGTATAACTGCTCGTGCCATGTCCCATTTTGCTATGATCCATCCCTGCCATATCACCCATTTCCATACCCCCCATGCCCATGTCGGAATGGCTTAAAACGGGCATAGTTTCAAGGGCTGGAATCGCTGCCCGTTGCCCAGCTTGGCTAGTCAGTGTGCCCCGCGCATAACCCGAACGATCAATCGCTTGCGCAAAAATCGTATAAACGCCTGCTGGCGGCTGCACGATCACATCATAAGTTTCCGCCACCCCAATCCGAATCTCATCAATGCCCGATACCGGACGCACATATTGCCCATCCGAACCCACCACCTGCATCTTTAAGCCCGGAATACGCACATCAAAAAAGGTCATTGCTGAGCCATTAATAAAGCGCAAACGCACTCTTTCGCCGGGGCGGAATAGCCCTTCCCAGCCGTCTTTCGGGGTTTGCCCATTGGCTAAAAAGGTATACACCTTGCCGGTGACATCGGAAATATCCCGATCACTCATACGCATGTCATTCCACATTTGCCGATTCTGAAAGGCTTTACCAAAACCCTCTTGTTGCGACTCACGCACCAAATCACCCAAAGTGCGCTCACGGGTATTGTAGTAATGACTGAGTTTTTTCAGTTTGGCGTAAATCTGCTGTGGGGTCGCATCCGCCCAATCTGAGAGCAAAATTACATAGTCACGCTCGGCTCGCACAATATCGGCTTGGCGCGGTTCGATAATCAAAGCGCCATATAAACCCGCTTGCTCTTGATGAGCTGAGTGACTGTGATACCAGTAAGTGCCGTTTTGTTGGGCTTTAAATTGATAAACGAAAGTTTCACCCGGTTGAATACCGTCGAAACTTAAACCGGGCACACCGTCCATATTTTCCGGCAAAATAATCCCGTGCCAATGTAAGGACGAGGTGACTTTCATTTTATTGGTGACGCGAATGGTAATGTCATCGCCTTCGCGCATCCGCAAGGTAGGCGCAGGCACAGAACCATTTATGCCAATCCCACGGAAAGGTCTGCCGGTAAAATTGACCGTAATATCTTCAATCGTTAAATCAAAATTTGGGCCTTCCAGCACAGGCAAATCCGTAGGCATCGAGTCGGGCATAGCGGCTTGCACAAAGCGTGGCGCTAAACCCAAGCCCGCTAAGACGCCACAAGCACCCAGCGTTTGCATAAACTGGCGGCGTGCCAAATCGAAAGGCAAGCCATTGTTTTCAGTGGATTTCATGATCAATCCTTTAGTACATTTATTTTTCGTTGATGATTGCCAGCTATAGCCTACAGCACGTATGGAATCATCATGAGCAAATATAGGCCTATACCACGCAATCGCGCAGTTAACAGCCTGCCAAGGATTTAGGAAATTTGGGGGGGTCTTAAAAAGGAGGAGCTAATCAGCGGAGTATAATAATGCGCTTGAATACTTACTAAAAAATGAGGCTGTGTCACAAAACGAGGGCATTCTGCGGTGAGCAAAGCGCCACCACAATGAGTGAAACAATTATCACAGGCGCAGCCCATTTGCATATCGCAATTAGCAGCCATTACCGTAGTAGTCACTTTAACATCATGGCAATGTTTGCTAGCTTCAGCCATTTGCAGGGGCTGAGCATGATACTCAGTCATTACTTGCATGCTGTCACTAGCATTGTTTAGCAGCAACCATACGCTTGCCATCCCACTGCTATTCGCAATGAAGCTAATGATGAACAAGAAAATGACTAGATAGCGTTTCATACTCACCAGCGTATGCGCTTAGCAGAGGTCTGTCAACTGAGAGCCTTCTCCAACATAAAATGAGCCTGAAGCGTGTGCGAGATTCCAGCATAAAATGAGCCTGACGGCGTGGCGTAACCTGTTCATGATCCCTAGGATGAAAACGATCATGAACCTCGAAACACTC
>JBATOI010000014.1:0-61186 GCA_049290875.1 Thiolinea sp.
CGGCGGCGCGCCTCTATCAGTCCTTAAACAATATGTTGAGCAACAGGATAGACTACTTTAATCGGCGTTCCGCCGATAGCCTTATATCCCCTACCTCAAGGAAGGGGCTTTACGGCTTCTTTGGTAATACATATTCGCGCGTTTGGAGTGGAGAATATCTTTGTGGCCAGAATAGTCTTGAGTCATTAATAGAAGCCAAAAATGGGCGAGTATTAATCATAACATTGATAGCAGTTAATACTAAACTTAAATGTTAATTTTAAAGATAATTATCAAATAAATTTAATAATTTAAATTAGGCTTAAATTAAATTATTAATTAGCCTATTCAGCACATGTCGCTGAATTATGGCATGCTAATCCAGCGTTAATTCCATTAGATTTTCAACAACATACGTTTTTTTACCACCCTGCTCGCGGCAAATGGCGTAGCGTTTTCAAATAGCGGGTCATTGAACCCGACGTGGAATGTGAGTTTATCGAATGGCAACTACGTGAAAGCGCATCAGCTCAGCGCGGATGCAACCGGCGAAGATTCACAGAAGCAGTCATTCAGCTCTTTAGCTTTCAGATCACTAGGAGCAATCGCTGCCAAGCGGGCGGCTGCATATTTGATTTGTGGAAAAGTGCCGATGGTGTACATGGTTTCTTACTTGGCTTTAGGATTTCGATAGCGCAGCCGCCAGATTTTGGAGCCGATTGAGTTCACTTGCAAAAGTAGCCCGCGCATATTTTTTAGCTTATAACTACTCTCTTTAATCTCTGCATTTTTGACTTCTAAGTCAGTGAGTAAAGTTATCGTTTTACCTACCATAACGCTATCGAACTCCCTTATTCGTCAAAGGTTATGGGCAATCATACCCGCTCTCTATACCCGCAATCCTATCCGCTAATTTTGGCGCTATAGGGAATACTAGAGATACGTTCGTAGAATGAAAGGCGCTAAAATATCAATGATTTAGGTATTTTTGAGGGGTTAGGAGAAACAAGGAAAAGATAGACTGGAGCGGGTGAAGGGAATCGAACCCTCGTATGCAGCTTGGGAAGCTGCCGTTCTACCATTGAACTACACCCGCAGAAGGTGTGTGAGCTGGCTATTGTAGAGTGTTTTGCTTAAGACAACAATTACCGTCTTTTAAGTTTAATAGTCGCCAAGTTTACCTGCAAAGCTCGCTTCAGTCTTAAGGGATTTATACAGCAGGCTGCAATTTTACTATCCTAGTCATTCATTGATAAATACAGGTCGTATTCGTGGCTGAGAGCTTTGCGGATAAAGTTTTAAACTGGTTTGATCATAGCGGGCGCACGCATTTGCCTTGGCAGCAAAATCCTACAGCTTATCGGGTGTGGATTTCTGAGATCATGCTGCAACAAACCCAAGTCGCCACCGTTATTCCCTATTACCAACGCTTCATGCAGAGCTTCCCTGATATTCAAAGCTTAGCCAATGCACCTGCGGATGCGGTGCTTAAACATTGGGAAGGTTTGGGTTATTACACGCGCGCGCGCAATTTACATAAAGCCGCGCAAAGGGTTCGTGATCAGCACGCAGGTGAGTTTCCCAAAACGCTCGCAGAAGTCGAAGCCTTGCCGGGAATTGGGCGTTCCACTGCCGGAGCCATTTTGTCACTAGCTTATAATCAAGCGCAGGCAATTTTAGATGGGAATGTGAAGCGTGTTTTGGCGCGCTATCATGCAGTCGCAGGCTATCCGGGGCAAACTGCCGTGCAAAAGCAGCTTTGGGCGTATGCAGAGCAGCATGTCCCTTCAGAACGTAATGCTGCTTATACCCAAGCGATGATGGATTTGGGTGCAACACTCTGCACCCGCAGCAAACCCGCTTGTTTGCTTTGTCCGATTCAAACTGGCTGCCAAGGCTTCAAACTAGGCAATCCCGAAGCCTACCCTGCTCCGCGCCCTGCTAAAGACTTACCTGAAAAACAAGCAGTCGCCTTATTACTGAGAAATAGTAATGGCGAAGTCGCCTTGGAAAAGCGTCCACCCACAGGAATTTGGGGGGGCTTATGGAGCTTTCCTGAGTTTCCTGATCAACAAGCCGCTTTAGCCACTGTGACAACGGAACCTGTTGCCGTCGCAAGTTTGCCCACACTCACGCATGGCTTTTCGCATTTCACTTTGCATTTAACACCGCTCTTAGTGGATGTGCAGGATTTACACACAGCGACGAACAGAATAATGGATAGGGATAGCTGGCTTTGGTATAAAGCAGGCACTGAATTTAGTGGTGGGCTGTCGAGTGCGGCTCAACGCCTTTTGAAGAACTTAACGGAGGAACTATGACTCGAATGGTAAATTGCGTGATCTTGGGTCGCGAAGCAGAAGGTTTAGAACGCCTGACTTATCCGGGTGAGTTGGGTAAGCGCGTTTATGAAAATGTCTCCAAAGAGGCTTGGCAACAATGGTTACGCCAACAAACGATTTTGCTGAATGAATATCGCCTCAGCCCGATTAATCCAAAAGATCGCAAATTTTTGGAAGAAGAAATGGAAAAATTCTTCTTCGGTGCGGGTGCTACTCAAGTCGATAATTATAAGCCTGCTTAACAAGGCTCAAGCTCCTAGGGCTACTTAGGAGCTTTCAATTACTTTTTGGTGGATGCTTTCCAAACCATTTCTGCTAATACCCAATCCTTCATTTCAGCCGGTGTCGGTGTTTTGTCAGTGACTTTAGGCTCAGTACCACTAAACAAATAGAGGATATTGGTATTCTTCGGCGCATAGCACATCACCTTGCCTGCCCAATCGTCCACACCTGGTGCACACTGTTCTAAAGTTTCGGGTGTATAAACCTCTGAGAATTTCGCACCGATCACATGCCCCAACTTATTACCCACCAGATTGTCATGCACAATCACGGAGAAAATATGCTTCTGCTGAAAATCAGGATTGATCGTCAGTAACGGCTTAACCTGCTGGTTGACAGTGATCACCGGGCCACTATCATCACCATTGACAGGTGTTTCTTGAATCACATTAAACTCTTGAAAAGCATCACCAATCCGCACTAGATTAAATGGAGTTTCCGCATTTAAAGGCCCTACTCCATCGGCAGATAGCATGAAAAGCGGAGCAGGCACGTTTTCGACCGTTGAGGCCTGCACATCCTCCCTGCTACTACAGGCAGTCAAGCTGCTTGCTAACAGCGCTACGATGGCTAATTTATACAGAGGTTCAACCTTCATACTGCTGCTCCTTGCCCCTTCGATTCCTGAGAGCTGACAAAATACCTTGTTCTAGCAAAATCTGCTGCCCATTTTTAAAGCATAGGCTCGAAACTGCCGAGAACTTAAAAAAAATGCGACTTAAATCAACAGCCTTACCGTTCATCGGTTAACTACCACCACATATTACAGCAATCACCCTGCTTTTATGCAGAGCAACTATATACAATACTGAACAGATGATGAACAAAGCTTGAACCTAAAGGAATAGCTCAGTTCAAGTGAAGTTCAACTGAAACAGGAAGATGCCCGAATCCTTTATCGGAATTATAAAAAAAATGTCTCAGCCTCATACCAACAGCGGATGCTCCCAAGCCAAGGCTTTTAAGGTAAAGGATTTCTTTCATTAAACCACCGTATTCTTACGGTGGTTTGCTATGCTTAACCTTTTATAAATTATACCTCAGTATGCCCAATTCTTTACATGCTTCACTTGAGCGCGTTTGGCTCATTGATGCGAGTATTTTTGTTTTCCGCGCCTGGTTTGTGCGCAACCCCTTGCCCAAAGACACCGCTGGCAATCCAGTCAATGCGGTACATGGCTTTTTACGCTTTGTTTATCACCTGCTGCATGAGCAAAAACCTCAACAGATTGGCTTTGCTTTTGATACCAGCTTACAAAGCTCTGAGCGTAAGGAAATATATCCAGAATACAAAGCCAATCGCAGCTCAGCCCCGGAGGAATTGAAGTATCAATTTCAACTCTGCCGCCATTTTCTGGATGCTTTAGGCATTACTCAAGCTGCTAGCACGCGGCATGAAGCCGATGACCTCATTGGTACTTGGGCGGTTCAACAACGCAGCCCTCAGCATCAAATTGTGATCATTAGCGGTGATAAAGACTTGGCACAGCTCATCAAGCAGCAGGATATTTGGTGGGATTACAATCAGCGTGGTGCTTTACAAGCGGGTGGAGTAAAAGATAGCTTTGGTGTTTGGCCTGAACAAATTGCTGATCAACTCGCGCTTGCCGGAGATAAAACCGATAACATTCCCGGTGTTCCCGGCATTGGCATGTCGACTGCCGCTAAACTACTGAAGCGTTTTGGGTCTTTGGATAATTTGCTGGCGAATTTAGAACAAGTCAGCAGCATGCAAGTATTGGGAGCAAAACGCATACAAGCATTAATTAAACAGCACGAAGATATTGTTCATCTGTCCCGCAAACTTACTATGATTAATTGCCAAGTACCGGATGTACCCAGTGATTTAGGCCGCAAATCTAAAGACTTAGATCAACTCCAAGAGCTCTGCACACTGCTGAAACTATCTCATGAGCAATATGAGTTATGGGCTGCTATTTAATTCGGCAAATGTTGCAGGGCGGCGGGGCGTCTTGCCAAGAAAGCTCCAAGGATCAGAAAGCCTAATTCTAATACACTGAGCGTATCTTCTATCCAAGTGGTTTCAGTTTCATCACCAATAGTGGGTAGCAAGAAAATAACTAACCAAAGCCCCACTGACACTAAAATTGCTGAGAACCACCAGTTACTTGTTGAGCGTTTGCGTTTATGTAAAAGGCGAAACACTAAGAAATAATAGAAAATAAATAGTAAACCAAATGATGACGGCGCTATGATCAAAAAGATGAGTTGCTCATACCAAGCTAGCAACTGTAACCAGCTAATATCTTGAAAAACAAAAAATAAGCTGACCATCATAGAGAATACCGCACAGGCTATTGCCGCTCCCATCAACCAATACAAAATCTTTAACGGCTCAGGCAAGGGTTGATGGTTTAAGTCCTGTACTTTAGATTTGGGTGCTTGATAAGGGTTATGCATAGGTAGTGAGTAATTGCCTTTCAAACTTTAAGCATAGCCTATTATTCAAGCAGTCTAACTAAATTAGTGGGTCAAATGCGCCAAAGCTAAAGGTCGTGCTGCTAATAAGCCACCTAGCATTAAAAATCCAATTTCAGCCGAAGCCAGCAGTACATCGACTAAAGAGCTTTCCATTGGCGGGTTTTCATTAGGCAGGATGGCAAACCATAGCCATAACAGCGCTAAGATCAACACCGAGATTAACCACCAGCGGCTAGTAGCACGCCTACGCAGCTGCAAAGGGCGAAATACTAGAAAATAATAGAAGCCGAACAATAAACCATAGCCTGACGCAGCCAAGCCTAACAGTAGCAATTGCTGAGACCAAGGCAGCATGAAAATCCATGAGGCGGCTTTGACCACATTTACAAAACCAAGCGTGGTGGAAATAAACGAACACACAAACGCCAAGCCCATCAGCCAATACAAGGGCTTTAAGGCTTGGGGCAAAGGTTGATAAGTTAAATCATGAATCGTGGCATGGGGAGCTTTATAGGGGTTGTTCATGTGCGCAGCCTGCTTACTCTTGATAGAGCCAGCATAGCCACTACTCTGTTAAAGCGGTTTCGTATTCCTCGCTTAAGGTCATCCATTCCAGCTCAACGGTTGCCAACTTAGCTTCCAAGGCAGTTTTATCCAATAGCCATTGTTTTAACTTAGTTTTATTCGCTTCGCTGTAGCTTTCGGGATCAGCCAAAACCGCTTCTAGTTTAGTTTTTTGCTGATTGAGCTTAGTCATTTCTTGCTCAAGCTGATCAACCTTGCGCTTGAGTGGTTGCAACTGCTTGCGACGCTCTGCCGATTCACGACGCTGGTCTTTACGCCCGGCTGCACTATGCGCGGTCGTAGTCGCTTCGGCTGGCTTGCTCTCAGCTTCTTCAGCACGGAAACGATTTTGTAGCCACACCGCATAATCATCTAAATCGCCATCAAACTCAGTGGCTTTACCGCTATCGACCAGAATCAATTCATCGGTCACTGTTTTCAGCATATGACGATCATGCGACACAATCACCATCGCCCCGGTAAATTCCTGCAAAGCCATACTCAACGCCAAACGCATATCTAAATCGAGATGGTTGGTGGGTTCGTCCAGCAGCAATAAATTTGGGCGCTGATAAATCAATAAAGCCAAGGCTAACCGTGCTTTCTCGCCCCCTGAAAACGGTGCAACAGCTTCATCCACCCGCTCCCCATGAAAAGCAAAACCACCTAAGTAATTGCGTAAATCCTGTTCACGCGCTTGCTTATCCAAAGTACGCAGATGCTGCAAAGGCGACTCATCAACCTTGAGCTGCTCTAATTGATGCTGCGCAAAATAACCAATTTTTAAATCGGCGGCTTGCCAATATTCGCCCGTCTGTGCGGGCAAATTTCCTGCTAAAAATTTAATTAAGGTCGACTTACCCGCGCCATTCGGGCCGATTAAGCCAATACGCTCACCCGGCATAATTTGTAAGCGCACCTTAGAAATAATCGTTTTCTCGCCATAACCTACGCTCACACCCACCATATTTAATAAGCGATCCGGCATCTTTTCCGGATCACGGAACTGAAAACTAAACGGCGAATCGACATGTGCAGGCGCAATAACTTCCATACGTTCTAAAGCTTTTAGGCGGCTTTGCGCTTGGCGGGCTTTGGTAGCGTGCGCACGAAAACGATCTACATAACGCTGCATGTGCTCACGTTCGCGCTTTTGTTTTTCATAAGCTGATTGCTGCTGAGAAAGCTTTTCAGCACGCGTGATTTCAAAGGTGGAATAATTGCCGCCGTACATGGTTAAACGCGACATTTCGATATGCGCGATATTCGTACAAATTGCATCCAAGAATTCGCGGTCATGCGAAATCAGCAGCAAAGTACCGCGATAGCCTTTCAGCCAATCTTGCAGCCAAATGACAGCATCTAAATCTAAATGGTTGGTCGGTTCGTCGAGTAGCAGTAAATCGGAGCGACACATGAGGGCCTGCGCCAAATTCAAGCGCATCCGCCAACCGCCCGAAAAGCTTGAAACTGGGCGTTGAATCTCGTCGGGTTTAAAACCCAAACCATGCAGCAGCGTAGCCGCACGACTTTCAGCCGTATAGCCATCAATCGCGTCTAAGCGTGCATGTAGCTCACCTAAGCGCGCTCCATCGGCTTCTGCAATTTGTGCCTGCACTCGCACATACTCCTCATCACCTTGGAGCGCATATTCCAAAGCAGTATTCGTGCTGGAAGGCGTTTCTTGCTTTACATGCGCTAAAACCCAAGCCGGTGGCATGGAGAATACTCCGCTATCCTGCCCTAATTCGCCGCGAATCAAGGAAAATAAACTCGACTTGCCGACGCCATTAGCGCCAGTCAAACCGACTTTTTGCCCCGGATGAATACTAAAGGAGGCGGATTCGAGCAGCGCTTTAGGGCCACGCCGTAAAGAAAGATCAGAAAAAACAATCATGCTAGTTGCATCAGCTCAGCTTAAAGAATGGCGGCGAGTATACCTGAAAATGCAACAAGGCTACTGTCGCTGTGTTTGCAAAATTGGCTAAAAGTTCCCTACTTAAATGAACTAGAAGGTTAAATTAACTAACCCTGCCCATGAGAAAGCCTAGCTTGTTGCAATGCAACAAAAGCCCTAAGCTTCATTCATCGAAACAAGAAATCTACCTAGCGGGAGAAAATAATGAAAAGTTTATTCCATTTTTTTAGCAATTTAGTGCACCCAGCAGACGCAGCGAATGATAGTGATCATTCTAGCGCTGAAATTCGTCAAGCCATTCGTGAATTAAGTTCTTTAAGCGACCGTGATTTAAGCGATATGGGTTTGTCTCGTAGTGAAATCGAATACGCTGTTCGCCATGGCCGCAAAGGCATTGATGATGACCAGCGCCATGTTGCTTAAGTTTCACCCTTTCTTCTAGCTCAACGGATTTAGGTAAAACCTCCTCCTTTACCTAGATCTGTTTGGGCAAGATTCATCCTTCCCCCCCCTCTGTCTTTCTCTGTTCATCTCTTAGATACCTCTTCTCTCAAACTCTATTTGAATTCTTCAGTCTCATTTCTGATAATCGCCAACCCTATTGATTATTTCTCATTGCTGGAGTTGGCAGAATGAAAACCTGGATGTGCCTTGTTTGCGGTTTCATGTATGACGAAGAAGCGGGCTTACCCGATGAAGGTATTGCACCCGGTACACGCTGGGAAGATCTGCCTAATGATTGGCTTTGCCCAGAATGTGGCGTCAGCAAAGCTGATTTTGACATGGTCGAAATTTGAAACCCACCAAACATCAAAAAGGCTGTGATAAACTATGTGCCATTTTTGAATAAAGTAAACGAGATGAGTTATGGCTGGCCATAGTAAATGGGCGAATATTAAACATCAAAAAGCCGCAGTTGATAAAAAACGTGGAAAAGTTTGGACGAAACTGATTCGGGAAATCACCGTTGCCGCGCGTGAAGGTAAAACTTCTGACCCGAATGCTTACCCACGCTTACGTTTAGCAGTTGCGAAGGCACTTGGCGCGAATATGCCGAAAGATACCATCGAGAAAGCTTGCAAGCGCGGTGCCGGTGAATTAGGTGCAGATAACTACACCGATGTCACTTACGAAGGCTACGGCGTGGGTGGAATTGCGGTCTTAGTAGAAACCTCCACAGATAATCTGAATCGTACGGTTGCTGAAGTACGCCATGCATTTAGCAAAAATGGCGGCAACTTAGGCACGAATGGCTCAGTGGCCTATATGTTCAATAAACTGGGCGTGATGAGCTTTGCAGCCGGTGCTAATGAAGATGCCATCATGGAAGCTGCTTTAGAAGCCGGCGCTGATGATGTCGTGACTGAAGCAGATGGCACGATTGAAGTCATCACTAGCCCAGAAAACTTTGCAGCAGTACAAAACGCCTTAGTTGAAGCCGGCCTGACTCCTGATAGCTCAGAAGTGACTATGCGTGCGGATAATTTAATGGTTGTCAGTGATGCTGAAGCCGCTGAAAAGCTGCTAAAAATGATTGATATCTTGGAAGATTTAGATGATGTGCAAGAAGTCTTCACCAATGCTGATTTCCCCGATGAGCTCATGGAAGCTTTAGCGAATGCTGAATAAACCGCAAGTCAGTCTATGACTCGGCGCATCATTGGGATTGACCCCGGCTCACGGATTACCGGAGTCGGGGTGATTGAGACGGATGGACAAAAAGTTAAGCATATTTTTAGTACCTGTATCCGCTTAGGTGATCGTCCTTTACCTGAGCGCTTAGGGATTATCTTTGCTGAAATCACCCAAATCATTCGTGATTGGCAACCCAATGAAATGAGTGTGGAAGATGTGTTCGTCGCTACCAATGCAGGCGGAGCTTTAAAACTAGGCCAAGCACGCGGGGCAGCGATTTGTGCGGGTGTCACCCTGAATTTGCCTGTGCATGAATACAGTGCCAAGCAAGTCAAACAAGCGACTGTGGGCAAAGGCGCCGCTGATAAAACTCAAGTGCAACATATGGTAAAAGTGCTGCTCAATCTGCAAGGCCAATTACAAGCGGATACTGCGGATGCGTTAGCAGTCGCGCTTTGCCATGCTCATACTAGCCATTTAACGAATCGTATCGCCCAAGCCGTTCGGCTGACACGCTAACCTGAGGAATACAATATGATTGGCTTACTGCGTGGCAAAGTTATTTATAAGCAGCCGCCCGAATTATTATTAGAAGTGCATGGTGTGGGCTATGAGTTGCAAGCCTCCATGAATACCTTCTACCATTTGCCGCTTGATCAGCAAACTGAAGTGACCATCTTCACGCATTTTGTTGTGCGTGAAGATGCGCAAACCTTATTTGGCTTTAGCTCTCAAGACGAGCGCGCCCTGTTTCGTAATCTGCTTAAAGTGACAGGCATTGGCCCGAAGATGGCGTTAGCGATTGTTTCAGGGATGACTGCGCAAGAATTTGCGCAACTCGTCCATGCTGCTGATGCGAATGCCTTGAGCCGAATTCCAGGCGTAGGTAAGAAAACAGCAGAACGCTTGATCATCGAAATGCGTGATCGCTTACCCAAAAGCGATGCTACACCCTCGGCTACAGCTAGCAGCAAGCAAGCTAATACGCCGTTTACGATTATTTCCCCTGTTGATGAAGCTTTAAATGCCTTACTCGCGCTAGGCTATAAGCCTACTCAAGCTAGTAAAATGGTCGCACCCTTAGAAAATCAAAACCTAAGCGTCGAAGAAATGATCCGCCAAGCGTTACGCTCCAGCCTTAGCTAAACTGTTCTCGCTAATAAACCACTCAAATCTGACAATCTATGACACAAAACTGATGAAACGCAGGCTTGTGTCAATTGTTACTGTCAGTTCTGTCACTTCTTGACACTGCTCTCATTCATAAATTTTGTTTATTAAATAAACTTGGCATATTTGAAAACCTTGCATATCAAGCATTTAGGTGCATATCAACTAAGTTGGCACAGGCGTTGCAATATCTCAGACACAAGGGACGAGAATAAAAATAAGAAAGGGTTAACGGAATAAAGACAACAAGCCCCAAGAGGTGGAAAGCAGGCATAAAACAACAACAAAAATAAGTTGCCTGTAATACCTCAACTCCTGATGCCCCCTACGCAAGTGGGGGGAGTTTTAGGAGAAGTTAGCAGTTCAACAGCAAGCCCTAAGAGGTAGCGAGTTAGGCTTAATACATAATAAAAATAAGTAGCCTGCCATGCCTCGACTCCTGATACCCCCTGTGTTAACAGCGCAGGGGGAATTTATAAAGAGTGTCTTGGGAACTTCGATCAGAACTACAATAAGAATAATCATACAGGTGTGAACCTGCAACCTCTGCCCCCGCTAGCCGGGGGTTTTGTTTTTTCGGATAAACGGAATTAATTACTCTGTATTACCACAACTAAAGCTAGCATCTTGACTTTTTCCTTAAGCTTGTTATTGTATATACATATATATACAAAATCGAGATCGAGGAAGACTTGTGCTTGCAGCCTGCGAAAAAATTTGGATTAATGCCCAAATAGCTAGTTTGAATCCAGCACAACCCCAAGCCTATGGCTTATTAACCCATCAAGCTTTAGGGGTAAGCAATGGCATGATCCAATGCATTACCCCCATGCAAGTCTTCGAGCAAGAACGCGCCAACCTCAAATTCGCTGTCATCAGCGACACCCAAGGTGCATTAATCACCCCCGGACTCATCGATTGCCACACCCACCTCATCCATGCAGGCAATCGCGCCCAAGAATTTGAACAACGTTTACTCGGTGCAAGTTATGAGCAAATCGCCCAACAAGGCGGCGGGATTCTCTCTACAGTACGCGCTACTCGTGCAGCGAGTGTCGAGCAATTAGTCGAATTAGCTATTCCACGCCTGAAAGCGTTAATGGCAGAAGGTGTGACCACCATCGAAATCAAATCCGGCTATGGCTTAGATCTAGACACTGAACTCAATATGCTACGCGCCGCCCGTGAATTGGCTAAAAGTTTTCCAGTGCGCATTTCCACCACCCTGTTAGGCGCACATGCCTTACCGCCCGAATATAAAGACCGCGCTGATGCTTATATTGATTGGGTGTGTGCTGAACTGATTCCGGCTGCGGTTTCAGAAAATTTAGCCGATGCGGTGGATGTATTTTGTGAACATATTGCTTTTAGCCCTGCGCAGACTGAGCGTGTTTTGCAGGTGGCGCGTGATTATGGTTTAGGCATTCATGTGCATGCCGAGCAACTGAGTAATCAACATGCGGCTATTTTAGCCGCTCGCTATGGCGCATGGTCTGCCGATCATTTGGAGTGGTTGGATGAAGCAGGAGTCATGGCAATGGCTGAATCAGGCACAGTCGCCACACTATTACCGGGTGCGTTTTATTTCCTGCGCGAAACTAAAACTCCACCGATTGAATTATTACGCCGCTATCAAGTGCCAATGGCGGTGGCCACCGATTTTAATCCGGGTACTTCGCCTTTGGCCTCAATTCGCTTAGCAATGAATATGGCTTGCACACTATTTCGTTTAACACCGGAAGAAGCGCTCACCAGTGTGACGCGCCATGCGGCTCAAGCACTCGGTTTACAAGATCAAATTGGGCAATTAGGTGCTGGCTTTGCGGCGGATTTTATCGTTTGGGACATTCAGCATCCTGCCGAATTAGCTTATCAAGTGGGCATTAATCCGATTAAGCAGCGTGTATTTGCAGGGGAAATTACCCATGCCTGAGTTTGACTTTACTAGCATTTGGACTGGGCGTGTTGATCAAGGCGAAATCCCTGAATTATCGCTGCGTTTACATCAAATAATTAAGCCTGTGAGTGAAGCAGATAAAGCAGGTTTAGTCATTTTAGGTTTTTGTTCCGACGAAGGGGTGCGCCGCAATCAAGGGCGAGTTGGTGCGGTGCAAGCGCCTAATCAAATTCGGAAATTTTTGGCAAGTCTTCCATGGAGTGCTGAGAAAGTAATTTATGAGGCAGGCAATGTGGCTTGCCAGCATAGTGATTTAGAAAGCGCCCAAGCCGAGCTTTCCGTCCAAGTACAAACTTTATTACGCCAAGGTCATTTTCCGTTTGTGTTAGGCGGCGGGCATGAAGTGGCTTATGGCTCGTGGTTGGGGTTAGCAAGTTATTTAGCTTTGAGCGCCCAAACACCCAAGATTGGCATTATTAATTTCGACGCGCATTTTGATCTGCGCACTGCTGCCAATGGCTGCAATTCTGGCACGCCGTTTTATCAAATTGCCCAAGCCTGCCAAGAACAGGATTGGCCGTTTCGCTATTGCTGCTTGGGCGTGAGTGAAATGGCGAATACCCAAGCACTATTTCAGCGAGCGCAAGATTTAGGCGTGAGCTATCGACTGGATAAGCAGATGACGCTGCTCGATTTACCCAACATTAAAGAGCAGTTACAAGCGTTTATGGAGGATTGCGATCACCTCTATCTCACGGTGGATTTGGATGTGCTGCCTGCGAGCGTCGCGCCCGGCGTGAGTGCACCTGCTGCGCGTGGCGTAGGCTTAGAGGTGATTGAGCCTTTGATTGAACTCATCCGCGCTAGCCAAAAATTACGCCTCGCCGATCTCGCCGAATATAACCTCAATTACGATCAAGATTCACACACCGCGCGGGTTGCAGTGCGGTTGTTTTATAGCATTACAGGAGCCAGCCATGAATAATCGTCACGATCCTAGCCGCCGTATTAGCGCACCCACCGGCACACAGTTGACTTGTAAAAGTTGGCTCACCGAAGCTCCGATGCGCATGCTAATGAATAATTTGCATCCCGATGTAGCGGAGCGCCCCGAAGATTTGGTGGTTTACGGCGGGATTGGTCGGGCAGCACGCAATTGGGCTTGCTATGACAAGATTATTGAAGTGTTACAACGCCTTGAAGACGATGAAACCCTGCTGATTCAATCCGGCAAACCCGTCGGTGTATTCCAAACGCATGCCGATGCGCCGCGTGTGCTAATGGCGAATTCTAATCTCGTTCCCCATTGGGCAAATTGGGAGCATTTCAATGAGCTGGATAAGCAAGGTTTAATGATGTACGGGCAAATGACCGCTGGCTCGTGGATTTACATTGGCTCGCAGGGCATTGTGCAGGGCACTTACGAAACCTTTGTGGCGATGGCGAAGCAGCATTACCACGGTCAAGCGCAAGGTCGCTGGATTCTAACCGGAGGTTTAGGTGGCATGGGGGGCGCACAACCCTTAGCAGCGACAATGGCAGGCTTTTCTTGCCTTGCAGTGGAATGTGATGAATCGCGGATCGACTTCCGTTTGCGCACCCGCTATGTGGATAAAAAAGCCTATAGCTTGGATGAAGCGCTGGAGATGCTCACCACTGCCAAAGCGCAAGGCCAAACAATTTCGGTAGGGCTTTTAGGTAATTGTGCGGATATTTTTCCTAAGATCGTCGCGCGTAATATTCTGCCCGATGTGGTCACCGACCAAACCAGTGCTCACGATCCTTTAAATGGCTATTTACCGCAAGGCTGGACGTTAGAGCAAGCCAAACGCATGCGTGAAACCGATCCAAAAGCGGTGGTCGAAGCGGCGAAAGAGTCGATGGCGATTCAAGTCCGTGCCATGTTAACTCTGCAAGCACGCGGCGCTCCCACCACCGATTACGGCAATAATATTCGCCAAATGGCCTTTGAAAAAGGTGTCACCAATGCCTTTGATTTCCCCGGTTTTGTGCCTGCTTATATTCGCCCGCTATTCTGCCAAGGCATCGGCCCGTTCCGTTGGGCTGCGTTGTCGGGTGATCCCGAGGATATTTATAAAACTGATCAAAAAGTCAAAGAACTCATCCCTGATGATGCGCATTTGCACAACTGGCTGGATATGGCACGGGAACGAATTGCCTTCCAAGGTTTGCCAGCACGGATCTGCTGGGTGGGTTTAAAAGATCGCGCCCGTTTGGCCTTAGCCTTCAATGAAATGGTCAAGTCAGGTGAGTTGAAAGCGCCGATTGTCATTGGACGTGATCACTTGGATTCTGGCTCAGTCGCAAGCCCCAATCGTGAAACAGAAAGCATGTTGGATGGCTCGGATGCCGTCTCTGATTGGCCGTTGTTGAATGCGCTCTTGAATACCGCAGGGGGCGCAACTTGGGTGTCAATCCATCATGGTGGTGGGGTGGGCATGGGTTTTAGTCAGCATGCAGGCGTAGTGATTGTAGCAGATGGAACTGAGGCAGCAAGTAAGCGTTTAGCCCGCGTGTTGCGCAATGATCCCGCTACCGGGGTGATGCGGCATGCCGATGCAGGTTATGAAAGCGCACAAACTTGCGCGCGCGAACAAGGCTTAGATTTACCAATGTTGGGAGCTTGATATGTTTGAACTCATGATTAAGCCGGGGCAATTGAGCTTAGCGCAGTTACGCCAAGTCGCCGCGCAACCGGTGCAAGTGAGCCTTGACCCTGCCTGCCGTACTGCGATTGGTGCGAGTGCCGCCGCCGTTGCCACAGTGATTACTGAAAATCGCGTAGTGTATGGGATTAATACTGGCTTTGGTCTGCTGGCGAATACGCGCATTGAGCCACGCGACTTAGAATTGCTGCAACGTAGTATTGTGCTGTCGCATGCAGCGGGTACAGGAGCACTCATGGAAGAAGCGACTGTGCGCTTAATGATGGTCTTGAAGATCAACTCACTAGCACGCGGCTTTTCGGGTATTCGTTATGAGCTGATTGAGCGCCTGATGGAGTTGCTTAATAAAGGTATTTACCCTTGCGTGCCACAAAAAGGTTCGGTGGGTGCATCAGGTGATTTAGCACCTTTAGCCCACATGAGCACGGTGTTATTAGGTGAAGGCGAAGTGATGGTCAACGGTAAGCGTATGCATGCCGCTGAAGGTATTGCGATTGCAGGCATTGAACCGATAACACTAGCTCCTAAAGAAGGTTTAGCGCTCCTCAATGGTACACAAGCTTCCACCGCCTTTGCGCTACAAGGTTTGTTCGCAGCGGAAGATTTATTTGCTGCCGCTACGGTGGCTGGAGCTTTTTCAGTCGAAGCCGCACTGGGCAGTCGTAAACCCTTTGATGCACGGGTGCATGCGGTGCGTGGGCATCAAACCCAAATGGATGCGGCGGCTGCGTATCGGAATTTACTCGGCACTGCTTCGGAATTAGCCAGCTCACATCAAAACTGTGGCAAAGTGCAAGACCCTTATTCTTTGCGCTGCCAGCCGCAAGTGATGGGCGCTTGTTTGCAGCAAATTCGCCAAGCCGCCGAGGTGATTCTCACCGAATCCAATGCGGTATCGGATAATCCTTTGGTATTTGCTGAGGCCGATGAATTTATTTCCGGTGGCAATTTCCACGCTGAGCCGATTGCGTTTGCAGCGGATAATCTAGCCTTGGCGATTGCGGAAATTGGTGCATTGTCTGAGCGGCGTATGGCACTGTTGATTGATTCCAATTTGAGTAAATTGCCACCGTTTTTGGTGAATAATGGCGGCGTGAATTCGGGTTTTATGATTGCGCAAGTCACTGCAGCAGCCTTGGCGTCGGAGAATAAATCCTTTGCGCATCCGGCTTCGGTGGACAGTATGCCCACCTCGGCGAATCAGGAAGATCATGTGTCCATGGCGACTTTTGCGGCGCGGCGCTTATTGGAAATGGCGGATAATACCTGCGGGATTGTGGCGATTGAATTATTGTCGGCGGCGCAAGGTTTGGATTTTCGCGCACCTTTGAAATCGACTGAGTTGATTGAAGCGGCGAAAGCGGAATTGCGTGAGCGTGTCACATTTTATGATAAAGACCGTTACTTCGCGCCCGATATTGAAAAGGCCAAACAAT
The DNA here is from genome assembly GCA_049290875.1 of Thiolinea sp. Taxonomy (GTDB): domain Bacteria; phylum Pseudomonadota; class Gammaproteobacteria; order Thiotrichales; family Thiotrichaceae; genus Thiolinea. Next base: position 16,353 of record JBATOI010000014.1, read on the forward strand.
GGGTGAGCAGCGGTACACTCAAGCGCTATATGCCCCTCAGTCTCTTGCCTAGTGCATGAGGAAAACTGCTAATATTGCCACCCAAAACCAACAAGTTTCGGAGTTTTGGGTGGATACTCGACCACGCTATCAACAAATTAAGCAATTCATTGGCGATGCGATTCGCAAGCAAAGCTATGCAGCAGGCGATAAAATCCCTACCGAAGCCGAGCTAGTCGAGCAGTTTGGCGTGAGCCGGATGACGGTGAATAAAGCGCTACGTGATTTGGTGCAAGAAGGTTTGTTGGTGCGCTATCCGGGCTTAGGCACTTTTGTCGCCCAGCCCAAAGCCGAATCGCCCTTAGCCGAAGTGCGTAATATTGCCGAAGAAGTGCGCGCGCGAGGGCATCATTACAGCAGCCAAGTATTAGAACTCAAAGAGCAAAACGCGAATGAACCAGTGGCGATGCAATTGGGCATTCCTTTGCATAGCCGTGTATTTCACTCCCTAATTGTGCACCACGAAAACCAATTACCAATTCAACTCGAAGAGCGCTTTGTCTCGGCACAAGTGCTACCGAATTATTTGCAGCAAGACTTCACCCAAACCACTCCAAACCAATATTTGTCGGAGCAATATGCCTTAACCGCAATGGAGCATATTGTCGAAGCGGTGTTACCTAATAAACATGCTCAGCATTATTTAAAATTGGATGCGCATCTACCTTGTTTGCAAGTGAGTCGGCGTACTTGGTCGGGCGAGCGTTTGATTAGCTTTGCGATTCTCACCCATCCGGGGGATCGGTATAAATTAAGGTCGATGATGAGTTTACCTGCCCAAGCGCCCGAAAATTTAGCCCTGCGCTAACACTCTCTTAACTTTTCACGCCTATCTCTGTAGCAGCATTTACGGCATAGTTAAAAGATTACTAATAAAATCAACTAGGACGATTCGCTATGCAACGCCGTGACTTTCTTCGTGCTTCCAGTTTAGTGGCTTTGAGCCTTAGCCCCATGCTTGCCAAAGCCCTCGGCACGCAAGTTGATCTAAACGAGTTACCGCAAACACCCAAAATGCCCGTCTTGTTTGTAGGGCATGGCAGCCCAATGAATGCGATTGAAAATAATGCGTTTCGCCAGACTTGGCAGAAAATAGGCAAGGAATTACCGAAACCTAAAGCGATTTTAATGGTGTCTGCGCATTGGCTCAGTGATGGCAATACCGCCATTATGGCGACCCAGAAGCCTGAAACCATTCATGACTTCGGTGGCTTCTCTGAGGAGTTATTTGCCCAACAATATCCCGCCAATGGATCGCCGCAAGTAGCCCAACTAGCCGCTGTATTACTCAAACAACCTTTAGCCGATGGCAGCCACGTTAAAACGGCTTTTGATCTGCGCCAAGGTTATGATCATGGCACTTGGAGTGTGCTGCTGCCGATGTTCCCGCAGGCGAATATTCCGGTTTTCCAAATCAGTATTGATTATTTTAAGCCTGCTGCCTATCACTATGCGTTGGGTAAACAACTGGCTGCTTTGCGCGAACGCGGCGTATTGATTATGGGTAGCGGCAACATCGTGCATAATTTAAAGGCCGAAGCACTCGACTCTGGCAAGCCGTATGCTTGGAATCAAGCAGTCGATCAGAAAATCGCGCAATTACTGCAAAAGCACGATGACCAAGCGCTGATTCAATTTGCCGACAAAGATAAATTAATTAAACTCGCGCACCCAACCGTGGATCATTTATGGCCGCTCTTTTACGCGCTCGGTGCTAAGCATGAGGATGATCAAGTACGCTTCTTTAATGCAGCTTATTCCGGCAGTGCGATTTCCATGCGTTCAGTGATTTTTTCCTAAGCTTGAGTTTTAGCTTTTTCTTCAAGCTTCGCAGCCTCCCAAGCCGCATCCATTTGCGCAAGTGTGGCTACTTCTAAACTCAGATTTTCTTTAGCCAGCAACTGCTCGACCCGCTCAAAGCGTTTCTCAAATTTCCGGCTAGATAAGCGCAACGCATTTTCCGCATCCACCCCCAACATGCGCGCCATATTGCTCGCAGCGAGCAATACATCACCCATTTCCTCTTCAATGCGTGTGAACGGCTCGTTATCCGCAACCGCTTCCGCGACTTCATCTAATTCCTCATGAACTTTCGGCACAACTTGCTGCCAGTTTTCCCAATCGAAACCGACTTGCGCTGCGCGCTTCTGTACTTTTTGAGCGCGGCGCAAAGCAGGCATCGCGGCTGGAATCCCTGCAAATAAACCCGTTTGGGCTTTCTCAGCACGTTCGGCTTGTTTAATCGCTTCCCAAGCCTGTTTCTGCTCGGCTTCAGTCGCGTAAGCAGTAGCGTCGAATACATGCGGATGGCGGCGAACAAGCTTCTCGCTAATCCCACGGGCTATATCATTAAAATTAAATAAGCCTTGCTCTTGCGCAATCTGCGCCATGAACACGACTTGCAGCAGCAAATCGCCTAACTCATCACAAACTGCGGCTGCATCATTCCGATCCACCGCATCGACGACTTCATAGGTTTCTTCTAAGGTATAGGGCAATAAGCTCTGCCAAGTTTGCTTAATATCCCAAGGACAACCGCGCTCTGGGTCACGTAATTGCGCCATGATGTTTAATAATTCTTGGATAGCGGAAGGATGATTAGTCGCTGACATACCTAATTCCTACAAGATTGGAAACGGCTGCCACTATAGCGGGAAGCTGGAGTGTATGGCTAGCGGCCATAAAAAAGACGAGTTAGCACCCTAAGCACCAACCCGTAAGGTTTAGGAGTTTTTATTGCTTAACGAAATTTTTATTATTTCACGATCTTTACAAACTGCGAGCCGAGGAATTTACCTTGCTTATTAAAGCGAAATTCGACTTGCGCTGAGGCCGGTGCAGCGCAAGCACGGCAGCCATCCTTCAACAGATAATTGAATACATAGTTTGTGCCTGCTTTAGTTTGATTTAATTTCACAAACTGCGCATTTGTGCCCCAGAACTCCAAATTTTTATATTTTTTCTTTAGTTGTTTAAAACTAGGGTCTTTTTCCAAGCCCGCCACATTGGAAATTTCAGTATGGACAAGGCTAGGTTGGCCATTCAGCAGCACATAAGAGGTATTAGTATTCGCACGGAATGGATAAATGACTGCCCCTAAATCGACTTTGCCTTTTTCTTGGAACTGAGCGAGATAGCCTTCGTTTTTAAGTGCGGCACTAAACTTTAACGCCCCTGCACTCGCGCCCAGTTGCTTCATTTTTTTCGCGACACAAGCGGAAGCTGTTGTGTCACAACTCATTAAGGCCGTAAAAGCCTGCTGGTCATTGACCTTCCACACCGAAGAGCTGGAATAAAGGTCGCTAGATGCTGAAGCAGCCCCCATTAAACCAGCCAACAGCACAGTCTTGGTTATAGTCTTGATTAACATGAGCCACCTACTTATGAACCCTTAAATTTGATGAGTTCATTATCGAGGACTGAGAATTTTTTGAGCATGCCGCAAATACGGGAGCCTGCTTTTTACTGGATTAGTTTAGCTACCTTAAATAGGGGAGTGTTTTAAAACTATACAATTGCTACTCCCCAACACTTTAACCACAGGTTTATAAACTGCTATAAACCTTATCCACAGCCGTTTTGATCATGCCAACCATTAAATCAACTTCGTCACGGCTAATAATTAATGGCGGTGCTAATCCCAAAATATCGCCATGCGGCATCGCCCGTGCAATTAAACCTTCTTGCAAACAAGCCGCCGAAACTTTAGCACCAATAGCTTGGGTTGGAGCAAAGCGCTGTTTTCTATGCTTATCTGCTACAAACTCTAAAGCAGCTAATAAACCGACGCCGCGCACTTCACCTACTAACGAATGATCAGCAAACTGCTCGCGTAATTGTGCTTGCAGATAAGCGCCCACTTCACGCGCATTACCGGTTAAATCTTCGCGCTCCACAATATCCAGATTCGCATGCGCTGCCGCCACACACACCGGATGCGCTGAATAGGTCCAGCCATGCCCAAGAGCACCAATTTGATCCGTGCCCTGCTCCAATACCTTCCATACTTTTTCACCGACAATCACCCCCGAAAGTGGCAAATACGCAGAAGTCAGCCCTTTAGCAATCGTAATTAAATCGGGCTGAATTTGATAAGTATGCGAGCCGAAATATTGACCGGTGCGCCCAAACGCGGTGACCACTTCATCAGCGATCAGCAGCACCTCATACTTTTGTAAAACGGGTTGAATCGCTGCCCAATAACCTTGAGGAGGTGGAATAATTCCACCTGTCCCCAGCACAGGCTCAGCAATAAAAGCCGCAATAGTATCTGCACCTTCTTGCAGGATTAAGCGCTCTAAATCATCGGCGCAACGCTGCGAGAACTCCTCTTCAGTTTCGCCGTCGTGAGCATTCCAATAATAATGCGGGCAAGTTGTGTGCAGGACACGGTCTAAAGGCAAATCGAAGGCATTATGAAAAATGGGCAAACCCGTCAAACTACCGGTCATTAAACCGGAGCCATGATAGCCACGCTGACGAGCAATAATCTTTTTCTTCTGTGGGCGACCAAGCACATTGTTGTAATACCAAACCAGTTTGATATTGGTTTCATTCGCGTCCGAACCGGACAAGCCATAATAAACGCGCTGCATACCCATGCCGGCTTGGCGCACAATCCGCTCAGATAAACGAATGAGCGGTTCATGCGAGTGCCCCACATAAGCATGATAATAAGCGAGCTGCTTAGCCTGCTCAGCTATCGCCTCGGCAACTTCTTGGCGGCCATAACCAATATTCACACAATACAAACCGGCAAAACCATCCAAACTGCGCTTGCCAGTGCTGTCTTCAACATAAATTCCCTGCCCGCCAACCATAATCCGATTTGGGGCTTCACCGCGGGCAAATTGCGCTAAATGTGTGGAGGGGTGCATCGTGTGTGCACGATCTAACGCCGAAAGCTCAGCCTGTAATTGCTGATCCATAATTTAAACTCCTGTAGTTTGCATGCTGGCAAGGCGCTGACAAGCCATCGCTAAATGGCAACGATAAAGATGCCCAAATGAAGGGTAAGTATTATTCGCTAGCAGCCGCAGCACTTCGCCGATTTCAGCATGAAAAATTTGCACCTCGTAGCGGACATTTTCCTCATCCAATAAATACGGCCACATGCGTGCGGTGCGATAGAAAAGTTGCTCTAAGATTTCACGCAAGGGCTGATTGCCAACCAAACTCATGAAAGCAGTGAAAACTTCGACATTAAGCTCAGCAAAGCGCCGCTTGGGTTTGGGGTTAGCCGCAATCTCTAAACAAGCTGCTTGGAGGGTGCTTAAGCGTTGGATTAACTGGTGAGTCGCTGCTTTTGGAGTCAGCACATCCATTAAACGTACCAACTCCATGCGCAACTGAAACACTTCTAACAGCTCTGGCATGCTCAGCTCAGTCACAAAATTGCCGGCACCATGCCGAATTTCTAGCAAACCCTCAACTTCCAAACGATTTAGTACGCGCCGAATCGGTGTGCGGCTGACTTTGAATTCTTCCGCTAACTGTTCCTCAGATAAGCGCGCACCCGGCTCATAGTCTAAAAGCACAATGCGCGTGCGTAAGCTCTGATAAATCCATTGAAAGCGTTGTTCTGCATCGGAAATAGCTGTTGGAAGCTCTGTCATAAAGCAAGTCAAACCTAATTTGTATACAAATATATTAATAGCACGTAAAAATAGACTTGAAAACTACTATTTAATCCACTAAAACTAATACATGTATACAAATTTAGGTTAGCACCATGAAAGAAAGTCGCCGCCGCTTCGAGCCTGCCGAATATGCAGCCCGCCAAGCTAAAACTCGTACTGCACTGGAACAAGCAGGATTGGATTTACTGATTGTTTCTGATCCATCCAATATGTGCTGGCTAACAGGTTTTGATGGCTGGTCATTTTATGTGCATCAGTGCGTGGTGATTGGTAGCAATGGCGAGTTGTTCTGGTTTGGACGTGGGATTGATGCGCCAACGGCTTATTTAACAACCGACTTGCCTCATAGCGAAGTGATCACTTACCCCGATCATTATGTGCAATCGCCGGATATTCATCCGATGGAATACCTAGCGGATATCTTGAAGCAGCGCAACTTGCAGGCAGCGCACATTGGACTTGAAAAGGATAATTACTATTTCTCAGCACGCGCGATGGAATCTTTGGTTCGCTCACTGCCTGACGCGAAACTCCAAGATGCAACCAGTCTGGTGAATTGGCAGCGCGCACTTAAATCCCCGCAAGAAATTATTTACATGCAGCGTGCAGGCTTGGTGATTGAGCAGGTTTACGCGCGCATTATGGAAGTCGCCGCGCCGGGTATGCGCAAAAATGAGCTAGCCGCAGAAATTCTACATGCTGGCACTTGGGGAACGCCCGACTATTACGGGGACTACACCGCGATTGTGCCACTCATGGGGATGGGCGAAGAGGCTTCAGCCTGCCATTTAACTTGGGATGGTACGCGCCTCGAACAGGATAATGGCATGTTCTTAGAATTAGCCGGTGCACATAATCGTTATCATTGCCCAGTTTCACGCACGCTTTATTTTGGTGCGCCACCTGCTAAATATCGCGATATTGAACAAGTCATTGCCGAAAGTATTGAGCTGCTGTTGCCGCTATTTAAGCCCGGCAATACTTGTGGTGAGTTAGCGCAAACCTTTTTCACGCATTTACATAAGCATGGTTATGAAAAAAATAATCGTTGTGGCTATTCCATCGGTATGAGTTACCCGCCAGATTGGGGTGAGCGCACGATGAGTTTGCGTGCGCATGATCAAACTGTTTTACAAGCGGGCATGTGTTTCCATTTTATGCCGGGCATGTGGTTTGATGATTGGGGCTTTGAAATGACTGAGAGTATTACGGTCACTGAACAAGGTGGCTTATGTTTAGCCAAGGTACCACGGCAATTATTGGTGAAATAAATGAGCACACTGGATCACCCGATTACTAGCAGCATTGATTTTGAAAAGAATGGTATTCAGCATGGTTTTCTACGTCTGCCTTATTCGCGAAATGATTCTGCTTGGGGGGCTATTTTAATCCCGATTGTGCAATTCAAACATGGTCAAGGCCCCACCGCGCTGATTACAGGCGCGAATCATGGCGATGAGTATGAAGGGCCAATTGCTTTGTACAATTTTGCGCAACGTACTGATTTGGCAAATTTTCAAGGTCGAGTGATTCTGATTCCAGCGATGAACTACCCCGCCTTTCAAGCCGCTACACGAGTCTCGCCGCTCGATCAGCTGAATATGAATCGGATTTTTCCGGGTAAGGTTGATGGTTCAGTCACGCAAGTTTTAGCAGATTATTTCAGCCGAGTTTTATTGCCAATGGCTGATTATGTTTTGGATATTCACTCCGGTGGTAAAACGCTCGATTTTCTGCCTTTTGCGACTTGCCATGAACTCGTGGATAAACAGCAGCAGGCTAAATGTGAAGCGGCTATGCGGGCTTTTGGCGCACCCTATTATTTAAAACTATTAGAAGATACCCGAGGCATGTATGACCACCAAGCAGAAACCATGGGGAAAGTTTTTGTTTCCACTGAATTAGGCGGTGGTGGCACAACTAATCCACGCTCCATTGCGATTGCTAAACGCGGTTTAGAAAACTTTTTAATTCATGCTGGTATTTTGCCAGGAGCGCTACAAAATTCAGCACAAACTAGCCAAGGTTTAGTCATGAATAGGAACAGTTACTTATTTGCTGAACACAATGGCTTATTAGAACCCTGCTTCAGTTTAGGTGACCCAGTAGAGGCTGGTCAATTAATTGCTTATATTCACAATATTGAACGAACTAATCAAAAGCCTAATAGTTATTATGCACCACGCAGGGGCGTTATCATGGCGCGGCATGTTCCTTCTTTAATCAAAATGGGCGATTGCTTGCAGGTGATTGCTGGGTTAGAACGACAGTGAGCGCAAATTGCAAGTGTTTTTTAAAAAGTTTTCCACATCCTTTAGCAAGTAAAATATCCACTTGTCAAGTAACTTAGCCATGAACGCGACCAAGGTATTCTCGATTGAAACAATTAATAAGTTATTGATTTTAATATTTAAAATGAATTGATTAATTTTTAATCAATTTGTTAACACCCATTATTCATCGGCCATACAGAAGAATATCCGCAAGATATCAACAGACTTATCCACAGCTTCTGTGCATAACCCGAAATTTCCTTTAAGCAGCAAGGGGTTGTCACATTTTCTTCATCTTCGGCTTGCACCAAAAAATATATTCAAACGAGCTGTAAGCAATCTTGTAAAATAATAGCTTATGGAAGCAAGACTACTGATCGCTGTACCACGCCCTCTGCGTACACTACTCACTTATACCTATCCACAAACCACTGGCACTGAAATCTTAGGTTGCCGTGTGTCGGTGTCCCTAGGGCATGGTAGTAGTATTGGTGTGGTGTTGGGCCTGGCAGAAGAAACACCTACGCAATACAAGCTCAAACCGATTAAAACGCTATTAGATCGTGAGCCACTGCTGGATCAGCATTTGCTGGAACTCGTCCAATGGGCGGCGCGCTATTATCAGCATGCCATTGGTGAAGTGGCTTTTACTGCACTGCCCAATGCCTTACGCGCTGGTCAACCTTTACCACAAATCATTACTTGGCAAGCGCTAGCTAAACCAGAGGCAGCGGCTCAACTCAAACGCGCGAAACGTCAAACAGACTTATACCAATGGCTCAGCCAGCAAAATACGCCCTGCTCTGCTAACGCGATTCACACGCATCTGGGTGATGGTTGGCGGCAGGTGTTGTCTGCTTTAATTGAGAAAGGCTTGGTGCAAGAAAAGCTTAGCCAGCCGCAGCTGCGTACACCTGCTTTAGGCAAATTAACCCCTAAACTTAGCTTAACCGAGCAACAGCAAGCTTGCCTTGCGCAATGTAAAGAGTGGATTCAAGCACCGACGCCCCAACCTATTTTGCTGCATGGGGTGACTGGCAGTGGCAAAACTGAAATTTATTTGCGCTTGATTGAAGATGCTTTAGCTGGTGGTAAGCAAATTTTGATTTTAGTGCCCGAAATTGGCTTAACTCCGCAATTAGTACAGCGCTTTAGCGATCATTTCCCTGAGCAACAGATCAGTTCTATGCATTCGGGCTTAAATGATACTGAGCGCTTGCAAGCATGGATGGAAGCGCGCTCAGGGCAAGCGGATATTGTAATTGGCACGCGCTCAGCGGTATTTACGGCCTTTCATAATTTAGGCCTGATCATTATTGATGAAGAGCATGATACTTCGCTAAAACAACAAGAAGGCTTTCGCTATCATGGGCGCGATTTAGCCATTAAGCGCGCGCAGATGCTGAATATCCCGATTCTGATGGGTACAGCAACCCCTGCTTTAGAAACCTTGCATAATGCCGATCAAGGCCGTTATCACTATATTCGCCTTGAACAACGCCCCGGCAAAGCGCGTCAGCCCAGCTTAGAAGTCCAAGATATTCGCAACCAGCATTTGCATTCGGGCTTGAGCAAATTAACCCTCCAGGCGATTGAGCGCACTTTAGAACGCAATGAGCAAGTGATGCTGTTTATTAATCGGCGTGGTTTTGCACCGATACTCCTTTGCCCTGCTTGTGGCTGGCTGGCACATTGCCTTGCTTGTAGCGCCAATATGACTTATCACGCACGTAAAAGCCGCTTAATTTGTCATCATTGTGGCGCTGATGAGCGTGCTGAATCTCATTGCCCTGCTTGTAATAATCCACAACTGATTACTCAAGGGCATGGCACTGAGCGGATTGAGTTAGTTTTACAGCAATATTTTCCAGAAACGCCCGTAGTCCGTATTGATCGTGATACCACTAGTCGGAAAGGTTCGCTCGAACGACACTTAGAAACTGTACGTAACACCGAACGTTTGCTACTAGTGGGAACGCAAATGTTGGCTAAGGGACACGACTTTCCGAATTTAACTTTGGTGGTTATTTTGGATGTGGATGCAGCACTATTAAGCTCGGAATACCATGCGTTGGAGCGTTTTGGGCAATTATTGACGCAAGTCGCGGGTCGCTCAGGGCGTAGTGATAAAGCGGGGCATGTTATTCTACAAACTACTCAACCCCACCACCCTATGTTGCTAACCTTGCTACAAAACGGTTATTTAGCATTTGCTAGACAATTGATAGAAGAGCGCAAACGTTGGCAGTTTCCACCGTTTAGCTACCAGGCATTAATCCGTGCCGAAGCTGCGGAAATGGAGCAGGCGCTACAACAGTTAGCGTTATTGCGTGCAGCGATTCCGCCACAAGCTGGAGTGTTTATTATGGGGCCAGTTCCTGCTCCCTTAGAAAAGCGTGCTGAACGTTATCGGGCGCAACTTTTGATTCAAGCAGACAGCCGAAATTTACGTCATGCTTGTCTAAACTATTTAACGACTCAAGAAAAAATTGGCTCAAACCAAAAAAGCATTCGCTGGTCTATAGACATAGATCCTGTAGAATTATCATAATGCTGGGTGCATTTCTTGCTACTAGACTTTAAAGATACCTCAGGACTGCGTACGTTCACTGCGCTGATAATGGATTAAACATGATCATGACTAAAGATTTCAAAATAGCAGAGACTACTGCTTCCTCTCAGTATGGGATTAGTTGGGTATTAGGTGGGATCGCGGTCGGTCTACTTGCTGGCGCAGTGGTCTATGCATTGATGAGCCCAAAAACGCCTACCGCAGTAGCGGCCACAGCTACGTCTGCTTCTACGACATCACCTGTGCTAGCGGCTAATACAGCAGGAGCAAATCCTACAGGTAGCACCATCGCTAGTAGCCTAGAGGATAAACCCTCTACGGCTACCGATAATCGCCCAGGCTTTAGTTATCATGCAGTTTTACCACAGCTGGAAATGTCCGTGCCGATGACGGTTGAAGAAGATAACCCCAATGGGGAAACGACTAAAAAGGTAGTGGCTGAAGAAAAAGCTGCAGAAAAAAAACCTGCTAAAACGATAGAAACTACTGAAGCACAAATAGAACCTGCTACAGCCAAAACCCAAACTGTTGCTCAAGGTAAGGTGATGTACCAACTGGGTGCTTATAAATCTGAAGCTCAAGCCAACCAGATTCAGCACTTGGCTAGCCAAAAAGGTTTAAATACACGGGTTGAGGCTACAGAGATTAAAGGCGAACGTTGGTATCGTGTGCGCTTAGGCCCGACCAATGATGCAAATACAGCAACTCGCTGGAAACAGATGCTTTCAGGTATGGGAATTAGCGCAATGGAAATTCGTCTGTAATAATGACCCAAACAACTTTAATAGAATAATTTTTGGAAAAGTTAAAGGAGTATTCATGGCTTATTTTGATACAGGAACTGGTTTAGTAGTCGCACAAGCTTCTGAAGCTGACCGCGCTACCTTCATTCGTCGAACTTATCTGCATTTAGGCGGTGCGATTGTCATATTTGCAATCCTAGAAGCTTTATTAATTAGCTCTGGCGTTGCTGAATCCTTCGTAGTCATGCTAAGCGGCAGTAAATGGTCATGGCTGCTTGTCATGGGCTTATTTATGGGTGTTTCTTACATCGCTGATCGTTGGGCACATTCACCCATCTCGCGCGGAATGCAATATGCCGGTTTAGGCTTATTCGTCGTGGCAGAAGCGATTGTCTTCATGCCGATGATTTACATGGCTCTAAAATTTACTGCTGCCACTGGCTCGAACGTACTGTTAAGTGCAGGTTTAATGACTTTAATGTTGGCAGGTGGTATTACATTTACTGCATTTAGCACGAAAAAGAACTTTTCGTTCTTAGCTCCCTTCATCACTGTCGGTGGCTTTGTCGCTTTAGGTTTGATCTTAGCCAGTATCTTATTTGGCTTTAGCTTAGGCTTAGTATTCTTTGGTGCAATGGTGATTTTTGCAGGTGCCGTGATGCTCTATCAAACTTCACAAATCATCCATGAGTACAACAGTGAGCAATATGTAGCAGCCTCTTTAGGCTTATTCTCTAGCGTTGCTTTGATTTTCTGGTACATGGTTCAGTTCTTAATGAGCTTAGGTAGCAGCGAATAATTTAGCTGCAATCTGTTCTCGAAGGCGCTACTCTGTAGCGCCTTTTTCATTTCTAACCGTCAATAAAGTACGATCTATGGGCATTTACGTTCTGGGAGACATTCAAGGTTGCTACGAACCTTTGCGTCGCTTGCTTGATAAACTGCGTTTTGATCCTTTATTTGATCAGCTCTGGTTCGCGGGCGATTTAGTCAGTCGCGGCAAACACTCCTTGGAAACCCTGCGCTTTGTCCGCTCATTATCTTTAGAAAATGCAGCCATTAGCGTGCTAGGCAATCATGATATTAGCTTAATCGCTGCTAGCTACGGCCTTATGGAGCCACATAAAAGCCTACGTAAATTAATAGATGCCCCTGATTTTTTTGACTTAATACACTGGCTACGCCATCGTCCTTTATTACATTTAGATGCAAGCAAGCAAGCAATCTTAACTCATGCTGGTATCTCCCCTGCGTGGGATTTAGCAACCGCACAACGGTGTGCCCAATCTATCGAGCAAGAATTACGCAAAGACCAACCTAAAGCTTGGTTGGAAAGTGCTTATGGCAACAAGCCTGCTTTATGGGAAGACTGCCAAACTAAAGAAGATCAAGATCGCTATAGCTTAAATGCCTTCACACGGATGCGCTTTTGCTATCCAGACGGTAGCCTAGAATTTCAACAAAAGTTGAACCCCAGTGAAGTTAATCAGTCTCAAGCTGAATTGATCCCTTGGTTTCGTCATCCAAAACGCTTAGCTATCCCTTACACAATACTGTTTGGGCACTGGTCAACTTTAGGGTATCATCAAGAAAATAAGGTGATAGCGCTTGATACCGGCTGTGTGTGGGGTGGTACTCTGACTGCGTTAAATATCGATACTAAAAATATTATTGGGCAGGCTTGTAACGATTATGAGCGAAGAGAAAAAGGATAATGCGCCCCAACCAACAGCGTATGTGGGCACTATTAAAGTCAATATCTTAGGCAAAGATTATTACGTACAAACTAGCACTCCACCGATGAGCGCTAGTCTTGAAGAGTTAGAAAGAGCAGTCAAACACAATCGCGAAATTATTGCTAAATCTCAAGAGCAAATGAAAGCAGCGGTCATTGATCAAATGTTTATGTTTAAACCACCCATGCTAATTAATTTCGATAGCCCAACGCAAAATGCCATTATGGCGCATATTAATATTAATATTTTAATTCCCTTGATCAATTTGCGCGGTGGTAATGCGGTATTTGAAAAGGCAGAAACTTTTCATGTGAAGGCACGGGTAGAAATTATGCGCAATGCTGCTGAGCGGGTGGCGTATATGGAGCAGCAAGCTAAAACCAGCCCCGTCAAATCTGCTTTTGTGATTGTAGTGGTACTGGCTTTAGTCATGTCGGTGCTGATGGTTAATCAGGTGTGAAGCAAAATTTCCGCGACGGAAGCTTCCAGCGCCGGTAAATCAGGAATCAAACACACTAACTGAGAAATGCGCACTTGCCTCGCGACATAAGGGCAGCGTTGCGTATTACCACTATAGTCATCGCGCAAAGTATCTTCGCTAATCTCTACGGTCTGTAAGCCACCTTGTACTTGCAAGGCAATAAACGGCAAAGCATCACAATCAGAAACTGTATGTAGAATTAAACAGTTACTGGCTGTTTCAAGGTTGCCTTCACCTAACATACATAGAGATTCGAGTGATACGACGGGCACAGGGCGATTCAACCAACTTAACCACCCAAGAATCCCTGGATGCTGAGAAGATTCTAAATGCTCAGCAGTGACCAATTCAGCAATCAAATTAAACGGCACAATCAAGCTGCCATGCTGGAGGCGCAAGACAGCGCATTTAATCATTGGTTTTTTATTACTCATGTCACCATCTCCTCAGCCCAATCAGGATTTAATGCTAGATAGCGGCGAATTAATGCCATTAACTCTTGGTTTTGATAAGGCTTACCAAGGAAGCTGTTTGCACCTAATTGCTCGGCACGTTGTTGGTGTTTTTCTGCGGTACGTGAGCTAATCATAATAATAGGTACATGATTCCAATCTGGGTTTTGTCGAACCGTTTCAAGCACTTCAAAACCATCCATCCGTGGCATTTCGATATCCATTAAGATTAAATCTGGATTGAATTTCTCTAAAATTTCGAGCGCTTCTAAACCATCCTTCGCCGTACCGACCAGCATATTTTCACTGATTAATAGTTTTTCAGTAACTTTACGTACCGTGATTGAATCATCCACTACTAAAATATGGGGGCGTTCATGCCGCTCAGGTACAGGGATAGCGAAGGCTTGCTTATCCTCATATGCAGCGGAATTATTAGCTACACTGCTCACTCGTAATGCCAAATCAGCCATATCTGGCAAGAGCACTACTTCACCATCACTAGTAATAGTCGCTGAGGAATAGAAGCGGTTTTCTTTAAATAGATTACCTAAAGACTGCAGAACCACTTCACGTCGACCAAAAATCTTATCCACAATCCAAGCAATGCAATGTCCACCACTGGTACGCACGAATACGACTGGATATACATGATCATCTTGTAAAACCAGCTGCGCACCTGGCTCCAACAGTCCACCTAAATATCGGACAGCATAATCGCTATCGCTGAAGGAAATGAATTTATCGGTTTGATCTAAATGTTCACGTACTTTAGTTAAATCTAAACGTGATAAGCCTTGTATATAACCTAAAGGCAAGGCATAAGTTTGGGTCTGAGTACCTACAAATAACACTGGATTAGCGGCCATTGCGAAGGGTAAGCGCATCGTAAAGAGTGTACCCTGCCCTTCAACCGAAGCTAGTTGAAGATGCCCACCCAAAGCTTTAACTTCAGAGTTGACCACATCCATACCAACACCACGCCCAGAAATTTGACTAATAGCCCCTGCTGTAGAAAAGCCAGGGCGCAAAATCAAACGCATCGTTTCTTGATCAGATAAAGTATCTTGTGGACGAATTAAGCCAAGCTCTTCAGCCTTAGCACGCAAGCGTTTGCGATTCAAACCACGCCCATCGTCCTGTACTTGGAAAACAATTTCAGTATCTTCACGGAAAACCTTTAAAGTAATCTGCCCTTGCGCCGCTTTACCCAAAATCGTCCGCTCTTGTACAGGCTCAATCCCATGTGAAACCGCATTACGTAATAAATGCTCAATCGGTGCAGTCATCCGTTGCAATAAATGGCGGTCTAACTTAAAGGCTTCACCATCAATTTCGAGATTGACCTCGCGACCTAATTCCGTTGAAGTCTGACGCACAATTCGCTTCAAGCGTGGCACAATAACCATTGCTTCAACTAAGCGAGTTTCTAGCAAATCTTGATGCAAATACCGGCTTGAACTAAGCGCATCCTTCAGCACCGCACCACTATTGCGTAATTGCACCCCTAAATCAGCTTCGATATTTACCAAGTCATTTAAGCTTTCTGCCAGTGCGCGCGAAAGCCTTTGTAGCTCGGAGTATTGATCCATTTCTAAGGGGTCAAAATCCGCACCTTTATTTTGCGCTGCAGCCGATTGACGATGACCCGCATGAATTTGCGCTTCCGTTTCTAGCTCTAAAGAACGGAGCAGCTGTTTGAGGCGTGAAGCTGTGCGGCTAAACTCACCGACATCATCTGTCATAATCTGCAAGCGCTCACTTAAGGTGTTTTGCTGCATATTCAGGCTGCCGGCGCGATCAATCATTTTATCGAGGAAGACTGCAGGCAAACGAATCTGCTCTTGTGCTAAGGCCGTATTAGCTTCATCACTCACATTCGGCGTAGCTTGTTTGTTTTCAGCTCTTTTCTCTACCAGCACTGACAAATCAGGCAAGCTGGTTGCTTTTTCAGCCAGTAAGCGCTCTAACAAACTATCGTAAGTTTTGACAGGTGCATTAATCTTTGGCGTATTTAAATAAACTTCAGGGCTAGCCGTCGCCTCCATTTTAGTGGGCTGTTCAGCAGGAGCGTGTTGTTTAACTACCTCAACTTTTGGCTCAGGGGCTGCTTGAACAATAGGTTCTTGTTCTGTTGGAGCCGTATCTAAGGCCATATACTTTTCGGCCAAATTATCAATCTGATCGACCAAACCTTGCAAAGAACGCAATTTACTTGCGACCTCTTCTGGGCTGGCATGCCGCCCTAGCTTTTCTAATAAGGTTTCTGCCTGATGCGCTAAATCCCCTAAATCGGTTAACCGTGCCATGCGAGCGCCACCTTTTAAGGTATGCAACTCACGTTCTAGGGAGCGTCTAACCTCCCAATCAGCAGGCTTGGCATTGAGTGTTTGCATGCAAGTATCAATATTTTGTAGCTGATCGGGCAACTCCTCACGGAACATAGACCAGACCAATGCATTTTCACTTTGCTCATCAAACTGAAATGCATCGTTGGGCTCTGTTTTTGCGGGTGGCAGTTGAGCAACCGAAGGAGTTTCAGGTTGAAACGTAGCTGCTTGATTTGCTACTAACCAAGCAAGATCTTCAGCTGGTTCAGTGGGTAGTGTTTCGCTTATGGGCGAGGTTTTTGGCTCAAATATAGTGGGAAGGGCTGAAGGCTCAGAAGCTGACAAGAAACCATCATTAACATTGGAGCCATCATCAATACTTGGACTTAAGAAATTGTCTTCATATTCTAAGTTGACTGGGACATTAGGTAGAGTCTCATCCACTACTTCAGCCGCAGTGATAATAAAATCAGATACAGTGACTTCTGATGTGGGTTCAACCACTTCACGCAGCGGATCTTTGGATTCGATCTGGATAATTGAATCAAATAATAGCAAATCAGGCGCATTGCTAATCACCATATTCGGATCACGAATAAAGTCTTCGACCTTCTTAATCTCAGCTTTAACCGCATCGTCCGCTTGGGTCGAGGTTAAGAAATAATCTAAACGTTTGGTGATGTAATGTGCAGACTGGCTTAAAAGATCACAAAATCGGTCATTGAGAGGTAAAGTTTTTTCCAAAGCCTGATTAAGCA
Organism: Thiolinea sp.; assembly: GCA_049290875.1. Lineage (GTDB taxonomy): Bacteria > Pseudomonadota > Gammaproteobacteria > Thiotrichales > Thiotrichaceae > Thiolinea. The sequence continues at coordinate 33,376 of JBATOI010000014.1, forward strand.
TACGCTCATGCGCCCAAGCATAATCACCTAAGGCTAAAGCCCCCGCCATGCGTCCGCTACCTTTACAGGTATGAAAACCGCGACGAATGTCTTTGAGTGATTCAGAAAGAGTGCGCTGTTCTAACCATTGAAGAATCCAGTCTTGGAGGTTAGCTTGGATTTCAGTGATCTCTTCGACAAAGATTTCATAAATGTCATCGCCAACTTTCTCACGTAAAGCTGACGAATCATAGTTTTCGGTAACAGCGCTGCTGCTAAGCACAGCAGCGGATATGGGTAGAGCGCTGGGAACTACGCTTCGGTTAGCAGGCGCTGATTGCGTAGCTTCTGATATAGGGTCGCCGGTGCTTGCTGTTTGGCTTTTTTTTTATGATCAAGCTCGGCTTGACCTTGAGCGACATCAGCTTCGTGTATTAAGTCGACTTTAGTGTAATTATCCAGCTCTCGAAGCTTATCAAAGCCCACCGGCAAAAGCGGCAAGTGATCTTCATTATTACTAATACAGGATAGTGAGGCTTCCAACAGCGTCATAATATCGGCAACACAATGAATTTCTTCTAAAGCGGGTTTGCGCTTAGAGACTTGCAAATCTTTGCTCAAATAAGCCTTCACACCTTGCGCTAAGGGCTGAATTTCTTGGTGACCTAAGATATCTAAAGTACCAGAAATACTGCGCAGTACTTTGGAGATTTCATCCAAATGTGCAAAATTACCTTCCTCTTGATGGAAAGCAGCCAGCTCTGTTTGTGCTTTAGCTAATGAAGTTAAGGCGGTACGTACCACTTCACGGGCAGCACCCATTTCATTACCACTTTGCCCATCGCCAAAGAAAATTTCCTCGGTACGGTCATAACCCGTCTCGGCATATTCACGCAATACACTTTCTAGCTTTAGATAGTGCTCGCTCATGCGGTTGAGCAGATCTTGTTCTAAGCTGGTATTGGCTGCTGCAACGGTTTGCTGCTCAGTCGCAATCTTATCCGTAAGTTCTGCAGCTGTTCCCAAACCTAACATGCCTAAAGTTTGCGCCAAACTGCCGGTGCGTTTAGCGACCTCACCCAGCAATTGGGTGGGATGCTCACGCTGGTTTAAACTCTCAACTTGTGACATTAACAAGGCTAGTTCATCTTGGAGTGAAGATGAAACTGCCTGCCATAACTCACGTCCTGGCTTAGTATAATAAGTACGTAACTCTTGTAAGGTACCGCCTTTAGGCAAATACAAATCAAGATGATAGGCCTGTTTGACAGCACCTAAAGTATCGTCACTATCTTCTGCTAAACCGACGTAATACAGTAAATTTTTCAGTAGCTCATCGGGTAAAGAAGCGTTATATGCAGCCTCTCGCAGCTCACCGAAGCGGCGAATTTCGCGCTCCATCCGCCCCATTAACAATTTAACTGCAGCACTATCCTCAAGCTTCTTTTCCTCTAAAGCTTGCAATAAACCGCAGGTTACCCACCATAAAGCTCTTAAACGCTCTTTTTCATGCAGGGTAATCATATTGACAGCAACTTTACGCGCGGCCTGTAAATGAAAAACCGGACGATCATTGTTAAACCAGCCTAACAGCGCTTTCTGCATATAGAAACGCAGGCGCTTAGTCGCTTGATCCAACTTATCTGCGGGCAAAGGCATGTATTTATCAGTGCCAATTTGCGCGTTAGTGACTACACCTTCAGCAGGTAAGAACACCAAATGTTCTGACAATAACTCAGCATCACGTGCTGCACGTAAGTTATTGAGCATGGGCAAAACAATAACCGGTAAATCTGCATAGCCGTCACGCAGATGTTTTAAATACTCAGCAAGCTGTAATAAGCCATCAGCGGTGATCGTACAGGCTTCTTGCCAGTTTTTAACTTTCTCTTGGCGAATCGCATCCATTAAAAGAACGATTTCGCGCCCCAGCATATAAGCACCTTCAGTGTCTAAAATATCTAGTACACCCAGTACATGCCGTGCTTTGCTGATAGCCGTTTCTAAATTACTTAACGCTGTATCGCTCACATACAGAGAAAATGATTGGCGAGTTTCAGCAAGTGACTTTTCAGTTTCACCAATAACCCATCCCAGACGACTAGCTAGACTCGATTTATCAGAAATCATGCGACTTGCGCCCCCATACGTCTGTTCACTTTTTTATAATCGTTATTATTCATCATCTTCTGCCTTCTACTTGGTCGGCGCCTGTCTTATTCAGCGTAAAATCGGCAATCGAACGCCGCAATTCATTCGCTGTTTCGTTCAAGTTAGCAATAAGTTCAGTCGTTTCTTTACTGTACTGCTCAGTTTGCAGAGTACCTTCTTGAATCGATTGCATGGTACTAGTAACCCGTGTTGCCATATCCGCCTGCTTAAAAGAAGCATCCGAAATATTCGCAATCAAGCGCGCTAAACTGGTGGAAACCTCTTCAACCTCATCCAAAGCCGCCCCAGCTGATTCAGCATTTCTCGAGCTGGTTACTACCCGTGCTGTCGTTTGCTCCATGGAGGCAATCGCTTCTTGAGTATCGGTCTGAATCGCCCGCACTAATAAGTCAATTTTGCGACTAGCTTCAGCCGAGCGTTGCGCTAATTGTTGAACTTCATCGGTGACACGCTCAAAACTACGCCCACTACCTGACATTGAAGAGGTTTGAATGGAGGCATTTAAGGCTAAGATATTGGTTTGTTCGGCAATATCATTCATTAAACGCACAATATCGCCAACTTCTTGCGAGGTTTCACCTAAGCGTTTAATCCGCTTAGAAGTTGATTGAATCTGCTCACGTACCGTCACCATATCACTCATAGCGCTACGAACGGTGTGTGCACCTGCCTGAGAAATTTCTAAAGACTTGCGGGCAACCTCCGTAGAAGCTGCCGCATTCCGCGATACTTTATGAATCGAATGCGTCATGGCTGCAATCGCTGAGGAAGCCATTGATATCTCTTCCGATTGGCGGGTACTGGCTTGTGAGAGCTGAGAAATACGCTTATCCGCAATTTGCGCAAAACGTGTTAAGCGCCCTGAAGTGTCGTCAATTTTAATAACCAACTCACGCAAGGCATCAACTGCATAGTTCACTGAATCAGCAATCGTCCCGGTAATATTTTCTGAAACAGTCGCTCGAATCGTTAAATCGCCTTCTGCTAGGGTGCTCATTTCATCTAACAGACACATAATCGACTCTTGCTGCTCTGACTCGACTTTGCTCCAAGCCGTTTGCTGAGTATAAAAACGATAGAAGAGATAAGTTACCCAGAGAATATTTAGCAGGATAACAAAGCAGCCTAATAAGCCCACGCGCATAGCTTGTTGATAATCAAGCCAAGATGAGCCGATTATAAACACAATCATCAGGGATACGATGCTAAAAAGCAGCAACCCAATGGGTACCCAAATCATCTTGCCCGTGAAAAAAGTGTTTGAGAGTTGCGTTGAATTATCCATTTTTTTCTTAATTCTTTTATTCAAGCTCGCTCATTAAACAGTCGAAGCCGAGAGCTCTGGCAATCGCTGCAGCTCTAAACCACGCATTAAATTTCTTGCTTGTAGAATGGGCATCACTTCGCCACTCATTACAATACATTGGGTAGCATAAGAGCGCCAAACCACTAATTTATCAGTTAAATCTTTTATTTCAGCACTATCTGACCAAATGTGACGAATTCCAATAAGCTCGTCCACTTTGATCCCGAACCATTCATCTTGCCCTTGCACTACTAAGATACGTGCTGATAACTGATTGACTGAACCAGTAGAGTGCCCTAAAAACAACATGCGCCCGTCTAAAATATTCAATAACTGATTACGAAAGTAACCAATGCCAAGCATCCAAGTGGGTGTACCTAGCACTTTAGTTAATTTACTAGGTGCTATCACCTCATCCACTTCGTCTTGGCGTAATACACAACGCCACGGTCCAATTTTAACTACCAACGCTGACCATGCTTCAATCGGCCCTTGTTGCTGCTCTGCCTCAAGCTGGCGTTTTTTCTCTCTTAACAGAGCCAAACCGACCAGCAACTCATAAGGGCTGGCCATGTTTTATTCTCCAGGCATGTACTTATTGATTGCATCCAACAACAGCGGCAACTTGACAGGCTTAATTAAGTAGGCTTTTGCACCCTGCCTCATTGCCCACAGGCGATCCGTTTCTGTTGCTTTGGAGCTACAAACAATAATCGGTATATGCTGAGTGTCTGGATGACGACTTAAATCACGTGTTGCCTGAAACCCATTTAATAGTGGCATGACTACGTCCATTAAAATCAGATCGGGCTTACACACACGTGCAACTTCAATTCCCTCTTGCCCATTACATGCAATGCTGACTTTATAACCACGATGCTCTAGCAAAGACCTAAATACTCTGGTCTCTGTTAAAGAATCATCAATAATCAGCACATGCTTAGCCACGGTTTACTACTCCCGAGCTTTAGCTACCCCAGCTCCAGCATTCTCGTTATTCGCTTGGAGGTGTGGCAAAACATAGCTATAAATCGTGGAAAGCAAATCTTGGCGAGTAAATGGCTTCGTCAGATACTTATCTGAACCTGCTAAGCGCCCGCGTGCCAAATCGAATAAACCGTCTTTGCTCGAAAGCATAATGACTGGAATATCACGATAATTACGATTGGCTTTAATCAAAGCACAGGTTTGATAACCATCCAACCGCGGCATCATAATGTCCACAAAGACAACGTCCGGTTTGAAGGTAGCAATGATTGGTAAGGCTTCAAAACCATCAGAAGCGGTAGTTACCCAACATTTATATTCGGATAACAAGGCCTCTGCGGTACGCAAAATGGTTTTGCTATCATCGATGATGAGCACTTTAAGGCCTGACAGGTCTCGACCTGGAGAAACTTGGTTTGGATCTGACGTATTCACGCGCGTCGCTCTTTATCTATTTTTATTTATGTTTTTTAAAGGTCAGCTGATCACGTCAGCAAGCCCATAACTTATTAAAGGCTGCTATTTATCGACAGATACTGACTGACTCGCACCATGACCATTAAAGGTTAAGACTCAGTCTAAAGAAACCCTCGTCGCTCACAAAGGTTCTTCGGACAAGCGCATCAAGCGGCTGTCTGGATGGTACTTGCCGGCGCACTCACCAAAGTGAGATGCGTAATCTCTGGAGCACAATTGCGTCGAATAGGCAGCCCCGTTGTTCCTATTCCACGACTGGTATATACCCAAGACTGATTTACACGATGCAAGCCTTGAACATACTTTTTCCCCAAATAAGGCCGAATAAATGGTTTACCTGGCCTTACTTGAATTTGTCCACCATGGGTATGCCCGGATAATTGTAAAGAAATCCGCGTATCATCGGCATACCAATCAATCATATCTGGCTCATGAGCCAATAATACAATAGGTATATTACCCCTGTGATTGGCTAACGTGGCCTTAATGTCGGGCTTTCCTAGCCAACCATCATCAATTCCTGCCAAATGGAGGCAATAAGATCCCACTTGGATATCCAAACCTTGATTGCGGAACACTTTAATTCCATAACGCTCAAACGTTTGGGTGATCAAAACCTCATTAGCTTTGATATCGTGATTACCTAAAACAGCAAATAAACCAAACTTAGCATCCAACTTGGCTAACGCGGGCGCTAAATCTAAAATATCTTGCTCATCATGCCAGACATAATCGCCTGTTAAGACTACTAAATCTGGTTTTAATAAATTCGTACGCACAACCGCCCGCTCAATATGTTCTAGCTGGGTGAACGGGCGTAAATGTAGGTCGGTTAATTGCACAATTGTGAAACCTTCCAAAGAAGGTGGCAAATTAGCAATCGGGATTTCTGTAAACTCCTCAACAAGCCAGCGAATTTCATTGCGCCGTGCAGCATGGTGTTCATCATGGAAGTAATCAAACTTGCCAATCTGATTAAGCACCTTTTGAGGCGTTTTACCCGCTTTAAGCATAATTAGACCTCTTCAATCAATGGCCTACATGCCATTACGAAACTCATCATTAAATAAACCGTCGGTTGCTCTCACGGGTGCTAATGCTTGTGCATAACGCTCTAAAATTCCTAATGCCCACTTAATCCGCTCACGATAATAACGGTCAGCGGTGGGATCATTGGTGGCGGCGTCTTCATTTAATACGCTAGTGACCTGCTTTACAATAATATGCTCAGGAAGGTAGCAAATACGATTATTTTTATAACTGCTCATTCTTAATTCGGCAACGGGATAAGCCCCACCCTCCGAGGATGACACAGCAATAATTAATGCTGGCTTATGCCCTAGCTCGTTTTGCCGGCAGAGTAAGAAAAAATTCTTTAAGCCAGCAGGTACTTGACCATGCCATTCAGGCGTAATAATGACAAAACCATCACTCGCCGCTAATTGTGCAGATAAAGGGGTGAGGCGCTCGCTCCACTCAGGGCTTCCGCTCCAAATAGACTCATCCCATAAGGGTAGAGGATTGCCAGCTAAGCTAAAAATACCTGCTTGAATGCCTTGTTCAACCAAGGCACTTTGCACATAGTTAGCTACTTTTTCGCTTTGGGAGTTTTGACGATGACTTCCACTAATGATTGTAAATTGCATAGTTAGCCCGTTGCTGAAGGTTAATTAACACTCTAACAGGAAGCTGCCAGAAAAAGAAAAACCGGACAGAGTGCCCGGCTTATTTCTCTACAGAATCAAGCTAAAAGAAATTGCTTAGATAAATAAACAAATATCTGAATCACCTGCAAACTCTAAGAAGGAAGCAGCCCCTGCATATTCAACATTGTCGATGAAATCAGCAGCTTCCATATCAAAAAGATCAACCGTCATTTGGCAGGCAAGAAATTTCACATCCGCTTCTAGGCATAGCTCACGTAACTCACCGAGATCGACCACACCTTTACCCGCCATTTGCTTTTTCATCATGCTAGTCATCATAGCTTGCATGCCAGGCAAGGTTTGTAGCAATACAGGCACAGGAAACGGCATCGGCATGGCGGGATTACCTAAAGAAGTAACCGATAGCTTCATATCTTTTTTCAGTAGCTGTAAACCATAGAAAGTGAAGAAAATTTTCACATCATAACCCAGCGCCGCTGCTGTTGATGCGAGAATAAAAGGCGGATAACCCCAATCTAAAGTACCCTTAGTTGCAATAATTGCTAATTTCTTTGCCATAACTTGTTCCTTTCTATTTCCACCCAAGCTTCCGTTGCTGCAGTTTGCTACGGAAACTCTCCTCCAAGCTACCTATTAAAACTCAAGGTTTTAAGCGGCAGGACGTACAACCTGATAACCCGACTGATACCAGCCAATAATGCCACCACGTAAGTTAATTGCTTCAATGCCCGTATTTTGCTTTAAATACATACAGGCTTGAGCTGAGCGTGCACCACTACGGCAATACAGCACAATTTTTTCATCATTTGCAAACTCACTCATGCGCATAGGCAGCACATGCAAAGGCAAAAACTCAGCCCCTTCAATGATACCTTGCTGAAATTCGGCCTCGGAGCGCACATCGACTAAGCGCAATTTTTCGCCATTACTCAGCATTGTTTGCAATTCTGAAGCATTTACTTCACTAATTCCGTACATTAGATGTCTCTCTAAAAACAATACATTAAATTATACTAATATTCTAATAGTAAGCCTTTTTTGTCAAGCTAAGCGCTCTTGCTAAACTATTGGCTTGCAACCAAACCTTGCAAACTTCATCTATAGTTAGATCACGAGGACTACCTACCTAGGTAAAACAACCCATGCTTAACCGACTTGTGCTTCTGAACTCTATTTTGTTTTTTGTGGCTGGTTTGGCTACTACTCAAACCCATGCAACTGATCTCAATTTAAAAATTCCTGAAATTGAAATGCCTGACATGCTTGGCAATGCAGGCAGCATGGGCACGGCACAGGAGCAGCAAGAAGGCTTAGCCCTATTACGTCAACTACGTGCTCGCCGTCCGATGATTGAAGACCCTGAATTAGCCGATTGGATTAATACCCTAGGACAACGCTTAGCGAGTCGTAGCCCCCATCGCGGCAAGCTGCACTTTTTGCTTGAAAAGAACAATGTAATCAACGCTTACACCCTTACTGGCGGTGTGATTGTGATTAATTCAGGGCTGATTTTGAGCACACAGTCTGAAAGCGAATTAGCGGCTGTCATGGCACATGAAATCGCTCATGTTTCGCAACGCCATATCGCGCGGATGCAAGAAGAAAGTAAGAGTAACCCACTGATGACCGGTCTAGGGGTATTAGCAGGCGCAGCAGTAGCTAGTCAAAGCCCAGATGCCGCCCAAGCCATTGTCACTGGTACTATGGCTATGCAGGCTCACCAGCAAATTGCCTTCAGCCAGCGTGCAGAATCTGAAGCAGATCGAGTGGGTTTGCGTATTCTTGCGAGTGCAGGGTTCAACACTGAAGGCATGCCTTATTTCCTAGAAAAACTAGAGCGCAGCGAAAGCAGTGCCTATGGGGATATCACCAAATATCTACGGACTCACCCCATGTCGATTGATCGCCTCAGTGATACACGCAGCTTGCTCAATCAAATGCCCAAACACAAACCTCAAGATGATTTGGCTTACGTTTTTGCACGGGAAAAACTGCGGGTTCTTTCAGAGCAAAATGCAGCGCTCTTAACGGCTACTAACCTTAAAGCTGCAGCAACCACTTATGGGCAAGCTTACCAAGCACTTCGTGGAGGCAATCCAACAGTAGCCTCCATGCTACAGGCGAATAGCATAATAACTGCTGTCTTACAAGCACAAGCTTTGAATAACTTAAAACGCTATGCAGCAGCTGAGCAGCGCTTACAAGGCTATGCTAATCAGGCTAGTACACAGGCCGCGCTTGCAGTAGCCTTAGCAGAAAGCCAACTGGGGCAGAACAAAACAACGTTGGGCTTACAAACTTTAGCGAAACTTCGTTTAACCGAAACAACAGGTTTAGAGTTTTTTGAAACTGCACAACGCCTTGCGCAACAGGCTAATCAAACTGCTGAGGCGAGCTTTTATAATGCGGCACGGAGCTTACGCTTAGGTGAATATGCCCATGCGATGGCAACTGCCAAACAAGCTTTGAAGTTACCTAATATTCAGCCAAATACTTTACGTAATTTGCGTAACCTGCAAAACGAAGCCGAGCGACAACAACTAAATACAAATCAGCATTAAAACCTAATCGGTAAGCTTAAATTGAAACTGATTAGGGGATAGAAATACAATTTAAAAGCTTAGGAACACTCACCACCACTCGCAAACCCCAGAACCTTGCGATCTGAGCAAGCTTGGCAATCGTTAGCATAAGTTTTCTGCTCAGTATTAAGGCAAGGTGCTAGCGTGCACTGCACTTGAACCTTACGGACTGCACACACAGGCGCATAAACTTCGTAGCAAATTTCTGGGCGTGGTTCTTTGCAAGCAACAAAATTTGTATTCGTCACCACTGCAATAGACATCCTAGGCGCTAATAATTGCTCATCTGCTGTGCCGATGCTCAAGAATAAGCCAAGGCATAGGCCTGTTCCCCAAGAACCAACCCAGTTCATGATTCACCTCGCTAAAGCATTTCTATTTTCGTACATTGATCACTTGCAGCCTAAACAGGGAACACGTACTCTAAACGGCTCATTATTTGCATCATTAGGGAGTGTATAATGAACCTGAATCTGGATCGGGCACGCACCAATATGGTGGAGCAGCAGATTCGTCCCTGGTCTGTATTAAATCAGACAGTTTTAAATACCTTCAGGTTTCTTCCTCGCGAAAAATTTGTTCCCGCGCAGTGGCAGAATCTTGCTTTCTCAGACACTGAGATTCCGCTAGGACACGGTGAGAGCATGATGTTTCCACGTGTTGAAGCGCGTATGTTACAAGACCTTGATGTTCAGCCCAATGACGAATGCCTTGAAATTGGCACCGGCAGTGGTTTTGTTACAGCTTGTCTTGCACACATGGGAAAGCATGTGGACAGTGTTGATTTATATGCTGATCAATCCCAACAGGCGGAAAAGAATCTTCATTCAGTAGATATTAACAATTTTAATCTATATATCGATGATGCAGGCTACGGATGGGAGGGAAATCCCGGTAAACAGTATGATGTGATTGCTGTTACGGGCTCTATTTCTGAATACACCCCTGCTTTTGAGCAACGCTTAAAGGTTGGCGGACGTTTATTTGTGATAGTGGGTACTGCTCCTGCTATGCAGGCTATGCTGATTACCCGCGAAGATCACAGCCAATTTAATCGCCAAGTTTTATTTGAAACGGTGATTAAAGCCTTAGAAGGCACTGAGCTATCAGCTAAGTTTCAGTTTTAAGCATGCAAAATTGGACTCCCCAAGAATTAGCTAACCAATTACAGCATGCCGCTGAGCAAATTCAGCTGCTTGATGTACGTGAACCTTGGGAGTATGAAATCGTCCATCTTGAAAACTCATACTTAGTCCCTTTAAGCCAGCTAACCTATGGTTTAAGTGAATTGGATAAGGCTTTGCCGGTGGTCGTGATCTGCCATCATGGCATTCGTAGCGCCCATGCTTGCTATCTTTTGGAGCGTTTAGGCTTTCAGGCGGTCAATCTCACTGGAGGTATTGACCGTTGGGCACGCGAAATCGATCCTTCAATACCAATTTACTAAAGATCAAAACAAACCCATGCTAAACGGTTATAATGCTGAGTGCTCCGGCTATGACAGCCATATAAAGATTGGAAAGACCATGAAAAGAGTATTTTTGACGACGACAATAGCAGCAAGTCTATTATGGATGGCATCTGCTGCTCAGGCTGAGACACTCCTTCAAGTCTATCAACAAGCCAAGACCTATGATGCTCAGCTCAAATCACAAGAAAGCAGTTACCTAGCGACTTTAGAAAATAAACCACAAGCCTTAGCTGCGAAAAAACCGCAAGTCAGCTTCAATGCCAATGCCAATTTTAGCGAGCAATACACGCCTTATGATGGCCTTAGTAAGAATAGTAATGGGCTAAACAGCACATATACCTTAGGCGTCACTAAATCGTTGTATAACCGTGCTTTAGATGCACAAATTGATAAAGTCGACTCGCAAATCGCTCAAGCAGGCATGCAGCTAGATGCTCAGCGCCAAGCTTTATTTTTACGTGTCGCTCAACCCTACTTTTCTTATTTGCTAGCTAAAGAGAATTTGAATGTCGCTAGTAATGAAAAAAACGCGATAAAACGCCAATTAGCTCAAGCGCAAGCGTTCTTTGATGTCGGGCGCTCAGCGATTACTGATGTGAAAGAAGCTGATTCACGTTACAACTTAGCAGTGGCTGGTGAGATTGCGGCTAAAGAAAGCTTGGATATTGCACGTGAAAATTTGCGCGTGTTAACCGGAAAATCCTATCAAAACTTATTAGGCCCACAACCTAATTTAGCGCTGACCGTGCCTAAACCACAAAATATGGATGCTTGGGTAGCCATGGCTAAGCGTTCTAGCAAATCGCTACAAGCCGCTCGGCAAGCGATTGAAGTTGCACAGAAAGAAATCGAAATTCAACGTACTAGCGAACGTAATCCGGTCGTGAACTTATATGCACGCCAAACCGGTAGCATTACCGAAAGTAGTAGCTCGACTTTAGATCCGCGTGTGCTGGGTGCTAACGTTGGCGTTGAGGTGAACATACCGATTTATCAAGGCGGTGCTGAAGCTTCTAAAATTCGCCAAGCTCAACATCAATTCCGCCAAACCCAGCAAGAATATGATTATCAAGAGCGCTTAATCGAGCAGCAAGTGCGTAGTGCTTATTTGAGTATCGAGTCTGCGATTAGCCAAGTTAAAGCGCAACAACGTGCCCTAGCCGCCTCAGAAACTGCAGCAGAAGCGACTAAAGTGGGCTTTGAAGTCGGTACACGCACTGCAGTGGATGTGTTAACTGCATTACGGGATGTCTTTGCAGCACGCCGTGATTATGCGAATGCGCGTTATAATTACTTATTAAGCACTCTGCAATTGCGTCAAGCCGCTGGGACTTTATCTGAGAATGATATCAAGCAGTTAAGCGCCCAGCTCAACCGTAAGTAGATAGAATCTTTGAGCCGTTGCCTTTCTTGATATTGAAACTAGGGCATGGAAAACTTGCGGAATACTGCATAATCTTTGCGACCGATTCCTTAAAAATACCGAATGTTCGACACCGACTATTCAATCAACGATAAAGAGTTTTGCCCCAACCGGCGTAGAGGAACGGTGGGGTTCAGAATTATCTGCAACTTGGTAACTCATACCTGCGGTGAGAACAAATTTACGACCATCATCAAGCTCGGTGTGTAGTTCACCTTCAATGCATAAAAGTATATGTCCTTTTGTACACCAATGATCTGCGAGATAACTAGGCGTATACTCAACAAAGCGAACACGGATATTTCCAAAGTGCTGAGCTCGCCAATACGCCATGCCACTTTCACCCTTATATTCAGTACATTCAATCGTCGACCAGTCGGTAATGCCAAATGGAATATTGGAAATTTGCATAGCAATCCTTAAATTTAAGCAGCTTAACTGTTTATTTTATTAGCCAAATATTTTGCATGGTTTTAACTAATACCATCACCTTAGAATCTAGTAACCATTCATAAGACTAAGGCTACAACACTGCCCACAAAACAATCAACTCACTCTCCAATAAAAAAGCCTGCACTTGCAGGCTTTTCCAAACATATTAGTACTTAAAACCTTAAGCGACTTCTACTGATTTATTCGCACGTTTCCGATCATGCTCTAATAAATGGCGTTTACGCACGCGGATATTCAGCGGAGTGATTTCAACTAATTCATCATCATCAATAAATTCGAGCGCTTGCTCTAAAGTCATCCGAATCGGTGGTGATAGAATCAAGTTCTCATCCGTACCTGATGCACGAATATTGGTCAGCTGCTTGGCTTTGAGTGGATTGACAATCAAATCATTATCACGGCTATGAATACCAATCACCATGCCTTCGTAAACTTCCTCAGCATGACCGATGAACATACGTCCACGTTCTTGCAGGCTGAAAATGGCATAGGCTAAAGCTTTGCCGGTGCCATTAGAGATCAATACACCATTAATACGCTGGCCAATTGAACCTGGCTTATAAGGGCCGTAATGATCGAAGGTGTGATAGATCAGACCGGTACCTGAAGTCAGGGTCATGAAGTCACTTTGGAAGCCAATCAAACCACGCGAAGGCATCACATATTGCAAGCGCACGCGGCCTTTGCCATCCGGTGACATATCTTTCAGGTCAGCACGGCGTAAACCCAGCGCTTCCATGATTTTGCCTTGATGTTGCTCTTCAAGGTCAACCGTCACGGTTTCGTAAGGCTCTAATTTTTCGCCATCGACTTCACGAATAATAACTTGCGGACGTGAAACAGCTAGTTCGTAACCTTCACGGCGCATATTCTCTAACAAAATACCTAAGTGCAGCTCACCACGACCCGATACATTGAATTTTTCTGGATCATTCGTTGGCTCAACGCGCAAAGCAACGTTATGTAGTAACTCTTGCTCTAAACGCTCTTTCAAGCGGCGTGAAGAAGTGCCCGTCTTAACATCTTTGCCTACAAACGGTGAATCATTCACTTGGAAAATCATGCTAATCGTTGGCTCATCCACTTTTAAAGGTGGCAGCGCGACTACACTGGTCGGATCGCATAAAGTATCAGAGATATACAGCTCATCCATCCCAGAGAAAGCAATAATATCGCCTGCTTGCGCATCTGGAACTTCCACTCGATCCAAGCCATTGAAGCCCAGAATCTTTAAAACCCGCCCACTACGAATAGTGCCATTAATATCAATAGCTTTAATTTGGGTGTTGGTTTTGATCTTGCCTTGCTTAATCCGTCCAATGCCGATAATACCCATGTAAGGGTTATAATCAAGCTGGCTGACCTGTAGCTGGAAAGGCGCTTCGATATCGACATCTGGCGCTGGTACGTGGCTCAGAATCGTTTCAAATAGCGCTGTCATATCACCACTATTGACTGTTTCATCCATGCCTGCAAAGCCATTTAAAGCCGATGCATAGACAACTGGGAAATCGAGTTGCGCGTCGCTTGCACCCAAGTTATCAAATAACTCAAATACTTGATCCATCACCCAATGTGGACGTGCACCGGGGCGGTCAATTTTGTTGACGACTAAAATCGGACGCAAGCCGTGTGAGAAGGCTTTCTGGGTCACGAAGCGGGTTTGTGGCATCGGGCCATCAACCGCATCGACCAACAGCAGTACTGAATCCACCATCGACAGTACGCGCTCAACTTCACCACCGAAGTCAGCATGCCCGGGGGTGTCGACGATATTAATCCGATAAGTAATGCCATCCTTAGGATTGGTCCAGCGGATCGCTGTATTTTTCGCAAGAATGGTGATCCCGCGTTCTTTTTCCAACGCATTAGAGTCCATCATACGTTCGGAAAGTTCAGCACGCGCATCTAGCGTACCCGATTGTTGCAGCAATTTGTCCACCAACGTTGTCTTGCCGTGGTCGACGTGCGCAATAATCGCTATATTGCGGAGATTTTGGATCACAACTTATTACTCAAAGAAAATTAAGGATGCAGATTATACCGATAGCATGTGTTAAATTCATGAATTTTTTCGTGTCATCACGTTTAATTGAGCTATGACTGACTTAACCAACCCACATTACGATTTGATAGGCGGCGAAACTGGCCTGCGCCAACTAGTTGATCGCTTTTACGATCTGATGGATACCCAACCCGAAACTTGGGAATTACGCAAACTTCATCCACAAGACCTGCACAGCTCCCGTGATAAGTTATTTATGTTCTTATCGGGTTGGCTTGGCGGCCCGCCTTTGTATGAAAATGCTTATGGTCATCCCTATTTACGGGCGCGCCACTTGCCTTTCCCGATTGATTCTAGCATGCGCGACCAATGGCTGATGTGTATGAATCAAGCGATTGACGAACAAATTACCGATTTATCGCTAAATCGTGCTTTAAAAATGGCTTTTGCCCGTACTGCTGATCATATGCGCAATAAACAAGATATATCGACCAGTTAAAGCAATTATCAAAAAATAAAATCCTTTGATCTTGTTTCGACAGATTCCCTGAACTGCTCTGCTCATTATCTTCGTTATTCTTTTAAATGATTAATCAAGGATCGGGTAATGAAAATTTTATATGCATCCGCAGTCTTAGTGAGTTATCTAATCGCATCCAATGCGCTTGCTGGCGGTACTAGCGCCCCCTTTTATGTGGGTGGCAGTTATGGGGTCAGTAGCTATGACAACGCTAACGAGCAAATGGATAATCTGGATATTTGCAAGCAAGCTGGCGCACACAGCCAAACTTGTACCAGTAGCGATAGCGATAACGTAGGCCATATTTATGGCGGCCTACAAATCAGTGAAGGCTTAGGTGTCGAAGTAGGTTACGCCGATATAGGCGAAACAGCCAATTATCAATACTCAGACCCCATTATCATTAATCAACAAACCACGGCTATTACTGTCAGTGGAGTGGCGAAACAGCGCTTAAGCAAATCCTCACCTGTGTCTGCCTATGGTAAGGCGGGTGTAGTCCGCTGGAGCACTGAAACCACGGTAGCGAGCGATAATCCGGCTTTAAATGGTTTAAAAATCTCTGAAGATGGCTATTCACCGATGCTAGGTGCTGGTTTGCAATATGATATGAATAACAATATCAGTGTACGCGCAGGTTGGGAGCGCTATTACGATGTCGGTGAGAATAGTGAAGTTTTAGAGTATGACGCGGCTGGCAGTTCTGCAAAAGTAAATACTTTAGAAACTGATGTAGATGTGATTTCTGCTGGTGTTAATTTTAGCTTTTTATAAGCGCTAGTTTTGGAGCCAATTGTAGATGCTTAAACAATTGGCTCCTACAATTTTAATGAAAGACTAATTTAGCTCTTTCAGTTTCAATCCAAGTTTCGACTTCTTGCATTAAAGCTTCAGGTTGCTTGCCAATGGTAGGGATAGGTTCACCAATGCTCACCGTAATAGTGCCCGGCTTTTTAATATAAGAATGCCTTGGCCAACTAGCCCCGGCATTATGCGCGACTGGCACGATAGGATACTCGCTCGCGACCGCCATCACTGCGCCACCAATTTTATACTTGGACTTTACCCCAGGTTTTACTCGTGTGCCCTCAGGGAAAATGACTAACCAAATACCTTCATCTAAGCGTTCTTTGCCTTGATTTCTGACTTGATCTACAGCATTTCGCCCTGCTGCACGGTCAATGGCAACCGGCTTAATTAACCGTAAGCCCCAACCAAAGAACGGAACTTTCATCAATTCTTGTTTCAAAACCCAAGTGAGGGGCGGAAAGATGGTCGCAAAAGCCAGAGTTTCCCAAGTAGATTGATGGTTCGCCATTAAAATCGCAGCGTGCTCAGTAGGGATATTATCTAAGCCTTTGATTTCATAGTGTACACCACAAGTGACACCTAACCACCAAACATTAAACCGACACCAGCCCACCAAGATTTGATAGCGTTTCTCATAGGAGATGAGAGCAAGGAGCGGCGCCATGCCACCATAAACTAAAGTGCTCACTAAAAAGCCGAACCAAAACAAAGTGGCTCGCACACCCAACCACAGCTTCACAGGAATACTCAAGCTTCGCTCCTCAAACCCTAAGCAGAAGATAATAAAATTCGATAACACTAAACCGCTAATAACGCTCGCAACCGCTGCAAAGCTTGCCCACGATGACTCATTCGATTTTTCTCAGTCGCCTCTAACTCAGCTGCGGTACAGCGATGCGTAGGCACATAAAATAGTGGATCATAGCCAAAACCTTGCTGACCCTGAATCGCATTCAAAATCATGCCTTCCCAACTCGCCTCAGCAATTAACGGCACAGGATCAGTCGGATGGCGGACTAAAACAATACAACAACGGAAACGAGCCGTACGCTGTTCAGCAGGTACATTCTTTAGTGCTGCCAACAATTTCGCATTATTGGCGGCATCATTAGTCGGCTGACCTGCAAAACGCGCTGAATAAATCCCGGGCTGCCCACCTAAAGCATCTACCACTAAACCAGAATCATCTGCCAAAGCGGCTAAACCCGTAATTTGTGAAGCATGTCGTGCTTTGAGCAAGGCGTTCTCAACAAAGCTTAAGCCAGTTTCTTCAGCATCGGTCACGCCTAAATCAGCTTGACGTATTACTTCAAACCCAAAATCAGCAAGCAGGCTATTAAACTCACGTAATTTACCTGCATTACTACTGGCTAAAACTAAGCGTTGACTCATTCGGCTAAAGCTCTATTTTGTGCTTCCATAATTTCGCTGATGCCTTTATTCGCTAATAACAGCATCGCATCCAATTCTTCACGGCGAAACGCATGCCCTTCAGCAGTGCCTTGTAGCTCAATGAATTGCCCGGCGTCATTCATGACCACATTCATATCCGTTTCTGCACCAGAATCTTCCACATAATCCAAATCTAGCACAGCAGCACCTTGGTAAATACCTACTGACACGGAGGCTACTTGCCCATAAATCGGATTCTTTTTTAGCTTACCCTGCTTAATCAAAGCAGCCATTGCATCTTGTAAAGCGACATAAGCACCACTGATGGAAGCAGTACGCGTACCACCATCGGCTTGAATGACATCACAATCTAAAGTGATTTGCTTTTCACCCAAAGCCTCTAAATCCACCACCGCACGCAAAGCACGCCCAATTAAGCGCTGAATTTCCATGGTGCGTCCCGACTGTTTGCCTTTGGCAGCTTCACGTTGCACCCGTGTATTCGTCGCGCGTGGCAGCATGCCATATTCAGCGGTCACCCAGCCTTGGCCTTTTCCTTTTAGAAAAGGCGGGACACGATCTTCGACCGTAGCGGTGCAAAGAACCTTAGTATTCCCAAACTCAACCAATACAGAACCCTCTGCATGACAAGTATAATGCCGAGTAAATCGGACTGGGCGCAATTGATCGGGGTTTCGTCCGCTAGAGCGCATGGCTGATCCTTTTATTGATTTTAAATGCGCCAATTATACTTAATTGCGGCAATAACATATCGACAAAAGTCTAAAATTTGGCAGTTATATTCACAGTTTTAGGGTTAATTCAGTCTTTTAAACGGGTTCTAACAATAAACTAGTCCCTGTCATCGCTGCGGGTTTGGGTAGACCCATCAATTGCAATAAAGTAGGAGCGATATTACTTAAGCCCCCACCGGTACTTAAACGCCAATTAATTTGATCAATTAGGAGGCAAGGCACTGGATAAACCGTATGCTGAGTATTGGGCACACCCGTGAGCGGATCAATATATTCATCACAATTACCGTGGTCGGCACTTAATAACACTGAATATTCATTTGCAATCGCAGCATCTAATACTCGCCCTACTTCACGATCTAAAGCTTCGACAGCTTGAATGACTGCACCCGGAACAGCCGTGTGACCGACCATATCGCCATTCGCAAAATTCACGATAATTAAGCCATATTCATTTTTATTCAGCGCTGTAATTACTGCATCTGCCACTTCAAGCGCGCTCATTTCCGGCTTTAGGTCATACGTTTCGACTTGCGGTGAGGGAATCACCAACCGATCTTCGCCTGCATACGGCTGCTCGCGACCGCTATTAAAGAAGAAAGTCACATGCGCATATTTTTCAGTTTCTGAGCAATGGAATTGCTTACAACCCGCTGCACTAACAGCTTCAGCGATATTCGTTGTCGGGCGCTCTGGAGCAAACATCACGGGCATTGGATATTTTTCGTCGTACTCAGTGAGGGTGGTCAACTCTACTGGGGCGAAGCTTCCACGCTCAAAACCTGTGAAATCGGCTAAGGCTAAAGCTTCCGACATTTGCCGCGGACGATCATTACGGAAGTTAAAGAACAAGACTTGATGTCCACTCCGCATCGGTACTGCATTAGTCAGTATCCGCGGTGTAATGAATTCATCACCTTGATCCTTATCGTAAGCATCATCAATCGCAGCCATCGGGTCTTCCGCCGCACTACCCACACCATTCACATAAGCATCCCAAGCGAGCTTAGTCCGATCCCAACGTTTATCTCGATCCATTGCGTAAAATCGCCCACAAATTGTTGCGATCTGCCCACCTGTTTCTACCAAAATAGCTTGAACTCGTGCGATAAAAGTCTTAGCAGCCCGTGGCGCTGTATCTCGCCCATCGGTAATTGCATGCACCATTGGCGTGACGCCATGCTGCTTACAGGCACGCAATAAGCCCTCTAAATGGTTGAGATGACTATGCACGCCACCATCAGAAACCAAGCCAATCAAATGCAAAGGCTCGCCAGCTGCTTTAGCCTTTTGCAAGGCGGCTAGCAAGACTGGATTAGCGACTAAACTACCATCAGCTACTGCATCATCTAGGCGCACCAGATCTTGCTTGAGAATCGCGCCACAACCAATCGTCATATGCCCCACTTCAGAATTGCCCATTTGCCCATCCGGCAAACCTACAGCACGACCTGAGGCCATTAAAGTAGTATGTGGGTATTTTCCAAAATACTCATCCAGACGCGGTGTATTCGCTTCATAGACTGCATTGTATTTTTTGCTGGGGTTTACACCAAAGCCATCGAGAATAATCAGAATAGCTTTACGACGTGGAGGTAAGGTGGTTTGTGTCATGGTTACTCAATAACTTTAGACGAGCAGCCAAACTGCTCGTTAATCTTTCGGTGGTGTAGGCTCATCATTAGGCTTGGCTGTTTCACCTGCTGCAAAGCGCCCTTGCTCATCCAGTGCAGCTTGTTCTTTAGCAGCCTTGTCTAACTCAGCATCTAATTCTTCATCCGTTAAAGGGCGAAACTCATCATCTGTTTCTTTGAAACTATAACGATCATCTTGCCAATGCTCAGCGGAGTTTTTTGCATCATCTGCTTGATCTAAACTCTCAATATCTTCGCCTGATTGGAAAATACTCGCAGTACCCACTGCAGCTGAGGGAATCAAGGTATGAGCAGCAGATTCGTCTTCCACTTCTTCATCAGGCTGCTTTTTAGAAAACATGCGCCCCAAGAATAAGCCGACTTCAAATAGCAGCCAGATGGGCACAGCCATCATAATTTGCGACACCACATCAGGTGGTGTTAGGAACATAGCAATCACAAAAGCGCCAACAATAATATAAGGCCGCGCCTTAGCTAGCGCCTCAACACTAACTATCCCCATGCGAATTAAGAGAATCGTCGCAACAGGCGTCTCAAAACTCAGGCCAAATGCCAAAAACATGGCTACGGTAAAATCAAGATAGCTTGCAATATCCGGTGTAGGATTCACATTGGCGGGAGCAAAAGCTACTGCAGCCTTAGAAATCATTGGGATAACAAAAAAGTACGCAAACGCCATACCGACATAAAACAGCCCTACACTCGACAATAATAGTGGAGTGACCATTTTTTTTTCATGCTGATATAAGCCGGGCGCGATAAATCCCCAAACTTGATAAAAGGTATAAGGCAAGGTGAACAGAAACGCGACCATCAACGCCAGTTTGAAGGGGACTAGAAATGGAGACGCGACGCCAATAGCGATCAGCTTTTCACCTTGAGGTAAATTGCGTACTAGTGGATCAGACAGCAGATTATATAAATCTTGAGCAAACGGTGTTAGGCAGATAAAGACCGCAGCTAACACTATTACAATACGTAAAAGACGGTCACGCAGCTCAAACAGATGCTCCAAGAATGCTTTCTCGCCAGCACTCTCAGCGCCCTTAGTCTGATTTAACATGCGTTTCTATTTCCTTTTTCGCTGTATCGACTTGGTCATTCATCATCACACGCAAGTTACGCAGCTCTTCTTCTTGCTTATACAGCATCGAACGCAACTCTTCCGTGCCTAGCTCTCTTTCGATATCAGCGCGAGTATGTGCAATTAAGCGCCGCGCTTTACCCACCCATAAACCAATCGTGCGTGCGACGGTAGGCAAGCGTTCGGGGCCGATGACTAACAAAGCCACGATCCCAATTACCAACATTTCCAGAAAGCTAGTTTCAAACATGCTAGTGCCTAAGGTTAAACTTTGTCTTTTTCCTTGGCCTGCACGTCAATCACATTGCCTTGTACATTCGCAGCGTTCGCGGGCGGAATCTGCTGAGCAACTTTTTCAGCCTCTGGCGTTTCATCCCCATCCTTCACTGCTTTTCTGAAGTTTTTGAAAGCTTCGCCCAAATCACCACCCATACTGCGCAACTTTTTGGTGCCGAACAGGAGAATGACGATCACTAAGATCAGGACTAATTGTAAAGGACTAAAATGCATAGTAGTTCATCATCCTATCGTTTTAAGAGGTTCGACTGGCTTTCTCTGCCAAGCCTGATAAGCCGAAACGACGCTCTAATTCATTGAGCACGTCTTGTGGGTGTAAATTTTGCTGTGCTAGTAAAACTAAGCTATGAAACCATAAATCGGCAACTTCATAGACGATTTTCTCTTTGTCGCCATCTTTCGCTGCCATCACGGTTTCAGTGGCTTCTTCACCGATTTTTTTCAGAATGGCATCCAAACCTTTGCTATACAATTTGGCGACATAAGAGCTATCGGCGGCAGCTTGCTTACGCTCTTCTAGGACAGCAGCTAATTGTGAAAGTATCTGATCGTTCATCATGCGCGCATTATGCGCGAAGAAAGCGCTTAAGGACAATTGCCAGTAGATAAATTAGCAGAATCTAATTGTGCATCATAAGCTGGCACATGGAGATAGATTTCATTCTGCACACTGACCTCTAAATGATGCGCCTTCGCTAAGTCTGCAATCACTTGTACTTCTAACTTGCCAGTCAGTGATAACTTCTGCGCCAACTCAATCAATAAGGACTCATGCTTTTGCAATAAATCACGCGCTAACTCGACTTGTGAAGCAATCATGTGTTCGATTTCAGTATCCGTAATTTCCTTTTTCATGCGATGTGCATGATCCTCCAACACGTAATTCGCTTGGAAGCCATCACCGAAACCATAACGACGCATATAATCAATAGCGAGAATGGTAGCTTCTTCACGATCTTGCGAGCGCCCAATCGAAGCTTCGCTAGCACCAAAGAGCAATTCCTCAGCTAGACCACCTGCTAAGAAAATCTTAATCATATCCAGCATCGTTTGCTTAGTACGATAGATTTGATGCGGGAAAGTAAAGCCACCTGCATAACTACTGGCAATCCGGCTTTGTAATTGCATCGGCACTAATTTAAACAGCACCATATATAAGACGGCATGCCCGGCCTCATGCACACTAATATTGGCCGTAACCGCTGCTTGATTGCTCGCTCGAATCTGATCAATCCGTCCTTCAAATGCCAATTTCACTGGCTGATCACCTACTTGAGCAATGATCTGCTTAGCCACTGCGTCATAACTCAAGGCGACATGCTCAGCACCACTTGTGAGTGCTTGCAGCAAGAAATTAGATAAATTGACCTCTAAAATATCGGTAACACTGGAAAATACGGGGCGTACCCCTTGCGCTGGAAATACCCCATTACGATAAATTAAGGTTTCCATGCTGTGATCAATCGCTAATTGAATGCCCGTGCGCGTCGTCGTTTCTTCTTGAATACGCTGCACTTCACGCGCAATCAGTGCTTGGAAATCCTGCTTACGTAAGCTCGGGTAAATCAAATGGATATTGCCAAACCGAGCCACTTGTTCAGGGCGGAACTTACGGAGCAGCGCATTTTTCACATCCATTAAAGTCACTTTGCTGCTAATCGCATGGAAAATATCCGCATCGACATCCGCTTCAGCCGCATCACGCGCCACCGAAAATGCCTCATCTAAATTGCCCGAGATAATCACTAAGGTTTGCGCATGATTAATCGGCTCATACAAAGTTTTCTTCTTTTTCGCATGCAAGAGCAGGTTGACTAATTCATGTTCTGGAAGCTCAAATAAAGCCTCTAACTCAATATCCAGATTCAAAGTTTTCTTGAAGGACAATAAATCATAAGAACTAATATAATGCTCATACGGATCAAAACCCACCTCGGGCGCTTCACCTGCATCTAAACGCTTTTTCTTGCGTTTGCGCTCCCAAAAATAGCGGGCGAGGAAATTATCAATATCGTTGGATTCTTGATCATAGCGGGTTAAATAGCCATCTGATAACAAGCTCCAAAAATCCATAAACCGAGATTGCGCTAGCGGTTTACCTTCTAAATCAATGGTATTAAAGCGTTGAATTTCATCGAATAGCAAAATACAAGGCTTATTATCGTGTAACTCGCGCTTATCTAAAATGGCTGAAACTGATGAATGCCAAAAAGTCTGATCGATATTAGATAGTTCGATTTCTGCAAAGCGCTCTTGAAAATCCAAGGCACGCACTAATTTGCGCACCAAGTCGGTCTTACCAACCCCTGTCATCCCCCAGAGATTCACAACCACTGGGCGCTGCAACAGCTCAGGCATTAAATACCAGACTTGAATATAACCGATTAAATCATCAATTATCTTATCGATGCCTATAAAATGCTGCTTCAGAACTTGACGGGCTGATTCTAATTTTTCTTTTCTTTCGGCAATTAATTGCTTGTCAACTTGCAGCATGAAGGCTCCTTAAAATTACTTATAAGCGCATTTCAATACCTTGCGCCGCCATAAACTCTTTGGCTTGGCCCACGGTATACTCACCGAAGTGAAAAATACTAGCCGCTAGTACGGCGTCTGCACCCCCTTTTAATACGCCATCCGCTAGATGCTGTAAATTACCCACGCCACCAGAAGCAATTAACGGTACCGATACACGCTCATTAATCTCTGCCATGAGTTGCAAATCAAAACCACTTTTCGTGCCATCACGATCCATACTAGTGACTAATAACTCGCCAGCACCATAAATCGCCATTTTCTCTGCCCAAGCCACAGCATCTATTCCAGTCCGTTTACGTCCACCATGGGTGAATACCTCCCAACGTAAAGGCTCACCCGGTTCACTAACCCGCTTGGCATCAATCGCAACCACAATACATTGTGAGCCAAAATAATCGGTGGCCTCGCGCACCAGCTCAGGATTAGTAATGGCAGCGGTATTGATCCCAACTTTGTCAGCACCCGCATTCAACATGCGGCGCACATCGTCTAATTTGCGAATCCCACCACCGACTGTCAGTGGAATGAATACTTGCGAAGCCACGGCTTCAACCACATGCACAATCGTTTCGCGGTTATCGGAACTAGCGGTGATATCAAGGAAGGTAATTTCATCTGCCCCTTCGCGATTGTAGCGCGCAGCAATCTCGACTGGATCGCCTGCATCGCGAATATCAACAAAGTTTACGCCCTTAACAACGCGCCCGTTATCCACATCGAGGCAGGGAATAATACGCTTAGCTAAACCCATGACTAAACTCCATCGACCCAGCGTTGAGCTTCGGCTAGGTCAATCGTGCCTTCATAAATCGAGCGCCCCAAGATGGTTCCCATCACGCCTTTCGACTCGACCGCCAATAAAGCTTTAATATCATCCATATTCGTGACACCGCCAGAAGCAACCACTGGAATGGAAATACTTTCAGCCAGCCTCGCCGTTTCTTCGACATTGACACCGGTCATCATCCCATCACGCGCAATATCGGTATAAACAATCGCACTCACACCGGCTTGTTCAAATTGCTTAGCTAAATCAATCGCTGCAACGCGAGACACTTCCGCCCAGCCATCGGTGGCGACCCTGCCATTTTTAGCATCAATCCCGACAATAATATGCCCCGGAAACTGCTTGCATAACTCCACTACAAATTGCGGCTCTTGAACAGCTTTAGTACCGATAATACAGAACTGTACGCCTGCTTCTAAATAAGCCTCTACCGTCGCTGCATCACGAATCCCACCACCAATTTGTACCGGTAGATGCGGAAATTTGGCTGCTACTGCGCGTACCACTTCACCGTTCACTGGCTTCCCTTCAAAGGCACCGTTCAAATCGACCAAATGTAAACGCCGCGCGCCTGCATCTACCCAACGTTGGGCAACATCCACAGGATTAGCAGAGAATACGGTAGTTTCATCCATACGCCCCTGACGAAGGCGCACACATTGACCGTCTTTCAGGTCGATAGCAGGAATCAGCAGCATGATCAAATCCTAAATAACGAAGCCCGCATCCTAGCGCAAAATCAGTTTAGCTTACAGAGTTAAGCTTTATTGACTTGGCTCTAAGCGATATAAACCGCCATCCGACTCATCATTCAGCAGATACAAATAACCATCAGGGCCTTGTTGTACATCACGAATTCGGCCAATTTCATCTTCGAGCAAACTTTCCTCAGCAGCCACTTTTCCACCCACCAAAGTCAGACGAACCAGCTTGGCAAACTTCAAGGAGCCTACAAAGACACTACCGTTCCAGCCCGAATATTTATCACCGCTATAAAAAGCCATACCCGAAGGCGCAATCGAGGGAGTCCAGTAATGTAAGGGTTGCTCCATGCCAGCTTGTTGCTTTTTGCCAGAACCGACTGGCCCACCGCCATATTCTTCGCCATAAGTAATCGCTGGCCAGCCGTAATTTGCACCTGCTTTCAATACATTAATTTCGTCACCGCCTTGTGGGCCGTGTTCGTGTGTCCATACTCGGCCATTACTCGGATTTAAAGCAATGCCTTGTACATTACGATGCCCATAGGTGTATAGCTCTGACGCAGCATCCATCTTATTAAGAAAAGGATTAGTGGGAGGAACACTGCCATCGGCATTTAAACGCACTACCCCACCCGCATGATTACTTATATCCTGCGCCAAATCCGGCTCACCACGTTCACCCAAGGTCAAATACAAATAACCTTGCCGATCAAAGAGCAGGCGACCGCCAAAGTGATGACCACTCTCTACTTTGGGTAAAGCGATAAATAATTTTTGTACATTAGTCAGTTTGCCTTGCTGATATTGGCCGCTAACCAACTCGGTACTAGCGCCACCGTTGCCAGCACCGCTATAGGCCAAATAGATTAAGCGGTTTTCTGTAAACTGTGGATGAGCCGCAACACCTAATAAACCACCTTGCCCTTGAGCATAAACTTTGGGGACACCTTTAATCGGTGGAGATAATTTACCTTTTTGTACGCTACGTAAATGCCCCCCACGTTCAGTGATCAGAATTTCTTCGTTGGGTAGAAAAGTCATCCCCCAAGGGTGCTCCAAACCACCGACAATTTTTGTGGCAGTCACAGGTGCTGCAGAACGTGCATCACAGCCTGCAAGCATTAAGCTAAGAAAGCCTAAATAAAGGTATAGCCAAGACTTTTTCATGTTGATTATGCGATTTTTTAAGTTAACACTCTACTTATTAAGTGTAGGTGCACTTACAGCAAAGGGAGGGCAGTTTCTGACTAAGCTAATAAGTAGTGGTAATGAGAGGCAGCATTCAGGGGCTTTCTTATACACTTACATACATAGAGCATGCTCTTAAAGCTCATTAGCTAAAACTTAAAGAAGGTATAAGCTAACACCTTTTTTAGGTGAGGGAACCACGCCTACCCGAGCCAACGTTGCTGTTTCTTGTTCCCCACTGACGGCCACTGCTCGTCCAGTTCACACACTAACTGGACTTCATACTGATCAACGAGTGCTTGAATCGGTAAGGGGTTGATGGCGGCGGGTCTGAGTTTTTTTAAGTGAGCGATCACCGTGGTGGTGCTCACCCCCAGCACACGGCTGGTATCTAGAACCCCGCTGCCATTCAGCGCCATGGCGACGATCCGCTCCGAGACACCTTGCTTATTGCCTTCATACCGATAATCTAGCTGAAAGCAACGTAGACAATCACGACAACGATAACGGGCTTCGCCGCTTCGAGCATGCCCATGGTTGTAAACGAGTTCGCTAGCACAGTAGCGGCAGTGGACGGGAACGGTTGCCATTAGCATCCTTGGGAGTACAAAGTTATCAGTGTAAGACACTAGTCCATAACCTTCAATTCGTCTAAATTCATGGCCGTTATCTGCTTCAGAAATGTATGGGTCAAATTTATCTGGAAATCAACTAGTTAATTCTATGTTATATGGACAATGATAATATGCAACAGTGTTTATGTAGAGAAATACCAAGGATCAAGCTTTTCTTATCTACGAAAACTTGGCCTTACCGATGTAAGGAGTGCAAGGGATATGTTTATATAGAAGCTCATCTGGTTGAGGCATATATTAATTCAGGAATAGTGGTTATTCTGGCTGCTTTCGTTCTATTTGCTTTATATAAAGCTTTAGGATTACTTATTTTACTGATAATCCCGGTAGTTTTTAGGATGATGGAGCTTTACTTATTTAAAGTGACGTTTGTTAGTGAAGCTGAGAAAAAAGCTAGAGAGCAACGCAGACCTCCTGGTGTAGGTGCATTAATTGTCCTTATCCTGATATTGCTAGCGATTCTTTTCGATAATTACAACCGTTAGATAATGAATTGTGCACCCGACGAGTTGAACTACTACGAGCGTTTATCCCCACAAGGGCAATCGCTGTTCACCCGCTGATTATGTTATGAAGTGAGAGCGTCTTACTATTTTTAAAAATAGGCTCAACCCCTCGTTTCCACTATACTTTAAGCCTGACCCGCACTGACTCAAAGGCTCTTAGCATGCAAGCCATCTACCTCAACCCGCTCACGGACTTCGGCTTCAAAAAACTGTTTGGCGAAGAACCGAATAAAGACCTGTTGATCAGCTTTCTCAACACCTTACTACCTGCCCATCATCAAGTCTCCGAGCTGACCTATACCAAAAACGAATACCAAGGCATCAGTGCTGCCGACCGCAAAGTGATCTTTGACCTCAACTGCCTGAGTCCGTCCGGTGAGCGCTTTATCGTCGAATTGCAGCGCGTCAAACAAATCTA
>JBATOI010000015.1:0-181479 GCA_049290875.1 Thiolinea sp.
TGGCGGAGTGGACGGGGCTCGAACCCGCGACCCCCGGCGTGACAGGCCGGTATTCTAACCAACTGAACTACCACTCCGCGAAAACTAACGCCAACAACGATGGTGGGTGATGAGGGGCTCGAACCCCCGACATTCGCCTTGTAAGGGCGACGCTCTACCAGCTGAGCTAATCACCCGTTGTTGGAAGGCCGCTATTGTACTGCATCCTTTAGAGCTTTACCAGCTTTAAATGAAGGAATTTTTGCAGCGGCAATTTCAATGGTATCCCCAGTGCGTGGATTGCGACCAGAACGTGCCTGACGCTCACGAACAAGGAAAGTCCCAAAGCCGATTAAAGAAACTTGGTCGCCTTTAGCCAAAGCTTCCATAATGGTTTCTGTCATAGCTTTGAACGCACGGTCAGTATCTGCTTTGGTCAGACCTGACTTCGCAGAAACTGCATCGATCAATTCAGTTTTGTTCATGAAAAGAGTCCTTTGAATTCGTTATTTCAGGTAAACCGGAATACTCCTCCACTACCGTCCTGTAGCAAAAAAACGACTAGTGTGAATATGCCTGACTGTTATACCAGTGACCTTGAAAAGGTGTCAACTAAATGACGGTGTAACATGGCGTTTTCCCTAGGTTTCTTAGTGTGTACGGGTATTTTCCAACTCTTCCTCATTACCTGAAGCAACTGGAGTTGTCGTATTTTCGCCTTCATCTTCATCCACAGAATCCGCAAGCGGTTCTGGCATCCGTTCCAACGCTAAGTTTAAAACTTCATCAATCCATTTAACGGGACGAATTTCTAAACCCTTTTTGACTGTGTCTGGAACTTCAGCCAAATCCTTTTCATTGTCCTTAGGAATCAGTACCAAACGAATGCCTCCACGATGGGCTGCCAGCAGTTTTTCTTTCAAACCACCAATCGGTAGTACCTCACCACGTAAAGTAATTTCCCCAGTCATGGCAACATCAGCACGCACAGGAATACCGCTCATTGCTGAAACAATAGCGGTTACCATGCCAATACCTGCACTAGGGCCATCCTTAGGCGTCGCGCCTTCAGGGACGTGAATGTGCACATTATGCTTACGTAAGAAGCTGCGGGAAATGCCTAACATTTGCGCACGGCTCTTAACTACAGTTTCTGCAGCATAAATTGACTCTTTCATCACCTCGCCTAAGCGCCCGGTACTTTTAATCGCACCCGAACCAGGCAAGAGCGCGCTTTCAATCGTGAGCAGATCACCACCGACTGAAGTCCAAGCCAAACCGGTTACTTGGCCGATCTGGTTCTCTTTGCCACCTCGACCATAGTCAAATTGTTGTACACCAAGATACTTTTCAAGATTTTTCGGGGTCACTGTCGACTTGGTCTTTTTAGTGAGCAAATGCTGCTTCACCGCTTTACGACAGAGCTTAGAAATTTCACGATCTAAGTTCCGCACCCCCGCTTCACGAGTGTAATGGCGAATAATATCTAAAACGCTCGCATCACTAATCACTAACTCGCCATCTTTTAAGCCGTTGGCACTCATCTGCTTAGGGATCAAATAATTACGCGCAATATTAAGCTTTTCGTCTTCCGTATAACCCGGAATGCGAATAACCTCCATCCGATCCAACAACGGCCCCGGAATGCGCATGCTATTTGAAGTAGCGACAAACATCACATCCGATAAATCAAAATCAACTTCTAAGTAATGATCGGCGAACGTATGGTTCTGCTCAGGATCTAAAACCTCTAATAAAGCTGAAGCGGGGTCGCCACGGAAATCCGTAGCCATCTTGTCGATTTCATCTAGCAAAAATAACGGGTTGCGCGTGCCGACCCGCGACAAATTCTGAATAATTTTCCCTGGCAAAGAGCCAATGTAAGTACGACGATGCCCACGAATTTCCGCCTCATCGCGCACGCCACCTAAGGCCATCCGAGTGAATTTACGCCCAGTCGCGCGGGCAATTGATTGCCCTAAAGAAGTCTTACCCACCCCTGGAGGCCCAACTAAACAAAGAATAGGCCCTTTGATTTTCTTTACGCGCTGCTGCACAGCAAGGAACTCTAAAATCCGCTCTTTAACTTCATCGAGGCCGTAGTGGTCTTCGTTGAGAATTTTCTCCGCAACAGAAAGATCAGAGAATACCTTAGATTTTTTTCTCCATGGCAAACCAGACATCCAATCGATATAATTGCGCACCACGGTCGCTTCAGCAGACATCGGTGACATCATTTTTAATTTATTCAGTTCAGCAGTGGCTTTGTCACGCGCCTCTTTAGTCATGCCTGCTTTATTGATACGCCGCGAAAGCTCTTCAACTTCACTGGGGCTTTCGTCCATATCGCCTAGTTCTTTTTGAATGGCTTTGATCTGCTCATTTAAATAGTACTCGCGTTGGCTACGCTCCATTTGTTGCTTCACACGCCCACGAATTTTCTTCTCAACCTGCAACAGATCAAGTTCGTTTTCGATGAGTTCAATTAGGCTTTGAATACGTGCTTCGACATCTAAGGTTTCAAGCAGCGTCTGTTTTTGCGCGATTTTCAGACCTAAGTGCGCTGCTACCGTATCCGCTAAGCGTACCGGATCTTCTATGCTTGACAGCGAAGAAAGAATCTCGGGAGGAACCTTTTTATTCAGTTTCACGTACTGTTCAAATAAATTGATCAGTGAGCGCCCCATCACTTCTACTTTGCGCTCTTCGGCACCCAGTATCGAAGGCCGGAGTTCGATTTCTGCGGAGAAATAGGGACTCTCATCATCAATCTCTATCATCTCTGCGCGCTCTAAACCTTCCACTAGCACTTTTAAAGTACCATCTGGTAACTTGAGTAATTGCAGAATGGTCGCCAGCGTACCTAAAGGATGCACATCCGTCAGTTCAGGATCATCAACCTCAGCGCTTTTTTGGGCAACAAGTAGGATTTGTTTATCCGTAGACATCGCTGCGTCTAAAGCTTGAATAGAGCGCTGGCGACCAACGAATAAAGGGATAACCATATACGGGTAAACAACCACATCCCGTAAGGGTAAGACGGGGACAATTAATCTGTCCGTATCAATATTTTTATCAGACATTTATAACCTCATATGCCCTGATGTGGCGCTAAGCGCTTGTCATGATGCAGACTGAACAACCATCAGTTAAGGTAGAGGCTACGCCCTATGCTTTAGAACGTAGCTGAGAAATTATTTACTCGCCTGCTGAAGCAACTTTTGGCTCAGCATTCTCATAAACGCGATAAGGCTCCGACTCGCCACGCACAACGGCCTCATCCACAATAACTTTGCTTACTGATTGCTCAGACGGTAGCTCGTACATAGTGTCTAAAAGAATTTTTTCAAGAATAGTTCTTAAACCGCGCGCACCTGTTTTCCGTTCCATCGCCTTACGGGCGATTAAATGCAAAGCTTCATCTCTAAATACTAGCTCAGTTCCTTCCATATCGAACAAGCGCCCGTATTGTTTAGTCAAAGCATTACGTGGTTCAGTTAGAATTTGTACTAAGGCAGTTTCGTCCAGTTCTTCTAAAGTAGCGACAACAGGTAGACGACCGACAAATTCAGGAATCAAGCCATAACGTACCAAGTCATCTGCTTCAATATCCTTAATGACATCGCCAAAAGCTTTGGTGTTTTCTGCCGCTTTTACTGAAGCAGAGAAGCCAATACTGCCCTTTTCGGTACGATCACGGATTACTTTATCCATGCCGGCAAAAGCACCACCGCAAATGAATAGAATATTCTTAGTGTCAACTTGCAGGAATTCTTGCTGAGGATGTTTACGTCCACCTTGCGGGGGCACCGAGGCAATCGTGCCTTCAATCAGCTTTAATAGAGCTTGCTGCACACCCTCACCGGATACATCACGAGTGATCGATGGGTTATCCGATTTGCGAGAAATTTTGTCGATTTCGTCAATATAGACAATGCCAGTTTGCGCTTTTTCTACATCGTAATCGCATTTCTGCAAGAGCTTTTGAATAATGTTTTCGACATCTTCGCCGACATAACCGGCTTCTGTCAACGTGGTTGCATCGGCAATCGTGAACGGCACATTCAATAAGCGTGCTAGCGTTTCGGCTAATAAAGTTTTACCGCTACCGGTAGGACCAATCAGCAAAATATTACTTTTAGCTAACTCGACCTCGTCTTTGCCGGTTTTTTTGAATAAGCGCTTATAGTGATTATACACCGCAACCGATAAGACTTTTTTGGCTAACTCTTGGCCAATGACGTATTCGTCTAAGTTTTGACTTAGCTCACGAGGGGTCGGCAAGTTACTTTTATCATCAGTCTCGCCTTGGGTAGAGTGCATTTCTTCTTGGATGATGTCATTGCATAGGTCAACACATTCATCGCAGATAAAAACTGATGGCCCTGCAATCAGTTTGCGGACTTCGTGTTGGCTTTTTCCGCAAAATGAACAATACAGCAGCTTCCCAGTATCTTGGCTACCCTTTTTGTCTTTACTCATTCAGAACCTCTACCTGCGCCAGAAATGACTGGCAAATGTGCTTAACCAGCTAGTTAACTTAGCTATGTAATGCCAAAAACAAGAATTTCAAGCCTTATTATCTACGAGTATTGGCTTGAATAACAAGAAACCTATGCTTTATACGCTTATTAAAACGAAAACAGCCTGATAAACAGGCTGTTTCTAACAAAAATTTAAGGCAATGAACGTTATGAACTGCGCTTATCCAACACTAAATCAATCAAGCCATAATCTTTAGCTTGAGTAGCAGTCATGAAATTATCGCGATCCGTATCATTGCTAATTTTTTCGAGCGGCTGACCAGTATGCTTCGATAACACTAAATTCAACTCTTCACGGATTTTTAAAATCTCGCGCGCGTGAATTTCAATATCGGAAGCCTGACCTTGAAAACCACCTAAGGGTTGATGAATCATCACCCGAGAATGAGGCAAACAAGCACGCTTACCGGCTGCACCGGCTGCTAACAGCACAGCACCCATGCTTGCCGCTTGGCCAATACATAAAGTACTGACCTGTGGGCGAATAAACTGCATGGTATCGTAAATCGCCATCCCTGCAGTCACTACCCCACCGGGTGAATTAATATAGAGGTGAATGTCCTTTTCAGGATTCTCAGACTCCAGAAATAATAGCTGACCCACAATTGAGTTAGCCATATAGTCCTCAATCCCACCTACACAGAAAATAATCCGCTCTTTCAGTAGACGAGAATAAAGGTCATAAGCCTGCTCCCCACGTGACGTTTTCTCGATCACGTAAGGGATACCTAAAGCTTGAGTTCCTAGTGCGCCATTTAGCTTAGACATTATTATTTCACCTGTACATTAGCCTATTAAGCGGCTGCCGGTGCCTGCTTGCGATTCATAACTGACTCAAAATCGCGCGCTTCATCGGTGACCTTCGCCTGCTCTAATACCCACTCGACAATCATGTCTTCCATGACCGCTGCTTCCACAGTTTGCATGGCTTGACGATTAGTCCGGTAGTAATTAATCAAAGCAGCTGGGTCTTCATAAGAGGCAGCCAAAGTTTCCAGCATAGCATCAACTCGTGCAGGATCACGTTGTAGACCTTTTTGGCGAATGATTTCGCCAACGATCAAACCCAACTTAACCCGACGCGCTGCTTGGGGCTGGAATAAATCATCAGGGATATTATCGGCTGGACTACCTGTACTTTGCGAAAACTCTTCACGAACGTGTTGGATTTCGTCTTTTACTAAAGCACTAGGCAATTCAATTTCATGCAAGCTTGCTAAGCCTTCCATGACTTGTTGCTTCACTTGAGCTTTTAAGGCATTGCCCAACTCGCGAGTCATATTTTTCTTAACTTCTTCACGGAAAGATGCGACGCTGCCATCTTCAACACCGAATTGTTTAATGAATTCTTCATTCACTTCCGGCAAAGACTCTGCCTGCACTTTATTGACAGTCAATTTAAACTGAGCAGTTTTGCCTTTTAGGTTTTCAGATTGATAATCTTCTGGAAACACGACATCAGCTGTTTTAGTTTCGCCCGCTATCATGCCTGTTAAAGCCGCTTCAAAGTCTGGCAACATACGACCAGCGCCTAACTCGACAGGATAATCTTGTGAACTACCGCCAGCGAAAGCTTCGCCGTCTAAGCTGCCTTCAAAATCAATATGGACTAAATCACCACTTTGCGCAGCACGATCAACATCGTTCCATGCGCGCTGTTGCTTACGAATGGTATTCAGCATGTTATCGATATCTGAATCCTGCACTTCAGCGGTAGGGCGCTTTAGCTCTAAGCCAGTGACATCAGCCACTTCAAATTCAGGATATACATCGAAATTGGCTACATACACTAAAGGCTGACCTGCAGCGAGCGCTTGTAATTCGATTTGTGGCAGACCCGCCACGCGTAGATTTTGTTGAACTGAGGCATCACGGAAAGTATGTTCCAATACTTCGCCGATCACTTCTTGGCGTACCGAATCACTGTAGCGTGACTTAACAACATTAAAAGGAACTTTGCCGGGGCGGAAGCCATCAATACGTACACGTTTGACCATTGACTTTAGACGTGACTCGACGCTCTGCTCAATACGCTCGGCAGGCACTTCTACTGTCATCTTACGCCCTATACTTCCTACTGACTCTACTGAAACTTGCATGCCATACCTCATCTCCCCGTCCGTAAACCGAAGGCTGGAGGGGTTATCATCAAAATATTTGGATTGTTTGAATCATGGTGCGAAAGGAGAGACTCGAACTCTCACGCCTTGCGGCGCTGGAACCTAAATCCAGTGCGTCTACCAATTCCGCCACTTTCGCATATTTCGCCGGAAAAATGGATTAGCTACCCATCAGTCCGGAAAGGAGGCGATTATACACAGCAAACAGCCAGATGTATAACCAAAATGTAGAGTAAAGTTGGGGTGGATGATGGGGCTCGAACCCACGACAACCGGAATCACAATCCGGGGCTCTACCAACTGAGCTACAACCACCATCTGGAAACTTTATTTATCGAGACTTGAGGGGACGTCAATGGCGCGCCCGGCAGGACTCGAACCCGCGACCCACGGCTTAGAAGGCCGTTGCTCTATCCAGCTGAGCTACGGGCGCAGAAGGCAGACTATATAAGATTTAACTTGATTATAGACCACTTTGAAAAAAGTGGTCGGGGTAGAGAGATTCGAACTCCCGACATTCTGTACCCAAAACAGACGCGCTACCAGGCTGCGCTATACCCCGACTTGAGATAAGACAACTTTCGTTGCTTGATGTTTCAAGACCGCGAAATATACAGATCGAAATTGCGGTCGTCAAGTAGAAAAATACAAGTTAAACGCGTTCGTTTAACCAATAACCAATCGCAGGTGGAATCGTCTTTTGCGCCTTGCCGCTTACATAAATACCGATATGTCCACCATTGAAACTCAGCTCCTCATAATCGTTAGAACCCACATAACGAGCGAGTGCTCTTGAAGCATCAGGTGGAACTAAATGATCTTGATCCGCATAAAGATTTAGTACTGGCATTGTCACCTTGGCTAGATCAACTTTTTGCCCAGCAATCTCAACTTCACCCTTAATCAATTTATTCTGCTGGAAGAAATCTTTCATAAATTGACGGAAGGTTTCACCCGCTTGATCGGGGCTATCGAAAATCCATTTTTCCATGCGCAGAAAATTTTTCAGAACATCTTTATCATCCATCATATCAACTAGGCCTAAGTACTTCTGCCCCATCAACTGATACGGCTTGAGATTCAGGAAAGTCCAGTTAAGCATTTCACCAGGGATATTTCCTAAGGTATCCACCATCAAGTCCACATCGACTTTCTGAATCCAGCTGCTCAGCATATTGTCAGGCGTTTGGAAATCAACAGGTGTCACCATAGTAACCAGATTTTTCACTCGCTCTGGATGCAACGCGCTATAACACAAACTAAAAGCGCCGCCTTGGCAAATCCCCAAGAGGTTCACTTGCTCAACCCCATGTCGCTCACAAAGCTTATCAATGCAACGATCTAAATAGCCGTTTAGATAATCGTCCATCGTCAAATAACGATCTGTAGCATCCGGGTAGCCCCAATCAATCAAATACACATCCTGAGCCGTATCCAGCAAGCCTTTAACCAATGACCGATTTTCCTGCAAGTCAGTCATATACGGGCGATTAACTAAGGCATACACCATTAACAATGGCACCGGATTACGTTCTATTTCTGGATCGCCCGTGTAATGTAGGAGCTTGAGTTTATCTTCTTGATAAATGACTTCATGTGGAGTGACACCTCCCATGCTGTCCTGCATCGCAAACATATTTCCCATGCCTTGGGTGAGCTTCTCATTGAAAGCTTTGACTTCAGCCACTAAAGCTTCGGGTCGCATATTAAAAGGAATCATTGTGCAGCCTCCTGAGTTGCAGTCACGGTAGTAGTCTGCATAGCTTGCTCAATCCGCTTAAGGCGCTGATCTAAATCTCGCACCTGTTGGCGTAAAACATTATTCTCGCGCTTTAACTCATACTGCTTTTTAATTGCCGCTTCGTAATCAGCACGTACGGGCAAACCAAAGGCTTTAAATTCGCTATCTAAATGCTCATTCATACCCTGCTTGAGCAGTAAGAAGGCATTCACTAATTCGCCATATAAGGTTTGGTATTGATCGCTAGCGGCAAATTGTGCATAACCTTCTTCGCTAATATCCACCCAGAGATCGTATAATTCACGTAAAGAGTTGATCTTTTTACCATCATCTGCAAGTTTTTGAATGCGAGCACGTAAAGCTTGTACTGACTCCTGGCCTTGAGTCGCGAAAGCTTCGGTATACTTATCCAGCGCTTGTTGATAACGCAAAGCTAAAGCCGAAAGTTTTTTTAGACGCTCTTGGCCTTCAGGTGATAAACCGAAACTGGGAGTAGCGAGTGCTTTTTGTAGATGTGCTTGCCATAAACCAGTATTAGGCATATGTAGGCCACCCGTTCCAACCTCTCGGAACATATTCATGCCTTGCATATTACCGACTAATTGCTGCCAGCCATCGAATACAGCCTTACTCAGACCTAAACTCCCAGCTGCGACCCCTCCAGCCTTCTCATGCTGCTTAAACCATTGGCTAAAACCATTTTCTAGAGAGCACATCCAGCTTTCAACATTGGGAGTATCTGGATGGGTTGTGGAGTTGCTATACACCTGCTCTGCTAAGCCTAAATAGACCTTACCCATATCCATCACGCGATTTAAAACGTCTTGAATTTGCGGAGGTGAATCAGCATTCACGGTATTCCACCACTTGTTTAAATCATTGGCCCAAGCAGGTGCTTCAGATTGAGGAGTGGAGGTATTTGTATTAGTAGCAACCGTGTTAGAGAGTGTTGACCAATAGTGTTGCTGTGTATCCAGCCATGCCTTGATGGCTTCCTCTGACCATTGTGTAGAACTCATCTCCGTCTCCTCCGAACCTGAAGATAAAATGGTTGTGTTTTTTAACCATATCATGCTAATTTGTGCAGCGCAACAAGAGCAACCTAGCGGGTTACTTGCCAGTCTACTCGTTCTAGTTAAGCCTTGTGAATATTCCATCATGTATGGCCTCACTGTTGATTTTCACATCATCGTCTTACGGAGATTTGGTTATGAGTAAAGTTGCACTAGTTACTGGTGGTACCGGTGGCATCGGCACTGCTATCTGTACACGTTTAGCAGCTAATGGTTATAAAATTATTACAACTTACTTCGAGCCAGAAGAAAAAGCGAAAGCTTGGGCCGAAGCTCAAGACTACGATGTGGATCTGTATCCTTGCAATGTAAGCGACTACAACTCTTGTGTTGAACTGAAAGAGCAGATTCTGAGAGATCACGGCCAAGTTGACATTATCGTTAACAATGCAGGCATTACTCGTGATTCGAAATTCACTCGTATGACTCCAGACCAGTGGCAAGCGGTTATCTCGACTAACTTAAACAGCTTGTTCAATGTTTGCCATCAATTTGTTGAAGGGATGACTGAACGTGGTTTTGGCCGCATCATCAACATCTCTTCTGTGAATGGCCAAAAAGGCCAAGCGGGTCAAACCAACTATAGCGCTGCTAAAGCAGGTGTACACGGTTTTACGATGGCGTTGGCTCAAGAAGTAGTGCGTAAGGGTGTTACAGTTAACACTATTTCTCCCGGCTATATCGGTACAGAAATGGTAATGGCGATTCGTGAAGATATTCGTAATGCGATTGTTGAGCAAATCCCAGTAAAACGTCTAGGTAAACCAGAAGAAATCGCAGCCGTTGCTGCATTCTTAGCGTCTGACGATGCAGCCTTTATTACAGGCTCGAATATCAGCGCGAATGGTGGTCAATTCATGCACTAATCAGTGCAGAATCTTCTCTCAGTAGCATAGCTTAGCCGTGCTACTGCATGTAAAATAAGCAAATCTTCATAAATTTACTCTTAAATCATTGATCAAGAGTATGCAGCACAAAACAATAGCCTATACAATGAAGGTGCACATACTTAGTGCACACCACATTGACACACCAGAATTTTGGTAAAAACAGAGCATGTCCGACACTCGAATTATTAAAAAGTACCCCAATCGCCGCCTTTATGACACGCATCAGAGCTGCTATATCACGCTCGCCGATGTACGCGAATTGGTAATGCAAGAAATCCCCTTTCAAGTAGTTGATCGCCAAACCAGCGAAGATATTACCCGAAGCATTCTGCTACAAATCATCATGGAACAAGAATCTGGCGGTAAACCCTTGTTTAGCAGTGACCTCTTGTCTAAGTTCATTCGCAATTATGGCGTAACCACTCAGCAAGGTTTTAGCTCTTTCATGGAGCAAAGCATGCTGTTATTCAATAATCAGCAACAAGCGATTAGTGAACAAATGCATCGTGCCTTGGCAAATACACCCTTGGATAATTGGTTAAAGTTGAGTGAGCAAAATCTGCAGTCTTGGAACAAGATGCAACAAGATATTCTGAAAAGTATCTCGCCTAGCAAACGTGACTAATATCTTAGGCGCTAAGCTTTAAAATAGAACATTAGCTTAGAGCTTTTCAATAGGTAAAAAATTACCCGCATTAGGCGGGTAATTAAATAATTTCAGCAACCGAGCACTGGAGGAGGAGAGGAGAACACTCGGTCGCTGGTTCAAACTTGTATTAAGCTGATTTAACGTCTTCAGCAGCTTTCTTAGTAGCCGCAACAGTCTTATCAGCAACTTCTTTACCAGCAGCAATAGTCTTGTCAGCAACTTCTTTACCAGCAGCAACAGCTTTGTCAGCAGCTTCTTTACCAGCAGTAGCAGCTTCTTGAGTTAAGGCAGTTGCTTTAGCCATTGCTTTCTCAACAGCAGCAGAAGCTTTTTCCATGTTATCAGTTAAAGCTTGCTTGCTTAACTCAGTTGCTTTTTCAGTCGTTTGAGAAGCTTGTTTTGCAGCTTCTTCAGCGATAGCCACTAACTCGTCACGAGTAGCAGTCAACAGTTCAGCAGCTTCACGTACATTTGCTAACCACTTTTCGCCACAAGATTTCAGAACTTCTTGTTGCATAGCGAAAACTTCTTTAGGGTCTTTTGCTTTTGATAAAGCATCAGCATTTTTAGTACCCGCTTCGAAACAGCTGCTCAATAAAGCAGTTTGCTTAGCAGTTAAAGTTTCGAAAGTTTTCATGTTCAGTTCGCCAACGCGCTTTGCAGAGCTCATAGCGTTGTCATTCAATTGTTTGAACAGATCCATCATAGCGTTTTGCATGGTCATATATCCCTTAGTGAGTCAGTGTAAGTGCCTGATTTTGATTTCAGATTCATTTTGCTTTTCAGCATTTGATGCAATGCACAATAACTAAGATCTGATAAGCTGTCAACAGGTTTTTGTGCATTGCAACAAAAGATTCATTTTTAAGCGCCCAACCTAAGTTTAGACTCTGTTTGTGACAGGTGGATTTCAATAGTCCTACTCAAAAAGCTGGTGCATAATCAATACTCTACCCCGCTAGAAAAAGGCCCTACTATGCAAACAAATGCTCCTTATGCCGCCCCCTATGAACTAGCCAATCTCAAAGAATTAGAAGCCCGTGTCCGCCAGTTTGGCGAACTGCTGGGTGAGATCTTGCGCGAGCAAGAAGGCCTCGCTTTATACGAAGCTGTGGAGAAATTACGCCGAGGCTATATTCAATTACGCCAAAAAGATGACCCCGCACTGCGTGAAGAGCTGATGCAATTTATTCTGCAGCTCGATGTACTCGACATTGAGAAAATTATCCGCGCCTTTAACACCTTCTATGTAATTTCTAATATCGTAGAAGAAGATTTCCGCGAACGTGAACGGCGGCGTAAATTTGCGCATGGTGATGACCCGCTGCTCTGGAAAGGTTCAGCGCGGCGTACGGTAGTAGAGTTACGTGATGAAGGCGTGACGGCTGAGCAAATGCAAACTCTGATGAATCAGCTGCGCTATATACCCGTTTTCACCGCACATCCAACCGAAGCGCGCCGTCGGACTTTAATGGGTATTCAACGGCATATCTTCTTAATGATTAATCAGCTGGAATCCTTGGAAGAAGCTGGTGATGAGGAACGCTCGGCTTTACTGCGCCAAATTAAAGGCCAGATTCAAATGCTCTGGCGTACCAATGAAGTCCGTACTCGTAAGCCGACCGTTGAAGATGAGGTCAATTACGGCCTTTATTATTTCCGTGAAAGTTTATTTGATGCGATTCCCCTGCTCTACCGTTTCTTTGAACGGGCGATGCGTTATGCCTATGGTTCCAACCAAGTTAATGTGCCCAGCTTCTTGCGGATAGGCTCTTGGATTGGTGGTGACCGTGATGGCAATCCCTTTGTTACAGCTGCAGTCACGCGCAATGCGATTCGCTTAGGTATGAGTGAGGCGCTTTACGAATATATTGAGCGGGTCGATGAGCTACGTAACTCACTCTCACATTCCACTGAATTTATTACCCCCTCCCCTGAATTTGCCAGCTATTTAACGGCTATCAATGAGCAAATGGGCAATCGCTTACTGGCAAAACGTACTGACCAGTTACTCGAAGAACCTTATCGGCGCTTGCTAACTATCATGCGGCATCGCTTAAAAAATACGTTGGAAGTTGTCCGTTCCCGTCTAGCGAATCAGCATGCGGTACTGCCTTTAGCGTCTTATCACAATGCTGATGTATTCCTCAACGAACTGAAACTGATTTATGAATCGCTACGTAGCCACAACGACGGCTTAATTGCAGGGCGTGAATTACGTGACTTAATTCGGCTAGTGGAAACTTGTGGCTTTGGCCTCTATCAATTAGATATCCGTCAAGAGTCGACTATTCATAGTGAAACTGTTGCGGAAATTCTCAATCTATCCGGCTTATGTGGCAACTACTTAGCATTGCCGGAAGCTGAGCGTATTTCCTTGCTGGCAGAATTGATTCAGCGTAATCGCTTGCCGATGCCTTATCGCCCTGATCTGACTGCCCGTACTGCAGAGACATTAGAAGTCTTCGATACCATGACTGAGATGCGTAGTGAAGCTGGCGCTGAAATCTTCGGTACTTATGTTATTTCCATGACGCATCATGCTAGCCACATCATGGAAGTATTGCTATTGGCGAAAATGGCTGGCTTGGTAGGTTACACGGCTGAGCGCCAGCTATTTTGTAATATTCGGGTGTCACCTCTGTTTGAAACGATCGAAGATCTCAAGCACATCACCAGTGTCTTAACCGATCTGTTTGAAAACTCAACTTACCAAACCCTGCTCAAAGCCTCTGGCAATTTACAAGAAGTCATGTTGGGCTATTCAGATTCTTGCAAGGACGGTGGCATCCTCGCCTCCAATTGGAATTTGTATAACGCCCAAAAAGAGGTTTTAGGTTTAACGGATAAATATGGGATTACTTGCCGCCTATTCCACGGGCGCGGTGGTACAGTTGGGCGCGGTGGTGGCCCCACTCATGAAGCAATTGTCGCTCAACCCCCGAATACAGTGCGCGGGCAAATCAAATTCACTGAACAAGGCGAAGTGCTCGCCGCCAAATACAGCAACTTAGAAACGGCTGTCTATGAACTAGGCGTCGGTTCTACGGGTTTACTCAAAGCCAGTGCTGGATTGGTAATTCCAAGAGTGGCTTATAGCGAGTCTTATCACGAGGCTATGCATGAAATCGCAGCAACCGGCGAAGATAGTTACCGCGAGCTAACCGATCGCACACCAGGCTTGATGGATTACTTCTATGAAGGTACGCCCGTACAGGAAATCGGTCAGCTCAACTTAGGCTCGCGCCCTTCGCATCGTAAACAAACCGTACGCGATAAATCGTCAATTCGGGCAATTCCGTGGGTATTTGGTTGGGCACAGGCGCGGCATACTTTGCCCGGCTGGTATGGCATTGGCACAGCTCTGGCTAGCTTCCGTCAAACTCACCCCGATGGTTTAGAACGCTTACGTGATATGCACAGCAACTGGCCTGCTTTTAAATCGCTGCTCGGCAATACACAAATGGGCTTGTTTAAAGCAGAGATGGATATAGCCCGCGAGTATGCAGCCTTAGTAAAAAATCAGGAACTGGCTAAGCAGATTTATGCCACGAT
This sequence comes from Thiolinea sp., assembly GCA_049290875.1. Taxonomy (GTDB): domain Bacteria; phylum Pseudomonadota; class Gammaproteobacteria; order Thiotrichales; family Thiotrichaceae; genus Thiolinea. The sequence continues at coordinate 14,552 of JBATOI010000015.1, forward strand.
TCGCGCTGAATTTGATTTAACCGTGAGCGAAATCCTGCTAATTACTGAGCAAGCGCATTTAATGGATGATACGCCGTTGCTACAATATTCAGTGCTGCGCCGCAATCCGTACCTAGATCCACTCAATAATATTCAGGTGACTTTATTGCGCCGCCATCGTGAGCATTTAAGCCAAAGCACCGAAGCTTCACCTTGGTTGGAAGCACTGCTACGGACGATTAATGCCATTGCGGCGGGTTTGCGCAATACCGGTTAGGTAGCCTAAAAAGCAAAACCCCTCCTGATTGAGGAGGGGTTAGAAAAGAAACTTCGTGCTGAAATTCTGAGCGATTACGCGCTGAAGGAAGAACCACAGCCGCAAGTGGTAGTAGCGTTTGGATTACGAATCACAAACTGCGCGCCCTCTAAACCTTCAGTATAGTCGATTTCTGCGCCGACCATATATTGGAAGCTCATGGGGTCAATCAGTAACTTCACGCCACCATTCTCAACCATCGTATCGCCATCACCTTCAGCTTCGTCGAAAGTAAAGCCATACTGGAAGCCAGAGCAACCGCCACCCGTCACAAACACCCGCAACATTAAAGCGGCATTATTTTCTTCATCAATCAACTGTTTTACTTTGGCTGCTGCAGCATTAGTAAAAACCAGTGGGGATGCCATCTCTAGGGTCATGTAAAAACTCCTGCAAACTGTTCAAAATCAAGATGAAGATGACGGTAGCACCTGCCATGAGCAGGGTCAATAAAGCCTCTTTTCTATCTAGGAACAAGCATTAATTAGTGACAGGCTCTGGAGCTTTTGGTGGTGGTGGCAGCTTGCTAGCATCATTCGGTTTTTGGCGTACCAGCTTACCATTCACTTCAGCACCGACGGCCATTTCCAGCAGATTATAATAAACATCGCCACAAATGCGTGCATTCTCAAACAACTCTACTTTGCCGTTGGCAAACACATCACCATCAATTGCACCGTTCAGCAGCATGCTAGACACACGCACTTCACCTTGAATCCGGCCTTGTTCGCTCAGAATCAGGGTGGAGTCGTCATTTTCAGCAGTCAGGTTGCCTTTGATCGTGCCTTCGATATTTAAATTGCCCGAAAAGGTCAAATCTCCATCAATGGTAGTACCGCGACCAATTAAGGTATCGATACGTGCACTACGATTACCGCCTTTTGGATCCGCATTATTAGTGTTGTTAGTCGCTGCGGGTACAACTGCATTATTGGTAGTCGCTGGTGGATTTGTCTTCGGATTACTCTTACCAAACATTGACTGTTACTCCTTACTTGCTGCAGATTTTTTAGATAAATTAAATGATTGCCAATCATAGCTCTTCGTTACTGCGTTAGCACCTGAATCAGGACGCAAAGTCACTATGACCTGCTCTGGAATAAATTCGGGTGGCAACTCAATAGTCCCCTCGAAGCGTTGATAGTACTTCAAAGAAAAGCGATTAACATCTTGATTCTGCTCAGTGGATTTCATAAGCAGATCGGTTAGTTGCAAATTTACTTTCGAAGCAGCCTTTAAGCCTTTGATCTCAAGATTATATCGGCCAGCCACACCGGCATCACTGCCACGCACATTAGCAAGCACGAGTTGATACTGATAGAAACGATCATGGGCTAACTTATTACCGTCAAGATCGACTAAACGGGGCTTCATACCAAAGTGGCGAATCGTAAGCCCTGACTCTACGCTTTTAGGCGACATGATACCTTCATAGAGCAGCATATTATCTTTCGCTTCTGATAACTCGGCTTCGAGGGCTGCTAGACGGCGACGTAATTCTTCATTCGCGGTAGTTTGAACTTGCTCAGATCGAATGGCTGAAGCTGCTTGGCTTTCAAGTTGGATAATTTGCTGCTTTTGCTCTTGAAGCTGGCGGACTTGTTCATTGACTTTACCACGTAACGATAAAGCTTGTGTGCCAGTGGTCGAATCGACCGGCGTTAAATAACCACTTACATATAACCAAGCTGCTAGTAATAACAATAGCAGTACAAGTATTGCTAATAGCGGCCAACAAAAATTACGTTGGCGCGCTGTCTGTAACTGAACCACACCGCGATGATCAATTCGGTATTCAAGGCTCATACAGTCTTAAACAAGCTTATCAAGGCAATAAACCGGGGCTAAGCAAACCAGTCGATTCAGGATAACCAAACATTAAATTCATGTTTTGCACTGCCTGACCCGCAGCACCTTTCACCAGATTATCAATCACCGAGAGCACCACTAAGCGCTTACCCCCTTGTGGCTGGTGAACCGCAATCCGGCAAGTATTCGCACCACGCACTGAACGGGTTTCTGGATGCGACTTGGCAGGCATCACATCCACAAAGGCCTCGCCTTGATAGCGCTCTTCATAAAGCCTTTGAATAGATTCTGCTGTTGCGCTGCTCGCCGTTAAATCTGCATATAAAGTGGCATGAATGCCACGAATCATCGGCAGCAAATGTGGCACGAAAGTCAGATCAACCTGCTTACCAGCCAGTTTAGTCAAAGTTTGGGCGATTTCTGGTTGGTGGCGATGACCTGATACACCATAAGCTTTGAAACTATCGGCTGATTCACATAACAAATGCGCGACACTGGCTTTGCGCCCTGCACCACTGGCACCTGATTTGGTATCGGCAATAATATCTAAATCGACCAAACCCTTTTCAATCAAGGGAACTAAACCCAAGGTCACCGCAGTCGGATAACAACCCGGATTCGCAATTAAGCGTGCTTTCGCAATCTCAACGCGATTCAGTTCAGGCAAACCATAGACCGCTTCCTCAACGAGTTCGGGGCAGGCATGCTTCATTTCATACCACTTTTCCCAAACATCGATATCTTTAATACGAAAGTCAGCAGCAAGATCAATGACTTTTACACCTGCCTCTAACAAAGTAGGTGTACTCTTCATCGCAACCCCATTCGGTGTAGCGAAGAACACTAAATCATTTTCAGCTAATTGTTCGACTTCAGGCGCTGTGAAATCCAAGTCCAAAAAGCCGCGCAAATTGGGGAACATGGCATCAACACGGGTATCTGCATTTTCGCGTGAAGTCACTTGACTGACTTGTACTTGCGGGTGATTAACCAACAAACGTAACAGCTCGACACCGGTGTAACCAGTAGCCCCAACGACAGCAACCTTTTTCACAGTAGTCCTTTATCTCTATTCATTAGAATCTTTTGTATAATACCCCATCCTTTTTGATTCACAAGCTGTGACTATGAAACTCGATATTAAAGCTCTACTGATTTTAGCCGTGATTGTGGGCGCTGCAGCCTTATTCTTTTTCATACCGAGCAAAGGCTTGCAAGCCGCCCCTAATGCTGAAATTACCACCATTGATGGTAATAAAATTGCCACTGAGCAATTGAAAGGCAAGCCTTACCTAGCCGTTTTTTGGGCAACTAGTTGCTCGGGTTGTGTAAAAGAAATTCCTCAGCTGGTTGAGCTGCAAAAGGAATTTGGTAAAGATGGCTTCAAGATTCTAGCCATCGCGATGGAATACGACGAATTGCCCTTGATACAAACCATGCGCGAACAAAAAGGCATGAACTATGACATTACCTGGGATCAAGGTGGTGTACTCGCTAAAGCCTTTGGCGGCGTGCGCGTGACTCCAACAAACTTTCTGGTGTCAGGTGATGGCAAAATCGTGATGCAACAATTAGGTGATTTTAAAGTTGACGATATGCGTGAGCGGATTAAAACCCTGCTCTAAAACTTAGGACAAATTCTATGTACGAATGGATTAGAGCCTTCCATATCATTTTTATGGTGACATGGTTTGCGGGTTTATTTTATCTGCCGCGCCTGTATGTCTATCACGCGATGCCCGAAAATAAACCTAGTTTTGAGCTTTTCAAAATCATGGAGCGCCGCCTATTGGCCATTATGACTATTGGTGCTGTACTCACTGCCGTGTTTGGCCTCTGGATGATCATTTTGAGTGAAGGTGTGATCCTGCAAATGGGCTGGTTTCATGCTAAAGCACTACTACTGGTTTTCTTGATTGCTTATCACTTGATGTGCTGGCAAATTATGCAAGATTTTCGGGTAGACAAAAATAAACACAACCACAAATGGTATCGATATTTTAATGAAATACCCGGCGTCTTACTGATTCTCATTGTAATTTTCGCTGCTGTTAAACCGTTTTAATAGCAGACTCAAATGGGGCTTTTTTTTAAACCTGTTGCAGAGAAACAAAAAATGAAACAACTAATTATTTCGGCAGCACTCACAAGTTGCTTAACGGCTTGTACGGCAACGCTACCTACCCCCTCATCATCGAGCGATGGCGAGCCACAATATGTATTCACTGCGACCGTACAAGCGGCTAATAAAATTGATGTAGGTCGAGGCGCCTCAGCAGGCATGATGCCAACTTATCGTTTAACCACTACCGTGCAATATGTAGCACGTGGCGACACCTATATCCAACCGGCACAAAGCGTGTCAGTCGAGTTATTACCTGATCAAGCTTTGCCTAATCAGTTTCAAACCTGCCAGTTTGTGGCGAAAGAACGCCATCCGGCTTATGCATCAGGGGTTTTATTATTAAATGCTCGGATTCTAGGTTGCGGTTGATTCATGGCTTAGAGGCACCTGCACAAATCCTGTTTAATGTCTAAGTTTCAAATCGTAATGCCCTCTATGCTCTCTGGGTATAGAGCCTGCTATTTAAATTTAAGGTCCGCAATCCAGTAGTTTTAACCTGCGAAGCGCGCTAGAGTGCCCAACCTTATAAGCCTAAATACCTTTAGCAGCGGACTGCACCACATGAACTTACGCTATTTTTTTGAGCTGATTGCTTTAGCAGCCCTTTGGGGTGCTTCTTTTTTATTTATGCGCGTCGCTGTACCTGAATTTGGCCCGATTTGGTTGATTGCTTGGCGAGTATTTTTGGCGGGCTTAATTCTGCTACCTGTATTAATGCATCAAGGTTTGGTAGGCGAATTACGCAAAAATCTCAAGCCTCTATTTATCATCGGTGCTTTTAATTCAGCGCTACCCTTTTTAGCCTATGCCTATGCGACCACTATTTTAACCGGTGGTTTTACCTCCATTCTCAATGCAACGGTACCTTTATTTGGGGTGCTACTGGTATTATTAGGTATCAATAAAGAAACATTGTCTTGGGCACAAATCGGTGGATTTTTATTAGGCTTTGCGGGGGTAGGTATTTTATTAGGTTGGCACACTTCGACGACTAGCCCACACTTTTGGTTAGCGGTCGTGGCGGGCTTAGGCGCTGCTTTGCTTTATGCCATTTCTGCTACTTATATTAAACGCAGCCTGGTCGGTGTCTCAGCGGTAGTGATTGCAGCAGGCAGTCAGCTCGCGGCATTTTTATTATTTTTACCTTTATTGCCCTTTAGCGTACCAACAGCCTTCCCTTCTTTAATCGCTATTTTCGCTTTAATTGCCTTAGCCGTTTTCTCAACTGCTTTGGCTTATTTAATGTATTTCCGCTTGATTCGTATTTTGGGGCCAGCACGCGCAGTCACCGTGACCTATATGATTCCTTTGTTCGCCATGATTTGGGGTTCATTGTTTTTACACGAGCCAATTACTTGGGATATGGTTGTTGGCTGTATTGTGATTTTGACGGGGACTGCTTTGGCAAATGGGCTATTTGCAAGATGGACAAAGAAAGACTCAACTATCCACAAAACATAGATGTGCTGAGTGGCACTCGAACCCATGTTGTTAGCGATGAGCTTATCCCACTGCTGCACAAAGAAATTGAGCATGCCAAGCTAAGAACTTTACAGCCACGCCATCATATTGCTAGCGAGGTATTGATTCGTGCTGACCGAGATGAACGATGAGCATTTATAGCGCTGATTCTATGGTAAGGTCTGCTCTCTCATGGCACGAACTATGCCTAATAAGGTGAGTAACAATTCAGCCGAAAAATCGTGTGTTTCAATTAACAAATCCGCTACTTCAAGATCTGGACAATAAAAATAAGCGACAGGAACATCTAGCACTTCAGCTAGTTTTATGGACATTTCAAAAGGTGGCTCATGCGCTCCCGTTTCATAACGACTGATTCGCGCACTACTGCAACCCTCGTCTAAACCAATTAACACGCCTAAACGATCTTGAGCCAACCCAGCACGCAAACGGGCAGCACGTAATCGAATACCAAAAATGGTCTGGGGCGACTTAGACATTTTACGATATTCGTAAAATATGCCTTGCGCCGTCTCTACGTAATTCGTAGAATTTTTGAGTTAGAGTTTAAAAGCCAAGCAAATCAGCAAACTACTTAGACACACTTTAAAATTTTATTGCTAATACGTTTGTATATATATCAACAGATAATGTGGAGTATCGACAGAGTGAAAAAAATAATTTTTTTAGCATTATTGATGCTTATGACTAGTTCTTCTTATGGCGCAGACGATTACGTAACATGGGGCAGTTTAGACAAAGGCGGCATAGCCTCTACCACTAGCAATCCTAGAAAATTCGCCTCTTTAACTGAAGGGTCAAGAATTCATCCAAATCGGCGTGGTGGTGAAATTAAAATAAACCTATCCATAAAAGCCACTAATGTTGTCGGTTGGGCAGGATTATGGATAAGAATGGACGATGCAAATGGTGAAATGTTGAGTATTGATAATATGGACAACCGCCCCATTACCGGCTCAACTGGATGGGTCAGATATTCTAATCAACTGTATGTACCGAAAAATGCGACCAATGTGGTGTATGGCGTACTGCTTGAGGGTGCAGGGAAAATAGACGTATCTGACCTGACATTCTCCGCCTACTAAACGCACAGACCAGATCTCAAAAACGCCGCCAACCAGCGGCGTTCTAAACTGAACTAGCAAGTTTTTATTTACTCACCGTCTCACTAAATGTCAGCAGCTCATCTTTCACATCCACCTTAATCGTTTCGCCCGGCATAAAATGCCCTGCCAAGATTTCCTGCGCCAATGGATTTTCTACTTGCTGCTGAATCGCTCGTTTTAAAGGACGCGCACCATACACAGGGTCAAAACCTGCCTCAGCAATATGAGCCATGGCTGCGTCACTAAACTCGATATTCAATTCGCGTACCGCTAAACGCTTACGTAAGCTATTCAATTGAATATCCGCAATCTGGCGAATTTCGCTTTGATCTAACGGATGGAAAACCACCACTTCGTCGATGCGGTTAATGAATTCTGGGCGGAAATGAGTGCCGACCACTTCCATCACCGCAGCTTTCATCTTGGCGTAATTCGCTTCGCCCGCCAACTCCTGAATCAAGTGTGAACCTAGATTTGAGGTCATAACAATCACGGTATTACGGAAATCCACCGTGCGGCCTTGACCATCCGTTAAGCGCCCATCATCCAGCACTTGTAGCAACACATTGAACACATCAGGATGCGCTTTTTCGACTTCATCCAGCAGAATCACTGAGTAAGGACGACGCCGTACTGCCTCAGTCAAATAGCCGCCTTCCTCATAACCAACATAGCCCGGAGGTGCACCAATCAAACGCGCGACCGAATGCTTTTCCATGAATTCGGACATATCAATGCGCACCATTGCATCATCATTGTCGAACAGGAATTGCGCCAAAGCCTTGGTCAATTCGGTCTTGCCTACACCGGTTGGCCCCAAGAACAAGAATGAGCCACTCGGACGTTTCGGGTCAGATAAGCCTGCACGTGAGCGCCGAATCGCATTTGACACGGCCTGCATCGCTTCTTCTTGGCCGATCACGCGCTTACGTAAATCATCTTCCATGCGCAGTAATTTCTCGCGCTCAGACTCCAGCATTTTGCTGACCGGAATCCCTGTCCAACGGGCGACAATTTCCGCAATTTCGTCTTCGGTAACACGATTTTTCACCAACTTAGGCTGACCGTGGCTGCTTGAAGCCTCAGTGGCATCCGCATGTTTCAGTTGTGCTTCTAACTCAGGAATGCGCCCGTATTGCAGTTCCGCCATGCGCTGCAAATTGCCCGCACGTTTAGCGGTTTCAAACTCAATCCGTGCTTGATCTAACGCTTCCTTGATATGTGTCGTGCCTTGCATGGCGGCTTTTTCGGCCTTCCACACCTCGTCTAAATCCGATGACTCTTTTTCAAGACGGGTGATTTCTTCCTGCAAATTATTCAGGCGCTTAATTGACGCATCGTCCTTTTCTTTCTTTAAAGCTTCGCGCTCAATCTTCAACTGAATCAAACGCCGATCCAGCATATCCAAGGCTTCCGGCTTGGAATCAATCTCAATGCGAATCCGCGAGGCTGCCTCGTCAATCAAATCAATCGCCTTATCCGGCAAATTGCGGTCAGTGATATAGCGATGCGACAGAGTCGCCGCCGCGACTAAAGCAGGGTCGGTGATTTCCACGCCATGATGCACTTCGTACTTTTCCTGCAAGCCGCGCAGAATCGCAATCGTATCTTCCACACTCGGCTCATCGACCAAGACTTTTTGGAAACGCCGCTCTAAGGCAGCATCTTTTTCAATGTACTGGCGATATTCATCTAAAGTGGTCGCGCCCACGCAGTGCAATTCGCCGCGCGCCAAGGCGGGTTTAAGCATATTGCCTGCATCCATTGCGCCATCAGCTTTGCCTGCACCTACCAACGTATGAATCTCATCAATAAACAGGATGGTATTACCATCGGTTTTAGCGATATCATTCAGCACGGCTTTTAAGCGCTCTTCAAAGTCGCCTCGGAATTTCGCACCTGCAAGCAAAGCACCCAAATCGAGCGATAATAAACGCTTGCCCTTAATCCCTTCTGGCACTTCACCATTCACAATCCGCTGGGCTAAACCTTCTACTAGCGCGGTTTTACCCACGCCCGGCTCACCAATGACGACCGGATTATTCTTAGTGCGGCGTTGCAAGATTTGAATCATGCGGCGGATTTCTTCATCGCGCCCAATAATCGGGTCAATCTTGCCCTGCTCCACACGCTCGGTAATGTCGATCGTGTATTTCTGCAACGCTTGGCGCTGATCTTCGGCATTCGGATCATTCACCACTTGCCCGCCGCGCATGGTTTCAATTGCCTTTTCGATAGCACCTTTGGTCGCACCGGTTTCGCGCAATAAATTCCCGAGCGTACCTTTGTCCTCTAAGGCTGCTAATACAAATAGCTCGGAAGTGATGTATTGGTCTTTGCGCTGCTGGGCGATTTTGTCAGTGACATTTAGCATCCGTGCCAAATCATTCGACACCGATACCGAACCTGCATCGCCCCCGGAAACCGATGGCAAGCGCTCCAATTCTTGGCCTAACTTGGAACGTAATTGATTGATATTCACGTCGGCTTTGGTTAATAAGCCACGAATGGAACCACCATCTTGATCCAATAAGGCGGTCATTAAATGAATCGGTTCAATAAATTGCTGGTCGCGCCCCAGTGCCAGCGATTGTGCATCTTGTAGCGCTAATTGGAATTTGCTGGTCAGCTTATCCATTCTCATCTGGATCACCCCTCATGAATTTTTTAAAAGTTAAATACTTTGGATAGCTATGGATATAGGGGATAAAAACCGCAAATTCAAGGTGAGCACCCATGAAATCCCCTACTGACGGGCACTGTATTTATTCCAATCTATGGCATAATCTTTTTTAAGCCTACCCAGCTAAAACAGGAATTTGAGTGAAACAAGCTTTGCCCCCGCTGTCCAAACAAAGTGGCGAATTTAAATTTTGGCATGTGCTCCTCATCATTTTAGTGGTGGTGGGTGTGGCCTTATTTATTAATGCGAAGGGCACTAACTTCTTCACTCGCATTATTACTGATAACCTAAGTTTCAAGACTGAGCAAAATAATGGCAACTACCAAGCTGACTATGTAGAACCACCGGTTTCAAACGCAACTTACTCGCCTGAGCCAGAAGATACCGATCAAGATGTCTGGGTTAGTGAGCCGAATCCCACCCAGCAACAGCGCCAAAACCCACAAGATCAGGTCTTACAAGAATACAACGACAATCTTTACACGGATCATGCTGATAACCCCAAGCCTAGCTATAGTTATGATGAGCAGTTTCCACCGCGTTTAGATCGCGGCTATTACACCATTCAATTATTTACGGGCTATAACTCTAAACAAGCTTACGATTTACGTACTGCTTTGAAGAAAGATGGTTACACTGCTACCCATATTCGTGAGGTACGTACCCGCAAAGGCGTACTATTCAAAGTCAGGATTGGTCGCTATAAAGAACGCTATACCGCTTTCGCGGTGCGTGATCAACTGCGCCGCCGCTATCCGAAAACCTTAAGTACTAGCTTTGTGATGCTGGTTGAGCGTGTGTATAACTAATCTTTGGCAAACAGCTCATATTGCAAATTGTCCAAACCTTGATCAGCACAAAATACCGCATCCTTGCGAGTAACATTAGATGAACGCAAGGCACCCGCAGCATTAATAACCACCCCCTGCACTTCCGCTCCACAGCGTTTCTGGTTAGGTTCGCTAGCAGAGCCAATAACGGCTAGAACCCGGTTGGTTTTATCGCGCTGATAGACTTGCACCTGATCAGTACCAGGCGATTTCATGAAAAAACAGGGTGCTATGGGCTGCAGCCAAATAGGTGCTTGAGTCTTTTTGCCAGCGCTAGCTTGCAATTGGCAACGTCCGCTGTCATACCAAAGTGCCAAACTCTGCCCGGCAATATTGACTTGGTCAGTCACATAAATAGTAGCCGTGCGCTCTGGAACGGTTAAATTTTGAGTGGTATGTGCTGATTTACTTGATTCACGGTCACAAGCAGATAAAAGTAAAATACTACTTAAACCTAGTAAAATTAAGAATTTGTTTGATAATCGAACAAAGTAGGTAGAAGAATAAATTGAAATAAGCTGGTTAATTTCGAATAACGAGCGTAACCAGCTCATTAAATTCTGCCCAGCCATAGACCTTATCTCCTGATGAATCGCGCAGTTTAAATATAGCGGATATCAGAAAAGCTTGCCGGAATTATCCAACGAAGTTAAGACTGTAAACAACGCTGCCGCAAGCTGCTACTGCGTGGAAAATGCGCACTTAAAAACTCCATTTGGTCAGCCAAAATACTCCTGCCTTGTAAAAACACATATTCCACATAAGTTGGCTGAAAAGGGATCGCTAATAAAGGCATATTCGCTTGCTCAGGCGTGCGTCCACCTTTGGAGCTATTGCAGTGTTTGCAGGCGGTGACCACATTCGTCCATTTATCTTTGCCACCTTTCACCAAAGGTAAAACATGGTCACGCGACAAATCATTGGCTCCAAAACGCTCACCACAATAGAGACAAAGATGATTATCCCGCCGAAACAAGGTTGGGTTATTTAAAGGTGGCACATAAGATTCGCCAAATAAACCCTGCTTACTACCATAAGTAGCAATAATTGAATTAAGGACTAATTCACTGCGTTGACCTGTACGCGCATTGGTCCCCCCGTGAACGTGCAGAAGCGAACTGCCACAAGTATAAGCTACTTGTTTAGAGTAATAGAGCTTCACTGCTGTCTGAAAGTGAATCCACTCCAGCGGCATCCCACTAATGTCCGTTCGCAAAATTAATTGCTGTAAGTTCGTCATGAACTTCACTCCTATTTGCACGCGACCCCACATTAGCATTTTTTCATGACTAAATGGTGATACCCGCCTTTTTGTTAGTTTGCCTACTGCAATTAGATAATGTCTAGTTTCTGATATAAATCAAGTAGGCCGCATTTTTCTGCAGCCTAATAGCCGATAGACAGAGACTCTTGACCCAAATCAACAAGCGCTTAACTCAGATCATACAAACTCCTGTTAATGACTTCATTATTTAGACAGGAGCATTCAATGCTAAGTTTTGACTATGGTTTACCAATGGCGCTGATTGTCGCTTTAGTGGCATGGGCGTGGTTTAGTTTCTTCTCCGTGGTGTTTTTCTCTTAAGGTTTTCGTCCAAACCTCAAGAGTTCCACTTCCCCTACTAAGTTTACTTAGTGGGGCTTTTCCGTTTGCGCTTGTTCTGTGCAGTTTGTTTTATTATCATCAACAGCTTACAACAACACACGATGACAGGAACACGGAAATGAAACTTGGTTGGGATTTTGGCATTCCTATGCTGCTGGTTTGGCTGTTGATTGGATGGGCTTGGTTTAGCTTCCTGTCAGTGGTTTTCTTCGGCTAAGCGCTGATAAAGTACAGATACAAAAAAGGCCGTATTAAGCGGCCTTTATTATTTTATCCGGTGATGTTTAGAACTCACCCACCGCAGACCGCAGCTTTTTCACTGCTACATTCTCAAGCTGGCGAATACGCTCAGCAGACACACCGTATTTATCGGCCAGATCTTGTAAAGTCGCCTTTTCTTCGACTAACCAACGGCTGGCTAAAATATCTTTACTACGCGCGTCTAAACCCTCTAAAGCAGCCTCGAAGCGTCCGTGAGTATAAGCCTCCCACTCTTCCGCTTCTAAAGTATCCGCAGGATCAGCCGATTCAGCTGCCAAGTATTGGCTCGGTGAATAAGAACGCTCATCATCATCTTGGTCATTCGAGAGATCAAAAGACACATCTTGTAAACCCAAGCGCTGCTCCATTTCGAGCACATCCGCTTTAGTCACACCGAGATCATCCGCCACTTCTTGTGCTTGAGCATTCGACAACCAGCCTAAACGGGCTTTGCTACTGCGTAAATTAAAGAATAATTTACGTTGTGCTTTGGTAGTAGCGACTTTCACAATTTTCCAGTTACGCAAAATGAACTCATGAATCTCGGCACGAATCCAATGCACTGCGAAGGAAATCAGACGCACATTCATTTCTGGATCGAAGCGTTTAACCGCTTTCATCAAGCCGACATTACCCTCTTGAACTAAGTCACTTAAAGGTAAGCCGTAGCCGTTGTAACCACGTGCAACTTTCACAACGAAACGTAAATTGTGCAGAATTAACTGCCGTGCTGCCTCAAGATTGTCATCTCGACGCAGACTTGTCGCCAACTCACGCTCCTCTTCAGCCTCCAACACAGGAATGGCGTGAATGGCGTGGATATAACTCTCTAAACTTCCAACGGGGGAAGGTAGGGTTTGTCCACGTAGCGTTAGGGCTTGCGTCATATACTTTGCTCTCCAGTTACTCATTAAGTTTATATTAGCACTCTTATAGTTAGAGTGCTAATCATTGCAAGCGTTCACTGCATAGCTGCTTAATCATCCAAAACAAACCGCTTGATTCTGTTTAATTTTATATTTAGCTAAAACTGTTAGACTCTTAACATAAGACCACAATAACAATAAGCTCATGAGCATAGATCACAACCTGTTGCTAGAAAAAATCAGCGAAAATCGCTTTCTCACTAACGAAGATCGGCAAAGTTTGCTGGCTTTACTAGGTGCTTATCAAGAAGAAAGCCAATCCTTACGCGAACAAACCAAGCAACTCACCACACGCTTACATAATCGTGACACGGTTATCGAAGACTTAGAACGCGCACTGGCTTTACGTGAACAACAGATTCATAGCAAAGAAGAAATCCTGCAAAAAAACCAAAGCGCTGACCATGCCTACCAAGGTAAAGCGGAGCAATACGAACAGCGTTTGCAGGAACGCGAACGGATTATTAAAGAACGTGATGAAGCGATTCGTTCTCGTGAACAGATTATTCGTGACCTCGAAAAACGCCTGCATGAGGTTGAAAAAAACACCTTCCAAAGCGAAAAAAGCTCACGTGAACGTGAAGAGCAAATTAAACAGCGTGACCGTCTATTAGAAGAAAAAGAACGCCATTTAGAAAAGCGTGATCGTGAACTCGAAAATCGTGATAAACAAATTAATCGGCGCGATATCTCTTTAGGTGAATACGAACGTCAATTGCAGGAAGTCAATCAGTGGGTATTGTCTTACCAACAAGACCAGCATGAGCAGAAAAAAATTATCGCCTCTCGTGATGAGCAAATTGGCCTACGTGATGCGTTGCTGCAAGAAACTCAGCAGCAGTTATTGATTCTGGATCAATACTTACAAGAAGCCCATCAGCAACTGCAAAAGCGTGATGAGTCAATTAAGAACCGCGATGACCAGCTCAAAGAACGTGATCAAATCATCAAGCAAAAAATTGAACAGATCAGTATTCGCAACGAACAGCTATTTGCCCAAACGCGAATCCTACATGAGAAAGAACAAAATGCAGTGCAATATCATCAAATGTTGGAACAGCGTGAAAAGCTCCTTAGTGAGAAAGATCAGCAGTTGCTATTAATTGAGCAGGCTATTGCAAATCATGTTCATCAGTTAAATCAGCGCGATACGCAAATCAGCGCCCAATTCGTACAACTGCAAGAACGTGATCGCGAAATCAGCAAGCGCGATACACAAATGCATGAGTTGGTAAAGCAACTAGAGCAGCTCAATGCAGCGACTCATACTCAGCACCAACAAATGGAAACCCATCAGAAGCAAGTCGCACAATTGCAAGCTTATCTACAGCAGCAACATGAGCAATTCAGCCAGATTCAGCAAACGGTTCAAGCGAAAGATAGTTTGCTAATCCAACGTGATGAGCATATTGAGCAATTGAACAAACTCTTAGCGCAGCGTGAACAGCTAATCTTAACCCATGATACGCAGTTGCAACAAAAATTACATGAAGTACAGCAGAAGGCTGAACAATTGCAGCAAAGAGAGCAACAATTAAGCAGCTTAGCCGCACAATTAATGGAAGAAGAAGCCCAACTCCAAAAGCAAGCTACTCGACAGCAAACCAAGGAAACGCAATTAGAAGAGCGTGATGCTCATCTGCAGCATTTAGAGCAGCAGCGTTTAAACTTAGTGATTCAGCTCAATGAGCAATTAACGTCCTTTCAAGCACTCACTCAGCAAGAACAATCCCAACGCCAAGCTTTAGTAGAACGTTCAGAACAATATATTAATCAGACTTTTGAGCAAGTCAGAACGGATGCACAACAAATGCTTGGAGATCAGCAACGCCAATTAAAATTGATTGCGAAGATGATCGAAGCTTTGATGCAACAGCAATATGGCAATTATCAAGAAAAGCTGAGCGCTTTAACCGAGCTCTATCAACAAGATGTGCAGCAACATCAACAGACCCAAACACAACAACAGCAAGTGATGTCTGAACTCAAGCACTCCCTTGAGCTGTTAAAACAAAGCAGTATCGAAGACAGTCAAGAACAGTTGTCTATCCTGATTGATCAGCTACAAGATTTGAATGAACAACTCGGCCAAGGCAGCAATGAACTCCAGCAGCAACGACATGCTGAACTAATTCAATACATTAAGGATCTTGCACGACAAATGGTGGCGAATCGTCCTGTTGATCAAGGAGCTTGGCAAAAACGGGTACTGCATGACTTAAAGCAACTATCTGAACAAGTAGCAACGAAACCTCAAGACGTAGGCTCGAATGAGGATACAGGCCGCTATCAACAACTCGTTGAACAACGAGAAAAAGTCATTCAGCTTAAAGAGCAAATGATTCAACAATTAAACCAGCAACTAACTGTTAAAGAGAAAAATTTATTGGCTAAAGAAGAGTTAATTTTTAGGCTCAGCCAACAGGTGAATGGCATTTAGCCAAGTAATTTTAGTTAGTGAGGATAATGTGATTGCAGCGCCACACTTAATAAGCGTGCGGTTAAGTCTACCACTGGAATTACTCGCTCATAGGGCATGCGCTTAGGGCCAATAACACCTAGAACACCTACATGATCATCACCTAATGAATAAGGTGCAGTCACTAAGCTGCAATCTTCAAACACCGCATAGCCTGCTTCGCGCCCAATAAAAATTTGCACACCATCTGCTTGAATGGTTTTATCCAACAAGCTCAAAATATCGCGTTTACGATTAAAGGCGCCAAACAAATCTCTGAGCTTACTGATATCGGAAAGATCATCATAACCCATGAGATTAGTCTCACCAGCGATCACGCAATCATCTTCTTCTTGTTGGGTATTCAAACCTGCAAAGGCCAATTCACCCAGCTCAATCGCCGACAGCATTAAGCGATTCATATCTTCACGATGCTGACTCATCTCATCCAATAAAGCTTGGCGAGCTGAGTGAATATCCTTACCGACTAAACAATCGTTTAAGAAATTCGCTGCCTGCTGCAACTCAGCGGCGCTCATGCCACCTTCCAGTTGGATAATACGGTTCTGCACTTCATTGCGCGTAAATACCAATATTGCTAAAACTTGATGGCTGGACAGGCGCAAAAATTCGATTTGCTTTAAGGAAGAGGGATTACGGCGTGGTACTGTCACTACCCCAGTCAGTGAAGTAATGCCTGACAATAAACTGGAAGCTGACTGGATCAAGACTTGAGAATCTAAGCCCACGCTTAAACGCCCTTGGAGAATATTGATCGCTTGCGCTTCTAAAGGTTGAACTTGTAATAAAGAATCTACAAATAAGCGGTAACCTTGCGAAGTAGGCACACGTCCCGCTGAAGTATGCGGAGAGCGGATATAGCCTAACTCTTCCAAGTCAGCCATCACATTGCGAATGGTAGCTGCACTTAAATCAAGACCGCTACGCTTGGCTAAAGTGCGTGAACCGACTGGCTGTCCATCGGCGATATAAGCCTCTACCAACACCTTTAATAAGTGCTGCGCACGTTCACTTAAATCACTAGCTTGACGGTTTGCTGCCATTTGCTTGTATTATCCCCACTACATAATGTCACAATAGATGCTTAGACAGGAAATTCAAGGCTTTGCTTACAAACAAGCCAGAGTTTGTGTCTTATTTTCACAAATGCCATAGTCACTTTAGCCTTTTATCCAGCAGCTCGCTACAATAACGCGCATAAGCGCCGCATCTTATTATTGGTTTAACCAGGTGCAATACAATTATGAAGTTGTTCACTACCGCTGGCATTTTTTCTAAGCAGGAGGGAGAAACATTAGAACCCACCTTGCAAGTCTTGTACGATTTTTTGGTCACACAAGGTTTAGACGTATTACTAAGCTCACCAGCAGCACAAATACTCAAACAAACAGCAACTCCCGACGAGGAGCTAGTCACACAAATTGATGTCGCTATCGTCGTTGGCGGCGATGGCACTCTACTCACTGCAGGCCGTTTATTATCCCGCTATAAAGTCCCGATTGTGGGAGTCAATTTAGGGCGGGTCGGTTTTTTGGTGGATGTGCTACCGGCCAATATGCAGGAGCAACTGGGCGCCATTCTTAATGGTCATTATATTGAGGATGAGCGCTGCTTGTTAAAAGCCTATGCTTGGCGTGGTGAAGAAAAGTTAGGTGAAAATATTGCGCTGAATGATGTAGTTCTACATGCACGCAATGAAGTTCGCATGATTGAGTTCACAACCTACATTGATGGCTTTTTTGTAAATACCCAACGTGCCGATGGTTTAGTTATTTCGACACCTACTGGCTCAACCGCTTACTCATTGTCTAGTGGTGGGCCGATCTTACATACATCCCTAGATGCGACAGTCTTAGTGCCGATTAGTCCGCATACGCTAACCAGCCGCCCGATTGTTATTCCTAATCAAAGCTCGATTGAAATTGAATTAGGAAGTGACCGCCCCGTTGATTCACTTTTATCCTTTGATGGGCATCATGACATTCCGCTCATGTCTGGGGATCGGATAAAAATTAAAGCTTCACCCGAAAAAATGCGTTTACTCCATCCCCTCCACTATGACTACTATCATATACTGCGCTCAAAATTGCACTGGGGAACGCAACTATAATGCTGACATATATCCACATCCGAGATTTCGCCATCATTGCTGATTTAGAGCTGGAATTGCAGGCAGGCATGACCGCTTTAACAGGGGAAACAGGAGCGGGTAAATCCATTTTATTGGACGCTATTGGCTTAGTTTTAGGCGACAAAGCCGATGCAGGTAGCGTGCGGCATAGCGCCGAAAAAGCAGATATTACTTTAAGTGTAGATATCAGCAATACACCGCAAGCTAAACAATGGCTAGAGGAGCAAGACCTACTTGCCGATGATGAAATTTGTATTTTACGGCGGGTCGTTACCAATACTGGCAAGTCACGCGCCTGGATTAATGGCTCCCCCACTACTCTGACGGCTTTACGCGAATTGGGCGAGCAGTTGGTAGATATTCATGGTCAACACGAACACCAGTCCCTGATGAAACGGGATATGCAGCGTGGCATGGTTGATGCCTATGCAAGCAATGAAACTTTACTCAAGCAAACCCAAGAAGCCTATAAAAACTGGAAAAGCTTAAACGAGCGCTATCAAGCACTGACTACGCAAAGCTCACAATACCAAGAGCGGGTCGATTTACTCTCCTTCCAAGTTCAAGAGCTGAGCGAGCTAGCACTTAGTAAGGGCGAAATCACTCAATTAGATGAAGAGCTAAATCGCTTAGGGCATGCCGAACAATTACAAGCAACCGCAGAACAAGGCTATCTGCAACTGTACGAAAGCGAACGCTCTTTGTATTCATCTTTAAGCCAACTCAGCCAAGAACTCAGCCGCCAAGCGCGAGTGGATGAAGCTTTAAACGCACCACTAGAATTAGTCAATAGTGCACAAATTCAACTTCAAGAAGCGGCTTGGAGTTTGCGTGATTATGCCCAAGCCATTGATCTTGACCCTACCCGCCTTAGCGAAGTAGAGACACGTATCGCAGAGATTCGCAATATGGCGCGCAAATATCGCATGGAAGCTGAGCTTCTACCCGAGCATCTCTTGCGTTTACAAGCGGAGCTAACCAATTTAGCCAGTGACGATTACGACTTAGATACGCTTAAAACCAAACTGGAAACTGCTGAGAATAACTATCAAAAGATAGCTAAAGCCTTGAGTAAGAAACGTTTTCAAGCAGCAGATCAATTATCCAGTGGAGTCACTGCTGCCATGCAAGATTTAGGGATGCAAGGCGGTCAATTCCACATTCAAGTAGCCACCATTGAAGATAAAGCTCCGCATGCTTTTGGGAGCGATCAGCTAGAGTTTTTAGTCAGTGCCAACCCTGGCCAGCCACTCAAGCCCTTGACCAAAGTTGCTTCAGGTGGAGAGTTATCGCGCATTAGCTTAGCGATTCAAATGATTGCTGCCCAAAAAATGACTTTACCGGCGCTTATTTTTGATGAAGTTGACACTGGTATTGGTGGCGGCATTGCCGAAGTAGTTGGCATGCAACTACGCACCCTTGGTACTAACCGTCAAGTATTATGTGTGACTCACTTACCTCAAGTGGCATCTCAGGCACATCATCATTACAAAGTGACTAAAATAAAAACTACTGACAATACACAAACCGGCATTGTCTATCTAACTCAAGGTGAGCGTATTGAAGAAATAGCACGCATGATTGGTGGTACTGAACTCACTGCTGCCACCCGTGCTCTATCAACGGAAATGCTTGATCGCGCTGAATAATTCATTGAACGACCTATTTGGCTCGACAAATACCGCCGCTTGTCAGGCAATTTAGACTTTTTGCTGCTCAACTACTCTGCCAACGCCCCCATCCTACTATACTGTAAATTGAAAGGTTAACTTGGTACTGATGTCTCAAAACCAAGTAGATAAGTCTATTTATAAACCAAGAGAAACCTTGATAGAAACTTAATATAGTTTACAAATAGAACTCTTTTTAACAAAAAGAGACTAATGAATAAGCGTTAATTTTATGGAAAAAATTACGCTCACATCAGCAATAAATAAATTTTAATTGCTGTGAACTTGATACTTATCAAGGAGGATTTCTGTGAAAAAAACCTTCCATATCCTAGCAGTTGCTACGTTACTGTTAGGTACTTCAAGCGTGTGTAATGCAGCTTGGGCTGATAGCCAGTCAGCCGAAGTACGTTTAGTTGCCACTATTAACAATGGACCTGCCTTTCAACCTGTCGTTTGGAAAGTATTCCGGGTAGACGGCAAAGGCAAACTTTATGAATCAGACCGTCACGTCTTTACGATTGATTCTTTAGCACCCGGTCGTTATACCGCCATTGCTAAACGTAATGGTAAAGCGGAACGCAAACGTGACTTTTATGTGATGGCTGATACCACCAATAAAATTAATATCCCTGTCGATTAATCTTTATGTTGATGCTCTCCTCCATCTAAACCCTGTCTCTCCATTTCGGAGAGGCAGGTTTATCGCTTGAAGTAGCTACTTTTTCTCTATCCCCTATGGAACCAATACATTTTTTATGATGTCTTTATGTCATACTAGCTATTAATAAATAGTATATGATCTAATGCAGGGCTAATGACTTAGATCAATAAAAATTATAGAAAAATAGGGGATTGTTCGAAATGGGCTCAAAAAGTCAGCAGGTTCTTGCTGTCGGTATTGGCGTAGGCGCTAGTTTAGTTTGTTACTATCTTTTACCTGACCTTAATTGGGTAGCACTTACTTTTATTGGATTAAGTGGCTTTGTAGGCGTTCACCTCCCTGACATCCAACAACCCTCCTCGCTATCTTATTGGGTAGTACGCTTAGTCAGCATTTTGGCAGCTATTTTCATCCCTATCCTGCTGTATATGTACCGCCCAAGTGATTTATTAATCGCTTGGCTCGCTACTTATCTTTTATTCCAAGGTGCATGGTGGATATTAGATCGAATTTCACTCTATCGTGACTACACACATAGCCTCAGCGCCATCATTGGCCTACCTGCCCTGATTGCCTTAATGGCCTATATCAGTTTAGATAGTTTAGCAGTGTTGCCGGTGTTCTTAGCTAGTAGTACAGGCTATGTAGTACAGCTCTTGACTGAGCAGCGGAAGAAAGGCGATTTAGAGGCAACTAGTTTACTACCTAAATAAAACAAGATTAATAGGGGGAGCAGCTCTGCTGCCCCTATAGAATGAGCTTATTATTCAGCAGGATTTTGCTTGGCAATTTCCTCATGAACTTTTGCCATATCGACTTCTCGCACTTTCCCAATGACTTCCTCTAACTGCCCTTCAGATAACATACCAGGCTGGGCAAATAGCATCACTTGCTCACGGAAGATCATGAGGGTAGGAATAGAACGAATCTGGAAATGACTAGCTAGCTCTTCCTCTTCCTCGGTATTCACTTTAGCGAACACCATATCGGTGTGCTTGTCAGATACTTTTTCATAAGTTGGCGCAAATGAGCGGCAAGGGCCACACCAAGGTGCCCAGAAGTCAACGATCACAATATCATTCGTGCTGATCAGCTCATTAAATTCGGCTGCAGTCACATTTTCAGTTGCCATAGCAAGCTCCTTTTCATTAATTACTCATTATGCTAATTCGTCACCTGACAAAGGTTTTGCCGGAACTGTATCAGCAAGCTCCTGATTGGTTTCGCCCCAGCGCGGTTGGAGCTGATGTTTCAAATCTAAATGATCCAACACTCGTGCCACCATAAAGTCAACCAACTCTGTAATTGACTGTGGGCGAAAATAAAATCCAGGGTTAGCAGGCATAATCACTGCCCCCATCCGCGTAAGTTTTAGCATATTTTCTAAGTGGATTTCAGAAAATGGCGTTTCTCGCACCACTAGAATTAGTTTTTTACGTTCTTTGAGCGCTACATCAGCTGCACGCTCAATTAAATTACGACTACTGCCACAAGCAATTGAGGACAAAGTGCCTGTGGTGCAAGGGCAAACTACCGTCGCATCGGCTACTCCACTGCCACTGGCAATCGGAGCCATCCATTGCTCACGCTCAAATACCTTTAATTGACCAGCCGCAGCCTTAAATTGTTCCGAGAAATAATGTTCAATTTCAGAAGCACGAGCAGGTACTTTAAAATCCGTTTCTGTATTAATGACAATTTGGGCAGGACGCGATAACAGCAAATAGACTCTGCATTGTAAAGCTAACAGCTGCTCCAATAAGCGCAAACCATATTGAGCACCCGAAGCGCCTGTCATAATCAAGGTAATCGTTTTAGGCATTACGCTTAGCCAATTCTACTAAAACTTTATCGTGAATCCCGCCAAAGCCGCCATTACTCATAATGAGTATGTGGTCACCTGCTTGAGCTGAGCTAGCCACTTTAGCTGCTAACTGATCAATATCTTGTTGCAGCTGACCTTTAGCCCCTAAACCTTCTAACACCGCTGTTAAATCCCAATTTAAACCAGCTGGCTGGTAAAGCCATACTTGATCAGCATCAGTTAATGAATGAGCTAACTGCTCTTTATGTGTCCCTAGTCGCATGGTATTAGAGCGCGGTTCTAATAAGGCAATAATTCGCCCCTGCCCAACTTTAGCCCGCAACCCGGCCAGAGTAGCCGTAATGGCAGTTGGGTGGTGTGCAAAGTCATCATAGACAGATACGCCCTGCACTTGCCCACGCAGCTGCATCCGTCGCTTTACACCCTTAAAGCTTGGTAAAGCGGCAATACCATGTTCGATCGGTACTCCTACATGGCGTGCTGCTGCTAAGGCAGCCAGCGCATTATGTACATTGTGTGTACCTAGCAAATCCCAATGAACGCTACCCACTATTTCTCCTTGATAGCTAACCCTGAACGCACTGCCATCAGCATTGATAAGTTCGGCTTGCCAATCACCTAATGCAAATTGCTCAACGGGCGTCCAACAACCCATTTCTAAAGTTGACTTAAGATGGGCATCAGCCCCATTGGCAACGACTAGGCCATTACTAGGTACCATGCGTAGCAAATGATGGAATTGGATTTTGATAGCCTGCACATCGGGGAAGATATCAGCATGATCATATTCAAGATTATTTAGAATCGCAGTACGTGGATGGTAATGCACAAACTTCGAGCGCTTATCAAAAAACGCTGTGTCATATTCATCCGCCTCGACGACAAAAAAAGGCGAATCACCTAAACGAGCCGAAATACCGAAATTCTCCGGTACACCACCAATTAAGAAACCGGGCTTTAAACCAGCATATTCGAGAATCCAGGCAAGCAAACTAGCTGTGGTCGTTTTGCCATGTGTACCCGCAACGGCTAAAACCCAGCGCTCACGTAAAATATTTTCATACAGCCATTGTGGGCCAGAGATATAGGGCAAATTACGATCTAACACATGCTCAATCACTGGCATGCCCCGCCGCATAAAATTGCCAACTACAATAGCGTCTACATCGTTAGGTAAATGAGCAGGATCATAACCATCAGCAATAACAACCCCTTCTGCTGCAAGCATCGTACTCATCGGCGGATAAATATTGCTATCTGAGCCAGTCACCTCAATGCCACTAGCACGTGCTAATAAGGCAATGCCACCCATAAAAGTACCGCAAATACCTAGAATATGAATTTTCATTTAGGCCCTTATCCTTAAGTCTTGTCAGCAGATACTGAGATAGTCGGTTGCAGATGGGTAGCAATTACGTCCGGTAAAGGAATCGGGCGCGAAATTCCGTAACCTTGGCCAAACTCGATCCCAATATCGCGTAGAATATGGATAATTTGCTCATTCTCAACATATTCAGCAATCGTCTTAACGGCCATTAGCTGCCCTACTTGGTGCACCGATTGCACCATGGCACGCCCCACATCATCCGTTGCAATATCTTTCACAAAGCTGCCATCGATTTTTAAATAGTCTACTGGCAATTGTTTGAGATAAGCAAAAGAGCTTACGCCTGTCCCAAAGTCGTCTAGTGAAAAGCTACAGCCAAGCAGCCTGAGAGTATCAATGAATTTATGGGCTAATGCTATATTGCTGATTGCAACCCGCTCGGTTATTTCAAAACAAAGCATGGTGGGTGGCACTCCCGCCCACTTGATGACATCCAACACATATTTTAAGAAACTCGGATCATCTAAACTCTGCCCTGATAAATTGACTGCAAAAATGGGCAAAGGATCGCATTTAGCGACCCGCTTAATATGGGTAAGTAACTCTTTAAATACCCAGCGATCTAGCTTCGGCATCATCGAGTAATACTCTGCGACCGGGATAAACTCATCAGGTGAGATGGCTTTACCTTCAGCATCAAATAAGCGCAGTAAGATTTCGTAATGATGAAAAGGTTTGGCAAAAGCACGTGGCTCTAAAGGCTGAATCGGTTGTGCATATAATCTGAATTCGCCACTTTCAAACGCTTTACGCAAGCGCCCAATCCACAGCAACTGACCGCGATGTTTATTGATTTCCACATCATCAGGACGATACAAATGTAAGCGATTTCCCCCCTTCGCTTTAGCCACGCGACAAGCCGCATCAGCTAGCGAGAACACCCGATTAGGTGTACCTGATTGCTTATGAATAGGTACAAAACCTACACTTGCGGTAATTTTATGCGGCTGCCCATCCCAGACGAAGTTATAACGCATGACTGTATTACGAATACCCTCTGCTTTACGCAAAGCGTCAACAGGTTCAGCTTCACGAAATAGAATCCCGAACTCATCTCCACCAATGCGCGCTAAGATATCCCGACGTTTATCAATCGCGTTTTTTAATAGCTCAGAAATGCGCTCAATAAAGGCATCACCAGCGCTATGCCCTAATGTATCGTTAACCACCTTGAACTGGTCTAAAGCCACATGGCAGAAAGAATGCTTTACACCCTGCTGACGCGCTTCATCTAAAGCAATCTTCAGTTTAATTTCGAAACTTTTACGATTCAGTAATTTAGTCTGCGGATCATTCATTTGCACATAATTGAGATGTGCTTGTAAGGCTCTTAGCTCAGACTGATCCTTTAGGAGTAGAAGCACATGGTCATCTTCTTGACCATTCAAGGAAAAAGGCTTGACCAGATAAGTTATTTCGACATCTTGCAAGGCTTGGCAATTGAATAAACAATCACGGAACACTTGTTCACGACTCATTTGATTACGCTCCATCCAACTGATGGGCGAATGCTTAATAGGATCTAATAGATGAAAAACTTCAGTGTGATATTTACCGCGTGTACTACGTGCACGCTGTCGTAATAATTTTTCGGCGGCGGGATTAATTAAAATAACAAAACCATGCTTATTAGTAAGCACAGCAGCTTCTTCTACATCCATTAATGCGGCTATCAAGACATTTTCTTGGTCCACGTAGGCTCTACTAGGTGCGATACGTCGGCGCAGGAAATACCAAACTCCTGCAGAAATGGATCCTAGTAATGAGAGCGCTATTAATAGATACCAAAGAGGCTGAGTCCATGTTGATGGAATCCCAGCGTCAATCACTTAACTATATACCCCAGTTGATATAAATTATTTTTCTGATAAGCATATAGTAAGGAGCAACCCAGAAACTGTATAGGCTGACCAGATAGGCGCATCAATCTTAGGAGTTAGTGCGAATGATTAAGACATTTCAACGAAAAAGCACTAATAACAGAGCGCTATAGTGCTTTTTTGGGTATCAGTTAGAACGAAAAACTAATCTAACTTAGACCTTTTCTTTAATACGTGCAGCTTTACCAGTCAGGCCACGTAAATAGTACAGTTTAGCACGGCGTACATCACCACGACGCTTCAGCTCAATGCTAGCAATACTATTGCTGTAAGTTTGGAATACACGCTCAACGCCTTCACCATAAGACATTTTGCGTACAGTGAAAGCTGAGTGTAAACCGCGATTACGCTTAGCAATCACAACACCTTCATAGGCCTGTAAACGTTCTTTGTCGCCTTCTTTCACACGAACTTGAACAACTACGGTGTCACCCGGAGCGAAATTAGGAATTTCCTTATTCATTTGCTCTTGTTCTAACTGACGAATAATCATACTCATGAGATAACCTCTGAAGAAACCTTGTATTCCTGTCTAAATTCATTCAGCAGTGTTTGCTCTGCTGCACTTAAATCTTTTTTTGCTAGCAAATCAGGACGCTTTAACCAAGTTGCACCTAACATTTGCTTTTTACGCCAACGAGCAATAGCGGCGTGGTTACCACTTTTTAGGACAGCAGGAACCTCTAAACCATCAATCGACTCCGGGCGTGTATAATGCGGACAATCTAACAAACCTTCTGCGAATGAATCTTGCTCAGCAGAGTCTTCATGCCCTAGTACTCCGGGTAATAAGCGGGTGATGCTATCAATTAACACCATCGCACCCAACTCACCACCACTCAGTACATAATCACCGATAGAACATTCTTCATCTACTTCGAGCTGAATAATGCGTTCATCAATACCTTCATAACGTCCACACAGTAAAATTAATGCAGAAGCTTGTGCAAATTCTAAAGCCTTAGCTTGCGTTAAGGGAGCACCTTGTGGGCTTAAATAAATAAGCCGACCTGCATTTTTTTGCCGAACATCACGAATCGCTTGTAATAAGCAATCAGACTTCATCACCATGCCAGGGCCACCACCATAAGGGCGGTCATCAACAGTACGGTGCACATCAGTTGCATAATCACGTGGATTACAATAATCAACGGTCACTGTCTGTTGCTCTACTGCACGGCGTACTATGCCATGATGAGTGACTGCTTGTACTAACTCAGGAAATAGGGTCAGTACAGTAAATTGCATCTTGGCCTCAAAAGTCCGGATCCCAGTCAACTTCAATTAAGCCAGCCGTTAAATCGATGCGCTTAATCACTGTATCCATTAACCAAGGCAACCAGTGCTCGCCTGTTTCATGCTTAACTACCATGACGTCATTAGCACCCGTTTCAAATAAGTAGTCAACCTTACCCAAAACGACACCCGCCACAGTCACGACAGATAAACCCTCAAGATCAGACCAATAATATTCATCACTGTCTAAGCTTGGCAGCTGACTACGCTGCACAGCAATTTCTGTTCCCGTAAGCTTGATAGCCACATCGCGATCTTGCACGTGCTCAAATTGTGCGACTAAACCTTTAGATTGCTGTTGATAGTCGAGCAATTTGACAGCCTGCCACTCTTGGTTAACACTGAAATATAAAGGCTGGTAACTAAAAATATCAGCCATATTTGCAGTATAAGAATGGACTTTAACCCAACCTTTTATGCCAAAAGCGCCTGCAAGTTTGCCAAGCACTACCATCGAATCAGGTTGAGTTTGCATCTGCAAAACCTAATTAAGCAGCTGCTTTAGCAGACTCGCCCAGCAACTTCGCAACACGATCACTTGGTTGTGCACCTTTGGATAACCAATATTGCACACGCTCTTGCTCAAGGTGTAAGCGGATTTCTTGACCACGAGCGACTGGGTTAAAAAAGCCCACACGCTCAATATAGCCACTATCACGAGGCTTGCGCTTGTCGGTTACTACGATGCTATAGAATGGATTCTTTTTAGAACCACCACGAGCCAGACGAATATTGACCATAAATCAAAAACCTTAGTTAAATTCAAATAACGATTGGCAGAGCTCTGCCAAAAGTAAACCCGCAATTGTACGGTTTTTTTAAGAAATGTGAAGAGGGTATTGACAAATAAACTGTAGCAAACCCAAGTACTGGATCTTAAATGCTTAAGATCCAGTGGCTAAATCTTTAATATTGAGCAGAAGCTAATTGAGGATGACGTGATCCGGGGAAATAACGATAGTGTCCAGTAATAGGCATTTTGAACAGAATATCTTCCATTTTCTCGCCTTGTCCGATGTTGTGGACAATCATAAAGCGACGCGGATCAGCAGGAGTTCGCTGATCAACTACGATGCCGATATGCTCTTGATCGCCACCTAGGCTCCAAGTTACTAAGTCCCCTGGGCGATAATCACTTGGATTACCCGTAACAGGTACACGTTGCCCGTGACGAGCAAAGAAAACTTTCAGGTTATGCACACGGCGATGGTCGATATTCGTGTCAGGACCTTGCAGCCCCCATTTCGGTAAATTGGGGTATGAATAGAAAGCACGTGAAATATCTTCATGCACTAAGCGTTGTAAATCCACACCTAAGCGCCGATAAGAGCGGATTACCGTATCAGTACATACACCAATATTTTGTGGGACATCACCATTTGGATAGCCAATTGGAATATACGCTCCATTGTAGCTAACTCGGTGGCGAAGACGATCTACAGCAGCCTGAGCGAGGCGCTCAGAATAATCGATACCCGCGCGTTGTGAGCGCTGTGCTTGCCAAGTAGCTTGTGCTTGCGAACGTTGGCGCTGCTCATTAATACGTTGAGACAACTCCCATTGCTGGTGATACCAACGTTGCTTCTGCTCATATTCTAATTGATGCTTATCTTTACCACGAGCAACTGTGTGCTTCCTTGGAATAATTTTGACTGAGGATTGAGCCGGCTCATTAGCTAACGCCTGAGGAGGGGCCGAAGGTTCAACCTTATTTTCTACTGTACTAGTAGAGCAACCTGACAAATTAGCTACAACTAACATGGCACCTGCATAAGCCACGAAACTAATCTTTCTTTTTACATCTTTATCAACAAAAGAGCTCGCCATAACTCCACCCAATAGGAATAAACAATCTAGAAATAACGCACATCCCCAGCCCGTGCGCCCGTAGTTTTATAATAAATACCTAGGAAATACTAGCTTCAACAACATTAACTTTTTTAATGCAGCGTTCTTAATAAGAAAATAACATAAGATTCAATCACTTAGCGATAATTTTTACTAGAAGGTATGGCTAGGCTCTATGCCCAACCATACCCTTGTAGCTTGTTAGTACTGGTACTGTTGTACCGCACGACGATCAATAGGCACTGAACCACGATAATTACCTTTAGCTTTCACTGGTGGCACTTTAACAGGTGGGCGGTGCACTGGACGAGGACGTTGTATGACTGGAGCTGGTTGCACAACGGGAGCCGGCTCTTCAATAACTTGCATAGGTTCTGGTACTTGTGGAACCTCAACAATTGGCTCTGGTACTGTTTCAACTGCCGGGGCTGCTTGCTGTTGGCTACAACCTGCTGCGGCTAAGCCCGCAATCAAAATAGCCAAAGCTAGATGCCGATTCTTAGTTTTCATTTATTGTTTGCCTCTATTTAAAATTTATTGTTATTCAAAATACGATGCGTATTTAAAGCCCATTGCAGACAGTCTTACTATGCTGAGAACTGCCCGAATGACGGCTTAACCAATAAATTTTTAGACAATAGATAAATGACTAGTAGATAAGCGGCAACAACACCTACATAAAATTCTGCAGGTGTTGTGTGGCTCACAAGTCCTTGCGCATTTCTACCTAAGGCTTATTGCTGGTACTGCTTCATAGTGCTCTGATCAATCTGAATTGGGCCTTTGAAGTTACCTTTTGCCTTAATAGGTGGAACGATAATTTGCGGTTGTTGCTGTTGTGGACGCTGACCACCTCTGCAGCTGTAATGATGCGAGTGATTAGCATTATTGTATGGGTGGCTGTGAGTAATGGAATCAGTACAGCCTGGAATAGCTGGATGAGTATGACCCCACTTATTATTTTGTTGCATTGGACGTCTTATACCACCTGATCTCTTACCTGGCTTACGTCCTTTACAGCTATAGCTATGTGAGTGACGTGCATTTGTATACGGATGGCTGTGCGTAACTGAATTTGTACATCCAGGAATGGCTGGATGCGAATGACGACCACCTAAACCACCGCCACGTTTACCTGGCTTTTTACCACCACCTTTACTTGTTCCAGAGCGTGGACGTGGGGGGCATTTACTGCAATCAGTAATGGTAATAACTTTACCAGGTGTTGGAGCAGGTGCAGGTACAGCTTGTGCAACTTGCTGCGCACTCATCTGGCTACAACCAGAAGTTATCAAACCTGCCAAAAAAATGGCGGCCAGAGAAAGTTGGGTTTTCATCTTCATAATAGTGGTCTCTTTCGTTGTTTAAGGGAACGCACTTCCGAGTATAGACAATGTTTTGAAAATTGATGCGTGTAAACGCATCTTTTGAGTTTTTTTTACGACATTTTTTAACTTTCCTAGTTTTGGCAAGAAAGCTAATGTTTTTAGACGAAATGTATGACTAAGTCCTTGTTGTGACTCGCTTCGCTAGTCATCACTCTAAAAATAAAAAAGCCTCTTACTTATTTAAAAGTAAGAGGCTTGAACAGTTTTGTTGTGATAAAGCTACAAAAGCTTAACCACAGTCAAAATTACTGTTGATATTGTTGCATTACACCTTGATCGATCTGGATCTTACCACGGTAGTTACCTTTAGCTTTAACTGGTGGTACTTTAATTGGTGGAACTACAACAACTGGAGGACGTGGTTGTGGACGTGGACGCACTTGAATTGGAGGACGTGGCTTCACAATTGGACGTGGGCGTACAATTGGACGCGGCTTCACAATTGGGCGTGGTTTAACAATGGGTGCTGGACCACACTTGCTGCAATCCAGAACAACTTTATCTGGAGTTGGTGCTGGTGGTGGCTCTACAACTTGCTGTGCACTCATTTGGCTACAGCCAGAAGCTAATAAACCAGCCATAATGACTGCAGCGAGGGAGAGTTGAGCTTTCATCTTCATAGTCTTCGGTCTCTATAATAACGTTAATTAGGGAACAAGGTTCTACTAGTATATTCAAAATTGTTGGCCAGATAAAACAATTCCCCTGACTTTTTTACAACAAACAGCCAAAATGATCAATAAGTTGGGCAACTGGGCTGATAAGGAGTTTTTACAATACCCCAACGATATTGCAAAGGTGCATGAGGATCAGATACTAAGTAGCCACCCTCTAAATTTTTACGTAGCTCACGTACGCTCATATACAGCTCTTCACCAAGCGTCATTTGTACCATACAAAAATCATTCAAATGCTTCATTTCACCAGCGGGTGGCTCGTCCATAGAAAATACGGCTTTGGCCCAACGAGCTGGCTGAGACTGAGGGTCAAAACGGCCAATACGATCTAAATGGTGGCGAATCGAGCTAAAAAACATACCTAAACGCTTATCACGACCTGGAGTAGAGTAATCATCATACTCTTTAGCACTCATACACTGACGACCACCTTTACGGATTTCTTGTAAATGCCATAAAGCGTCATAAACATAAACGCTACGGTCATTCGCGTACATACAAAGTGCTAATAACAAACGAGTGGTTTTCTCATCAGGGCGCTCTGGACGCTTGCCTAACTTCTTAGAAATAATGTCTGTAAAAGCTACATAATCGTACTTGAGATCAGCTGCTAATTGGAATTGCTCTTCGCTATAACCAGGTTGTGCGCTAGCAGGTTGGCGAATATTTTGTGGCTGCTTAAAGCGGCGATAGCCATCAGCAAAAGTTTTATCTTCTGGCACGTAGAATGGGAATGAAGGTGTACGTAATAAGAAACGTGAGGTTTTCGGAGTAGTAGAAGCCATCACTTCTGCGATCCCTGTCTCAGTAACCTCAACGATCTGATATGAGTGCACGCCTGGTGCTACGTATAAATCACCTGCCTTAATATCATTGAGCGCAACGGGGTAAGTATCTTGTCTCAAGGATTTAGTACTAGTCATATCAGCGACATAATCCATAAATCGACGCACGCGCTGAGGCTCAGGTAAATTATCCCAAGTACTCATATTATTACCAATGAGTTGCCCAGAAGTTTGCTGATTGTTGACTACAAATGGCAATCTATTTTCAAACGAGAATATCAGCCGCATCATGTAGGTAGCATCAGCACAATCATTCTCAAATTTATAATAAATTGGCTTGGCTGGATTCATGAAAATATCATCTTTCCAGTTTTGGACTACCCACTGGCGATAACGATTTTCCCAAGACTCATCCCATTGAGAGTCTGAACTCCAAACAGCTGCAAACGCTGAGCTTAAGGGTGCTAAGCAGATCCACACCACTAGTAGTAATAATGCTTTAAATTTATCCATGACTTCTATGCTTATACGACAAGAACAAATACGGTTGAGAGGCAAGAATGCAACAGTAACTGATTATTTACAACAATACCAAGCTTAACCGTGTGTAAAATAAAGAAACTACTAATAAAAAACGCCCGACATCTTGCGACATCGGGCTGCTATGAATAGATTTTATTGAACCGCAGAATACTTCTGCAACTCAAAAATCACTATTTTCATTGCTTTTTGTAGGTTTGCATTACGCCAGTGTCAATTTGGACTGGGCCTTTGTAATTGCCTTTAGCTTTGACTTGAGGCATATCAATTGGCTTCTCTTGTCTTGGGCCACCCTTGCAGCTGTAATGATGTGAGTGGTTAGCATTGTTATAAGGGTGGGTATGAGTGATTGAGTCTGTGCAACCAGGAATGGCTGGATGCGTATGATCCCATTTACCACCTTTTAAAGGCTTTTGCTTATTTTTTGGCTGCTTTGGCGGCTTTGGCTGCTTTGGTTTTGCACCTTTACAGCTATAAGCATGTTGATGCTTAGCATTAGTGAACGGATGTGTATGCGTTGTAGAGTTTGTGCAACCAGGAATGGCTGGATGTGTATGCGCACCGCCTACTGCTGGCGCAGGTTTTTGTTTATTGCATTTACTACAATCAGTATCAACAACAGTTTTTTGTTCAGTTGGTTTTACTTCAGGACCTGTTGTTTGCGCTGCCATTTGGCTACAGCCAGAAGCAAACAAACTAACCGCGAAGATTGCCGCTAAAGTATACGGTGTCTTGATTTTCATGGCTTTTGATCTCTTTCGTTGTTAAGTATCAAGTAATAATGATTAATTTGCAGGCAAACTACTCTCTAATCATTAGTCTACGTAGTGATTACAGCAGAATGTATGTATGAAAATGCCCAACATTCAGCCCTAAATGTTGCTTAAAGCCAACAACATAAGTAGTTCGTTGCAACTTTCGCACACTTAAATCATACCGTGCAGTAACCACTAGGTAAACAGTCCAAACCACGATTTCCAGAGAAAAACTAAGTTTTTAACCAGATAAACCACCACCCATCGGTGGAAAGCCCCCCCCAGTCGGTAATTTACCCTTCATACTCTGCATTAATTTACGCATTCCACCTTTAGAAAACTGCTTCATGACTTTACTCATTTGCTGCTGCTGTTTTAGCAAACGGTTCACATCTTGAACCTGTAACCCGCAACCCGTTGCAATTCTACGCTTGCGCGAAGCTTTAATGAGCTCTGGATTACGTCTTTCTTCTAAAGTCATCGAGTTGATAATCGCAATCATGCGGCGAATTTCTTTATCGTTGGCCTGCTCTTTAATATGTGCGGGCATTGCCCCCATACCTGGCAATTTATCGAGTAAGCTGCTCATCCCACCCATTTTGAGCATTTGATTCATCTGATCACGCAAATCCTCAAAATCGAAACCCTTACCTTTATTAAGCTTACGTGCTAATTTTTGCGCTTTTTCATGATCGACTTTAGTTTGCGCCTGCTCAATTAAGCTAAGCACATCGCCCATACCTAAAATACGCGACGCCATGCGATCTGGGTGGAAAGGCTCTAAAGCATCCAGCTTTTCACCCACACCCATGAACTTAATCGGCTTACCTGTGATATGCCGTACTGATAAAGCCGCACCACCACGCGCATCACCATCAGTCTTAGTCAGAATCACGCCGGTTAAAGGCAATGCATCACCAAAAGCTTTCGCTGTATTCGCAGCATCTTGGCCGGTCATACTATCAACAACGAATAGCGTTTCAACCGGCTTTAATAGATTATTGAGCTGACTGATTTCATCCATCATCTCCGCATCAATATGCAAGCGACCTGCTGTATCAATGATCAATACATCCATATACTGACGCTTCGCCTGAGCTAATGCAGCTAAAGCAATATCAGTCGGCTTTTGATTCGCCTCACTAGGGAAAAAGATTGCTTCAGTTTGCTGTGCAATGGTTTCCAATTGCTTAATCGCAGCAGGCCGGTAAACGTCACAGCTTGCTACCATCACCGATTTTTTGTTTTTTTCTTTTAAGAAGCGCGTGAGTTTACCCACCGTGGTGGTTTTACCAGCGCCTTGTAAGCCTGCCATTAGAATCACAGCAGGCGGCTGTGCGTTTAGATTAAGGCTTTCATTCGCCAGCCCCATGATCCCAATGAGTTCTTCATGAACTACTTTAATCAAGGCTTGACCGGGAGTAAGGCTGTCTAAGACTTCTTGCCCAACGGCACGCTCACGAATACGATTGATAAAATCACGGACTACTGGCAAGGCGACATCCGCCTCCAGCAAAGCCATTCTTACGTCACGCAGCGCATCTTTTATGTTTTCATCAGTGAGGCGCGCTTGCCCACGTAATTTTTTTACCGTTTTCGAAAGACGATCACTTAAATTTTCAAACATGATTATGGTCTTCTGCTAGTCCCAACCGAGAACAAATTGCTATCATAGCATTAAACTGTATCGTCACACCGATGAGAAGCTAATCTGTATCTAGAATGACAATAACGATGACGCTGATAGTCATGGCGGCTTGGATGTCGACCTGGCTGGTAATTGCCTTACGCTTGCGCAAGCCTCCAAACCCGAGGCTACCTACTTGGCTACTCAACAGTCTTTGGCTGTTTGCCTTGATTGTACAGGGTGCAAGCTTAATCCTGACTTGGACTAACAATCAAAATGGTTTTATTGATTTCTTTGCGGCACTTTCAGTGGTGCTTTGGCTGACTTGCTTTTTGCTATTTTTAGCGCAGTTGACTCGTCCGCTCGAAAATTTAGGCTTGTTGATTATTCCATTTATTCCACCCACCCTATTGGGTAGTTATTTCTTACCTACGAATAGCGCAAGCTTGAATTTGGATAATGGTCTAGGCATCCATATTTTCACGTCATTACTTGCCTATAGCATGCTGACGCTAGCAGCCTTGCATTCCATGCTGCTTGGCCTACAGATCCGACAACTCCATGACCACAAACCCAATATTCTTGTAAGAGCACTGCCACCTTTGCAGGATATGGAATCACTCCTCTTCAAAGTAATTGCCTTGGGGTGGGTATTACTAACCTTAAGCTTAGTCAGCGGTTTCGTGTACTTAGATGATTTATTTGCTCAGCATGTCGCTCATAAAACTATTTTGTCGATTGTAGCGTGGACAGTTTTTGCAGTTTTACTCTACGGGCATTGGCAATATGGTTGGCGGGGCAAGCAAGCAATTCGCTGGACTTTAGCGGGCTTTTTCATCCTGATGCTTGCCTTCTTTGGCAGCAAGTTTGTTCTTGAATACTTAAAACAGCCATGAATCTGCAACTACCACTTAGCCTACTCTTCGTAGTTTTAGTGGTTTTAGTTTTATTAATAGCAGTATTGACCGCCTCAGAAACCGCCCTGTTAACCTATAAACGCTTACATGCCAGCAGCCGTAACGTGCATTTAAATCAATTGCTCGCACGAACGGATCACTTCATCATTTTGCTGCAATTGTTTAAATATCTATTAATTATCTTGGCAACTTTAATAGCTGCCAACTTGAGTTTGCAGCTGCTCGATCAAGCAAAGTTCTGGCAACTATCACTTGCTCTAAGCAGTTTTGCTTTAATTCTTTTACTGTTTGCAGAGCTATTGCCACGTCAATTAGCACGCCTTTACCCAGAAGCATTAGCTGATACCTTTGCTAATTTCTATGCACTAGCCCTTTCCATAACTTGGCCTTTAGCTGTACTGATGAATGCCTTGGTTAATTTCACTTTGAAGCTCTGTAGGCAGCCCACCACCACCCGCAAATTAGCCAAATTTAGCGGTGCAGAACTGCGGCAATTAGTTGCAATTGAGGGTGCTAATATCCCACCAGAACATCTAGAAATGCTGACGAGCATAGCTGACCTAGAATCACGTGTTGTTGAAGATATTATGATTCCACGTCATCAGTTGGTGGGCATTGACTTAGCAGACGATTGGATGGAGGTTGAGCGGTAAGTTATCCACAGCTTATTCACACGAGTGATGGTGTATGAGGAGTCTGTGGATAACATTTTAGGTTTTGTCCATTTAAAACGCTTACTACCGCTGCTAGCCGAGAGCAAGCTTGATCGGGAGCATCTCAGAGCCGCTATTCGCCCTGCTTATTTTATCCCAAAAGGTACATCCCTACTTCAACAGTTACTGAGCTTTCGTGAGCAGTCGCGGCGCTCAGCGATTGTGGTCGATGAATATGGGGATATTTTGGGAATGCTGGCTTTAGAGGATATACTAGAGGAAATCGTTGGTGAATTTTCTACTGTCCCAATTAGACACGAACATAATATTCAAGTAATGGCAGACGGTAGTGCATGGCTGGGTGGAGCAACACCTATTCGTGACATCAATCAGTCTTTAAATCTCAATTTACCTGTTGATGGGCCAAAAACCATTAATGGTTTAATCATGGAACATCTAGAATCCTTGCCCGTACCTGGCATGACCGTCTTGATTGAGCAGCATCCGATGGAAATTCGCAAAACTCGGAAAAATGCGATCAAAACTTTAATCATCTACCCAGCGATTCAGGCAGCTAGCCCTAGTGGAGCAGAGCATGGCAAAAGCTAAACTACAATATCACTGTACCGCTTGCGGTAGTGCGCATACCAAATGGAATGGCCAATGCTCGGATTGTGGCGCGTGGAATACTTTAGAAGAAAGCATTGCAGCCCCCACACAAACTGCTAAAAACCCGCGCTTTACAGGTTATGCGGGCGAACCTGCCAGTATTCGCAGTCTCAATGAAATTCATATTCAAGAAGATCCGCGCATGCCAACAGGCGTCCAAGAGCTTGATCGGGTATTAGGGGGAGGCTTAGTGGCAGGCTCAGTGGTACTGATTGGTGGCGATCCGGGGATTGGTAAATCGACGATTTTGCTGCAAACTCTGTGCGATCTAACCGAAGTGAGTAGTTTGTATGTGACAGGTGAAGAGTCACTCCAGCAAGTAAGTTTGCGCGCACGGCGCTTGGGTTTAAGTCCTGATCATTTACGTTTACTCACCGAAACTGGGGTCGAGACAGTCATTGCTTTAGCCCAGATCGAGAAACCGCAAATTATGGTGATCGATTCGATTCAAACGCTCTACACCGAGCAACTACAATCAGCACCCGGTTCAGTCAGTCAGATTCGTGAATCAGCCGCACAATTAGTTCGTTTTGCCAAACAAACTCAAACTACACTCTTTATTGTGGGCCATGTGACCAAGGAAGGTACCTTAGCGGGTCCGCGTGTACTCGAGCATATGGTTGATACGGTCTTATACTTTGAGGGTGATCCAGGCGGACGCTATCGGATTTTACGTGCCGTGAAGAATCGCTTTGGTGCGGTTAACGAGCTTGGCGTGTTCGCGATGACTGAGCAAGGTCTGAAAGGAGTTAGCAATCCGTCGGCTATTTTCCTCTCTCGGCACGAAGAACCTGTCTCAGGTAGTGCAATCATGGTAACACGTGAAGGTACACGCCCTTTATTGGTTGAAGTACAAGCTTTAGTCGATACCAGTCAGGCTGGCCATGCCCGTCGAGTCACTTTGGGCATGGAGCAAAATCGCTTAGCTATGTTGTTAGCAGTTTTGCATCGGCATGGTGGAATTTCCATGTACGACCAAGATGTTTTTATTAATATTGTAGGCGGCGTTAAGATTTCAGAAACTGCAGCTGATTTACCATTACTACTTGCTGCCTTATCTAGTTTTCGAAGCAGACCTCTGCCTACGGATGTAGTCATTTTTGGCGAGGTTGGCTTAGCAGGAGAGATTCGCCCTGTTCCAAATGGCGAAGAGCGGCTGAGGGAAGCTGCTAAACACGGTTTTAAGCAGGCTATCGTGCCTAAAGCGAATAAACCACATCATGCAATTCCAGGCATGAAAGTCACTGCAGTGGCTCGATTAGAGGAGGCGATGGCGGCATTGATGTAAAAATACAACATGTCAATCGCATAATTGTTGACTCAAAACCACATATATAATAGCTTTATGAACACTCTGGGCGTAATTTTATTCACAAATTCGGTTTGGTCCGCCCTAATAGGTTTCATTGCCACAATCGCCTTATTCACATGTTCATGAAGAAGTAAGTTATGGATCACTTGCCTGCTTGTTCAGCCAGGGAGTTTTATCTTGTCATTTATTGATTTAGGTCTAAAGGGTGCTTTCGCCGATAACATCGACGCAGCAGGCTATGAGACCCCAACAGAATTACAACAACAGCTTATTCCGTTAATGGCACAACGTAAGAGTGCTATTGTTTGGACTCAGTCCGCAGCCGGTAAAACAGGCGCTTTTTTAATTCCTGCCATTAATTATATTTTTAATAATCCGCTACCGGAGCATCAAGGTGCACGGATTTTAGTCCTAACTTCGCGCCGTGACCGAGTTAATCAGATTACCTATACTATCAAGCGCTTGTTAGGTGAAGGTCAGCAAATTCGTACTGGATTTATAGTGAGTGGCCGCCCTTATCAACCACAAATGCGTTTATTGCGCCGTCCCTTAGATTTAATGATTGCGACACCTGGGCGCTTAAATGATTTAGTTGATAATAATAAAGCAGACTTCTCAAATATCGAGCTACTGATCATTGATGACTTAACAGCCATCCATAAAAAAGGCTTGCATGGCTTAATTGATAGAATTATTGAACAAAAACCAGCGAGTGCGCCCGTGATAGCTTTTGTACGTCATGATGAAGAGGTGACGCCTTATGCACGGAGCATTATCCCGCAGTGCGCAGAAATCACGATTGAGGATGAAAAATCCCAGCTCTTGCGTCTGCCACAACTTGTACACCAAGCTGACGATTACACGCACAAGCTGGCCTTGATTGACTACATTCTTGATAGTTTAAAAGGCAAACCAACGGTTATCTTCACCGTTACCAGCAAAACTGCTAAAGCTTTAGCTGATAACTTAGCGAATCACGGCCACACGGCTGATTCAACCCATTTGCTACCGGATGAAGAGCGTAATTTAGAAGCCTGCCCTATCCTGATTGTGCCTGATCAAGAAGATTTCATTCCTGAATTGCGTGGACATGAACCCGTGATTCACTTTGAGTTACCTGAGAAAACTGACACCTATCTCAGTCGCCTCCAAAGTATCCTAGGGGCTGAGCGTCAAGAGCCTGTCATTTTATTAGCCGGGCCTAGTGACCGTGATTGTTTGAAGAAAATTGAAGAATTCCAAGGTGAACCGATCAATCAACGCACTATTCCTGGCTTAGAACCCAAGCAAATTAATCGTAGCAATTCTAAACCTAATACCCGCGCTCCACGCAAGCCAGGTGCTAATCCTCGTGCTGTCGCCAATGGTGAAAAGTCCAGCCGCCCACAAAATGGCCGTGGTGGCAAACCAGCTAATAATGGCACAACAGCTCCACGCACTGGTGTGGCAGGTGCGGGTACGGATGACAAGCAGCGGGGACGTAAAGGTCCTTACGGGCGCTTAAATGGCGGTGCACAACGTAAGCAAGGTGCAGGTCAGCAAGCCTCCGAAGCTGGTTACGAAATTGGTAGCTGGGAAAAGCAAGATTATGTACCGAAGCAAGCTGCCACAGCAGATAAAAAGGTCGTGATTCGCTACAAAGAAAAGCGCCGTAATTTAGTCAAATAGCCCAATCATCATTATGTTAAGTCTAGAAGACGAGCACTTGCTCCGCCAAAAGCTATTTGATTTGCGCCAAGAGCATCGCGACCTTGATACTGCGATTGAAGCTTTACGCGCTAGCCCTACTTGTGACGAATTTATGCTTTCACGCATGAAAAAGCGCAAATTACTCTTGAAGGATATGATTCAAAAAACCAGCAGTCAGCTGATTCCTGATATGAATGCGTGAGTCTGTTAAAGACTCTGAGCAAATAGTTTAGTTAAAATAGGCTCGTTGGCTGCGGGAAAATCTAGGTTTTTTAACTCCTCTAGTTCAAACCAAGCAATTGTTTGTCCTTCTCGGCCAATGGCTTCGTTTTGAAACTGATGCACTGTCCAAACATCTAGCCAGATATTTTTATCAGTATAGGCATGTTTGATTTCTAGCAGTGGTTGCATAGCCTTTGTAGTGGCCTCAATGCCCAGCTCTTCGAATAACTCACGCTTTAAGGCTGTTGTAGCAGATTCGCTAGGCTCAACTTTTCCACCCGGAAATTCCCACTTACCACCTTGATGCTTATGCAAAGGGCGTTGCGCCAACAGGATTTGGTTGCGGGCATTATAAATAACTGCTGCAACCACATGAACCCAAGAAGATTCAACCGACATGCCTTAGCTACGATATTCAGCGTTGATCTTGACGTAATCGTAAGAAAAATCGCAAGTCCAAGTCGTAGCATTCGCTGTACCACGCCCCATATGAATGCGTACATTGATTTCGTCACGCTTCATTTCAACTTGACCTAACTCTTCACGATAAGACAGTGCTGGCTGACCTTTTTCAATCAACAAGGTTTCACCTAGCCAAATAGTGACTGAACTCACATCTAACGCTTCAATCTGGCTACGTCCGACTGCAGCTAAAATCCGGCCCCAATTAGGATCGCTCGCGAACATCGCCGTTTTGACCAGTGGAGATAAAGCGACTGTATTGCCAATTACGCGGGCTTCGGCACGATCTTTAGCACCTTCGACTATCACGCTAATGAATTTGGTAGCACCTTCTCCGTCACGAACAATCGCTTGGGCGAGATACATACAGACATCTTGCACCGCTTGTTGGAAAACCGCACGGTTAGTCGCATCAATTACAGCACCCGATTTACCGGTTGCTGCCAGCACCAGAGAATCATTGGTAGAAGTATCGCCATCAATCGTGATGCAGTTGTAGGTTTCCTCCACAACCTCACTCAAGATCGATTGTAGCAAGGCTTTATCTACTTGAGCATCAGTCGCCACATAGGAGAGCATCGTCGCCATATTCGGGTGAATCATACCAGCGCCTTTAGCAATCCCGGTAATGATCACCCGTTTACCGCCGATTTCGATTTGCTTGCTCATCGCCTTGCCAATCGTATCAGTGGTCATAATCGCTTTAGCCGCTGCTAGCCAGTTATCTTCCTGCAAATTAGCAATGGCGTTAGGTAAAGCAGCGACAACCTTCTCAACTGGCAATTGCTGACCAATTACGCCGGTAGAAAATGGCAATACTTGTTCAGGCATACAAGCTCCTGCTTGCGCTAAAGCCACACAACAAGCCTTGGCCGCTGCTAAACCTGGCTCACCGGTTCCAGCATTCGCATTACCTGCATTGACTAACAGATAGCGTGGGTTAGCTTTAGCGATATTATCACGCGACACAATGACGGGTGCGGCGCAGAAAGCATTGCGGGTGAACACTGCAGCACAGGAGCTACCTTCAGCTAGTTCAAGCAGCAGTAAATCATCACGACCTTTGTAACGGATACCCGCATTCAAGGTAGCTAAACGCACGCCAGCAATCGGCAATAGATTTTGATTAAACTGTAAATTGACCGCCATTAGCTTAACTTCCCATGGCATTGCTTATATTTTTTGCCTGAACCACAAGGACAAGGATCATTGCGCCCTACTTTTGGTTCATTATTAGTGGGCGTGCCACCTTGTTCAGGTGTAAAAGCGTCGACCACATCGTCATCTGCGAACATACCTGAAGCATCTGCATGCGTATATTGCACATCTTGCTGCACAGAGTCATGCGCAGGTGGCGGCTCACCGATTTGAATGCGCACCAAGAAGGTAATGACATCATGTTTGAGGCGATTCAACAGCTCTTCAAACATATCGAAGGCTTCACGCTTATATTCCTGCTTAGGATTTTTCTGTGCATAACCGCGCAGGCCGATACCTTGGCGTAGATAATCCATCGAAGCAAGATGCTCTTTCCAATGCGTATCCAGAATATGCAGCATAGCTTCGCGCTCTAGGCGGCGCATATTTGGCTCGCCGATTAAAGCTTCTTTCTGCTCTAGCTCGGTTTTCACCAGCTCTTGAATGCGCTCACGAATTTGCTCTTCGTAAAGTTTCTTATCTGCATCCAGCCATGCTTGTACAGGCACAGTCAGGGTCAAATCAGCTTGTAGCTGCTGTTCTAAACCTGCGATATCCCACTGCTCATCCACACTACCAGGCGGAATGAAGCGGCTGACCAAATCTTCAACCACGTCATGGCGGATAGAGGCAATCATTTCCTGAATATTATCAGCCATTAACAGCTCAGTACGCTGTTCATAGATGACTTTACGTTGATCATTCGCCACATCATCGTATTCGAGCAGGTGCTTACGAATATCGTAGTTGTGTGCTTCAACCTTACGTTGTGCATTTTCAATCGACTTGGAAACTAGACCTGCTTCAATCGCCTGTCCTTTCTCCATACCTAGTTTTTGCATCATGCTTTTCACACGATCTGACGCAAAAATGCGCATCAAGCTATCTTCAAGCGACAAATAGAAACGTGATGAGCCCGGATCCCCTTGGCGACCCGAACGACCACGCAACTGATTATCAATCCGGCGCGATTCATGCCGCTCAGTACCAATGATATGCAAACCGCCAGAAGCTAATACAGCATCATGGCGCTTTTGCCACATGGATTTAATTTTTTGCTTGGCTTCATCATCTGCATTAGCAGGCGGAAGTTGGGCAATCTCTTCTTCGTAGCTACCACCCAAGACAATATCTGTACCGCGCCCCGCCATATTGGTAGCGATCGTCACCGCTCCCGGACGGCCTGCATTAGCAATGATATGCGCCTCACGCTCATGTTGCTTCGCATTCAACACTTCATGCGGGATACGTAGTGCTTTCAGCTTATTTGAGACGAGTTCGGAGGATTCAATCGAGGCTGTGCCTACTAAAACAGGCTGCCCCTTTTCAACACAAACTTTAATATCTTCAATAATTGCGTCGAATTTTTCTTCAGCAGTTAAGTAGATCAGATCATTCGCATCTTTACGAATCATCGGGCGATGCGTTGGAATGACGACAACTTCTAAACCATAAATCTGTTGTAATTCAAAAGCTTCTGTATCCGCAGTACCGGTCATACCTGAAAGCTTTTTGTAAAGACGGAAGTAATTCTGGAAGGTAATTGAAGCTAATGTCTGGTTTTCAGATTGAATTTCGACATTTTCTTTAGCTTCGATGGCTTGATGTAAGCCCTCTGACCAGCGCCGCCCAGGCATAGTGCGCCCAGTAAATTCATCCACAATGATTATTTTTTCATCGCGAACAATATAATCGACATTCTTTTGGAATAAGGTATGGGCACGTAAACCTGCATTCAGATGGTGCAGTATCGCAATACTCGCTGAATCATAGAGGCCTTGACCTTCTGGCAACACGCCTCGGTCAATCAATATCTGTTCGACACGTTCTTGGCCTACTTCCGATAGGAAAACCTGCTTAGCTTTTTCATCGACCCAGTAGTCACCCGCACTATCTTCTGCTTCTTGGCGGACTAATTCTGGAACAATGGTATTGACTGCACGGTACAAATCCGAAGCATCTTGGCTAGGACCAGAAATAATTAACGGGGTACGTGCTTCGTCAATCAAGATAGAGTCAACTTCGTCGACTACCGCATAGAATAATTTGCGTTGTACACGCTCATCCATCGAGAAGGCCATATTATCGCGCAGATAATCAAAGCCGAATTCGTTATTGGTACCGTAAGTAATATCAGCAGCATAGGCTGAGCGGCGTTGATCTTGAGTCAGGCCATTAATAATAACGCCCGTACTTAAACCCAAGAAACCATAGAGTTTGGATAATGAGCTGGCATCACGCTGTGCAAGATAATCATTCACTGTAATGACATGGACACCATTGCCCGGCAGCGCATTTAAGTAGGCTGCTAAGGTAGCCACTAAGGTTTTACCTTCACCGGTGCGCATTTCAGCGATTTTGCCATGGTGTAGCACCATGCCACCGATCATTTGCACGTCATAATGGCGCATGCCTAGAATACGCTTACTGGCCTCGCGGACTGTCGCAAAAGCGTCGGGCAAAAGATCATCAAGAGTAGCACCGGCGGTAAGGCGCTCGCGGAACTTTACCGTGCGATTTTGCAGATCAGCATCAGACAACTTGGAGTAGTCAGCTTCTAATGCATTAATACTTTTAACGATCTTGGCGTAGCTTTTAACCAAACGGTCATTACGGCTACCAAAAATCTTTTTAGCAACAGAACCCAGCATAATCTCTTATTTTCTCCTAACTCATCCTACCAGTGGCTCTAACCGGCGATTCCCTGAGCCAAACGACAAGGCAGAGAGTGTACTCCCTTGTGATGACGCAGCCATGTTCTCACCCCGAATATGGGGTCTAGCCCAAACAAAACAAGCTCAATTTACAAAAAAATCCGGCGCAATCCTAAGAGAGGAATTGCGCCGGATTAATAGTATAGCCTTAATTAACTGGCTATACGGTGAATTATTAGTTAGCTAAACCTAAATAAGTCTGTGGGTCAATGGCTACACCATTTTGCAGGATTTCCAAATGTAAATGCGGGCCAGTCGAGCGCCCGGTATTACCCAATAAAGCTACCCGATCTGATTTTTGAATAACCTTACCGGCATCAACTAAAGTCTGATCTAAATGCGCATAACGGCTCATTAGACCATTGCCATGATCAATTTCTACTACATTACCGTAGCCACCTTTGGAGCCTACAAAAGATACAATACCACCACCTACTGAATACACATCCGTCCCGCGTGGCCCTGCATAATCCAAACCTTTATGCATACGTGCGCCTCCATGGAAGGGGTCACGGCGCAAACCAAAAGGTGAAGAAATATATCCTAGACGCACTGGGCGTGAAGAAGGCAAAACCACCTCATCTAAAGCCTGTACTGCCAGCACTTGATATAAACTTTCTAACATGGCACGTTGCTGCTCGACTTTAGATTCCATATTTTCAAAAGAACCTAGCAACTCTCGAGTACTTACCTTAGGGGCAGCTGCAGGGATGTAGTCCTCTTCCAAGCCACCTTGAGGAGGCAGTTGATCTAAAGAAAACTCAGTTGGATCTAATTTTGCACGATTAACAACTCGTTTAGCTAAGGCATTTAAGCGCGCAATCTCCGCTTCCAAAGCACCTAAC
Organism: Thiolinea sp.; assembly: GCA_049290875.1. Lineage (GTDB taxonomy): Bacteria > Pseudomonadota > Gammaproteobacteria > Thiotrichales > Thiotrichaceae > Thiolinea. The sequence continues at coordinate 59,307 of JBATOI010000015.1, forward strand.
CGGCCAGAAAGTGTATCAACATCAACCGTATAGGTAGAGTAAGTCCTTTTAATTTCATTGACTGTATGCAGCTGCTGATCCAGCGTTGAGATAATTTTCTCCGCTTCTGCCGCTGTCAGTGAGCTAGGTTGAGGTGTATTATCTAAACGATAAAGGCCTAACATCTGATTCACTGACAAAGCAATAATCAGCAAAGCTACCAAACTGGCAGGGAGCACCAGATGGGTAATGGGATTGAGGCTAAATGAAGCGCGTCGTGCACCATCACGGCTAATACAAATAACTTTCATGCAACAAACATCCGATGATGCCCTCCACAGGCAAACTAAGCACACTGTTTATAATCGTTGGATGTAGTGCAGGTTGATGTAAAAAAGACACTATGAAAAAAATCAACTACTTTATTAATGGCGGTCTGTCTGAAAGGCTGGATCAGCTAGATAAACTGAGCTATTTGATTAGTAAACATACTAATATGCACTTAGATAACCGCATTTGGCCGATGGTACGCAATCGACGCTTAATCGTTCTAACTGACGACCCACATTTTGCAACACAAGCACGTTTTACACAGAAGACACTCTGTAATCACCTCAATAAAGAGTTGAGTCTAAAACTTAACAGTGTGGATATTAAATTGATCGCTATGCCCTTGGCAAGCTTTGGTCGGAAAACAAGTCGGTCACAAATGAGCGAGCAAACCATTGAAACGCTTGCAAGTATTGCTCAACAGATTAACGATGAAGGCTTACGCCAAGCCTTAGTAAGAGTAGCCCTAGTCCATCGTACCGATTCAAATCCTCAAACAGCTAGCGCGTAGCCATCGGCGAAAATAGCCCGTTCGCGTTGTTTTTCTTCCAAAGAAACCATTTCCCAAGCCTCTCTTTGTGCTAAAAGTTCACGAACTAATAGATTATTGATGGCATGACCTGCTTTATGCCCGTGGAAAGCGCCAATAATGCCGTGACCTAAGGTATATAAATCACCAATGGCATCAAGAATTTTATGCCGAATAAACTCATCGTTATAACGTAAGCCATCTGGGTTAAGCACACGGAACTCGTCTAGCACGATGGCATTTTCGATACTGCCACCTAGCACTAAGTTTTTAGAGCGCAGCATTTCACTATCACGCATAAAGCCAAAGGTACGTGCACGCGCAATTTCGCTCGCATAGGCCTGCTTGGAAAAATCTAATTCCATGCTTTGGCGAGTTGCATTAATAGCAGGATGATTAAACTGGATATCGAAAGAGGCTTTGAAACCCTCATAAGGACTCAAGCGCGCCCACATATCACCTTTACGAAATTCAACTGGTTTTTTAATCCGAATAAAACGCTTGGAAGCATTTTGCTCAGCAATTCCAGCTGAAAGAATTAAATAGAGAAACGGTGCAGCGCTGCCATCCATAATAGGAATTTCTGGTGCATTGATATCCACATACAGATTATCAATACCCAAGCCCGCTAAGGCAGACAAGAGATGCTCGACCGTAGCTACTTTTACCTGCCCATCCAATAAAGCAGTGCATAAGGTCGTCTCACCGACTCGCTCAGGATGTAGGCGAATTTCAGGTCGCTGAGGAAGATCAATACGGCGAAAAACGATACCTGTATTCACAGGCGCAGGCTGTAGATACATGGTTACTTTCTTTCCAGAATGCAAGCCAATACCTGTCGAAGACACTGCCGTTCTTAGAGTTCTTTGCTTCAGCACTTGTCAGCCCCTATTTCTTTTCATAACTACTTGTACCGCTTAACAAACGGCGCAGATCATAACATAAATAATCAGAGTTATTTTAAATAGATTTTACCAAGCTCACGCTGAATAAAACACACTCTAGCCCTCAGAAAAGCAACCAACCTTGGCAAGTCAGTTGCTAGGGCATGTTTGATACATCAATTGCTACGTTTAATCAGCCTGGGTACGCAGAAATGCAGGAATGTCTAAAGCACTATTTCCACGATTAAATCCATTACCTGCAGCAGGGTTTTGGGCATTCTGGCGAACATTATCCAGATTCACTACTACCCGTGGCCGCTCTGGTTGCGCTGGTATTGCCGCTGGACGCTCACGCTTAGCTGTTTGAGCTGCTGCCTGCTTAGGCGCGACTGAGGCATTCATCGCTGCATCCTCTAGGCCTGTTGCCACTAAGGTAACGCGAATTTCATCATGCATATCAGGGTCAATAACCGTACCAACCACAACAGTAGCCTCGTCTGAAGCGAATTGACGAATCACTTCACCAACTTCTTCGAACTCATGGATACCCATGTCTAGACCAGCAGTAATATTAACCAGAATACCGCGAGCACCATCTAAGCAAATATCTTCCAGTAATGGGTTAGCCACTGCGGCTTGTGCTGCTTTCTCAGCACGACCCTCACCTTGCGCTTTACCCATCCCCATCACTGCCATACCCATACCAGACATCACAGTACGCACGTCAGCAAAGTCAACATTGATCAAACCTTGGCGAGTGATTAGCTCAGCAATACCTTGCACCGCATTCAACAGTACATTATTGGCTGATTTAAAGGCATCCAATAAGGTCGCATTTTTGCCTAAGGCCGTTAGTAGCTTTTGATTAGGAATCGTGATTAAGGAATCTACATGACGTGCTAGTTCGGCGATACCTGCATCAGCGAGCTTCATGCGCTTGTTGCCTTCCAAATGGAAGGGGCGCGTCACTACAGCAACTGTTAAAATACCTAAATCACGTGCAATTTCAGCGACAACTGGAGCTGCACCCGTACCAGTGCCACCGCCCATACCCGCAGTAATAAACAGCATATCAGTGCCACGAATTAACTCCTTAATCCGCTCACGATCTTCCATCGCTGCCTCACGACCCACATCAGGATTTGCACCTGCACCTAGGCCTCTCGTTAAGTTAGTACCCAACTGTAAAACAGAGCTTACTGCGCAGCCTTTTAAAGCTTGTGCATCCGTATTAGCACAAATGTACTCAACACCTTCGATACCCGAAGTCAACATATTGATGACTGCATTGCCACCGCCGCCACCGACACCGATCACCTTAATAACGGCACCGGATTTTTGATTATCCATAATTTCAAACATGCCCATTCTCCAACTGTTACAAATTTCCGTTAAACCAACCTTTAATGCGCTCCCATAAGTTCTCAGACGAACTTACCGGCGCCGGATGAACTCCTCTCCGCTCTCCATAAGCCTGCTGTGCGATGCCGTACAACAGGAGTCCTACCCCAGTGGAGTGGATAGGATTTTCGACTTCGCCACGTAGACCACCAATATCACGCGGCATACCCAGACGAACCGGCATATGGAAAATTTCCTCTGCCAGCTCGATAGCACCTTTTATTTTTGATGTACCACCTGTTAGGACGATACCTGCACCAATACGCTCTTCGTAGCCACTGCGTTGTAATTCATCAAGAACCAACTCAAATATCTCTGCATAACGGGGTTCAATCACCGACGCTAGCACGAAGTTGGATAAGCTCAGCGCTTCACGCTCACCCACACCAGGTACATCGATAAACTCTTCCTGCTCAATCAGTTTTTGTAAGGCGACACCATAATTCTTCTTAATTGCTTCGGCATGACGGGTCGGAGTACGCACACCTAAAGCAATATCATTCGTGACTTGATCGCCTGCAATTGGGATAACTGCTGTATGGTGAATTGCACCATTTAGAAAAACGGCAATATCACTGGTTCCACCACCGATATCCACTAAACAGACACCCAACTCTTTTTCATCTTCCTCAAGCACCGCATAACTGGATGCGACTTGCTCAAGGATAATATCCTCTACGCTTAGCCCACAACGCTCAACGCATTTAATGATATTTTGTGCCGCACCATGCGCAGCCGTCACTAAATGCACTCGCGCCTCAAGACGTACACCTGACATACCCACTGGCTCACGGATGCCTTCTTGAGTATCAATCACATATTCTTGAGGAAGTACATGCAAAATCCGTTGATCCGCAGGAATAGCAACTGCCCGTGCTGCATCCATGACGCGCTCAAGATCTTGACTAGTCACTTCTTTTTCTTTGATCGCTACAATGCCGTGCGAATTTAAGCTACGCACATGACTTCCAGCAATACCTACATAGACTGAACTAATTCGGATACCAGACATCAACTCAGCTTCTTCAACGGCTTTTTGAATCGACTGAATGGTAGATTCGATATTGACAACCACCCCGCGACGCATACCACGCGAAGGTGAACTACCAATGCCGATGACCTCCAGACGACCACTGTTTTCGTTGACCTCGCCCACCATCGCGACCACTTTTGAAGTCCCAATATCTAAGGCGACAATAGTGTTACGTTCTGCTTTCTTTGACATCTTTAGCTCCCTAGACTCTGTTGTGTGAACCTCTCTAAGGAACTCACAGCTTCGCTTTTACCAGCACCTGTCTTCCATTCCACAGCGAATCCATTGGTATAGCGTAGGTCAATCTGATTGATTTCACCAAGACGATCTTTTAAGCCTTGCAAATAGCCCACTCTAAAGCGTTGCACTCGTTTTTCCTGCTCTTTACGGCCAATGATGATTTCAGGCCCGTGACGCACCTTTATCCGCCACGACCCACGTTCATCTTCTGATAGCTCGATAATTTCTAAATTTAAACCAGAAAGCATATGACTAAGCTGCACATAGCGCTCACCCATGACTCGCCCATTAGTCTGAGGACTATAAATAATGGGGAAAACACCCTGCTTTTCTGGCAGTGTCCCAGCGTAAATCTCGCCAAACTGATTCAATAACTTATCATCACCCCAAAAAGCAATGGGAAATTGCGTTTCTATATCAACAACTAGCTGATTTGGCCAAACCTTACGCAAACTAGCACCTCTGACCCAGGTATTACCCTCTAAAGCCGTCTCTAAACCCTGCGTATCCAGTAAGTATAAATTCGTCTGGATGAAAGGTTGTGCCACCACCTCTAATTCAGCTTGTTTTAGATATTGAAAATCACCTTGCCATTCAACTTTTTGGATCATCAAATGCGTTGGATCACTAATCCATGCGCGAAACCAAAGTACAGCACCACCAACTATCATCAACAAAGCAACCACACTCAACCAATGTGCCATACTTGGCGACAACTCAGGCACGAGCTGCACGTCTTTGCTTGGACGTGGACGAGCACGCCGTACAGGTTGATTGTTAGGCTGCTTGGCCATTAGAGCGTCGTCTCCAAAATCCGCAAAACCAACGCCTTAAAATCCATACCCACTGCCCGTGCTGCCATCGGCACTAGGCTGTGATCCGTCATTCCGGGGTTAGTATTCACTTCAATCAACCAAGCCTTACCCTGCTGATCACGCATCATATCCACCCGCCCCCAACCTTGTCCGCCTACGGCAGCAAAAGCGGTCAGCGCTAAATTACGCATCGCTTGCTCTTCAGCTTCACTCAAACCACACGGACAGAAATAGCGAGTATCATTCGAGATATACTTAGCATCGTAATCGTACAAAACACCGGGGACTTCTATTCTAATCAAAGGCAAAGGCTCACCTGCTAAAACCCCTGCAGTGTACTCAGCACCAGTAATCCATTGTTCAACAATCACCACTGGGTCACTTTTCGCAGCCGCTTCATAAGCAGATTTTAAAGCAGCCGCTTCAGTGACTTTGCTAATCCCAATGCTAGAACCTTCACTGGCAGGCTTCACAACCAAAGGCAAACCCAATTCTGCGACCACCGCTTCAAAATCAGTTTCTGCAGTCAAAACACGGTAATTCGGTGTTGGCAAACCCGCACCCAACCATAAGCGCTTAGTCATAAGTTTATCCATGCTAATTGCTGATGCTTTTACACCGCAGCCGGTATAGGGCAAATCCAGCAGTTCTAGGGCACCTTGGATAACGCCATCTTCACCACCACGACCATGTAAGATATTAAATACCCGATCATAATGGCCTGCTTGCAGAACACTCAAAATATTGCGGTCAACATCAATACCCTGCGCATCGACGCCGCTTTCCTGCAAAGCAGCTAAGACCGCTGCTCCACTTTTCAAAGAAACGGGACGCTCAGCAGCCCAACCTCCATACAATACTGCGACTTTGCCAAAACGCGTAGATTTTTTATCCATTTATTCTTGTCCTTTTTGATAAATATTGAGTTTCTCTGGCAAACTTGCCGCTAGGCCACCGACACTCCCCGCCCCTTGGGTGAGAATGACATCGCCATCTTGCAGAATATGCTTCAGCACACCGGGCACATCTTCTACATCAGTGACAAAAATCGGATCGACTTTACCGCGAATCCGTACCGCCCGCGCCAAAGCACGCCCATCTGCCCCTGGAATCGGTTGCTCACTGGCAGCATAGACATCCATCAATACGAGCACATCGGTTTCAGATAGGACTTGAGTGAAATCTTCGAATAAATCGCGAGTACGGGTATAACGATGTGGCTGGAATACCAGCACTAAGCGGCGAGTCGGCCAAACACCGCGTAGAGCTTTTAAGGTTGCCATCATTTCGCGTGGGTGGTGACCATAATCATCAACAAGGGTCGCAATCCCCTTGCCGAAATTAATATCCCCATACATCTGGAAGCGCCGCCCAACCCCACTGAATTTGCGCAAACCATTCAGAATCGCCTCATCAGAGACATCCAACTCCAGCGCGATCGCAATCGACGCTAAGGCATTCAAAACATTGTGTTGGCCGGGTAAGTTCAAGGTCACATCTAAAGTACGATTGCTACGCGAACAATGCACCGTGAAAAAGCTCTGTGCGCCTTCAAAATGGACATTAGTGGCACGTACGTCCGCGTCTTGCTCAATACCATAGGTAATCACTGTGCGGTTCACTTCGGGCAGAATAGAACGCACATGCTCATCATCTACACACAGCACAGCTAAACCGTAGAAAGGCAAATGATGTAGGAATTCAACAAAAGTTTGCTTGAGCTTAGAAAAATCACCACCATAGGTGGACATGTGATCTTCGTCGATATTAGTGATCACCGAAATCATCGGCTGTAAATGCAGGAAAGAAGCATCGCTTTCATCCGCTTCAGCCACCAAATACTCACCTGTACCTAATTTTGAATTACTCGCTGAGCTATTTAATTTGCCACCAATCACATAAGTCGGATCTAAGCCACCTTCAACCAACAAACTGGTCGTCAAACTAGTCGTTGTAGTCTTGCCATGTGTACCTGCTACTGCAATTCCTTGGCGGAAACGCATGAGCTCTGCAAGCATCTCAGCACGCCGCACAATTGGAATGCGCTTCTCGCGGGCAGCCATAATTTCGGGGTTCAGATTATCAATCGCAGTGGAAACCACAATGACATCCGCACCTTCGATATTCTCGGCAGCATGCCCTTTGAAAACAGTAATATTCATCGACTGCAAACGGCGAGTCATTGCACTTTCAGCTAAATCTGAGCCACTCACTGTATAGCCTAACGTAGCAACTACTTCGGCAATGCCACCCATTCCTGCGCCACCGATACCGATGAAGTGCAGGCGATTAATGCGTTTGCGTGCGAGGTTGTCATTCCCTGTTTTCATGCTTGCTTCCTAATCTCTTGAAAATCGTAGCCTGCATACGCCGCACAAATAGCCGCGACTTGTGCAGTGGCATACGGCATGGCTAATTGGCGTGCAGCCGTCCCCATTTTTAATAAACGTGCTCGGTCGGTACAGAGCTCAGTTAAAAGTTTAGCTAAGCGCTCCGAGCTTAAGTCAGCTTGTTGAATTAACAGTGCTGCATCTTGATCCACTAAATAACGTGCATTAGCGGTTTGATGGTCATCTACCGCATGCGGATAAGGAATAAATAAAGCTGCCAAGCCTGCTGCTGACACTTCCGCCACTGTCAAAGCCCCCGCACGGCAAATAATCAAATCCGCCCAAGCATAAGCCTCTGCCATATCTTCAATAAAGGGGGTAACCACTGCTTCAACACCCGCCGCTTGATAAGCCTGTTGTGCTGCTGCTAAATTCTTCGCGCCCGCTTGGTGACGCACCTCAGGCCTCAGTTCTTTAGGCAATAAAGCCAAAGCTTGCGGCACAGTTTGATTCAAGGCGGCGGCCCCTAAGCTGCCACCCACGACTAATAAATGGATGGGCTGATCTTCACGATCCGCTAAGCGCTCTAAAGGTGTGGGGAGCGCTGCAATATCCGCCCGCACTGGATTGCCTGTGGCTTGTACCTTTTTACTTTTTGGGAAGGTGCCGGGAAAGCCTTCCAATACCCGCCTACTGACTTTCGACAACAGCTTATTGGTTAAACCAGCTACGGCATTCTGTTCGTGGATAACGACCGGCTTACCCATTAAAGCTGCAACTAAACCGCCAGGGCCAGCCACAAATCCGCCCATGCCTAATACGGCGGCAGGCTTGTGGGTGCGCATAATCCCTACCGACTGCCACAGCGCCTTCACTAAGCGAAAAGGTGCCAAGGCCAACGCTTGCCAACCTTTGCCACGTAAGCCAGACACTTCTAGCCAAGCGACCTCAATACCCGCCGCCGGAATGATCTTTGCTTCTAAGCCTGCTTTGGTTCCCATCCAAATAATCGGAATACCTTGCGCCTGCAATTCACGGGCCACCGCTAAACCCGGATAAACATGCCCACCGGTGCCACCCGCAGTAATTAAAATTGGCCTTAGCTTAAGCACTTTTGCCAGCTCCTAATAAAGGAGAGCGCCGCGCCGGAGCTTTAACGGCCTTACGTACTCTAGCTGTTACTGGCAAGCCTAAAGCTGTCAGCTGGGTATCACGATGGATACGCATTAATAAAGCCATCGCTAACAAGGTAATTAGCAAGCTACTACCGCCATAACTTAAAAACGGTAAAGTTAGACCTTTCGGTGGTAGTACCGCGAGATTCACACCGATATGCAGAATGACTTGAAAGCCGATCCAAAAACCAATCCCATAGGCCACATAAGCTGCGAACTGCATCCCTTGCTTATCCGCATTAAAGCCAATCACAAAGGCGCGATACACCAGCCAACCAAATAGTGCTAACAATAAGACCATGCCAGCGAAGCCAAACTCTTCTGCTAATACCGCAAAAATAAAATCATTATGGGCTTCAGGCAGATAAGAAAGCTTTTGTACACCAGCCCCTAAACCATTTCCAAACCAGCCGCCGTCGCCAATCGCTATCAAGGAATTAACAATCTGATAGCCTTTTGCCTGCATATCAGCCCAAGGATTCAAAAAGGCTTCAATCCGTGCCAACCGATAACCTTCCAAGGCAACCACCGGCAACATAATTAATAGCGAACCGCCTAAGAATAAGCCTAATCGTTTTAACGGCACTCCACCTAAAAACAATAAGGCCAAACCCACCATGATAATGATGACTGCTGAACCAAAGTCTGGCTCCAACAATAACAAAGCCCCTACCCCAGCCAGCACGAGCAAAGGAATCACTAAGGGCTGATAAGAGACTGAAGTCGCTAGTTTTTTGCCATGTCGAACCATGTAGCTAGACAGATACATGATCATGATAATCTTCACCAACTCAGAAACTTGGAAAGCAAACGGCCCCAGAGATAACCAGCGGCGACTACCTTTCACAGACACCCCAATCCAAGGAATCAGCACTAACACCAACAAAATAATAGCAATAGGAAGCAGCTTTACACCCAAATTTTCCCAGAACCCAATGCGTACTTGGTAAAGTATCAAGGCACACACTAAGCCAATACCAATAAACAAGAGCTGGCGATTGAAGAAATAATACATATCGCCATAAGATTTTTGCGCGACCCAGAACGAAGCCGACCCTAGCATCACCACCCCAATACCGAGCAGTGCTAACACCACCAGCCCGAGATCACGGTCAACATAACGTGACCAATCAATGGCTTCGATGCGTTCAAGGATAATAGTGTGGCTACTAGCTTTCATGCAGGCAAACTCCTCACCGCAGCGCTAAACACATCACCGCGATGATTATAATTTTTGAACATATCAAAACTCGCACAGGCCGGTGAGAGCAGGACATTATCGCCCGCAAGTGCACAGTCAGCAGCCATCTGCACAGCCTCTTCCATGTTCTGGGCGTAATATACAGGCACACTGGCATCAACAACTTGCGCTATCAGAGGCGCATCGCGGCCAATCAGAACGACTGCTCGCGCTTTAGTTTGAATCGCCGGGCCAAGCGGAGCGAAATCCGCATCCTTACCAATACCGCCTGCGATTAACACGGTCTTGCCGGGCAAGCCTTGCAAGGCCGCTAACGTAGCGCCCACATTCGTACCCTTAGAATCGTCATACCAAAACACGCCTTGGCGTTCACGCACCCACTGAGTGCGATGCGGCAAACCAGCAAACTCACGTAAAGCCGCTAACATCCCTTGCAAAGGAAGATTAACTGCTTCGCCCAAAGCTAAAGCCGCCAAAGCATTCGCATGATTATGGCTCCCGGGGAGCTTCATCTCTGTAGTCGCCAAGAGCAAAGCATCGCCTTTAGCTAACCAAGTTTTGCCTTCATGCTCACGAATCCCATATTGACCCGCAACCGGTACATCTAAACCAAAACTGACTTGCGGACTGGTGGCCGGCGCCATTTGCAGGACTAAAGCATCATCTCGATTCAGCACAGCACAGCCACAATTCTGGTAAATCACCTGCTTAGAGGCTGCATAGTCTGCATAGCTTGCGTAGCGGTCCATATGGTCTTCACTGACATTCAAGATCACCGCTGAGGCAGCACGTAAAGAAAAAGTCGTCTCTAACTGAAAGCTCGACAACTCCATCACATACACATCAGGGACTGGCAAATCGAGTAAATCTAAAGCGGCATAACCGAGATTGCCACCCGCTAAAGACTGCCTACCTGATTGCTTAGCCATGAGATCAACTAGCGTGGTAACGCTACTTTTACCATTAGAACCCGTGATCGCGACAATAGGTGCTTTGGCTTCGCGCACGAATAGCTCAATATCACCAATCACTTCTGCGCCACGCAATTTAGCCGCATGAATTTCAGGCGTTGCTACCGCGATACCAGGGCTTACAACTAAGGTTTGAGCCTGTTCAAACCAGTCAGCAGCTTTTGCAAACTCACCAAAGAAATAAGGTGCTTCTGCAAAATCTTTAATCAGCTCGTCTTTGCCGGGTGGATCTTCACGGCTGTCTACCACCGCAAAGGCAATCTCTTGGCTTTTTAAATAGCGCGCTACTGATAGCCCAGTAATGCCAAGGCCGACAACTAAAGTTTTCCAGTGGGTAGGCGTATTTGTTTGAGCCATTAACGCACCTTCAAGGTAGCTAAGCCAATCATGACGAGCACTACGGTAATGATCCAAAAACGCACAATGACTTTAGGCTCAGGCCAGCCCTTTTTCTCATAGTGATGATGCAAAGGTGCCATGCGGAAAATACGCTTCCCACCGGTAGCCTTGAAATAACCGACCTGCAAGATGACTGATAAGGTCTCGAGCACGAACACGCCACCCATGATGGCTAAGACGATTTCTTGGCGAACCACAATCGCAACAATAGCCAAAGCAGCACCTAGCGCTAACGCACCGACATCACCCATGAATACTTGTGCGGGATAAGAGTTGAACCAGAGGAAGCCTAAACCTGCACCAATAATCGCACAGCAAAACACGAGCATTTCACCCGCACCCGGCACTTTAGGTACACCTAAATAATTGGCGATGGTTGCATTACCGCTAGCATAAGCAAAAATCCCTAAACCACCTGCCACTAGAATAGTTGGCATAATCGCTAAGCCATCAAGGCCATCGGTAAGATTCACTGCATTACTGGTTCCGATCAGCACCAAATAAACCCAAGGAACAAATAGCCAACCCATTTCCCAGTGCACGCCTTTCAATATAGGGATATACAGCGTGGTGTCTGTTGGACTTTGCGCCGTAAAGAATAAAAAAAACGCAGCCGCAAAGCCGACGACAGTCAAGCCTGCGGTTTTTTGCCGAGCCGTCAAACCTAAATTGCGGCGCTTTTTGAGCTTAATATAGTCATCTAAACCACCCACTAAGCCAAAACCCAGCGTGACCGCTAGTGCAACCCAAGTAAAACGATTGCTTAAATCTGCCCAAAGCAAGGTCGATACACTAATCGCGAGGATAATCATCACCCCGCCCATCGTCGGCGTACCTGCCTTCATTTGATGCTGCGGGCCATCTTCACGAATGTATTGACCAATTTTCAAACGAGTGAGCGCGCGAATCATCGCCGGACCAGTCCACAAGCCAATCGCTAACGCTGTCAGCACCCCTAAAATGGCACGCAAAGTCAGATATTGGAATACATTAAAACCGCTATAGAAGTTGCTGAGTTGTTCAAAGAGCCAAACTAGCATGTAGCAGCTCCTTGTTCGGTCAAGGCATCAACCACCCGTTCCATGCGTGCAGAACGCGAGCCTTTCACCAGAACTTGGGTATTAGCCGTCAAGTTAGGTGTAAGTGCTGCTAATAGCTCAGCTAAATCCTGAAAAGCATAAGCGCCTACACCAAAAGCTTGGCTAGCGGCGGCACTTAAACGTCCTAAAGTATAAATTTCATCAATCTTAGCTGCTTTTGCAGTTTGCCCAATCGCAAAATGCAGCTGTTCGCCTGTTGTGCCCAATTCGCCCATATCCCCTAAAACTAAAATTGTTCTTCCCTGTTGTTCGGCGAGCACTGCAATAGCAGCGGCGGCCGAACTTGGATTTGCGTTGTAAGTATCATCAATCACTAAGCCACCATGCTTGCCCTGCTTAGGGCTCAAGCGTCCTTTCACAGACTGCAAAGACTCTAAGCCTTGCTTAATCACCGCTAGTGGAATATCAAGCGCTGAGGCTCCTGCTGCTGCCGCTAAAGCATTCAGTTGATTGTGTCGCCCTAAAAGTTTCAAGCGTACTGCAACTGAGTCAGCACCTTTATAAATCACTAATTGATTATCCGCCGTTAACTCACCACGCAGATCAGCACTGGCGGCAAAGCCAAAACTCAATAAACGACGCTCTTTATTTAATGTTCGCCAATAGTCTACATAAGTATCGTCAGCATTAATAACCGCAACACCATCCGCCGCTAAGCCTGCAAAAATTTCACCTTTAGCACGCGCCACCCCAGCAATATCGCCAAAGCCCTCTAAATGCGCGGCACCCGCATTATTCAAAATCGCAACATCGGGCAAAGCCATCTGCGTGAGGTAATCAATTTCACCGAAATGATTCGCACCCATTTCAATCACAGCGAACTGATCTTCGGGGCGTAAGCGTAATAAAGTTAGCGGCACACCGATATCATTATTCAGATTGCCCATAGTGGCTAAAGTCTGGCCTTGTTGGCTGAGAATAGCGGTGAGCATTTCTTTTAAAGTGGTTTTGCCATTGCTGCCGGTCAAACCAAGCACAGGCTGCTTAAATTGTTGCCGCCAATACTTGGCTAGTTGCCCCAAAGCTAAACGCACATCCGGCACTACGATTTGCGGAATGGCAGCATCAAGCGGTGTAGAGACTAGAGCAGCACTGGCCTTACCCACTATTTGCGACACAAACTCATGCGCATCAAAGCGCTCACCTTTTAGCGCTAAAAACAAGTCACCTTGCTGTGCAGCACGCGAATCACGTTCAACTTTTTCCAAAGCAATCTGCTGGGCAACTTCAGCGCTCACGGCATGTAAAGGTGCATTCAGGAGTTCAGCGACTTGTGCCAGAGTTAACCAAGTCATGCGCCGTACTCCTGCAAAGCCAAAGCGGCTTGAGTACGATCATCAAAGGGAATCGAGCGATCCGCCAAAATCTGCACGGTTTCATGGCCTTTACCAGCAATCACTACGGTATCGCCCTGCTTAGCCTGCTGGATAGCTAAACGAATCGCGGCGGCACGGTCATGCTCGAAACTAACTAATTCAGCTTGCACAAAACCGGCTTGAATATGGGAGAAAATAGTTTGTGGGTTTTCTGTACGAGGATTGTCGTCGGTAACAATGATTTGGTCCGCTTCTTGCTCAGCTATTTTTGCCATGAGCGGGCGCTTGCCTGCATCGCGATCACCACCACAACCAAACACACAAATTAACCGACCTGTGGTATGCGCTTTGGCCGCCCGTAAAGCCTGCTCTAAGGCAGTCGGCGTATGTGCAAAATCCACCACCACTAAGACATCTTCCGCTTTGCCTACTTGCACACGTTGCATCCGTCCCGGCACAGTTTGCACATGCTTTAAAGCTGCTAAAGCAGTATCCAGCGGCAAGCCTTTCGCTAATAAACTGCTTAACGCTGCCAGTAGATTATGTAGATTAAACCGACCCAAAACAGGCGCTCGTAACTCACCAGAACCCAAAGGCGTTACCACCGTTGCTTGAATGCCTTGTGCATCAAACTTAGCAGCGGTTGCAATAACAGAATGCGCAGGATACTGAGCGGCATCACCCACTCCATAACCCCAAACCTGCACAGAGCTAGCTTGCAGCTCCTCAGCTAAACGCCGACCAAACGCATCGTCTAAGTTCAAGACCACATGTTGCAAAGCAGGCCAATGAAAGAGTTTACGCTTCGCCTCAGCATAAGCCTCGACTGTACCGTGATAATCCAGATGATCGCGGGTCAGATTGGTGAGCACCGCCACATCAAATTGCACGCCAGTCACCCGCCCTTGATCCAGAGCATGCGAAGACACTTCCATCGCAACCGTGTTAAAGCCCTGCTGCTTCAGATCATTGAATTGCTTTTGGACTTGAATCGCATCGGGCGTGGTATGCGTACCTTTGGCTAAAGCACCCGGTTTACCAACACCTAAAGTGCCTAAGACAGCGGCTTGCTCGCCTAAATAATCTAAAGCTTCAGCAATGAAATGCGTCGTAGAGGTTTTGCCATCCGTGCCCGTGATTCCAATAACGTAGAGATCAGCGGCTGTGACTTGATAGAAACGTTGCGCTATTAAACCTAAAACTTTGGGCAAATTTGTTACTGCCACCAAGGGAACACTTACAACAGGCAATTCCAAATCCGCGACAGGCTCATATAAAACAACGACAGCACCCGCTTCAACCGCCGCCGCTGCATAGCGCAAACCATGCTGGCGTTTACCTTGCACGGCTACAAAAGCCATGCCAACTTGAATCTGGCGATTATCTAAACTCAAACCATTAATGCTTAAGGTTGGAAGATTATTCGCAAAACCATTTAGCAAATCGGCAAGCTGCTTCATGTATTGCCCTCTTTAATTGTTTTTGTATTTAAAGCAGGAATATCGTCTGGCGGGATATCCAATAAGCGTAAGGCTTCTGACATGACCTTAGAAAATACCGGTGCCGCCGCCCGACCACCGCTATCATCTTTTTTGGGTTCATCAATCTGTACAGAAACGACCAAGCGCGGGTTACTAGCGGGTGCGATCCCAATAAAACTAGTCATATACCGAGTATTGCTATAGGCATTATTGATAAATTTGTAAGCTGTCCCAGTTTTACCTGCGACGCGATACCCATCAATCATTGCGCGCTTACCCGTACCATCGACTTGTACAACAGACTCCATCATCTGTACAACGGATTGCGCAGTAGACGACGACATCACATTTTGCGCAGGAGGCAGTTTATCCAGCTTATAAATACTGGCAGGCATCATTTGTCCATTATTCGCAAACGCGCTGTAAGCATGGGTCAATTGCAACAAGCTGGTGGCTAAGCCATAACCATAGCCATGTGAAGCATGATCAACCTTGCCCCATTCGGTGTAACTAGTAAGCTGGCCAGAACTCTCACTTGGGAAACCTGCTGCAGGCACCCGCCCTAAACCAACACGACTCAAAAACATCCAGTGATCACGCGGATTCATTAACAGCGCGACACGGCTAGCACCGACGTTACTCGACTTTGCCAGCAAAGTAGCTAGGGAGATAAAGCCATAATTGCTCGGATCACGCACTGTATACTTACCAAACTTCAATTGACCTGGCGTTGTATCAATTTCCACATCAGGTGCAATGACTCGCGACTCTAAAGCGGCAGCTACTGTCAAAGGTTTTAACGTAGAACCCGGCTCTGACTTATCCGTAACCGCACGATTCCGATAGTTTTGCGCATCCAGTTGCTTGCGATTATTGGGGTTAAATGAAGGCAAATTCGCCATTGCCAGAATTTCGCCAGTCTCTGCATCCATGACAATAATCGAACCCGCTCGTGCATCTAAACGCACGACTTGCTCTTTCAATTCTTTGTAGGCGATATACTGAATGCGCCGATCAATACTCAGCTTGACAGCTTGACCGGGAACCATATCCTTGAGGCTTTCAATGCCTTCAATGATACGATTATTCCCATCTTTAACCACTCGCATGCGCCCATCTAGGCCGGCTAGCACAGCATCGGAAACTTTCTCAATGCCTTCAATCCCTTTGCCATCACTATCGGTCATGCCTATCACATGCCCACTCGTTTCTGCCAAAGGATAAAAGCGCCGATATCCCACGGTGCTTTCTACTTTCTTGATTTTTAAAGCGAGAATTTCCTGAGCAAGTTCAGGTGGAAGTTGGCGACCTAAATAATAGAAGTTTTTGCCGCGTGCTTCTTCTAGGTTTTGTAGTAATTGCCCCGGTGGAAACTCAAGTACCTCTTCAACTTTGCGCAAGGCATCTTCAAGCTTTACAAAAGGCATATTCAACAAGCTTTTTTCAGCGGCTAAGCGCGCATCACCTTGAGTTTGCTCCGCCAAACGCATGGCTGCATTATACTCATCGCTCCACAAAGTCCGTGTATCTAATAAAACCTTAGGATTACAACTGAGTGTTTCGACGGGCGTACTAACTGCCATCGGATCGCCATTCCGATCTAAGATCATGCCGCGATAAGCAGGTACCGTAACGACTTTGGTTTGACGTTGATCGGCACGCTCTTGTAGCATTGATTGATCAACGATTTCTAACCAAACTGCTCGCAGCATCAACACGCCGATAATAGACAGCAGCGCCAACATTAAGAAGCGCCTTCTTCCTTCAAAAACAGGTGAGACGGCTGCTTTGCGCTTGCTCATTCGCGAATCACCTGAGTATTTTCTGCGGTAGGTTTGCGCATCCCTAAAACGTTCTTAGCTTGGTCTTCTACACGCACTTGATTTAATTGGGTACTTTGCTCCAGCATTAAACGGCTCCAATTAGCGTTAAGTTGGTCACGTTCTTTTTGGAGTTGCTGTAACTCACTAAATAATTGGCGCGCCTGATGCCGATTGGCCACGACCATCACTGCCAAGATAATCACTAGCATATACAATAGGACAGTCGCTAAGCTTTGCCAGCGGTGTAAGTTCATCCTTAATCAGACCTTCTCAGCAACCCTTAAAGTCGCGCTTCGCGCACGCACATTGATTTCAACTTCGGCCTCACTAGGCCGTAAACCTTTTCCTATCAAACGCAATGGGGTTTGCACATCCACAGTTTGAATGGGCAAACCCTTCGGCAAGCGTGGTGGGGTAGCCTGTTCACGCATGAAATGTTTCACCATTCGATCTTCTAAAGAATGGAAACTAATCACCGACAAACGCCCACCGCTGTTCAAGTGCTCTAGGCTTGCACTTAAACAGGCTTCTAAATCGTCCAGCTCTTGATTCACTTTAATACGAATTGCTTGAAAGCTGCGTGTCGCAGGGTTTTTGCCTGGCTCACGTTTAGGTACTGCTTTGGCAATCAACTCAGCCAGCTGCAGAGTACTATCCAAAACGTCTACTGCCCGAGCCTTCACAATGGCGCGCGCAATTTGTCTTGAAAAGCGCTCCTCACCATAGAGCCAGAATACTTGGGCTATCTCCTTTTCATCAGCCTGCATCAGCCATTGCTGAGCACTCAAACCGGCTTGTGGATTCATGCGCATATCTAGAGCACCATCG
This sequence comes from Thiolinea sp., assembly GCA_049290875.1. GTDB lineage: Bacteria > Pseudomonadota > Gammaproteobacteria > Thiotrichales > Thiotrichaceae > Thiolinea. The sequence continues at coordinate 77,142 of JBATOI010000015.1, forward strand.
CGCATGAAGCTAAATCCACGCTCAGCTTCATCCAATTGTGGCGATGAAACCCCTAAATCTAGCAGTAAACCATCAATTTTTGCCGCTAAGCCTGAATCCAATAAAGCTTGTGGGAAATCTCGAAATGAGCCATGCCAAGCTTGAAAACGCTCATCACCTTGATAAGTGTCCCGAGCATGCTCAATGGCGACCGGATCTTTATCAATAGCTAATAAACGCCCTGCTTGGTTTAAGTGCTCAAGAATTTTGGCAGAATGACCACCCCGTCCATAAGTCCCATCCACATACAGCCCATCTGGTTTAATATTGAGGGCATCGACGGCTTCAACTAACAGTACTGTGGTATGAGCAAACACATTTGACATTACATGAAAACCTGATTGAGTAAATCATCCGTTTCATCATCGTCACGGGCCTCTTGTAACCAAATGTCCCGTGACTGTTGCCAATGATCAGCATCCCACAGTTCAAATTTATTGACTTGACCAACTAACACCACACGTTTGTCCAAGCCTGCATACTCACGTAAAGGTGCCGGGAGTAGCACCCGACCTTGTACATCTAACTCTAATTCAGCAGCATGACCCAACAGCAAACGCTGCATATTACGTACCCGTCGATTCACATTAGGTAGAGTCATTAAAGCTTGCTCTACCTGCAGCCATTGATCCATCGGGTACATCAATAGACATTTGTCAGCATGGTCGACTGTGATGATAATCTGACCTGCTGCACTGGCTAAGATAGCGTCACGGTATTTCGAAGGCATTGACAGCCGCCCCTTGGTATCTATTGAAATGTTTGAGATGCCACGAAACATGCTGTAACTCAGGGCTTTAGGTATCTATTTAGGAGTTTTTGTGGAAAGCGGCTTAAAACCACTTTATTCCACTTTTTTCCACTATTAGCCAAATGATAGGAAGTATCCCCCACCCTGTCAATGAAATGCCTGTACAGATGCTTAAGAAGCAAGCAGTTTGCTAAAAATTTACTTAGGGATTAATAAAGATAGGGGACAATAAAAATAGAATTAATCAGCGAAGAATTAGCACACTATTTAAGTAAATAATGTGCTTAATAGAAGAAAGTAGCCGATCTATAAGCCGGGTTCTGTCGTGGACAATCATTCATCTAGGGTATACGTCGCCATATACCTCAAGCAACCTACCCGAATGCAACGCGGGCCGCGCCAACGCATTCCTATTTGGTCTTGCTCCAGATGGGGTTTGCCCTGCCGTACACTGTTACCAATGACGCGGTGCGCTCTTACCGCACCATTTCACCCTTACCTAACGAATTAGGCGGTATATTTTCTGTGGCACTTTCCGTCGACTTGCGCCGCCCAGGCATTACCTGGCATCTTGCCCTATGGAGCCCGGACTTTCCTCCCCTCAAACTTGATTGCTCAAATTTAAGCAGCGATTGTCCAATCGGCTGCGGGCTTTATAACAAAAAATCGCGGTCTTGTCTTTAAAGACAACAGCAATACTCAATAACCTTGCTTGACCAAAGTGTGTAAGGCTGAAATAAAACGTACATGTCCAGCATAATTTTTATCATGCAATAAGATGGTCGGGCGCATCAGCATCGCCGCCAAATGACTATCCCAATAGGCTTTTAAGGGTGAAGGCTTAGTATTAGGGAAATTAACCAGAATACTAATTGAGCGCTGATCATCCAAGCCTGCTTTGAATAAGGCTTTCTTTAATTTACGCAGCAATACAATATCGTTAAAGCGCCCCAAAATGGCGAGATTATTTTCTGTACTAGGCATCAATAAACTAAAATAGCGCCACTGTTCAGAGATATAAGCAGCATCAGGCAAGCGTAAGCCTGGCATAAAAATCATTACCGGGTCATCTGCAGTCACTTTGGCTTGTAATAGCTGATCAGCATGCGCGAGGCTGACTTGATTCAAGCTTTTTTCTAACTGCTCGGGACGATGCAAGAAGATCGTTAAATTGAGCTGTAGCGCTGTGGTATCTTCATCTTTACTAACAGCTTTGGCTAACTCAATTAAACTTAAGGTCGTTTCAGCCATCTCTAAGATAGGCTTTTCGGTGACCACATAGTGCAGTACGGCATACAGTTTCTTAGCTTCTGGGTTCCCGACCCGAAGGCGCAACACTTTTTGCCCATCAGTACGGTCATTTTGCTCTAAGGAGCCTATTGCGGATAGGCGCTTACCCAATTCTTGAGCAGTACCTTCAAAACGCGAAGGCGCATCATAAGCTGCAGGAATCGCTAATAAAGCCCGCAACTCTTGTTCCAAAGCAGCACGCTCAATAGGCAATTGAGCTGCATTCGGCTGTGACCATGTGAATGAAGGTTGGGTCAAGACGCCCACCAAAATCACCGTCATAATAAGTAATGCAATTAAGAGATCAGTGACACGACTGATAATCCACTTAACCATCAGAAATCCTTATCAAAAAAAACCGCAAGACTATAAATTAATGGGGGTAAGTAGCCTCGCAACGTAACAAGCATAGACTATTTTGCTAGCCAGAAGCCATGAAAGAAACATTAACTGACTAAAGCCGATTGTAAAATCCAACCAGCGCAAAACCCAAACCTGATATACTCAACACATGGATCAAAGTCTTTCTATTACATTGGTGCTCGAAGGTGGATTGCCAAGTACCTACTTAAGCGTCCAAGACAACTACAGCAGCCCAGCCCAAATTTTCAATGTACCGATGGAGTTTATTGATATCGGTCTATTGATGGGTAGCGCGCAAACGACTGGCGACTACTGGATGGTGACAGCCTCACCGGACAACCCGCGCTTCCAAATTGAATCCGCTGTTTTTGTGCGGCATCGTGATGGCAAAGTTTTGTGGGATATTGTTTACGAACACTACGAGCCTTTCCTCAATATCGAACTCGAAGAAGAAGCGGAAGAGTATGAAGAGAACATCATTACCTTCTCGTTTGATACTTTTCAATATGTCAGTGCCTTGTATCAAGCTAGCCAATTAGGCCAACACCTTGCACCAACTACTTTTTCCTTGCCAGAAGACAAGCCAGACTTAAAAAATCCGTTGCGTGAGCTGGCTAGTTTTGCGCCCCGCTTAAACATGCTTTGGCAAAAATATGGCCAAACGAATGAAATGATTAAAAATGGCCGCCCCACCAATCAGCATGATCTGTTCGCCTTCGAAGCTGAAAAGCAATGGCTGCAAGATTTATTAGATACTTTGGACGAAGCTCAACACGAAGAGGCTTTTGAAAATCTGGACGCTTACCTAGAGTCTTTGCCAGAAGATGTACAGACGCAATTAGAAGGCAATAGCCAACCCCTGAAAGAGATTTTGGATCAACGCTGGAAAACCTTGGTCAATTCACTCACTGAAGAAGAGTCTGATGCCTTAGAAAATCGCGAAACGACTAGCCGCTTTCCAAACAGCTTAAAGTTGCGACTAATGCGTGAGTTTTTAGAAGGCAATCCTTCTGTGCTATTAGGGAGTGCGCCACGTACTCAGAACAGCGGCACTGAAGTGGATGGTGAAAACGACAAGGTGATTGATCTGCAAAACTGGAAACGGAATCGCACACCAGAATAAGCAGCAGTCACATTAATGCGCCAAAATTCGTTGTAATTGCGGCGCAAGTGTCAGTAAAAACCCTCGATTCAAAGCCATCCAAATCACTAAAGGTGCAATCATCGGCAGGATCAAAGCCCCTGTTTGATAGCTTAAAGCAATCACATCAAACACCCACAGACTTAAATTCTGTTGCTGCTGAAAAGCCGGCCCCACTTCAAAGGCCAGTAGTTTAAGCACACTGAAAAACATACTAAAGCAAGCCGTTGGCAGCCATAACAAGCTACCCCAGAGTAATTGCTCCCATTTACTTACAGCCGGCGTTGCCAAAATCAGTGCATACAGTAGCGGTAAACTATAGGTATAAATCAGCGGATTTAAATGAAAGCCCATTAAGTCGTCAGAAACAGGTGGGGAAACAATCGCGCCACGAGCATCTGTACCGAAATTTGAAGCCAGCACTAAGGTATTCCCATCCAATTTCAACCAAAGCACTGATTGTGGAAAGCTCAACTGCACTAACTGCTCAGTGAGCCAAGTCAGTGGCGCTAAATGTATGAATGCGGCTAGATACCAGATTGCAAATGTGATCGGTAAGAATAACAACACACCTAGCACAAAGGTTTGAATGGGGCGTTGCTTCATGCAGGCTGCTCCAGTATTTTAGTGTTATCTTCGTCGGGCAAATAGCGAATCCAGATCAGAAAGACAACTAAAGCATCCAACATAATTAGAGCCTGCCAAACATATAAATGCGCCCAATCGAATAGCTCACGGCTCCATTGGCCTAAGTAAAATAGGCTAATAATCCGTAGTAAATTCATACCTTGAATCGCTAGAAAGCCCCACATTAAGCCTTTGAGTTTATACAACCACGGTGCAGGGAAAGCGCCAATCGCAGCGAGTAGCACAATCATGGCCTCAACCCCATTACAGCCCGGCTCAATCGAGACCGCAAAACCATTGACACCGTGACTAATGACTTTGCCTGAGGCAATCACATTCGCATCGAAAAAAGACATAAACCAGCCACTAATATCTGCGATTAAGGAAGTCCAAGGTAAAATCACTTGTTGTTGTACAGGTTGCAGCATTTCTAAACCAAACAAAACAGCTTGAGCGAGCATAAAAACGATAAGAAAGCGTATCATACTGATTTTCTTGTTATAAATTGATTAACAGCAAGACTTGAGAGTGTCTTTATAGACTATAACAAAAAGCAGGCGGTGATAAAATAAAGATTTAGAGTTAATTTATTAAATTTATAATAGTGCCATGTACTTAGAGATTGCGCTCATCTAACCAAGTTAGCACTGCTTCTGCTGAAGCGGGGCGTTGCTCAGGTAATTTAGCTAGTAACAGCTCCAACAAGGGTTGATAGGCTGCTAATGAATCGGGTAATACTGGTAAAGGATCAAACAGTTGCTTTTGCAAGACTTCAGCTAAACTGGAGCCTGTATAAGGCTTATGCCCAAGCAACATCTCATACAATAAGATACCTAAGGCATACAAATCTGACTGAATAGAGGCAGGCTCCCCAACCACTCGTTCAGGGCTGACGTATAAAGGTGTGCAATAGATTTGGTCTTCTTCTAAAAAGCCGCTGCTCAACATCACGCTACTTTCAATACCATAATCTAATAATACCGGGGTTACATCATCTCGCATCACTACATTGGAAGACTTCAAGTCACGATGTAACAAACCCAACGAATGAATAACCCCTAATGCCTCAGTGATTTGTTTAAACCACAGGATGAGGTGAGCTAATGGCAGGTGTTTATGCTGGGTTAGCAAAGCACTTAAGGTCTGCCCTTGCACATATTCCATAATAATCATGACTGCATTGCACGATACACCCACATCAAACAGGTGCACCAAACCGGGATGCTTGAGCGCTGTTAGTAATTTTGCATCTTGTAGGAAAGCTCCAAACTCATTGCTAGCAACGCCACTGACATCAAATTTGAAACGTTTAACGACGGCTTGTTGGTGGTGACGATTTTCAGCTAAGAAAATAACTGAATTCTCACTATTGTGAATGAGTTCGTAAAAATGCCATTGTGGTAGCTCAAGAGGATAACGATTTAGCGCCCTACTGACTTCCAATAAATTATCAAGGCGGGCTGCCATCTGGTTCGACGAGTGATGTGCAGGTAAAGCAAGATCAGCGCCCGCCCACTCTGCTTCACGTGCTAAGCCTTCGTCCTCGGTTAGTACAATCACCAAAGGCAAACCTGCGCGTGTACGTTGAATATTATGCAACCAAGTTAAGTCTGGCTCCATCGCTTCAGTAGCAATAATTACTAAATCATAGTTGCTCCAAACAATGGTATGAATAGCTTTCGTGCCATGCTCCGGAAAGAAGCGCTCAATCATTGCACTAGGAAAACGCTTACGTAAGGTGAGTTCAAGGTCTAAGCGTACTGGTGAATTACTTTCCACCAGCAAAAATTTTAGACTCGGTTTGCTGGCAACTTGATCTGCTTCGGCAGAAAGCTGATAGTCCACACTGAAACTCCATGTATTTTTCGTTTGACGTCTGATCGTTTTGTTTTAATTAAGTCTAGGTCAGAAAAATTGATTTTTCCTAATAAATCCTACTAAAGGAGAAATACTTAGGCATAGGTCTAATTGACAGTAATTTGTATTTAAAGCATACTCCTGCGCCTTTACGAAACCATAGTAGGGTATGGTCTTTTTATCCTGCAACCTTGCTTCACTGCGCAATAGTTTGTTAGCAGGAGGCTGTTTAATCCACAAGGAGATTTCATGCGTCACTATGAAATTGTCTTTCTCGTCCACCCGGATCAGAGCGAGCAAGTTCCAGCCATGATCGAGCGTTATCGCACGCTGATTAATGAAAACCAAGGTAGCATTCATCGTTTAGAAGATTGGGGTCGCCGTCAATTGGCTTATCCGATCAACAAAATTCACAAAGCACACTATGTGATGATGAATATTGAGTGTGATGGCAAAACCTTAGCCGAGCTGGAAAGTATTTTCCGCTTCAATGATGCCATTATCCGTACTTTGACGATCCGCCGTGATGATCCTGTCACTGAAGCGTCGCCATTGAGCAAAGAAAATGAAGGTAAGACTAAGCGTCCACCACGTCGTGAAGAAGTGGAGTTGGATGATGCTGACCTTGATGAAGCTGACGACGAATAATTGTGTAGGGATGAATTAATATGTCACGTTTTTTCCGCCGTAAAAAATACTGCCGTTTCACTGCCGAAGGCATTGCTGAAGTCGATTACAAAGACCTCGACACCTTAAAAGGCTTTATCACTGAAACTGGCAAAATCGTACCTAGCCGTATCACTGGGACTAAAGCGCCTTATCAGCGTCAATTAGCCACAGCGATTAAGCGTGCGCGTTTCTTAGCGCTGATGCCTTATACCGATCAGCACAAGTAATTTTAATGGGTGTTAAGGCTAGTCATTAACACCCGTTAATAGCAGGAGACATTAATGGCTGCATTCATTATGTCAGGGCCGCTCCAAGCGATTGGTTTTGCCTTAGTGTTTGCGTTGCTGGCAATGTTTCTGCCATTTTTAGGTTTACTCAGTAATGCGGCAATTGGTTTAGTTACCTTGCGCATGGGCTGGCGACGTGGCGCGATGATGGCGCTGGTAGTTAGTACTGGTTTGGCGATAGTAGCGCTGTTACTACAAGGCAATATATTAGGCAGTTTACTTTCTAGTCTAATGCAATTGCTGCTCATTGTAGGACTTGCCTTTTACCTAGCACGCACTGCATCTTGGCCACAAGTTATTCAGATCACTTTTGGTCTAGCAGCAGCCATCGTCGTGGTATTTCACTTAAATGTGGATGATCCAGTTAGCTTTTGGGTCAATGCTCTAAAGGCTTTAGTGGACTGGGATCAGTTACAAGCTAGTCTGGCAGAAGTAAAGTTAGATGATTTACTCAACCAAGTAGCGGTGCACATGACCGGCTTATTTGCAGCCTCAATGAGCTTGGTGTTTACACTATCATTGATGCTTGCACGCCAATGGCAAGCCGCCTTGTATAATCCGGGTGGTTTTAAGGAAGAAATGTATGCGCTGCGGTTGAGTAAAATGGCAGCCCTAGTGCTTAGCGCTATTATTATGCTAGCCCTATTCAGCCGTTCAGCTTTGTTGATCGACTTAATTCTCGTCGGGCTTGGGATGTTTTTATTCCAAGGTATTGCATTGGTCCATAGTGTGCGTGCACAGCTTAATGCCCCAAAAGCTTGGTTATTAGCGCTGTATATTCCCTTGGCACTATTGCCCGTACAGGCTGGCCTATTGGTCGCTGTATTTGGCATGGTTGATACCATTGCTGATTTTCGCGCTTACTTAGTTCGCAGAACTAAACAGTAAACCTAACTATTTATGAATGGTTCAGGCTTGGCCTGAGTTAAATTTAAGGTGAGAACAATGGAAGTCATACTTCTAAAGAAAGTTGAAAATCTCGGTGCACTCGGAACCGTAGTTAATGTACGTCCAGGCTATGGCCGTAATTATCTGATTCCGACCGGCCGCGCCAAAATGGCTACTAAAACTAATATCGCTGAATTTGAACAGCGCCGTGCTGAATTAGAAAAAGCTGCCCAAGATGCGCATGCTACTGCTGAAGCACGCCGTGACCAACTTCAAGATCTAGTCTTAACGATTAAAGCTAAGACGGGTGGTGAAGGTAAATTATTCGGTTCAGTCTCTAGTATTGAAGTTGCTGAAGCTATCAATGCTGCTGGTATTAGCATCGAACGCCGCGAAATTCGTATGCCTTCAGGCCCTCTGCGCCTATTAGGTGAATACGAAGTGGGTGTGCATTTACACACTGATGTGGATGCCATCGTAAAAGTAATCATCGAAGAAGAAGCTGCTCACTAATCAGCAGCTTACTTCAATCATCAGGTGGTTTTATGGAACTGCCTGATGAATTTTCTAGGTGAGCCTCCGCTCTTTTCCCCTAACTTCCTGTAAACTGCTGACTATGGCAGACACCTACGAATCACTAAAAATACCTCCGCACTCCATTGAAGCAGAGCAATCTGTGTTGGGCGGTTTAATGCTGGATAATGAAGCTTGGATGGTCATTGGTGACAAAATATCCGAGACTGATTTCTATCGCCAAGATCATCGTTTGATCTTTCGGGCGATCTCCTATTTAGCCAGTCAACAAAGACCGCTTGATGTGATTACCCTCAGTGAATGGCTGAAAGAAAATCGCTCTTTGGAAGATGCGGGCGGCTTGGCCTATTTGGCTACCATGGCCAAGGATACGCCCAGTGCGGCGAACATTAATGCTTATGCTGATATCGTTCGGGAGAAGTCGATTCTTCGCCAATTGATTAGTGTTGGCACTGACATTACTGACTCGGGCTATAACACCGAAGGCCGTGACAGCCGCGAATTACTTGATCAAGCCGAACGTAAAGTCTTCGAGATTGCTGAACAAGGCACACGCAATACCAAATCTTTCCGTGATCTTAAATCGCTCATGAAAGTCACCTTAGAGCGCATTGAAGAACTCAGCAAACTTAATTCAACCATTACAGGTGTTTCAACCGGCTATACCGATCTGGATGAAATGACTTCTGGCCTGCAAAAAGGCGATTTAGTCATTGTTGCGGGTCGTCCGTCGATGGGTAAAACCACCTTCTCTATGAATATTGCGGAATACGCTGCAGCGCATAAAAAGCTACCGGTTGCGGTCTTCAGTATGGAGATGCCTGCAGAGCAGCTAACCTTACGCTTGCTCTCTTCGATGGGACGGGTTGATCAGCATCGGGTACGTACTGGCCAACTCACGGACGAAGATTGGCCGCGCATTGCTACTGCGGTGAAAATTTTCGCGGATGTACCAATGTTTATTGATGATAGCCCGGCACTTTCTCCCAACGAAGTACGTGCACGCTCACGGCGCTTAGTCCGTGAGCATGGCCAACTTGGCCTGATCGTGCTCGACTACTTACAACTGATGCAAGGTAACGGCAAGAGCGAAAATCGGACTAATGAAGTTTCGGAAATTTCGCGTTCACTCAAAGCCTTAGCCAAAGAGCTCAGCACACCAATTATCGTCCTATCCCAACTCAACCGTAGCCTTGAACAGCGCCCGAATAAGCGTCCGGTTATGTCTGACTTACGTGAATCTGGGGCGATTGAGCAGGATGCAGACGTGATTATGTTCGTTTATCGGGATGAAGTTTATAACCCCGATTCAGCCGAAAAAGGCTCTGCCGAAATCATCATTGCCAAGCAGCGGAATGGCCCGATTGGAACCTGCCGCTTGACCTTCCTCGGCAAATATACTCGCTTTGAAAATTACACGCCTGAAGTGTATACCCAAGGTTTTGAGTAAATAGCTCACATTTCTCTTAGCCGCTAAAACGGACTATGCTAATTAATTTCTCGGTACATTAAGGAAAGATGTGCTATTTTTAATTTGATCAATTTTCGATCAAATTACAGCAGGGATGGCTTGAAAATTATGTATGAAACTTCAAAGCATGCCAATTGGTTGCTAGTGACTCTATTACTTACTCTTTTAATAAGTAGCTTAGTGCTTGGTTGGCTATTAACGCGCACTTCGGTGTTTACGAGTGTACCGTTATTAGCCGCAACCCAAACAGGTACAGCGACAACGATTCTAGAAGATAGTAATAATCAATCGATTAATATTCCGACCGCCAGTACAGTTAGCACACCTATTGCCAGAGCCGCTCATGCCTCACTCAATACGCCACCCAGCCAAGCAGCTCCTCCCCCAACGAAGCTAGCCATAGAGTCTCTCAGCCTCTTAGATAGTCAACAGAATTTAGAACAAGCTGCTATCATCCCTAAGCCCATTTTGCCGCTAGCCACCTTAAATGTTAGTAGCATTTATCCCAACTTACCCCGAACCATTGCTCCGACTGCACTAACCACTCAAAGTCTCAGTTATACCACCAGTGCGGAAATCGCAAGACCGCTACTGGCTAAAACGGGCTGGATTTATGCGGGGCAATTTCAAAATGGTAACTGGAGTTTACTAGGCTTGAACATCAGCCAAACCGAACTGCCACAAGCAAATAATGCCTACAAACTAGTTTGGGGAGCCAATGTACGCTCTGCTCCTCCGGGCCGCATGAGCTCAGGCACAGCTAATCTTGCTGAGAACATCGGCTATCTTGCAGAAGGCTCGGAAATTTACGTATTAACGGTTAAACCATCCGGCAAAAATGGGCATATTTGGCTGGAAATTAGTTACGGAGAATAGATTGACTCCACTCACTAGCGTCAAGTAACTTGCAAGCATGCCTAGTCTCAGTATTCGTACCAAACTATTTATCGCTATTCTGTTAGCCTGCTCGATAGCGGTCACTGCTGCTTTAAGCTTTGTACGCTTCCAATTTAGATCTACCTATTTAGAATTTGTTCAACAACAAGAAACCGAACACTTACAACAACTTAAAGGAACTTTAGTTACTTACTATGCTAAGCAAAACTCATGGGATAATCTAAAAACAGATCGGCGGCAGTGGCTGCAGTTGCAAAGACCACTACGTGAACCTGCAGAGACGAATGATTTACCGCCAGTACCCTCCTTAAATATGCTGACACAATTTGATGTACGCCGACGCACCGTCTTGCTAGATGCCAATCGCCAGTTTATTCAAGGCATTCAATTACCAACCGCCCCTGAACTGGAATACAAACTGGAGTTCAATCATCAAATTATTGGTTATTTAGGTCTATATCAACGCACCGGTTTTAGTGAAAGCAGTGAAGATGCTAAATTCCTGGAAAAACAAAATAATGCTTTATTTATTATTGCTTTAATGACTTTAGTCGGCAGTATGCTGGTCGCTTTTTTATTCGCTCGCCAATTAGTGCGCCCGATTCAAAGTTTAAGGCATAGCACCAGTGAATTAGCAGACGGCAACTACAACACACGCATTGCTAAAGTTGGCAGTGATGAATTAGGCCAGCTCAGCTCAGATTTCAATCAGCTTGCGCAACACCTGCAGAAAAATGAACAAGCACGCCGCCAATGGATTCAGGATATAGCTCACGAATTGCGCACCCCACTTTCGATTTTGCGTGGGGAAATTGAGGCCATTCAGGACGGTATCAATGCAGCGGATGAGCCAACTATTCACTCTTTGCACCAAGAAAGCCTGCACCTGCAGCGCTTGGTAGAGGATTTATATACTCTGTCTATGTCCGATAGTGGTGCACTAAGTTATCACAAGGCTGAAATTGATCTGCTGCAAACTTTGCAGGAGAGCCTCAATCAATTTGAATATAGCTTCCAAGAACATGGACTCAACCTTGAACAGCAACTACCAGCGAACACAGCTGCATTGGTTCAAGCTGATGAGCAGCGTTTACAACAGCTTTTCCATAATATTCTAAAAAATAGCCTGCGCTACACCGATGCACCCGGTAAATTAAAAGTCGTGTTTCAAACCAGCGCTGATTGGGCTGAAATTCAGTTTACTGATACACCGCCGAGCGTGCCGGATGAAGCACTGCCTCGCCTATTTGAGCGATTGTTTCGAGTAGAAAGCTCACGGAATCGCTTAACTGGGGGAGCAGGTATTGGTCTGAGTATCTGCCATAATATTGTGGAGGCACATGGTGGACAGATTCAAGCCAACCACGCTCCTGAAGGCGGCTTGCAAGTCACTATAAAATTGCCGCTGAAGACCTTATCTAAAAAAACTATTCGAGGTTAAAGCCATGCTTCCGGTACTCATCGTGGAAGACGAACCAAAAATCGCCGAACTTTTAAAAAAATATCTTGAAAATGCAGGTTATAAAACACATTGGCTTGCCGATGGTAATGCCGTCAGCCCCTGGTTACAGCACAACTCAGTGGAGTTAATCCTGCTTGATCTGATGCTTCCCGGCAAAGATGGCTTGGATATTTGTAAAGAATTACGCCAACGTGCTCCACAGCCACCGATCATTATGCTAACTGCTCGTGCTGAAGAGATTGATCGCTTATTGGGTTTAGAATTAGGCGCAGATGACTATATCTGCAAGCCCTTTAGCCCACGCGAGGTAATTGCCCGTGTCAAAGCGGTGCTACGCCGCACCAGTCAAGCCTCTAAGCCCCATTCTCCAGCGGCTATCGTTGATCACGCCAATATTCAACTGGATCGAGAACGCTTATGCGTACTTTTTTTAGAGCAGCAAGTCATACTGACGCTAGTCGAGTTTGAGCTATTAGAAACCTTGCAATCCTATCCGGGACGGATTTTCAGTCGCCAACAATTGATGGAACGCGTCTATCCCGATAATAGAATTGTCAGTGATCGCACCATTGATAGCCACATTAAGAAGCTACGTAAAAAGATTAATGCTCTCAATTCAGAACGCGAATTGATTCACTCGGTCTATTCAGTCGGCTACAAATTCGAGCCATAACTGTTTTTCAATCTCCTAGATCTCTCCATGATTAGCTCAAACTTAGTCCGTAATTCCTGAGTATTATGCATCACATGGAAGCAACAAAGCCTCCACAGAACAACAAACTTAGGTTAGGGAAGACCACTTAAGTAAGTTAATACTCACAGGAACATATAAATAATTTTTGGAGATACATTCATGAAGAAGTCAATTTTAGCTTTAGCCTTAGTTAGTGCTTTAGGTTTAGGTGCAGTAACTAGCGTATTTGCTGAAGATCCAGTACCTGGACAAGCGCCTACTACTACAGCTACTAATGCTACCGCTGCTGAAACGCAAGCACAACGTGATGCGAAAATGGCTGAGCATATTGAAAAGCGTGTCAGTCGTATGAAGGAAAAACTAGGCCTGACTGATGAGCAAGCGGCACAGTTAAAAACCATCATGACCGAGCAACACACTAAGCGCGAAGCTTTACGTACTGAAACTGAAACTCGCATCACTGGCGTCTTAACTCCAGAACAAGCGACTAAGCTGAAATCCTTCCGTGATGACCACAAAGGTTTTGGTATGGAAGATGGGAAGGGGCGTCACGGTGGTGGCCATCGCGGTGGTCATGGTGGCGGTCACGGCGGTGGCTGGGGCGACAAACCAGCTGAATAAATTTATCTAATATAATAGTATTGCTTACATTGCATTTACCTCTTATCAGCCGGATCAAAAGATCCGGTTTTTTTACTCCTAGCAGCCGAACATTAAGCCGCTATCGAATAGCCACGTAAGCTTTGCGCAAACTGGGCTAAAGCGACAATCCCTGTTTTTTCGGCACTACTAATCCACTCTTGCACTGCTTCTAAACGTGCTTCTTGTGAAGCAGCCTTACGTTCCCATAATTGCAGCAAGCGTTGTTGCGATTGATAGACAGTGGCTAATACCGGATTGCCTGCTAATAACTGCTCTAAGTTAGCGCTGGCGCTTTGGTCTAATAATTTAGATTGGCTCAATAAATGCTGGGCTAAACGCCTTTTTTGCCGACAAGCCTGATTGGTTTGGCAAAGCTCTTTATTCAAAACCGGCTTGGTCACTTGACGAGCAAAATTGGATAAAACTTGAATTCGATTACCTAAAACAGCCGAGACTGTATCGAAATCAACGACTTGCTTACTAGGATTAATCTTTAAGCGTGGTGCAACATTGCGCACTTTTGCCATGCCCGCTAGTTCCATGAGGCGGATATACATCCAACCTGCATCGAACTCATACCATTTGCTGGATAAGCGAGCTGAGGCTGCAAAAGCATGATGATTATTGTGTAGCTCTTCACCACCGATGATCAGCCCCAATGGCGAAATATTGGTAGAAGCATCTTCAGTCTGCCAATTACGGTAGCCCCACCAATGCGCTAAACCATTGATGACTCCAGCTGCCCAAAATGGAATCCACAACATTTGTACTAACCAAATAACAATACCTGCCCAGCCAAATAAGGCTAAATCAATCAGCAGCATCAGCGTCACGCCTAACCAAGGTAAAGGTGAATAGACCTTACGCTCTAGCCAGTCATCCGGCGTGCCTCGGCCATACAGATTTAAAGTCTCTTGGTTCAGAGATTCTTGGCGATACAAAAAAGCACCCCGCCAGAGTACGGTTTGAATCCCCTTAAAATGCGGGCTGTGAGGATCATCCTTGGTTTCGCATTTTGCGTGGTGCTTACGATGGATCGCCACCCACTCACGAGTCACCATGCCCGTAGTCAACCACAACCAAAAGCGGAAAAAATGAAAAGGAATAAAACCTAAATCAACAGCGCGATGGGTTTGCGAGCGATGCAAAAACACCGTTACCGCAATAATTGTTATATGTGTTAAACCCAAAGTTATACATACCAACTGCCAAGCCGCTAGCTCCGACCATAAGCCCATGAAAACTACTCCTACTTACCTATCGATCAGATTGAGTGATTGCACTCAAGTGTTAAGAATATATCGACTGCTTTATCAGCGCCTTGATTATACTTTTTTCAACAGAAAACTCATTACCTGCCCTGCTTTAGTTTGCCGGTGCACCACTAAGTTCCAACGACTAAAATCTAACTGATACTCTGCCTCGTGCTCTAAATAGATCAGCGTATCCGGCTTGATAAGATTTTGCTCTATCAAAAGAGTTAGCACTTTTTCAGGTAGGGCACAATGAAACGGTGGATCAAGGAAAATAACATCAAAGGCTTCCGTTTCACGCTGTAAATAGCTAAATGCATCCGCATGAATTAATTGCGCTTGAGTCGCACCTAAGGTGGTAGCATTCAGTTGTAGTTGTGTGAATGCGCGTGAATCTTGCTCTACTAAGACCACTTGAGCAGCTTCACGTGATAAAGCCTCAAACCCTAAAGCCCCACTACCTGCAAATAAGTCTAGGCAGCGCGCCCCAAGGATGGACTGCTGTAGCCAATTAAATAAAGTTTCACGGACTCGATCGGGTGTTGGCCGTAAGCCCACCACATCAGCGATGGGGATGCGACGGCTACGCCATTGTCCACCTATAATACGTAATTGATTGGCTTTGGCTCTGTTTGCCGTTGAACTATTACGATTTGGGCTAGCAGATGGTAGTATGCGGGGCATTTAGCAGAGTGCTCATAGATAAAAATTTTGGTGTAGGTGATTGTACGATGTTTGGATTTGGAAAGAAAAAAAAGCAGGAAGCGGAAGACATCTCTCCAGATGCCGTACTGGCCCAGCCAAAAAAACAAGGTCTGTTTGAACGCCTACGCCAAGGCTTATTCAAAACCGGCAATACCATTACCGAAGGCATGGATGTCATCGTTAAAGGTAAAAAGAAAGTCGATGATGAAGTTCTTGAGGAATTAGAAACCCGCTTGCTGATGGCCGATGTAGGCATGGAAGCGACTCAAGAAATTATGAGCGACCTCAATCAGCGTGTCGATCGTAAAGAGCTAGATGATATGGATGCTCTGATGCAGGCGCTGTATAACAAAATGCATCGTATCCTCCGCCCTGCTGCTGAGCCTTTGAATGTGAATACGGGCCACAAACCCTTTGTCATTCTGATGGTTGGCATTAATGGTGCAGGTAAAACGACTACTATTGGTAAACTTGCGAAAAAATTCCAGCAACAAGGCAAATCAGTAATGCTCGCAGCGGGCGATACTTTCCGCGCGGCAGCTGTTGAGCAATTAACCATTTGGGGTGAACGCAATAATATTCCGGTGATTGCTCAAAGCAGTGGTGCGGACTCAGCCTCAGTGATTTTTGATGCTGTGCAATCCGCGAAAGCACGCGGCATCGATATTCTGCTAGCGGATACCGCTGGGCGCCTACATACGCAAACTAACTTGATGGAAGAACTGAAAAAAGTTAAGCGGGTTATGCACAAGCTTGATGAGCATGCTCCGCATGAAGTTATGCTAATTGTCGATGCCAGCATTGGACAGAACGCGCTGATTCAGGCGCGTCAGTTCAATGAAGCCTTGGGTGTTACTGGGATTACGGTGACCAAGCTGGACGGTACAGCCAAAGGTGGCATCCTCTTTGCAATTGCTGAGCAGCTAAAGATTCCCGTTCGTTTTATTGGTGTCGGTGAAACGATTGACGATCTGCAAGAATTCGATGCTTACGAATTTACAAGTGCCCTATTAGCTGGCGGTGATACTGAAAAAAGCGATGATTGAATTTCGACAAGAAGCGATAATTGAATTTCGGCAAGTCTGTAAGCGCTATCCCACAGGGCAGTTAGCGCTGTATAACGTTAATCTAACGATTCGCGCAGGCGAAATGATCTTTATTACCGGCAACTCAGGAGCTGGTAAAAGTACCCTGCTCAAATTAATCGCCTTGCTCGAAACGCCCAGTAAAGGTGATGTGTTAGTCAGCGGCATGCCCCTAACTCATTTACAACAACGGCAAGTGCCTGCGTATCGCCGTCGAATTGGTTTTATCTTTCAAGACCCGCATCTGCTCTATGATCGCAATGTTTTTGATAATGTAGCTATGCCCTTGTTGATTTCTGGGATGACACCAACAGAAATCAGCCGCCGCGTGAATGCCGCCCTAGATAAAGTAGGTTTAGGAAAAAAAACCAAAAACTTTCCACTAATGCTCTCTGCGGGTGAACGTCAACGGGTGGGTATCGCGCGTGCAGTCGTGAATCGCCCGACTATCATTTTAGCTGACGAACCTACGGGTAATTTAGACCCTGAATTGGCGCAAGATATTATGTATACCTTTTCTCAATTCAATGATTTAGGGGCTACCGTTTTAATTGCTAGTCATGATCATGGATTGGTCGAACGCATGAAAAAACGCATCATTGTCTTGCAGCGAGTAGAGGCTTAAATGACCCCCAAAAAGCCCCTTGCTAAACCGCGCCCCAGCTCAAATAGATCAAGACTGTATTTCATTTGGTGGAACCAGCAAAAACAAGCGATTGATTTCAGCCTAAAACGCTTATGGTTTAATCCTATTTCTGCTTGGATTACTTTGATTGCCATCGCTTTAGCCTTGTCTTTGCCAACTAGCATGCATGTGCTGGTGAAAAACTTGCAAAGTCTGACGCATAATAATCAGTCAGTACCGACTATTTCTTTGTTCTTAAAGCCCAAGATCACTGAGCAGCAAGCCCATGACTTGGCTGAGCTGGTGAAGAGCCAGCCTGAAGTATTAACCACTACCGTGGTGACCCGCGACCAAGCGCTGCAGGATTTTAAAAAGATTTCCGGCCTTGCCGATACTTTAACCACTTTGGGTGAGAATCCATTACCCAATATTGTGATTATCACGCCGAAACTGAATGATTTGGGCGAAACAGATGCGGATTTAGACGACTTCAGTAAGCGCCTAAAAACCTACAAAGAAGTTGAAGATGTGCAAATCGACGTGGAGTGGATTCAACGCCTACGCGCTATTCTCCAAATTGCCGAGCGGATTGTAGCAGTGGTTGCAGCGCTCTTAGCGGTCACCGTGCTCTTGGTTGTTGGTAATACGATTCGACTTGATATTGAAAACCGTAAAGATGAGATTCGGGTTACCCGCCTCATTGGTGCAACTAATCGCTATATTCGCCGCCCCTTCTTATATGGCGGCTTGTGGCTGGGTTTATTTGGTGGCCTGCTAAGTTTATTGGTGGTGAATATTGCGCTGTTATTCTTAGTCGAACCAGTAAATAAACTCTCCATGCTCTATGGCAATACCTTCAATATCGGTGGCATTGACCTCACGACTACCCTAGAAGTCTTAATCACTAGCTCACTCCTAGGTTTAATTGGTGCTTGGTTAGCCGTGAGTCGCTATCTTTGGGATAGTGGAGTGATTAACGACTAAAACTGGCTTCCATCTGGAAAAACTAAGGTTTTTCCTTGTGGCCGGGGATTAGGCATAGGCAGCACTGACTGCGCTTCAGCTGGTTTTGGGTTGACTACTGTGCTTGGAGCTGGAGCCGGTTGACTCATAAATGGGCTAAAACTTGAGCTAGGCGGTGGGAAGTTAAGCGATTCTGTTGTAGCTTGTGTAGATTGGCTGGCAACTGGATTAGGATTAGCCATACTTGGCATTGAACTTGGCGCTTGCGACTGTGGATAAATCATAGCCGGAAGTGGCTGTGATGGAGGTGTCGTCAGGCCCTGATTCCACACAGGGGTTTGATAAGGATAGTTAGTTGGCAGCCCCATTGCCCAAGGCTGCTGATTATTTTGATTATTTAACGAGTTCATTAAAAACATACTGCTTACCCAGTCATTATTATTACGTCGCCCAGAAAAACCTGAGTTATTCGACCAAGGCATCCATGCATTATTACCCCACGCATTCCCCCCAGAGCCATTACTACCCCACGGCCACATAGACGAATTCCAGCCATTCCCCCCACTCCAAGGGCTATTAGCTCCCATATTCCAAGGTGAAACACCCGAAGACCATGGGCTAGCTCCCCCCATACTCCAAGGGCTGAAACCGGAAGACCACGGATTACTGCCCATACTCCAAGGGCTAAAACCCAAAGACCCGGGCATCCCCATTCCGCCTGACATTGGATTCAATCCCATACCATTGTAAGGCATGCCATTCCAAGCAGCTGAAACCGGTAAAGAGGCAACTAATAGTAGAGTTATACAACTCTTTTTTGGGAGGTGAAACTTTGTCATCAAATTATTCCAATAAGCAGCAGGCTTAAGAACTTAGCGCTAAGCGTGGCACAGCAGCCAACAGCTTTTTAGTATATTCTTGTTGCGGCGAACCACAAACAGCAGCCGTAGCGCCCAACTCCACAATTCGCCCCTTATACATTACTACAGTCTGATCGCTGAGGTATTCAACCACGCCAATATTGTGCGTAATGAAAAGGAGGGTTAAATCGCGTTCAGCGCGCAGCTCCAGCAGCAATTTTAAAATTTCCGCCTGCACCGAGACGTCTAAAGCGCTAGTGATTTCATCGCAGACTATAAATTCAGGATTGAGCACTAAAGCTCGCGCCAAACCAATGCGCTGGCGTTGCCCACCGGAAAACTCATGTGGATAACGCCAAAGATGCTCACGCTTTAACTGCATGCGCTCTAAAGTTTTGGCCGCGATTTCCAAACGCTCTTCTTGATGACTACCAATGCCATGCACTTGCATCGGCTCGGTGAGGGTTGTTTCAATCAATAGCCGAGGATTCAAGGAAGACTGTGGGTCTTGAAATACCATCTGCATCTTCGCCCGCCACGGACGCATTTCTCTAGCCGACAAACCGACAAGCTCTGAGCCTTGTAGTTTGATGCTGCCTGAAGTGGGCTTTTCTAACTGCAACACAGCGCGTCCCAGCGTGGTTTTCCCACAGCCTGACTCACCGACTAAAGCCACAATTTGGCCTTTAGCGATATCGAGGCTGACATCATCCACGGCTTTATTGTGATCAGCGACTTGCCGGAATACACCCTTTTTAATCGGGAACCAAACATTCACATGTCTTAGCTGCAATAAAGGCTCAGCAATTAGCTGTTGTTCAGCCAGTGGCTTAGCTAATTCAGGATTTTTGTGGCGCGCTAAATTTTCTGGAACAGCTTCGAGTAATTGATGGGTATAAGCATGCTGCGGTCGATTCAAAACTTGCTCAACGACGCCAACTTCTACCAATTTACCTTGCTGCATCACGCCGACTTGATGCGCCATTTGTGCCACAACGCCGAAGTCATGCGTAATGAATAGCATACTCATGCCCGTCGTTACTTGCAGGTGGCGCATCAAGCGCAAAATTTCCGCCTGCACGGTTACATCTAAAGCTGTGGTAGGTTCGTCGGCAATCAATAAATCAGGCTCGCAAGCCAAAGCCATCGCAATCATCACCCGCTGACGCTGCCCACCGGAAAGCTGATGCGGAAAATCATGCATGCGCTCACGACTATTCGGAATCTGCACTTGATCTAAAGCTTGCACCGCTCGCTCGTGAGCTTCCTCAACCGTCATCTCAGGATTATGCAGCTGCAAAGCCTCCATGATTTGATCGCCCACCGTAAACACCGGATTCAGCGAAGTCATCGGTTCTTGGAAAATCATCGCGATTTGTGAGCCACGAATGCTGCGTAACTCTTCATCACCAATTTGCAATAAATCTTCGTTATTGAACAGAATCTGCCCATTCGGATGCGTAGCAATGCCATAAGGCAAGAGGCGAATCACCGATAAAGCGGTAATCGACTTGCCACTACCGGATTCACCGACTAAGCAGAAAGTTTCACCCTTATTGATGGTGAAGCTGACTCCATCAACGGCTTTAACAACTTCCGAACCATTATCCAGATAAGTACACAGATTGCTCACGACCAACAAAGGCGCTGCCATTATTGCACCCCAGCTTCACGTGAAAGATTCGGATCAATCGCATCACGGAAAGCCTCACCAATCAGCGTATACGCGAATACGGTTAAGAAGATTGCACCACCGGGAAATACCGCCATCCACCAGTTAAAGCTTGCAGACGTGACGGATTGATTGAGCATTTGTCCCCAAGACGGATCATCGACTAAACCTAAACCTAAGAAGCTTAAAGTTGCTTCGGCCAAAATCGCCGAAGCTACCCCAAAACTGGCTGCAACCAACAACGGCGCAACTCCATTCGGCAGCATGTGGCGAAATAAAATCGAGTGCAGTGGTAAACCAGAAGCTACTGCAGCCTGTACATAATCTTGGCGGCGCAATTTGAGAAACTCAGCACGAATATAACGCGCATAACCCGACCAACTGGTCACGCCAATAATAACCATCATCATATAGAGGCTACTGCCGAAAAAGGCCACGAAGGTCAGTAATAAAAACAGGGTCGGAATCGCCTCGAAAATCTCCACCAAGCGCATCCCCAACATATCGACGATGCCTGAGAAATAACCCATCAAGCCGCCGATAATAATACCCAGCACCATCGAAATACTGGTGGCAACCAGCCCAATACTCAGTGCGATCCGTGAGGCATGAATCATTCGGCTGAGTACATCCGCGCCATTTTCTTCAGTACCCATCAGATGCAAACGCTCTTGTTGAGCCGCTTCAGACGATAAAGGTGCTTCTAAGCCCGTCCCACCATAGCTGCGTAAATAATCCTGCGGCGCGTACGGAATCGGCGGCATGATGCGCCAATCTACTTCGGTATAAGTCGGCGTACGGAAATCGTCGTAAATCACCAATTTGGGCGGTTTAATAAATAGATTCGCTAACACCACCACTGCGGCAATTACGGCCACTAATACTGCTAAATTAACCTTAAAACTGAATTTCAGTGGAACGAGCCACAGCAGTACAATAGTAAAAAAAGCCGCTAACACCGCCAAATCTTCTATCGTTAAATACGTCAAAACCGGAAAGGAAATACTCCCCGCTTTGCTCATCACTAAGGGCATGCTATTCGCTAGAAAAGGCGCAAATACTGCACAGATAATCAAACTGCCAATCCAAAATAAGGCAAATTTCACCCCTGAACCATTTAGGGTTTTGCGTAGAATTAAAGCGCTCAGTGATTCTTGGCTAGCCATGAGGATTAGATTCTTTTAAAAAGAGCCGTTTTAAGTTCTGAACAGAAGCAGCGAATTTATCACTCCAGTTTGCCTGACTAGGTATCAATGTAATTAACTCCTCATCCAGGTTCATTGAACCGACTTTACGCTCGAATTCATTTTGATCTTTGAAGTGGCGCGTCCAAGTTACATTGCGCTTAGTGATTTGCGCTGGATTGCCCGCAACAATCGAGCAGCGTGGAACATCCTTAGTAACAATCGCCCCAAAAGCGATAATGGCCCCCTTGCCTACCGTTACTGACCTGACAATACTAGAACGCCGCCCTATCCAGACACCGTCTTCAATGGTTATAGAGTAACCTGCTTTATTAACAGGCTGTTTAGTCTCTAGATTCCAAACACCATGCATATCAGTCGCTTGAATCCAAGCATCACTAATCATGCAGTCTTGGCCAATGGAAATAACACTTCGACGCGCTTCTATATTCAACAGATTAGCCGTCGTATCTTTGCCAATAATAACTTGTGTATTACGCCACAGCGCTAGGTGATAATTACCGGAAACATTGTCAGCGATTTCAACCTTATTTTTGATTTCACCTAATAAAACAGTTAAACCGATGGGCTTTTTAGTCATTATCCTGATTTGATTGCTCGCCTCAGTAACAAAATCACCCGTTAAAATCTTCCCAATTTTTAGACCTTTATAATTTCTGTTAGCCAACGCAGGTAAAGTTATGAGCGTACCTAAGGGCCGATCTTTAGGATTCACAAAGCAAGTAGAGGGCAAGTCGGCAAATGAGATCGTTATTGCCTGATCATCCAAGCTAATATCACTCATCGTCGGTTGGACTTCTCTCAATAAATTAGTCATACGTCACACGCGGATCAACTAAAGTATAAAGAAAATCAGCTATCAAATAGCCAATCAGAGTGAGAAAGCCGCTCAGCCAAGTAATCGACAGGACTAATTCCCGATCTCTGCTTTTCACCGCTTCTATCGCTAATTGCCCCATGCCATTAATGCTAAAGATATTCTCGACGATTAACGAACCCGCTAATAGGCTCGGCAATAAACCAGCAATAATGGTAATCAGCGGCAATAAGCTATTCCGAAACACATGCTTCCATAACACTGTCTTTTCGTCTAAGCCTTTAGCGCGTGCGGTACGGGCATAATCGGCATTGAGATTTTCTAGCAACGAAGAGCGAATAATTTTGGCTAATGCAGCCGAAGCACCCAAGGATAAACAAAGCACAGGCAAGACTAAATGCCAAATGCGATCAAATAAAAACCCACGCACAAAGCCATCATTAATGAATTGCAGGGCAAATAAAATCCCGAGGGTTGCACCAAATACCCCTAAACCGATGACTCGGAACGGTTTGTAATCCATCCAGCCAATCCCAGCGAGAATTGCTGCCCCAAAAATCGGTAACACAATCCAAGCAAATAAGGAAAAACTCGCATGCGCTTGCGCCATCCACACACCCGCGACTAAACCAAAAACACCCGCCAAAAAAGCCCTTAAGCTGCGCTCTTGCCAACGGCTTAACCAAACCGCTAGCGCTGTGCCTACCAACATACCTAGGAATAATTTCCCGATATCCCAGAGTGATCCCCAATGCGGCATAAAGGTCATATCTTTAGCGGCTCGACTACTAATTCCTGCAGTGGGAAACCATTGCCAATGCTGAATACTGGAGAAAAATCCCAGCAGTAATACACCCAAGAGCATGGTAGGAATCGACCAGAGCGCTAACATAATCATATTCGAGCTAACATCAAAACCTGTCCCACGCTGGGTCGCAGACTTAACGCCAATCGCAATTGCTACAATATAGATAATTGGAATGGTTAAGATATTTAACAGCAAAGTAATCGGAATCCGCTCGCCCAAAATCTCCGTAACCGGGCGTCCATAATAGAAACTCTCGCCTAAATTCATGCCTTTGGTGAATGAAAAACTGGTGTATTTGCCGCTGTCGTCTTGGGTGAAACCTATCGGTGAAATATTATTTAGCCAGCGTAGATATTGGATGGGTGCGGGTTGATCGAGGCCATAACGCTTATTGTAATAATCAGTCAAAGCTTTGCGCTGCTCGGGGCGCATATTGCTATCGACCATACTCTGCGCGCCGACCCCACCGGGCGATACCGCCATCACCGAGAACACGACAATCGTGATCCCCAACAGGGTGGGAATCATCAATAACAAACGGCGCAGCAAATACGTCAGCATTTAGCAGCTCCGCTTATTTTTGGTACTTCTGTAAAGGGGCTGGTACATAATTTTCCATCGGCAATGAGCCATAATTGAGTCCCAGCTTAGTCATTTGTAGATTATGAATGCGCTTATCCACAAACAATAAGGACTGCGCCCGCAGCAAGAAAGTATAAGGCTGATCTTCATACATGATCTTTTCGGCTTGCTGCCAGATCGCCATGCGCTTGGCATCATCGACCGTGCGCCGCGCTTCATCAATCAACTTATCCAGTTCAGGATTGTTATACGAGATGAAATTATCACCCTCGTCTTGAATTTGTGAGCTATGAAAAGACTGATAAAGATCGGTTTCAATTCCACTCGTCCAACCTAAAGTAATCGCTTCAAATTCGCGCTTTCTCAACGCTTCTTGCATGACTGGAAATTCTTGCGGGGATGGGATTAACTTAATACCTGCCCGCGCATAAATATCTTTGAGGAACAGTACAGTGCGCGCCCGCTGTTCATTAGCCTGAAAATAAATCATCTTGAATTCAAACGGGATACCGTCTTTATCCTCTAAAACACCATCACCATTTTTATCGGTAAAACCGGCTTCTTTCAGCAAGGCTTGGGCTTTTTCTAAATTAAACGTCCAAGGCTGCAAACTAGGATCGTGCTGTTTAGAATTCGGATTAAATGGGCTAACCGCCTGCTCGGCATGATTTAAGTAAATGTCTTTAATAATGCGTGGCATATCAGTCAAATAGGTCATGGCTTGGCGCACGCGCTTATCCGCAAAGCGGGTGGGTTTGCCATCTTTGCTCTGATTCCATGCAATATAGCCATAACCCACAACTGGCGGCATATATTCAAAATTTTGGCTTTTGCCCTGTAGCTGTGCATCCGCTTTCAGTTTGGCGTACTCGTTGGGCTTGGCTTCGTAGCTATCAATATCGCCATTCCGATACGTGGTTAAACGTGCGCTTTCATTTTGAATCACCCGCCAGACCATACGTGTATAAGGGGGCTGCACATCACCCCAATAGCGCTCATTGCGTACTAGCTCGACGCTACCTTGATCAGGCGTCCAATTTTTCGGGTCAGCCAAACGATAGGGGCCACTGCCGAGTAATAAACCTTTGGATTGATTGAAGGCTTGTGGATTTTTCAGATACGGCTCATAAAAATGAGCGGGCATGATGGCTAAGCCACCTGCTAAACCAAAAGATTGGAAATACGGCTCTTTGAACTTGAAAACAACCTCATAATCGCCTTTCGCTTCTACTGAAGTAATCTGCCCATAAACAGAGCGAGCACCAGGGGCTGCAATTGCTTCATTCATGATAAAATTATAGGAGAACACCACATCTTTAGCGGTCAGTGGCACACCATCCGAGAAAGTCACATCGTCACGCATCTGAAAGGTAATAGTTAAACCATCGGGGCTAATTTGCCAAGACTTAGCGATTAAGCCTTCCCACTCCATCGTATCGGGATTGCGGTTAACTAAACTTTCCTGCACATAAGCTTGTACTTCGGAAGCATAAGCATCGGTTGATACCACCGGACTCAGGGTTTTTAGGCTGGTGTCTAAGGCCGATACACTCCAATCACCTTGAGCATAATCCGGCTTTTGGGTCGCGGCATAAGCGCGTTGGAAAGCCGTACCAACACCAGCGGCTTGGCCAGTTGCTGCATTCGGCGCGCTGGCGGCTTGAGCAATTTGCCCAGAACCTACACCCGTTCGTAAGCTACGCATATCCTGGGCTTGCTGCGCCAAGGAGGTTTCCATCTGTGCCAGCTTCGTCCATTGACGGTCAATTTGATACATTAGCAGCAGGAGTAAAGCGATCAGAATGATCAGGATGGAATAAAGAAGCCAGTCGCGGGTGATGAATCTTTTTTGCATGTTCTTCTGTATACTTACGCGATTAATTCAATCAAGCATAACACCAACCCAAGCTAGCATGCATCACTGCTGCTGATGACTGGGATTAAAAGTGTGTACGAAGTTTAAGGAGTCACTATGGGTTTTCTCACTGGCAAACGCGCCCTGATTACTGGCATCGCAAGCAATCGTTCCATTGCTTATGGAATTGCCCAAGCCATGCATCGTGAAGGCGCCGAATTAGCCTTAACTTATCAAAACGAGAAATTAAAACCTCGGGTCGAGAAATTCGCCGAAGAATTTGGCTCCTCCATTGTCATTCCCTGTGACGTAGGTTCTGACAGCGAAATTGAGAACACGTTCAAACGATTAGCCGAACATTGGGATGGCTTCGATATCCTAGTACATGCGATCGCTTTCGCACCGAAAGAACAACTCGAAGGCAGTATCGTGAATAATACCACTCGCGAAGGTGCACAAATTGCCCATGACATTAGCGCTTATAGCTTCTTAGCGATGGCGAAATATGCGCGCCCCATGATGACAGGGCGCAATAGCGCAATGCTTACGCTTAGTTATTTAGGTGCAATCGCTGCTATTCCAAACTACAACGTGATGGGCATGGCAAAAGCGAGCCTTGAAGCGGGTGTACGCTTTATGGCGGCGGATTTAGGCCCTTCTGGAATTCGCGTGAATGCGATTTCTGCAGGTCCAATTCGTACTCTAGCGGCTTCAGGAATTACCGGTTTCCGTAAAATGCTCGATCATTTTGAACAGCATGCCCCACTACGGCGCAATGTGACGATTGAAGAAGTGGGCAATGCCGCCGCTTTCCTCTGCTCAGACTTAGCCTCCGGCATCACGGGGGAAATTACCTATGTCGATGGCGGCTGGAATATTCTTGGTATGTCAGGCATGCCGACTGAATAAACTCCAGTATTCATCTGATATGAACCTATTCGCCGGTATAATCGGTGAATAGGTGACAGGCTTGGGATAACAGGTGAACCATGAAGTTTTGCCCACAATGCGGCGCGGTTTTACGTAAAAAGCAGATTGATGAATTAGAGCGCCTTGCCTGTAAGCGGTCTTGTGGCTATGTGCATTGGAATAATCCAACACCCGTGGTCGCGGCTCTAGTGCGTTGCAATGGTAAATTTATTATTGCGCGCAATGCCAAATGGCCGGAAGGTATGTTTTCGTTAATCGCAGGCTTTTTAGAAGCTTTTGAAGCCCCTGAACCGGCTATTTTGCGTGAAACCCAAGAAGAATTAGGCTTAACCGGGCAGAGTGCCACCTTTATTGGGCATTATAATTTTCCGCAGCGCAATCAAATCATTATGGCTTATTTAGTTGAGGCCACTGGCGAGATCAATCTCAATCCAGCGGAGTTAGTAGAAGCGCTTGAGTTAACGGCTGACGAGTTAAGAGCTTTTAACTTCGATAACTCGCACCTAGCGCCATTAGTAGTACAAGCCTTGTTTTCTAAACATTTATAACTGAATTATTTATGACGATTGAAACTAATAACGATAATAAAGTAGCGCCTAAATACAGTCGTCGTAATCAGCTTGAACAGATTCTGCCGCGCCTATCACGTGAGCAGCTTGAACACTTTCTGTTAGAAACGGCGCTGCGTGATATTGAGCTGCGCGAAAGTCTGTTAATTCACTTTGGCGAATATCTGAATACCAGCGACCCAGAAGAAGCTAAATACCGTGAAACCCTGCAACGGATGATTGCGCGTCATCAAAATCAAACGGGCTTTATTAATCTCGAAAGCGCCCAAAAGCTTTCCGATATGCTCGAATCCTTGTTGGAATCGGCTCGGCAAGCCACTACCCCGCCGAGCAAAACCATTGATCTGTGTATGGCGATGATTAGCAGCATGCCGACTTTGGGTGATCACATGGACGATTCTGAGGGGCATATTTATCGCCTAATGCGGATTACCTGTGTCGTTTTGTGGGAGTGCTTCAGCGTACTACCCCCTGAAAACCAAGCGGTGGTTTTCAATCGCTTACTAAGCGAATACGCGAACCCGATTTATCTGGATTTAGATTTAGATAGCTTCATGCTCGCGCTGCTAAAAGACTTGGCTAAATCTAATCGTGAATGGCAAAAAGCCTGCTTGCACCAACAAGACCAACTCTTGAAAGAAGCCAAAGATGATAAATGGCGAAAGAATTACCTATTAGAGCAGTTGAATGATTTGCTGGGGACTTGGCATAAGAAGTAGAAGTTTTGCAGCGCATTCTCTTCAGCTGAATTGAAAAATATAACTTAAGATCTCAAGAACAGAATAACTCGATTATTAGAGATCACCAGACTCTCTTTTATTTTTAATAAGATCTAATAAATCGATAAGTTCCCATTTTTGAGTATTCGGATTAAAATAGCCTATAAGATTTTTTTGCCTGTGTATAAGGTCTATAGTTAATTCCTTTGCATCACCCTCTTTTTTAATTATACTAAAAGCTTCTTCAATACACTTATCTTGTAATTCCTTACTCAACTCAGAGGAAAACTGCAAGTCAAAATTATTTTCCCCTGCTTCAAATTTTACACCAAAATTGGCTGGCACTTCCTTTGTCTCATTTTTAGGAGATATTTTTACTAATGTTTTTCCTTTAAGATTACTACTAATCTCTAGCAAGCTTGTTTTAATAGCGTCATACATAGCATTTGTTAAAAGACCACTAGCAATCGCAGAAACTATAGCTGGAGGGATTGTTACATATATTTGACTAATAAGCTGATCTAAGCTCATTTGTGCATGACCAGTCTTATCTACTAAACTAAGACCTATGTTTTCATTTCTTAAAATATTATCAACTTCTGATATTTTCGACCGATCAATAATACCTGTGAAATAAGTTAGTTTAATTATCATCTTTCTTTACCTATAAAAACACCGCAATATCGCCTACTTTTTTCCAAGTATTGACACAGATTATTTGAATAATTGCATTAAGAACAAATATAAATAACAAAATATTATCACAATATCCTATCAAAAAATAAAGCGATTAGGTCATTAAAGAATTAGCATTACCCTTTAAACACTTCTCGCCATATCCCTATTCACCACCCGCTGATAGATATCCAACACCGGCAGGCTAAGACCAATCGACTCAAAAACCACCTCATCCCCTAAATAATAATAAGACGGCTGCCAATTTTGACTACGGCGCAATACTTCGATCTCTACAAAATCCTGCTCAATCAACACATATTCCGTTAAGCTAGGAATTTGTAAATACTCTAAGCGTTTAATTTCTTTATCTGTTTTGCGAGTGCTATGCGACATTACTTCGAGTAATAAGACTGGAGTCGATAGCAGCAGCTCATTCTCAGTTTGGGTTTGGCAACTCACCATAACATCAGGGTAACGATAGCGAGTGGTGCTGGTTTGTAACAGCATATCACTACTAAAAACCTCACAAGGCTGCTCAATTAAATGGTTGCCTAGTAAGCGCACCAGATTACTCGTAATGCGATTATGATTCATGCTCGCCCCCGCCATTGCATACACATCACCGTCAACATACTCATGGCGGATGCTTTGCGCCTCTTCAGCGGCTAAATAGTCTTCAATGGATACCAGTTCAACTTGGCGTGCGATCGACATAATCCTGCCCTACAACCTACTAGCTTCATGCTGTAAGCTTACAACATAAGCTATAAGCAGAAACAAAAAAACCAGCCGAAGCTGGTTTTCTCGCACAACATCAAGCTAAGCGCTGACTAATTCACTTCCACTTCTGCATCGGCCAAAGATGCTGGCAAGAAGCGTAGCACCTTCATTCCGACATAGAATAGAAGTAGCGCGATTGCAACTCCACCTACACCCAACATCCACTCCCAAATACTCGGTGTATAACTATGGATAACACCATCAAAGAAGCTGCTTTGCACGTCAGCATTCGGGAATAACTCTAAGGGATAGGCTTGACCGCCCACGATAAGCACATAGAGCTGCACAAAACCACCTATCAGCACTAGCGTGGAAGCTAATAGCAGTGACCAATGATTATTTTTGAGTGCCCGACAGAAAATTAGTGATAGCGGAATCAAACCACCCACCACTATCTGCCCAATCCAAAATAGCAGCGTATAAATTCCACCATCGAGCAGAATGAACTGCTCAACACCATGCCGTTGGGTGATATACAAAGCGGTTAAATGCCGTGCTAGCTCTAAAAACATCGCAGAGGCGATGAAAATTGCTAAGAGATAACGCAAGCGATTCAGCACTAAATCGCCCAACTCACGCTTATCTAAACGGAAGGTGAAAAACAATAAAATAATGAATACCGCTAATCCCAAAGCAAAAGAAATGGCAATAAACAGCGGAGCCATAATTGCACTATTATAATAAGCCCGTGAGACTAAAAAACCAAAGATAGAGCCTGTACCCAAAGTCAGAATCAAGCGCCAGCTAAAGGCGAAGAAGCCTACATAAGGATAAAAGGCTTTTACTTTGCGATCTTGCATAGTCCAAATATATAAAATACATAAAGCTAAAAAGCCGTTATATAAAATAATATTCCAAGCAAAAATCGACTTAAAATTATAGTGAGTCATTGCTATTAATAAACGGTCGGCATGGCCTAAATCGAGGACTAAAATCGCTAAACCACCAATCAATAAAGCAATCGCTAATAAAGCCGAAAGTCTGCCCATTTTCTGATACAAGGTTTTGCGAAACACGGTGCCAATCGAGCTAATATTCAAAGCCCCCGACGCCGCGACAATCAAGAAAATCGCAAACACATGCGGCAAGCCCCAGACGATTTGGTTATTCATGCCGGTGACGTAATGGCCGGTGTGTTCCAAATGAAAAAAGCTGACCGCTCCCAAACCTAAGATCGCGACGCAAACGCCGAGGATCAGGTAATACGCTTTGCTAGCGCGCAATTCACTATAGGTCGCTGATTTACTACTCATCGTTCTGCCCTCAAAGACCTAAATAGCGCACGCCAGTGTTTAAACCCAAATCCGCACGAATTTGCGAACCACCTAATTCTTTTACCGCTTGGCTGATACGGCTGTTGGGATCGTTTAAATCACCGAAAATGACGGCTTGTGGCGCAGCTTCGACGCAAGCAGGTAATTGACCTTTATCGACACGGTGCACACACATGTTGCAAGATTCCACAGTACCCATACCACGTGGCGAATGAGGACGCTGATCAATGAGCGTCTCATGCACAAAGCTACGTGCCTTATACGGGCAAGCCATCATGCAATAGCGGCAGCCAATGCAAGTATGCTTATTCACCTGCACGATGCCATCCGCACGTTTCATCGACGCACCGGTTGGGCAAACATCCACACAAGGCGGTTCAGCACAATGCTGGCACATCACTGGCAAGGTAAAACTGTGCTGGGTGAGCTTGTCGGTGACTTTAACCGTGCGTATCCATTGTGACTGCTGCTCAGGGCTGGCTTTTGGATCATTACCCCAACCGTGTTCGCGTTTGCAGGCTTCGACCATGCTCGCGCCGCCGTCCGTTAAGCGATTCACATCAATCAACATGCCCCAGCGCACTTTATTTGATACGGGTTGATCGGCTGGTTTCGCAGGCACATCACCCGCTTCCACTGTGCGCAAGATCACACCTGAAGCCAAGCCACCCGCTGCAACGCCACCCAAAGCGGCGATAAATTTGCGCCGATAGGCATTGATCTGACTCATTGCGCAGCTCCTTGAGCTTGGCTAGTGCCCAGCAATAACAAATCATTCACATCCGGCTTAGTATTCGTGGACGGAAGATGATAATTATTCGAGCTAAGTTTATGCTGATAATTAATGTTTTCAGCCACTTGCGGACGATCCGCATGGCATTGAAAACAATCAATTTTCACGCCCACATAGGTGTGGCAACTCGCGCAGAAATGATCTTTCTTCTCATCGGTATAATGCACCGCCGAACCATCTTCGCGCGTGGGCGCAACATGGCAATTAATACATTCATTCAGACTATGCTTGGTGGTACGAATACCCTCAATCACCGTCTTATCACGATGCACGTTTAAATAAGCCATGTGATTTTTGCGAATGTCTGCGGTCGGCTCGACGCATTGCGCCGCTTTAGCTTTGGCAGGGGCAAGATTTGGCTCTGGCACACCCGCATCGCAGCCCACTAGCGCCGATGTCAACAGCGCCAGCATTAGCAGTGATTTGATTCTGCTGAGCAAGGGCATGTTTTATTCACCCATACCCATTTCAATATAACCGGTCGGGCAAACGTCAGCGCAAATATGGCAGCCAATGCAACGGTTATAATCCGTCGCCACATAACGACCCAAAGTCGCTTGCTTCTTCGGCACGCGGTATACCGCATCTTGTGGGCAGAAAATTACGCAGTTATCGCACTCAAAACACATCCCACAACTCATGCAGCGCTTAGCTTCAGCAATCGCATCCGCTTCAGCCAAAGCATTCATTCGCTCCGCAAAATGCCCCAAGACTTGCTCAGAGCTGGGCACATCCTCGGTACGGGTGTGACGTGCTTCGGCTTTGAAATGCCCTAAGAACAATTCCTTAGACTGCACAATCGTGCTCTTAGAACGATCTTCGTAATTATGCACCGCATAATTCATATCCGAAGTACCGCGCATATCCTCACTTTTCGCGGTAGCAAAGCTTTTTGGCTCTAAGCCGGCTTCCTGCAATTTGCGCATCAAATCAAAATGATGCTTATCTACTTTCGGGCGTTTTTGGATTTCTTGGCGGTTCAAATACTGATGAATGGTTTCCGCCGCAATCGCGCCTTGCCCAATCGCCGTCGTCAATAAATGCGGACGCACAATATCGCCTGCTGCAAAATGCCCTTCTTTACCCGGTACTTGATAGAGCGCATTGTGGTTAATCAGGTTTTTGCCATTATTCCACGCTTCCACGCCATCAAAGCGCCCATATTGACCAATTGCAGAAACAATCAAATCCGCTTCAATCATCGTCTCTTTGCCGCCTTCGCAGGCTTGCGGCAAATTGCCTTTCATCACGCACTCGACCACTTTTAAGCCAATCGCCCGCCCATCTGCGCCAAACACAATTTCTTTCGGCATTACGTTGGTGAGGATAGTCACACCCTCTTTTAGCGCGTCTTGTACTTCATGCTCGGCAGCGGTCATTTGATCCAGCGAGAACAGCGTGGTCAAGGTTACGGTTGCGGGCACTTTCGCGCCCACTTCGCCGTGCACTAATTTGCCGGTTGCGGCATCTTCGGGCTTTTCGGTGTAATTCGCCAACGTACCAATACGGCGCGATACGGACACCACGTCAATTGAAGTATCGCCACCACCGACGCAGACAATGCGTGGCGCGGTATATTTCATCGTGCCTAAATTAAAGGCTTGCAGGAAATCGACGGCTGTGACGCAATTTGGTGTTTCGGCGAATTTGTCGACGAATAAATCGCGCCCTGTCCAGCAACCCATCGCCCAAAGCACGGCGTCGTAGTCTCGTTCGAGTTGCTCAACCGTAATGTCTTGACCGATACTGGTATTGCAGCGCACTTCAATATCGCCCAAATCCAGAATACGCTGGATTTCAGCCCCTAATTTATCGCGCGGCACACGATAGCCCGGAATGCCGTAGCGGAACATACCACCGAGTTCAGGCAATTTTTCAAAAATCGTTGAAGCATGTCCTAAGCGACGCAATTGATACGCTGCCGATAAGCCTGCGGGACCACCACCAATAATTGCCACACGTTTGCCTGATAAAGCAGGCGCCGGATCAAACTTAAAACCCTGCTCAATTGCCATATCACCGATGTATTGCTCGACCGCATTAATGCCAACGAAATCGTCCACATCATTACGATTGCAACCCGTTTGGCAGGGTGCAGGACAAACACGTCCCATCATTGAAGGGAAAGGATTCGCGGTCGTGGAACGACGGAAGGCATATTCCTGCATGCTCATGCCAACGGGCGGTTTCTCAATGCCACGCACGATTTGCAGCCAGCCGCGAATGTCTTCACCGGAGGGGCAAGAGCCTTGGCAAGGCGGGGTTTTATGCACATACGTCGGACACTTGTGTGAAGTATCCGCCGTAAAAATCTGGCTGTGCATACTGTCCCACTGATGATCGCCGTCCTTATAACGCCGAAACGTGAGCGCTTGTAACTTAGGATCGTGTGCTGCTGTTGACATGTCATTCTCCTCTCAGTGAGTTGGGCAGGCCAAACTCAGAAACCATTTGGTATAAATTCGGGTTAAGTGGCGGCTTAGGCATCGTTATCATCTTCACCGTCCTCATCTTCGTCGGGACGCGCTTGCACCGATACTTGACGCTGCAACACTAAGGCATTGCTCACCAACTGGTGCACGCTGACGATTTGATCCATCTTGAAGCCGTAATACGGAATCACTTTGGTGAACTGCGACTTACAAATCGCGCAAATCGCCGCCATGTGGGTCACGCCCTGCTTTTCGGTGACATACTTGAGCGCTTCCATACGCGGCTGCGCACCCTTAATGCGTAATTCCATTAAATCGTCAGTGAGCAAGCCACCACCGCCGCCACAACAATAAGTAGCATCGTGAATGGTGTCGGCAGGCATATCCACGAAGTGATTGCACACCGCCTTAATCACATTGCGCGGATACTCAAACTGCCCGCCCGGCTTATCGCCCATGCGTGAACCGCGTGCCACATTGCAGGAGTCGTGGAAGGTCAACACCTTGTCATCATTCTGGGTCTTATCAATCGTGAGCTTACCGTCTTGAATCAAGCCCCAAGTGACTTCGAGAATATGCTGTGGTACGGGATATTTCGGATCAAGAAAATCAAACGGCCCCGCTAAAGTATTCAAAAAGCTATACGCCACCCGCCAAGCATGCCCACATTCGCCAAATACAATGCGCTTTACCTTCAACTTGATCGCTGCCTCACGAATGCGCAGCGAAATCCGACGCATATTTTCGTAAGAGCCAACAAACATGCCGAAATTCGCGCCTTCAGACGCATACGAACTCAGCGTCCAGCTAATCCCCGCTTCGTGGAAAACTTTGGCATAGCCCATTAAGCCATCTACATGTGGCTCAGCGAAAAAGTCGGCTGAAGGTGTCACCAGCAATACGTCTGCACCGACTTCATCCAAAGGAAAGCGCACTTTAATGCCCGTTTCGGCCTCAACGTCTTCTTCCAAACCTTCCAAAGTGTCAGCGAGTGCGGGCTGCGGTAAACCTAAGTTATTCCCGACCTTGAATACTTTGCCGATGATTTCATTATTGTATTTCGAGCCGCGTCCAATATGATCGAGAATTTCCCGCGCAGCCATCGACACTTCGGCAGTATCAATCCCATACGGGCAATACACCGAGCAGCGCCGACATTGTGAACACTGGTGATAGTAGTTATACCAGTCGTCCACCACTTCTTCGGTCAAATCCACCGCACCGACTAATTTTGGGAAATGTTTGCCCGCGAAGGTGAAATAACGCCGATACACCTTACGCAATAAATCTTGGCGTGCGACTGGCATATTTTTCGGGTCTTGCGTGCCAAGGTAGTAATGGCATTTGTCAGTACAGGCGCCACATTTGACGCAAATATCTAAATACAATTGCAGCGAGCGATAACGATGGCGCAAATCATCCATCTTGGCTAAAGCTTTATTTTTCCAATCGGGCACTAATTCAAATTTGCCCGCTTCATCGACTTTAAAATCCGCTGGAAAATGCAGAGCCTTTTGGAAATCGGGCTTGGCGAT
Organism: Thiolinea sp.; assembly: GCA_049290875.1. Lineage (GTDB taxonomy): Bacteria > Pseudomonadota > Gammaproteobacteria > Thiotrichales > Thiotrichaceae > Thiolinea. Next base: position 112,894 of record JBATOI010000015.1, read on the forward strand.
ATACGGGCCTTTGCCTGCCATCGCGTCGGGCTTGATTTTCGGGATTTCGATAGTGCCTTCGCCATTCAGCTTAGGAACTTCGTAATCAGCCATTTTTCACCTCGCCCTGCTTGAGCTCATCCAAATAGACTTTCTGCTCTTTTTCTAGCTCCAAAGCCCACTTAGAAATATGGCGCTTTTCGCGCGGATTATCGACTTGATTACGGGTCGGACTGAAGAAGACGCCGGGGGCGTGTATGAGTTTGCTAATCGGGAAAATCAACATCAATCCAGCCACTAATAACAAATGAATCAGCAAAATCGGTGAGGCTGGTAACGGATGAAAATCAAAAGTCATCAGGCCGCGAAAGAAACCTTTCACCATCGTAATATCAGTGTGCGAAACAAAGGTCATCATCATCCCGCTTAAGCCAATGCTAATCAGCAACGCAAGCATCAGGAAATCAGACGGCGCAGAAATATAACGCACGCGATCAACCAAGATGCGCCGGGCTAATAAACCGGCTAAACCAAATACCAGCGCGAAGCTCGCGTACTTGCCAAACGGCTGGATGAAACTTAAGAAAGCGCCGATATCCATGAAATAGCGGGTATGACGTAGCAGCACCAGCCACAAAGCCATGTGGAAGATCCAGCCGAATAGCCAAGTGTATTTGTTCGCGCGGAATAGGCTCTCGAAAAAGACCACTTCACGGAACATGCGCCACACCACGCCACCTTGCGTCACGGGTGCGGGAGTCGTTGGGATTTTTAAGGGTGCTGGAATCGTGGCATACAGGTATATCTTGCGGCCTACTCCGACCACTAACACAAGTGTCGCCGCCCAAAACAGCAGGCCGTAGAGAATACTCACGAAGGTCACAACTGACTCCTACAGGCAAAACCTCAGCGCAACCCCAGTGTTACTAGGGTTGGAGGTAGGCTCTAGGCAACTAGAGCCGATCATCATTAAAGAATACGGATTAGACGCAGCCGGTTGGCTTAGGTAGGCCAGCATATTTGCACGCTTGCTTACCTGGGCCGTATGGGAACAAGCTATAGAGATATTTGGAGTTGCCTTTATCAGCACCCAAACGCTTACCGACCGCTTTGGTCAAGACGCGTACTGCTGGAGCGATTTGATACTCTTCATAATACTCACGCAGGAAATTAATGATTTCCCAATGCTCATCATTCAAAGCCACCGGAGTTTCTTCCGCCAATGCCATCGCAGCAGCGACTTCTGGTGTCCAATCATTCAGGTTTTCTAAATAACCTTCTTCGTCTGTTGCAATCGATTTGCCGCCAATGTCCAGAGCCATGCATGGCCTCCTGTTTTGTATAAGGTTAAAGTTTAAAGCCAGCTTTGTGTTTTCTCGTTCGCAACGGTCAAATCAACAAAACCTGCATAATCCACCACTTGAATGCCTTCCAGCACTCGTTCTGCCTTCACACCACGCGCTGCTAGATCAGGGCCTAAGGCATAAATCGAGACTGACTTATCTTTCATGGCGATCTGCAATTCTGGCGCAATATTTGAGCCAGTCACTACACCAATCACCGCATCTTCAATTAATAACACCGCATCACCGGCTAATGCATGACCTAAACAGCTCATTAGCGCATTTCGCTCAAACGGTGATTTATTCACAATATGTAACATTGCCATACATCACCCCTTAGAAGCTAAACGTAACGTCTTGCTCAGCCATGATTTGCGCCATTTCCACACGCGAAACCAACTGAACCGAAGGCTTTTCAGCGTAATCATCGTCTTCATCTTCGTAGACAATGGGCATTAAATCGTCTTCAGTTAAACCACGCTCTGCCAAAGACTCTCGCTCAACATACATCTTAGTGATGCCATAATCGCCTAAGGCATTATAAGTCGGCGAGAAGTTTTTCATGCCTGCAGCTTTCGGGTTTTGACCTTTAGCAATTTGATACACACCATCGTCTAAAAATGCGAGACTGACTTCTTGATCGAAGGCAGCAGCAATTAAGACGACTTCCAAAGATTCCAACGCATACACCGTGCCATAAGGTGATTTGCGGTTCAAATACATGAATTTTTTAGCCATGCTTTAATCCCCAAATACGAGAGTACGGTCGGATTCGATACTAGCTTCGATCAATTGACCCAAACCGGAAATATGGAAACCTGCTGCAATATTGTCAGCCGTTAAGCCTTGGCGCTTAGCTTCGGAGGCATCCATCAGACCACGACGCTGTGCCGCTGCAATACAGATCACCAAATCCAAACCGTACTTTTCCGCTAACTCAGACCATTCTTTTTGCAGCATCCGATCATCTTTGGGTGGAACCGCGAGACGTGTACCATTGTTCACGCCATCGTGATAGAAGAACACCCGAAAAATCTCGTGCCCTTTTTCCAAAGCAGCCCGCGCAAATTGCAGCGCCGTATCCGATGACTGATGCTGATAAGGCCCTTCGTTGACCATAATGGTGTATTTCATCGCCTTCCTCGTTATCTGCTTTAGAAGCGGATATGGGTTGAAGAATTCAAGTTGTTGCGAGCGCCACGCCAGTTATCAATGTGGTACTTAGTGAACGGCAAACCTGTCACTTCAAAGAAACGCGGCCAACCAATACGCTCAACCCATTCATTCATCCGTTCCCAATCGTGAGCGCCTTCTTTATAGCACTGCAGAATTTTCTTCACGATGGCCGTCGCTTCTGGCCAGCGCGGTGGATTATTGGGAATGCCTGCTGCAACTAAACGTTGGAAAGTCGGCTTGCCACGCGCATTCGAGTGTTTACCACCAATCCAAATCGCTAATTGGGTGTATTGATGGTCATTGATTTGCATCGGTGGGCAAGGTGGATAGCAGGCGCCACAGCAGATACATTTCTTCTCATCCACTTCCAAAGAAGGCTTACCATCCACCATTGCGGGGCGAATCGCTGCTACTGGGCAACGCGCAACTACGGATGGACGTTCGCAGATATTACCCACCAGATTATGGTTAATCTTTGGTGGTTTCACGTGCTGCACATTGATCGCAATGTCGCCTTGACCGCCGCAGTTAATCTGGCAGCAGGAAGTGGTCATGTGCACACGGTTCGGCATATTCCAGCCTTTGAACTCGTCGATCAACTCATCCATCATCGCTTTCACCACACCCGAGGCATCTGTTCCCGGAATATCACAGTGTAACCAGCCTTGGGTGTGCGACATAGTGGCCACAGAATTTCGAGTACCACCAACCGGGAAACCAGCATCTTCTAAGGCTTTTACCAATGGCTCGACTTTCGTGCCATCCGCTACCATATATTCAATATTGGAGCGAATCGTGAAGCGCACAAAGCCTTCGCCGTATTGATCGCCAATATCCATCAACTTGCGCAAAGTGAACACATCCAGAATACGTTGTGTTCCTGCACGCACTGTCCACACTTTTTCACCACTACGCGCGACGTGTACCAACACGCCCGGACGTGGATCTTCGTGATATAACCATTGACCGTAGTTGCGACGCATCACAGGATGCATATATTGAAAACCGTCTGGACATCCAGACTCAATCGGTTCGCGCATTTCGGCTGCCATGAACTAAATTCTCCAAAAAATCTTTATGAATTCACTACTAACCCCTCCCGGCCTCCCCTTGTCAGGGGAGGAGATTTAGCCCCTCCCTTGATAAGGGGAGGGGTTGGGGTGGGGTTAAGCAGCCGCCATTTTTTCTTCACGCTTACGGTTGAACCACTCTTCTGCGGCCTCGTCCCAACCATCCATGCGCACATAAGAAATATTACGTGGTTGCTTAATCATGTTGGGATCAGGATCAATACCGATGCCTTCGAGGAAGTTCACCAAACCGATACGTTCAATCATTTCACCGCAACGCTCGTGCTCCAGACCATTTTCTGCCCAGTAGTCGATGACCGTAGCCGCCAATTCTTTAATGCGCTCGTAATCTTCTTCGGTATCCATTTTCATGAAAGGAATGATTACCGTGCCCATCAAGTCGCCGATCTTCAAAGTACGCTTACCACCCATGAGGATGCTGACGCCTTTGTCATCGCCGGTTTGTAGTGCTTTGGGCATGACGTTTAAGCAGTGCATGCAGCGCACACAATTGCTGTTGTCGACGGTCATGGTGTCATCGTCATTCAGCTTAATCGCGCCGGTTGGGCAGCGGCTAATCACGTTATCAAACATGTATTGACGACCTGCGGCACGATCACCTTCTTTGCCAATTTCAGCGGCTTTCTTCATGATCGCGTTTTTAACTTCGGCTTGGTTGACTTTCATGTCATCGCGCCACGTACCAATAATGGCGAAATCGGCGCGCTCAATTGCATTCATGCAATCATTCGGACAGCCAGACACTTTGAACTTAAACTTATAAGGCAAGGCTGGACGATGCACGTCATCCGTGAAGTTATTTAATAAGTGGCGATGAATCGCTTGCTCATTACAGTTGGACATTTCGCAACGGGCTGCACCCACACAAGACATGCCAGTACGCACACAAGGGCCAGCACCTCCTAAGTCCCAGCCATAATCATTAATTTCATCGAAGAAACCTTGATAGTTTTTGCTATCCGAGCCGATGAACATGATATTGCCAGTTTGGCCGTGGAAGGTTTGCAAACCAGAACCATACTTTTCCCAACTATCCGCAAGCTTGCGCAACATATCGGTGGTGTAGTAATTGCCCGCAGGTGGCTGCACGCGCAAAGTGTGGAATTCTTTCGACTCAGGGAACATGTGACCGACTTCAGAGAAGCGCGGAATAATGCCGCCGCCATAACCGAAGACTGAGATCGTGCCGCCCTTCCAATAGCCCATGCGTGTTTCGTAGGAATGCTCTAACTGACCTAACACGCCATTCGTCATATTGCGAATACGTTCATTCGGGTGATTATCGCGGAGATTCTTAATCCCACTAATGAAGCTAGGCCATGGCCCTTCTTCTAAGACATCCAGCATCGGGGTTGGATAATGTTTTGTTGCCATAGCTGCCTCCTCAATCGTCGCATTTATGACTAGACTGACTACTTACTTATTTCAGCCTAGTAGCTCAGCTTAGAATCGCTTGTGTGGACACTTATCCACATGCTTATACAGTGTTCATAAGTGTATGCTTATGGCTCTTGCCAAAGAATCCCACCCATGGGGAGTGACATAAAACCGTTCTATCCCCTTAGAGATATGCCCAAATGCTCCGACAAGTTTCCTCTCAGCAGACGCTAAATATAGAATATCATTATTTTATAATATTTAAACCTTCAAACGTAGTTGAGCGTTTATGAACTTAATGAATGAAGATTTTTATCAACCATGGCGAAAACAGAAACTAACACTTTACCCTGTGCTAGCCAGTGATTTGCGGGTAGACATACAGAATGCCGATCTGCCTACCCAAGAAGAGATAGAAAAACTGAGAGCTTATTTAGCACGCTACAACCTAGCACTGTATCGTTTTATTAATCAGCCGCAGGCTTCCAAACAGCAAGTACACCAACTTGCACAAGGTATGGGCTTGAAAAAACTAGCACATAACCTCTGTGCAGATGTGGATAGCCTGACTTCGATTCAAGTCACTCAGCATCAAGGCCAACACGATTACATTCCCTACACGGATAAGAAGCTCAGTTGGCATACTGATGGTTATTACAATCCACCCGATGAACACATCCACGGCATGCTCTTACATTGTGTGCGCCCTGCCGCTCAGGGTGGTCTGAGCCTATTCATGGATCATGACATGGCTTATCTTTTATTGCAGGAAGCGAATCCGGCTTTTATTACTGCACTGTTGCATCCAGCAGCCTTTACGATTCCGGCGAACATTTTGCAAGGTGAAATCATTCGCCCGGCGCAAACCGGCCCTGTGTTTAGCTTTAATCCCGATGGTAGCCTGCACATGCGTTATTCCGCTCGGCAAAAAAATGTGATCTGGCGAGATGATCCGACCACGCAGGCGGCGGCGGCATTTTTATTGGCTTTGTGGGAACAAGGCTCAGCGTATCAACTCAGCTATACCCTGCAAGCAGGTGAAGGGTTGCTGTGTAATAATGTCTTGCATTGCCGGACGGGGTTTGTGGATGCGGATGAACCAGAAAAGAAGCGGCTTTTATATCGGGGAAGGTATTTAGAGCGAGTGAATTGATCTATTTTTAATCTTTATATGGGCGGATTGTCAATTCAACTTACAAATTGTAAATTGGTTACTATAATAACGATCATCCACTGGCTAACCTTTAGTAGCAATGATGTCCTTCATTCCACGAACTTTGAGTGCTGAATTACTGCAGCGTGCGGCCACTAATCCGGTGGTGACTTTATTAGGCCCAAGGCAATCCGGTAAGACGACGCTGTGTAAGGCTAGTTTTAAAGATAAAGCTTATGTTTCACTCGAGCCGCTCGATACTCGTGAATATGCCAAAGCTGATCCGCGTGGTTTTCTGAAACAATTTGGTGAAGCTGGTGTGGTCTTGGATGAAATCCAAAATGCTCCCGAATTGCTGCATTATATTCAAGATAAAGTCGACAACAGTGGGCAAATGGGGCAGTACATTCTCACGGGTTCACAGAACTTGCTGATTTCCGCCAAAATTGCCCAATCCCTCGCGGGGCGCACTGCGATTTTGACCTTGCTACCCCTCTCTTATGCCGAACTCAGCCAAACCCAGCAAGCACCCAGCTCAGTGTGGGAAGCCGTTTGGCAAGGCGGCTATCCGCGTTTGTATAGCCAAGCGCTTAGCCCGACCGAATGGTTAGCCGATTACACACTCACCTACCTAGAACGAGATGTGCGCCAATTAGTGAATGTCGGCAATCTGGATCAGTTTTCGCGCTTTTTACAATTATCTGCGGCTCACACTGGGCAAGAACTACACTACACGCAATTAGCCAATGATACGGGTGTTTCGCACAATACCATTCGTACTTGGTCGTCGGTATTGCAAGAAAGCTTTTTAAGTACCGCCCTCTTGCCGTGGCTGGGCAATCTGCGCAAGCGCTTAGTCAAAACGCCGAAACTGCATTTTTTAGATACAGGCTTAGTCTGCTCCTTATTGGGGATAAACTCGCCAGAGCAATTACGTCTCCATCCCCTACGCGGAGCCATTTTTGAATCGTGGGTGGTAAGTGAAGTTTATAAATTTTTCTTAAATCAAGGTAAACGCCCACGGCTATTTCATTATCGTGAAAATAGCGGCCTTGAATTTGACCTGCTGATCGAAACCCTACAAGGTTTGTGCCCAGTCGAAGTGAAATCCGGGCAAACCTTGCATACTGAATTTTTCAAAAACTTTAACCAAGCGAACCAGCGGACTGAAGACACCGCTCAGTTTAAGCTGATCGAAGGCTTACTGGTTTATACGGGGGACACGGCTCAATCACGTCAAGGAGTGAGTGCTGTGCCTTGGCATCAGTTGGCGGGGTATTTGGCGGCTAGCGCTACTCCGTAACGCGCTTGCTGGTTGCTCCACCGCCCGCGCCTCTTGGCTATTGATCCTGGGCAACACGGAAACCCGTATCGTCAAACCGGTAAACTGGCGTAAGGTTGATCCGATTGGCAGAACGCACGAACCCTGGGGTGACGTTCCACGAGCCGCCACGCAACACGCGGTAAGTGCCCTTACTAGCACCCTTCGGGTCACTTGCAAACTGTGCTGGATAGTCGCCGTACCAATCGGCTACCGACTCCCATACATTACCGTGCATATCTTTCAAACCAAAACCATTGGGCACGAAGCTACCCACTGGCGCTGCATATTCAAACTTATCCCCACAGTCACTGCAATTAGCTTTATTCTTGCCAATCGCGTTACCCCAGGGATAAGCCTGCTCATTATCTCCACCCCGAGCCGCATATTCCCACTCGGCCTCCGTCGGCAAGCGGAATGGCTGGCTGGGCTGTTGTGATTTATTCAACCATGTTGTGTAAGCAACCGCATTTTCCCAACTGACACCCACGATAGGAGATAGTGGGTCAGTCAAAGCCTCACCCATTTTTTTATAGTGATCATCCTTGCCCGTGCTGATATTATAATCACTACCCTTTTCATTCCACTCCGGTGCAGGGCAACCGCCTTGCTGTACACATGCCAGATATTGCTCCACCGTGACTTCCGTTTCTCCCAACTTGAAAGCACTAAGCTTGACTGGATGAGGTGGCTTTTCACCAGCACTACACTCACCCTCAACATCATCCCGCCCTGCAACACAGCCCATCGTGAACTCACCTGCTGGAATGGGGAGCATATTTGGGAACTGAGTGTTCGCCTTGCTTGGCTCTGGACTAGCGGGAGTTGGTGTGGCGGGGGCTAGGCTTACGGGTTCTTGAGTAATCAACTCTGGATCGGGTGCACCCCGATAGACTGAAACGCCCCAAGCGGCCAGACCTAACCCGGCCAATAGCAGCGCCCATTTACTTAGTTTCAAAGGGGCACTTGAGCCAAGCGGTGCATGCTGCACCTCCAAAGCAGCTTGGGGTCGGGGGGGTGCTTGTTGTTTGCCTTGCTCCGCTTTTTGTTTGGCTTCAGCGGCTTCGACCCGCTTGGCTTCAGCAGCAGCGGCTAAGTCTTGTTGGCGTTTAGCTTCCCGTGCGATTTGCTCTTGTCGAACGTGTTCATCCGCTATTTTTTGTAGACGGGCTTGTTCAGCACGCTGTTCTGCCTCCAGACGCGCTTGTTCACGCTTGCGGGCCCGTTGTGCTTGCCGCTCTTGCTCGGCGTTTTGGGCTGCTAATTGGCGCTCTTCATCCGCACGCGACTCTTGCAATAAATGATAAATTTTCAAAGCCACTTGGCTGAACTCATGCTTGAGCGCATACGAATCCCAAGCATGCCGTGACAACGGTTCATTGTCCTTGGTCGCGCCCTGCAAATTCGCCAACCAGCCGACGGCTTGCCACGGGCAAGGCTCAACCACTAAAGGCACTACCCGCAAACCATCGGCGGCACGGCGCTGTAAAAAGCGTGGAATCTCTTGCCGACAGACAAATTCAGAAATCAAAAAATCAGAGCTAATCAACAAAATCGCGACTTTAGCAGCAGCAATCGCCTCTTCAATCCGTGGCAATCAGTTGTCACCAATAGCAATCTGCCGATCATCCCAAACCGTAAAATCTGCATGCAATTGCAAGACGCGCAATTGCTTTTGCAAAGCATCTTTCCACTTTTCATCTTGATGGCTGTAGCTAATAAAAATATCGGTCATGGGGAGCAAGCCGTAAATGCGGGAAGCTAAATACTAACCGAATTAAGACAGACGGACGAGAGGCCAGCCAGTTGATTATTGAATGGTCTCGCTTTTATTAAACCGCGAGGCATTTAAATCCACTAGCGCTTAGCTCATTCGCTATATAGTTTCAGCCTCGGGTTTGGCTTAGGATCAAACTATTATTAACCCCTGTTTATTCACCCCCAACCACTGATAACTTGCAGCCATGCCACATACTTTACAAAAATCCATTGAGCAACAACGCGCCAGACTGATTGATTTATTAGGCCAAGCCTTAAAGCAATACGCGATAACCATACAACCGCTGTTGTGCCATCGAACTTTATTGGATGAGCAGCTGCGTTTGATTTTCAAACAAATTGATCATTGTAAATATGTTTATGTGCTGGACACTCAAGGCGTACAGCTCAGCTCAACCGTGAATCGTTATGGTTTAGAGTTAGCGGATTATCAGCGCGACCGCTCCACCCGCCCCTATCTGCAACATATCGCTGATGACACGATTGATTTTAATTTGTCAGCAGCCTATATCAGCCGGAATAAAAAGCGCCCTTCGTTAACCGCGATTCAAACCATTCGTGATCAACAAGGGCAGCGTTTGGGGTTTCTCGGGGTGGATTATGATTTACGCGAGCTGCCGCATTCAGAGATGATTTATGAAGAGCCTAGCAAATGGCGGCAAATTAAAGGTGATCCGGCGATTCGCCAAGGTTTATTTGCCCAAGAGCGCTCTGAAAGCTTAATGGATAAGCAAATAGATCATGTCTTATCCGTGCATGAAGCTTTAGTCGTCGATCAGGGCGTGCACCATTTTCAAATTCATTTTTCAGCCAGCCGTTCCACGCTTTGGCATATCGACGACCCTTATGTCTATCGGATTTTAACGATGGAAGAATTAGCCGATACCAATATTTGCCTCGCTTATCCACGCCGACCTTATTTTGAGCGCGCTATCGTGCCACACACACAGATTAAGAAAATCCTACGGCAATTTAAAGCTTTACGCTTTGCGGATGAAACCATCTATTTACGCACTGCTTCCTTGAATATTGTGAATGGTAAAGTAGGTTTGAATTTCTCTTGTGATGGCACACATTATCTAAGCTACGATGAGTTTTTAGCTAAAGGTTTAAGCTTTTGGCTTGGCGGTGAGCTTAATAAGCCAACGATTGAAACTCATGTGATAGATACAAGCAAACTCGATCAAGCCATTGATACACTAGCTACTCAAGGCTGTATGGCTGTTAATCTATTACTAGCAAGTCTTGAAAACGATGAAATCCCTCACTCACTGCAAATCTATACAAAAACCGAACGGGATTATATTTATCAAGAGCTTAAAACAGTAATGAATGTCTATGAAAATGGTATCTGTGGCTTATAGAGCCAGCCATTCGTATGAAAATGGCTAGCTTGCAGAAAAACAAAACCGTTTAATGCGACAACATCCGCTCTAATTCCGCCATTCCTGCTGGCAAATCAAGCTTCGCGCCGCATTTACGCATACTTGCACCAAAGGCATGCAAGGTTCTAAATAAATTATGCGCTCGGCTTTGCTCGCCCATTTGCCCTATGCGGAGGATATTCAGGCCAAATGCGCCAGAAATCTCGACTTTGTGGACACAGGACATATCCGCTCGCACTGCATCAGCCGATACATGATCCGGTACGATAATGCCAATCACTGAATTTAAGCGATGCTGCTTTTCAACTAATAACTCTAAGCCCATTGCTTCCAAGCCTGCTTGTAAAGCTTCTGAGCAACGCAAATGACGGCGGAAACGATTCGGCAGAGTTTCTTCACAAACTAAGCGCAGCGCTTCATGTAGCGCTAAAATCCCTGATACAGGTGCAGTGTAATGATAAGATTTTTGGTTCCAGAATTTATCAGCCAATTGCGCATCCAAGCACCAGTGATAGGGCAACTCTTGGCGGTTAGCGATTTTACGTGACCAAGCTTCTTCCGAGAACGCCAGCAAAGAGACCCCCGGAATGGAAGATAAACCTTTTTGCCCGCCGGTGATAATGGCATCAACTTGCCAATTATCCATTTCCAGCGGCATGGTGCTGAGGGTACAAACTGCATCAACAATGATTAGGCAGCCATACTTTTTCGCCAACTTAGCAATTTTATCGAGATTACGATTGTAGACCGTATTCGAGGTTTCGCCCTGCACCATGGTCACTACATCGTACTTAACACGTTGCAGCTCGCGCTCGACGGTTTCGACATCTGCACCTTGGTTTTTGGGCATCTCTAAAATCGTCGGTTCAGCCCGCACGCGCCGCGCCATTTCTGCCAACCGCTGGCTAAAATAGCCATTGGTGATACACAACACACGCGAACCCGGCGTGACTAAATTGGCAATCGCCATTTCCATCGCCGCTGAACCCGGCCCACTCACCCCCATCACATGCGAGGAATGAGTTTGGAATACATAGCGGCTCATATCCTTAACTTGCTCAATCACACGGTTCATGGTATCGCCAAGGTGATTGATGACAATCGAATTCGCCGCCGCAACTTTTTGCGGAATCGGTACCGGTCCCGCCCCCATCATTAATAATGGTTCATCTGGTAAAATTTGTTCCAAAGGAACAATATGTGGAGGGGAAACAGACTCGCTCATGAAATTTGATGTCCTATTCGCTTTTAATAACTTGAAATAAAATGGGGAAATCCTTGTACGCCATGCCCAACATGATTGCAAGCCCCATGCGCAGCATCCTGCCACGTTCACCCATCTTCCATGCTGAATATATACAAACCGCTGGAAGCCTGCTGTGCTATTGGTCTGATTTTCTGAAGGTAATAGCTGATGTTTTGGCAAGAAGACGAAGATAAAACCCTACCCTTTCAAGCCCCTGATGATGTTTTAGACTTAAGCTTTGCCATGCGCTGCAAGCAGCTAGCGATTGATCATGCTTGGGATTTATCCGTCGCTGTTCGCACGGCTTTACCTTGGTTGGATGCAGAACCTTTAGCGGGGGTGCATACCATTCACGTAGCGGAGAGCGGTAATGGCTGGCTACGCCCCGAGGATGATAGCGGCTTATTGATTCCTTCGCGTCGCACGCGCTTAGAATTGCGCTTGCCCAAGCAACGTCTTGAAGCGGCGAAAAAACTCAGTGGGCAAACTTTAAAATGGGCTGACTATCAACTAACGGTGGGCGAAGCAAAAGAAAAGCCTTTCTCGAATGCGGCGGTTTTGTTTGCACGCTATGTCCTCTCCTCTGAAACAGAATCAGAAGCTGAATTTTTGCAGCGGATGGCCACTGAAGTGCAGCAAATCGCCCAATTTAAAGTCAAGAAGATGCTCTGTGGCCGTAGTTATTACTTACATACACCCCAAGCCACCCTTTTCACTCGGCATTTAATGCTGGCTGATTTAGATAATGAAACGGCTATTCGCTTACAACAAAGCGGTTTAGGTGAGGGACGCAAGTTCGGCTGTGGCTTATTGCTGCCCCATAAAAGCATAAAAACACTGAAACCCACCGAATAAAGCAGCCCAAGCTATCCCTTTAGAGCAGTAGTGAGCGGGTAAGCAGACAGTATAATTTTTCAAAGCGTGTTTACTACGAACTGACGCAGAAGAGGCATAATGATGGCATTAGAAATCAATGGTAAGACAATCGAACTGACCGATAATGGTTATTTAGTTGATCTCAATGACTGGGATGAAGCAGTCGCCCAACACTTAGCAACAGAAGAGGGGATTGAAACCCTCACTGATCAGCATTGGGATGTGCTCAATTATTTGCGTGATGAATACATCAACAATAACGGTAACCAACCGATGGAGCGTGCCATTCTCAAAGCGATGGCTGAGAAATGGGATAATAAAAAGCTCAGTAGTAAGGATTTGTACACCCTCTTCCCACGCGCACCTAGCAAGCAAGGCCTAAAGGTAGCAGGCTTACCCGCGACCAATCGCAAAGGTGGTTATTAAAGTTTTAACCATTAAGGGGTATAGGCTGTGCTCAGTACACCGTTTATGCTGGCTAGAGTTAATCGCATGAGTTAAGAGATCAAGACTATGAATGAGCGCAAACAAACCCTGATTCAAGAAATGCTGGAAATGCAAAAGAAATTCATGGCTTATGAAAAATCAGGCCAGTTCAACGCTGAAGATTACTATGTCGGTGAATGGAAAGAATACCGCGATCATTACACTGAGATAGCCGCTGAAGTACGCGAAATTGCCTCTAAAGAAGCCAATTTCTGGAAGTAGCCCGTTTCTCTTGATAATTTTCGCAGCCGCTGTCTCCTAGCGGCTTTTTTATTGTGGTGGCCGAGCTTTGGGCAGTGGAAAAGTTTTGCGGAGTGCGCGAATTAGAGATGCGATTTGCTGCTCAACGCTAGCGTGAATAATCCCGACATCGGATTCCAACACACATTCATCGAGCTTAAGCTGGGTATCTGGCAAGACTTCAATATGTACAATGGTACGTTGCCATTCTTCCAGCTGCTCTAGGACTACATCTTGCATTTGTGGATGGACGCGGATCGTCAGTTTTTTACTACTACGGACTAAATCCATGCCACGACGCACCGTACTTGCCACTAATTCTCGATCTTCAAAGGTATGGAGAATTTGCTGTACTGCATCAATGACTACCTGCACCATCCCTAGCTCAACATTACGCAAGTTGTCATGCATCTTGACCGTAAAACCGAGCAATTGATGGACAACTTGATCATGTGCTTGTGCTCGCCCTTGTTGCATACCGGCTTGAATAGCATCACTTAAGGCGGTGGTCGCACGCTGCTCACGCTCTTGATCGCGCTGCGCCATTTCTTGGACTAAGGTTTCATAATTGACCAAATGCCGATAGTCATTGGCTTTGAGGACTACTTTGCCTGGCTCTAGTTGTGAGTCTAGCGGTTTAATTGAAACGAATTTGTCCATGACTATCAATCCTCATGCGCACTTCTATGGCTATTTTTTGTATTAAGGCGGCACATTCTTTGTTTTGCCCATGTAATTGCTGACCGAGTGGTTCTGCTTTTTTCAGTAATAGATACCATTGATAAGGCAACTTCAGCATTAATCGTTTGCGTAAGGCGATGGGATACTCTTGCAAAGCCTGATTCAGACAGAGCATCCCTGCAACAATTAGACTATGGTGAGCATCTAGCTTTTCGGGTAATTTCAACTCAAGTGGCAGAGTGCCTTTAACTAAAGCCGCACGACGATGCATGAAGCTAAATAAATCCGAGCCAAGCTGCTCTTGTAACTGCTGAACCTCTTCGCGTACCACGATCTTTTGCACACGCTTGTAATAGAAAACTGTTCCTGCAGATAAAACTAAGCGCTCTAAATCGCTACCTGACCATAAAGCAATGCGAGTCAGAGAGTTAGTAAAATTAAAAAACACCTGATTTTCTAAGCCAAAGCGCTGCAGTAAATGCTGCACAATTCGATCAGCACTACGCTGCTTGCCCACTAGTTTTTTAATAATCGGACCGTCTGGCATCTGGTCGAGCCAACTCACGTGGGTATAGTGATCAGGGCGGAAATTAAATTCCCACACCAAATTCGCTATTTTGCTATTACTTGGGGCATCCACGTGCTGAGCTCATTCTTGAGGTAACCGAATGTGGACATTATCAAGCAAATGAATCGTATCTATAAAAATCTGATCGACAGTCGGGTGCTTTACTAAGGCAAACGACGTTTGGCATTCATTCCATGAGATATTTACAATACCAACCGATAACTACTGAAACTTGGATATTGTGAATGGATGAGCATGCACTCCCCTTAAAAACGCGCTTAAATTTAGAAACTGGGCGAATTACATGGAAAGAATTAGGGTTCTTTTTTGCTAGAGGTCGAATTTTACAAGTGATTGCTACGATGGACCTCATCGAAGTTGCTAGTGCCTTAGCCAATGATGAAGCACAGCAAGTTGCAAACTGGCTAACTGCACACCAGTTACAGGTCTTACCTGATGCAACGGCTAAAGAATGGGCTATTGATGATAGCAATCTGTGGGCAGTTGTGGTTGCACCTTGGGTAGTTGTCCAACAACGTAGTGCAGCTTAAAAACAAGCCAATATTTTGACAATTAGTTAGCCTTTGGTTAGCCTGCATTTACCCCTAGCCGAATTGGATGTTTTTATTACACGACCAAGGAAGCAACAATGAAGATAGCACACCGACCGTTAGCTCCACTGGCCTGCTTGATTAGCAGTGCCTTATTTTTTAGCTCTGCTACTTACGCCCTTCAACCTAGTGATACGGTTGCCCCACAAATTTCTACCACCAGCTCCAGCAAAACTTTGGTCAACGCTACAGAGTTTATGGTAGCAACAGCCAATCCACACGCTTCACAAGCTGGTTTGGATATTCTTAAAGCAGGCGGTAGCGCTGCGGATGCAGCCATCGCCATTCAATTAATGTTGGGCTTAGTTGAACCGCAATCTTCCGGCTTAGGGGGGGGTGCAATTCTTTTATATTGGGATAATATCGCCAAAAAACTCAGCGCTTTAGATGGTCGTGAAACTGCACCGAAAGCCATAAAACCGGAAGTGTTTTTAGATAAAGACGGCAAGCCTCTGCAGTTTATGGAGGCTGTAGTCGGTGGGCGCTCCGTGGGAACACCGGGCACAGTGAAATTATTAGAGCATTTACACAAAAATTACGGAAAACTAGCTTGGGCTGATTTATTTAAAGCTCCGATGGCTTTGGCTGAAAAAGGTTTTGCGGTAACTCCCCATATGGCAGAGCAAGTCGCAGCAAGCGCTGAGTCACTCGCTAAATTCTCGAGTACTAAAGCCTATTTCTTTAATGCGGAAGGCCAACCCTTATCAGCCGGTGTCACCCGCAATAACCCTGAATATGCAGCTACCCTTAAAACGATTGCCGAACAAGGCGCTAAAGGCTTTTATGAAGGCCCGATAGCTCAAGCCATTGTTGATACGGTGAAAAGTTCACCTGAAACGGCGGGTTCACTCAGCTTAGAGGATTTAAGCACGTACTCTGTGAAAGAGCGTGAAACCGTGTGTATGCCCTATCGTGTCTATGAAACTTGTGGGATGGGTGCACCGACTTCAGGTGGCTTAGCGATGGCGCAAATCTTAGGGATGCTCAATCATTATGATCTCAGCAAATTCGGGCCAGATAGCCCCGATAGCTGGCGATTAATTGGAGATGCCACTCGCCTCGCTTTTGCTGATCGCAATCGCTATGTAGCCGATAGTGATTTTGTCAAAGTTCCCACTCAAGGCATGCTTGACCCCGCTTACTTGAAGAAACGCTCTGAATTATTGAATGGCAGTACTGGCCTGAAAACGGTTGAGCCGGGTGATTTCACCGCTACGACTCAAAGCCGGATTAATGACAACTCCTTAGAATTGCCTTCAACCAGCCATTTTGTAGTAGTGGATAAAGCAGGCAATATCGTCACCATGACCACCACGATTGAAAATGGTTTCGGTTCACGCTTAATGACGAATGGCTTCTTATTAAATAATGAATTGACTGACTTTTCATTTGTAGCCGAAGAAAAAGGTCAAGTGGTTGCCAATCGGATCGAGCCTAATAAACGCCCACGTTCTTCAATGGCGCCGACCATTGTCTTTAAAGACAAACAACCTGTCTTAGCGATTGGCTCACCCGGTGGCAGTAATATTATTGCCTATACCACTAATTCAATTATTGGCTATTTAGACTGGGGCATGGATGTGCAAAAAGCAGTCGCGATGCCACACATGGTCAATCGTACCGGTGATTACTACCTAGAAAAAGGCACTGATGCGGAAAAGTATCAGAAGGTTTTTGAAGAAATGGGTTATACCGTGAAAGTAGATAATATGAACTCAGGCCTACAGGGTATTGCCATCAAAACGGATGGTTTAGAGGGTGGCGCTGATCCACGTCGTGATGGCCTTGTGCTAGGTCAATAACAGATCAAAAAAATTGCCGCTTCTAGGAGCGGCAATTTCTTATCAGCTAATCAGCGATAACTTATTTATTTTCGCGTTGAGCAACTAAGTTATCCACTACGCTTGGGTCGGCCAGTGTTGAGGTATCACCCAAACCATCCAACTCATTCGCAGCAATCTTACGCAGAATACGACGCATGATTTTACCAGAGCGTGTTTTTGGCAAACCGGGTGCCCATTGCAACAGATTGACCTTAGCGATGGGGCCGATTTCCTTACGAACTAAGTTAATCAGTTCATTTTTAAGTGCATCGGTGCCTTCAACCCCAGACATGAGCGTGACATAAGCATAGATACCTTGCCCTGTCATTTCATGCGGATAGCCAACAACGGCTGCTTCTGCCACTTGTGGGTGCAGTACTAAAGCGGATTCGATTTCAGCCGTACCTAAGCGGTGACCGGACACGTTTAACACGTCATCTACACGGCCGGTGATCCAGTAGTAACCGTCTTCATCGCGGCGAGCACCGTCACCTGTGAAATAATAGCCTGGGTACATGGCGAAATAGGTTTCATAGAAACGCTTATGATCACCATAAACAGTACGCATCATAGAAGGCCAAGGCGCTTTAATCGCTAAATTACCTTCAGCGGGATTACCCTCAACTTCAACACCTTTATCATCCAATAGCACAGGCTGCACACCGAAGAAGGGGTTGGTTGCAGAACCCGGTTTCAACGGTGTAGCACCTGGCATTGGAGTAAGCATGTGTGCGCCCGTTTCAGTTTGCCACCAAGTATCCACGATTGGGCAACGGTTACGACCAACTACGCGGTTATACCATTCCCAAGCTTCTGGATTGATTGGCTCGCCGACTGAACCCAGCACACGTAATTTTGTGAGCTTAGCACGATTAACGAACTCCTCACCTTGACCCATCAACATCCGAATGGCGGTAGGCGCTGTGTAGAAAATCGCAACATCATGCTTGTCGCAAACATCCCAGAAACGACCTGCATCTGGGTAAGTTGGAATGCCCTCGAACATTAAAGAGGTTGCACCATTGGCTAATGGGCCGTAAACAATATACGAGTGACCTGTTACCCAACCTACGTCCGCAGTACACCAATAAACTTCGCCGTCTTTATAGTCGAACACTAATTTTTGGGTCATTGCTGCTTGCAACAAATAACCGCCTGTTGTGTGCAAGGCACCTTTTGGCTTGCCTGTAGAGCCAGAGGTATAGAGGATGAATAAAGGATCATCTGCATCCATTTGCTCTGCAGGACAATCAGCAGAAGCAGTCGCCATCGCTTCGTGATACCAAACGTCCTGCGAATTCCACTCAACAGGGTCGCCGCCACGTTTAATAACGATACAAGTATGTACCGTTGGGCATTGAGCAATCGCTTTGTCCGCATTAGTTTTCAACGGAACACGCTTGCCACCACGCATGGACTGGTCAGAGGTAATGACTACACCGCACTCAGCACCTTGAATACGATCACGCAGTGCATCAGGAGAGAAGCCACCGAACACGATAGAATGAACCGCACCCAAGCGCGCGCAGGCTAACATGGCTACAGCAGCTTCAGGAATCATCGGTAGATAGAGGGAAACGCGGTCGCCTTTCTTCACACCACGGCTTTTCAGCACATTCGCGAATTTGCAGACTTCTTCGTGTAATTCTTTATAAGTGATTTTACGATCTTCATTTGGGCTATCGCCTTCCCAAATAATTGCTACTTGGTCGCCGCGTGTGGCTAAGTGACGATCTAAGCAGTTTTCAGCAACGTTTAATTTACCACCTTCAAACCAACGGATATGGATGTCGCTTTCATCGAAGCTCCAATCCAGAACGTTATCCCATTTCTTGCTCCAGGTCAGGTACTTTTCAGCTTGCTCACCCCAGAATTTGGCTGGATCCTCAACGGATTGCTTATACATGCTGGCATATTGTTCTGCATTGACATGAGCATTAGCTGCAAACTCAGCAGGCACAGGATACGTCTTAATAGACATGGTTGACTCCTCACTAACGAAAAATGGCTTACAAACTACTGGGTACTTCAGTTTTTTTATGGGTATAGATCGCTCTCCGGCAAGCTATATTTATACAATCTAGGTTAAAAGTCCAGAAAAACGCCATAAATATCCAAGGATTGTCGACAATTTTATTCGAAAGTATCTTCTAGACCCTCACGAATCAGCGGTTGCATTGCTGTAGCTAGACTTTTGAAAAGATTAGTATTACTAGCTTCCTCAGTATTTAATAATTCCTTCATATGCTGCCTTTGAGTTGGCATATCAAAGCAAGCTGGGCAATTTTCCATAATCACTGGCAAATTCGCTGCCTTAGCAAAATCAGCGGTTTGGCGCTCACGGACTTGAACCAAGGGGCGAATCACCCGCAAATCACCCGCGTCAATTCGATAATGCGCCTTCATAGTTTTCAGCTTGCCACCATGAAAAGCTGACATTAAAAAGCTTTCGGCTAAATCATCTAAATGCTGGGCTAAGGCTAAGACATTGTAGCCATTCGCACGCGCGGTTTTGTACATGAGCCCACGTTTCATCCGCGAGCAGAACGCACAATAGGAATTATTATCCATATGCGTTTCTGCCAGATTCATAATCGGCTCGCGCACATAGAAGTACGGTACACCCAGTTTTTCCATATAAGGAATCAGTGGCGATGGATCAAAAGCACCGGATTGCGGATCAATCGTGACAGCCGCGAACTCAAAGCGAATCGGTGCATGGCGCTGAAAATGCCGCAAAATATGCAGTAAGGAAAGTGAGTCTTTTCCACCCGATAAACCTAGCAGGATGCGATCACCTTCACGAATTAATTGATAGTCGCCAATGGCTTTACCCACTGCCCGCACCAAAGATTTAGGTGGGCTAACAAACGTATTGGTGGGGGTGTCTAAGATGAGTTCAGCGCTATTATTCATAGATTGCCAACATAGCCGATTTTTTACAGCGATGCTAGTAGCATTAACAGGGACAAACTGAAGTCAGTATCAGCATTACAACTGCGGTGCTGATACTTAATTTCATTAAGTATGTTGCGCCCCATGATACAACCTGATCACATGCCTAGCCTCAGCAAAAAACAACCAGCGTTCAGCAGCAACCCCTGAAAAAGTCGAAAGCACAGCAAGTAAGGCAAAAACGCTGCCACCCTTCGTTCCGAGAGCAATCAAGCCAATGAAAAATAGAGGGATCAAGAAACCGGCAATAAAAACCGTCACTCGCAAAGCCAATAATAATTTAGCAGGCGCAAAATAAGCGAATTCATCCGTCAAAAATGTACCCGCTGTATGCCCGGTATCTAGCAAGCGTACTTTAGCTCGTGTAAAACCAGTCGCTGTATTAATCGTTGGCCCAATCACTGTACGTACCCAGAAATAGTAAATAGCCTTAGCAATCATTGCTAAAATAATTAACACCACCGATAAACTAGCCACTCCCATAATAGATTGATCATTGAGTGCTAGTACCAAGACAAATAAAATACTGCCAGTTGCCAAACCTAACAAAATATAATTAGTTGGTGTGAGTGCTGTATTCCATTGGCGAATAGTTTTCAAACAACCATAAATCATGCCAGTACTAAATAAAGTCGCTAAAGCCAACGCAAAAGCAGCAAAACCAATCACCGCCACTAAACCATTATACTCAGGTTTATCTGCATTCACCCATAAGCCCAATAAGAACAACATAGAGACTGGATAAAATAAAACTGCAAATACACCTTCACGTGCTAACCATGACGTTTTAAAACGAAAGAAAGCCCGCCATGCATTTTTAGGATTAGCCAAATGCAAAGTAGAGGATAATAAGCCAGCAGAAATAAGTGTTAACGATAATAAACCGCCACTTAAAATAGTACCTTGGTCCATATCAACAAAGCCTAGAATATAGGCCAGAGCCATCAGGATAAACAAACCGTAGCCTGCGCCCGATGCCACGGTAAAAAAGATCACAGAAAATGCGGGATGCATGAGTTTTCTCCTTAGCGGGCAACTGCTTTATTGACCCACTCTTTCACTGAGCTGATGAGTGATTTTTTGCTCACATCTTCAGTCGGAATCGGGCGAGCTACGCGCGGTGGTAGGTAGCGGTTGGTCGGGTTATAGCCAAGCTCAGGCATGAGTGCATAGCCGCCACGCTCGCGTACTAGCTTACTGACATTCGATGCAGGATCATCGAAATCACCGAAGTGGCGAGCATGGGCTGGGCAAGTAATCACGCAGGATGGCTGGCGGTCGTATTCGTCTAAACGTTCGTCATAGATACGGTCAATACACAAAGTGCATTTTTTCATCGTGCCTGATGAACGATCTAGCTCACGTGCACCATAAGGGCAAGCCCATGAGCAGTAGTTGCAGCCCATACACTTGTCTTGATCGACTAAAACTACA
Source organism: Thiolinea sp. (assembly GCA_049290875.1). Classification (GTDB taxonomy): domain Bacteria; phylum Pseudomonadota; class Gammaproteobacteria; order Thiotrichales; family Thiotrichaceae; genus Thiolinea. The sequence continues at coordinate 134,418 of JBATOI010000015.1, forward strand.
CCATCTTCTTTGCGCTTATAACTCGCCCCGGTTGGGCAAACATCGACGCAATCGGCCTGCTCACAATGCATGCAAGACATGGGAAAGTTAATAGTTTTATTGTGTGGATAATCACCGACTTCGTAGCTGCGAACCCGGTTAAACCATACTCCACTTGGGTCTTCGCCATAGGGACGATAATCGGTGAGCGGGCCAGTCGTGCCGGAGGTATTCCACTGTTTGCAAGACACTGCGCAAGCATGGCAACCGACACAAACATCTAAATCAATCACTAAACCTAATTTCATGGCTTACTCTCCACCCGCCCGCTCATTGTCATGCACACTGCCACGTTGCAACACATCATTCATTGGGCGCTGCAAATTCACTGCTGTATGTGCTTGATAACGCAAGATATCAGGCGACACATTAGCATTTGGCAAAGGCTTAATCGCGGGAAAAGTCGGCCATGTACCTGTTTCGCCTGCCGCAGCCGGATACACTTTCACCTTCAAGTCATACCAAGCGGCCTGCCCCGTGATCGGGTCGGAGTTGGTCACATTATCCAGCGCATCATGTTTCACTGGCAGTAACTCAGAAATTAGGTGATTCATTAAGAAACCATCATTCGACTCATTCGCCTTTTCATCTAAGCCCCATGCACCTTTCTGCTTACCAATCGCATTCCATGTCCAAACCGTATCGTATTGGCAAGCTTCGATCAGCTTCACTTGTACGCGAATCTTGCCATGATGCGACTCCACCCAGCACCATGCTTCATCCTTGATGCCCATTTCGGTGCCGCGCTGGCGATTCATATACAAGAAATTCTGGGCGCAAATCTGGCGCAGCCATGCATTCTGCGAATCCCACGAGTGGTACATAAACATCGGGCGCTGATTCACCGCATAAAACGGATATTCATCCTCATCAATCCGACATTGTTCCAACGGTTTGTAATAAAACGGCAGCGGATTGAAATAAGTGCTCAAGCGCTCTTTGTGATGCGCTTCAGTCGGCATAGGGCCATCGTATAAACCTTGCCCGGCTAATTTAAAGCGCTGCTGAGTTTCAGAATACAGCTCAATAACGATTTGATTGGTCGAACCAACCCAGGCAGCATTTTTAGCAAACTCTAAATAATCCTTATTCGCATGGCGGTAGTAACGAATATGTTCTGGCAAATGCATTTCAAAGAAAGCACCATTTTCAGCATAACGTTCCCATTGTTTAGGATTCGGCTTACCGCGCAGGTGGGTTTCATTGCCTTCCTCATCCAAACGCCAACCCGACAAGAAACCAATCCCCGGCTCGCGCTGCCAATTAATAATGAAGTCTTTGTAGTCCTTGTATTTGCGCGAACCATCAGCGTTCACAAAGGCTGGAAACCCCAACCGCGCCGCCATTTCAATCTGCACTTCCTGCCATGACAGCACATCGCGCTCTGGCTTAATCACCTGCTGGCGAATCGAATCGCAAGCCGCATGTGGCTCCGAAATCGGACGGTCGAGCATGGAAATCGTGTCCCAACGCTCCAAATAAGTGGTGTCGGGAATAATCAAATCCGCGAAATTGACCATCTCCGAATGATAAGCATCGGACACCACAATGAAGGGAATTTTGTATTCGCCATCATCTTCTTTCGCACGTAGCATGTCCTGAACTTCGGCGGTATTCATGGTCGAATTCCACGCCATATTCGCCATAAACATCATCAGCGTGTCGATTTTATAAGGGTCACCCTTGACCGCATTGGTGATCACCATATGCATCAGGCCGTGGTTCGACATCGGCGCATCCCACGAATAAGCCTTGTCGATACGCTTGGCCTTGCCATTTGCGTCCATCACCAAGTCTTCGGGGCCCGTGGGGAACCCCAGCGGTGGCCCTTTCAACGGTGTATTCGGTGCACAATCTTTCGCTGGTTTAATTGCGGGCGGAATATGCTTGGGATAAGGCGGCTTAGCTAAATGCCCGCCCGGAACGTCAATCGTGCCGAGCATAATTTGCAAGAAATGGATCGCGCGGCAAGTTTGGAAGCCATTGGAATGTGCTGAAATCCCGCGCATTGCGTGCATTGAAACGGGACGACCAATAAACTTATAATGCTTACGCCCTGCCCAATCCGTCCAACCTTCCGGCACGTCAATTTCGATAGTTTCTTTGAAAGCGACATGTGCCATTTCCAGCGCTAAGCGCTCGATTTGTTCCGCTGGTACACCACAAATTTTCGAGGCATTTTCTGGTGTGTACTGCTCATCGAGATACTCTTCAGCAATCAGCGTCATGACTGATTTAACCGGTTTACCATTCACTTCGCCATCATAAAACAAGGCTGGTGTAATACTTGGACGAGTGCCATCGGTCGCAGCTTCCAGCTTCATATCCCAAACCAGTGGCTTGCCTTCCGCATCACGCAGCAATAAACCATGTCCCACTTGATTCGGTGTATGCACTACCAAATGCGCGGCATTCGTATAACGGATCAGGAATTCCCAATCGAATTGATCATTTTTCAGCAAGACATGCAGCATAGACAGCGCAAGCATCGCATCTGTACCCGGCTTAATCGCAACCCACTCATCCGCGATGGCTTGATAGCCAGTACGGGCTGGATTCACACCGATGAACTTACCGCCATTGCGCTTAAGCTTTTCCAAACCAAGCTTAATCGGGTTGGAAGCGTGATCATCCGCCACGCCCCAAAGGATGAAATATTTGGTACGATCCCAGTCTGGATCACCAAATTCCCAGAACGCATGCCCCATCGTATAAAGGCCGCCCGCCGCCATATTCACTGAGCAGAAGCCACCATGTGCTGCCCAATTCAACGTACCGAATTGAGACGCCCAAAAGCCTGTCAGCGCCTGCATCTGGTCGCGACCCGTAAAATAAGCCAATTTCAGAGGGTCAGTTTCACGGATTTTGCGCAGGCGTGCTTCGAGAATATCCAGCGCTTGCGCCATGCTAATCGCTTCAAACTCACCGGCACCTCGCTCAGTGCCCGCTTTGCGCAGCAGTGGCGAATTGAGTTTGGCAGGCGAATTTTGCTTCATGATGCCCGCATTGCCCTTGGCACACAGTACACCTTTATTGATCGGATGGTCGCGATTGCCTTGAATATAGCGAACCTTATTATCCTCCACCGTAACATGAATCCCACAACGGCAGGCGCACATATAGCAAGTGGTCGCCTTCACCTCCTGCTTTCCTCGCGGCTCAAACTCTGGCAATGCGCTCATCTGTACCTCTGAATATAGTAATACAGTAATATACTTAACTAGCTATCTTCAGTGATCTTGATCAATCTAGCAACAATATTTTTTATCTATATGAATAAAATTAATTTATAAAAAAACCGGCCAAAGGCCGGTTTTTAGAGCTTGTACCTGAACGAAAAAGATCAATGACCTTCGTTTTTCATCTTCTGCAAACGAGCTTCAGCCAGCTTTGATGAACTGCTATCTGGGAAAAAACGTACCGTATCTTCTAAAGTACGGCGCGCATATTCCCACTGTTGCAATTCATAGAAAGAATAGCCTAGCTTCAAAGCAGCTCCTGATGATTTAGGACTATCTTTGTACTGCTTCAGTACTTTCATAAACTCTTGCGAAGCACCATCAAAATCCTTTTGTGCATATAAGGCTTCAGCTAACCAATATTGGGCATTGGCCGCTAACTCATGCTGCGGATAATTCGCTAAGAAGCTACGGAATAAAGGCACCGCCTCGGCGGGTTTGCTGACTAATAACTGATAGGCCTGATTGTAATCCGCTTTCGCTTTACGGCCCTGGTCAGAGTTTGCATCTGGCAAAGCTGGCGTACTAGCTGCAGGCACACCCGCTGCTACAGGCTTCAACTCAGCAGCTTTCTCAGTAGCAGGCGTACCATAGTAGTAATAACTGTCCTTGCTTTTTGGATCGACTGGCGCTGCTACTTGAGCAGACTCAGTTGCTGCAGGAATCGCTGTGCTGGTATCAGCAACAGTTGCTGTAGTCGCTACTGCTGGAGCTGGAGCTGGTGTAGTTGTACTGTTATCAGCAACAACTGGCGTGCTAGCTGTTGGCTCAATTGCATTCGCATCAACAACTGAAACTGCTGTATTAACAGTTGAAGTAGCTAATGGTGCAACAGCTTCAGCCGTAGCAGCCGTTGTAGCTTCTGGCTCAGTTGCAACCGTTGCCGCATCCGCATTAAGTAACGCAGGTGTAGAATCGACTGGACTGGTGGTTAAGAACTCTGTTTGCGCAGGTAGCTCAGCCGCTGGATCACTTGACTCAGTCGCCACTGGAGCAACTACTGTTTCAGTCATAACAGCTTCTTGCTCTAAGGATGGAATATCTGTCGGATCGACCGCATTAGTTTCTGTTGCATCTTCAACAATAATATTCACGCCTGAAATCTGTGGTTCAGCCGCAGCGGCTGCTTCAACGCTTTTAGCTTGCTCTTCTAAACTAATGCCATCTTGTGCACTAAGTTTTTGCGCATCTGCATTAAGCTCTGCTTCCTCGTCTTCACGTGTAGGAGCGCCCTCTAGCTTGTCTTTCAAGCTTTCGTTCTCGCCACGTAAAGCCGTCACTTCCCCTTCTAAATCGTTGAGTCGCTCCAACAACTGCACGGCAACATCATCATTTAATGCCTGTGCAGGTGGTGCTACTAACATAACAGCGACCAGAAGACCCAATAGGCTCCGATCAAGCTTGTAACACATACCCTTTATTCTCCCACATAAATTATTTCAACACGGCGATTCTCATTCCATGATTTTTCGCCATGCCCTAGTGATGCTGGTACTTCTTCCCCATAGCCCACTATTTCAGCTTGCTGATTTTTTAGCCCTCGCGCTGTCATATAATCACGTACAGAGTAACCCCGACGCTCTGACAAGGCTACATTGTACTCGCGCGAACCCCGTTCGTCTGCATGTCCTTCAAGTCTAATTTTTAAGTTAGGATAGGTGCTTAACAAAGAAGCATGCGCTTGTAATACTGGCAAATATTCAGCGCGAATACTGGCTTGGTCATAATCAAAGTAGATAATGCGCTGAGCCAGAACACTACTCGGATCATTTAAATCAGCCGGCGTATAAGGGCTATTGCCTTGGCCCGCACCAGCACTACCTTGTCCATAACCGCCTTGGCCTTGCCCACCACCATATTGGCCAGAACCTGCACCACCTCGGCCACCATTAGGGTTCACACCGCCAGCGCCATTGCCGTATTGTCGCTGACCACCTGCACCGCCTTGTCCTGCACCGCCTTGGCCCATTCCACCTTGACCAATACCGCCATAGCCACCACCAGGTAGCGTACCAATATCAGGAATCGGACCTGGTGGAGGTGGTGCTGTTTGGCAACCACTTAAAATACTTACTGCTACGACGCAGCCTAATAGAAACTTATGTTGCATGGCTATTCTTCCCTCGTTCATAGCATTAATCTAAATAAGGTGACCACGCTGGGTCACGCACATCATCGACTTGAGTTGCCAATACTTGGCGCGCTTTGCCATTGGCACTAGCGACCGCCAACACCCCACGCCCACCGGACTCAGTAGCATAAATCACCATTTCGCCATTCGGGGCTAAAGCCGGTGATTCATCATAAGTACCTTCGGAAATTAGCTTAGAATCTTTAGAAGATGCATTCATTAAAGCAATCCGGTTCGCACTGCCAATATCGCGTACCATCGCCACCGTATTACCGACGACACTCGGAGCAGCATTATATTCGCCGGTAAAAGTGAAACGTGAACCTTCACCGCCAGCCACCGTCGTGCGATACAATTGCGGTGAGCCACTTTCGTCAGAAGTGTAAATCAAGGTATTGCTATTCGCCCAAGCTGGCTCAGTATCAATCGCTTTGGAAGTGGTGATTTGGCGCAAACCGCCGCCATTGGCATCCATTAAATAAATATCGGGATTACCTTCCTGCGACAAACTCATCGCCAAAAAGCGTCCATCCGGTGACCAAGCAGGTGCTGCATTCATTCCCGGATGATCGGCAATAGCACGCTTATTACCCGATACTAAATCCTGCACATAAATCACTGAACGCCCACTTTCATAAGACACATAGGCCAAACGATTACCATCGGGCGACCAGCTGGGTGACATTACCGGCTTATTAGAACTGAGAATGGTGCGTGGATTAAAACCATCCGAATCCGCCACAATCAACTGATAAGTTTGTGCACGCGCAGCACCACTAGCGGAAACATAAGCGACTTGGGTATCAAACGCCCCCTTTTTACCGGTTAACCGTTCAAAGGCTAAATCGGCTGCCTTATGTCCCATCCGGCGTTGATTCGGGCTTTGCGCAATCCGATAACCTGCTGCACGTTTGCCTGTGGCAGCATTCAGAATCTCAAACTCCAAGGAGCCTGCTTGCTTACCCACAATCACATACTCTGCACCGCTAGCTCTTAGCGGCTCAGTTTGAAAAGGCTGGCCCATCGCTAAAGCTTGACCTGCTTTGGAAGGATCAATCAGGGTAAATAAGCCGGTACGCTGCAAGTCGGACTCAATCACCGAAGCAAGATCGCCCCCTTGAAAGGGTATAATCATCACCGGAATACCATCATTCGTACCGTCAGTGATACGGATCACCAACTCAGCACGGCTCGTCAATGAGACCAACAGGCCACTGACTAGTAGTAATAACACACTCAATTTGCGCTTCATGGTTATGGCTCAAAAATTAATCTTAGATTTTGATTGTAAAGCTCTGGCAAATCCGGCTCAGGGAAAGGCTCAGATTTATATAAAGCAGCCGTCAAAGACTCACAAAATTGCTGACTACCATTGCAATCCGTGACTCGCAATTCACGAATATTGCCCGGCGGCTTAATCGACAGGGAAATCGTAGCACGCATTCCAAACGTATCCGACGGTTGATTCCAACGGGAACTCACTCGACGCTTAATTCGCACTCCCCACGCTAAAGCAGCATTCTCAATGGCTTGTGGGCTTGAACCGCTATTTTGCTTAGCTTCGGCTTCTTTTTTAGCTTTTTCAGCCGCTTCTTGTTTGGCTCGTTCTTCGGCTGCTGCTTTAACCTTGGCTTCTGTTTCGGCTTTATCACGTTCACTTTGTTCACGAGCACGCTCGCTACTTTCACGTAAGCGCCGCTCTTGATCTTCGCGTGTTTTTGACTCAGCTAATTTACGCTCTTCCTCAGCTCTGCGCTTGTTAGCTGCTTCCGCTTTAGCTTTTTCTTCTGCTTCTTGTTTTTGCTTTTCTTGGTCAGCCTTCCACTTTTCTTGGTAAGCTGCGCGTTTTTCAGCTAATTCCTTTTCTTCTTGGCGCTTTTTTTCGTCAGCTAAGCGCTTTTCTTCAGCTTCCTTAATTTTGCGCTCAATCTCAGCAGCCTGTTGCTTTTCCTCTTCTTCACGCTGCTTGCGGGCTTCCCCCTCAATACGCTTGATCAGTTCTTGCTGCTCAGCATCCCGCTCAGCCTGTAAGCGTTTTTGTTTTTCATCCCATTCTTGCTCAGCTTTTAAGCGCTCTTCACGCTCTTGCTCTAATTGCTTTTCAGCGTCCGCGGCTTGGTTACGTTCTCGTTCTAATGCGCGTTCTGCTTCTTCTTTGCGCTCCTGCTCTTTGGCCAATTCTTTTTCGCGCTTTTTCTCAGCTAATTCTTTTTCAGCTTCATCTGCTTTACGCTGTTCTTCTGCCAGCTCTTTTTCAGCGGCCTCTTTGCGCTCACGCTCTACTTGTAGAGCTTGCTGGCGTTCTTCATCCGCTTGGCGCTCATCATCTAACGCTTGCTGTTGCTCCTGCTTAGTTTGACGCTCTTCAGCTTCTTGCCGCTTACGCTCGGTCTCTGCCTCTTGGCGCGCTTGTTCTAAGGCAAGTTTTTCAGTTTGTTGGCGCTTTTTCTCATCAGCAATACGTTTGCGCTCAGCTTCTTTTTCAAGCTTAGCGAGTGCTTCGGCCTCAGCTAGCGCTTCGCGTCGAGCTTGCTCGCGAATTTTGCGCTGTTCTTCTTGTTGCTGTTTGTTAGTGGCTTGAGCGGCACGCTCGACTTGTATATTAGGCTCTTCAATTGGGTAGTTTGCTTCTTCTGTAGGCGCAGATTGGGGTTCTGCTAACGGCTTTAGCCCATTAATTTGCACCGCAACCGATTCTGCTGGTGGCTCAGGCTTTTTATTCAGTTGAAAGCCGACAATCAGCAGAATCAACACTATGATATGGATGACAATCGCCCAAAACAGAGCAACTGGGTTCTTTAGCAGTTCTTTGAGCATGACTTGTTTGTTTCTACAGTTCCTGCAAATTTAAAGCATTATTGTCTAGCAGGCTGCTCACTTTGGTTTCACAGGATCAGCCAACAAATTAATGGCTGTAGCACCCGCTTTTTGGGCAACAACCATTGCAGTCATCACATATTGGTACTCAACACCTGCATCGGCTCGAATATTCACTGCACGATTGCGTTTGCCTTCTAACTGCTCTTGTACATAAGTCGCGAGCTGTTTAGCATTTAATTTGTCGCCATCTTGCAACAGGTATTGTCCTCTTTGATCAACTAATATTATTAAAGGTTCCTGCTGATTATCAGATTGTAAGGGCGAAGCATCCGCATCGGGCGCATCTATCGACACTCCTGACTGCATCATCGGGGCTGTGACCATAAAGATAACTAGTAGTACTAGCATGACATCGATATAGGGCACAACATTCATTTGTGCCATCGACTTACGTGCTCGTCTCATCGACGAACCTGCTGAGTCGCAGAATGGCGTTCTAGCAAAGCAGTAAATTCCTCACGGAAATTGTCATAAGTCACCGCCAGACGATCCACATTATCCACAAAACGGTTATAGGCTACGACCGCGGGAATCGCCGCAAATAAGCCAATGGCTGTCGCGATCAAAGCCTCAGCAATCCCTGGCGCAACGACTGCTAAAGTGGCCTGTTGCATTTTCCCCAAAGACAGAAACGAATTCATAATACCCCAAACCGTACCAAACAAGCCTACATAAGGGCTAGTTGAGCCGACAGTGGCGAGGAAAGCAAGGTTTTGCTCTAAACCATCAATTTCTTTGGAAGCTGCCACCCGCATCGAGCGCTGCACTGCCTCACTCACTGGCAAATTATTATTCTCTAATTGAGAAAGGCGGCGGTATTCATGAAAACCATCAAAAAAAATTCTTGCCAAACCCGTACGTTGCGGAGCTTTCGCTAACTCATCATATAAAGTGGGTAGAGAAATTCCACTCCAAAAACGCTCCTCAAATTGCTCAGCTTCACGCCGCGCTTTTTTGAGTTTACTGGATTTTACAATAATCAAAGTCCATGAAAACAAAGAAGCTACGACTAATAGCCCCATGACAATTTTAACCACTAAGCTTGCATTAAAAATTAAATGCAAAATCGACAGATCAGTGTTCACCGCTGAACTTACCTCGAATTTCCGCTGGGATTGCTTTAGGCCGAAAACTTTCGGCATCCACGCACACCACTCTGACTATACCTGCGATCAAATGTTCACGATTATTTTCTAACTTGTTTTCACGCCAGATATTTTGCCGAAAATGCACGCTAGTACGCCCGATTTCATGAATGGCTGCCTCTACATAGAGAAGATCATTGAATAAGGCAGGCTTTAGATAGTCTACTTGCAGACTACGTACCATGAAGACAATGCCTTGCTCGCGAATCAGGACATCTTGCTCATAGCCTAAGGAGCGCAACCATTCGGTTCGAGCGCGCTCCATAAAGTTAATATAATTGCTGTGATAGACCACTCTGCCTGCGTCAGTATCTTCATAATAGACACGCACTGGCAAAAGATAGCCATTTGGATTTTCAAGTGTTTCCGTTTTCATGGCGCAAGGATAATGAAAAAGGTAGGAGCCTACCAATTAATTTATGCGCTGATTACCGACCGAGCATGTTTAAACCTTGTGCAGAGCACAATTGCAAAAAGCTAAATCTACTAAGCACTTAATGTGCTTGCTCAGTTTGGGCTGGAGCTGCTTCACCATCGCTAGATTGGTATTCAGTCAAGAATTTATGCGGATTTACATAAAATACTTGATCAAGCCAAAAGGGCTTTTCTGGTTTCAGCTCAGAAACTTGTGGAGACAAGCTACGAATCGAGTAATACAGATTCGCTGGACGCTTAGCATCATGGTTAGGTAAGCCTACTGCGCCAATTTTTTCGCCAGTCTTTACCCAGCTACCTGGTTTGACATCAACTTTTTCCAGATTCGCGTAATTATGTAAACGCCATTTCGAACCTAAAACTAGGACAGTGTTGTCACCTTCGGGATTGCTTTCACTGTACACAACCCAGCCACTGGTACTAGCAACCACCGGCGTACCCTCGCGAGCGAAGATATTGATACCTTTTTGTGCATTTTGCCCACCGGCATGCCAATAAGCAGCGGGATTCCAGTCATAAGGTTTAGCACCTTCCACTGGCATATGGCGATCTTCGGGGATCCAATAGCCCATCATAAAGATGGTGAGTGCGCCTAAGAATAATAATGGTTTTTGCATCGCTCAGCCCTCTCGTTTTTATCGCGTATGTAAGTCAACCCCCATGCGAATACAGATTGGTGTTAGGTTGAAAAAGTTCAGCTATTTTTTATTAATTTCACACAAAAACGCTAGGAAATAAACTTCTACTGATGATTAGCATTGAGCTTGGCAATAAATCACAATTACTAGCCCTTGATGCCTAGCTGCTGCTGAATTTTTTCAATCGGAGCACGTAAGCTTTCTGGAGTATTGTTATACCAATCATTTAAGTACTTAGCCAAGGATTTATCTTCACTATCATCGCCTAAGTTAATGTAATTGATCGCAGCCCAAGTTTTCGGTTGCTCTGCAAAAATAGTTAGCAAATGCGCGGCTATTTTCTCGTTTAGCATACGCTCTTTTGCAGTAGGATCTGCTTCTAAGGCCGCCTTATTCTCTTTATACCAAGCGGCTAGATCAGGCGCTAAGCTTCGATGTTCTTCTTTCTGCATATCTGCCAAGTACTTATCTAGCTCTGGAGCATAATCCTTCCAATTGGGATAAGGCGGATTAACTTCCCATTGGTCAGCCAATTTACTTAAGCTAAATAGGCTAAAAGCCTCACACAAGGACTCTTCAAACCATTGTTGATGCGAAATATTGTTGGGAGCAAGCTCATAGTTGCTTAGCAAATGGCAAGTTTCATGTGAAAACTGATAGGCTAACTGTGACCAATAGAGCCCATCCACATCAAGCAATACTACATACTCACCTTTTGTACCACGCTCATATAGGGAAATAGGCCCTTTTTCATCGTTTTTAACCACAATCGGTTCAAGCTGACGATTGCCTATATAAGGTGCGACAGCAGTGACCGTTGAATCCAAGACGGCTTGCACATCCTGAACCTTTGCGCCTTGCCAAGTGCTTTCTACCTTCACCTGAAAAGGTGGAGCAAACGCCAACGTCCACGTGGCTGGAAACAAGCCAATAATTAAAATGACTAACCATCTGACCTTAGTAAACATCACTCAATCTCAGTAGCTGGCTATAGCAGCGAATGACTGGAATTAGTAACAAACTATCTGAATGATGAATAAGCCTGCATCATTAAGCTGTTAAGATTTCCTGAGTATCGGTCAGATTATTGAAAAGTTTATTGCCGAATATACAGCAAATCCCAAACACCATGCCCTAAGCGCAAACCGCGCTGCTCAAACTTGGTCAGCGGGCGGAATTCAGGGCGCGGCGAGAATGCTTCACCACTAGGGTTAGCAGTACAGAAGTTTGGACTCGATTGCATAAGCTCAGCCATTGAATCAGCATAGTCCTGCCAATCAGTCGCTAAATGTAATAAACCACCTGTTTGCAAGCGTTTGGCTAATAAACTTACAAATTCAGCCTGAATAATCCGCCGTTTGTTATGTTTTTTCTTATGCCAAGGATCAGGGAAATAGATTTGCACCCGATCTAAAGAGTTTTCTGGAATACGTTGTCGAATAATTTCGACTGCGTCGGTATTCATGACCCGTAGATTGGTGAGCTGATGCTTCTGCACCAGATGTAGCAAATGCCCAACGCCCGGTGTATGTACTTCAATACCGATGAAATTACGCTCAGGCGCTACTAAAGCCATTTGCGCTAAACTGTCACCATTGCCAAAACCAATTTCTAAGGTTACCGGCTGCTCATTAGCAAAAATCGTCTTAAAATCAAGCATCTGATTTGACTCTGGAATGCCATAGCTAGGCCAAGCCGTTTCTAAGGCGTGCTCTTGCCCCTTAGTCAGGCGGCCTTGCCTTAACACAAAACTTTTAACTTGGCGTGAACGATTGGTTTCCATAGGTACAGATGCTAGCTAATGAGGGCGCTTATTAGAGCATATCAGACAGGTACTGTCAGGCAGCCGCCAAGCCTTCAGCAAAGAAATTCTTGAACACATGATCCAAATGCAGCAAAGCGGATTGGAGTACTTGACAATGAGATTGCTTAAGCTACGCATCAGATACTTTTTAGTGATCAAAAGTTATTTTTATCGAAAACTTTTTTCACGACCACTGACTATAAAATAAGGATTAAGTAATGAATCTTTAGAATTGTACTTTAATGCCTCTCCATTAAGATCGGCCATTACACCTCCTGCCTCTTCAACAATAATCTGTGCTGCTGCTGTGTCCCATTCAGAAGTTAAGCCCAAACGTGGATAATAATCAGCATTACCCTCAGCCACTAAGCAAGCTTTTAAAATGCTTCCCATTGAAATTAGCTCATAATGCGCAAATTGCTGCAAAAACTCTTGCAAAGAGTCGCCAGCATGGGAGCGGCTGCCAACAATCGTCACTAACTCACCAGGTTCTCTGGTATGAAGAATTTGCGGCTCTTCTTGTGCCGCTTGTACATAAGCACCATTGCCTAAACTTGCATACCATGTTTTCTGTAAAGCCGGAGCATGTACCACCCCTAAGACTGGCTCATGCTCATGAATGAGGGCGATCAAGACACTAAACTCATCATTGCGCTTAATAAATTCACGCGTACCATCCAGCGGATCGACCAGCCAATAAGTTTGCCATTGGCTTCTTTCGGCAAAATCAATGGAGGCAGACTCTTCTGACAAAATCGGATAGTGAGGAGTTAAAACTTGCAGAGCCTCCACAATGGTTTGGTGAGATCGTAAATCGGCAGCAGTAAGTGGGGACTGATCTTCTTTATGATCAATGCTGAAATCAGCTGAGTTGTAAACTTGCATAATCTCACTGCCAGCCGCTTGTGCGACTTCCACAATGATTTGCGTAAGGGCTGCTAAATCCATAAGGTTCTCAACTAGAACTGGGGGGGGGTGATAGATTTTAGCATAAACCCTAAGCTGATCGCTCAAAACTGCCATTAGTCTGCCATATTCGACTTCTAGCGCTCACTACAGTACAAATCAAAAAAAATTATAACAATCCAGCGAGCATCTAAAGCCATGCTTATCAATGATTATGCCACTGCACGCCACTTAGCAGCACGCCTTGAACTGGGTGTAAACCACGATTTATGTAAGCAGCGTATCGGACAAACGGTAGAGCAAGTTTTCCAAACCATGTGCCCACCCGCTGGCTATCAACTAGCTACAACGCCTGTACTAGCTGACTGGGAGTCGATGAAAGTCTATTATACGAGTCCGCTCAGCATTAAAATAGAACTCAATAAACAGGCACGCCAAGAGGGCAATACGTTAACTAATTGGTGGTTAGAGCAACTCCACCATACTAGCTACCCTTTATGGGAACGGATGATTTTGTTTTGGCATAATCACTTCACTTCGAGCCTCGAAAAAGTGCTGTGGCCACAGTGGATGTTTAAACAACATCAATTAATCCGCAAACATGCCTTAGGTAATTTTGCTGAGCTATTACAAGCTATTGCCAAAGATCCAGCCATGCTCAGCTATCTGGATGGAGCTAAAAATACAGCTGCTAGTCCTAATGAAAATTTTGCGCGCGAACTCTTAGAGCTTTTTACACTCGGTGTAGGACATTATACTGAAGCAGACATCATCAATGTGGCAAAAGCTTTTTCAGGCTGGAACCTAGATGCACCTAAAGGTGAATTTCTGTTTCAAGCTAAACACCATGACACTTCAACCAAGCAGTTTTTAGGGCGCTCAGGCAACTTTGATGGCGCTGATATCATTAAGATTTTACTAGCTCAAGACCGTACTGCTGAGCATATTGCCGAGAAATTCTGGAAAGAATTTATTAATACCCAACAACCCGACCCAACTATTATCAAAGAGTGGGCAGCAGCCTTCAGAAATAGTGGTTATGAAATTAAAGCTCTGCTACTCAAGATTATAACTAGCATGGTCTTTTGGGATACAGCGCAACGTGGCAGTTTAATTAAATCACCGATTGAATTCACGGTTGGCCTGCTTCGTGAGTTGCAGCTGCCTTTTGAAGAATACGATGCACTTAGAGTTGCCAATCAGCAATTAGGTCAAGATCTCTTTCGCCCACCTGATGTCAAGGGCTGGCGTGGCGGCAATGAATGGATTACTAATATGCGTCTGATTCGCCGCTATGATGTCATTCCTAAACTCCTAGCTGAGCATGGTAAGGAGGTGCAAAGTGTTGTTAGCCAATTAGTAACGACCACCAAAGCCACTACTAGCACAGGCATCCCCAGTAAAGCAGGAGGATTCTTTAGAAATATACTGCCACAACTAAGTTGTTCAACTAATCCAAGTGCTTTGATTGCTTGGCTTTTGCCACTTAATCCGGCGAACCCACCCAACTGCAATCAAACCGTAGATAATATTTTAACGACCGTATTAAAAGATCCGACCTATCAACTCCGCTAAGAATAATAATTATGAATCGTCGTGACTTTTTAAAAGGCTTAAGCCTAACCACACTCAGCTTACTAGCCGCTCCCAAGCTCTGGGCCAATGCTTTAAGTACTACCGCTGGCAATCGCCGAATAGTGGTGATGATTGAGCTAAAAGGTGGGAATGATGGTTTGAATACACTCATCCCCTATGCTGACCCTGCTTATTATGCAGCGCGCCCTTCGCTCGCGCTTGAACGCTCAAGTGTATTGGCTCTTTCTGCTAAGACAGGCATGCATCCCGCTTTGCAACCGCTGATGTCCGTCTGGAATGAAGGGCAGCTTGCATGGGTGCAAGGTGTGGGGGGTACAGAGGGTAATCGCTCTCATTTTGAGTCGATAGAAATTTGGGATACTGCACAAGCTGATCTTAGAGCAGACAATGAGGGTTGGATAGCACAAGCTTTTCCACAGCATCCTCTCGCAGGTATTGCGATCGATACTAATTTAGGCCCTTTGTATGGCGCTAATGTCTCTAACTTAAGTATTTCTGATCCCAATAACTTTACGGCAAGCAGCGCAAATATTGCCACTCTAAAATCGAACTCTAACAATCCCTCACTACAACATATCCTGAGCGTGCAATCGCAAATCGATATGCTCTCCAGCACCTTGGCAGAATACTTGAAAGATATACCCGCTGCTAAAGAGGCGTTTGCTTCTGGCAATTTTGGGCGTGCTTTAAACTCTACTTATAGACTGATAGCCTCCGGTTTAAATGTGCCTGCCTACAAAATCACCTTGGGTAATTTTGACACCCACACTAATCACCTTTCCCGCCACAAGCCACTATTACAAAGTCTTGCACAAGGCATTGCTAGCCTACGTAAAAACCTACAGCACATCGGCATGTGGGATGAAGTCGTGGTAGTGACTTACTCAGAATTTGGCCGCCGCTTAAAACAAAATGCGAATAAAGGCACTGATCACGGTGCTGCTTCTGTGCAATTAGTCACAGGAGGAAAAGTAAAAGGTGGTTTCTATGGAGAATACCCGTCTTTAACTCATTTAGATGAGCGGGGCGACTTGATCTATAACACTGATTTTCGTGAAATCTATTCGATAATCCGCAATAACTGGTGGAATTTAGGTGAAAAACAAACAGGAAAACTGGCATTAATTTAAGTTAATAAGCTAACACAGCTGTTCTATACTCTCCCATCACTTGAATTGGAGAAGAGCAGCTCTATGCCTATTTCACGCTTAAACCTATCAATAGCTCGGCGCTTTGCACAAGGCTTAGCGTTGAGTATAACAGCCTTATTATTAACGAGTTGTGGTGACGGTGGATCAGTTGATACTGATAAACCAGTGGTACGTAATAGTAACTTACCCAATATTATTTTTATTTTAACTGATGACCACGGCTATGCAGATCTAGGTGCACAAGGTGTAGTTAGTGACATCAAAACGCCGCATCTAGATCAACTGGCCAAAACTGGCGTGCGGATGACCTCCGGTTATGTCACTGCTCCGCAATGCACACCTTCACGTGCGGCTCTAATGACGGGGCGCTATCAACAAAAGTTTGGGGTTGATGACAATAACTATACACCATTGCCACTTAACCAAATCACACTAGCTGAAAGGCTTAGCGTTGCTGGCTACAAAACCGGTCATATAGGTAAATGGCATTTAGACATTAATGCTGGCTCTAAACGCTGGTACGATGAAGTCTATGCACCTGGTTCACCCACCTCTTTCGATGAAAATAAAATTCCTGCTCAGGAAAAGATTAAATACTATCCAGAAAGTCGCGGCTTTCAAGATAGTTTTTATGGAACCCTGGATAGCTATCGAGCTAATTTTAATCTAAAAGGCAGCTCTATTCGTCCTCAGAACATTAACGATGAGCGGTTTAGAGTTGATGTGGTGAGTGATGCAGCCGTTACCTTTATTGATCGCCATAAAGCAGATCCGTTTTTCTTGTATGTAGCCTACTACGCGCCACACACTCCATTAGAAGCTACCCAAGCTTATTTGGATCTGTTTCCAGGTCCAATGCCCGAGCGCCGACGTTATGCCCTAGCAATGTTGGCATCGGTCGATGCTGGTGTGGGGCGCATGGTAAAAAAACTTGAAGACTATGGCATTGATGATGACACCCTAATTGTTTTCCTAGGGGATAATGGCGCCGCACTTGATTTAACTAAACCGGATGTTCTACCTGTATCAGCGCTAACCTCACCCAATGGACGAACTGTCTGGAATGGCTCGTTAAATGACCCATGGGTAGGGGAAAAAGGCATGTTAAGCGAAGGCGGGATTCGAGTGCCGTTTTTAATGCATTGGAAAAATCACTTGCCCGAAGGCTTAGTCTACAACGAGCCAGTGATTTCAATTGATGCCTCGACTACCGCTGCTGCATTGGCAGGCTTAAGTATCTCTGATTTAGATGGAATCAACTTAGTACCTTATTTAAATGATCAAAAATTAAAGCCTAATCGAGCACTCTATTGGCGTTTTATGCAGCAATCTGCGGTACGCCAAGGTAAATGGAAATACTTACGAACTGCGGATGAAGGTGAGTATTTATTTGATCTCTCTACAGATACTCATGAAAAAATCAACCTTTTGGCTCAACAGCCTGCTATTGCAAACGCCATGCATACTCAATTAAGTAATTGGTCGACTACCTTGAAAACTCCAGGCTTACCTAGTGGAGCTTTAATTGGAGCGGACAAATATAGGTATGACTTTTATTTCCCTCCAAATTAATCACCGTTGGTGGATAAAAAAAGACCTCTTAACCAAAGAGCCAGCTAACTACTAAAAGCTGTACTAAGCTTACAAGCATAATAACTAGCTTATCCCTTCGTATATTCCTCTTCTCCCAGCCCCGCCGCAACGGGGCTTTATTTTTTGTGGCGGATTCTCGCCAGCCCAAACTCACTCGAATGGTGGAAAACCGCCAGAACTCGTTTTAGCACATCCACGACTGCTAAGCTAACTTATTGTTAGTTTTAAGATTTTAAGAAACTTCAAGTCTTTCCGATAATTGGCATGAATCTTCCAATACTGCTCTGGTTTATACACTGTTTGACTTGGAGCGAGAGATGAAAAAAACACTGTTTACTTTAACAACAGCGGTTGTATTGGGTTTATCTAGTTTATATGCCTATGCAGCTGATCCGATTACCATCAAGTTTAGCCACGTTGTTGCGCCCGATACCCCCAAAGGTAAAGCTGCTGAGAAATTCAAGCAATTGGCTGAAGAGAAAACCAAAGGCGCGGTTAAAGTAGAAGTTTTCCCCAATAGCACGCTCTACAAAGACAAAGAAGAAATGGAAGCCCTACAAATGGGCGCGGTGCAAATGTTGGCCCCTTCTTTAGCAAAATTTGGCCCCTTAGGCGTGAAAGAATTCGAAGCTTTCGACCTACCGTATATTTTCCGCAACTATGATGATCTGCACAAAATCACCCAAGGTGAAGTCGGTGCTGGTCTGTTAGCTAAATTAGAAGCCAAAGGCGTCAAAGGCTTAGCTTATTGGGATAACGGCTTCAAAGTCATGAGCGCGAATAAGCCGCTGAAAACTCCAGACGATTTCAAAGGCTTAAAAATGCGTATTCAATCTTCTAAAGTTTTAGAAGCGGAAATGCGTGCTCTAGGTGCTAACCCACAAGTTCTGCCGTTCTCTGAAACTTATCAAGCGCTACAAACCGGCGTTGTTGATGGTACTGAAAATCCACCTTCCAACCTCTTCACGCAAAAAATGCATGAAGTGCAAAAGAATGCCTCAGTAACTAATCATGGTTACTTAGGCTATGCAGTCATCGCGAATAAATCTTTCTGGGACAAAATTCCTGAAGATGTGCGCAAGTCTTTGGAAGAAGCGATTAAAGAATCAACTGATTACGCCAACCAAATTGCTAAAGAAGAGAACGACAAAGCGCTGGAAGCAGTCAAGGCTAGCGGCAAGACTGAAGTTTATCAGCCCACTGAAGACGAAATGAAAGCACTGCAAAAAGCACTGGCTCCGGTTCATACCGAAATGGCCGAGCGTATTGGTAAAGATTTGATTAGCTCAATCTATACCGCGACTGGATTTGATCCAGCGAAGTAAATTCTGCCATTGGTTTACGGTCTACTTGCCCTTGTGAGTAGGCCGTTTTTTTGCTGTTTGGCCGAAGTCTATGAGCGGAGGAGTGTTATGAAGTGGCTTGACCGTCTGGAAGAAATTCTCATTACCTTCCTGATCGCAGCCGCCACCTTAGTGATTTTCGTTGCTGTTGTGCATCGATACATGTCAGGTTGGCCATTGGGTGCTTTTCAGGATTTCTTACTCAGCATTCATCTGAGTTGGGCTCAAGAGCTCTGCATTATTCTGTTCGTCTGGATGGCTAAATTCGGGGCAGCTTACGGGGTACGTCAAGGCATTCACGTCGGGGTTGATGTGTTAGTCAACTACTTAAACCCAGGAAATCGCCACCGCATCACGATCTTTGCTCTAGCCTCTTGTATCGTATTCACGGGCATTGTCGCAATCCTAGGTGCGCGCATGGTCTGGGAAAATGGCCTTGCTTATGTTTTCTTATCCAGTTTCGGCTTTGAGACCGGCGAGCATTATGAAGGTCCAACCACGCCTGATTTAGAGTGGCCGACTTGGATTGTATATATGGCCGTCCCGCTCGGCTCGTCCTTAATGTGCTTCCGTTTTATTCAAGTGTTAGTCACCTACTTACGGACTGGCGAAATGCCACACCACGATCACGGCCATGTCGATGGCTTAGAAGATGAACTTGAGCAACCAGTCGTAGGGCATAAATCATGAGTGCATTAGTTATCTTTGGCTTATTAATTCTCCTCATGCTGACTGGGATGCCCATCTCGATTGCGTTGGGTCTAACGGTGCTCACCTTCCTGTTCACCATGACCGAAGTACCGATTGAAGCGGTTGCATTGAAGCTGTTCACCGGTATTGAAAAATTCGAAATCATGGCGATCCCCTTCTTCATTCTGGCAGGTAATTTCCTGACCCATGGAGGGGTAGCGAGGCGGATGATTAACTTTGCCTCTTCCATGGTCGGTCACTGGTATGGCGGTTTAGGCTTAGCAGGCGTATTAGCTTGTGCTTTATTCGCAGCAGTTTCTGGCTCTAGCCCTGCAACCGTAGTAGCGATTGGCTCGATCTTGTTACCTGCAATGCTCAAAGCAGGCTTCCCGAAAAATTTCGGTGCAGGGGTTATTACCACTTCGGGTGCTTTAGGAATTTTGATCCCACCTTCCATTGTGATGGTCATGTATGCAGTCGCGACCAATAGCTCGGTCGGTGCTTTATTCATGGCGGGGGTGGTTCCGGGCTTGATGCTGGCAGGTTTCTTAGGCTTTACCACTTGGTATCGTGCGAAGAAATTTGACTATCCACGCCAACCCAAAGCCGATCTGAAAACTCGCTGGCAAGCCTTTCGCGATTCGGTCTGGGGCTTATTGCTGATTGTTGTGGTCATGGGTGGTATTTATACCGGTATCTTCACCCCGACTGAAGCAGCGGCGATGAGTGCTGTGTATGCCTTCGTGGTTGCGGTCTTTGTCTACAAAGACATGGGCTTGAAAGATGTACCGCGCGTACTACTGAACTCGGCCAGCATGTCAGCGATGTTGCTGTATATCATCACCAATGCAGTCATGTTCTCCTTCATTCTCACCAATGAGCAGATTCCACAGTCAATGGCTGATTGGATGCTGGCTCAAGGCATGAATGCAGTAATCTTCCTGTTAGCAGTGAATATTCTGCTGCTGGTTGCGGGCAATTTCATGGAGCCGTCCAGTATTGTCCTGATCTTCGCACCGATTTTATTCCCAATGGCGATGAAGCTGGGCATTGATCCGATTCACTTCGGTATCATCATGGTGGTGAATATGGAAGTGGGCATGTGTCATCCGCCAGTAGGCCTAAATCTATATGTGGCATCAGGAATTACCAAAATGGGTATCACTGAACTGACTGTTGCCGTTTGGCCATGGCTCTTGTCCATGTTGGTTTTCTTAGTATTAGTCACTTATGTGCCAGCGATTAGCTTATGGTTCCCTAAGTTATTAGGCGTCATGTAAACAATCTCCCGTTCGGGCATCTTTCATCCATCTTAAGATGCCCTTTTTAAATCGTACTAAACTTTCCCTAATTCCCCTCCACTCGCTAAACTAGGCGCTCTAACTTTGCTAGAAGGAAGCGCGTTTCATGTACAAAGTCACCGTCCAACCCAGTGGTCATAGTTTTAGCGTTGAACAACAAGAAAATCTGCTGGATGCGGGCTTAAGACAAGGCATTGCACTTCCGTATAGCTGTCGTAGCGGTTCTTGTGGTGCTTGCATGGTTACTATCAAGCAGGGCGCCGTCGACTATCCACAAGGCGAGCCACTGGCTTTATCCCCTTATGATATGGAACAAGGTCGTGCGCTTCTCTGCCAAGCCATTGCACTGTCTGATGTAGAAATCGACTGCCCACAAGTCGGTGAACTCTCTGAAATTGAAGTCAAAACCTTGCCAGTCCGCGTTGAGAAGCTGCGCAAACTCAACCCTGATGTCATCGAAATGACTCTAAAATTACCTGCCAACGAACGCTTACGCTTTATGGCCGGTCAATACATCGACCTCTTGTTACGTGATGGCAAACGCCGCAGCTTCTCGATTGCGAATGCACCGACTGGTGATACTTTTATTGAGCTACATATTCGCCATGTACCGAATGGGCATTTCACTTCACATGTATTCAATGACATGAAAGAAAAAGCCTTGCTGCGCATGCAAGGGCCTTTAGGTAGCTTCTATATTCGTGAACTCACCCATCCGGTAATTTTAGTCGGTGGCGGTACTGGCTTTGCGCCACTCAAAAGCATGCTGGAATATTTAAAACTGAAAGGTTTTGATCAAGCGGTTTATTTGTATTGGGGCGTGCGCAGCAAAGAAGATTTATACATGGACTATTTGCCGCGTGATTGGATGAATCGCTATCCGCAGTTTAAATATATTCCGGTACTTTCCGAACCCAAACCCGAAGATCAGTGGCAAGGTCGTACCGGTTGGGTACATGACGCGGTGGTTGCCGATTTCCCTGATTTAACCGCGTATCAAGTGTATATGAGTGGCCCACCACCGATGATTATTGCAGGGCGCGAAGCCTTTTTAGCACGTGGCTTGCGCGCTGAGCATTTATATTCAGATTCTTTCGATTACAGCCCAGATACTCTAAAGGCACTGGCTGAGAAACAAGCATGAGCCAAGTTTTTGAACTGCATCCACAACTCACAGCGGATACTTACGTAGTGGGCAATTTGCCCTTGTGCCGTGTGCTACTGATGAATGAAAGCCGTTATCCGTGGCTAATCCTCGTGCCACAGCGAGCTGACACCACTGAGATACATCAGCTTGCTGGCGCAGATCGAAGGCAGCTTTGGGAAGAATCGGATTTAGTCAGTCGCCAACTGATGCAGCTCTTTAAAGCCGATAAATTGAATATTGCAGCGTTAGGTAATGTTGTACCACAATTACATCTGCATCATATTGCGCGTTTTAAAACCGATGCTGCTTGGCCTGCACCTGTTTGGGGGAAATTCAAGCCTGAAGCTTATTCTCTAGACTCAGCTACCCAATTAATCCAGCAGATGCGCCAAGCTTTGAGCCTTTAGGCTTCAATAAGTTTGGGGCGAGCTGCTAACATAGCATTAATGATAGGGTTTAAAATTAGCTCCATCGCTAGACTTAACTTCCCTCCCGGCACGACAATGCTATTGCGGCGTGACATAAATGAATGCTGGATCATTGATAATAAATAAGTGAAATCAATCGAGAATTTTTTGGGGTCACGAAAGCGAATCACTACAAAGCTTTCATCCGGCGAGGGAATATCACGCGCAATAAAAGGATTAGACGTATCCACAGTGGGTACACGTTGAAAGTTAATATCGGTGCGTGAGAATTGCGGCGTAATGTGATTAATATAATCGGGCATGCGCCGTAAGATCGTATCGACAGTGGCTTCAGCACTATAACCACGCTCAGCATGATCACGGTGAATTTTTTGAATCCACTCCAGATTAATGCTGGGCACAACACCAATCCCTAAATCAACATACTGCGCTACATTATAGCCGCCATACTTTTTATTGGCTGTATCGTCCACAACTAAGCCGTGTAAACCCTCATAGAACAGAATATCGGTACCCTCATCAATAGCTTCCCAAGGTGTAAACTCACCAGAGTCTGCAGCACAACAAATACCTTTCGCAGCTAAGCGCTGGGTATGTTCATGTGCTTCTATATCATTGTGTAAGTAATAACGCTTTTTACCTGTACCACTTGTGCCATAGGATTGAAATAACGTTTCCAACGCATGAAAATCATTCGCTTCTGGACCAAAATGGCTAAAATGCCGCTCATCTTTGGAGCGTCGTTTGAACTCTGCCCGCGTTACACTATGAAAACTGTCACCTTCAATGATGGCTGCTTTGATTTTTTCGCGGCGTAAAATGCCTTCAAAGGCACGCTTTACAAACGTCGTTCCCGCTCCAGATGAGCCAGTGACAGCGATGACTGGATGCAACTTAGACATATCCACCTCTTATCAATCAAAGTATCTATAGTGCATTCTAGCCAAAGCCTTGTACGCATCTGTATATGTCTTTGGGTAGGATAGGCCGAGCAGAGAGAGATAGACTTATCCAAACCAGTTAAGCTTACCAGTTATCCACCAGCTAAGCTGTGGATAAGTCAGTTGATGATTTTTTATAGGGTTCTGTTAAAAACTTACCACTTTTACGAAGATTTCAAAGTAAGTATCTGAAAATAAAAATGAAAACGCCGTTTTTAGTATTTGACTAACTTAATTAGTTATTAATAAATTTTATTTATGATTGTTGATAAGTTAGCGCCGATAAGACTTCAAATCAAGCACAGCCATACATTTTTAAGCCACGATTCTAGCAGCATCCCCGCAGTGAATACGCTATGATAGCCTCCCCTTTGCTAAGCAGTTTTGCGGTATTTTGGTATGAAGCAGTCCACTACCCCACGTGTCGGTTTTGTTAGCCTTGGTTGTCCGAAAGCCTTGGTCGACTCTGAACGCATCTTGACCCAACTACGTGCGGAAGGTTACACGATTAGCCCCAGCTATAATGATGCCGACCTAGTGGTCGTGAACACTTGCGGTTTTATTGATTCAGCGATTCAAGAATCCTTGGATGCGATTGGTGAAGCGCTGGATGAAAATGGGCGCGTGATAGTCACGGGTTGTTTGGGTGCTGATTCTGAAAAAGTGTTAAGTGCTTACCCAAATGTGCTCGCCGTCAGTGGTGCACATGCCTATGAAGCGGTAATGAAATCAGTGCATGAGCATTTGCCACCGCTACACGACCCTTATACTGATCTGGTTCCGCCTCAAGGCATTCGCCTCACTCCGCGCCATTATGCTTATCTGAAAATCTCCGAAGGCTGCAATCATCGCTGCTCGTTCTGCATTATTCCGCATTTGCGCGGTGATTTGGTGTCGCGTCCGATTGGCGATGTGATGCAGGAAGCCGAAAATTTGGTGAATGCCGGCGTAAAAGAATTACTAGTGATTTCGCAAGACACCAGCGCTTACGGCATTGATACCAAATATCGCACTGGTTTTTGGAAGGGTCGCCCGCTCAAAACCCATAGCCAGCAATTAGCTGAAGCCTTAGGTGAGTTGGGCGTGTGGGTGCGTTTGCATTATGTCTATCCTTATCCACATGTAGACAATCTTTTGCCCCTAATGGCGGAAGGCAAAATCCTGCCCTACTTGGATATTCCCTTCCAACACGCTAGCCCGCGTATTCTCAAAGATATGCGCCGCCCAGCCCATGCCGAAAAAGTCTTAGATCGCTTAAATAAATGGCGTGAACAATGTCCCGATATTGCGGTGCGCAGTACCTTTATTGTCGGCTTCCCTGGCGAAACTGAAGAAGATTTTGAAATTCTGCTCGATTTCTTGGAAGAAGCGCAATTAGATCGTGTGGGTGCCTTTACGTATTCCGCCGTGGAAGGTGCACCTGCGAATGAGTTGGCGAATCCTGTACCTGAGGAAGTGAAAGAAGAACGCTTAGAGCGCTTCATGGAACTGCAAGCCGAAATCAGCGCCAACAAACTCAGCAGCTTAATCGGCAAAACCCTGCAGGTGCTGATTGATGAAGCCGATGATGGAGTCAGTATTGGACGCAGCTATCGGGATGCGCCCGAGATTGATGGGCAGGTGATGATTGAAGGGGTGGAATTACCGGTGGGTGAATTTACTAAAGTGATGATTACCCACTCCGATGAACATGATCTGTGGGGCGAACGGATTTAAACATGCTAAAAAATACTATTGTCATTGCCGCGCTACTGATCATCTCCATCGCTACTTATTACTTGCCGGGGTATTTAGCCGCTCCGGCAGATGGGTCTACTGAAGCCATCAGCTCGATAGCTTGGGTGGTTTCTACCATTACTTTTGTACTGGCGATTGTGGGGCTGGTGCAGCGGGCGAAAGATAAGAGTAGGTTGAATTAAGCATTACTTAAAAGTGCTAGTTTAGAGAATTTCGGGTAGTTACTCCAAAAACTGCCCCCGCTCTAACCCATACTTCCTCATCTTATCCGACAAGGTCTTACGCGGAATATCCAAAGCTTCCATGGCTAATTTAATATTCCCGTTATAACGATTGAGCGTTTGTTCAATCAGCGCTTTTTCATAGCAGGCAACTTGGTCAGCTAGTGACAAACCATCAGGTACTCCCTCGGCGTTCATCAAGGCTGCAAAATCATAGCTATAGGCATCGCCCAACAGCACATAGCGCTCAGCAATATTGCGCAACTCACGAATATTACCCGGCCAATCATGCCCCAAAAGCACATGCAGCGCTTTACTATCTAAAGGCGGGACTTCCAGCTCTGAGCGAGCGGCGGCTATCAGCATAAAATGCTGAAATAACATCGGAATATCTTCACGCCTTGCCCGCAAAGGTGGAATTTCTAAGGTGACTACATTCAAGCGGTAATACAGATCACGCCGAAATTCAGCACGCTCGGCGGCTTCTTTTAAATCGACTTTGGTGGCGGCAATAATGCGCAGATCGAGCGGTAATAATTGATTGGAACCCAAACGCTCAATCTGCCGCTCTTGCAGCACGCGCAACAAAGGCATTTGCGTAGTCAGTGGCATGCTTTCAATTTCATCTAAAAACAGCGTGCCACCATTCGCATGCTCAAACTTGCCGATTCTTAAACCTTTGGCTCCAGTGAAAGCACCCGCTTCATGCCCAAATAATTCGCTGTCGATTAAATTCGCAGGGATCGCTCCGCAATTAATCGCGACATAATTATGATTGCGCCGCTTGCTTTGTTCGTGCAAAGAGCGGGCGACCAATTCCTTGCCAGTACCGGTTTCGCCCCAGACCAACACATCGGCATCCACATTCGCCAAGCGGGTAATCATTTTGCGCAAGGCCACAATACTCGGCGCTTGACCAATAATACGTGGGCCTAAACGGGTTTGTTGTGCCGCAAGCTCTGCTTTTAAAGCCCGATTCTCTAAAGTGAGGCGGCGCTTTTCTAAAGCACGTTTAACGCTTTCGATGAGTTCTTGGGTAGCAAACGGTTTTTCGAGGAGATCATAAGCCCCATCACGAATCGCATTCACTGCTAAAGCCACATCGGCATGCCCACTAATTAGAATCACCGGCAAATCAGCATCCAGTCGATGCGTTTGCTCCATCAGCTCCAAACCGTCCATTTCCGGCATGCGAATATCAGTAATCAACAGGCCATCAAAATCAGCATGTAGTTTAGGCAGCGCTTCAACAGCACTAGCAAAGGTTTCTACTGCAAAACCGGCGAGCATTAATGACTGGCCTACTGAGTCTCGGATGATTTTTTCATCATCCACTAATAGCAGTTTAGTCATCTTCAGTCTCCATTGCAGTGTCTACAAAAGGCAGTAGTAAGCTAAAGATGGCTCCACCTTCGGGCGAATTTTCAGCTAATAATTCGCCTTGCATATCTTTCGCTAAGCGATAGGAAATCGACAAGCCCAAACCTAAACCCTTGCCCAAAGCCTTGGTAGTAAAAAATGGCTCAAACAAATGCGGCCTATCTTGCTCTTGAATCCCAGCCCCATTATCGCACACTTGAATGCGCACTTTGTTCTCTAGGCGCTGCGTGCTTAACCAAACTTGCCCTGCCGGTTGTTCAGAGGCAGCATCAATCGCATTGCTTAATAAATTCACTAAGATCTGCTCCAGCCAGACCAGATCAGCACGCACCCACTGAATGCTTGTATCACGCTGATCATGAAAGCCGACCGTCGTTTGCGTAAGTTTAGGGCGTACAATCAGGAAAGCGGAATCCAGAGCTACCGGCAAATGGCAGTCGCTAATACTACCGCTACTCTTGCGTGAAAATATCTTTAATTGCCGCGTAATCGCAGCCATGCGCTCAGTCAAGCCAGAAATTTCCTGCAAATTAGTTTTGGCAAATTCAGGGTGGCCGCGCTCTAAAAATTGACTAGCATTATCCGCATACGCCCGAATCGCGCCGAGGGGATTATTTAACTCATGATTGATCGCCGCCGACAATTGCCCCAAAGCCGCCATTTTCGCGGCTTGTACCAACTCTTCTTGGGCGAGACGTAGTTCACGTGTGCGTTCTTCGACTTTAGATTCCAAAGCCTCCATCGCTGCTTGTTTATAGCGCCTGCGTTGAGATTGATTCTTCCAAAGTAGCAGCAGCAATAAGCTGGTCAGCAATAACAACACCGTGGCGAGTGCTGCCGCTATCACTGCAGGGCGCGTGACTGACTGCCAATCCAATAAAACATAAACTTCCCAATCAGCCTCCTTCATAGAACGCTCAGCCAGCAGATAGCGTTTACCTTGTAACCACGCTTGCTGATAAGGGACAGCAAGAGAGACTTGACGAAAATCTGGCAAGGCGTCTAAGGAGTGATCAAGATAACGCTTCACTTCATGAATAGCTTGACGACGTAAGTCGGTCAACGGTTTGATGGTATGAAATAGCCACTGCTTTTGACTAGCTAGGAAAACGATCCCCTCTGAATCAGTCACTAAGAAATCAATCGGTTCAGACTGCCAAACCTCTTCGGTCTCAGCTACATTCACTTTGATGGTAATCACACCCAAAGAATGCCCTTCCTCATCACTGACTAGCGCCGCAAAATAATAGCCACGTTCATTTGAAGTCGTACCCACTGCATAATAGCGACCTAAACCACCTTGAATCGCTTGTTGAAAATAAGGCCGAAACGCAAAATTTTTACCAATAAAACTCTGCTCTTTTGCCCAATTACTCGCGGCAATCGTATCGCCATTCGGCAGCATTAAATAAATATCTAAAGTACCTGCAATTTTATTAATCCGCTCCAGATACCTATTAAGCTGCTCAGTACTAATTGCATCAGGCCTTTTCTGTAAATAGTCTTGAATAAATGGCTCTTGAGCGAGCAAGATAGGTAAATAGCTATGCCGGGCTAAGACTGAATCTAAAGCACCCGTGAGGCGAGTTAAATAATTCTGCGAACTTTCCTGTAGGCGAACTTGTGCTGAATAACTGACTGAATAGTAGACAGTGAGAATAATTAAAACGGCAATTCCCAAGAACAGCCCTAATAGAGCTTTCGTAGAAAATAGCCGCTTTTTAGTGAAAAATTCAAAAACCGACACAAACGTCCTAAGGGTTTAAATTACGCAATTCACGCCGTAATATTTTGCCAACATTACTTTTGGGTAGTTCTTTTACGAATACAATTGATTTCGGGCGTTTATAGCCGGTCAATTGATCTTTACACCAAACCATTAACTCCGCTTCAGTCAGGCTTGGATCTTTTTTCACCACGAAAGCTTTAACTGCCTCACCAGCAGCACCATCTGGCACGCCAATGACACCAGCTTCTAAGACTTTAGGGTTAGAAACTAATACATCTTCAACTTCATTCGGATAAACATTGAAGCCAGAAACCAGCACCATATCTTTTAAGCGATCAACCAGTTTGATATAGCCATTTTCATTCACAAAGCCCATATCGCCTGTGCGCAGCCAACCGCTAACATCAATGGTTTTGGCGGTTTCTTCGGGGCGATTCCAATAACCTTTCATAACTTGTGGGCCACGAATCCACAGCTCACCCGTTTCATTGATCTCTAAAACCTTGCCATCCAAGTCACGAATCTGCACTTCAGTCGAAGGAATCGGCAAGCCAATCATACCGTTATACGCTTTTAGATCGATGGGATTGATACAAGCAGCAGGCGAGCTTTCAGTTAAACCATAGGCTTCCAAGAGCACACAACCTGTCACCGCCTGCCATTTATCCGCCACCGCTTTTTGCACGGCCATTCCACCCCCTAAAGTGATTTTTAAACCCGAAAAATCGACCTCATTAAAACCAGGAGCATTCAACAGCGCATTAAATAGTGTATTGACACCCGTGATAAAAGAAAACTTCTCTTTTTTCAGCTCTTTGACAAAAGCCGGAAAATCACGTGGATTAGTAATTAAGATAGTTTTTGCGCCCAACTTGCAGGCAAATAAAGCGTTCGCCGTTAAAGCAAACACATGATAGAGCGGTAAAGCAGTGATAAATATTTCTTCTCCAGGGCGTAAATCGCGTGCTGTCCAGGCATCCGCTTGTAAGAGATTGGCAATCATATTTCGGTGCGTGAGCATAGCCCCTTTCGCCACCCCCGTCGTGCCGCCGGTATATTGCAAGAAGGCAACATCTTCATGCTCAATTTTTTCATCGATAAATGGGTGATTACGCCCTTTGTGTAAAGCGTCTTTAAAGCTGATGGCAGTCGGCAGTGAAAAAGCAGGCACCATTTTTTTAATATGCTTGACCACAAAACTAACTAAATGGCCTTTTAAACCCAGCATATCGCCGATACGCGTCGTAATAATGGTTTTGACCTGTGTATCCGCTAAGACATCCTGCAAAGTATGCGCAAAATTTTCTAAAATAACGATGGCTGCTGCTCCCGAATCTTGCAGCTGATGCTTCAACTCTCGATCGGTATATAAGGGATTGGTATTGACCACAATCAAGCCAGCCCTAAAAGCCGCAAATAAGACAATCGGATATTGGATTAGATTGGGCATCATAATCGCAATACGGTCGCCTTTTTTTAAGCCAACTTCGTGGCGCAAATAGGCGGCAAAATAACCGGTTAAGCGCTCAACTTCAGCATAGGTAACGGTTTTGCCTAAATTCACATAAGCGGGTAAATCAGCAAAGCGCTGGGTACTTTGCAAAAAGACATCCTGCAAAGAATTATAGATATGTGTGTCTATGTCTAGTGGCACACCTTCGGGATAGTGTTGTTGCCATATTTTGTCCATGCCCTGTCTTCCCCTCATATGTTTGAAATTATGTATCATTTAGGCGATTTCATTGTAAATTTTATGTTCGCAAAGGACAATTTGCAGCGCAATAAAAAGGGATGAATCCTCATTATTCCTTGATGGGCAAACAGCACAGCTAGGTAGACACATGTTATGATAAATAGACCCCAATTCACTTAATACGAGGGAGCATTAAATGCGTAAATCTTACGTGCTACTATCTGCGAGTATGGTTGTGAGTATGTTAGCGCTTAGCGGTTGCATGCTAAACCCTAGTGCTGCAAGCCCCACTCCGACTGTCAGCGTTAGCCCTAAATCCGAAGCGGATAAACTCAAGCAGGCAAATAAAGACACCACGTCGGCACTCACTCAAGCAGGTGTAAAATCTATTAAGCCTGAGCCAGCCCTCAAAGCAGGCAAAAAGTTAAGCCCTGAAGAAGTCGAGGATTTGATACGCAAATTGAGTGTTTGCCGCCCAACTTAATAATTCTAAGAATTTACGGTTGCTAGCTCATTCTGTCTAGCTAGCGTTTGATCGAGTAGTTAATTTTTCATCTAGCTCTTTTAATAATTACATTCTAATATAATAAACATCGAACATACTGGGAGAAATAAAGATGACGCTAGATAGAATGGTATTTGCAATGGCAGGCGTGATCGTACTGCTAAGTGTTTTATTGGCTGTGTATCACCATATGAACTGGCTGTGGCTGACTGGTTTTGTCGGTTTAAATTTACTGCAAGCTGCTTTCACAGGCTTTTGCCCTGCTGCACTCATCTTCAAGAAAATGGGAATTCAAGCAGGTTGCGCTTTTAAGTAAGTCAGCCTTTAATAACTGCCAGTAACTTTAGACTGGCAGTTTATAGTTTAGAGTAACCATTCCTCTGGAAGCGGCCCACTGAAAGGCTTCACCGTAATCTCTCTGGATTCTTCACGTGGGTGCGCGACTTTACACACCACCACATCCATATCTTTGCCTTTGCTATAACGCGCTGAGAGTTGGGCGGCTAGCTGAATGTCGTCTTCAGTAAGATTATCGCCATCTAGCAAAGTCAGTGGCCCTGAGCAACTAGCGGTTTTAATCCACATGAACTCATTTTTGTAGCCTTCCAAGAAATTAGTCTCGCCTTCTTCCCGCGACAAAATCATTTTGAAATGCGGGCGTGGACGCAAATGCCGCCCGATCTTCAGCAGCATAATATCGTCTAACTCATAATTACGGCTGGGACGATGCGCCCAAAGATCACGTAACTTATCAGAATAATTCGCATCCGTTAGGAAACAGCAGCCACCTGCTGGTTGAGCATATTCACTAATGCCCCACTGATTCGCTAAGGCAATTTGCGGTTTACGACTGCGGCCACTGAAGCCAAATAGCTGCTCACGCTTTACCCAACCTTCACGCTCAGCACGACTGGCAGGTAGGTTTCGTGCAGATAAAGGTCGCAGCAATAAATCATCGGCACCCGACTCTGCCGCCACAATCGGCATGGTGAAAGCACGCTGCGACATCGGGCGTTGCCCAACCACTTCACCAGTGATGATAAAGTCAAAATCATGCTTAACCAGCCATTCCTTCGCCTTCTTTACCATGAAAATTTTGCAATCCAAACAAGGATTGAGATTAGCGCCATAGCCATGTTTAGGGTTGAGCACGACCTCTTTATATTCTTCAACAATATCAATAATGTGTAGCTTGATTCCGAGTTGTTCAGCGACCCATAAGGAGTTATTGCGTTTGGGTTTATCGCGCTCTTGTTTACGAATTGCGTGGGTATGACCCTCTACACAAAAACCAGTAAAGAAGTTAATCCCTTCTACATGCACACCCTGTTCGAGCACTGCTTTGGTGGCGAGCATAGAATCTAGCCCGCCAGAAATCAGTGAAACAGCGCGCGGTTGCCTGTCCATCAATGACTACTCCGCTGCCAATTAACGGTGCTGAGTATAACCTTTTTCAAAGAAAGACAGCGGTTTGAAATCCACCACGCAACGCAGAGAAGGAATCCATTCTTTCAAATGAGTCGTCGTGAATAAGCGCCCTTGCTGCATTTGATCATGCACACCATCATGAAACAGCACAACTCCACCTTGCTTACGTGTGCAAACTTGCTCAAGCACATTCGCTAAAATCTTATCTCCCTGTTGGTTCTTTTCGTCCCAATCAAAGGCAGAAAATTGCCAAGCAATATGCTGAAAACCATTTGCTTTTAAAGCTTGCAGTACTTGTGGCTTTTGCTCGCGATTAAACCAGCCATCGCCATAAGGCAAACGAAATAGCGGTGGATTAGTAGTTAAGTAGGGATTTAATACTTGTCGAGCTAAGCGAAAATGTTCATTCATCAAGCCTTGCTCAACTTCTGAATAGCGCAAATGCTCATAAGAATGCGAGCCAATCACATGTCCTGCTTGTTTCGCTTGCTGAAGAATTTGCTTGCGCTGCTCACATTCGCGCACGGGTTGCACACAGGCTTTAGCAGCATCATTAGGGTGCTCTGATTGACATTGTTTTTCTATAGCAGGGCAATCGACTTTATACGCGATCACGAAAAAGGTAGCGGGGATTTTTTCTTGCTTTAAAACATTGAGAACATCAGTGGTTTGTAGGGCTGGACCATCATCAAAACTCAAATGCAGTGGATATTTAGTAGAAGCATCACACTGAAAGCGCTCCCGAACGGCAGCACAATCGACCGCTTGAGCAGCACCTGTCCAAGCCAATAACCCGAAGGTTAGTACTTGAGCTAAGTTAAATTTCATCAAAAATTGAATCCGCGAAAACTTTAAGAAGCTTATTTTAGCACTTCTAGCTTCACTTTAGCGGTACCGCGATTAATCATGCCAATTTCTTTGGCTGCGGCACGTGATAAATCGATAATCCGTCCATAAGAGTGAAATGCCCCTCGATCATTCACAGTGACGATGACTGAGCGTTTATTGTGTAGATTAGTCACCTTAAGCTTGGTGCCGAAAGGTAGACGACCATGAGCAGCCGTAAAACCGTTATTGTCATAACGCTGACCACTGGCGGTAAAACGACCATGAAACTTTTTGGCATAAAACGAAGCCACTCCCACAAAACCTGCACTGGCTGCCGGTTTGTTAGTTGCAACTGAGTGTTTAGTAGCGGCTTGGCTGGCCGTGCATGTTATTATTAAAAGCGCGCCTAATACTGATACGAGAACTTTATTCATATTGGTTATCCCTCTGTAAGTAATTGCTTTTGGGCGAAAATACCATAAGTGTTAGAAAATCGACTGTTGTATTTTTGCAGTGGCAGGAATGCAACGGTAATTCATCGTTTTTTTAGTTCACACATTCAGGGACTATTTATTTAAAGCCCTGCATATTGCGCAACCTTAATTAATCGCAAGCTTGTTTTTTCTATGGACAGCTTCTACCCTAAGACCCTTGAATTCAGCATGATGGAAAAGATCGGGGAATTTACATGCTAACTTTACGCCTCAGTGTAATTGCTGTTTGCTCAGCACTCTTAAGTGCTTGTGGCACAACACCTGCGCCACGTGGACAGATTCCAGCGGCTGAAGCTTTAACTTCAACACCGCAACAACCACAGCGTTACATTGCTCAGCAACAACGCCCACCAGTGAATGTGCAGCGCCACAACCAACAAACACGTTGGCAAGAACAACGCGCACAAGAAGAGCAGCGCCAAGAAAATGCTTTGAGAATGCTGGCTCAAGAACGGCAGGAACGTGAACAAGCCTCACAGCAAGCAGCTGAACGGGCACGCCAGCAGCAAGTTGCTATGCAAGAACGCTCGCAAGAAATGCGTGCGCGGCAGCGTCAACGCATGGAGCGTGTCCGACAGCAGTTTAGTACGCCACCAGCTATTAGCAACTATGAGCAGCAAGAAAACCGCCCAGTTGCACAATTTGCAGCAGGTCGGATGTATACCGGCCCTGGGCGCTTTACCCGCTTACCTGATCAAGTCGCAGGTACTCTACGTGCAAGCGGAGTATCGGAAGCCGGTATGGGCACTTATGTCCGCTTAGCCGGTGGTGGGCAACCCGCTTTACTCACGGCTAATGCCGATAATCCACAAAGCCCAGCTTCCACTATGAAGCTAGTCACTACCTATGCAGCACTTGGCATCCTTGGCCCTGATTATCGTTGGCCGACAGAAATCCACACTAATGGCAATGTCACGGGTGGCACGCTGTATGGTGATGTGATTATTCGTGGTTACGGCAATCCGCAATTCGCTGAAAATGACTTTAGGCAAATGCTGCAAGCCTTACGGGCGCGAGGCATTAATAGCATTAAAGGTAATTTAGTGGCTGACACTGGCTTCTTTAATGTGCCTTATCAAGATCCGGGTGATTTTGATGGTAATGCAGGGGCAGCCTATAACGCACAGCCCGAAGCCATTCTTTATCAAGAACGGGGTAGCTGCTACGAATTCAAGGATCTAAAAGGTAAGATTCAAAAAGTCTGCCCAATCCTACCGTCTAGCCCTCAAGCTCGCCAAGCACTCAATGTGAACCTGTTTGGTAGCTTCTGGAAGGTGTGGGTAGGTGAAATGGGCGGGCAAATGCAGGGCACATTCGTGCGCGGTGGCACCCCACAAAGTGCTCAACTCGTGTATACCCACCGTTCACGTCCCTTACGCGAAATTATTATGGAAGTGAATAAAGACAGCAATAATGTCATGGCACGTCAAATTCTGTTGTCCATTGGTGCTAAGCAATTAGGCGCACCCGGCACACCACAAAAAGGCGCACAAGCCATTGGACAGTGGTTAGAGTCGCGTGGTTTATCCTTCCCTGAATTACGTCTTGAAAATGGCTCTGGCTTAAGCCGAATTGAGCAAATCACACCACGGCACATGGGCGAAATGTTAGTGGATGCTTACAACAGCCCTTACCGTAATGACTTGATGACCTCGATGGCTGTTTTAGGCGTGGATGGCACCCTGAAAAATCGGATGAAAAACTCCAGTCTTGCTGGGCGTGGCCGTTTTAAAACCGGAACACTCCGCGATGTACGCGCCTTGGCAGGTTATTTACAAGCCTCGGATGGGCAAATGTATGTGATCTCAATTCTGCACAATGACCCACGCGCCCGTGCTTCTGTGCGCTCAGCCCATGATGATTTAGTGGAATGGGTTTACGCAGGCCCACGTAGCTTCGGCTATTAAGCACACTCTGGAAAGAGTCAGGACATCTGACTCTTTCTAAGTTCTCTTACATCCTTTCTAACACACCGATTCCCAGCAAGCCTAAGCCTATTTTTAGGGTAGCAGCACTCAATTTAGCCAATTGCAAACGACTAGCACGGACTTCCACAGGCACATCATCCTTTAGAATCGGGCAAGCTTCATAGAAACTCATAAAGTTTCCTGCTAATTCATAGAGATAATTACACAAATGATGTGGTTGGCCTTCGCGCCCAACGCTTTCCACCATTTCATTAAATTGCAGCAGTTTCATCGCTAAAACCCGTTCGCTTGGCTCATGCAGTACCATCGGTGCTTGCTCAACTAGACCTGCCTTTCTGAAAATACTTTGAATCCGCGCATACGCATATTGCAGATAAGGTGCGGTATTTCCATCTAAACTGAGCATTAAATCCCAGCTAAAGACATAATCCGAAGTACGATTTTTGGATAAATCAGAATATTTAACCGCACCAATCCCGACCGTATGTGCAATCGCGTGGCGCTCTGCTTCGCTCAGTTCTGGGCTTCTCTCACTGACTAATTGATAAGCGCGCTCTTTGGCTTCCACCAATAAATCAGCGAGTTTAACCGTGCCACCGGTACGAGTTTTGAACGGTTTGCCATCTTCGCCGAGCATCGTGCCAAAGGCCATATGCTCTAGTGACATGGTAGCTGGAGCAAAGCCTGCTTTCCGCGCTAAGGTATAGACTTGCTGGAAATGCAAAGACTGGCGCACGTCGACAAAATACAACACCCGATCCGCGTGTAAGACCTTATTCCGATAACGAATGGCGGCTAAATCAGTCGTTGCATACAGATAACCACCGCCCGTTTTTTGAATAATCAGTGGCGTGATAGAACCTTCTTTATTCTTAAACTCATCCATGAAGGCACATTGCGCCCCCTCACTTTCGGTCAGCAACTGCTTAGCCTGTAAATCGCTAATCACATGGGCTAAGTCATCATTGTAAGCACTCTCAGCCATCACATCTTGGCGAGTAAGAGACACATCCAGCTCTTGATAAGCTGCTTCGCAATGTGTTAGTGAAATATCAATAAACTGCTGCCAGAGCGCTAAACATTCAGGATCACCCGATTGCAGCTTGACCACATATTCCCGCGAACGCTCCGCAAAGGTTAAATCAGCATCAAAGCGCTGCTTAGACTCGCGATAGAAGGTTTCCAAATCAGCCAATTGCATCGACAACTCGCCGCCTTGGGCTTTTAAATCCGCCATGTGTGCGAGCAGCATCCCGAATTGAGTACCCCAATCACCGACATGATTCTGACGAACCACTTGATGGCCTTGGAACTCCAACACGCGCACGACTGCATCGCCAATAATCGTGGAGCGCAGATGGCCGACATGCATTTCCTTGGCTAAGTTAGGGCTGGAATAATCGACCACGACCGTTTGCGGTGTGACCGGATCAAGCTGAGTATTGCTCGGCAAAGCCACCGCGAGCCACTCGGTTTTTAAGTGGATATTTAAAAATCCAGGGCCGGCAATTTCGATTTTCTCTGCGAGATCGCTTAAATCCGCCTGCTCCAAGACTTTCGCGGCTAACTCGCGAGGATTCATCTTCAACTGCTTGGCAGCCGCCATTACGCCATTGGCTTGATAATCGCCAAATTCAGGTCGGGTGGAAAGCTTGATAATGGCAGAAGTAGACTCAGGCGCTCCGGCTGCATGCAAAGCAGCAGTGAGGCGTTGATCAAGCAGCTGACGGATATTCATAATGCGTCTTTTAATCAGAGGAAAAGGGCGTTTATTGTAGCTTGAATGGAGCAGCGCTTACTACCCACGCAACTCCGCCAAACCCTGCTGCCAAATCGTCTGCATTCGCCCACCAATCAGCGCAAATTCCTCGTGCTCTTTTTGATAAGCCACCAATTCCGGCAAAGCAGTCTCCAAGCCATGAATCACCCAATCTAATAATTGGCTAGTTCGGCGCTCGGTTAGACTACAAAACCGCCGTGCAAAACTAATCAACTCCGCCCGTGCGGGGAATTGCTTGCTGCTACCCAATAATAAAGCCAGACTGTCATTGGGAATATAAGGCGTCGTTGACACAATATCGTAAGCGGGGGCTAGGCTCACTTCAGCTTCAGGATTGGCATAAATCACCCCGAAATTTTTCAAATGCGCATCCCCATTGCGTACTGCGCAAGTGAGCGCTAAAGATAAGAAAAATTGTTCTAAAGCATCATGTACCCGATGGGGTGACACAAACTGGCGAATCCGCAGCGCTATATCTTGATAGCTACCGACATATTTATCATCGGTCGCTAAACCATTCAGGACGCAAAAATCCTCAAAGCCTAAATAGCCACCTTTGCCATCGAGATCAAAGCGTTTAACAATCAATAAGCGCCCTTGTGCAGCCAATTCAAATTCGGGTACTTCTAAACCTGCGTACTGGGCAGCTTTCAAACAAAAATATTCATTCGCGGCTAATTGCGGAAAGCGCTCAGGATTCCACGCTTTGACAATATGCGTCGAATCTTTATAGCTGATTTGCTCCACTTCCTGCAGTGCCGCCGCGACCGTGGCTTCATCGCGCACCAATACTTTGGGCTGCACTCCAGATATCCCTGAATAGCGCCCAAAGCGTTGCAACAAATCTATAAATAAATCTTCGCTGCCGCTATAGGTTTGTAGCGCTTGCACACTTTGGAGCGGCATTTCCAGCGGATGCTCGCCTGCCTCGGCTATCCGCACTCGCCCAATTTGTGAATGCCCGATAATGGCTAGCAAACTTAAATCATCAAAATTCCGCACGGTTTTTTGAAAGCTATTGCGCAGCATTTCGCGCAACTCACCTTCGGGTAAATTCATTTGGAAAATCGGATGCACGCCCTGCTGGAAATGATATTGATCCGGCAAGACCGGCATCGTCAAGGAAATCGCTTGTGACTCATCAACGGCGGCTAAATAGTTAAATAGATAAGTACGTGCTTGTAATTCACTGCACCCTAAAATACCCACACGCACTTTACCTGCGAAAATATCCAGCTGTTGTTCGTTCATTTTGATCCTTGATCCCGTTTTCGCTGATCAGCTTCTGAGACTAAAGTGTGTAGCGTGGGACGTTTGGTTTGGCGAGCCTGCACCTGCAATTCCAAACCCAATAATGAGCACAAGGCCATAACTTTACGAATGCCAATTTCATTCACCGTGCCATTTTCAAGTGCCGATACGGTAGCGCGACTCATCCCCAGCTGATCGCCTAACTCAGCTTGAGTCCACTGTTTTTGTTTGCGCGCCTGTTTAAGCGTTTTGCCAAGATCTTCGAGATTCATGCATTGTATATAGTGCATTTCAAACGAAAAGACAATTTATGCATTCTATACAATGCATTGGTCTTGAATACTGACTATCTCCAATGGGTAGATTTCATCTATTTGTCCTCTTAACTATTTACATTAGTAAATTATAATATTATGATTAACTCAACTTAAAGATAAATAAACAGACATTCTGTTAGGAGATTTGATCATGAAATTACAAGCAATCACTTTCGCTACTTTAATCGCTTTATCAGGCGTTGCTTCTGCTGAATTCTTCGATAACAACGGCATGGGCACTGGCAACGGCTCTGCCGCTGGCAATGGCACTGCCTACACTAACGGTGCTGGCAATGGCTGGGGCACTGGTAAAGGTGCTGTAGACGGCTGGGGCAGCGGCAAAGGCAATGCTGATGGCGAAGTTGAATTCCAAATCACTTTCAAAGGCAAAGGCAAGTCAGATATGAATGCTGACATGGCTGGCAAAGGCAATGGTGATAGCAACGGCTATTTGACGGGTAACGGCAATGGTTGGGGCAACACTTACGGCAATGGTAATGGCTTCGGTAACACGGCTTCAAATGGTGGCGCTGCTCCTTATGGCCAATACGCTGCTCAGTACCCACAATATCAATATCCAATGATGCCAATGCCACAAGCGGCGGCTCCAGTAGCACCTGCTGTTCAGCCACAAGTAGTTGCTCCAGCAGCGGCTGCTCCAACGCCTGCTGCAGTCCAATAAGCGAATACTCTCTCCTCCTACTCCTCATTCGCTTTCCCTAGCAAGTGTGTCGGCTTCGGCTGGCACTCTTGCTTTTTAAGGCTGCAATACAGACTTCAACGCAGCATTTAAAGCTTCATAACCTTGCGCGTTCAAATGCAGCAAATCACGACTATATTCGTCTTGAATCAAATCAGTTTCACCCTGCAAAATACTAAACGCATCTAATACCTGCACGCATTCACACGCTAAGCTCAAACCCAAGCATAAAATGATCAATAAATACTTTACCCATCGACGACTCACAGAAAATTACTAGAGTGTAGTGATCTTTTGCTAAAATCGGTGCGCCTATTTCACCTGCGGAGCTACCCCATGACGAACCCAACTCGCTTAGACATCGCGATGCCTGATGATTGGCATGTGCACTTACGCCATGGCGAAATGCTGGAAAAAGTATTGCCTTATACTGCCACGCATTTCGGGCGCGCGATTGTAATGCCTAATCTGCAACCACCTGTGGTACGCACCGCCGATGCTTTGGCTTATCGAGCAAGTATTTTGGCAGCGCTGCCTAGCAATAGTAACTTCCAGCCCTTAATGACTCTGTATATGACCGAAACCACCGAAGCTGCGGATGTCAAAGCAGGTTTTGAATCCGGTGCAGTCACCGCCGTCAAACTCTATCCTGCCGGAGCGACCACGAACTCCGCCGCAGGTGTAAAGGATTTAGAGAAAATCTATCCCGTCCTAGAAGTGATGCAAGATATTGGCATGCCCTTTCTGGTACATGGCGAAGTGGTTGATCCGAAAGTGGATATTTTTGATCGGGAAGCAGTCTTCATTGAAACCAAATTGATTCCACTGCGCGCCCGTTTCCCAAATCTAAAAATTGTCTTCGAGCATCTGACCACTAAAGATGGCGTGGATTATGTGCTGTCTTGCGATTCACATACGGCGGCTACACTGACACCGCATCATTTAGTCATCAATCGTAATGCCATGTTAGTCGGCGGCATCAAACCACATTACTACTGCTTGCCAGTGGCTAAACGTGAGTCGCATCGTCTAGCTTTGCGCGCTGCTGCAACCAGCGGTGACGCCCGCTTCTTTCTGGGTACAGACTCTGCGCCTCATCCGATTCATGCAAAAGAAACCGCTTGCGGCTGTGCAGGGATTTTCAACGTAGCCAATGCCTTATCAATCACCGCGCAAGCCTTTGAACAGGATCAGGCTTTAGATAAATTTGAGAGCTTTGTGTCCTTAAATGGCCCAGCTTTTTATGGCTTGCCAGTCAATACTGAGCGCTTAGTCTTAGAGCGCCATGCCGAGCCGCAGGCACTACCTGCTAATTTGAAATTGAGCACAGCGGAAGTACAGGCCTTTGATCCGATGATGGATGTGTATTGGTCAGTGGCTGAGGGCGAAAGATAAGAGAAAGTCCCACTGGTCGGGGGCTTTTGTGGCGTAAGGCTTGAATTCATGTGCTAAAAGGTCTATATTTTTGATATATACCTTTTAATGAGGGGCGCGTGATGCAAACAGCAAAAATCTTTCAGAATGGGCGTTCGCAAGCCATCCGTTTACCCAAAGCCTTTCGGTTGCCGGGTACTGAAGTCAAAATTTCCCGCGATGGCAGTCGCATTATCCTTGAACCGCTAGAGCAATCTTGGGACGATTGGTTACTCGCCATCGAGCAGTTTTCAGACGATTTCATGGCAGAAGGGCGTGACCAGCCTGCCGTGCAAGAGCGGGAGTGGTGATGAAGTACCTGCTGGATACCAACATCTGTATTTACCTGATCAAGGAAAAACCGCCAGAAGTGTTGATGCGTTTTACGGCATTGAAACCAGCGCAAGTATTCATTTCAGCCGTTACGGTGTTTGAATTGTATTATGGCGTTGAAAATAGTCAGGCTCACAAACGCAACTTGGCGGCGTTGGAAAAATTCCTGCGCCCGATGACTATTCTCGACTTTACCCCTGAAGATGCAAAACAAGCTGCTAGGATTCGTGCCGACCTCAAGCAAAAAGGTACGCCGATTGGGGCTTATGATTTGCAAATTGCCGCGACAGCGTTAGCTAATAGCTTGACGGTAGTGACCAATAACACCGATGAGTTTGAGCGGGTGGTTGGGTTGAGGTTAGAGAATTGGGTTTAGTGGATAAACCCTAAACTTTTGGTTTGACTTCACACTGGCAAAGTTGCAGTTGTTTTTTAACGTAAAGTTAGCGCTTGCTCGCATGGGGCATTGTGCTTCAGTGCTTGCTAAGCGTAAAGAAGAGCATTAGACTAGTTGTATGACTAGTTTATTGAGAGGTTGTGCTATGCAAACTTGGCCTGTACAAGACGCGAAGGCGCGGTTTAGTGAGTTTTTAGATGCTTGCATTTCAGAGGGGCCACAAATGGTGACTAAGCGAGGTGCTGAAGCGGCCGTTCTTGTTCCTGTTGATGTTTGGAAGCGGTTGCAAAATGCTGCACGACCATCATTGAAACAGCTACTTTTGTCGGATATTGGCCGGACTGATTTAATTGTTCCTGTGCGTGGTGGTGCGCGCCGTCGTCGTATTGAACCTTTGGAGTAATTCTGTGTATTTGCTTGATACAAATGTTATTTCAGAACTCCGGCGTCAAAAACCGCATGGCACTGTAGTTTCTTGGTTAAATGGTGTCGAAGATAAAGATTTGTTTATTTCTTCTGTAACGATAGGAGAGATACAGGCCGGAATAGAAATTACACGCGAGCAAGATTTGGAAAAAGCCTATCAACTAGAACAATGGCTGGATCTTGTTGCTGATACCTATAACATAATATCTATGGATTCTGATATTTTTAGAGCTTGGGCAAAATTGATGCACAAAACTTCTGATACTTTATACGAAGATGCGATGATTGCTGCGACTGCTAAAGTTAATAATTTAATTGTTGTTACGCGCAATATTGCAGATTTTCGTTCTTTTGGTATTAAATTGTTTAACCCGTTCGATGGCGCATCTTATTAAATACTCAAGCCTGATTGCTCTCGATATTGTGTAATAACTTCCTTTAAAACAACAGATCATTTAAGCATAGTAATCAACTTAAGTGTGTTTTAAGAAATTTGACTAGTGGTTACCTTTATCAAACAGGTGGTAACCTTGTTTACCATTGCTAACGTCTGAATTGACGGGCGTGGCGGGGAGTAAGTTGATCGGAGTTGAGGGCTGTCACCGCGTCCGTCGTCGAATAACTTGTTGGCGCATGAATTGAAAAAACCTTGTGGATTATCATAATTTAATCTAAGAAACACTAGCTATTAACTTTATGACATATATAGTAAAGAAATAAATTAATAGACATTATCATTAAATAAACGTATATGTCATCACTTTTATCAAAGCCATTGAGGGAAAAAATCATAGTCCAAAAGATAATAGATAAAAGCGATAAAAGCCTTACTGATCGGCAATGAAGCATTAAATTCCTCTTAAAGTTTATTCGTCTTTAAGTTGTATAATGGCAAATGTGACAGGCTAAATCTATTTGATTATTTGGCTCAAGTTGGCACGGACTATCACGCATCAGCGCACCGTGAACGATCAAGCAACCGCCTCTTTGGGCAGATGAACGTAACCACCGCATTTTGTTAGCAAGAGAAACCCCATCTTTTTAAACGCTCTCAATCTGGCGACGCTTTTTGTTTTTGCCCCACGCCAACGTGGAGGTCAGCGGCGGTGCGCGGCTTCATCGCGCAGCGTCCAGCGACTGAAAGGAGCGAGGTTGAGTGCCAGGTTAGGCATTTGAGCCATGTAGAACCTCAAGTCTTTTCAACGTATCAATCCGATAATTTTCTTTATTTATTTGATGACTGTAGTGAGTGAGTTGGATAAGCGCCCCGTATTCTTCGTGCCGCAAATTTCGTTGCAAAATATTGAAAGTATCCTTGCCGAAAGCCAACAGTATTGGTTTGTACGTCCCGATAAATTTCAGCTCTTCCCTAAACCTTTCTATCTGATTTTGGACAACTGAAGGATTGTTTTTAAGATGCTTTAAGACATCTGATGAAGAAAGCATCGGGAAATCTTTAATAATGTCAGTCATATAAGCACCATAAAATTCAGTGCCTTCAAATGCATGTCGAATTTTATAATCTTGCCCATGAGGGTTTGCATCATGGAAATTCATGAACGGCCGATTAAATGCAACTTCTCGCGCAAAATTGAGAGCTACCATA
The DNA here is from genome assembly GCA_049290875.1 of Thiolinea sp. Classification (GTDB taxonomy): domain Bacteria; phylum Pseudomonadota; class Gammaproteobacteria; order Thiotrichales; family Thiotrichaceae; genus Thiolinea. Next base: position 177,991 of record JBATOI010000015.1, read on the forward strand.
ACAATGTCTGTCGTGACCAAGTCAAGCACACTGGGGTTAAGATTGACATCAAGAACAGACATGTCAGAAATATTTGACTTCGGTTTTTCTCCTGCTTTGGCCCACACAGCCCAACTAGCCACATATCCGTACTTGTTTGAAATTAACTCATACAGCGCTCGAGAAACCATATTAATGCCTAACGTAGAGCTAACCGGCGCTGCGCGGCTTTATCGCGCAGCGTCCAGCGACTGAAAGGAGCGAGGTTGAGCGCCATGTTAGAGGGCGGCATTGGCAGTCTTTTCGAGGATGGTGATTGATACAGAAGGCGAGAGCACCTGAGTTTTCGTGATGCGATAGCCCGCGCGCTGGTAAAGGCGAATATTGCTCTCACTCTTACTACCCGTGAACAACTCGAACTTTGCAACGTTATTGCATGAGCGTTCTATCGTCTGCAACAGCCGCGAACCAATACCTTTGCCTTGAAACTCCGGGAGGACGATGAGACGCCCAATAGCGCAGGTATCGCCAGCAACTTTGGCACGCACTGAACCGACGATTCTTTCACCGAACGTAGCCTTGAGAATAACTAAACTCGGAAATTCTTCGCGCAAGGACTCGATGGTTTGGGTAAGCGGTGGAATTGACCAATCGTTGTAGAGGACCGCTTCAGATTGGTAAGCGAGCTTCTGGAGAGCCAAGATGTCCTCGGCATCCTCGGGAGTTGCATGAGAGATTGAAACCACTCTTGAGCCCTCTAACTACTATTAGGCGACCTAATGTCGCCGTTCAAAACGACATCCTGTCGCATATACCCGACTGGATGCCAACGATTTCAGGGAATTGTAGCGTATCCTTCCGTGGAAAACGACCTAAACGGAATGGGAAAAACGACATGACAAACCCGCCAGAAAAACAAGCACCCAAGCTGCTTGACCAAGTACGTGACCGTATCCGCGTGAAACATTACAGCTTGCGTACTGAAGAGGGGCATAAAGAGTTGCAAACTACGATGATTTACACCCATGTCCTCAATCGCGGCGGTCATGGCGTGGTTAGTCCGCTGGATAGATGAAAAAATATCAATAATCAGCGTTTTCTTTTGCCTGCTAGAACTGCACACTTGGCTAATCAGGAATTGAGGTGGTGATTAGCCATGATTAGTTATACCGTGGCGGAATTTGGCAGGGCTCTTACTGAATTAACTTATTTAATTCAATTCCTTACTTTAATAAACAGTAGGTTCTGTTGACATTTGCCGAGTCCCTAAGGAATCAGCAGTTTAACTATTTAAGCAGGTTCTTTTCTAGAGCATCGCTCGGCTTAGGCTTCAACTAAGCACTTTCAGTCGTCTGCTTTTTGGTTAGGCTGCCAAGAAATTCTTCAAGTTTTTGTTTAATAAACACTAAACTAAGCGCATGAAATTTTAAATTTATTAAAAATAAAGCCTACCGCACTATAAGCTACCTAAACACTTTGGAGAGATCAGCATGAGCCAACCAACCCATTCAGATGCCTACTGGTTACCCTTTACCAGCAATCGGGCTTTCAAAAAAGCGCCGCGCATGATCGTGGCAGCTGACGACCGCTATTATATTGATGATCGCGGGCGCAGAATTTTTGATGGCTTATCAGGGCTTTGGACTTGTGGTTTAGGTCACGGTCAAGCGGGTATTAGTGCTGCTATTGCCAAACAAGCCCAAGAACTGGATTACTCACCAGCTTTCAACTTCGCCCACCCCAAAGCGTTCGCCTTAGCTGAGCGTGTGACTGAGTTCATGCCTGCTGGGTTGAATCATGTCTTTTTCACCTGTAGCGGCTCGGATGCGGTTGAGAGTGCTTTAAAAATTGCGCGGGCTTATTGGCGTAAACAAGGCCAAGCCTCGAAAACTCGTTTAATCGGGCGGATTAAAGGTTATCACGGCGTGAATTTCGGCGGGATTAGCGTCGGCGGCATTGTGGGCAATCGCGCGCTATATGGGCAAACCCTTGAAGCTGATCACTTACCGCATACCATGACCGCAGCGAATACTTTTTCTAAAGGTCTGCCAGCACAGGGCGCAGAATTAGCAAATGAATTATTGAATATCATCGCTTTGCATGATGCCTCGAATATTGCTGCGGTGATTGTTGAGCCTTTAGCAGGTTCAGCGGGCGTGATTCCACCACCCGTAGGCTATTTGCAGCGCTTACGTGAGATTTGTACCCAGCATAATATCTTATTGATTTTTGACGAAGTTATAACAGCCTTTGGCCGAATGGGTGCGAAAACGGGTGCAGAAGCGTTTGGCGTGACGCCGGATATGCTGACCTTTGCCAAACAAGTCACCAATGGCACACAACCAATGGGCGGAGTGGTGGTGAATGATGCGGTTTATGATTGCTTCATGGAAAAAAGTGGTGCTGAGCACATGATTGAGCTGCCGCATGGCTACACTTATTCAGGCCACCCGATTGCTTGTGCAGCTGGTTTAGCTGCTTTGGATATTCTGCAAAATGCGCAGATGATTGATAAAGTCAAAGCGACTGCACCGATCTTTGAAGAAGCGTGGCATGGCTTGAAGGGCCTGCCTTATGTGACCGATATTCGTAACTATGGCTTAGCCGGTGGTTTAACCCTGCAAGCGCGCGACGGTGATGCCGTGATCAGACCGTTTGAAGTGATGAAAAAGTGCTGGGAAAAAGGTTTCTATGTGCGCAGTGGCGGGGATACTGTACAACTCGGCTTACCCTTCACCATCACCCCGCAAGAAATTGACGCACTCGTTAATGCCATCGGCGAATCTATTCAGGAATTAAATTAAATGAGCCAAGCTAATAAAATCGTCGGACATTTAATCAATGGCTCTGTGGTCGAGTCGAGTGAGCGCACCCAGGCGGTGTACAACCCCTCCACGGGTGCAGTGAGCAAACAAGTTGCCTTAGCCTCGAAAGCCACCGTGGAAGCCGCCATCACCGCTGCCCAAGCCGCGTTCCCCGCTTGGCGCGATACCCCACCGGCGAAACGTGCGCGGATTATGTTCCGCTTCAAAGAATTGCTGGAGCAAAACGCCAACGCCATCAACCAACTGATCGGCGAAGAACACGGCAAAATTTCCCACGATGCCGGGGGCGAATTACAGCGCGGTATCGAGAATGTCGAGTTTGCCTGCTATGCCCCCGAACTGTTAAAAGGTGAGCACTCGCGTAATGCAGGGCCGAATATTGATGTCTGGAGCGAATTCCAACCTTTAGGCGTGGTAGCAGGCATTACCCCGTTTAATTTCCCCGCGATGGTTCCCTTGTGGATGTATCCCTCGGCGATTGTCTGTGGCAACACTTTCGTCCTGAAACCGTCTGAACGTGATCCTAGTTCTACGCTGCTGATTGCCCAACTCGCCCACGAAGCGGGTTTACCCGCTGGTGTGTTGAATGTGGTGAATGGCGATAAAGAGGCCGTCGATACCTTATTAAACGATCCACGCGTACAAGCGATTAGCTTTGTCGGCTCGACTCCGATTGCCGAATACA